>CAWEQY010000007.1:0-308371 GCA_963811375.1 uncultured Solirubrobacterales bacterium
GATGTAGTTGTGGAGCTTGGCGGGGTCCAGGACCGTGACCCGGCCGCGGCCGGAGCGGACGACGCCGGCGCGCTCGAGGTCGGCGAGGAAGCGGCTGACGCTCTCGCGCGAGGTGCCGGCGAGCTGGGCCAGGTCGGCCTGGTTCATGCGGATCGTCACTTCGCCGTTTTCGCCGCTGCGAGGCGTTTCGGAGACCAGCTGGGAGAGGACGCCGGCGACCCGGCTGGGCACGGTCTGGAAGGACTGGCGCGAGATCCGCTCGTTGGCGGCGCGCAGGCGCCGGACCAGGGCGGCGACCAGCTTCACCGAGATCTCCGGGTGGCGGGCCAGCAGCGACCTCACGTCTGTGGCCGGCAGCGCCAGCAGCTCGCCGTCGCTGAGCGCCTCGGCGCTGGCCGAGCGAGTGTCGCCGTCGAGCATCGCCAGCTCGCCGAAGACCTCGCCGGGGCCGAGCGTGGCGAGCGTTATCGCCCGCCCGTCGGAGTGCTCGCGGGTGACCCGGAAGCTGCCCTCGCGGACGATGTAACAGGCATCGGAGCGGTCGCCCTCGTGGAAGACGCGGGTACCGGCCGGGAAGGAGCGGGGCACGGCGACGCGCGAGAAGCGCTCCAGCTCGGCCGCCTCGAGGTCGGCGAAGAGCGGCACGCTCTTCAGCAGCTCGGCGCTGGTCTCTACCTCCTCCACGCTTGGATTATCCCAGCGCGGTTCCCTGCGCACGAAATACGTGGGTTTCGAACGCGGAACGGTTCCGGGAGATCAGGCGCTGGCGGTCAGTTTGCGCGGGCCGCGGCTGAAGCCGGCGTCGATCAGCGCCTGCTCGTGGCCGGAGCCGATCACCGCTTCGCCGTCGAGTTTCTCGACCGCGAGTTTCTTCAGCTGGCCGGCGGCGACGGCGTCGGCGAGGGCCTGCATCGCCATTTCCAGCTCCGCCCCCTCGATTGGCTTCAGGCGCAGGATGCCGCGACCGCCGCGCTCGAGGAAGACGACCGGCTCGCCGTCGCGCAGCAGTAGGTGGGCGCCGGGAGTGCGGCCTGGACGGCGGCCTCCCTCCAGCTTCGGCCAGGGCAGCGAGGCCCCGTAGGGATTGGCCGGGTCGGTGGCCGCGAGCAGCAGGTAGGAGCCGTCCTCTTCGGGCAGCGAGCGCAGCCGCTCGACGGCGCCGGGGAGGGCGAACTGGGCGCCGCCGAGGCCCTCGACGAAGTAGCCGCGGCGGGCGGTGCCGAGCAGCTCGAGGTTGCCGAGCTCGGAATAGAGGGTTGCGAAGCCGCCGGGGACGCCCTCGGCGAGCACGGTCTCGCGGGTCACGATGCCGTAGCGCTCGAGCATCAGCTCGGCCTGGGCGCGCAGCTTGGCGCCTGGGCCGGGGGCGTTGGCGAAGAGCGGCTCGGTCAGCGACCAGCGGCCCTGGACCGCGGCCCCGGTGACCGAGCGGCGGCGGCCGAAGCGGCGGCCCTGGCGCTCCGGCGAGCCGATCGCGCGCAGGCGCGGCGCCCGCAGCGGCGAGAAGGCGTCGTTGGTGACCCCACCGGTCCAGGCGAGGTCCCAGAGGGCGTTGTGGAGGTCCTCGGCGGGGTGGTCGAGGTCGGCGAGCAGGTCGAGCCAGAACGAGGGGCCGGCGGCGAGGCGCTCGCGGATCGCCTCGTGGACCTCCCCGGTCGGCGCCTCCAGCTTCGAGTTGGCCGGCGGCGGGCCGGCGAGGCGGACGTCCTCGCGGAAGTAGAGGGCGACGCGCCCATCGCTGCGGCCGAGGGCGCCGGCGCCGACCCAGACCAGCTCGCCACTGGTGCAGAGCTCGTCGAGCCAGGAGGGCGAGTAGGCGCCGAGCCGGCGCGGCAGCACGTCTCCCTCCCAGACCTTGGGGGTGAGGGCGACGCCTTGCAGCGGCACCAGCGCTTCGCGCAGGCGGTCGGGGCCGGCGCCGGCGCGGCGGAAGGCGTCGACGTTCTGCCAGCTCGGTAGGAAGCGGGCGAGCTGGGTGGTATCGGCGGCCTCGACCTCGCGCCGCAGGCGGGCGAGGCTGGCGCGGCGGACCCGGCGCAGGACTTCGGAGTCGCACCACTCGCGCTCGGTCCCCTCCGGCAACAGCTCGCCGCGAACCATCGCCCCTTCGCTCTCGAGCTCGCGCAGGGCCGGCGAGGGGTCGACGCCGTAGCGCGCGGCCAGGCGCGCGGTCGGAAAGGGGCCGTGGGTGCGGGCCCAGCGGCGGACCAGGGCGCGCATCGCGTCGGGGTGGTCCTCGAGGAAAATCTCCGGCAACCCGCCGGGCGGCGGCACCCCGAGCGCATCGCGGTAGAGGCCGGCGTCCTCGGCGGCGATGTAGCGCTCCTCGCCGGCGATCCGGACCTTGGCGATGCGGCGCTCGGCGACCAGCTTCTCCAGCATCGAGACGGCCGAGTAGCCCGCGGTCACGCGCTCGTCGCACTCGGCGGCGGTGAGGTCGCCGAGGTTGCGCAGCAGCTGCTGCAGGGCGTCGCGGTCGCCGGCGCGGCCGGCCTCGGTGCGGTGCTGGAGCTGTTCCTCGACTTCGACCAGGGCCTCGGGGTCGATCAGTTCGCGCAGCTCCTCCTGGCCGAGCAGCTCGCGCAGCAGGTCGCGGTCGAGGGCCAGCGCCGCCGCCCGGCGCTCGGCGTTGGGCGTGTCCCCCTCGTACATGTAGGTGGCGACGTAGTCGAACAGCAGCGAGGAGGCGAAGGGCGAGGCGGTCGGGGTCTCGACCTCGACCAGGCCGATCTGGCGGGTGTGCAGCTTGCGCAGCAGGTCGCCGAGCGCCGGCAGGTCGAGAACGTCCTGCAGGCACTCGCGGTAGGTCTCGAGGATGACCGGGAAGCGGGGGAAGTCCCGCGCCACCTCGAGCAGGCTCTGCGACTTCAGGCGCTGCTGCCAGAGCGGCGTGCGCTTGCCCGGGTAGGCGCGCGGGATCAGCAGCGAGCGAGCGGCGTTCTCGCGGAAGCGGGCCCCGAACAGGGCCGAGCCGGAGAGCTCGCTGACGATCAGATCCTCGATTTCGTCGGGATCGATCAGCACCAGGTCGGCAGGCGGCGGCTCGTCGGCGTCCGGGAGGTGGATGACGATGCCGTCGTCGGACCAGATCGCGTCCGCCTCGAGATCGCGCTCGGCGCGGATCTTGGCCGCCAGCGCCAGCCCCCAGGCCGAGTGGACGCGGCCGCCGAAGGGCGAGAGGATGCAGAGCCGCCAATCGCCGATCTCGTCGCGGAAGCGCTCGACCACGATCGTCTCGTCGGAGGGAACGACGCGGGTCGCCTGCTGCTGCTCGCGCAGGTAGGTGACGAGGTTGTTGGCGGCGCGCGGGTCGAGGTCGTACTCGGCCGCCAACTCGGCCGGCTCGCGCGAGACCGCCTCGCGCGAGAAGGCGCCGATCGCCCGCCCCAGCTCGGCCGGGCGGCCGATCCCGTCGCCCTTCCAGAAGGGGACGGCACCGGGGGCGCCGGGGGCCGGGGTGACGATGACGCGGTCGCGGGTGATTTCCTCGATCCGCCAGGTGGTGGCGCCGAGCAGGAAGGTCTGGCCCGGGCGGGCCTCGTAGACCATCTCCTCGTCGAGCTCGCCGACCCGGCGGCCGTCCGGGAGGTTGACGCTGTAGAGGCCGCGGTCGGGGATCGTGCCGGCATTGGTGACGACCAGCGAGCGCGAGCCTTTGCGGCCGTGGACGGTGCCGTTGGTGCGGTCCCAGACGATCCGCGGGCGCAGCTCGGCGAAGCGGTCCGACGGATAGCGGCCGTCGAGCATGTCGAGCACGTTCTCCAGCTGCTCGCGGGAGAGGTCGTGGAAGGACTCGGTGGCGGTGACCAGCCGCTCGACCGCGTCGACCTCCCACTCGTCCATGGCGGCCATCGAGACCAGGTGCTGGGCGAGCACGTCGAGCGGGTTCTGAGGGATCGTCGTCTCCTCGATCTCCCCTTCGCGCATGCGCCGGGCGACGACCGCGCACTCGAGCAGGTCGCCGCGGTATTTGGGAAATATCCGCCCTTTCGAGACCTCGCCGAGGCCGTGCCCGGCCCGCCCGATCCGCTGCAGGCCGCGGGTCACCGACTTCGGCGACTCGACCTGGATCACGAGGTCGACGGCGCCCATGTCGATGCCGAGCTCCAGCGAGGAGGTCGCCACGAGGCACGGCAGCTGCCCCGACTTCAGCAGCTCCTCGACCAGGGTGCGCTCCTCGTGGGAGAGGGAGCCGTGATGAGCACGTGCAATCTCCTCGTACGCGGACTGAGGAGATTCGGAGCCCGCCGCGTGGCCCGCGTGCTCGGTAGCAGGCAGCTCCTGCTCTCCTTCGCCGTTCGCCAGCTCGTTCAACCTCTTGGCGAGGCGCTCTGAGGCGCGGCGATTGTTTACGAAGATGATGGTCGAGGTGTGCTCTTGAACCAGCTCCAGGAGCTTGGGATAAATCGCCGGCCAGATCGAGCGCACGTGGGCGCTCGGCTCGACTTCAGACGGCGGCACCCCGTCCTCGCTCGGATAAGCGGGAGCCCCCGGATCCGACATGTCCTCCACCGGCACCACGATCTCCAGGTCCAGCTTCTTGGTCCGCCCCGCATCGACGATCCTGCAATCCCGCTTCGGCCCGACGAGGAACTGAGCTATCCGCTCCAAAGGCCGCTGCGTGGCCGACAGCCCGATCCTCTGGATCCCCGCTCCAGCCACCCGTAAGGAGGGCTCGGGGGAGGTCTCGACGGAACCTCCCGCAGTTCGTGACGGCGAGACCTCCCCCGAGCCCTCCCCCGCATGCGCTTGAACCAGATCGTCCAACCGCTCCAGCGTCAGCGCCATGTGCGCCCCCCGCTTGGTCTGCGCCACCGCATGGATCTCGTCGACGATCACCGCTTCGGTCGTGGCGAGGATCTCGCGCACGTTGGAGGACAGCATCAGGTAGAGCGACTCGGGCGTGGTGATGAGGATGTCGGGCGGGGTTTTGGCCATCGCCCGGCGGTCTTTCTGGGAGGTGTCGCCGGTCCGCAGGCCGACCGAGATGTCGGCGCCGATCCCCCGCAGCGGTGCCCGCAGGTTGCGCTCGATGTCGTAGGAGAGTGCCTTCAGGGGAGACACATATACGAGGCGCACCCCGCTGCCCAGCTGCGGCGAGCGGGCGAGCTTGTCGATGCCCCAGAGGAAGCTGGCGAGGGTCTTGCCGGACCCGGTCGGGGCGCAGATGAGGGCGTTGTCGCCGCCCGAGATCGCCTCCCAGCCCCCCGCCTGGGCAGGGGTCGGCCCCTCGAAGGAGGCCTCGAACCAGCGCCGCACAGGCGCGCTGAAGGGAGCCAGCGGGTCAGGCTTCGTGCTCTGTTTCGCCTTGGTGGCCAACCCATTGATCTTACGCAGCCGCAATCGGCCGGCTCGAGCTGCCCGCCGACGACCCCGAGGCGGCCGCTATCTGGACGTTCGAGGCGGTCGGCCGCCAGCTAAGGCGTGCCGCCGGCGAACTTGACGTAGGCGAACCAGGACTTCTTCGGGATGAAGCCCGAGCCGAAGAGGCCGGTGCCGTCGCAGAAGTTGCAGGTGCCGGGCTGGTCGTCGACCGAGAACCAGTAGACGCGCTGCAGCTTCCATTTCGCCTGCTTGCCGAGGAGCAGCGAGAAGGCGCCTTTGAGCTGCGAGACCTGGCCGGCCGGGCCTTTGGCGAAGATGTTGAGCAGGGGATTCGCCGGCGGCGGCTGCGAGCTCCAGCCGAGCTCGGTGATCCAGAGCGGCTTGGCGGCATCGCCGTTGGCCTTCTGGACGTCCCGCACTTCTTCGATCTCCGGCGTCAGTTCCTGGAAGCGGCCGGTGTAGGGATGCAGGGCGACGCCGTTGAACTTGGTCTTGACCCCCGGCGTCGTGGCGTACATCAGGTCGAGGAAGTCGGAGGCGAAGTAGACGCGCTTGGGCTTTTCCTTCGTCGATTTGCCCCCCTTGGGCCGCGAGAACATGCCGCCGAGCAGGAGCTTCGCCCCCGGATCGACGCTTTTCAGGGCCGCGTAGGACAGCTTCACCAGGCGGCCGTATTCGGCCGGGTTGGGCTTGGCGACGAAGTACTTGAAGTTCGGCTCGTTCCAGATCTGCCAGGTACGGATCGGCCGCTGCGGGACCGACGGGTTCTCGGCCCAGAAAGCGCCGTTGGGGCCATAGCGAGCGACCGCGGCCTGGACGAAGCTCGACCAGGCGCTGGCGGCGGCACCGGCGGCCGGCAGGTGGCCGGGGGCTTTGACGGTGTGGCTGGAACCGGGGACCCAGACCGAGGGCACCGCCCAGGCGGGGGCACCGTTGAGGAACGGCAGCACCTCGACGCCGGCCGTCGCCGCGCGGGCGATGACCGGGTCGATCGTGGTCCAGTTGTAGGCGCCACCCCGAGCTGGCTGCACCCCGCCCCAGTCCATTGGGGTACGGGAGCTGTCGACGCCGCCGCGCTGGAGTCGCTGAAACTGTTCCTCGCTGGGCGGTGCCTGCGGCACCACGCCCCAGAAGGTCGTCGGAACAGCCGCCGCCGCCGAAGCGAAGAGCGTCAGCCCGAGCAGCGCCACGGCTAGTACAACCGTCCAGGCGCGCGCTCCCCTACCGATGTGAATCGTCGCTTTTTGCATCCGCTAGCTCGCCTTCGGCGAAACCCGAGCGCCGGGAGACTGGCGCTGGCGCCGTTGCCTGATCACGACCGCGGCGATCGAGATCGCCGCGAGGGCGGCAATCGCGATCAGGATCGGGACCAGGGGTGAAGAAGAGTCGTCGGAGGACTGCTGCTGGGAGCCGAGCGGCTGGCCGGCCGAGAGGCTGCCCCCAGCCTGCCCCGCCCCCTTGCCGTTCGTGGCGGTCGAACCGTTGCCTTGCGCGGGCTGGCCGGCGCCGCTGCCGCCGCCCGTGCTTGGATTGGTGCTCGCCGACGATGAACCGCCCGACGAAGACCCAGACCCGGAAGCGTTCGAGCTGCCGGAGCCGGTCGGAGCCGTGGCGCCGCCGCTCGACGAGGAGTTGGCGGGAGAGCCGCCGCCCGCACCCTTCGTCGGGGTGGTGTGTCCGGTAACAGTGGGCACTTCGGTTTCGTACTGAGGCCCGAAAGATTCCTGAGCTCGAGCGAAGACCGGAAAGCAAGCCAATGCCAGCAGAGCAAGCACTGACAGACGCGAGAAGGCGGGTAGGCCCGAGCTACGGCGATGGCGGGAAGTCCCATTCATGGCGCGCAAGGTTAGAGGAATCATCGGCGTTGATCGCTCCGCTTGCCCTGATTGCCGGTTTGGCCCTGGCCGGCGGTGGCTTTGACCTGAGCGCTCGTCACATCGCCGGCCTTGCCGTATGGCTTGTCGTGGTGGGTCTGCTGGCCCTCGGAGTCGCCGCCAGAGCAGCGATCGGGAAGCCGTTCTATTGGGCGAGTGGGCTGATATTGGGGCTGGCGCTTTTGTCCGCAATCTCATCTCTCTGGTCGGGATCGATCGAGCTGAGCGTCGCCGAGGCGGACCGCGTTCTGGTCTACCTCGGAATCTTTCTTGCCGCATTCCTCATCGCCCAAACCGACCAAAGGCGCCAACGATTCGCTGAAGGCATCGCAATTGCCCTCGCGGCGATCGCTTTTGCCGCCCTCGCCAGCCGCCTGCTCCCCGACGTTTTCGACCTCGGGCCGGGGCTGGGCAGCGGTCCGCGGCTGCGCTACCCCCTCGGCTACTGGAACGCGGATGGCTTCGTTTTCGGGATCGGGGTGGCGATGGCGCTGTGGATGAGCCGACGCTCGCTGAACGCGAGCCTGCGTTGGCTGGCCGTCGCCTCGCTGCCGGTCCTGATGCTGGCCCTCTACCTCACCTACTCGCGGGGCGGCCTGCTGGCCCTGCTCGTGGCCGGCGCCGTGCTCCTGGCGCTCTCCCACGACCGCCTCTGGCTGCTGGCGACGCTGGCGATCGGGGCTCTGGGGGCGCTGCCGGCGCTGCTGGCCGTGCAGGCGCGTCGCGGCCTCGCCGACAACCTCGGCGGCCAGCCCTCGGTCGATCAGGGGTCGGAAGTGCTGCTGTTCCTGCTCGCCGGGATCGCTCTGGCGCTGGTGTTGTTCGCCGGCCTGAACCGCTTGCGAGGCAGGGAAAGCGGCCTGGCGGGGAGGGCGGTCGCGCTCTCCCGCAGCCCGGTCGTCCTGCGCTGGCTTGCGCTGGCCGTCGCCGTGGCCGCGATCGGGGTGACGATCGCGATCGGCGGCCGCGCCTGGGATCAGTTCTCGAGCTCGGATCTGCAATTCCCCAACCAGCCGGAGCAGCACTTCGGACAGCTGTCCGGTGCCGGCCGGCACGACTTCTACCGGGTTGCGATCGATGCCTTCGAGGAAAAGCCGCTGCTCGGCCACGGCGCCGGCACCTACCGGTTCTCCTGGCTGCAGCTGCGCTCGATCTCGCTGCCGGTGCTGGATGCGCACTCGTTCTTGCTCGAGGCCTTCGCGGAGCTTGGCGCGGTCGGGGGCCTGCTCCTGCTGGGACTGCTCGGAACCCTGCTCTGGAGCGGCTTCGCGGCCTGGCGCGCCGCCCGCGGCTCCCAGCGGGAGCTGGCCGCGGTCCTGCTTGCCGTGTCCGTGGCCTTCACCGTGGCCGCCGCGATCGACTGGTTCTGGGAGACCGCGGCCCTCGGCGCGATCTTCTTCCTCGCCAGCGGCGCCCTGGTCGCCCTGCGCTGTGCCCAGTTGGCCCGGGCGCGGGACGTATCCACCGGGCAGCCGGAGAAGCGACGCTTCGGCCTTGCGGTCGTCGGGCTGATGCTCGCCTGGGTGACCGCCTTGGCCCTGATCGGCCCGCTTCTGGTCGACCACGAGATCAAGGCCAGCCAGGCGGCCGCCGCGGACGGCAATATCCCCAGCGCGATCAATCACGCCGATACGGCACGCTCGATCGAGCCCTGGGCCGCCTCGCCCTACGTCCAGCTGGGGCTGCTGGCGCAGCTGCAGGGCGATTACGTGACCGCCGCGGGACGGCTTTCGCAAGCGATCCACCGCGAGGATCGCAGCTGGCTTCTCTACTACCTGCGCTCTAAGATCGAGCACCAGGCAGGCGACTTCGCCGGCGCCCGCGCCGACCTGCGCCGGGCCCGGCAGCTGAATCCGCTCGAGAGCTGCCTGCGGGAAGGATGGGACGGTTGCGGATGAGCCGTACGTCGGGACCGGAAGACACTCGTCCGCGCCAGCGCGCCGGCCGCGCCGAGGCCGGCGAAGCCACCCCAGAGCATCGCCGGTCGGCTCGGGCTGAGCGGGCCGGACGGCTCGCGGCGGCGGGGGGCGATGCTGCGGCGACTGCTCGCCTGCGGGGACTGGGCGGCCCTGTTCGGCACCCTCTGCGTCGTCACCGCGACCACCTCGACCACGGACGTCGCGACGCTCTTCTGGGCGGTGCTGCTCAGCCCCACCTGGATCCTGGTGGTCAAACTCCACGGCCTCTACGACAACGACCACCGCCGGATCCGCCACAGCACCCTGGACGAGCTGCCGTCGCTGGTCTCGGCCAGCGTCCTCGGCACCCTCGTCCTCGACGGCCTGCTGGCGCTGAGCCCGGTCGGCCCGCTCTCCCCCACCAGCGCGATCGCGGTCGGCCTCGGCACCCTCGCCGGCAGCTTCGTCCTGCGCGGCGTGCTGCGCTTCCTCTGGCACCGTCTGACCGGGCTCGCCGCCGGGTTGGTGATCGGGCCGGTGGCCGCCGTCGACATGGTGGCGCGGCGGGTCTCGACCCACCCGGAGACGCGGCTGGCGCTGGTCGGCTACCTCTCGCAGGGCGAGGAGGCGGGCTCGGAGCTGCCGCGGCTGGGCTCGATCGCCGATATCGCCAAGGTCGCCCGCGAGTACGAGATCGAGCGGGTGGTCGTGACCGAACAGGAGATGAGCGAGCCCGCGGCCGAGCGCTTGATCGAGGAGTGCAAGGAGGCCGGCCTGGCGCCTGACCTTTCTGCCCCAGCACTACGGGCTGCTCGGCCCCGGGATCGAGCTCAACCGACTGGCCGAGCTGCCGGTCCTGGACTTCCGCTTCTCCGACCCCTCGCGCTCGACCGAGGCGATGAAGCGGACCCTTGACGTGGTCGTCTCCGCCACCCTGCTGGCGCTGTGCTCGCCGCTGCTGCTGCTCATCGCGATCGCGATCCTGGTCGACTCCGGCCGGCCCGTCTTCTTCCGCCAGCGGCGCGCCGGCAAGGACGGCGAGCCGTTCAAGATGCTGAAGTTCCGCACCATGGTGGTCGACGCCGAAGAGCGCCTCGGCGAACTGGTGGACCTCTCCAAGCTCGACCAGCCCGCCTTCAAGATCGTCGACGACCCCCGCGTGACCCGGATCGGCCGGGTCCTGCGCCGCTACAGCCTCGACGAGCTGCCGCAACTGCTCAACGTGCTGCGCGGCAGCATGTCGCTGGTCGGCCCGCGGCCCGAGGAGGAGAGCGTCGTCGCCCTATACGACGAGCGCCAGCGCGGCCGCCTGGCGATCAAGCCGGGGATGACCGGGCCGATGCAGGTCTACGGTCGCAGCGACCTCACCTTCGAGGAGCGGCTGGCGATGGAGCGCGACTACCTCGACAACCTCTCGCTGGCGGGCGACCTGGCGATCCTGCTGCGCACCCCCAGCGCCATCCTGCGCGGCGACAGCGCCCTCTAGAGCCGCAATGCCGGGGACCCCCAAGCTCGAGGTGGCGATCGTCAGCCACGGCGCCGAAGAGCTGCTGCGGCGCTGCCTGCTCTCGCTGCGCGAGCACCCGGCGAGCGTCGAGGCGCGGGTGACCGTGGTCGACAGCGGCAGCCGCGACGGGACGCCGGACATGGTCGCGCGCGAGTTCCCCGAGGTGCGCCTGCTGCGCCGCGACAACATCGGCTTCTCGGCGGCCAACAACCTGGTCCTGCGCGCGAGCGAGGCGGAGTCGGTGCTGCTGCTCAATCCCGACACCGAGGTCTACGCGGGGACGCTCGACGCGGCGCTGGCGCGACTGCGGGCCGACGCGAACATCGGCATGGTCGGCGTCAAGCTGGTGCTCGAATCGGGCGAGCTCGACCACGCCTGCAAGCGCTCCTTCCCGACGCCGCTCAGCGCCCTCGCCCACTTCACCGGGATCGGTCGCTCCGGGGACGCCGCCGGGACGTTGAGCCAATACCGGGCGACGCATCTGGGGGACGACGAGGCGGGCGAGGTCGACGCCGTCAACGGCGCCTTCATGCTCTGCCGCGCCACGGCGGTCCAGGCGGTCGGCCTGCTCGACGAGGGCTACTGGCTCTACATGGAGGACCTCGACTGGTGCCACCGCTTCTGGGACGCCGGCTGGAAGGTCTTCTACGAGCCGGCCGGGGTGGCCCTGCACGTCAAGGGCGCCTCCAGCGGCGGCCGGCGGCGGCCGAAACAGGAGATCGCCTTCCATCGCGGCATGGCCCGCTTCTACCGCCGCTTCGACGCGCCGGAGCACAACCCGCTGCTCAACGCCGCCGTCTACGCCGGCGTCTACCTCAAACTCGCCCTGAGCCTGATCCGCACCGCAACCAGGTCGGTGCTGCGAGAGGGCTAGAAGGGCAGGGTCTCGGCGATTTCGGAGAGCCTGGGAGCGCCCTTGTCGCGCTCGCTCAGCAGCGGCTCGGAGACCTGCCAGTCGACGCCGACCTCGGGGTCGTCCCAGGCGATCCCGGCCTCGGTCAGGGGGTCGTAGGGGCTGGAGAGCAGGTAGGTGAAGTCGGCGACGTCGCTGAGCACGGCGAAGCCGTGGCCGAAGCCGACCGGGACGAAGAGCTGGCGGTGCTTCTCGTCGTCGAGCACGTGTGCCTCCCACTGCCCGTAGGTCGACGAGTCCCGGCGCAGGTCGACGGCGACGTCGAGGACGGCGCCGCGGGCGGCGCGGACCAGCTTCGCCTGACCCGGCTCGGTCTGGAAATGGATCCCGCGCAGCGTCCCCTTCGAGGAGCGTGAGTGGTTCTGCTGGACGAACTCGACGTCGACGCCGGCCTCGGCCCAGGCCTCGCGGCTGAAGGTCTCGACCATGAAGCCGCGCTCGTCGCCGTGGACGACCGGCTCGAGCAGGACGACGCCATCGAGCTCGGTCGGCAGCACCTTCGGCATCAGCTCAGCGCCTTGCCGTACTGCTTTTCGTAGTACTCGCGGTACTCCCCGGAGCGGATCGGTCCCCACCACTCCTCGTTGTCGCGGTACCAGGCGACCGTTTTCTCCAGGCCCTCGGCGAAGTGGACCTGCGCCTCCCAGCCCAGCTCCTCCACCAGCTTCGCACTGGATAGGGAGTAGCGGCGGTCGTGGCCGGGGCGGTCCTTGACGTACTCGATCAGCGATTCGTCCTTGCCGGTCAGCTCGATCACCCGCTCGATCACCTCGATGTTCTCGCACTCGTCGGGGCCGCCGACGTTGTAGGCCTCGCCGGCCTTGCCCTTCATCAGCACCGTGTGGATGCCGCGGCAGAAGTCCTCGACGTAGAGCCAGTTGCGGACCTGCTTGCCGTCGCCATAGACCGGCAGCGAGTCGCCGTGCAGGGCGTTCAGGGTGATCAGCGGGATCAGCTTCTCCGGGTACTGGCGCGGGCCGTAGTTGTTGGAGCCGCGCACGATCGAGGCCTCGATGCCGTAGGTGTGGACGTGGGCCGTCACCAGCAGGTCGCCGGCCGCCTTGGTCGCCGAGTAGGGCGAGGAGGGGTCCAGCGGCGAGGCCTCGGTGAAGGAGCCGGACTCGATCGAGCCGTAGACCTCGTCGGTCGAGACCTGCAGGTAGCGGGAGACGCCGAGCTCGCGGGCGGCGTCGAGCAGGGTGCCGGTACCGATCACGTGGGTGCGGGCGAAGGCGTCCTGATCGTCGATCGAGCGGTCGACGTGGGACTCGGCGGCGAAGTTGACGACCGCGTCCACGCCCGCCATCGCCTCGCGCACGACCTTCGGGTCCTCGATCGCCCCCTCGATCAGCTCGACGCCGTCGGGCAGGTTCTCCGGCCGACCGGCGTAGGTGAGCTTGTCGAGCACGACGATCTCGTGCTCGACGCCGGCGATGCGGACGTAGGTGGATCCGATGAAACCGGCGGCGCCGGTGACGAGCAGCTTCATGCTGCCTCCTCCGCTTGTCGTTGGGCGAGATAGCCGGCCAGCCCGTCCTGCCAGGAGGGCAGCCGGATCGCGTGTTCGCGCTGGCTGGTCAGGGCCGAGAAGGGTGGCCGCGGTGCGGGCCGGCCGAATTCCTCGGTGGTGATCGAGAGCACTTTGCACTCGACCTTGGCCTGCTCGAAGATCTCGCGCGCGAAGTCGTACCAGGAGCACTGGCCCGCGGCGGCCATGTGGTGGATGCCGAACTCGATCCCCTCGATCAGGCGGACGATCCCGTAGGCCAGGTGCCAGGTGTAGGTCGGCGAGCCGACCTGGTCGCGGACGACCAGGACCTCGTTGCCGCTGGCGGCCAGGCGCAACATCGTCTCGACGAAGTTGGGGCCGCCGATCCCAAACAGCCAGGCCGAGCGGACGACGAAGTGGCGCTTGTTGGCGGCCACGGTCGCCTCCTCGCCGGCCAGCTTGGTGCGACCGTAAGCCGAAAGCGGTGCCGGCTGGTCGCTCTCCACGTAAGGGGCGCCCTTGACGCCGTCGAAGATGTAGTCGCTGGAGACGTAGACGACGCTGGCGCCGACTGCGGCGGCAGCGGCGGCGACGTTGCCGGCGCCGGTGCCGTTGACCGCGAAGGCCGCCTCCTCGGCGGCCTCGGCGCCGTCGACGTCGGTCCAGGCGGCGCAGTTGATGACGACGTCGGGTCGCTCGAGGTCGAGCTTCTTCGCCAGCGCGGCCGGATCGGTGATGTCGAGCTCGGCGCGGCCGAAGCCGACCACGTCGTGGCCGGCGTTGCCGGCGGCCAGCATCACGTCGCGGCCCAGCATCCCCGCCGCGCCCGTGACGAGAAGCTTCATGCAGCGCTCTCCATCAGACGATTTTGATCTCGCAGTTGTCGCCGACCAGCAGCCGCAAGGTCTTCGGCGGGCCGTCGCTGCGGGTCAGCTTGACGTTGCGACCGAGCAGGCTCGCCTCCATCCGCGTTTCGAGGTCCTCGACCACCGAGTCGGCGAGGATGATCGAGTGCTCGATCTCGGAGCGGCGCACGTGAACGCCGTCGCCGATCGAGGTGTAGGGGCCGATGTAGGCGTCCTCGATGCAAGCGCCGGCGCCGATCACGGCAGGGCCGCGGACGACCGAGCGGGTCAGCGTGGCACCCGGCTCGACGACGACGCGGCCCTCGACCCGGGAGCTCGTGTCGATCTCGCCCTCGAGCTTCGTCTCCAGCTCCTCCAGCACGAGGCGGTTGGCCTCGAGCATGTCGGCGAGCTGGCCGGTGTCCTTCCACCAGCCGCGGACGATCTCGGACTGGACCTTGTGGCCGTCGTCGATCAGGGCCTGGATCGCCTCGGTGATCTCGTACTCGCCGCGCCAGGAGGGCTCGAGGCTGCGGGCAGCCTCGAAGATCGCCGGCGTGAAGAGGTAGACGCCGACCAGGGCCAGGTTCGAAGGCGGGTCCTTGGGCTTCTCGATCAGGCGCACGATGTGGCCGCTGGCGTCGAGCTCGGCGACGCCGTAGGACTGGGGATCGTCGACCGGAGTGAGCAGGATCAGCGCGTGCGGCTCGTCGGCGCGGAAGGTGGCGACGAGGCCGCGCAGGCCGTCGCGCAGCAGGTTGTCGCCGAGGTACATGACGAAGGGCGAGTCGCCGATGAAATCGGCCGCGGTCAGGACCGCGTGGGCGAGGCCGGCGGGCTTGTCCTGGACGATGTAGGTGATCTCGGCGCCGAACTGCGAGCCGTCGCCGGCGGCGGCGCGAATCTCCGCGCCGGTCTCCGGCGCGATGATGATCCCGATCTCCTTCACCCCGGCGTCGACCAGCGCCTCGATCCCGTAGAAGAGCACGGGCTTGTTGGCGACGGGCACGAGCTGCTTCGCCGAGGTGTGGGTGATCGGGCGTAGCCGGGTTCCGGCGCCGCCCGAGAGAATGAGTCCCTTCAGAGGCTCCATGCGAGGCTGCAACCCTACTGAGCCGCAAAACCATGCGACCCGCCGTCTACATACCGAACTACAACGGATCCCAGCGCATCGGGCTGGCGCTGCACAGCCTGCGCGAGCAGAGCCGGCCGGTCGACGTCGTCGTCGTCGACAACGGCTCGACCGACGAGTCGGTGTCGTTGCTGCGCGAGGAGTTCCCCGAGGTGACGGTGCTGGCCCTGGAGCGCAACCTCGGTTTCGGGCCGGCCCTCAACCGCGCCGTGGCCGAGCACCGCGCCGACCCGCTGATCCTGCTCAACAACGACGCCCAGTGCGAGCCCCGCTTCGTCGAGGCCCTGCTCGACGCCGCCGCCGAAGGGGTGCAGTCGGTGGCCGGGGTGCTGCTGCAGGAACGCTCGCCGGGACTGATCGACTCCGCCGGGGTGGTCGCCGACCGCACCCTGATGGGCTTCGACTACCTGCACGGGGAACCGCTCGAGGCCGCCGCCGCCGCCGCCGACCCGCTCGGCCCGACGGGCGGCGCCGCCCTCTACGACCGCGCCGCCTTCGCGGCGGTGGGGGGCTTCGACGAGCGGATCTTCCTCTACTACGAGGACCTCGACCTGGCGCTGCGACTGGCCGCCGCCGGGGCCAGGTGCCGGCTTGCCCCCGCGGCAACGGCGCTGCACGCCTACTCGGCCAGCCTCGGCGCCGGCAGCGGCGAGAAGTTCGCCCGCACCGGCTGGAGCCGCGGCTACATGCTGCGCCGCTACGGGGTGATGTCGCGGCCGCGCGACGCCGCCCGGGTGCTGGCGACCGAGGGCGCGATCTGCGCCGGTCAGCTGCTGATGGACCGGACCGCGGCCGGCTTGCGCGGGCGCCTGCGGGGCTGGCGCGACGGTGACGGCCCCGGCGCCGCCGAGCCCGAGAGCGCGCGGCTGCTCGAGCTCTCGGCACCGGAAGCGCTGGCGCTGCGCCGCAAACGGCGCGGCTAGGAGGGAGTCAGGTCCGCGCCCCGAGCCAGCGCCGGACCAGCGACAGGTCGCCCTCGCAGCGCAGGCGGCGGCGGTCGCGCAGCAGCCGTGGCAGCCAGCGCAGGGCCGCGATCTTGCCGGCGACGGTGGCTCCCAGCCGCCGCTCGGAGATCGCCCGCAGCAGCGACCCGGCCTCGACCGCGATCACGCGCGGGATCGCCGCCAGCGGCATGAACTTGACCTGGGTGGCGAGCCGGTTGCGCGCCACCAGGCGCGCGTTCTCGGCATTTGGATGGGCGAACCCGGCCGACCAGGAGGCGTTGCCGACGTGCCAGACGACCGCCTCGGGGACGTAGGCGAAGCGCCAGCCGGCGATCCGCGCCCGCACGTTGAGGTCGACGTCCTCGTAGAAGGCGAAGTAGGTCTCGTCGTAGCCACCGAGGTCGTCGAAGAGCTGGCGCCGAAGCAGGCAGGCGGCACCGCAGACGCCGAAGACCTCGTGGCCCTCGGGCAGGTGCGCGGGTTGCTGCTCGCCGGCGCCCTCCTCGATCGCGCGGCCATCCGCGGTCAGGGCCTGGCCAGCGCTGTAGAGGCGGGCCTTGGCCGAGCTGGGGAGCGCGTCCGCGTCCCCTTCCAGCTGCAGGATGCGCGGCTGCACGCCGCCGAGTACCGGATCCCGCTCCAGCCCTTCCAGCAGACGCGCGATGCAGGCCGGCTCGAGCGCGGTGTCGGCGTTGAGGGCGAGGATCGCGGCAGCGGAGACCTGGGCGGCACCGAGGTTCACGGCGGCGGCGAAGCCGACGTTGCGCGGCAGCGAGAGGTACGGCACCCCTTCCCGCTCCAGGTAGGCGAGCGTGCCGTCGCTGGAGCCGTTGTCGACGACCAGCGGTTCGAGCTCGACCCCCTGTTCGCGCAGCGAGCTCAGACAGCGCGGCAGCAGGCCCAGCGAGTTCCAGCTGGGAATCACGACGGCAACGGATCGAAGCGCGGTCACGCGGTGGAAGCCTGACAGCTCCGCCGCGCCTCGCCGTACCCGCGGGAGGGCAGGTAGCCTGCAACCGATGAGCACGCTCGGCAAGTCGGGTGGCCCGGCGCAGTCCCGCGACACCGCGACGCCACCGCCTCCCGTGTACTTCGAAGCCCGCGCCCAGCTGGCCGCCCACTTCCTGTGCGGGGAGGGGCTGGAGATCGGCGCCCTGCATCAGCCGCTGGCGATGCCCCCCCACGCCCGGGTCAGCTACGTCGACCGGATGAAGACGGAGGACCTGCGCCGCGAGTACCCCGAGCTGGCGCACTGGGACCTGACCGAGGTCAGCGTCGTCGACGACGGCGAGACCCTCGCGACCGTCGCGGCGGAGAGCCAGGACTTCATCGTCGCCAACCACTTCCTCGAGCACTGCGAGAACCCGATCGGGACGATCGAGACCCACCTGAGCAAGCTCAAGCCCGGCGGGATCCTCTTCTACGCGGTGCCCGACAAGCGCTTCACCTTCGACTTCCGTCGCCCGGTGACCCCGATCGAGGCGATGGTCGCCGACTACGAGACCGAACCCGCGCTCTCGCGCGCCGGTCACTACGACGAGTGGTGCCGCCTGGTGATCGACGAGGAGTCGGCCGGCAGCGCCGAGGAGGCGGCCTCGGAGGAGTGGGTGGCGGAGCGGGCGCGGGAGCTCGAAGGGGCCGGCTACTCGATTCACTTCCACGTCTGGACCCAGGCCGAGTTCCTGCAGCTGCTGCTCGACTCCCGCGCGCGCTTCGGCGACGCCTTCGACATCGAGGCGGCGGTGCGCCGGGCGATCGAGTTCGTCGTCGTCCTGCGCAAGGCCGGGCCGCTGCCGGCGCCGCCGCTGCCCCCGGAGCCGACCCCGGAACCGGAGCCGCTCGAGCCCGAGCCCGAGCCGGAGGTGGCGGATCCGACCGAGCTGGAGCGCTGGCGCTCGCGCGGGCGGCGGGTGCTGTCGGCAATCCGGGCGGACGTACGTCGTTGGAGGGAACGACCATAGATCGCCGTCTAGCCCCGGGCAGCGACGCGCCCCTCGCGATCGAAGCGCGTGACCTCGAGAAGACCTTTCGCATCCCCATCCACCGGGTCGACTCGATCAAGGAGCGCATCGTGCGCCCGTTCTCCTCGAACGACGTACGGGTGCTGCGCGCCCTCGACGGCGTCTCCTTCGACGTCCGCCAGGGCGAGTTCTTCGGCATCGTCGGCCGCAACGGCTCCGGCAAGAGCACGCTGCTGAAGCTGCTGGCGAGCATCTACCGGGCCGATGCCGGGACGATCCGCATGGCGGGACGCCTGGCGCCCTTCATCGAGTTGGGGGTCGGCTTCAACCCCGATCTGACGGCGCGCGAAAACGTGGTCCTCAACGGGGTGATGATGGGCCTCACCCCGCGCCAGACCCGCGACCGCCTCGACGCGGTGATCGAGTTCGCCGAACTGGAGGAATTCGCCGAGCTGAAACTGAAGAACTACTCGTCCGGAATGCTCGTCCGGCTCGCCTTCTCGGTGATGCTGCAGGCCGACGCCGACGTGCTGCTGATCGACGAGGTGCTGGCGGTCGGGGACGCCGCCTTCCAGCAGAAGTGCGCCGACGCCTTCCGCGAGATGAAGGGGCAGGGCAAGACGATCGTCCTCGTCACCCATGAGATGCCCACGGTCGAGGAATACTGCGACCGGGCGATGTTGATCGACGGCGGCCACGTCCAGCACCTCGGCGACCCCTCCGAAGTCGGGCGCCGCTACCTGCAGCTCAACTTCGAACGCGGCAGCCCCGAGGACAACGCCATCGCCCAGCGCGGAAGCGACCAGGTCAAGCTGCTCGACGCCTGGATCGAGGACGTCGACGGCAAGCGGCTGAGCAACCTCGAACACGGCAGCGAGATCCGCCTGCGGCTGGAGCTGGAAGCGCTGGCGGACCTGCCCGGAATCGCGGTTGGCCTCAGCATCGCCAACGCCGACGGAGTCGGGGTCTTCCAGTTCGGGACCGGCGTCGAACGGGCATATGGGGAGCCCCGACTGGCGGCGGGGGAGCGGGTGCGCGTGAATGCCGACGTGGCGAATCTGCTGGTGCCGGGCCGCTACTTCGTGCACTGCGGCATCAACCACATCCACGGCAGCGGGGTCGCCCTCTACGTCCACAACGCAATCGACTTCGTCGTCTTCGGCGGCGAGTCCCATGCCCGTGGGATCGTCGACCTGCCGCTCGAGATCGAGGCGGTCGTGGAGCAGGGGGCAAGCGGATGAGCGAGCGGGTCGCCGGCCCTCCCCTGCGTGTCGTCAACGGGCCCTCGGCGCTCGGGGGCGGCGCCCGCCGCTTCTTCGACCTGCTCTGGCTGGTCTCGGTTACGGAGTTCAAGCGCACCTACTTCGGCACCGTGCTCGGCTATGTCTGGTCGCTGATCCGGCCGCTGATGCTGTTCGGCGTGCTGCTCTTCGTCTTCACCAAGGTCTTCAAAATCGGCAGCAAGGAAGTCGAGCACTACCCGGTGATGCTGCTGATGGGCATCGTCCTCTTCACCTTCTTCCAGGAATCGAGCAGCAACGCGGTCGGCTCGGTCGTGGCGCAGGAGGCGGTCGTGCGCAAGACCCAGTTCCCGCGCCTGGTGATCCCGCTCGCCACCGTCCTCACCGGCGCCTTCAACCTCTGCCTCAACATGGTCATCGTCTTCGCCTTCGTCTTCGCCTTCGGCGTCGAGCCGACCTGGACCTGGCTGCTCTTCCCCTTCGCCCTGGCCGCCCTGTTCGTCTTCACGGCGACCCTGAGCATGGCGCTCTCGGTGCTCTACGTGCGCTTCCGCGACGTCGCGATCATCTGGGTCGTGCTGGCGCAGGTGCTGTTCTACGCGACGCCGATCCTCTATCCGGTCACCGCCTTCGGCAACAAGACCTACGAACAGCTGCTGATGATCAACCCGCTGGCGGTGATCTTCGAGCAGGTCCGCGTCTGGATCCTCGCCGAACCGCAGTCCCCCACCGACGCCGCCGGAGCGCCGCAGGCGCATGCCCCGACCGCGGTGGAAGCCGCCGGAGGGGTGGTTCACCTGCTGCCGGCGGCGGCGATCTTCATCGCCGTCTGCGGCTTCGGGGTCTGGATCTTCAACCGCGACGCGCCGCGCATCGCCGAGGACCTCTAGGGGCTCGGAAGGCCTAGCGGCAGACGCGCGCCGGCTGTTTGGCGTCGACGTGCAGGTACCAGGGCAGCGAGCTGGTGTCGCGCGGGATCCTCAGCACGGTCACGGAGCCGCCGGGCGCGCCTTCGGTCGGCACCGGGTATTCCCCGGTGGCGAAGCGGCGCAGGGAGAAGCCGGCCCGCGGCCCGGGCGCCAGTTCGATCCGGGTCAGGCCGGCGGAGATGGGCAGCTCCCCGGTCGCGGCGCCGCGACCGGGCAGGGCGACGCAGTTCTCGGCGGCGCCGCCGGGGCTGTAGGCGCCGAGCTGGGTGACCGTCGAGAGCGGCAGCGCCTGGGCGAGGACGATGTCGGCCTGGCGGCGCCCTTCCGGGGGGGCGGTGACGAGCTCCTCGGTCGTGTAGGCGGCGGAGCCGTATTCCTCGACCGCTTCCAGGTAGTCGCCGGCGTAGATGTTGATCAGCGACAGGGTCCCGGCCAGCTCCGGCGTCAGCTCCAGCTCCGGCGCCACCGTGCGCTGGGCGATCTCGATCGCCGCCGTGTCGGCCTTGGTGAAGACGGCCTGCTGATCGAGCAGGTTGCTGGCGTTCTTCAGCACGACCAGGTTCGGGCCGATCGCGACCAGGGTCACCACCCCGGCGAGGATCAGGGCCCGGCGGCTTGGGCGCAGGCCCGTGAAGAGGTTGGCGAGGATCATCAGGACGAAGAAGGCGCCCGCGTACTGGTAGCGGCTGGAGACCGGGTCGCGCCCGGGGAACTGGTTGAAGGCGGTGAGGAGCCAGTTGGCGGCGGCGGCGGCGGCGACCGGCCAGAGACCGGGGGCGAGGCCGGGCTTGCGCAGCTGGCGCAAGGTCAGGAGGACGACCAGGGCGACCAGCAGCACCCGCCCCCAGGACGCGTCCGCCGGCCCGCCGGCCGGGCTGGCGCTGAGGCCGAACACGGAGCCGACGGCGAGGGCGACCGCGTCGGCGACGAAGCGGGGCGAGGCGAAGACGTTGCGCAGCGACAGGTGCGATTCGGCGTCGTGGCCCCAGCCCAGGTACCAGGCGGCGAAGAGCAGGAGCGGGATCGCGACCACGAAGGCGCGGCCGCGCCAGCTCGCGCGCTCGCCCTGGAGGATGGCGACGAGGGCGCCGACGATGAAGGGGATCCCGAGGCTGGAGAAGCCGAGCGAGGCCGTCAGGCAGAGGCAGGCGAGCAGGTCGCCGCGGCGGTCTTCGCGCTCGAGCGCGAGCAGCATCGCCACCCCGAAGAGGATCGAGCCGATGAAGCCGATCTCAAATGGCCACAGCAACACCTCCCAGGCCGGCCCCAGGCAGAGCACGAGGACGGCGGCGCAGAGGCCGAGCCAGCGCCCCACCCGGCGCTCGACGTAGACGTAGAGCAGGTAGGCGGCGGCGACCAGGAAGACCGTCAGCAGGATGTATTCGGGCAGCGCCGAGGACAACCCGAAAACCCGCATGATCAGCTGCTCGATCAGGACCGGGAGCACGACGATGTGCTCGTTGTGCGGCAGCATGACGCTGTCGAGGGTGATCTCGCGGCGGGTGATGATGAACGCCCAGGTGTCCTGGAAGAACGTCATTTCCGAGGTCAGGACGAGCGTCATCGCGGCGCCGGCGCCGAGCGCCGCGGCGAGCAGCAAAAGGGGTGCGTTGCGGCCGATCTTCTCCATGGCGGTGCGGGAGTGTATTGCGAGGAGAGGCGATCTCTCTGAGTACACTGCGCCGGAATGTCTGAGCAGGCAACCCCGACGAGCCCCGGTCGGCAGCAGGATCTGAGCGCGGATTACGGGCGGTACTACTACCGCCACGACTGCGGGATCCCCTACGAGCGCAATAGCCACTGGCTCGAGTTCTTCGGCAAGATGGCCGACGCGATCGTGCGCGACCTGCACCCGACCTCGGTCCTCGACGCCGGCTGCGCGATGGGCTTCCTGGTCGAGGCGCTGCGGGCGCGCGGGGTCGAGGCCTGGGGGATCGACGTCTCCGAGTACGCGATCTCGCAGGTTGACGAGTCGGTGCGCGAGTACTGCGCGGTCGGCTCGATCGCGGGGCCGCTGCCCCGCCGCTACGACCTCGTCGTCTCGATCGAGGTGCTCGAGCACCTGCCCCCCGGCGAGGGCAGCAGCGCGGTCTCCAACCTCGCCGCCGCGACCGACCGGATCCTGCTCTCGACCACGCCCGACGACTACGGCGAGGCGACCCACCTCAACGTGCAGCCGCCCGAGGCCTGGTCGGCGGCGCTGGCCCGCGAGGGCTTCCTGCGCGAAGTCGAGCGCGATGTCACCTACGTCACTCCCTGGGCCGCCCTCTACTGCCGCCGCGAGGAGCCGCTGGCGGAGACGGTCGGGCGCTACGACCGCGCCTGGTTCCGCCAGCGCCGCGAGGTCGACCAGCTGCGCGACTCGCTGCTCTCCGCCCAGGAGCGCCTGGCCGAGCTCGAGGAGCAGGAGGGCGAGACACGGCCGGAGCTGATCTCCGAGCTCGATCGCAGCAAGGAGGAGATCCTGCGCCTGCGCGACCTGCTGATCGGCAAGGAGTCCGAACTCGGCGCCGCCAAGGGCAAGGTGGCCGAGATGGAGGACCGCGGCGAGCGGATCGAAAACGCGAAAAGGCGGATCGAACAGCAGATCCCGATCTTCGGCAAGCTGATCGGCACCGTCCTGCGCCTGCTCCGCGGCCGCCGCGGCTAGCTGCTGTGGCCGCGCCGCGCTTCTCGATCCTCACGCCGGTCTACGAGACCCCCGCACGGGTGCTCGTGAAGATGCTGCGCTCGGTCCAGCGCCAGAGCTTCGAGGACTGGGAGCTGTGCCTGGTCGACGACGGCTCCCAGCAGCCGCACGTGCGCGAGATCCTCGCCCGCGCCCAGGGCGAGGACCCGCGCATCCGGGTCGAGCACCGGGCCGACAACGAGGGCATCGTCGCCGCCTCCAACGACGCCCTGGCGATGGCCAGCGGCGAGTTCCTGGCCCTGCTCGACCACGACGACACTCTCCACCCCGAAGCCCTGGCGGCGGTGGCGGCGGCGATCGACGCCAACCCCGAGGTCGACTACGTCTACACCGACGAGGACAAGATCGACCTCGCCGGGCGCCACTCCTCGCCCTTCTTCAAGCCCGACTGGTCGCCGGAGCGGATGCGGACGCAGATGTACACCTGCCACTTCAGCGTCCTGCGGCGGGCGCTGGTCGAGGAGGTCGGCGGCTTCGATGCCGGGTTCGAGGGCTCTCAGGACTGGGACCTGGTCCTGCGCGTGACCGAGCGGGCACGGGCGGTCGCCCACGTGCCCCGGGTCCTCTACCACTGGCGGATGCTCGAGGGCTCGGCCGCCGGCGGCGGCGAGGAGGCCAAGCCCTGGGCCTACAAAGCCGGGGTCCGGGCCGTGCAGGCGCACTGCGACCGCACCGGCCTGCCGGCCGAGGTCAAGCCCGACGCCGCCGACCCCGGCGTCCTCCATCTCGAGCCGCGGCTGCGCGAGCAGCCGCTGGTCAGCATCGTGATCCCGACCGGCGGCCAGGAGCGCGATGTCCGCTTCGAGCCGAAGGTGCTGGTGACCAACTGCGTGCGCAGCATCGTCGAGTACTCGACCTACGAGAACTACGAGATCGTCTGCGTGACCAGCCAGGCGGTCCCGCGGCAGGTCCTCGACGAGCTGCGGGAGATCGCCGGCGAGCGCCTGCGGCTGGTCCCCTACGAGGGCGAGTTCAACTTCTCGGCCAAGATCAACCTCGGCGCCGTGCGCAGCTCCGGCGAGCACCTGCTGCTGCTCAACGACGACATCGAGATCACCTTCCCGGACTGGATCGAGCGCATGGTCATGTACTCCTCGCAGGAGGGGGTCGGCACCGTCGGCGGCAGGCTGCTCTGGGGCGACGGTCGCCTCCAGCACGTCGGCGTCGGCTTCGACGACGGCCTGCCCGGGCACACCTACCGCGGCTTCGCCGGCAGCTTCCGCGGCTACGCCAACTCGGTCCTGATCGCCCGCGACTGCATGGCGGTGACCGCCGCCTGCCTGATGACCCCGCGCGCCGTCTTCGAGGAGCTGGGCGGGCTCTCGAACGAGCTGCCGATCAACTTCAACGACGTCGACTACTGCCTCAAGGTCCACACCAGCGGCCGCCGCAACGTCTACGACCCCGACCTGATCCTCTCCCACTTCGAGTCCTCCAGCCGCGACCCCGAGGTCCGGGCCTGGGAGATCGAACAGCTGGTCGACCGCTGGGGCCACGCGGTCGCGGTCGACCCCTTCAACAACCCGAACCTGCGCCGGGGGATGCCGCGGATCGCCGCCCACTTCCTCTGGGCGCGCCGCAGCCCGCGCCTGATGCTGCCGCGGCGGCATCTGGCCGCCTGAGCCGACTTACAGGGTCGGTCAGCTGCGCTGCTTCTGCGGCCGCCGCCGGACCGGTTTGCGCACCTGGTAGTCGCCGCGGCTGAGCGCGTTCTCGAGCCAGACGTAGAGCACGATGAAGAGGTAGCGACTGCCCATCTCTTTCATCGCCAGCTTGGCGACGCCGCTGGTGCGGTTGGTCCAGGAGGTCGGGATCACCGCGTAGGTGTGGCCGCGGACGATCGCCTTCAGCGGCATCTCGACGGTCAGGTTGAAGTGCTTGGAGAGCAGTGGCTGGATCGTCTCCACGACCTCGCGCCGGTAGGCCTTGAAGGCGTTGGTGGTGTCGTTGTACTGGTGGCGGAAGAGGATGCGGATGAACCAGTTGGCGAGGCGGTTGATGGTCAGCTTCAGGCGCGGGTAGTCGTGCACCTCGGCGCCCGGCATGAAGCGCGAGCCGAAGGCGCAGTCCCACCCCTCCTCCAGCAGGCGGTGGTACTCGACCAGGTCCTCGGGGTCGTCGGAGGCGTCGGCCATGACGATCGCGACGGCGTCGCCCTCGAAGACGTCGAGGCCGGCCCGGATCGCCATTCCGAAGCCCTTTTCGTAGTGGGACGGGTGGCAGCGCACGCGCCGGTTGTCGGCCCCGATCGCCGCCACCACGGCCGCGGTCGTGTCCTCGCTGCCGTCGTCGACGACCACCACCTCGTAATCGATCCCCTCCCGCTCCAGCGCCGCGACGACGCCTGCGACGGTGCCGCCCACCGACCCCTCCTCGTTCTGGGCCGGCATCACCACCGAGAGCTTCATGCGGCGCTCACGGTCCAGCGCTCGAGGTTCTGCTCGTACATCTCGCGGAGGATGTCCTCGACCCCGTAGCGCAGCTTCCAGTCCGGGTAGTCGGCTTCGAACGGGGCGAGGTCGGAGATCCACCAGCGGTGGTCGCCGATCCGCGGCTCCTCGCCCATCTCCCAGCTCAGCTCGCGACCGGAGACGCGCTCGCAGATCTCGATCGCCTCCAGCATCGAGCAGTTGCTGAAGCGACCGCCGCCGATGTTGTAGACCGCGGCCGGCCGCGGGGCGCGGCGATAGGCGTCGAAGGCGGCGATCAGGTCGGCGCTGTGGATGTTGTCGCGGACCTGCTTGCCGGCGTAGCCGAAGACGGTGTAGGGAGTGCCGGTGACGGTGCACTTCATCAGGTAGGCGAGGAAGCCGTGCAGCTTGGCGCCGGCGTGCTGGGGCCCGGTCAGGCAGCCGCCGCGGAAGGCGACGGTGGGCATCTCGAAGTAGCGCCCGTACTCCTGCACCAGCAGGTCGGCCGCCGCCTTGGAGACGCCGAACAGCGAGTGGGTCGAGGAGTCGATCGACATCGAGGTGTCGATGCCGGCGAAGTAGGGGTGGGACTCGGGCAGTTCCAACCGCTTCTCGAGGTCTTCCAGCGGCAGCCGGTTGGGCGTGTCGCCGTAGACCTTGTTGGTCGAGCAGAAGACGAAAGGCGCGGTCGGGCAGTGGGCGCGGGCCGCCTCGAGCAGGTTGAGGGTGCCGTTGGCGTTGACGCCGAAGTCGGTCTGGGGGTCGCTCGCGGCCCAGTCGTGGGAGGGCTGGGCGGCGGTGTGGATCACCAGCTCGATCCGACTGCCGTGCTCGCGAAAGATGCGGTCGACGGCGTCGCGGTCGCGGATGTCGGCGTTCTCCCAGCGGAACCCCGCCGCGTGGTCGGCGACCAGGCGCTCGGTCACGTGCGCGGTCGAGGACTCCGGGCCGAAGAACTGGGCCCGCATGTCGTTCTCGACGCCGACGACGTCGAAGCCCTCGGCGATGAAGTGCTCGACGGCCTCGGAGCCGATCAGGCCCCCCGCCCCGGTGATGATCGCAACCGGCATTCGCGCCTACTCCTTCCCCCCCGCGGGGGTATCGATGTTGAGTGCCCGGGCGATCCGCTGCTCGTCCGCCGTTACCCACTCGTGGATGTCGGCTAGCACCCGCTCGGCGCTGCGTCGGGGGCGCCACTCGTCCAAGCCGAAGATCTTCGCGCAGTCGGAAAGGTATATCGGGACGTCGCCCGCCCTGGTCTGCTCGACCGGCTCGATCGGCACCTCGTTGCCGGTCAGCTCGCGGCAGATCGTGGTCGTCTCCAGCAGCGAGAGGCTGCACTCGCGGCCGCCGCCGACGTTGACCGTGCGCCCGTCCCAGGCGTCCTGGTCGAGCAGCTGGCGCTCGACCAGGTCGACCAGGTCCTCGACGTGGAGCAGATCGCGCACCTGCTTACCCCTGCCGCCGAAGCCGATGTAGGAGAGCGGGTTGCCGAAGTGGTGGGCGAGCATCCAGTGGGTGAAGACGCCCTGGTCGACCTTGCCCATCTGCCAGGGCCCGGCGATGACGCCGCAGCGGTCGATCACGGCCGGCACGCCCAGGCCCGCCCGGTACTCCTCGATCAAGAGCTCGGCGGCGAGCTTGGTGGCGCCGTAGAGGGTGCGGGCGCCCTCGAGCGGGAACCGCTCCGAGATTCCCGCCGGAGAGACCCCCGGCAGCGGCTGCTCGGCGGCGATCTCGAAGCGGGTCTCGGCCTCGTCCAGCGCCAGCTCGACCTGCGGGGCGACGGGATAGACGCGGCTGGTCGAGAGGAAGACGACGAAGGCGCCGTCGCGGCGGGCCAGCTCGAGGCAGTTGTAGGCGCCGGTGAGGTTGGTCTGGACCAGGTAGCCGGTGTCGCCGTCGACCCCGCTCATCACCGAGGGCTCGGCCGAGCACTCGATCAGGGCCTCGATGCGGCCCACCCGGGCGAGGTCTTCGGGCTCGCGGACGTCGCCGCGGACGAACTCCACGCCGGCCTCCTGCAGGCGGGGCAGGTTCAGTTCCGAGCCACGCCGGTAGAGGTTGTCGAGCACGACGATCTCCCATTCGGGGTGCCTCGAGGCCAGGGAGACGGCGAGGTTGGAGCCGACGAAGCCGGCGCCGCCGGTGATCAGCAGACGGTCCATTGCGGCGGCTGACGCTACCGGACCCGGAACCCGGTCAAGCTCACTGGGATCGGGCCCGCGACTGGCGGGACTTTGGCAGCGCGAATTCGAATTCGCCGACTTCCGCCACCGGCTTGAAGTCGTTGAGGAGGTAGTTGACCAGCGGCAGGTCGGGTGGCGGCTCGCCGCGCAGCCAGAGCGCCGCGCGGGCTTCGCTGCGGATCGCGCACGGCCGCGGCGACGCCCGCATCGCGTCGACGGCCATCTGCTGCTGCTCGCCGTCGACGGCTTTGATCCAGGCGCCCGGCGCCTGCGGCGGTGGGGCGTCGATGCCGGACCACAGGTAGAGGCTGTTGATGTTGGGGTAACCGGCGAAGGAGGTGCAGCGGTAGCGGTGCAGGAGGTCGACCAGCGCCGTGTAGGTTTCGACGTCGGCGGGCGGCAGGCGCAGGGCCGTGGCGCCGTCGAACGGCAGCGCCGTCTGGTCGTGGTAGACGACCGCGTTGTTGGCAGCCGAGCGCAGCAGGCCGTTGAGCGCGAACTGCGCCGCCAGGGCGATCGTGAGCACGGTCGCGACGATGCCGAAGCGGCGCAGCGCCTGACCCCCCTGGGCGGCGCTCCAGGCCCGCAGGGAGGTGAGCGCGTCGGCCAGGCAGAGGGCGCCGACCGGGACGAAGGTGACCGCGGCGATTCCCATCTGGCTGCCGGCGACGGGGTAGACCTGGAGCGTCTCGGCGATCGCCAGCGCCGGCAGCATCACCCGTAGGAAGCGCTTGTAGGGGGACTCGCGGACGCCGGCGGGGGGCACCGCCGCGACCCAGGCGAGCACCATCGCCAGGGCGTCGGGATTGCCGACCGAGGGGTTGAGCGCGATCGGCGCGATGCGGGTGATCGTGTAGAAGATCGTCAGGCCGGCCACTGCCCGCAGCACCCCCGGCCAGAGCGAGGGCTTGGCGCTGGCGCTGGGCCGCAGCCACACCGTCAGTGCGGCGACGGCAACGGCGGCAATGCCCCAGTCCAACGCCGAGGGCGGGAAGGGGAAGGGGGTGACGAGGACGTCGCGGACCCGGACCGCCTGGGTGACGACGCCGTCGTAGACGTCGGCCGGGGTCGCGCCGGTGAGCAGGATCGCCGCCAGGATCGCGATCGCCGCGACGGCGAAGCCGGCGACGGCGGCAAGCAGCCACTGCACGAGGCCGCGGTCGTCCTCCTCGCGCCCGGGGCGCAGGGGCCAGGCGGCGACGAGCAGCGCCGTCATCGAGAGCACCTCGAGCACCATCAGTTCGCGGGTCCAGGCGGTGGTCAGGTCGCGAGCGGTGATGAACAGCGGCAGCGCCACGAAGCCGGCGGCGATCGGCCAGCGCAACCAGCGGCGCCGGTGGACAGGGCCCAGCGTCCAGGCGGCGGCGACGACGACCGCGGCGACCGCGAAGGCGCCGAGGTTGACCTTGGTCAGGGCCAGCGCCGCCAGCAGGACGCCGGCGCCGGCGCCGGCCCAGGCGAAGCGACGGCTCGGCTCGCTGACGGCCAGCAGGGCGAACGCCCCGAGCAGCAGCACGCAGAGCCCCTGCGGGTGCATCGGCTCGCTCTGCAGCACGAACAGCGACGAGAAGGCGGCGATCATGCCGGTGATCCCGAGCGCCAGGTAGCCGGTCAGCTTCTGCGTCGCCAGCCCGAAGAGGAGACCGGTGCCGACCCAGAGGAAGACGACGATCGAGCGGCTTGCATCGGTGGTGACGGCGTGACCGGTGAGCGCGAAGAGGCCGCCGAAGAGCTCGTAGTAGAAGGGGCCGTAGGGCGAATAGATTTCGCGGTAGAGCACGTCGCCGCCCGCGAACGCCTTCAGCGTCACCAGCAGCGTGCCCTCGTCGTCGTAGGGGGCGAACTGGGTGAACAGGGCCAGGTAGGCGGTGATGGCGGCGGCGATGGCGACGATCGCGTAGAGCGCGACGGCGACCACGACCGGGTCGGTGAGCGTCGCCCGCCAACCTGAATCTGTCGCCGGTGCGGGCGGTTTGGTGGCGATGCCGTCGGCCAAGGGCCGGCAACGATATAGAGCGATTCATCTATATCGTCCGCCGACCCCCACCCCCGGACTCGTCGAAAGGACGGGCACGTTGAGAGAGACCGCATATCGCGAGCTGTACGAGGTCGAGGATCGCCACTGGTGGTTCAGGGGTCGCTGGGCGGTGGTCGAGGCGCTGCTTTCAAGAGCCTCCCTCCCCCCCTCGCCGCGGATCCTCGATGCCGGCTGCGGCACCGGCGGCAACCTCCAGCGCTACGCGAAGTTCGGCCAGGCCGAGGGCGTCGAGCCGTTCGAGGAGGCGGTGCGGCTGTGCCGGGAGCGGGGCTTCGAGTCGGTCGCCCAGGCGGGCCTGGAGGATCTCCCTTATGAGGACGGCAGGTTCGACCTGATCGCCTCCACCGACGTCCTCGAGCACATCGAGGCCGAACAGGAGGCACTGCGGGAGCTCTGGCGCGTGGCCGCCCCCAACGGCGTTCTGCTGCTCACCGTCCCGGCCTACATGTGGATGTGGACCGAGGAGGACGACAACCTCCATCACCAGCGCCGCTACACCAAGGCCCGCCTGCGCCAGGCGGTCGAGCGCTGCGGCTGGGAACCGCGGCTGGCCACCTACTTCAACACCTGCCTGCTGCCCCCGATCGCCCTTTCGCGACTGCTGCCGCGAAAAAGCCACGGCGACCAGGGGGACCTCGACCGCACGCCGGCCTTTCTCGACGGCCCGCTCTCGCTGCCGATGCGGGCCGAGGCACGCCTGATCCGGGCCGGCGTCAGCCTGCCGGCGGGAGTCTCAGTCGGGATCGTCTGCCGAAAGCCCGGCTAGAGAGCGCTGCCGCGAGGAGTGCGACCGCGTCCGCAGGTCGCGACGAAATCTGAGCCGGTAGGCGAGACCGCAGATGTCCCGCAGCATCTGCGAGCTGGCCGAGACGACCCGCACGCTGGAGCGCGAATCGTGCAGATAGAGCACCGGAACCTCGACGATCTTCAGGCCCGCCGCCTGGGCCCGCATCAGCAGCTCGACGTCGAAGGCAAAGCCGGGGCAGAACTGCACCGCGACCAGCTCCTTGGCGGCGGCGGTGGGCAGCAGCTTGAAGCCGCACTGGGTATCGCGGACGTCGAGCCCGGTCAGCACGCGCACGGTCGAGTTGAAGCTTTTGCCGAGCCACTTGCGGTGCGCGGGACCGCGCTCGACGATCGCGCCGGCCACGGCGCGGGAGCCGATCGCCACATCGGCGCCGGCCTCGATCGCCGCGGTCAGCTTGGGCAGCTCCTCCAGCGGCGTCGAGAGGTCGACGTCGACCAACAGCAGGTAATCGCCCTCGGTGTGGCGGACCCCGGCGGCGAACGCGGCGCCCTTGCCGCGATTCTCGGCGAGGTCGAAGACGGGCCGGAGCTTGGGGTCGTCCGCCCGCCCGGCGGCGAGCATCTCCCTGGTCGCATCGGTGCTGCCGTCGTCGACGATCACGGTCTCCAGCAGCTCCAGGCCGGCTCGGGCGACGGCTTCCTCGGCGGAGTTCGCCAGAACCGCAAGCAGGGCCGGAAGCCTTGCTTGCTCGTTGAATGCCGGTATGACGAGTGAAAGCGTTGCCACAGTAGGTCTGGAAGCAGGGCATGGCCCTCGAGGCCCCCCGCGCGGCCAGGGACGATAGGGGATCGACGCGACCGAACCGCGGCCGCACGAGGGGATATTCCGACTGGTGGCAAGATTCCGCGGCCACCGCGAAGACAGCAAAGGGCAGTGGTTATCCTGCGCCAGTGCCGACCGATGGGGAGAGCGAAAGCGGTCCAAAGACGCTGAACGAGCGCCTCAACGGCCTCTTTTGGCGACTGCGGGCGACCCGCCGCATCTGGCGGCCCGGGGCGCGGCCGGAGATGCCGCTGCTGGAGCCCGAGCCGGAGCCCGAGCCACCCGACCCGGCGGAGCTGGTCGAGCCGGTTCCGGAAGGGAGCATCGATCTGCCGCTCGACGGCGCGATCGTGCCGCGCGCCCCGATCACCTTTCACGGCTGGGCCCTGTTCCCCTCGGGGCCGACCGCCCGGGTCGAGGTCTGGCTCGGCGAGGAGTCGCTGGGCCGCGCCCGGGTCGGCGTGCCGCGCCCGGACGTCAGCCAGGCGGCCGACCTCTCCGCCGAGGTCGCCCCCGGGTTCGAGCTCACCGCAACCCTGCAGAGCTGGCCCGGTGAGGATGGCGAGGCGAGCTTGCGCGCCGTCGCCACGAGCTTCGCCGGCGAGCGCTTGGAGCTCGATCCCCTGCCCCTCAAGATCGTCTCGGCGCCGGCTCCGCGGGGGGCGGCGGCAGCGGCCGAGCGCACGCCCGATCCGGCTCCCAAGCCGGGGCTCCGCACCCTGGTCGTCGCCCACCAACTCGACCTCGGTGGCGCCCAGCTCTACCTGATGGACCTGCTCCGAGAGCTGCTGAGGACGGAGACGATCAACCCGACCGTGGTCAGCGGCCGGGACGGGCCGCTGCGCGAGCAGCTCGAAGAGCTCGGCCTGCCGGTTCACGTCTCCGGCGTGACGCCGACGGAGAGCCTCAGCGCCCACCTGGGCAGGGTCGAGGAGCTGACCGCGTGGGCCGCCGACCGCGACTTCGAGGTCGCCTTCGTCAACACCGCCACCAGCCTGGCGATTACCGGGGCCGAGGTCGCAAGGAGACTCGGCATCCCGGCGATCTGGGCCATCCACGAGAGCTTCCAGCCATCTGAGCTGTGGGACGACATCGACCCGTCGGTGCGGGAACGAGCGGAAGCGGCGCTGGCGGGAGTGGCCCAGACGCTCTTCGTCGCCGAGTCGACGCAGCGCCTCTTCGAACCGGTGGCCGGGCCCGGCCTGACGATCCCCTACGGCCTCGACCTCGAGCCGATCGACAGCCTGCGCAGCGGCTTCGACCGCGACGCCGCCCGGCGCCAGCGGCAGCTGCCGGTGGACGCGGAGGTGGTGCTGTGCGTGGGCTCGATCGAGCCCCGCAAGGCGCAGATCCCCCTTGCCCAGGCCTTCGACCTGATTGCCGCCCGTCACCCGCGCGCGCGACTGGTCTTCGTCGGCGGCCACAACGACGCCTACACCGGCTTCCTCGCCGACTACGCGGCCACCAGCGCCGCCGCCGAGCGGATCTCGATCGTGCCGATGACGCCGGCGGTCCACCCCTGGTTCGGGCTCGCCGACATCGTCGCCTGTCCCTCCGACATCGAGTCGCTGCCGCGCACGGTGCTGGAGGCGATGGCCTGGGAGACGCCGGTGCTGGCGACCAGGGTCTTTGGACTGCCGGAGCTGATCGAGGACGGCGTCAGCGGCTGGCTCTGCGAGCCGCGCGACCTGCAGGCGCTGGCCGCGGCCCTCGATCGGGCGCTGGCCTCGAGCGCCGAGGAACGGCAGCGGCTCGGCCGCGCCGGTCGCGAGCTGGTCGAGGGACGCCACTCGCTCGAGCGCTATGGCCAGGCGATCGCCGACCTGCTCGAGCGCACGCTGGCGACGGAGAGTGCCGCGGCGCTGCTCGATGCGCAGGCCGGCTAGCGAGCGCGCCCGCTGGGCGCTGATCGTCGCCGCGGCTGTCCTCGCCCTTGCCGCCCTCGACGTCTGGTGGCTGGCCCGCTTTCGCCACGGCTACCCGCTCGACATCGACGAGGCCTACAACGCCTCGACCGCCCTCGTCGATTACTTCGCGCTGCGCAGCGGCGGCGCCCACGCCTGGTGGGAGGCCGTGCAGACGCAGGCGCCCAACGCGCCGCTGGTTCCCGCCCTCGCCTCGCTCTCGTTCGTCCTCACCGCCGGGGTGCTGCAGTCCTTCGCGGTCCTGATCGGCTTCATGGCGGTGCTGGGCTTCGCGACCTTCGGCATCGGCGAGCGGCTTGCCGGCCCCCGCCTCGGCGCCCTGGCGACGCTCGCCGTCCTCACCTGCGCCGGCGCCTTCGCTTTCACCCGGGAGCTGATCTTCGCCCTGCCCGCCGCCGCCCTCCTCGCCGGCGCCGTCTACGCGCTGCTGCGCAGCGAGGGCCTGCAACGGCGGCGCTGGGCGATCGCCTGCGGCGTGGCGCTGGGGCTGATGCTGCTGGCGCGGACGATGACGGTGGCCTTCGTCCCCGGTGTCCTCCTCGCCGCCGGGCTCGCGATCGCCGTGCGCGACGGCCCGCGCGGCCGGGCTCTAATCAACCTCGGCCTCGCGATCCTCACCGCGGCCGCGGTCGCCGCGACCTGGTACTGGCGCAACCTGCAGCCGGTCTACGACTACCTGACCGGGTTCGGCTACGGCGACCAGGCCGACCAGTACGGCCCGGCCCACGAGCTCCTCTCCTGGGGCCGCTTCAGCGGCGTCGGCGAGCGCATCGCCGCCGACCTGCTGCTGCCGCTGAGCCTGATCGTCCTCGCCGGCCTGCTGCTGGCGGCGGTTGAGGCGGTGCGGCGAATACGGGGGTCCAGCGAGCGCGGGGGCGCCCTGCGGGAGCTTGCCGGCAGCGAGGCCTTTTGCGTCGCCGTCGTCTTCGCGGTCGGCTACCTGGCGCTGATCAGCTCCCGCAACGTCGGCAACGGCTTCACCTTCCCGCTGGCCGTCCTGCTGCCACCGCTGGCCGTCGTCGCCCTGCGCCGGCGCCCCCGCGCGCTGGTCCCGGTGGCGGCCCTGATCGGCCTGCTGGCCACCCTCAACGTCGCCGCCTCGACCGACCTCTCCGCGACCCTCTCGCGCAGCCGCGCCGTTTCCGTCCCCAGCCTCGGCAGCGTGCCCTGGCTGCGGGGGGTGCCGAATGCGGTCGCCGCCATTCGCGCCCAGGCCCCCGGCCCGGAAACGCGCTTCGACCCCGCCGAGCGGGGCTGGCCCAGGGCCGACGAAGCGCTGGCCGGCTACCTCGTCGAGCTGCAGGGCTCGGCGCCGCCCCCGATCGTCGCCTTCGGCGCCCGCAATCGCATCGTCAACACCAACACGGTCGGCCTCGCGACCCTGCTTCTCTTCCACCGCTCGCTGCTCCCCGCCCAGCTGACGAGCGAGGCCGGCGACAGCGTCAGCGCCTACAGAGCGGCGCTCGGCGACCGTGCCCATGGCCCCGGAATCCTGCTCACGACCAGCACCGAAGCCGGCGACTACGCACCCGTGGTCAACCAGCGCCGGGTCGAGGCCGCGGCCCGGGGGCGTGGCTTCCGGCTCGTACACACGCTTACCCTCCCCGATCGGCGACGGCTCCGTGTCTGGTCTCGGCTACCGTCCGGGGACGTATGACGAAGATGCGCGCCCTCCGCTGCACCCTTGCCGCCGCCCTCGCGCTCGCCCTGCTGGGGACGAGCGCGGCTCAGGCGCTGACGCTGGTGCCGGTCGGCAGCGACTTCGAAGACCCGATCTACGTCACCTCCGCCCCCAACGACCCGGACCGGCTCTTCGTGGTCGAGCGCGGCGGCACGATCAAATCGGTCGAAAAAGGCACGATCGCCACCTTCGCCAACCTCAGCTCCGTGGTCAGCTGCTGCAGCGGCGAGCGCGGGCTGCAGTCGATCGCCCTCGGCCCCGACTTCGCCACCAGCGGGCGCTTCTATGTCGACTACACCGGCGAGGAAGAACCGGGGGAGATCCACGTCGCCGAAATGCAGGCCAGCGGCAACAGCGCCTCGATCGGAACCCTGCGCAACCTGCTGACGGTCGCGCACCCGACCGCGAGCAACCACAACGGTGGCCAGCTCCAGTTTGGCCCCGACGGCTATCTCTATATCTCGACCGGCGACGGCGGCGGCACCAACGATCCCTTTCAAAACGCCCAGGACCCGAGCAGCTCGCTCGGCAAGATCCTCCGGATCGATCCCGACTCCGCGGCGCCGTATGAGATCTGGAGCTCCGGGCTGCGCAATCCCTTCCGCTTCTCGTTCGACGCGCTCAACGGCGACATGGTCATCGGCGACGTCGGCCAGGCCGACCGCGAGGAGATCGACTTCGCGCCCAGTCCCTTTCCCGGCGTCGTCGGTGGCGAGGACAGCGACTACGGCTGGAACTGCCGCGAGGGCTTGCTGCCCGGGCGGGGCGAACCGGAGCCCGGCTGCGAGGCGCCGCCGCCGGGCGGTTTTGCCGAGCCCGTTTTCGACTACCCGCACGTCCCCGGCCTCTGCGCCTCGATCGTCGGTGGTTACGTAGTCCGCGACAGCGCTCTCGGCGCCCTCTATGGCCGCTACGTCTACAGCGACTACTGCACCGGCACGCTGCGCTCGCTGCAACTGCCGCGGACCGGCACCGGCCGGGCCAACGACGACTGCTCGCTGGGCCTCTCCGCCAAAGACCCGGTTTCCTTCGGTGAGGACGCGGCAAGGCGGCTCTACGTCGTCGAGCAGGGAGGCGCCGTCTACCGGCTCGCCGGCTCGCCGCCCCCCACCTGCCCGTTTCTGCCGCAGCCGCAGCCCTCGCCACAGCCCGCCGAAGTGCAGCAGCGCCCCACCTTCATCGGCATCAAAGCGCAGCGGCGGCGGGTCGAGCCCGGCAAGGTGGCGCTGCTGACCGTCTTCGTCTCCCCCTGCAACGGCCGCCGGGGCGAGTCGGTCGAGCTGCGGCGCAACGGCAGGCCCAACGGGTCGAGATTCCTCAGTCGCGCCTGCACCGCCCGTTTCCTGCCGCGGGTTCGCAGCGGCACCACCTTCATCGCCAGCACCCGCGAGCAAGGCGGCTACTCCGCGGGCAAGTCACGGCAACTGACGATCCGCATCGCCCACCGGCGCCACCACCGCTAGTCCCGCAATACGCTGTCGCCGATGGCAGTCGGCCCGCGCCACGAAGTCGCGAACCTCCGGAGCGCGCCCGGCGAACTCTCCTTCGAGGCGAGGATCGGCGGGCGAGCGGAGGAGGTCTGGCTGCGCAGTGCGACCCCGGTCCTCCCGACCGCGGATGCGGCCCTGGCCGCCTGCCTGATGCCGGCGATGCGCTCGGGCGGGACGCTCGAGCTGCATGACCCGGTCAGCCCCAGGCTGCTGCGGACCCAGCGCGAGTTCCAGGCGGTCCAGCAGGCTTGGTCGCTCGAGTGGGAGTTCGGCGACCCGCCGCTGCGGGAGGTCGAGGTCCTGGCGCCGACGCGGGTGCCGCAGGCGCCCGCCACCCCGGGCCGGGTGGCGGCCTTCTTCAGCGGCGGCGTCGACTCCTGGTCGACGATCCTCGCCAACCCCGAGATCACCGATCTGATCTTCGTCCGCGGCATCGACCTGATGCCGAAGCTGGTCCACCAGGCGGGTCTCGCCGACAGGGTCGAGGAGCGCCTGCGCGACGCCGCCGCAGCGCTGGGGCTGCCGCTGCACGTGGTCGAGACCAATGTCCGCGAGCTTTCGGACCCGCTGGCGCGCTGGGAGACCTATTACGGCTGCGCCGTGGTGTCGGTTGCCCTCTTTCTCTCCCCCCTCTTCGAGCGGGTCCTGATCGCCGGCGACTCCGACTACGAAGTCCAGGGCAAGTTCGGCGCGAACTGGATGGTCGATCAGCTCTGGAGCACCGAGCGGCTCGAGATCGTCGACGACGGCGGGCGCCGCAGTCGCATGCAGCGGCTCGCCGCGATCGCCGCTCACCCGGTCGTCGGGGACACGCTGCGAGTCTGCTGGGAGAATCCGGAGGGTGCCTACAACTGCGGGCGCTGCCGCAAGTGCCTGATGACGATGATCGCGTTGGAGGCGCTCGGTGCTCGCCAGCGAATCGCCACCTTCCCGCCCGCTCTGGATCTCAGTGCGGTGGCGGCGATCGAGATCTCGATGCCTGTCCTGCTCACCCTCTGGGAAGACGTGCTCGATGCCGCCCGCGCCGCCCGCCGGCCGGACCTGGAGCGAGCCGTCGAAACGGTTGTGTCCGGAGGCAAGCGGCGACTCGGGCTGCCGATGGCTTACCGGCGCCGGCGCCGGGCCGGGCCGGCGCCGACGATCCGGCTGGCCGTGGTGGTCCCGGTCTGGAACCAGCCTCAGTATCTGGCGGCGGCGGTGCGCTCGGCGCTCGGGCAGGCGATCGAGAGCGGCGTCGGCGTGGTCATCGTCAACGACGGCTGCCCGGACCCGGAGACGGATCGGATCGGGCAGGCGCTGCGCGACGCCGAGCCCGACCGCGTCGCCTACCTGCAGCAGGCGAACGCCGGCCTCGCCGCCGCCCGCAACGCCGGGATCGAGCACGCGCTCGTGCGCTGGCCCGGGGTCGAGGCGGTCTTCCCGCTCGACGCCGACAACCTGCTCTCTCCCCAGACCCTCGCCAAGCTCGCGGCGCTGCTGGAGCAGCACCCGGAGACGGCCTGGGCCTATCCAGCGCTCGAGTTCTTCGGCGGCGAGGATGGTGGCTGGCACGTTCCCGGCCCCTACCTCCCCTACCGCCAATTGCTCTCCAACCAGTGCGACGCCGGCAGCCTGATTCGGCGCGCGGTGTTCGACGCCGGCATCGCCTATGACGAGACGATGCGGGAGGGCTTTGAGGACTGGGAGTTCTTCCTGCGGGCGACGCTGGCCGGGTTCGGCGGGATCTCGGCCGGCCCCTGCGGCTTTCGCTACCGGCGCCGGCCCGGGTCGATGGTCGCGACCGCCCTGCAGCGGGCGGAGCTGCTCGAAGCCGAGATCCGGCGCCGCCACGCGGATGCCTACGAGCCGGCGACGCTGGCCCGGCGCGAACACCTCGAAGCGCCGCGTTTCGCGCTCGTGCGCTGCGACCGCGAGGACGTCCTGCTGACCGCCAGCTGCGATTTCGAGCCGCGGCGGCAGAGCCTGGCCGAGTTCGCGCGCTCGATCGCCGCCGCCGGCGCCGCCGCGCCGGCCGCCTGCGGCCACGTTCCTGCCGTGACCCTGCTCACGACCGCGGCGGCGATCGAGCGCCTGGACCGGGGCGAGCTGTTGGCCGAGGCCCTGTTCGGCCTCCAGCTCGAGCTGCGCGGCCGGGTGGCGGTGGGGCTCCAGATCGGCGGCGACGCGGGGGCGGGCCTGTCGGGCCTTGCCCTCCGTGCCAGCGCCCTGGACCGGCTCGCCGGGGCCAGCCCGCCCGCACCCGAGGCGGTGGTGGAGATGGAGCCAGAGGGCAAGCGAGGCGAGCCGCTGCCGGAACCGGCCCTGAGCAGAGCGGCGAAGCTGATCGGCGTCGCCGCCGAGGGCGAGCCGTTGCCGCTCGCCTCGCACACCCGTTTCTTCGAGCAGCTTCACATCGAGCAGCGCCTGACCACGTTCCCGGCCAGCGCCGCGGCGCAGCGGACGGCCGCGTGAACAGCGCCAAGCCAACCCTGTTTGCCCGCCCGGCGACCGTGGCGGCGCTCGAACAGGCGCGCGCGGCGACGATTCTTCTCGGCAGCTACGACGGTTCCGGCAACTACGGCGACATCGCCCAGTTCGGCGCCGCCCTCGCTCTGCTCGAGCGCCTCGCGCCGGGCATGCTCGTCCTGCCCCTGCTCGAGCGCGAATACCTGACCAGCCACATGGAGCTGATCGAGCAGGCCGGAGTGCACGCCCCCGATGCCCTCTTCTTCGACCCGGAGGGCGCCCGCGAAGACGAGCTGGACCCGGTCGCGGCGCCGGTCGAGCTCGGCTTCGGCGCCTGCTATCTCTACGGGGGCGGCTACCTCAACCGTCTCTGGGGGGCACGAAAGCTGGCGATGCTCGGCGCCGCCGAATCGCTGCTCGTCGCCGGCGGCGCCACGGCGCCCTGCCGTGTCGCCAGCGGCCTCCAGGTGGAGACCGACTGGGTCGCCGCGGGGAACGCCGCCGCCCTGGCCGAGTTCGACCTGCTCGGTGCCCGCGACAGCGACTCGCAACGGGCGCTGGCGGGCCTCGGCGTCGCGGCTCCAGCGCTCGAGACGGGGGACGACGCGATCGGCCTGCTCGGGCGGCTGCCGCCCTCCGACAGCGTGGCCGCCAGCGACGGGCGGCTGCACCTGAACCTCCACTTCGCCGAGCACGACTGGGTCAGCGATCGACCCCGGGCAATGCTCGAGTTCTACACCGGCTTCCTCGCCGAGCTCGGCCGACGCGCGAAGCGGCCGCTGCTCGTGCAACCGCTGATTGCCTACCTCGACGGGCGCGTCGACGAGCGCGGCGGGCTCGAGCACCTGCGGGCCGCCTGCGCGCCTCTCGCGGTCGAGATCGCGGCGCCGCTGCTGCTGCGGCCCGCCGGCCTCGCCGAGCTGGCGCCACGGCTGCGGGCGGCGAGCCTGACCCTGAGCTGCTCCTACCACGTCGCCCTCACCTCGTTGATGCTGCAGGTGCCCGCCGTCCTGATCGGCGACAACCCCTACTACGCGCAGAAGGCCGCCGGCCTTGGCAAGGACTTCGGCCTGCCGCCCGCCTTCGCCCCCGCGACGAGCGCGGGCCCGGTGGCGGCGGCGGGCGAGGTCGCCGCGGTGCTGCTCGACCCGGCTCGGGGCGAGGCGCTGCGAGACGAGCTCGCGGCCGGCGCGGCGCGATTGCGATTGCGGCGCGCCGCGGCCGAGGCAGAGCTGCTGAGCCGGGTCGGGGGCGCCGCCACGCTGGCGCTCGGAAACCGGGTCGGGGAGCAGGCGGAGCGGCTGCGGCTGCGCTCGGCCGAACCGGTCCAGCTGCAGGCGCGCCTGGCAGCGCTGCAGACCGAGCAGGAGGAACGGTCCCGTCCCGCCTCCGTCGCAGCCGTGGAGGCCGAGCTGCGGGCGCAGCAGGCCGAGGCAACCCTCGCCGCCGTTTTGCAATCCCGTTCCTGGCGGTTGCTGGCACCGCTGCGGCGGCTCAAGGCGATGCTGGGCAGGGGCTGAGCTTGCCCGACGCGACGCCAGCTCCCGCGGCGGGGCCTCACCACGAGATCGCCGAACTGACCCGCGCCCCGGGGGAGCTGTCCTTTGCCGCCCGCGTCGGTGCCGAGCCGCGAGGACTCTGGATCCGCAGCGCCACCGCGGTGACGCCGCCCGCCGACCCGGCGCTGGCGATGTGCCTGATGCCGGCGATGCGCAGCGGCGGCACCCTGGCCCTGGGCGAGCGGGTCAGCCCCCGGCTGCTGCGTACCCAGCGCGAGTTCCAGGCGATTCAGCGCGCCTGGTCGCTGGCCTGGGCCTCCGACGGGGGGCCGCTGCGCGAGGTCGAGGTCCAGGCCCCGCCGCGAGCGCTCGAAGCCAGGCAGGAGGGCCGGGTCGCGGCCTTCTTCAGTGGCGGCGTCGACTCCTGGTCGACGATCCTCGCCAACCCCGAGATCACCGACCTGATCTTCGTGCGCGGCATCGACCTGCTGCCGAAGCTGGCCCACCAGGCGGACCTCGCCGACAGGGTCGAGGCCCGCCTGCGCGACGCCGCGGCGGCGCTGGGGCTGCCGCTGCACGTGGTCGAGACCAACGTCCGCGAGCTCTCGGACCCACTGGTTCCCTGGGAGGCCTACAGCGCCTGCCCGCTGGTCGCGGTGGCGCTCTTCTTCGAGCCGCTGTTCGGGCGCATCCTGATCGCCGGCGATACCGACCACGAGACCCAGGTGAGAGCGGGGCCGAGCCGGATGGTCGACCAGCTCTGGAGCACCGAGCGGCTGGAGATCGTCGATGACGGCGGCCGCTTCAGCCGCGAGCAGCGCCTGCAGCGAATCGTCTCCCACCCGGTCGTTCAGCGGACCCTGCGCGTCTGCTGGGAAAACCCCGGCGGCGCCTACAACTGCGGCCGCTGCCGCAAGTGCCTGCTGACGATGGTCTCGCTCGAGGCGATCGGCGCCCGTGAGCGGATCGCCACCTTCCCCGCGGAGCTGGACCTCAGCCTCTTCGCGGGCTTCGAGATCACCCAGGAGATCTCGCTGGTCCTCTGGGAAGACGTGCTCACGACGACCCGCCTCGCCGGCCGCCCCGACCTCGAGCGAGCGGTCGAGCCGATGATCGTCAGGGGCAGGCGCAACCTCGGCCTGCCGGCGTCCCACCGCGCCCGCCGGCGCTAGGGCCGCGCGCGGCCGCCGGTCAGGCCGACGAAGGCGTGCCAGGCGGGCTTCGGCTTGAAGCGCTTGGCGCTGGAGCGGAAGAAGCCGACCGAATCGCAGAAGCTGCAGGAGTCCGGCAGGTCTTTCCAGGAGAACCAGTAGACCTGCTTGAGATCGAGGCGGTTGCGGTTTTCCAGCAGGTAGCCGTAGGAGGCTTTCAGCTGCTTCACCTGGCCCCGGATTCCCTGCTCGAAGGCGACGATCTTGAAGTCGTTCTGGGAGCCCCAACCGATCTCGGTGATGTAGAGCGGCACCCGGTCGTGGTTGTCGACCGTGACCTCGTGCAGCGCCTCGACCAGTTCTTCGAGCGTTTCCGCGTCGACCGCGTAAGGATGCAGGGCGATGCCGTCGAAGCGGCTCTTGATCCCCGGCGTGCGGTAGAGGATCTCGAGGAACTTGGCGGCGGGCATGCCGCGAGCGGCGCCGGCGGTGGGTTCGCCGAAGAGCCCGGTGAGGATGACTTTGGCGCTGGGATCCACCCCTTTGATCGCCGGGCTGGAGATCTGCAGCAGCTTCGCGTAGCGCTGCGGTGAAACCGGGTAGGCGAAGTAGAAGAAGTTGGCCTCGTTCCAGATCTGCCAGTTGCGGATCGGCAGCGGCCTGCTGATCACCGGCTCGTACTGGACGCCCGGCGCGTGCTCGTTCCAGAACTCGCCACCGGGGCCGTAACGCTTGACCGCCGCCCGCAGGAAGGCGGTCCAGGCCGAGCGAGCCTTGGCGTTGTTGACCGGCAGCGTCGTTTCCTTGCGCGCGACCCAGCGCGGCGTGTTGTAGATGAACGGCAGGACCTGGAGCCCGTGCCGGCTCGCGACCTCGACGATTTCGTCGAAGGCGGTCCAGGTGTAGCCGCCCTTGGCGGTCGGCTGGATCCCGCTCCAGGGCAGCGGCCAACGCAGGCTTTCGATCCCCCCCGCCTTCATGTATTCGAGGTCTTTGTCGGTCGGGACCGCCTGCGGCCCGATGCCGAAGAATCCCTTGGGAGTGCCGAGCGGCGGCTTCGCGGCGCCCGACTGGACACCGGCGAAGAGAGCCACGGCGAGGGCGGCGAGAAGCAGGAGGAATGGCAGGCGTCGTTTCATCGAGCTGGGAAAGGTAGCGGTCGCGTCACCCTGCAACACGGAGACAGCTCGCATGTAGCGATGCTGTCAACGGGTTCGGCGACCGCCACCCAGCTATGTCGTCTGGGCGCAGGCAGCGCGCCCCGCGCGATCTAGACGCCGGTCACGTAGCCGGAGACCAGGCAACGCCCGCCCGCGGTAACCGACCCGACGATGCCCGAGATCGTGCTGGCGCCGTTTTCGGAGACGGCGGTGAACATGTTCGAGTTGCTGCCGTCGGTCAGCGGCTGGCTGGTGTTGTTGAGCAGCGATCCGAACGCCACCCCGGAGCCGACGGAGAGGCGACTGTCGCCACCGCCAGCGCGCAGGCTGATCGGGACGCAGCTGCCGAAGGCGTCGGATGCAGCCGTGATCGTGAAGTTGCCGACCGTGAGTTCCTTGGCTTTGTTGGCGGTCAGGTAGGCGTTGAAGTTCAGGGTCAGCCCCGAACCGGCGCCACCGGTGGCGCCGGCCGGACCGGCGGGACCGGGCAGGCCCTGGGGGCCTCGTTTGCCCCGCTTGCCCCGCTTACCGTGAAGGTCTTTCTTCGGGCAGCTGACGGCGTGCTTGCCACTGGTCTGGCAAACCACCTGAGGGCCGCCTCCGCGCGCGGCGAAGGCAGAGCCGCCACCGCCGACGAGGGCCCCGATTACGAGACAGGCAGCAACCGCTGCGACTGGTACCAAACGAAGACGCTTCACGTGTTCTCCTCTATTTCGGCAGCAAAAACCCTGAGTACCGCGACGCTATCACAGCTATTTGAACACTGACCATTATTCAACCGGTCACACCTCAGGGGTGAAGGCGTCCACCACTGAGCTGAACGAACGAGCTCCAGGCCGGCTTCGGCGTGAAACCGGGCCCGCCGTGGAACAGACCCACCGAATCGCAGAAATCGCAAGCTCCCGCGATGTCCTTCCAGGAAAACCAGTACACACCCCGGAGTCGCAGGCGGCGCTGGTTGGCCATCAGGTAGCGGTAGGTGTTCCTCAGTTCCCGAGCCTGTCCGCTCGGGCCTTTCTCAAAAGCGACCTGCTTGGGATCGTTCTGGGAGCCCCAGCCGATCTCGGTGATGTAGAGCGCGGTGTGATCGCGGTTGGCGACTATCACCTCGTGAATCTCGCCGACGATCTTCTTCAGGAGCTTTTGATTGAAGGCGTACGGATGCAGGGCGACGCCGTCGAAGCTGGCGGCGATCCCGGGAACCTTGTAGAGCTTGTCGAGGAAGCCGGCCGCCGATATCCCCCGCGAGCCAAGGTCGTCCGGGGCGCCGAAGAGCCCCGAGAGGATCACCCGGGCTCCGGGATCTATCGATTTGACGATCGGCGTCGTCAGCTTCAGCAGAGTCGCGTACCGTGCCGGCGAGACGGGGTAGGCGAAGTAGAGGAAGTTCGCCTCGTTCCAGATCTGCCAGGTGCGGATCGGGTATTCCGGAACCGGCACGGCGGAGTAGGGGCCGTGCTCTACCCAGAACGTGCCGCGCGGCCCGTAGCGCGTTACCGCTGCCGCGACGAAGGCCAACCAGCCGTTCTTCTCCGCCGCGTCGCTGACCGGAAGGGTGGTTTCTTTGTGCTCCAGCCAGGACGGGGTCCCGACCAGGAACGGCAGGACCTGTAGATGCGCGCGAGCCGCGACGGCGACGGTTTCGTCGAGCGACGTCCATATGTACGGCGAAGTGGGGGTTGGCTGCACCGCGGGCCAGCTGACAGGTACGCGAACGGCTTCGATCCCCCCGGCCGTCATGTACTGAGCGTCGGCTTCGCTGACGGTCGTTTGCGGAGCGATGCCGAAAAAGCCACTCGGCAGCGCGTCGGCCGTTGCCGGTGTGAGTAAGCACAGCGCCAGCGCGGTGAGGGCGAGGTTCAGTCTTATCGACTTCATTAGCGCATGGCTTTTTAACAGGTAAGTATTTACCTTGCATTCAGCCTCCGCTCCCGGCCGCACAGCAAAACGTTTAGTAGGTGCCGCCCAGCTTGCGGTGGTCCCAGGTGGCGGTGCGCACCGGCTTGAAGTGGATTGCCACCCGCTTCGGCGCCTGCGCTTCCAGCGCCGCCCTGGCATCGCCCTCAACCGTCGAGATGCCGTCGGCGTAGCGCAGCGTCAGCTCCTCGGCGAAACCGATCACCGTCTCGAAGTCATGGTGAAGCTCGGCCTCGGCCTCGATCATCGCCCCGCGCAGCTCGCCGTACTCGTGGCCGGTCTCGACCAGCACCGTCGCCCGCGGGTCGCGTTCGAGGTTGCGCACCTTCTGCGACTTGGCGTAGGTCCAGATCCAGACCTCGCCGTCACGCGGCACGAACCAAAGGGGCATCGAGTGCGGCCAGCCACGCGGCCCGAGGCTGGAGACGACCGCGACGCGCTCGCCCTCCAGCAGCTCCAGCAGCTCGGCGTCATCGAGGACGATCTGGTCGCGACGACTCACGCCGACAACTTTAAGCGCCGCCGCCGGCCGCGTGTTCGATGGTCAGAAAAGCACGCGCTATTCTGCCGCGCACTTGATCGACGTCGCCATCATCAACTGGAACACGGTGCCGTCGGCAATCGCCGCGGCGAAGGCCTTTGCTGCTTCCGAGGGGGTGGAGACGCGGATCAAGGTCGTCGACAACCTCTCCCGCCAGGAGCAGCGGCAGCTGTTCGAGTCGAGCGCTCCCGACCCCCGGGTCGAGGTGCTGCTCGCCGAGCGCAACCTCGGCTTCGGCGGCGGCGCCAACCTGGCTCTGCGCGACGGCGACGCTCCGCTCGTCTGCGTCAGCAACGCCGATGTCCTGCCCGACCCGCATGCCCTCGCCGAACTCGAGAAGGTGGCGCTGGGAACTTCCGATGCCGGCATGGTCGGGCCGGTGTTCGTGGGCAGAACCCAGAATTACCACTCGCAGCTGCCCGGCCGGGGCGCCCTGCTCGTCCGCAGCTTCGTCGGCTCCGCCGGGCGCCGCCGCGCGCAGGTCCCGAGCCACGGCGAGATCGCCCAGATCGGCCAGGTCTCCGGAGCATGCTTCGTGATGCGCCGCGATACCTGGGAAGAGGTCGGCGGCTTCGACGAGGGCTATTTCCTCTGGTACGACGACGTCGATCTGGCCCGGCGGCTGGTCGACCGCGGCCGGCGCAACCTGATCGTCGGCTCGGCCAACGTCGGACACGCGGGCGCAGCCTCCTTCGACCAGATCGGCCCCCAAACCGCACAGGCGATCCGGCTCGCCTCGCTGCAGCGCTATATCGACAAGCACAACCCCGAGCTGAGGCCGCTGGCACGACCGCTGCTGGGAGCATCGCGGGCGATCCGTGCCCGTGGGGGACGAAAGTTTCCCGCCGAGTCGTGATTACTTGCCCTACCGCGCTCCGGCTTGAAAGACTGCAGCTCGACAGGGGGCGCAACTGGGATGGCGGTTGACCGTGAAGCTCCGATGCAGCGACCGACGGGGGGATGAGCGAGATGAGTGGTTGGCGGATTCCGAGCAGGACGTCGATGCTTGCTTTGCTGGCGCTGCTGGCGACCACGGCCCTCGCGACGTCTCTCGCCGGCGCCACCACCCCGGTCGGCCCGAGCGCGACCTGCGCCGGCAAGCCGGCGACGATCGTCGGCAGCGCCGGGGCCGACACCCTGAAGGGGACGGCGGGCCCGGACGTGATCGCCGCGCGCGCCGGTAACGACCAGGTCGCGGCCGGCGGCGGCGGCGACCTGATCTGCGCCGGCAGCGGCGCCGATGTCGTCGCCGCCGGTGGCGGCGACGACATGCTGCTCGGACAGCAGGGCAAGGACCGGCTCTCCGGCGAGCGCGGCGACGATCGCCTCGTCGGCGGCAGTGGCAGCGACAGCTGCCGCGGCGGCCTCGGCAGCAACACCCTGCAGAGTTGCGAGCAGACGAGCGGCGGCAATCGCCCGCCCGCCCCGGTTCCCCCGGCTGCGGCTGGCCCCGGCCCGGTCGTCGACGCTGCCCCCGTCGCGGTCAACGATGCGGCGAGCTTCACCGAAGGCGACGAGGCGCGGTCGATCGACGTCGGCGCCAACGACACCGACGTCGACGGCGGACCGCGGTCGATCGTCTCGATCACGCAGCCGGCGCACGGAACCGCCGCCCAGGACAAAGGCGCCGGGGTCTCCTACCGACCCGACCCCGGCTACTGCAACGACGGCGAAGCGCGGGACAGCTTCACCTATACGCTGAACGGCGGCTCCTCGGCGACGGTCGCGGTGACTGTCGCCTGCCTGACGCGGATCGCCTCCGAGCCGGGCCTGACGCCCGCCTTCGACCCGGCCATCGGCGACTACACCGTCGCCTGCGACGGCTCGCCGCTGACGGTCTCCGGGAGAACCGCCGCCGGCACCGCGATCGCCGTGGACGACGATCCAGCGGCGAGCGGCAGCTTCGAATCCGAGGTTCCGCTGGCGGCCGAGCAGGAGTTCGGGTTCACGGTCGAAGCGGACGGGCAGCTCAGCGAATACCACGTCCGCTGCCTGCCGCTGGACTTCCCGATCTGGGAATACGAACGCCTGCAGCAGCCGCGCCACGGCTTCTACGTCGTCTCCCCCTCGCTCTTCACCGGCGCCAAACCGTATGTGGTCATCTTCGACGACCACGGGGTCCCCGTCTGGTGGCACTCCGACTCGCCGGCGCCGCCCAGCGATGCCAAGGTCCTGGCGAACGGGAACGTCGTCTGGTGGGGTGCCCCGGTCGGCGGCGACGCCTACGAGATCCGCGACCTCGAGGGCAACCTGCTGAACGCGGTGCGCACGACCACCGGCCGCATCGATACCCACGAGTTCCAGGTGTCGCCCGCGGGCAACTACCTGATGACCTCCTATCAGGACCGTGAACACGTCGACCTCACCGCCTTCGGAGGAGGCGCCGATGCCGACGTCATCGACGCGGTGATCGAGGAAGTCGACGCCGACCGGCGAGCTCGAGTGGGACATGGAGCACGCAGGGCCACATCGGCCTCGAGGAGACCGGCCGTTGGTGGCCGACCGCGCTGAGCGGGGCGGAGGCCGACATCGTCCACATGAACGCGGTCGAGCCCGACGGCAACGACGCGGTTCTGATCTCGCTGCGGCACACCGATGCCGTCTACAAGATCGAAAAGGACAGCGGCAACGTGGTCTGGAAGCTCGGCGGTACCTGGACGCCGAAAAGCCTTACGGTCAAAGGGGACCCCCAGGGCGCCTATCCGCTGGGTGGCCAGCACGACGTCCGGCTCCAGCCCGACGGGACCGTCACCGATCTACGACAACCGCACCAACCTGCCCGGCTCCCCGCGCGGCGTGCGTTACGAAATCGACGAGGGCGCCAAGACCGCGACGCTGGTCGAACAGGTGACCGACCCCGACGTTCCCAGCAGCTTCTGCTGCGGCTCCAGCCGCCGCTCCGCCGATGGCTCCTGGCTTTTCAGCTGGGGAGGCAGGTCGCTGGTGACCGAGTTCGACGCGCGCGGGGCAGCGTACGTTCCGGCTCGGCTTCGGCGGCATCCCCTTCTCCTACCGTGCGGTCACGGCCCCGGACGGGGCGTTGACGATCGCGGCACTGCGGGCCGGGATGGATTCGATGCACCCTCGCCCCTGATCAGCCGGCGCGGGATCAACGATCAGCATGCTTGGAGCCTGAAGCCCAAGCGCAGCCATATTCAGGGCGCCTCGTCGTTCCTGCTCTCCCGCGGTGACCAACGCCGTCCTCGTGCTGGTCCAGCTGGCGCTCGTGGCGCGCCTCTACGGGACCCTCGACGCTTCCAAGTTCTTCGTCCTCTGGACGGTGATCTGGGCGGGTTCGGTCGGGGTGCGGTTCGGCTTCGACCTGCTGTTGCCCAAGCACGTCGCTGCCGCCGAGCTCTCGGGCTCGATCGCGGACCTCGCGGGCTACGGGCGGGTGGCGAGGTATGCGCTGCCGATCGTTGTCGTGCTCAGCGCCCCGGTGCTGATCGTCGGTCCTGCCCGACTCCTCGCTGGCCACGGCGCTCCTCGCGGTCCCGATCGTCGCCGTCGGCGGCGGTCGGCTGGGCGCTCGTCTACCTCGCCAGCGCCGTCGCCCGCGGCTACGGCCACGCCGGGCTCTCGGGCTGGATCGGCGGGCCCGTCGCGATCCTCTTCGCCACCGCCGCCGTCCCCCTCGCCCACGCGGCCAGTGGCTCCTGGTTCGTCCTCGGCGTCGCCTCGGCCCTCGCCCTCGCCCTCTCCGCCCTCCTCGCCCTCGGCCTCTTGCGCCGGGCGATCGGCTGGGAGCGGACGCGCGGAGCGCTCCTCGACCGCCCGGTCGGGCCGCTCGACCGCGACACCTGGTCGACCGGCGCGCTGACGGCGATCGCCGAAATCAACATCGTGCTGCCGATCTGGATCGCCGGGGCGCTCGGCGTCGGCGCCGATCGAGGTGGGCGCCCTGTACGCGGCGCTGAGGGTCGCGGCCGCGTTCTCCTGGCTGTTCACCGCGGTGGTCACGGTGATCACGCCGATGCTCGCCGAGGCGCTCGCCCGCCGTGACTACGGGCGCCTGCGCAGGCTGCTCTGGCGCTCGTCCGTGCTTGGCACTGTGCACGACGCTGCCGATCGCCGCGCTCGGCGCCCTGCTTCTCGGCCCAGCTCCTGGGTCTGCTCGACCCCTCCTACCGCGACTACGGCTACCTGCTGGTCATCCTCATCTGCGGCCGACTGCTTCGACGCCGCGCCGGCGCCGTCGGCGAGGCGCTGATCCTCGGCGACCACGCGCGCTGGGAGCTGCTTCAACCAGGTGCGTCAGCCCGCCTCCTGCTGCTCGCCGCGGTGGTGCTGGAGCCGAGCGATCGGGATCGTGGCGCTGGCGATCGCCGCCGCCCTCGCGGTGTGGTGGCGAACCTGGGCCGCGTCGTCGAGGTGCGGTGGCTGATGGCGAACACGTGGCGCCGGCAAGCCGCCGACAATGGAAGCCAAGTGAAGCGCGTTCCGATCGCCATTCGCCGTCCTGGCGCTCTGCGCGACGGTCTTCTGGCTACGCGCCGACGGCGTGCTCGGCGGCTCCGGAGGGCTTGACCCTGGCGGTGCTGGTCGGCCTGTCGTGGTGCACGATCGCGGTGATCGCGGCGGCGGCCGCTCGGAGCTGCTGGCGGGCGGCGCTGGGTGCTCGCCTCGCCGCTGGCGATCGCCGCCGCAACCTGGCTCGCGCTGTTCGTCGTGCGTCCGATCGAGCTCTATCTACTACCCGGCCGAAACGATCACGCCGCTGCTCCAGCTCGGCTACGACAGCGGCGAGCTCTGCCGCACCGTCGCGATCGCCGGGCTCGGCTGCGCCGCCTGGGCGGCGGGTTCCTCGCCGTCCTGACCCTGCTGCGGGACAGCACTGCGGGAGCTGCCGGCGCTGGATACGCTCGCCATGCGGCGCCGGGCACCGTGGGTGGTGCTGGCGCTGGGGGCGTGCCTCGCCGGCGTTCTCTTCATGCGCCAGGGAGGGGTATCGGCGCTGATCAATTCGGCCGGCTCCCTGCACACCAACCAGGGCTCCGGCTTCTACGGCCAGATCGGGATCTGGATGCTGGTGGGGGTGGCGCTCTACTCCTTCGCCGTCCTCGTCCAGGGCGGCGCGGCGGCGGGAGCGGCGCGGCGCGTGCTGTCGGTCAGCGCTCCGCTGGCCGTCGCCTCGACGCTGGCGCTGGGCTCTCGCGGCTTCATCGTCGCCGGCGTATGGGGGCGGTGCGTGGTCTACCTGCGCCTGCGGGCGCCGCGCGCGCAGCACCGTGGTCGCGGCCCATGGCGGTCGCCGATCGCTCTCGGCGCCGTGCTCGAGTTCACCGCGGTCGTCCGCACCAACGCCGCCTCCGAGCGACCTCGGGACGGCGGTCCAGCGTCAGCGCCGAAACGCCGGTCACCTTCTTCCAGACCGCCGACCTCAGCGCCTTCGACGACTTCGTCGTGATGCAGCAGCTGGTGCCGTCCTCAATCTCCTGGCTGCAGGGCGAAAGCCTGCTGCAGATCCCGGCCGCGCTGGCGCCGCGAACGCTCTGGCCGGGCAAGCCGCAGCCGCTGGACAGCGAGGTCACCGCCTATCTGTATCCCGGGCGCGAGCGCCGGAACTCCGATCACCCTCCAAGGCGAGCTGTACTGGAACTTCGGGCTGCCCGGGGTCGCCCTCGGGGCGCTCGTGCTGGGGGCGTCGATGGCGGCTGGTCGATGCTCCTCCTCCTGCGGCGGGACATCCTCAGCCTCCTGCTCTACGCCGTCCTCTACGCCAGCGTCTTCGCACTGCTGACGCGGGCGATCGGCACGATGACGGCGAATACCGTGATCGCCCTGGTCGGGGTCGGTGCGGCGACGCTGGCGATCGAACCACGGCCGCTGCGCGCCCTCGTCGTCCCGCTCGGGCGCCGGACCTCTCGAATAACATGAGCCCGGTGCTGAAGACGGGCTCCTGGCAGGGTTGGCGATCGCGGTGGCCCTGGTCGGGGTCGGCTGCGGCGACGGTGGCGATCCGCCGCCGCCCGGCACCCCCAGCGCCGCCGAGTACCTGGTCAAGCCGGCCGACGTCGACCAGCCAGCCGGCGGGCTCGCCGCAGCAGAGCCTCCTGCGCTGGTGGAGAGCATCCAGTACAACGACTTCGACGGCTACCTCGAATCGCTGGCGGCGCCGCTGCAGTCAGCCGGCGCCGAGCCGGACGGCGCCGCGGCCGCCGACCTCGCGCTGGCCTCCGGCGAACTGGTCAGGTCGCAGCCGAAGATCGACGCGCCGACGGTGAAGGACGGCGCGGCGACGATCTACACCCGGATCGAGACCAGGCAGCCGGTCGGCGCCACCAGCTTCACCACCAGCAGCAGCCGCCAGGCATTCACCCTGGTCCGGGAAGGCGGCGAGTGGAAGATCGCCGACGACTTCTACGTCACAACCGCGCCACCAACATCCGTAAGGTCGGAGCGAAGGCCAGCAGTCAGCGCGGCGGCGGCTGAGGCGAGCAGGCGCAGGTTGTCGTAGCCGCTCGGGTGGGTGCTCGCGAAGGGTTCGCAGGCGCGCCGTCCGGTAGCCGTAGCCCAGCAGGGCCCGGGGCCGCAGGCGCAGGTTGGGCGGCAGGTAGTGCCAGCGGGGCGACCGTGTCGACCTCGACCACCTCGAGGCCCGGCGTTCGACCGGTGACCTCGGGCAGCGTCGGCGGGGTGAACTGGGAGACGTGCAGCTCGCGCCGGCTGCACCGCGGGCCAGCTCTGGCCCCCGGCGCTGCGCCATCGCGCTGGCGAAGTTGGGAACCTCGATCACCAGCAGGCCGCCGTCGGCAAGCAGCTCAGCCGAGCCGTTCCAGCGGTCGTGACGGGATCCTCGACGTGCTCGAGCACGTGGTACATGCAGATCAGGTCGAAGTGGGCGGCGGAAGGCTCGACTTCGCTCGAGGAAGCCGCACTCGACCGGGATGCCGAAATCGCGGCGATGCGCGCCGCCAGCTGCGGCGAGGGCTCGACGCCGACTCGGGTCGAAGCCGGCGCCACGGGCCTCTCGAGCAGGTGGCCCCGGCCGGGACCGAGCTCCAGGAACGAGCCCGGGGCGGCGCGCTTCGACAGCCAGCTGATCCGCTGCCGGGCGATGTGCCTGAAAGCCAGGTCCTGGGCAGGTAGTCGTCCTGGGTATCGACGTACTGGTCGCTCGGCATAGCGTCGCCGAAGATCGGCCGACTCGGCCAGGCCGAGGAAGACGAGATCCGCACGCGCGGCAGCGATCGAGCTCGACGCTCGCGATAGCGCGGGACCGGTCGCCCTCGCCGCCGCAGGCGGGACAGGCGCGGCGGAGAGGAGCGGGCGCCATGCCGGCGCCATCGTATGGGCATCTATAAGCTGCGGCGGTGTCCCGGCCGAGTCTGAAGCGCGAAGTCAAGCAACGGCTGCTGAACGGCTCCCGCCGCGGCTGCGCGACTCGGCCGCCGATCCGGGCCGGCTTCCGCGCCCGCGAAGCGTCAGCGCGACTGATCGGCGACTTCAAGTACCGCGGCTTCGAAGGCCCCGACGGCCTGCCGATCCCGCCCGCCCGGCTGCGGGTCGCGGTCAGCGGGATCGCCGATCCGCACGACCACCTCGACGCCGGCCGTCGCTCCGCCGAGGCGATCGCCGTCCTGCTCGAGCGCAACAGCCTCGAGGTCGGCACGTTGGGCTCGCTGCTCGACTTCGGCTGCGGCTCGGGGCGGGTCGCGCGCCAGTGGGCCGGGCTTCCCGAAGTCGCGATCCACGGCTGCGACTACAACGCCGACGCGATCGCCTGGTGCCAGGCCAACCTTCCTTTCGCCAGCTGGGCGGCCAACCGGCTCGACGCCGCCGCTGCCCTACGCGGAGCGGCAGTTTCGACCTGGTCTACGCCCTCTCCGTCTTCACCCACTTCGCCGACGAGCTGCAGACCGGTGGATGGCGGAGATGGACCGCGTCCTCGCCCCCGGCGGGCAGCCTGATCTTCACCACGATGGGGAACAGCTTCCGCGCCCACCTCACCGACCGCGAGCTGGACCGGTTCGACGCCGGCGAGCTGATCGTCCACTTCCCCAACAGTGCCGGCTCCAACATGTGCGCCGCCTACCACCCACGTGCCTACGTCGAGCGGCTGTTGTCGGCGACCGGGCTGGCGCTCGTGGACTCCGCCCCGGCCGGAGACGACAGCCCCTATCCCCAGGACATGTGGCTTGTCTCGAAGCCGGCCTGAAGGCGGCTGCCTACGCCGCGCTGAACGCGCGCCGGTAGGCGGTCGGCGTCGTCGCGGTGGCGCGGCGAAAGTGGTCGCGCAGCGAGGCGGCGGTGCCGAAGCCGCAGCGCCAGGCGACCGCCTCGACCGGCAGCTGGGACTCCTCCAGCAGCCGCCGTGCCTCCAGCACCCGCCGGGACAGCAGCCACTGCAGCGGCGTCGTCCCGGTCTCCTCGCGGAAGCGGCGGGCGAAGGTGCGGGGGCTGACGCCGGCGTGGCCCGCCAGCGCCGTGACGTCGAGGGGCTCGTCGAGGCGCTCGGCGGCCCAGCGGCGGGTCGCCTCCAGCGAGCCGCCGGCGTCGGCGGCGACCGGCTTGGCGAACTGGGCCTGGCCGCCCTCGCGGTGGGGGGCGGCGACCATGTGGCGGGCAACCCGCTCGCCGGCGGCGGCGCCGAAGTCCTTGCGGATCGCGTGCAGGCTGAGGTCGATGCCGGCGCTGAGCCCGGCCGAGGTCATCACCTGCCCTTCGTCGACATAGAGGGCGTCGGGGTCGACCTCGACCGCCGGAAAGCGGCGGGCCAGCTCGCCTGCCCAGGCCCAGTGGGTCGCCGCGCGGCGACCGTCGAGCAGGCCGGCGTGGGCGAGCGCGAAGGCGCCGCTGCAGACCGAGAGCACGCGGGCGCCGCGGCCGGCGGCAGCACGCAGCGCGGCGAGGACCTCCTCGGGCGGCGGCGCGAGGACCGCGGCGTAGGCGGGAACGACGACCGTGTCGGCCTGGCGCAGAGCACCGAGACCGGACCGCGGGCTGACCCCGAAGCCGCTGGTGGTGCGAACTTCGGCGCCGGCGACCGAGCAGGTCGAGAATTCGTACAGCGGCTTGCCACTGGGGTGAGCCGCCAGCCCGAAGGCCTGCGCGGGTGCGGTCAGGTCGAAGGCGACGAGACCGTCGAGGCAGAGGGCGACGACACGGTGCATGGCAGAAATCTATCGAACATTGTCATTCCTGCCTCTGGCGGAATGGGGTCGCAGCCGCCACGATGCCAGCATGAAGACCTCGATCCTGATCTTCGACGGCATCACCGCTCTCGACGCGATCGGCCCCTACGAGGTGCTGCGCTCGGTCCCCGGCTGGGAGGTCGAGTTCGTCGCCGCCAGCGTCGGCGAGAAACGGACCGACAGCGGCGCCCTCGGAATCAGCGCCGATCGGGCGCTGGCAGACGTCACCGAGACCGACATCGTGCTCGTCCCCGGCGGCGTCGGCAACCGGCCCCTGCTCGAGGACGAGGCGGTGCTCTCCTGGTTGCGCGACGTCGATCGCCAGACCAGGTGGACGACCTCGGTCTGCACCGGCTCGCTGGTCCTCGGCGCCGCCGGCCTGCTGGAGGGCAAGCGGGCGACTGGCCACTGGCTCTACCTGGAGCCGCTGCGTGCCTACGGCGCCGACCCGGTCGTCCGCCGCTTCGTCGAGGACGGCAAGGTCATCACCGCCGCCGGCGTCTCCGCCGGGATCGACATGGCCCTGCACCTGGTTGGCCGAGAGGCCGGTCCGGAGGTCGCCCAGGCCGTGCAACTGGCGATCGAGTACGACCCCCAGCCCCCTCACGACGCCGGCTCCCCGACCAAAGCCCCGGCCGCGATCGTCGAAGCCGTCACCGCCTTCTCCGCAGCCGAGGGCTCGCCGCTGAGCCTGCGGGACTGACCGCGCCCCGACAAATTTGCGCTCAGCCGCGAGGCAGCAGCTCGAGCTCGCTCCAGGGGCCCTCGCCGGCCATCGGTTGGGTGCGGCCCTCGAGCCAGTCGGCCTGGAGGTCGTCGTAGTGCGGGCTGGCGGGATGGCCGGACTGGCCGGTGAACATCTGCCAGCGCGAGCGCCCGGGGTCGGTCGGGTCGGCAACCATGCGCCAGCTCGGGGCCCAGACGGCTTTGTAGGGGTCGTTGGGGTCGTAGGCGATCTGGCTCACGGTCTCCTGGGCGCCGCCGGCACGGAGGCGGCGGTTGAGCAGGCGGCGCAGCAGTGGGTTCGCTTCGCCCAGCGGGTGCGGGAACTCCATCTCGTGCACGTGGCCCCAGCGCCAGCCCTCAGGGTCGGGGCCGAAGCGCTCTTCGAGGTCGTCGAGGGCGCCGGCCAGCGCCTCCAGCACCAGCCCCTCCCAGGAGCGGCCGATCAGCTCCTCGTCGGCTTCCTCCCAGAGCTTCATCAGGTGGGAATGCCAGCGCCACGGTGAGGTGATGTGCGGGGTAAAGCCGTTGTCGGCGCGGTCGAGCCAGCGCTCGCAGAGGTCGCGGTCGCCGATCGCACAGCGCGCCACCTCGCGGGCGAGCCGCAGCAGGAAGGCCTGGTAGATGGTGCCGGCGATCGTGTCAGGGTCGAGGCGGCCGTCCCAGCTGCGCAGTCGCTCGATCGCGCTCAGCTCGCGCTGGCCGCGGGGGGTCAGCCGTCCCAGCCGCCGCGCCGCCTCGATCCCCGGCAGCGAGAGGTTGTCGGACTGCATCGCCTCGAAGCTCTCGAGGTCGTGCTTCTCGCTCTCCCCCAGCAGCTGCTCGATCCGCTTGGCCCGGAATCCGTCCAGATATTCGCTGGTGATGTGGTGCGGGTACTCGTCGCCGACGATGCGGTTGTTGGCGGTGATCAGGTAGCCGCTCTCGGGGTCGACCTTTTGCGGCAGTTCCTCGTAGGGGATCGTCCCCTCCCACTCGAACTCGCCCGTCCAGCCGGGCTTGGGCAGGTCGGGGCAGCCGCCGCGGCGCAGCGGCAGGCGGCCGATCAGCTTGTAGCCGATCGAGCCGTGACGGTCGGCCCAGATCAGGTTCGAGGCGGGCGCGGTGTGGCCCTCGAGCTTGGCGACCAGGTCCGGCCCGGAGCCGATCTCCAGCAGCTCGAACATGCCGGCGAAGGCGGTCTGTTCACGCAGCGCCAGCCAGCTCAGCGCCAGCGGTTCGGCCTCGTCGGCGCCGAGCGCGGCGTTGACGATCGGGCCATGGTGGGTGACCCGGACCTCGAGCTCGACCGGCGCCTCGCGGCCCTTGACGACGATCTCCTCGCGCACCGCCTCCAGCGGCCTCCACTCGTCCTCGTAGAGGTAGGTATCGCCCTCGATCCGCTCGACGAAGAGGTCCTGGACGTCGGCCATGACGTTGGTGAAGGTCCAGCAGACGTCGTTGTTCTGGCCCATGTAGACGCCCGGCATCCCCGGCATCGAGGCGCCGCGGACGAAGCGTTCGCCGTGGCGCAGGCCCACCTGGTACCAGATGCCCGGCATGCTCGGGGGCAGGTGCGGGTCGCCGGCGATCAGCGGCGAGCCGGTGGCGCTGCGCTCGCCGCTGACGGCCCAGTTGTTGGAACCGCTGGCCTCGGCGGCGAGGCCCATCGAGCGGCGCACGGCGTCGATCTGCTCGACGATCGCCAGCCCGTCGCCCTGCCAGGCTTCCTGGGTGACGACCGGGTTGTCGGCGGGGTAGGTGGGGTCGAGGCGCGCGGTCAGCTCCGGACCCAGCGCCCGCAGCATGTCGGCTCGCAGCAGCTCGCGCTCCCAGTTGGTCGAGAGGCCGAAGGCGAGCAGCTTGCCGAGGCTGAGGATGTCCACCGGCCGCCAGGGCTTCCACTCGAGGCGCAGCAGTTGCATCTCGAAGGGCAGCGCCGAGGCACTCGCGGCGGCGGCGTTGACGCCCTCGCAGAAGCGCTCCAGCAAGCCGCGCAGCTGCGGATCCAGCGCCGCCTCCTCGGCTTCGGCGGCGCGGCGGATCCCGAGCGTGCGCATCAGCCGGTCCACCGGCAGCCCCTCCTCCCCCGCCATCTCGGAGATCTTGCCCTCGACCGCGCGGCGGTAGAAGTCCATCTGCCAGAGCCGATCCTGAGCATGGACGAAGCCCTGGGCGAAGTAGAGGTCCTGCCGCGCGTCCGCCTCGACATGGGGCACGCCCCAGCGATCGCGCCTTACCCGCACCCGACCCTCCAGCCCGTCCAGCTCGATCGTGCCACGCTGCTTCGGCAGCGGCCGTCGTGCCAGCCAGTGCCAGGCGGCCGCGGTCGCCGCCGTGGCGATCCCAACCCCCGCGACCCCGGCGAAGAAACCCGCCCGGGCCACCTGCCCTTTGCTCGGACGGCTCATGGCGATGGTTTATCACGTTTGGCCAGCTGGCCAGTCTGCAGCTCGCTAGGCCTCCAGATCCTCCGGCAGCCGCCCCTCCCCCTCGAGCTTTTCGAGGTGAGACTCCATCGCCATCGCCGCCATCGGCAGCAGCTCGACCGGGATGTCGTCCCAAGCCTCGGCGAGGAGAGCGGCACGGGAGCGCTCGCCGCGATCGAGGGCGGCGAGCAGGCGATGCTCGCGCATCTCGCGGTGCTCGACGTACTCGGCGAGCTTGGCGGCAGGTTCGGTGATCCAGGGGCCGTGACCCGGGGCCATCAGCTCGATCTGCTCGCCCTGGAGCAGGCGCAGCGAGCTCATGAAGGCGGCGAGGGAGTTGTCGCCGGGCGGGACGATCGTCGAGCCCAGCCCGAGCACGAGGTCGCCGCTGAAGCAGACGCCGTCGGCGGAGAGGAAGCAGACGTGGTCGGCGGCATGGCCGGGGGTGGCAAGCACGCGCAAGCCGCCGTGGGTCTCGCCGTCGGCGGGCTGCACGACCTCGGCCCCGAGCCGATCGGCGCCGGCGGCATGGTCGCCGTGCGAGTGGGTCAGCAGGACCAGCCCGATCCCGCCCCGCTCCGCCGCCGCGGCACGGATCGCCTGCAGATGCGCCTCGTCCTCGGACCCGGTGTCGATCACGACACAGGGATCCGCCCCATATAGGTAGGTGTTCGTCCCTTCCAGCGTCATCGGCCCCGGGTTGGGAGCGACGATCCGCAAAACCTCAGGATGTCCGGGCGCCGCTGTCGCTGTCCCACTCACGAGGAGTGCATCCTCCTGCCTATGGATGGTGGATGCACTCTTCGTCGCTCGCGGCGGCCGATCTCAGCCGGAGATCTCCTTGGCGATCGCTTCGCGAGCGTCCTCGGGCTCGAGCACGACCAGGTCGCCGGCGCCGCGGAGGATCTCGCGGACCAGCCAGGACTTGCCGGCGTAGGGGAGCTCGACGACGACGGCGCCGTCGGCCAGCTCCTCGACCACGGTGCGCTCCTCGCGCAGCCAGCGGGCCCGCTCCGGCGAGACCCAGACGCGGGCGACGTGGGCGGTCGGCACCTCGCCGTGGGTCATCCAGCCCTCGACCCCGGCGAACTCCTCGACCTCGGCCCGCGGCTCGAAGCCCTCCGTGGAGAGGCTCGCCTCCTTGATCCGGTCGAGCTTGAAGTGGCGCACGCCCTCTTTGGTCAGGTCGTAGCACTCGACGTACCAGCCCTCGCGCCCGTTCTCGAGCCGGTAGGGCTCGACCCGGCGGTCGGTGAACTGGTCCTCGTTCTCCTTGTAATAGGAGAGCTCGAGCACCTTGCTGCCGGCGATCGCGTCGTTGACCATCCGCGCCACGCGGGCGTCGCCTCCGCCGGCGGAGGCGATCTCCAGCCCCTCCTCGGAGGGGTCGTGGCCAAGCGCGTCGACGATCTTCTTGCGCGCCTTCTGCAGGTCGGTCTGCGGCAGGTGGTCGCCGAAGAGGTCGATCGCCGCGACCAGGGCCTTGGCCTCCAGGGGCAGCAGCCGGGCGGGGCGGGCGAAGTTGTCGCCGTAGGGCTCGGAGTCGACCTCGATCTCGTCGCCGATGAATTCGGCGAAGAGGACGTAGGTGCCGCCGCCGAAGTTGACGACGTTGAGCAGATCGACGTCCTCGCGCAGCTCCTCGTCGGTCAGTTCGAGCCGCTGGCGCAGCTCGGCGACCAGCAGCCGCTCGCCCTTTTTCGCGGTTTCGATCAGCATCCCGGCGAGGGTGACGAGGCGGGCGAAGCGCTCGGGGCGGATCGCCGCCTCGCCGCGACCGTTGGAGCGGGCGCGGCGGGGGGCGTCGCGCAGCGGCCGGTCGACGATCTCGGCCGGCTCGAAACCGTTGTGATGGCGATCGTGAAGGAGCGAGAGCCGCGTCTCGGCCTCCTCGCGCAGGTCGTCGGGGGCCAGCACCTGGGCGTTCTGGCGCCAGCGCAGGACCCAGGCGATCAACTCGCGGACCGAGGCGTAGCTGGTTTCGAAGATCTGACCCTTGCCGGGGGCGCCGTCGGACTTTTTCGCGGCCCGCAGCTTGCCGTAGCTGCCGAAGTCGCGCTCGATCAGCCAGGCGATGCGGTCGCGGATGAAGATCTTGGCGACGCCCCGCTCCTCCCCCAGCTGCCAGTCGGCGCGGCTGCCGTAGTCGCGGCGGTCGAAGTTCTCCGGCGGCGAGAAGTCGTGCTCGGCCTTGGAGGCGTAGCCGACCTTGCCCTGGATCCGCGAGAGGCGGAAGACGCGCACCGCCTCGCGCTCGTGCGAGAGGCCGATCAAATAGAACTGGCCACTGCGGAAGACCAGGTGGTAGGGGTCGACCTTGCGCTTCTCGGTCTCGCCCCGCTCCATCGTGTAGTAGGTGAACTCGATCGTCTTGCGGCGGCTGATCGCGGTCTCGATCTTGGAGAGGCGCTGGGAGAGGTCGCGGCCGCCGGCGGAGGCGGTCATCGCCATCTCGACCGGGGCGCGCTCGCCCTCGACCAGCGGGTTCGGGTGGCCCCAGGCAACCTGCTGCAGGGCCAGCCGCAGCGGCTCGGCGTAGGCGAAGCCGCCGTCGGTGAGCAGCAGCAGCGCCGTGCTCAGCGCCGCCAGCTCCTCGTCGGTGAATTTGATCGGGTCGAGGTAGAAGTTCTCCGGCGGCAGCGAGTAGAGCTCGGCCTCGAAGAAGCCCTCGCCCGGCTTCTCGACCCCGAGCAGGATGCCAAGGCTCTCGAGCTCGGCCCGGTCCGCGTAGAAGCGCCGCGCGAACGCGTCCTCGTTCATGTCGCTGTACCCCTCCACCTCCCGCTTGATCTCGAGCGCCGAAACCGGCCTGCCCTGCGCCATCAGGAACGAGATCAACGAGAGCTGGCGAATCAGCTTCTCGGTGTCCTTCGCCACGCGTCGCAGGATAGTCTGCGGCCGACGCCATGGACATCCTGCGCAACCTCTTCGGCAGCCTGACTTCCGGCATTATCCGGCTCCTGGTCACGGTCGGGATCCTCGCCGCGGCCTATTTCTTCATCGTCAAGCCGGTTCTGAAGACGACCGACAACGCGATCGACAGCGCCAACCAGAGCTTCGAAAAGTCATTCGGAGAGAACGGACTCGGCAGCTTGCAGAAGACCTTCGAGGACGTCAACAGACAGGTCGAGCGAGAGATCAAGCGCTCCTTTCACGTCGCCAAGCAGGACGGCAACCCGAAACGCCTGGTCAAGTGCGTCCAGCGCGCCCGCGGCGACGTCCACCGCATCCAGCGCTGCACGGTCAAGTTCTGACCCTCCCCTAGGCCCAAAGGGGGAGAGATCCTGTTCCGGCAGTCCTTTGTACCCCTATGCGTCACGAAGGACTGCCGGAAGCGCCGGGACCGATTCGCCGGGCCGCGGGACCCGCTTTGGCCGACCTGGCCGAGCGGCAGCACGGCGTGGTTTCGATCCGTCAACTCGAGCGGACGCTGGGCTATTCGCGCAAGGCTGTCCAGCGCGATGTCGCCTCAGGACACCTACACCCCCTGCATCGTGGCGTCTACGCCGTCGGCCACCGGCTGATTTCAGCCCACGGACGCTGCCTGGCCGCGGTGCTCGCCTGCGGGCCAAATGCATTGCTGAGCCATCGCTCCGCCGCCTGGCTCTGGGGGATCTCGCGATACGGGCCGGCGCCGCTGCACGTGACCTCGCCGATACCGCGCAAGCCACGACTCCCGATCAAGCTCCACCACTCGCGCATCCTGACCGCGGACGACCGAGCCTTTGAGGATGGGATTCCCGTCACCGCCCTGCCACGCACGCTGCTCGATTGCGCCGCTGAATTACGCCTTTCCCTTCTACGGCGAATGCTCGAGCGCAGCGAGGAGCGCGAGTTGTTCGACCTCGAGCCGATCGAGGACCTTCTCCAACGCAGCGGGCGCCATCGTGGTCGACGCCGCCTGCGCCAGGCGATCGCTCTCTACCAGCCCGTGCCCTTCACCCGTTCCGGGTTCGAGACGCTCTTCTTCGAAGCGGTCCTGGCAGCCGGGCTGCCGCGGCCGGCAACCAACTTCGTCGAGGTCGGTTTAGAGCTCGACGTCTACTGGCCGGAGCACCGCTTCGCGGTCGAACTCGACACCTACGCGACCCACGGCACCAACGCCGCCTTCGAGCGCGACCACCTCCGCGACGAGGACCTGATGCTCGCCGGAATCGAGATGGTCCGGGTCACCGATGTGCGCTTCCATCGCGAACCGGAGGCCGTGCTCGGGCGGGTCGCGATGCTGCTGGCGCGGCGGCGGGGGAGCTAAGCGGCGCGTTGGCCGAAGTAGGCCGAGCCTGAGAGCGCCCGGTCGAAGCCCGACCAGGACTCGCCGGCGGGGAGTTGGCGCTCGAGGCGATCGAAGCTGCCGAGGCGGCCGCCGAGGTTGTCGATCATGTGGACGAGGACGGCCTCGCGGGTGGCGGGGACGACCGGGGAGCCGTGCTCGAGCTGGCCGTGGTGGCTGAGAATGATGTGGAGCACGCACTGGGCGAGTTCGGGATCGAAGCCGGGGATCTCCTCGATCTGACGACGCACCAGGTAATAGCCGAGCGGGATCTCGCCCTGGAGGCGACCGAGGTCGGTGAGGTCGATCGCCAGCGGGTCGTCGTTGTAGGCCTCTGTCTTGCCGATGTCGTGCAGGAGGGCGCCGGTGACGGCGACGTCGCGGTCGATGCCGGGGAAGAAGTTGGAGGCGGCGCTGACCGCCTGGGCGACCGAGAGCGTGTGCTCGAGCAGGCCGTGGCGGTAGGCCTGGTGGTAGACCTTCGCCGCCGGCGCGTCGCGGAAGCGGGCCCAGGCCTCGCTGCCCTCGGCGAAGAAGGAGTCGAGCAGGAGCCGCAGCTGCGGCTCCTGGATCGTCGCCAGCAGCGAGCGCAGGTCGGTTTCCAGGTGCTCGAGCGAGACGTGCGACTCGGGCGCGAGTTCGTCGGCGTCGTACTCGTGCGGCGCCGCCTCGCGCAGCTCGGCGACCTTGATCTTCGCCCCCCAGCGCTCGCTCATCTCGAAGACGCCGCTGACGAAGATGGCGCAGCCGCTGGCGCAGAGCGCGTAGCGCGGCTCCGCGTCCTCCCAGCAGACCGCCTCGGCGGTGCCGGTCGCGTCGCCGACCGAGAGCCGCAGCCAGGGCTCGCCGTTGCGCTTGCGCCGCAGCTCGCGCTGGCGCACCGCGTAGACGCCGCGGACCCGCTGGCCGTCCTCGAGATCGCGCAGCGCGATCCGTTCCGGCGGGGTCGGGATCGCCGTTTGCTCAGGAGCCGGGATGGGCGCTTGCTCAGCCATCGCCCGATTCAAAGTAGAGACGAAGGCGGACGACTTTGAGGCGCTCAGAGGACGCCGCCGAGCCAGTGGCCGCAGGCGACCGCGGCGAAGCCGGCGACGATCGAGAGGCCAATGTTGAGCCAGGCGAGATTGGCGTGGCCGGCCTCGTCGAGCCGGTGCGAGTCGAGGATCCAGGTCGAGAAGGTGGTGAAGGAGCCAATGCCGCCCCCGGCGACGATGACCAGCGCCTCGCCGTGCAGCGCCGCCCCGGCGACGATGCCCAAGGCGAGCGCGCCGCTGAGGTTGACGGCGAGGATCCCGAGCGGGAACTCGCTGTTGGCGCGCGCCGCGATCTCGGCGTCGATGAGGAAGCGAGCCGCGGCGGCCGCACCGCCGAGCAGACCGACCGCGATCCATCCCGGCGCGGTCATCGTCGGCTGTCCCTTGGCGGCCTATCCGTGTATCCGCCGAAGTCGCCGCGCCGCTCGAGCCCGATCCCGAGCCGCACGAAGAGGTAGCCGGCGGCGACCGTGACCGCGCAATAGGCCGCCGCCAGGCCGAGGTAGCCGCCGTCGACCATCTCGTACAGCTCCAGCTGCATGGTCGAGAAGGTGGTCAGGGTGCCGCAGAGACCGACGCCGAGGAACGGATGGCGCAGGCTCTCCTCAGGGCGATCGCGGAAGAGGGCGAAGAAGTAGCCCAGCAGCAGCGCCCCAACCATGTTCACCGCGAAGGTCGCCCAGGGCCACTGCCCCGGGCTCGTCGACGCCACCTCCGCCAGGCCGACCCGGATCAGCGCCCCGACGACGCCGCCGGCGTAGATCGCCAGCAGCTTGCGGGGGTCGTGCGGGAGCACTCGCATCGCCTGCAGTATGTGGGGAGAGACCGAAATAGGCTGGAGCGGTGATCGCAACCGCGAGAGAAGGACTGGCGGTGGCATCGGCGCTGGGCATCTACCGAAGCGGCGTCGTGCCCCTCGTGCGCAGGGAGCTCGGTGACTGGCGCCGCGTTGGCGCGACGATTCCGGATCCCACGCTCAGAGGCCAAGCCCTGACCGCGCTGGACGAAAAGGAATTGAACGTCGAGGCGATCTCGGTCTTCGCGACCCTGGCACCGCGTCGAGGCCGCCCCACCGCGATCAGGGCGATGGTCGCGCTGCAGGTGGCGATCGACTACCTCGACACGCTCGGCGAGCAGCTTTCAGCTGGGGACACCGACTACCTAAATCGACTCTTCAGTTCCTACCGGGACAGCGCCCAGGCACTGCCGTCCCATGGCGCCGTCTCCGTAGCCCTCGAACGCGCCGTCTCCCGCTGTGGCGAAGGCCAGGCATCCACCCACGCGGCCGAGCATGGCGACCGCGCCGCCCTCAAGGCCTGGGCCCTGGCCCAACACGCCCCTGCGATCTACAGCTGGTGGGAGGTCGCTGCCGCTGCCAGCTCCTCCGTCGCGGCGCATGCACTGATCGCCGCCGGCGCCGACCCGCGGACGACCGCGGCGGAAGCCGAGTCGATCGACGCTGCTTACTTCCCCCCGATCGGCGCCCTAACCGTCCTCCTCGACGACCTGATCGATCGCGACGAGGATGCGGCAGCCGGCGCTCACAATTACATGGCCTACTACGGGGGGAGCAAGAACGCGGCGGATCGCCTCGAGCTGATCGCCCACCTCGCCCGCACCGGACTGGCGGGACTGCGGCACCGCCACCGCCACGCCGCGATCCTCGCCGGGGTCGCTGGCTTCTACCTCAGTGCCAAGGAGGCGCGGACGACCTCCGTTCTCCCGATCCGTGAGCGGTTACTGCGCACCGCCGGCCCGGCGGTGCGTCCGATCGTCGCCTTTATGCGCCTACGCCGCAGACGCTGAGGCGCAAACGACCCGGAGGCGCAGGGAGCGCCTCCGGGTCATGACGTTTGCGTACATGGACCGTGGCCGCCCAGGGAAGAGCGGGACGATCCGAACCTGGTACCAGGACTTCCGCGGCGCGGCGCCAAGGAGACCCCAACGCCGACAGCGGATCTGAAATAAGAACATACACGGACCGCCATGTCAAGCCTCGCTGGCCCGCGTCCTCGCCATCTGGTTGGCCCAACGCTGCGCCTCGAAGAAGCCGAGATATGGCAGCAGTGTCAGCAGGACCAACTCGGGCCGAAGTTCGGAGAGACGATCAAGGCGGCCGATGCGGATATGGTCGCCCACCAGGCCGACGATTCCGGCGACGAGCGCCTCGTCCGTCGACCCGGGGAGGCGATTGTCGGCCGGGGCTTTGATTTGAATGAAGCCGGCAAGGCGGCCGATCACCCGCTCGTATCGGCGCATGCAGTCGGCTTCCACGGCTGCGTCGAGCGTCAATGAACGGGCCACCACCGGATTGGCGATCGCGAAATCGACGCCGGCATAAATGCCGGCGGCGATCTGGGCCGGCCAATCCCCCTCCGCTGCACAAGCGTCGAGAACCGCCGTCTCAAGGCTGGCGAGCGCGAGGGGAAACTCGCCGCGCCAAGCTTCCGAAGGCGCATCGTTGCCCTCGCCTATTTCGCTGTTTCCCGCTGTCAGCGTCCTCTCCCGGCCGTCTGTGAATTAGGAACAGTAACAGACCAGTCGAGAGGTAAATGGCCGTCCCTGGGCCACGCCGCTGACTAGCTGGCGCGGCAGCTGCGGGGGATGCCGGTGCCGACCCGGCGCCCGTCGGCGAGGGTGAAGGTGGCACGCGCGAAGGAGAAGAAGCCGGCGGTGAACCGGCGGGGAATTGGGCAAGAGGCGCTGAGAAAGCTGCGATTACGACCGCGATAGGCGAAACGACGCGAGAGCGTAATCTCGAAGCGGGCCAGGTGTGGCCATGGGCCTAGCGCCGGGGGCAGGTTAGCCACCAAAGCCGTCCCGAGACGACCATCGCGATGCTCGAGGAGGAACGGCAGGACGACGGAGGTAGGCGGACTGGTGGCGGTAGCGTGCAAGACCACTGCCCGGTGCCCCCGCACTTGTGCGTTGAAAGCAAGTAGGCGGGCATGGATCGCAAAGGCGGCCTGGTTTGGCAGCTGCACCTGGGCCTCCAGCTTCCCCCAACCGACCAGCGCCGCCCCACACGCGGACAGCGCTTCGGCGCTCTTGGTGTCGTGCAGGCGCCCTCGGGGACACACCGGCAAGCCGCGGGTACTGAGCACCCCTTGCTTTGGCAAGCCCAGCTCCACTCGGGTCACCCGCGGTAGAAGCGAGCCGTCGGCGGTCTGAAGGCCGCCCTCGAGCCGCACCGTGACGGGTGCAAGTCGATCCCGGGGAAGCTTCAGTGGCGAGAGGCCGCCGTCGAGGGAAACGACCAGGTTGCCGTGCTGCGAGCGCTCGCCGTGGGCCAGGCCGGCGACGGCACCGCCCAGAAGCGCCAGCAGCGCGAGCACTCGCAGCATCTGCCAAGCCACCACGTCTACACGGCTCGTGCGCCTCACCCGTACCTGGAGAACTCGAAGCGGCAGTAGTCGAAGCCGAAGGCGAGGACGACGTTGTTGGCGAGGTTGCCGTTGTGGATGAAGCGAGCAGTCAGCCGCTGCGCTCTGATCGTGTGGCCGGCGCCCAGCTGAGCAGTGATCTGCTCGAGATAGGACTCCTGCGTCTTCAGGTAACCGAGCCACTTGCTCAGCCTCGCTATGTCGGCGCTGGGGCGTGGCACCGCAGTGATCTCTTTCACGGTCGAGCCGAAAATCGCAGTCGCCTTGACGAACTTGCTGGCAGCAACCGCAAGCCGTTCGGCACGAATGTCAGCGCGTGCTCCCTTCATCGCTCTCTGCGTGGCTTCGGCGTCCGGCTTGCAAGCCGCCTCCAGCCGGGCCACGTATTCGTCCCGGGTCGGTGCTTCCGCGGCGGCGGCGCTGGCGCCGATGGCAAGCAGCGCCACGCCAAGTAGAGCTGCGGTGCCCCAGCGCCGGCGACGTTTGATCCTTTTGGTCGCTTCCATCCTGTGAATTCCTTCCTCGGCTCGGTCTACGCCTCGGTTGCGCCCACCCGGGGATTAAGAACGTTTCGGCGGGGAAGGATGCGGTCGAGCGCCGGCGGAACATGCCATACCCGGTCGCCTATCCAGAGCATCAATGCCGGCAGCAAGATGATCCGCACGACGGTGGCGTCGAGCAGGATCGCCACCGTCAGTCCGACTCCCATCTGGCTTACGGTCGCGATCGACGCGGTCGCGAAGGAGATGAAGACGGCGGCCATGATCGCCGCGGCGCCGGTGATCACTCCCGCCGTCTTTTCCAGCCCATAGGCAATCGCTGCGCGATTGTCGCCGTCGACGTCATAGCGCTCCCGCATCCGCGCGATCAAGAAGACTGCGTAGTCGATCGAGAGGCCAAAAGTGACGCCGAAGATCGCGCCTGCCCCGACCGTGTCGACGTAGGGGTGTCCGCCGAGGGGGTAGCCCGCGGGGATCTGACAGGCGATCGTCATCACCCCAATCGCCGCCGCCACCGTGGCGAGGTTGAGACAGACGGCGAGCAGCGCCAGCAACGGAGCGCGCAGGATGAAGATCAAAGCCAGAAGCGTGAAGAGGACAAAGGCGCCGATCACCAGCGGTAGCCGCTTCTTGGTCGCGGCGCCGTAGGTATTAAGGGTCGCGGCGCCGCCGGTGAGACCCGTTCGAAGGTTCCCGCGACGGCCGATCTGCTCGGCATCGTCGAGCAACTTCTCACCGGTTTGGCGCGAGCCCTCGGTGTTGAAGGGATGAGTGGAGACGATCAGCATCCGCGCGGCCTGCCCTCCCATGCCGACGCTGAGTGCCTCCCCAGCGGCAGCACGCTCTTGGGGCGGAGCGCCGTCGAGTGCGGAGAGGACGAAGTAACCAGAGTCGAAAAAATGAGGAGAGTCGTGGCGCAACTGCCGAGCCCCCAGAACAAGGGGAGCGGTGACGGCCGAAACACGAACACCCACGCGCCGCAGGTTTGCCTGCAACGGATAAGAATGACGAAATCCCTCTGAGAGCCCGGCCTGCAGGGCACCGGCGCCACCTTGCAGTTCGATCAACCCGCCCGCGAGCCGTTCAGCCCCGTCGCCAAGCCGGCGAAGACCGCCACTGAGTCCGCCGGCTGCTCGAGAAAGCCTCCGAACCCCGTCTTCGAGTCGCTTGCCGCCCGGAACAAGGCGGTTGAGCCCGCCGTTCACCTCCTGGGCCACAGCGCGCAGCCGCCGCACTTCGTCGCGGCCGAGAGCGATCGCTCGGGCCAGGACGCGTGCCTGGCTGGCTGCCGGCGCGAGCGAGGGTTCGGAGGCGGCGGCGGCTTCGAGCTGCACAGCCAACTTCCGCGCCCGGCCGAGCTCACCGCCCCGAATGCGCGGCAACAATGAACGCAGCCCCAGTGCCAAAGTGAGACTGCCGACCGAGACTTTGCGCTGGCCATCGGCAAGTCGCTTGCTGCCCTCTCGCAAACGCTCGATCGCCGCGGTCGCTTCTTCGCCGCGGCCAGCTGCGCGGCCGAGTTCCCTGGCGATCAGGCCAGCACCGTCGGCGGCCCGCTCGGAGCCCTCGGCCAGCAGCCCGCTGCCCTCGGCACCGGCAGCGACACCGCTTCGCAGCTGCTCGACCGCTCGCGCCGCTCGCCGCAGTCCGGGGCCGAGCCGATCCACCTCTGCCACGCTCTTGGATCCTGGCGAAACGAGCTTCGACCCCAACGCTCGCAGCGGCTTTACCCGGCGCGCGATCGGGCCCGGCCCGATAACCGCCCGCACCCCCGGCTGAGCGGCGATGCGACGCTGCCAGTCGGCCAGCAGGGTCAGGCTCGATGAGGTCGTGATCGGCCCGCGTTCGGTGGCGGCGATAAGGATGAACGGCGCCCCCCAGCCAGGACCCACCGCCGCATCAATCGTCTCGGCGTTCTTGCGGGCCTGATTCGAGGTGGGCAGCTCGTCGATGCCAGGGGCACCGGTGGTGAAGGCAAGGGTTGGCAACGCCAGGACCAGCAAGGGGACCGCCACGAAACAGGCGGCACGAACGGGATTGCGGAGAGCCGCGCTGGCGGTACCGGCAACGGTGAGCCGGGCGGGACGGCGGCGGCCGATCCGGCCAGCGTTGATCCGCGGTCCGAGCAGGGCCAACAAGGGGGGCACCGCCAGCGTGGAGACGGCGACGCTGATCGTCGTCACCACCCCCACCGTCGTTGCCAGGGAGAGCAGCAGCGAGCCAGGCTGGAGAAAGGCTGAGCCGACGACGGCGACGATCAGGGTGGCGCCGGCGAAGAGGGTCGTGCGGCCGGCGCTGCCGCGCGACGCGGCGGCCGCGTCCCATGGCTCTCGGCCGGCCTCGAGCTCCTCACGGAAGCGGGAGACGATTAGCAGCGAGTAGTCGACCCCCAACGCCAGGCCCATCATCGTGCAGACCACGAGCGAGAGCGAGTCGATGGTCATCGCCGCGCTGAGCAGGACCAGCACACCGCGCCCGGCAAGGACCGTAAGCGCGCCGAAAACGAGCGGAATCGCCGCGGCGGCGAGGGAGCGGAAGACCAGCAGCAGGACGAGCACCAGGAGCGGGGCCGCCAGCAACTCCGCGCGCTCGGTCGCGTTGAGCGATTCTTCCTGGAGGGCTTGCGATATTGGCGCGAAGCCCGACTGGGTCGCCGAGACCGGCGCCAGGATTCGTTTCTGGAGCGTTCGTTCCAGCGTCGGTACCGTCTCCCGCATCGCCTCGGCCAGCGGTACGTGGTAATCGACCAGGATCAGGGCCTTGCCGGGACTTGGCCGCAGGGCTGCGACCGATCCCCTGTCCCAGGGCGAGATGACCGTGGCATCTGGGCTGCGACGCAGGGCCCTGACCAGGCCGACCCCCTGGCGTTCGATCTCGGCTCGCGGACCGCGTAGGAGCACCGCGAACGGGGTGGAATCGCCAAAGTGGCTTCGCGCCAGGCCTTCTCCTTCGGCGGCCGCAGTCCCTGGCACCTGCAGTGACAGCGGCGCCAGCTTGTCCTCGACGTTCAGCCCCAGCACTCCGAGAGCGCCGCAGCAGAGCAGAACGACGGCAAGGCCCGCCAGAGGCCGGCGGTACGTCACCTACCGAGAATCCCTCCCATTGGGAAAAGAGTCTACGTCAGCGGCCCCCCGCAGATGGTACGTCGGCGTCTCACCGCAGCCTCGCCACGCCGTTATCGCAGCACACCGGCGGCACCCGGCTTTCGTCGCCGGATCAGCCGCCCCCGTCTGACGGCGGGCACTCGGTCTTTACGATCGGTTCGCGGTCCTCGACTTTGCCGTTTTGAGCAAGGAAGCGCGCGGTCGCACGCCGACTTCCGACGCAGAGTCGGGGGGTGTTGACGATTAGCCCCCGCCCACCGCCGCGCATGGTCAGGGCAAGCCTGGTCAGCGGCACATCGGGCATCGCATCAAACGTGGTGCGGAGCCTGCCTCCCACCGAGTCGACCCGGCCGGAGAGATCGAGATGGACTTGCCCGCGCAGCGAGGCGGCGAGGTCTGGCAGCCTATGGCTGCTGGCACGCATGTATATAGGGCCGGCCAAGGGGTGGTCCAGCACCGGCGTCCACGCCTTGACGTGTCCCACAACCGCTGCCGCCGGGCAGCTCGCCGCAGCGTATTCCTCACGGCTGCAGACGCCACGGATATGGGTGTTGTCGAGCAACTCGCTGCCGGGAAGAGTTATGGCGACGTGCTTGAGATTGGCGTCGCCCTTGCGGGGGCTGAGGATCGTCCGCAACTTCGGATGAGACCCGCGGTGAGTGGGGCCAAAGAAACGGATCGAGACCTTCGGCTCGAATCCAAGCGCGTCGCAAGAGCTGGCCTGAAAGCGCGGCGAGCGATCCGCAGTCCTGCCCGCGGCCGAGGTGATAACACCGTCGACGGCGCTCGGCCTGCAACTCGTTGGATTCAGCATGAAGCCGGGGCGGTCGAGGACGATGCGAGCGTCGCGGTAGGCGAGAGGGATTCCCTGCAGGCTCTGAAGGAGCGGATCGGTCTCGATCCTCACTCGAGCGGTGATCGGGTCGATGCGAATCGCGACCCGGGTGAGAACGGTGCCGAGATCGAAGGCTCCCGCCACGGCGGGGACCTCGAGGAGAAAGCTGTACGGGGCGCCCCGGTAGGGGCCCGCCAGATAGACCGCCGAATGCCCTCCGGGCTGGGGGACGAAGAGGGGGTGGAGCCCCGCCCCGAACGCGGCGGCAACGACACCAACCTGACTCGCCGCCGGGCAGTCGCCGGTCACGACCCGAATCTCGCCGCAGACCGGGACTCCAGCCAGCTTGGCGAGCTCGCCGGGGGGCAGGGTGGCGGCTACCTTTGAGAGGTTCTGTTCGCTGTCCCCGAGGGTTACCCGCAGGGTAAAGGACGAGCTCTCCCCCGCCACGGGATCCGCGGCTCCGGCCTGCAGCGCAGGGTCGAACCCTGAGCCGGCACAACCCTCATTGATGACCATCGGGGTCTGCCGGGCGACGGCATGAGTCGACGCCCACGAGATCAGCTCGGTTCGGGTCGTGTAGGCGCCACAGGCGCTCGGATTGAGCAGGGGAGCGTTTGGGCCACCGCGAAGGTCGAGGTGCAGCTCTTCGAAGGGCAGCTGCGGAGCGTTGTCCAAGATCAACGTGACCTGGCCGCTGACCGGGTCGAGGCTGACCTGACCAGGTAGCTTCAGGTAGAAGTCCGGCCCCTTGACGACGAGGTAGAGCGCAAGCAGGGAGCGGGACGGGTTGTCGTTCTGCCTGGCGAGAATTACGTCGCCTACCAGCGGGCGGTCGAGGAGCGGGGTGTCGATCCGGGCCGTCCCGAGGTTCGAGGAGCTCGGACAAGTGGGGGCCGCCGGGGAGCCGAGCCCGATCTGGGCCGGCGCGCAACTTCCGAGGCCGGCTGCGACGGCAGGCGAGACCGACATCCCCTCGGGCAGGGTGACGGACGTCCTCTTCAGAGCCGCGGTCGCGAGACTTTTGATCTGGTTCGTCTGAGGCAATTCGATGCTGACGTCGAGCCCGGTCGGAGAGCCGGCCCGATGACTCCCCGGCTGCACCGCGACCGTAGGCGCGAAATCGAGCTGGTCGCAGCCGCTGAAGACAAACGGCCGGCCCCCGAGGTCGGAGTCCACCGATCTGCTCGAGAACGCTTCCGGCTGCTGCCAGGAGTTGACAAGGGCGGTGAACGAGGTGGGCGAGCCGCAGCTGGTGGGCGCGGTAAGGAAGGCGTAGGGAACCGGCGCTGGGCCGCCTCTTTGGGCATCGTGGGAGGGATCAGCAGGTTCGCCCCAGATTTCGAGGTCCATCGAGAAGACCACGTCCCCCTGGGAGGTGCGCGCACTCAACGCCGAGATCCCATGGTCCCCCGGTCGCACCTGCGGCTTGATGAAGATTGCAGCCCCGAGGACGTTCATGCCGAAGACTCCCGTCTCCGAGCCCGACCGCGCCATGTTGAAGATCGGCGAGCCGACGATGAGGTTGCCTACGTCGGTCGAGCCGTACCCGACAACCGCCTGGCTGAGGCAATCCGATTTGGCTAGGGCGGTCAGCGAGATCAATTTGACCAGCGGGCAGGTCGGGGGGGCCGTCGGGTTGGCGACGAGCCCAGGCGGAAGGGCGACGCTGACGTCCTTGGGATTGCCCTCGACGCTTTCGCCTCCCGCCGCACGATTGAAGGCAAGCCGCACCCGCAGGTTCGGATGGGCCCCGGCCTGCCGCGAAGCTTCGCCGGCCAGCGTCGTCGACGCACTGAAATCGGAGAGGCCGAACTCGGCCTGCACAACAGGCGCCGCCAGCGCCGCCGCCGCGACGCAGCCCGCGAAGGCGATCAGTCCCTGTTTGCAGCCTTGTCTAACCCGGACAATGGTCGCGGACGCGTCCATCGAACTGAAACGGTAGTTGATCGCCACGTGCGGCGAGCCCGGTTGGGCTCACTGCTGGGACTTGCGCCGTGGGGGTGGCTTCTCCTTTTTCACTGCGCAGCTGCGGGTCATCGTCGCGCTCAGGGTACGGCCGTCTTCGAATCCGAAACTGGCCTTGGCAAAGGAAAAGCTGGCGCCGGGGAAGCCGGCGGGGGCAGGACAGCCCGCTGAGAGGAAGCTGCGGGTCTTTCCCTGGTACCTGAACTCACGCCGCAGGGTCAAGCTGACCCCGGAGACGTAGCCCCATTCGGCGGCGACCCTGGGCAGCACCGCGGACAGGGTCGTGTTGTAGGCGCCACCAGCGTGGGAGAGCTCGAAGACGAGCACGTTGGACTGTGGCAGCGGGTGGGTGCCGTAGATGTGGGCGAAGACGACGTGGCGCCCGTGGAAGATCCCATTGAAGGCGATCACCTCACCCGAGGAGGGGAAGGGGGACTGTTCGGGGAGGAGGACATTGGCCCGGAAGTCGCCTTTGCCGATGACCGAGTGCGGGCAGGTGGCGATCGCTTCGCTGGTCGAGGCGGGGTGGATCTGGTGGTAATGGCAGACCGGCAGGCCGCGGTGGTCGAGCTTGCCGTTGCGGTTGATCGCCATCGTGATCGTCCGCAGCTGTGGCGGCGGCGCCCCGTCGGTGGTCTTGACGTCTCCCGTCACGGTGACGGCGACCGGCGCGGTGCCCTGACGCGGCAGCTTGTGGGGAGCGATGCCCCCCTCGAAGGAAACCCGAAGGTTGCCTTCCTGCGTGACCTCGGCGGAGGCGAGGGCAGCGCCGGCGAGGAGGCAGAGAAGTGCCGCCCCGACAGCGCCGCTTCTGATCGCGTGCCATCTCATCGGGCTAGCGCTTGGACTTAGGCGAGCTCTTGCCGCAGCTGTCGATGAGAACCGGCCTTGAGTTGAAATGCTTGCCGTTCTGCCCGATCATCTTAACTTCGGCTTTGGAGGTCGACTTGCAGAGGTTCCTCGAATTGACGAGGAGGCTCTTTTCGCCGCCTTTCATCTTCAAAACGAACCTCGAGACCGGAGCATCGGGAACCACGTCGAAGGTATTGCGGATGCCGCCTTTGACCGAGTCGATCCGGCCCGCCAGCTCAATATCGAACTGGCCGTTGAGCGTCGCGACCAGGTCGGGCAGCGGGTTGGATGAGGACCGCAGGTAGACGGGGCCTTCCAGTGGCTTATCGAGGAGCGGCGTGGTTGCCTTGGCGAAGCCGTAGATCGAGGCATCGGGGCACTTCTTGGCGGCAAACTGCACCCGGGTGCAGATCGTCCTGATGTGTTCCTGGGCCAGGAACTCCGAGTGCGGCAGGGTGACCGCGACCCGGGAGATGTTGGCCTGATGCTTTTTCGTGGTCAGGATTGCCGTCAGTGCCTGGTAGTCGCCCCGGTTGGTGCCACCCTGAACCTTGAAAGTCAGTTTCGGAGAGAAACCGAGGCTGGCGCAGTCACCGACCTTGAAGGGCGTCGACGGATGCGCGGTGGCGCCTTCGATCGAGGTGAGCGTCGTCGTCACGTAGCGTTGCTCGCAGGAAGTCGGATTGACCGTGAAGTCGGGTTTCTGTACTTCGATCCGCACGTCTCGGTAGGAGATCGGCACGCCTTCGAGGATCTGGGGCAGGGGATCGGATTTGATGATCGCCTGCGAGGTGATCGGATTGACGTTGATCGCCGAACGGACCACGATTACGCCGAAGTCAAAGGGGCCCGACTGGGCGGGGACCTTGGTGATCAGAGAATACGGCGCACCTTTGTAAGGGCCACCGAGATAGAGAGCGGTCGGGTCCTTGCCAAGCTGGGGGATGAAGAGAGGGAAGGCGCCGGTGCCGATCGCGTTGGTGGCGATCCCGACCTGGCTTCCGAGCGGGCAGGCGCCGGTCGCCGCGATGGCATCTGGGCAGACGACGACCCCGGCCAGTTTCGCCAGCTCACCCTCGGGCAGGGTGGCTTCGATCCGGGAGAGGTTCTGTTCGCCGTCCTGACGGGTAACCCGGAAGGTCAGTGGCGAGTTGGCCCCGGCGACGGGGTTCGCCACACCCGCCTGCAGGCCGGGCCTGAAGGCACCGCCACCGGTGCAGTTTTCGTCGATCACCATCGGACTGTCGACGGTGACCGGATTCGCCGACGCCCAGGAAGTCATTTCAGTGTGGGTCTGGTAGGTGCCACAGATATCGGGGGTCTGCAACGGCGCCGTCGGACCGCCGCGGAAATCCAACTGCAGCTCTTCGAAGGGCAACTGCGGCGTGTTGTCGACGATCGTTTTCAACTGACCCGTCTGCTTGTCGACGTTGAGTTCGCCCGGGAGCTTCAGATAGAAGCCGGGTCCCTTGGCGACAAGGTAGATCGCGAAGAGCGAATGGAAGGGGTTTTCGTTCTGCCTGGCAAGGATGACTTCGCCTTCCAGGGGCTCGTCGAGCACCTGCGTCCTGATCGTGACGTTGCCGATCTTGGACGAGTCCGGACAGGTTGGCTCAGCGTTGCTGCCCAAGCCGATCTCCGCCAGCGAGCAGGCCCCGAGCCCGGCAACGGACGAGGAGGAGACCGTCACTCCCTTGGGAAAGGTGACGACCGTTTTTTTGACGTGCGCAGTCGCGAGGCCGTCCGGGCCTTCGTTCTGCGGCAGCTTGAGGTCGAAGTTTAGCCCGGTGGGTGCGTGAGCCCGATGGGTGCCGGGCTGGACTTCGATCGACGGTTCGAAGCCGAGGCGATCGCAACCGGTGTAAACGAGCGGGGTGCCGCCGAGGTCCGAGCTGACCGAGGTCCTGACGACGGCCTCGGGGTGCTGCCAGGAGTTTGCTTCGATCCCAAAGCTGACACGGCCGCCGCAGGAGGTCGTATTGCTCAGGAAGGGCCTACGTGGAAATGGGTTCGGCCCGATCCGCTGCGGGTCGTGAATCGGGTCCCCGGGGACCCCCCAGATGGTGATGTCCACTGCTTCGATCGGTTCCGCCTGCGAGGTCCTGGCGCTGAGCGCGGAGACTCCATAGTCACCGGCACGAACCGTTGGTTCGACGAAAACGGGAGTACCGAAGACATTGGCGCCGAAAAGGCCGGGGCTCTCGCCTGAATGCGCGATGTTGAAGAGCGGCGCGTTGTAGCCGAGAAACCCGAATTCGACGAATGCCATGCCTATTTGTGCGAAGCCCGGGCATTCCGTGTCCGTGACGGCGCCACGTTTGATCAGCTTGTTGACCGGGCAGGTTGGCGCTGCGGTCGGATTGCCGACGAACCCAGGTGGAAGGGCGACGGACACGTTCTTGACGTTTCCATCGACATAGAAGGTGTCGACGTTGCGGTTGAAATTGAAGCTGGTGCGGAGATCCGCATGAGCCCCCGCCTGGCGGGAGACTTCGCCGTCGATCCTCGTGGAGACGCCGAAATTGGCGAAACCAAAGGCGGCATGCGCGGCAGGAGCCACCAGGGCGGTGGCGGCCACGCATCCGGTGGCTGCGATCAAGGCCTTGAAAAGGAGACGTCGGGTCCGGTTCATCGGTCGCTTCCTGTCGTCGTTGCGATTGGCGTTGGCTGCGTTGTCGATGCTCATCGCCCCTGCCTCCGGCTGATGGGGGCGTGCGTCTTCTTCGTGGTCGCCCCTCCCTGCTTTTGCTTCTTCCGGTTCTTTACGCAGCGGACCTTGCCCTTCACTTTCTTCGCGTGCTTGCCCTTCGCGCAGTGCTTTCGCCCGGCAGCCTTGACGTTGCCCGGACCGCTCAGCCCTTCTGAACCTCCGAACGGGAGTTCGGGCCCGGCGTTCGGAGTCGCCTTGCAATCGTCGCGGAGGCATTCCACCGGCGGATCGGGGTTTTGCGATGCGAGACCACCATTGACGCGGGCGTCGTAGAGATCCTGGACCGTGTCTTTGTCCTGACCCACGAGAGGCGCCGTGGTGGAGAAGAAGATGTTGCTGCCGTTCGGGCTGGCGTCGACGAACTGCGAGTCGACAGACTGCTTGCCACTCGATATCAGCGACACGTCTCCATGCTTGTACGAATACACGTCTCGCGTGCCATTGGTATCCGCGGTTAGAAGAGGGTTCGGCGTGTCAAAAAAGAAGGTCCCGTCGTCGAGGATCGCGTTGGGCCCATGGCGCCCCATCCCGACCACCCCTGCCTGACCCGAATGCGCGCCCCCAAGCGATGGTCCGCCGTCGGTACGGCAGGACGGGCAGCTGGCGGTGTCGGTTTCGGCTTCGTAGAAGAGGTCCCCCATAGCGAAATATTTTCCGTTCGGGCTCACCTGGCCCTCACCCTGACCTCCTGGTCCAACTAGGGTTTCGCCTTCCTCGTCTGCGTGGTAAATCGGTCCTTCGAGGCCCCTGAGGAAGTAGATATCGCCGCTCGCGGCGCCCGCCGCCACGATCGGACCATTCGGATAGAGCCCGCTCGCAAGAAACGTGAGGGTGTCGGTCTCTACGTCATAGCGATAGGCCTTGACCCCGCCACCCGTGGCGTCCGGAGTAAGTTTCTCGCCATTTGCGGCTACGAAAATGACGTATCGGCCGTCCGGAGACGCGGCGCGGAATAAAGAGTTTCCAACCGGTGCGGCCGTATCTCCGGGGACGTGCGATTTAGAGACGAGAACAGTGTTCCCATGGTCGTTTAGGTATAGAGCGTGGTTCGAGTCTTGAAAGAAGAACCGCGATCCGTCGCGGGAGACTTGGTGTACGTTGAGAAAGCTTTTCGTTGAATTGAATGCGTCTGCAGGCGGCTGCAGGCCGGGGGTTCCTTCATGCCACACCCCACCTCGTACCATGACGGTCCTGAGATCATCGGAAGCGCCGTAGAACATTTCGGGGCCGACGGTTCCCGACAGGTCTCCCGGCCCGACGTAGGTGTAGTTGTTGGTTCCGGTCTCGCGGATGTAGAGCCCTCCGCCGTCCGGCGCATCGGGGGTTAGTTTGCGCTGCGTCGTGACCAACGCCCTGCGTAGATCTTTGGACAGGGTCACCGTTGCGTAAAACCGGTTCCCGGCCGGCACGAAGGCGTCCAGCGGCGGGTCGATGCCCTTCGTGCTCCAGTCGGTTGCCGAGCGGGTGCTCAGGGTCTTCGGAATGAGAGGATTGGAGTCGGAGCCAGGGTATGCCGACTTTTCCGTCGAATAGGCCACGGAATTGCCATCCCCGCTGACGTATGGGGGCTCGAAGCCCTGATCGAGCGGAACTCCCTCCTTTTCGACTGGCGAGACCTGCTCGTAGGCGCGGCAGTCAGGAAGAAAAGACGAGCCCTGAAGGTCTCGGAAGTGAGCATTGGGGCAGGCGTCTCCGGAGTTGGGATAGGGAGGAGTGGCGAAGGTCTGGTCCGGGCCGGAAACCGAGCCGCTGTCATTGCTCGCAACGATCCGGAAGTGATATTCGGACCCCGGGATCAGGCCCTGCGCGGCGTCTTTGACTTGGACGGGATCGTAGCCAGCCGGGATGGTCAGCTCGACCGTATTGCTGCCATAGCTGCTGGTCGGACCGAATTCGAAGTGGTATTTGGTCGCCTGATTGTTAGGGATTATCGTCGCTCGCAGTGCGGCTTCGGTGAACGTGGGGGTCGCACCCTGTTCGACGAATTCCGGAGCTCGCCCAGCGGTGGTGAACTGTTCAGTGTTCCCCAGGGTTGCCCCCGTGGAGTTGCTGGCCTCGATCCGGTAGTCGTAGGGGGTGTTCGGAAGCAGGCCTGCGATCGTCGTGCTGAGAATTTTTTTGCCGGCGGCTTCACCGGCGTCGGCATCCGGAACCGGCGCCGTTTTCCCTTTCGCGAATCCGTCCACTTGGAAGTCGGCATCCGCCACGTAGACGAAGTGGTATTTGGTCGCTTCTCCGTTAGGGTCGAGCGAGCCGTTTAGCTGCACCGTTTCAACGGTGATTTCCGTCGCGGGTTCCGTCATCAGGTCTTTGATCGAGGTCAAGGTTTCGAAGAACTGATCCGAGCCGATGGTTTCACCGGTGGCGTTTTTGGCGATTAGACGGAAGAAGTACCCGGTCACTGGGGAGAGGCCAGAGATTGCGGCGCTGACCGGGTTGGTGCCGGCGGCTTCGCCGGCGTTCCCGCCGGGAACCGGGAAGGTGGTCGCGGTCGCGTAGCCGGTCACGAAATAGTCCGACGCCGCCACGTATTGGAATCGGTATTCCGTTTTTTCGCCGTTCGGATCGAGGGAGCCGTTGAGTAGCGCCGAGTCGTTCTCGATTTCCGTCGCCGCTTCGGTCGCGACATCTTTGACCGCGGGAGGCGTTTGGAAGGATTCCTCGACGCTGTGTTTCGTCCCGTTGCCGTCGGTCGCCGCAACGCGGAAGTAATAGGTCGTCTGCGGTTTCAGGCCGGCAACGGCAGCGGAGACATCGGCGGCGGTTGCGAATTCCATGCCCTCGTCGCAGGGAACAGATTCGTCGAAGCTCGTGGTCTCCCCGTATTCGAAGTTGCAGGCGGTGATTTTGCCCGCCCCAACCGGGTCGATATGTCCATGGAGCACGGCGCTGGTCCGGGTGATCGAGGTCGCGGCAGCGGAGATCGCATCGGCAACCGGAACTCGTTTGAAGATGTAGCTCGAGCCACCGGTGTCGGAGACGTAGAAGTGCGTGGCGTCTCTGTCGACCGCGATCCCGAATGAGCTGGAGAGGATCCCCGGCCCGAAGAAGTCGCTGATCCGCATACCGACCGTGTCGTACTCGGCCGCGCGGTCGCCGGTGACTACGAAGACGTGCTGGTCGACCGGATTGACAGCGACCCCGCCGGTGCCCCCCGGAGCGAACACGGTGTAGCTGTCGCCTGGTTCGGTGAACTTGACGACACCCACTCCTTCGACCGAGGCGAAGACGTCTCCGGCTGAATTCACCGCAACGCCGTAGACCCGGTCCGGGGCGGTGTAGCTGTTGCCCGTGTAGTTGCCGTTGGGGTCGAGCTCCCAGACGATTCCGTGTCCGGGGTAGTCGTCCCCCAAGAGGACGTTGCCACTCGAGGGGTCGACAGCTATCCCGGAGGGCTGGACGGTGTGGGCCGCCGGGTCGAGCTCGAAGGAGGTGATCGGATTGCCGGACGCGTCGTACTTAAAGACGAAGTCGGAGTTCGCATGGTCGGCGACATAGACGTCGCCGTTGGCTGGGTCGACAGCTACTCCGAACGCACCGGTGAATGACGTCGGGAATCCTTCGAACGCGGGGAAGGTGAGGATCTGTGCGTCTGGCTCTTTCTGCCCTTCCTGGGCATGCAGCGCGGTGTACTCGTTCACCGCGCTGCAGTCCGCCAATTCTCCAGTGCAGTCGCGCCCCGCAACCATGCCTTCCTCGGCGACGTAGATGTTCCCGGCCGAGGAATCGGCGGGATTGGTCGAGTTGTCCACCGCGATGCCCCGCGCGGCGGGCGATTCGTCGGCGCCAAAGGTCTGTTCGAGGTTGTACTGATAGGCGCCGAAGGCGGGCGTAGCCATGAGCGTGAAAGCCAGAATCGAGAGTGCCGCGGTGAGGATCGCCGCGGCAACGTCGTGTGAATGCGCACCACTCCCGTCGGCGTCACCCAGACGACCCCGGAAGGCGACAGCCCGGCGGAGGAGGCTCCGGCTGCTGCCGGCGCCTTCGATCGATCCCGCGGACGGTGCCTTCGCGTGGCGTCTCAACGTATTGCTCTCCTTGTCCCATGGCTGTACCTCTGTCCCGACCCGACTCTCGTGCGGGTCCCCTGACCGAGGCGCGGCCAATTTTGATCTCTCTCCTGCCGCTGAAACACCCTGGCTTCCCACTTGGGATGCCTGTTCCGGAGGCGGCGCAAATAAGAACAGACGCGGACCAGATTGTCAAGCAAGCGCGTTATGTCCCCCGCGGTCAATCTCTTGAAGATATGCCGGTTACTGCCCTACAATGGGGTTTACAGACTGTGAGGAGGAGGTAGCTCAAATTCCCTTGATGAGCCGGCCGCGTACCACTTGAAGTTTTCTGGGTGGTCGCAGTGAGAGACACGGAGGTCCCTGGATATGGTCCGGGCGCGATGGTGCGAACTCCATGGGGGGATGCGGCTCAGTTAAGGGAGAAAAGGCTGCGTCCGGGGCGTGGAACCCCCCGGGAGGAGGCTGAGCGCAACCAGCGCGAGCGGCTCTTCGCGGCAATGGTCGCCACCGTTGCGGAAAAGGGCTATGAGGCGACTACGGTCGCCGATCTGGTCAAACTCTCAGGGGTCTCTAGAAGCGCCTTTTACCGTCATTACGACGACAAGCAGGCCTGCTTCCTGGCGGCGGTTGAAGCGATGGTCGAACCGGCGCTGCGGCGAATCGGCAGCGACGAGAGTGCCCCCGCCGGAGTCGAGCGGGCGCAGAAGGCCTTCGGGTCGCTTATAGAGCTGATCGTCTCCCAGCCCGCTGCGGCGAAGATGTGCATCGTCGAGGTCTACGCCGCCGGCCCCGAGGGGGCGGCGCTGGTCGACCGCACGATGGACTCGGCGACGACGCTGACGGCGCGGCTGCTGGAGCAGGTGCCCGAGCGCCAGGGTCTGCCGATCGAGCTGGTGCGGGCCCTGGTCGGTGGTATCCAGAAGGTGATTCACAAGCGCCTCTACCGCGGCCAGGAGGAGGAGTTGCTGGATCTGGTGCCGCAGCTGTGGGAGTGGCTCTTTTCCTACCCGGTGCCCCCCGGGCCGCTGAAAGCGACGCGACGGCGGGTGGTCAAGGCGGTGCCGTTCGCTGAGCGCCAAGCGCAGGCCAATCCGCCCGAGCGGCTGCTGCGGGCGCTGGCCGCGGTGGTCGCCGACAAGGGCTATCCGGACACGACCGTGGCCGAGGTCGTGGAACGGGCTTCGACCTCCCAGCGGACCTTCTACGAACACTTCAAGAACAAGGAGGACGCGATCGTGGCGGCGCTCGACAGCGGCTCCGCCCACATGCTCGCCGCCGCTCTGCCGGCCTTCCGCCGGGCGCCCGACTGGCCCCATGCCGTCCACGACACCCAGGAGGCGATGTTCGCCTTCGGCGCCGAAGAGCCCGAGTACGCGCGCCTGGGCGGGGTCGAGATGTATGCGGCGGGCAAGCGGGCGCTGGACCAGCGCGAGGTGGTGACCGAAGGCATGGAGGGCCTGCTCGCCCCCGGCTATGAGCTCAAACCCGAGACCCCGCCGATCGCCGCCGAGGCGATCGGCGGTGCCCTCTACTCACTGCTCTACGACCACGTCAACAAGAAAGGCCCAGAGACGCTGCCGGACCTGGTGCCGACGCTGGTCTATGTGACGCTGGCGCCGTTCCTCAGTCGGGACGAAGCCTACGAGGTCGCGATCAACTAACGCGGGTCGAGGATCACGATCGGGATCTCTCGGCCCTTGGCGTTGCGCTGGTAGGCCTCCGATCCCGGGTAGAGCGCGACGAACTTCGCCCAGAGGCGCTCGCGCTCGGCGGCGGTCGCGACGCGGGCGCGGACCTCGCGGACCTCGGAGTCGATCTGAATCGCGGTCTCCGGGTTCGCCTTGAGGTTGTGGAACCAGGCGGGATGCGTTGGTTGGCCGGCTTTCGAAGCCATCACGACGATCGCATCGCCGTCCTCCTGGTACATCAGCGGCGACGTCCGCTTCGCGCCGCTCCTGGCGCCGGTGTGGTCGAGCAGGAGTATCCGAGCCTCGGGCCAGCCGGGGATATGTCCGCCGATCCTGCCGCCGGAGCGCCGGTAGAGCGCGACGTGGAGCTTCGTCGAGCGGCGGCCGAGGTAGAGGCCGCGCTTGTTGAAGAACTCCGAGCTCGAGGCGGTGAGCTGTCCGAGCGAGGGCACCGTTAGTTCCTGCGGCGGGCGAGGAGGTTGGCCTGTTCGTCCGCCAGCTCGTGCCAGGCGGCGAGGCGATCGGGTGCGACACCCTCGCGGACGGCGCATTCCGGCTCGTCGCGGTGAGTGCAGTCGCCGAAGCGGCAGCTCGCCGCAAGCCGCTCGACGTCGTCGAAGGCAGCGCCGGCGCCGGCCCAGAGCCCGACCTCGCGCAGGCCCGGGGTGTCGAGGAGGAGGGTGCCACCGGGCAGCTCGATCAGCTCCCGGGTGACCGTCGTGTGGCGGCCGAGGCCGTCCTTCTCGCGGACCGGCGCCGTTGCCTGGCGCTCCTCGCCGAGCAGGGTGTTGACCAGGGTCGACTTGCCGGCGCCGGAGGTGCCGAGCAGCGCCGTCGTCGCTTCCGGCGCCAGCAGCGAGCGCAGCGCCGGGAGCCCGTCGCCGCTACGGACGCTGATCGCGAGCGCCTCGTCGATGCCGAGGCGGCGGCGCAGCTGCGCGGCGGTCGCGTCGGCGTCGGGGGCGAGGTCGGCCTTGGTGAGGACGAGCGCAACCGGGATCTCGCTGGCCGCCGCCAGGGCGGCGAAGCGCTCGGCCCGGCGCTCATTCGGTTCCGGCAGGGCCTCGACGACTAGGACCAGGTCGACGTTGGCGGCCAGCGCCTGCGCCTCCACCCCGTCGCCGGCGGCCCGGCGCTCGAGCAGGCACCGGCGCTCGAGCACCGCCGTGATCGCCCCCGCGGAATCGACCGCGACCCAGTCGCCGGTCACCGGCGCCGTTCCCCGCAGGCGCCCGCGGGCGGGCAGCAGGCGCGGCGTCCAGCCGTCCGCCGCCGCGACGGCGACCAGCCACTGGCCCCGGTGCTGGGCCAGGACACGGCCCGCGACCAGGCCTGGATCGCCAAGTGCGTCCAGGTCGGTGGCGAGGCTCGGTCGCAGGGCCGAGCCGGGTAGAGGCTTCTGCATCAGCACTGATCTTGCAGGGTTTGGCGCCAAAACCCTTGCCCATGCGCTGCCAATAGGGTCCCGGCCATCAAAAACATGCGTTACATCGCCCTCGCCGAGGCGACCAGCTTCATCGCCCTGCTGATCGCCTCCGCCATCAAAAGGACCGGCGGCAGCGAGCTCGGCGTCCAGATTCTCGGCCCCATCCACGGCCTCCTTTTCATCGCCTACGTCGTGATCGCCCTCAACCTGCGGTCGCGGGCCGGGTGGAGCGGCAAGACGACCTTCTGGGTGCTGGTCGGGGCGGTGATCCCCTTCGGCGGCTACGTCGTCGACTGGTGGCTGCTCCGCGACGGGCGACGCACCGCAACCTGACCCGGGTGGGCGTTGTTCCGGAATCGGCGTCTGTAGTTTGGGCGCAGGAGCTGTGAGCGAACGCAATCGTCAGGAGGCAGAGATGCGGGCAGTCGGGCGGAGGTTGACCTACGCGAACGTGGTGGCGACGCTGGCGCTATTCCTGGCGCTCAGCGGCGGCGTCGTCTGGGCGGCCGGGAAGATCGGCGCCAAGAACCTGAAGGCGAACGCGGTGACGGCCGGGAAGATCAAGCGCAACGCGGTCACCAACGCCAAGATCCGCGGCAACGCGGTGACCGGGACGAAGATCAAAGCCGGCGCCGTCGACTTCAGCAAGCTCGCCGCCGGCACCAACCTCGTCGCCAGCGCCAGCGGCGGGCCCATCGCCGCCAATGCGACCGCCCCGGCCAGCATCCCCCTCAACAACGCCGTCACCTTCACTCCGGCAACCGGCGTCGCCAGCTTCCTCAGCATTGAAGCTCGAGGATCCAACCTGGGCCGCGTCGACCCCGCCAAACCCTGCGAACCGCAGGTCGTCCCCTTCGTGAACGGCAGTCGCTGGGAAGCGGCCGAAGGGGTGTTGGCACCGCGCGCCTTCGCTCCCTCCGCCGCCGAGCCGACCGGCTTGGTCCCGGTCACCGGCGCCACCGGCCCGCTTGGCCTGACCAGCCCCGGCATCGCCCAGACGGTCACGATCCAGCTGCTCGGCGATCCCAACTGCACGGCCGGCTCGACGTTGACCGTGGGGGTCGCTGTTACGCAGGCGAAATAGGTCGCCTGCGGGGTCTCCCGGGCGCGATGGCGAGGGCGGGATTCGAACCCGCGACACCACGATTTTCAGTCGTGTGCTCTACCAACTGAGCTACCTCGCCTGGGGCGCATGAAGCGGTCTGCGCTGCGGGAAGGCTAGCGGCCGGAAGCCGATCGGGGCTGATTGCATTGGGGGGTGGCCTGGACTCGTGCAGCGCTGGCGCTGGTCGCCGCCGGAGCGGTGGGGCTGGCGCTCGTCTCCGGTGGCTCGTCGGCCGATCCACGCACCCCGGCCGGCCTGCCCGGGCTGGCGGCGCCGTTCCTGGGGACGGCGGTGGTGGGGAGCGGCGGCCTGACGGCGGCGATCGATGCCTATGGGGACGTGGTCGACCTGCGGGCGCCGGGACCGGCGGGGCGGGCGCTGATCGACAACCCGGCGGCGCGGCAGGCGGCGGGCACCGTTGCGGCTGGCACCGGGCTCGTGCCGCGGGTCAGCATCGGCGGCCGCAACCTGGCGCTATGGCGTGCCAACCGGATCTGGCAGCACTACCGGCCCGGGACCAACGTCGTGGTCACGAAAGCGCGCCTGGGAACCGTCCATGTGCAGGTCGTCTACGCCGCGCCTGAGGCGGGGCTCGTTTGCCTTACGCAGACCAGCGGGCCCCGAATCTCGATTGGGTTCGAGGAACCGGCCGTCGGGCGCAGGCTCCGGTGCGACGACAGGGCGGCGCGGCGCCTCGTCGACATCGCCGAACGCTCCGACCGCCGCTGGCTCTCGCGTGCGCGGCCGCTCGGCCCGGCGGCCCCCGCCTGGGCTCGGCGCCTGTACCGGCGCTCGCTGCTGACGCTGCGGGCGCTGAGCGACCGCCGCACCGGCGCGGTCGCGGCGGGGGCTCGGGATGGCTGGGCCTACGTCTGGCCGCGCGACGCGGCGACCGCCGCGCTCGCTTTCGCCGCCGCCGGCTACCGCCCCGAGGCGGGCCGCGTCGCCCGCTTTCTCCTCGGCCTCGACCTCGGCGCCGCGGCCCGCTTCCACGGCGACGGCGCGCCGGTGGCCGGGCGCGGGGCTCAGGGCGACGCTGCCGGCTGGGTCGCCGTCGCCGCCCGCGCCGCCGGCCTCCCGTCCCCCATCCCAGCCCTCCCCTGGCGCGACCGCGCCGACTACCAGGAGGGCGAGCCGGGCGACTACCTCGCCGACGCCATCGCCGCCAGCGCAAGCTCGGAACCGGTTGGCGATGGGCCGGGAGGTCGCGCCAGGGACGCCCTTGCGGCCGATCGACCCGAGAGGGGTGGGATCGAGGCCGAGTTCGGAGCCAAGCGCGGGTTGGTGCGCCGGGCGGAAGACCCGGGCTCGGGGCTCGACTCGGCGGCGGCTTGGGGAGTGCGGCCGTTCGTACAGCCCGCGCTCTTCCCGGTCGTGCGGCGGACCCTGCTGCGCCTGGCCGAGGAGCAGACGCGCTTTGGCATCGCCCCTGGCGAGGGCTGGGCCGGCGTCGATCCCTGGACCGCCCCGACGGCCTGGACCGCCTGGAGCCTCGCCGCGCTGGGCGAGCGGCGGCAGGCGCTGCGCCTGCTCGGCGCCCTGCGCCGGGCGTCGACTGCCGCCGGCGCGCTCCCCGAGCGGGTCGATGCCCACACCGGCATTCCCGCCTCCACCACCCCGCTCGCCTGGTCGCACGCCTTCGCGATCCTCGCCCTGCGCCAGCTCTGGCCCTAGCGAGGGAGGCGTGCCTGCTCAGAGGGCGGCGAGCGCGGCGGCGACAGCCTCGGCCGGCGTCTCGGCCGGGACGATGCCCGGGGCGCCCTCCATGCGGTCGCGGCCGGTCAGAGCCCAGCTGCGGAGGGCGACGACGGTGCGGCCGATCGCGCGGGCGTGGCCGATCTCCGAGAGCGTCCCCCACTCGCCGCCGACGGCGATGACGACGTCGCCGGAGCCGACCACGGCGAGGTTGCGGGCATGGCCGACGCCGCTGGCGACGACCTGGGTGCAGTGGGGGTTCGCTTCCTCCAGGGAGCTGCCGGGGACGATCCCGATCACGCTGCCGCCGACTGCCGCCGCGCCCCGGGAGACCGCCTCCATGACGCCGCCGAGGCCGCCGCAGACCACGACCGCACCCGCTTCCGCCAACCGCCGGCCAACCTCCTCGGCGAGCCGCGCCGCCTCGGAGTCCTGAGCGCAGCCGCCGGCGCCGATCACCGCCACCTGTCGCTCGCCGCTCATCCCGGGCAGTCTTTCAACCACAAGCGACTCATCCCGAGCCCCTCGCCTTCCACCGGATCTACGGAATCTCGACCTCTCGCACCTCGACCACCTCGGTGCGGGCGGCGACGAAGGCTGGGAGCAGGGCGATCGCCTCGCCGCGGCTCTTCGCCTCGACCCGCCAGAGCAGGCAGTGGCCGCCGGTAAGGCAGGTCGCGGCGGCGGGTCGGCGGCGCAGCGGGCTGTCGAAACCGCGCCAGGCCGCGAAGGCGGCGGCGCACTCGGCCGGGTCGTGGCTGTGGTGGAGATAGAAGAGCGACATGGCCACATTCTCGGTCGCAACGGCTCCGGGAACATCGGGGACGCTCCCTTAACCGGGATCGCCACCGGCGGCGCCCAGGCGGGCGCCCGGGCGGGAGAAGGCGAGGTAAAGAGTGCCGACGACGACGATCAGCACCAGTACCAGCGGCGCCGCCCAGACCTGGTAGAAGGGCGCTTCCGGCGGTGCCAGCGAGGTGCGCGGCCAGGCGATGTTGAGCGCCTCGAAGGCGAGCCAAACGACCGCGGCAATGTTGACCGGAAGACCGAAGCGGCCGAGGTGGAAGCTCCCAGCCGGCTGCCACCCGCCGCGCAGGCGAGCCACCAGCGCCGCCACCGCGACGAGCAGGAAGGAGACGTAGATGGCGGCGGTGCCGAAGGCGATCAGGCTGCCGACCGCGGTCGACTCGAGCCCGAGCAGGAGGCCGGCGCAGGCGGCGACGGCGGTGGCGACGATGCCACCGATGGGGTTGGCGCGGCGGTCGACCCGGGCCAGCCAGCGCGAGCCGGGCAGGGCGCGGTCGCGGGCCATCGAATACCCCATCCGCGCCGTCACCCCCTGGGCCGCGACCGCGCAGGCGAGAAACGCGGTGAGGACGACCGCGGCGAAGGGCTTGTCCGACCAGGAGCCGAACGAGCTGGTCACCGCCGTCGTCACCGGGTCGAGGTCGGCGCCGGCGACGACGCCAGCGGGGTCGGGGTGGGCGAGGGTGACGGCGATCGCGTTGGCGATCACCAGCACGCCGACGCTGAGCAGGGCGATCCAGATCGCCCGCGGGACGTGGCGCCCGGCATCGTGCGTCTCCTCGGCGACCCCAACCGCGCAGTCGAAGCCGATGAAGACCCAGCCGCCAACCGCGAGCGCGGCCAGCATCGCGGCCAGGACCGAGCCTCCCGAGAGCGCCTCGGCGCCGAGCGTTTCGGTAAAGATCGAGATCTCCTGGGTGCGGAAGACGAGCAGCAGGGTGAGGGCGATGCCGATCGAGGCGAGCGCCTCGGCGAAGATGCCCGCGCGCACGATCTTGCCGACCAGGTCGATGCCCAGGGAGCCGATCGCCGCCGCCGCGATCACCAGTCCGATCCCGGCGACGACGATCGCCTTCGGGCTGGGGTCGATGTCGAGCAGGGTCAGCAGCCAGGGCGCCCCCAGGTAGGCGATCGTGGTGTTGGCGGCGGCATAGGCGCAGAGCGCGACCCAGCCGTTGAACCAGCCGTAGCCGGGCCCGAGCAGGCGGCGACTCCACTGGTAGGGACCGCCGGCGATCGGGAACTCCGAGGCCAGCTCCGAGTAGACGGCCAGCAGCAGGCACTGCCCCGCCAGCGCCACCGGCAGCACCCAGATCCAGGCCGGCCCGGCGACCGCGGTGCCGACCAGGACGACGGCGTAGAGGCCGACCACCGGCGAGATCCCGGCGAAGCCGAGGGCGATCGTGTCGAGCGGACCGAGGCCGCGCTTCAGCTCCTGGCTGTAGCCGAGCTCGGCGAGGCGGGCCTCGTCGCTGCCCGCCGCGGCGACGCCCTCCCCGCTCACGAGGGGGCCGGCGCGTTCGGCTGGTCGCGCTGCTCGCGCTCGAAGGCGCGGGCGACGTCGACCCGTGAGGAGGCGCCGAGCTTGAAGAAGATGTTGCGCAGGTGCGACTCGATCGTCTTCTCGCTGAGGAAGAGCTCGGCGGCGATCTCCTTGTTGGTCATGCGGTCGGTGACCAGGGCGGCGATCTCGCGCTCGCGCCTGGTCAGCGAGTCGATCCCGCTCTCCCCCGCCGCCGGCCCCCGCGCCTCGCGGCGGACGCCGAGCTTGCGCAGGTCGCGCCGGACCGCGTCGCGCTCGCGCAGCGAGCCGCAGGCGTCGAGCTCGCGCTCGGCCTCGCGCAGCTCCGCGATCGCCTCCTCGCGCTCGCCGGCCGCGGCCAGCGCCTGGCCCAGGACGATGCGCGAGAACGCCGCCTGCAGGCGCGCGCCCGCCGCGGCCGTACCCTCGACGCCCGCCCGCGCCGAGGCCACCGCGGCCTCGGCTTCGCCCTTGTGCAGCAGCACCGCCGCCCGGATCCTCGCCGCCAGCCCCAACGGCAGCTGCAGGCCGGCCAGCCCCGCGGCCAGGTCCTCGGCCCGCTGCGCGTGCCCTTCGGCCGCCTCGATGTCGCCCGTCTCCAGCTCCGCCAGCGCGAACGTCTCCCAGTCGAAGCAACGCTCGACCGGGACCGCGAACTCGATCTCCTCGCTGCCCAGGGCCTGCATCGTCTCCACCGCCCGTTTCGTCTCGCCGGAGGTGAAGAGAGCGACCGCCAGCGCCCAGCCGGGCCCGCCCCCCGAGGAGGGGATCGTGCCGCCGGTCAGCCGCTCGCCGTAGCGCAGGCTCTCTTCGCAGGCCTCGATCGCGCCGTCGAGGTCGCCGGCGAAGTAGCGCGGCCAGGCCAGCTCGAACAGCGCCCAGAAGAGGTAGTGGCGATTGCCGGAGAGCTGCGCCGCCTCGACCGCCGCCTCGCAGATCTCCGCCGCCTCGGCCAGCCCGCCCTGCATCTCCAACGGATAGCCCTTGGTCAGCATCAAGGGGATCAGCAGCCGCCCCTCGCCGGCCCAGCGGGCGATCCCGATCGCGCGGTCGGCGTGGGCCAGCGCGGCGTCGTAGTGCTCGAGGTAGTTCTCGACCCAGGCGAGGTAGTAGAAGGCGTCGAGGTGGGAGGCGAGGTCCTCGTCGGGCAGGCGATCGAGCAGTGCCACCGCCTCGGCGTGGTGCTCGCGGGCGGCCTCGATGCTGCCCGCGGTCGACTCGCCGAGGCTGAGCGCCGCCGCCGCGGTCGCGGTCAGCGCCTCGTCGCCGAGCTGGCGCGCGGTCTCGAGGGCGCCCGCGCCCATCGTCAGGGTCTGCTCGTAGTCCAGCGTGTAGAGCCCGTCGATCGCCAGCTCGATCTGCAGCGCCACGCTCTCCGGCGTGCCGTGGTCGCCGAGCTCATCCCAGGCGCGGATCAAGCGCAGGTGGGCATCCTCGTGGCGGCCCAGCCAGTGCTCGACCGCCGCGCACCAGGCGGTCAGCTGCAGTCGCCGCGGCTCGTCCCCGTCGCCGACCAGCTCGATCGTCTCCAGCAGCACCTCGCGGCAGCGCTCGAGCTCGCCGAGCGAGCGCAGGGCCGAGGCGAGCGCGACCCGGACCGAGACCTGGCGCTCGCGGTCGCCGTCGAGCAGCAGCCGCAGCGCCCCTTCCAGCCAGCGCGCCGCCACCGCCGGCGCCCGCCCGGCGGCCGCGGCGGCGGCCTCGAGCAGGACCTCGATCGCCTCCGAGTCGCCCTGGCCCGCCGCCTGCTCGACGTGGTGCGCCCGCTCGGCGGCGGCCGCTCCGCGGGCGCTGAGGCTGGCGGCGGCGCGCGCGTGGGCGGCCAGCCTCGAACCGCCGCCGATCGACTCGTAAACGCTGCGACGGACCAGCGGGTGGCGGAAGATGAAGCGGCGAGGGACGTCGGTGGGGCGAACCAGCTCGCGGCCGAGCAGCTCGTCGAGGGCGCTGAGGGCAATCGCCTGGTCGAGCTCGGCGATCTCGCCGGCGATGCCGGGATCGAACGGCTCGCCCGCCACCGCCGCGGCTTCGAGCAGGGTGCGCCCGTCGGCGGAGAGCGCCGCGACCTCCTCGGCCAGCGAGGCGGCGACCCCTGCCGGCACCCCGCCCGGCTCCGCCGCCGGCCCGCCCGGGTCGAGGCGCAGCGGCTGCTCCAGCCGCGCCAGCTGCTCCAGGTAGAAGGGGTTGCCGCCGCCGTGCAGGTAGATCGCCGCGCGCGAGTCGGCGTCGACACCGGCCAGCAGCGCCGCCGCCTCCTCCTCGCTGAGCTGGCCCAGCTCGAGCTTGGTCGCGAGCGGCGCCGCCAGCGCCGCGACCAGCCGCGGCGGCGCGCTGCCGGGGCGGAAGGCGAGGATCAGCAGCACCGGCGCCTCGGCAGGGCGGCGCAGCAGCGCCGCCAGCAGCTCGATCGTCGCCTCGTCTCCCCAGTGCAGGTCATCGAGGACGAGCACCAACGGCTTGTGCTCGGCGAGCAGCTCGAAGAGCGAGCGCACGGCGCGGTGGCTGCGGTAGCGCTCGTCGCCGATCGTGGCCGGGGCGGCGCCGGCGCCGCGCATCGCCGGGAAGATCGCCGCCAGCTCCTCCCGCGGCAGCTCCGGCGCCGCGCCCAGCCCGTTTTCGAGCTGGGCACTCAGGTAGGGGTCGACCGTCTCGACCAGGACCCCGAAGGGCCGGTCGCGCTCGAACTCGGCCGCCTGGCCGTGGAGGACGATGTGCCCGCGCCCCTCGGAGCGCTCTCGCAGCTCCGCCAGCAGGCGGCTCTTGCCGATCCCCGGCTCGCCCTCGATCGCGACGCAACCGGGGGTGCCCTGAGCGTCGAGGGCGTCGAGGGCAGCGTCGAGCCGCTTGAGCTCGTGCTCGCGTCCCACGAGCGTCTCCCCAGGCGTGCTCATTGGTCCGGCGAGCATAAACCCGAAACCCCAGGGTCTCGGTTGAGGGATGCCCCCCGATGTTCAGGGGCGCGATTGAGGCGAGGCTGAGTCCAGTTACTCAGAAACCGCTTCTACAGGAGGAATCCCATGCAACGCAAGCAGAACATCGCCTCGAAACTGGGCCGCTGGAGCGCCGCGCACCGCAAGACCGCCATCCTCGGGTGGCTCGTCTTCGTGGTCGCGATCTTCGGCCTGATGGCCAACGGGGTACTGAAGAAAGAGACCCTTTCGACCGTCGACCAGATCGCCGGCAACGCCGGCGAGGCCGAGCGCATCCTCGACGAGGCGGACCTCCGCCCGACCGAGGAGATCGTCCTGATCCAGAGCGAGAGCTCGACCGTCGACGACCCCGGGTTCAGGGCGACGATCGAGGAATCGGCGCGGGAGTTAGCCGCAACCAAGCACGTCACCAACGTCGTCTCCCCACTTGACGGCAGCGGCGGCAGCATCTCCGAGGACGGCCACTCGGCCTTCGTCGAGTTCGAGATCGAAGGCAAGGAAAAAGTCGGGGAAGAAAACCTCGAAGACAGCATCGCCACGGTTGACCGCATCAAGCACGACAACCCCGAGTACACGGTCGGTCAGTTCGGCGGCGGCAGCGCCAACAAAGCGATCGAAGACACGCTTCAGGGCGACGTCGGCAAAGCGGGGATGCTCTCGCTGCCGATCACGCTGCTGATCCTGCTCGTCGCCCTCGGCGCCCTCGTCGCCGCCAGCGTGCCGCTGGTCCTCGCCCTCACCTCGGTGCTGGCGACGATGGCGATCGTGACGATTCCGAGCCAGCTGTTCGCGCTCGGCGGCAACGTCGACGCGCTGATCCTGCTGATCGGGCTCGCCGTCGGGGTCGACTACTCGCTGTTCTACATGCGGCGTGCTCGTGAGGAGCGGGCCGCGGGACGCGACAACCGCGACGCCCTGGAGATCGCCGCGGCGACCTCGGGACGGGCGGTGATGATCTCCGGCCTGACCGTGATCATCGCCATGGCCGGCATGTTCATCACCGGCGACGCCACGTTCATCTCGTTCGCCGTGGCCACCGTCACCGTCGTCGTCGTCGCCATGTTCGCGACCCTGGCGGTGCTGCCGGCGGTGCTCGCCTGGCTCGGCGACCGGGTCGAAAAGGGCCGCATCCCGTTCAGCCGCCGTCAGCGCGGCGAGGTCAAGGAGTCGCGGTTCTGGGGCTCGATCGTCACCCGCGTAATGCGGCGCCCGATCGTCTCCATCGTCGTCGCCGGCGGCCTGCTGGTGGCGCTGGCGGTGCCGGCGCTGGGCATGAACGTCGTCCAGACCGGTTCCGACGACCTGCCCCGCGACATCCCGGTGATGAAGACGTACGACCGCTACACGGCGGCGTTCCCGTCGGAGACCAACGCTGTCGAGGTCGTCGTCCAGGCCGGCGACGTCCGCGGCGGCGAGGTGGCCGCCGGCATCGACGAGCTCGTCGGCGAGGCGCAGGCCTCGAAGACGGTGATCGGCGACGCCGATATCACCTACAGCGACGACGGCACCGTCGCCAGCATCGGGATCCCGACCCAGGGCACCGGCACCGACGAGCAGTCGATGGCCGCCCTGGACGAGATCCGCGACGAGATCGTCCCCGCCACGGTCGGCGCGGTCGCAGGAACCACGGTCAAGGTCACCGGCGCCGCCGCTCAGTCGAGCGACTTCGGCGACCTGCTCGGCAGCCGGATGCCGCTGGTGTTCGCGTTCGTGCTCGGGCTGGCGTTCCTCTTGATGCTGGTCACGTTCCGCTCGATCGTGATCCCGATCAAGGCGATCGTGCTCAACCTGCTCTCGGTGGGCGCCGCCTACGGAGTGCTGGTGCTGGTGTTCCAGAAGGGCTGGGGCGAGCAACTGCTCGGCTTCCAGTCCAACGGCGGCGTCACCAACTGGCTGCCGCTGTTCCTGTTCGTGATCCTCTTCGGGCTCTCGATGGACTACCACGTGTTCATCCTGACCCGGGTTCGCGAGGCCTACGACCGCGGCATGAGCACCGAAGACGCGGTTCGCAAGGGCATCGCCGGCAGCGCCGGCACCGTCACCAGCGCCGCGATCGTGATGGTCATGGTGTTCAGCGTGTTCGCCACCCTCTCCTTCATCGACTTCAAGGAGATGGGAATTGGCCTGGCGGTGGCGATCCTGATCGACGCGACGATCATCCGCGGGGTCCTCTTGCCCGCCACGATGAAGTTGCTCGGCGACTGGAACTGGTACCTGCCCCGGTGGCTGCAGTGGCTGCCGCAGGCCGGTCGCGAGTCCAGCGACACGGACACGATTCCCGCGCAGGCGGAGCCCGCCCGCGCCTAGTACGCAGCGAGCGATCGAGCTCGCGGCGGGCGCCTCCGGGCGCTCGCCGCACTCGTTCGCCACTCAGTCAAGTCAAGATCTTCGAGACGAAAGGTGAATCGGATGAGTCAGCTCGACAACACTCAGGCAGTTGGGACCGAGGGACGGCAGGCGGCGGTGGTTGGCGCCGGAATCGGTGGGCTGGCGGCGGGAATCGCCCTCTCGCAGGCAGGTTGGGAGGTGACGGTCTTCGAGTCCGCGGCCGAGCTGCATCCGCTCGGCGCCGGCCTCTCGATCTGGCCCAACGGGGTCCGGGCGCTGCGGGCGCTGGGGATCGGGGCGGTCGCCGATGGGGCGCCGAGGACGGGCGGAGCGCTGCGTCGGGCCAACGGCGCACTACTGGCCGAGTTCGACCCGGACACGATCGAGGCGCGCTACGGAGCGCCGCTGGTGGGGCTGCACCGGGCAGAGCTGCACGAGGCGCTGCTCGACGGCCTTGGCCCCGACCGCCTGCGACTGGGGATGGCGCTGGAGTCGCTGGAGGGAGACGAGTTGCGCTTCGCCGACGGCTCGACCTGGCGCGCCGACCTGATCGTCGGCGCCGACGGCATCGGCTCGATCGTCCGCACCACCCTGATCGGCGACGACGAGCCCAGCGACTCCGGGATCGTCGCCTTCCGCGGCGTCTCGGCCGGCGACCCCGGCGCTCCGGCCGGAGAGGACGACGCGCCCGGAGGCGAGGGCGCCGCCCCGGCGGGCGAGTGGTGGGGTCCGGGGACCGCCGCCGGGCTGCTGCCGCTGCGCGACGGCCGCGTCTACTGGTACGTCGCCTTCCGCGGCGAGCCGGAGCGTGGCGCGCTGCAGAGCCGCATCGGCGCCTTCGAGCCAAAGGTCCAGGAGATCGTCGCCCGCACCCTCGAGGAGGAGGTGCTCGTCCACCGTCTCTACGACCGCAAGCCGCTCGACAGCTGGAGCCGCGGCAACACGACGCTGCTCGGCGACGCCGCCCACCCGATGCTCCCCTTCCTCGGCCAGGGCGCCTGTTCGGCCCTGGAGGACGCGGTCGCGCTCGGCGAGGCGGTGGCCGCGAACCGCGACATTCCCGCCGCACTCGCCGCCTACGAGAAGGCCCGGCTCAAGCACACAAGGGCCCTGGTTCTCGGCTCCCGACGCGCGGCCCGCCTCGCCGTGCTCGGCTCCGGCTTGGGCCGGCTGCGCAATGCACTGGTGCCGTGGGTGCCGGAATCGGTACGCCTCCGACAGGTCGACCCCTTCCTCAATCCGGTGGCCTCCTAAAAAAGACAGCGAGCCGCGGGTCGCGATCTAGTCAGATCCGTCGCCAGCGGGTGACCGAGTTGCGCAGCGCCAGGCGACGTTCCTTGCCCTCACCGCTGACCCGGAAGCTCTCGGCGCTCGCGGGTGCTTCGGTCAGGCGACGCTCGATCAGCGCTGTCGCGGTTGGCCCGCCGGACCCGCGAACCAGCCACTCGTCGAAGTCGAGGTCGAGTGGGATGACCTGCTCCTCGTCGAGCTTGAGCCCGGCGGCCTCGCCCACCGCCAAAAGGCGCTCCCGCGTCAGGCAGGCCCAGTGCGATGGGTCGCGCAAACGTTCGATCTCCTCGTGCCAAGCCGCGGCGTCGCCATCGGCATCGGTGAGATGGTTGGCAACGACGATCCAGCCACCCGGACGCACGACCCTGGCCATCTCCTCCAGCACCCGCTGCGGCGCCGGGATGTGGTGGAGGCTGAAGCGGTTGACGGCGCCGTCGAAACTGGCGTCCTCGAAGGCGAGCGCGGTCGCGTCGCCGAGCGAGAAGCCGATGTTCTCGACGCCCGCGCCCACCGCTTCGGAACCCGCCTTCTCGACCATTGCCAGGGTCAGGTCGACTCCGTGGACCCGACCGACCCGCGCCGCAATCGCCCGCCCGACGATGGCGGGACCGCAGGCCGTCTCCAGCCAGCGCGCCTCCGGATCGGGCGGCACCATCTTCACCACGGAACCCAGCGTCTCTGCCATGTTCGGCACCGGGCTGCGGGCGAACGAGTCGGCCTGGTGGGTGAACTCGTCGCGGATCGATTCCTCGTACATGCCGTTCATCCCGCCACGGCCCCCCGCATCCGCCCCATCAACTCCAGCGCCCCCGCCTTGTGCAGAGGTTCGTTGAGGTTGCCGCACTTGGGGCTCTGCACGCATGAGGGGCAGCCGGACTCGCAGGGACACTCCGAGATCAGCCGCGAGGCATCGCCGAGCAGGCGCTCGAACTGCTCGTAGCCGCGCTGGGAGATGCCGACGCCGCCGGGATGGCCGTCGTAGATGAAGATGGTCGAGCGGCCGGTCTGGAAGTGAACGTTGGTGGAGAGGCCGCCGATGTCCCAGCGGTCGCACATCGCGATCAGCGGCAGCACCGCGATCTGGCCGTGCTCGGTCGCGTGCAGGGAGCCGAGCAGGACGTCGCTCGGCAGCGCCTTGCTGAGCTTCTCCGGCAGCACGTACCAGAGCGCCTGGGTGACGAAGCTCTGCTCCGGCAGCTCCAGGGCGACGATGTCGATCGGCTCCTGCTCGGAGATCGAGACCCGCTGGAAGGCGATCACCTGCTCGGTAACGGAGATGTCGCCGAAGTTGAGCTGGACGCCGGCGACCTGGCGCTGCTCGCGGGTCCGTTCGATGTAGATCTCGGTCTCCTTTTTCGGCCGCGTGTACCAGTCGCCGTCGAAGCTGGAGACGATCGCCCGCCGCTCGTCGACGTCGAGCCGCTCGACCTCATAGGAGCGCCCGAGGTGGAGATAGATGGCCCCAGGGTGGATCGTCGTGAAGGCGCGCTCGGCCTCGACCATCCCCAGCATCTCCCCCGACTCGCGCTCGATCACCGCGACCGAGTCGGCCGAGGCCGAGCGCAGGGCGATCCGGCTGGCGACGAAATCGTTGCGGCGCGGCAACAGGCGACCGCCGGCGCTGCGCAGCTCCCCCGCCGCCAGCAGCCGCTCCGCGCGCTCGCGCCAGCCATCGCCGAAGACCTCCTCGTCGGCGTCGGTCAGCGGCAGCTCGTAGGCGGCGGCGAACAGGTGGCGGGAAGCGATCTGCTCGTTGGCGTGGTCGAGGATCGCCGCCTCCACCGGACGCTCGAGGAACTCGTCGGGGTGGCGGCAGAAGAACTGGTCGAGCGCGTCCTGGCCGGCGACGTAGACGGCGAGCCCGCGCTGGCGCCGCCCCGCCCGGCCCCACATCTGCCGCAGGCTGGCGACAGTGCCGGGGAAGGTGACGCAGATCGCCGCCTCGAGCTCGCCGACGTCGATCCCCAGCTCGAGGGCGTCGGTCGCGACCACCGCCAACAGCTCGCCGCTGGTCAGCCGCGCCTCGATCTCGCGCCGCTGCTGCGGCGTGTAGCCGCCGCGGTAGGGCGCGATCCGCTTCGCCAGCTCCGGCTTGCCGCGGCGCTCGAGGTTTTCGCGGGCGAAGCGCTGGATCAGCTCGATCCCGCGCCGGCTTTTGAGGAAGCAGATCGTCCGCACCCCCTGCGAGACCAGCTCGGCCAGCAGGTCCGCGGCCTCCGAAAGGGCCGAGCGACGCGCCCCCGTCCGCTCATCGAGCAGCGGCGGGTTCCACATCGCCACCTCGCGCCCGGCCCGCGGCGCGCCGTCGTCGTCGATCAGCTCGAACGGCGTCCCGACCAGCCGCTCGGCCAGCTCGACCGGGTTGGCGATCGTCGCCGAGGCGAGCAGGAAGCGCGGCTCCGAGCCGTAGGCGCGCGCCACCCGCCGCAGCCGCCGCAGCACGTTGGCGACGTGGGAGCCGAAGACGCCGCGGTAGGTGTGGGCCTCGTCGACGACGACCCACTCGAGGTTGGCGAGGAAGTCGCCCCAGCGTTTGTGGTGGGGCAGCAGGGCGACGTGGAGCATGTCCGGGTTGGTGAGGACGAGGTTGTTTTTGCGACGGATCGCCGGCCGCTCTTCCTTCGGCGTGTCGCCGTCGTAGATCGCCTCGCGCAGCCCGGGCGGGCGCAGCAGCGCCAGCTTGCGCGCCTGGTCCTGGCCCAGTGCCTTGGTCGGGTAGAGGTAGAGCGCGCGCCGCTTCGGGTCGCGGGCGATGCCGTCGAGCACCGGCAGGTTGAAGGCCAGGCTCTTGCCCGAGGCGGTGCCGCTGGTGATTACAAGGTTGGAATGGGCGGCGGTCTCCCAGGCCTCGAGCTGGTGGGTATAGAGCGACTCGATGCCGGCCCGCCGCAGGGCCTCGGCGAAGCCGGGGTCGAGCGCCTCGGGCAGCGAGACGGGGCGGGCGCGGCGCTCTGCCTCGGAGCTCTCGGCGACGATCCGCCCGTCGCGTCGCGCTGGCTCGATCGCGACCGACCAGGGCGCGCCAAGCAAGCTGGCGGATCCGGTCGTCTTCATGCGGCGTCCTTGGTGCGGCAAATTTGTCCGGCCACCCGCATTGCCTGCAGCGACGAGCGGTCGTGGATGCGGAGGACGTCGGCGCCCTCGCGGACGGCCAGGGCCACGGCGGCGACCGTCCCCCACTCGCGCTCTCCGGGCGGCAGCCGCTGCTCCCATGACCCGGCCAGCACGGCGCCGATGAAGTCCTTGCGCGAAAGCGAGACGTAGAGCGCCAGCCCCAGCGCGCGCAGCTCGCCGAGCCGCCGCAGGATCTCCAGGTCCTGGTCGGGGCTGAGGTCGAAGTCGAGTCCGGGGTCGATGGCGATCTGCTCCTCGGCGACCCCAAGCTCCCGCGCCAGCTCGACTCTCCCCTCGAACCAGGCCTTGAGGTGGTCGACGGCGTCGCCGTAGTCGCGCCACGGCCGGTCGATCCGCGGCGGTCCCTCGATGTGCATCAGCACGTAGCCGCAGCCGCGCTCGGCGACCAGCCCGAGCATCTCCTCCGAGCCCCCCGAGATGTCGTTGACCGCCTGCGCACCTGCATCCAGCGCCCGCCGCGCCACCTCGACCGAGAAGGTGTCGGCTGAAATCGGCACCCCCGCAGGGACGAGGAGTGCATTTCCCGTCTCCTGGGCGGTGAATGCACTCCTCGTCAGCCCCGCGATCGCTGGCACCAGCGCCGCCGCCTCGTCCTCGGCGCTCACCGGCGGTCCGGACCTGGCCGCGACCGCGCCCACGTCGAGCATGTCGAACCCGGCCTCGACCAGCGCCAGCCCGTCGGCCACAGCCTGCTCCGGCGTCCCGCTCCGCGCTCCCTCGAACATCGAGTCGACGGTGACGTTGACGATCCCCGCCGCCAGCGGCTGCGCCAAGTCGAGAGCCCTGTCAGCCAGCCGCCATCGCATCGTCGCTACCGTAGCGGCCGGGACCCATGGGACTGAGCTGCGTCTACACCGACCTCGACGGCACCCTGCTCGGCGCGGGAGCCTCGCTCTTTCGCGACGCGGAGGGTGGCTTCTCGCTAGCCCAGGCGCGTGGGCTCGAGGCCTGCCAGCGGGCCGGGGTCGAGGTCGTGATCATGTCCGGCCGCCGCGAGCCACAGGTCCACGAGGCGGCGCGGCTGATGGGCCAGACCTCCTACATCTACGAGGCCGGCTCCGCCTTCGCGATCGACGGCGAGACGACGCTGATGACCGGCGACATGTCCCCGAACGAGGACGGGACGATCTACGAGCAGATCGAGGCACGCGGCATCCCCAAGCGCCTGTTCGAGCACTTCGAAGGGCGGCTGGAGTACCACGCCCCCTGGCACACCGGCCGCATCCTCTCCCACCTCTTCCGCGGCAAGGTCGACGTCGACGAGGCCAACGCGCTGCTGGGCGAGCACGGGGACGACGACCTGCGCCTGCTCGACAACGGCGCCATCGGCCGCCCGATGGCGACCGTCGAGGGCCGCACCCACGCCTACCACCTGGTCCCGCGCCTGGTCAGCAAGGGGGCGGCCGTCGCCGCTCACGCCCGCGCCCGCGGCTACGACCCGGCCAACTGCATCGCCGTCGGCGACTCGGTCGAGGACCTCGAGGTCGCCGCCGCGGTCGGGCGCTTCTTCGTCGTCGCCAACGGGCCCGAGCGCGACCCCGGCCTGCGCGGCAAGCTCGCCCAGTGGGACAACGCCACCGTCACCGAGGGCAGCATGGGCGACGGCTTCTACGAGGCCATCGTCTCGACCCTGGTCGAGCGCCGCTAGCGCCAGCGCCCGACGGGACAGCTCAGGCCGTCACCGGCCCCGGCCGCAGGACGTCGGGGTCGTGCCCCGGCCGCACCGTCAGCCCGGTGTCGCGCAGCTCGCGCAGACGTTCCGCCGAACGCCGCTGCGCCTCGAGGTCGTCGCCGAAGGAGGGGAAGCGGTGGTCGTCGAGGCAGCTGGCCCAGAGCGCGACATCGGCGCCGATCACGAGGTCGCCGATCCGCACCGACTGGTGACCGGGAGTGTGCCCCGGCGTGCTCAGCAGCTCGACCGAACCGTCGCCGAGCAGGTCATGGTCGCCGTCGACGAGCACGAGGTTGGCCGGCGGGTTGGCGTAGTCGCGGGGCAGGAAGAAGCTGCGTTCGACCGCCCCCTTGTCGTGGCCTCCCTCCCACTCGGCGCGCTGGACGACGACCGGGACCGAGTCCGGAATCAGCTCCAGCGCACCGGCATGGTCGAAGTGCAGGTGGGTGAGCACGACCCGGGTCAGGGTGTCGAGGTCGACCTGCTCGGCGATCGACGCCTCCTGCTCCAGCCCGAAGAAGGCGATCGGCCCGGGCCCGTAGTGGGCTTCGGCATCGGCAACGGCGGCCGGGTGCAGCCCGGTGTCGACGAGGATCCGCTCGCTCCCGGTCTCGATCAGGTAGGCGGGAACCGGCAGCCGGACCGGGCGCTCGGGCTCGGCTTCGCCCTGGCGCCAGATCCCGACCGCCGCGGTCATCCAGCCGACATTCAGCATCTCGATCCGCATCCCCACGGCCATTAGTATCGGTATACCGCCAAACGAGCTCGAAAAGGAGCGCTTTGTCCGCCGAGACCGCGACCGTCGCTGAGCAGGAGTACCTGGAGATCATGTTCTGGATCGAGGAGGCCGGGCTGCCAATGACCGGCGCCAACATCGCCCGCGCGATGCAGCTCTCGCCGCCGACCGTGCACGAGATGATCGGGCGCCTGGTCGAGGACGGCTACGTCGACCGCAAGCCCGACAAATCGCTCTTCTTCACCGAGTCCGGGCGCGAGCACGCCAGCCACATCGTCCGCCGCCACCGCATGATCGAGCGCTTCCTCACCGACGTCCTCGGCATCCCCTGGGACGAGGTGCACGAGGAGGCGGAGCGGATCGAGCACGCGATGTCGCCGGTGCTGGAGGAGCGGATGTACGCCGCGATCGGCGACGCCACCACCTGCCCCCACGGCCACCCGATCGTCGAGGGCGCCCGCGAGCAGGGCTCGCTGCTCGCCGACGTCGCGGTCGGCGCCGACCTCGTCGTCCTGCGCTTCGAGAACGAGGCCGAGGAGCTGCTGCACTATTTGAAGGCGGCGGGGCTGCACCCCGGGCTCGAGGGCAAGCTCGAGAGCGCCGACGAGGAGCGGGTCACAATCGCCTCCGCCGACGGCACCCACGAGGTCAGCCGCAGCGTCGCCGAGACCGTCTCGGTCCGCGCCGACCCGGCACCGCCGCCGCGAGCGGCGATCCCGGAGCAGTTGGTGCTCTCCAGCGACCGCTACGGGCGATAGCGGGCACCGGGGTGTCCTCGGTCGCCCGCCTACTGGACTGAAATCGTGATTAGCGGAGCCGAGGTTGGCGACCTGCTGCCGCCCGTCGGCTCCGTCGTCACCATCACCACTTCGACGCCGTCCATGTCGGGGACTTCGGTGCTGGCCCTGCCCCTGCGGTCGGGGACGAACAGGGCCTCGACCGGTTCGACTTCGCCGTCGCGCTGAACCCAGGCCTCGAGCACCCGGTCGGTTCGGCAGCTGCTTGACGTTGGCGAGATGGAGGGTGCCACTGTTGCCCTCGCTGACCATCTTCGCGGTCACGCCCGGCGCCTGGCCGGTGACGACCGTGGTGGTCTGACCGCTTTCGTCGGAGCCGAGCCCGCCGCCGATCGCGAAGCCGGCGACGGCGGCGACGACCAGCACCGCGGCGGCGAATCCCACCACCGGCCGCAGGCCCATCGGCCCCGAACCCAGCTCCCGCAACCATCCGGAGGCGCGAGCGAAGAGCCCGGCGGCGACCGGCTCGTCGCCGGGAACGTCAGTGGGCTCGGCGTCCATCCGCACCTCGGCCATCACCCGCTCGCGCAGCTCGCGCGGGGGCTGCAGCCGCTCGATGCCCTCCGGCAGCGCGTCCAGCGCCGGCGTCAGCCAGCGGATCTCCGCCTGGCAGCGCTCGCAGCCCTCCGCGTGGCGCTCCAGCTCGGCCGCCTGCTCGGGCTCCAGCGCCCCCAGCATGTAGGCGGCGACGTCGTCGCTCCAGCGCTCGTGATTCGTCTCGGTCATGCCAGTCCCTCCGCCAGCTCGCCCCGGATCTTCTCCAGGCCCAGTCTCATCCGCCCCTTCACGGTGCCCAGCGGCACCCCCAGCATGCGCGATATCTCCGACTGGCTGAAACCGCCGAAGTAGGCCAGCTCGATCACCTTCGACTGCTCGCCCGGCAGCTCGCCCAGCGCACCGCGGATCTCGGTTGCGGTCTCACGTCGCATCGCCTCGTCCTCGGTCAGTTCCTCTGAGGGGCGCTGCGCCAAGACCGCATCGTCGTCGAAGGTCAGCTTCGGCGCTTTGCCGGCGCGGCTGCGCAGGGCGTCGATCGCCCGGTTGCGGACGATGCTGAGCATCCAGGAGCGGACGCTGCCGCGGGCGCGATCGAAGCGCGCGCCGCTGCGCCAGATCGAGATGAAGGCCTCCTGGGTGACGTCCTCGGCGGCCGCCTTCTCGCCGACGATCCTGTACGCCAGCGAGTAGGCGACGCCGCCGTGGCGGTCATAGAAGACCTCGAAGGCCTCGGGGTCCTTTTCCCCGATCAGCGGCATCAGCTCCTCATCCGCCAGCCGCTCCGCCTTCTCTCTTCTAATCGTCATCTCGATCCATCATCCACTCTTGTGCGTCGCGGCCCTAGGCGATGAACGGTTCCACTGCCTTCAGCACCTGCGCTTCGTCGAGCGAGGGGTCGAAGGCGTCGGGAGCCGGTTCTTCCCCGTTCTGCAGGCGAATCGCCGCCGCGTGACGAGCCTCGACCTGGACGATCGAGCCGGCCGCGCCCAGCACTTCCTTGGACTTGATCGCCGGCCCGGCGCCGTTGTAGGCGCTGACCCCGGTGTCCTCGAAGGTCTGCGCGAGCTTGAGGAAGCCGGCCGTGTCGCTGTAGTCGAAATTGAATTTCGGCTCCGCCACCGGCTTGCCCTTGAGCTGCTTGATCGTCGCCGTCAGCGCTTCGACGTGCTGCTTCTCGTCGCTGGCCAGCAGCCCGATCAGGCTCCTCAATTCTCCGCTCGCCTTGGCCCGGGTCTTCGCTTCGTCGTAGAAGCTCGACTCCAGGTACTCCAGGGTGAGGGCGAAGTTGAGGATGTCGACGTCGCTGCTGCCGGTCATCGCGAACGCCTTGCGGACGTAGGGACCGACCATGAAGGTGCCGTAGACCGCACCCGCGGCCAGCGCCCCCTTTAAGATCACGTCGCTGCGCGAGAGATCGCCGCTGTCCTCGTCGACGCTGACGCCGGCGAGCTCTGGATGTGCAAGTTCTTCGTGGCTCATTGCTCTTTCCTTTCGCTTTCTCGCCGGGCTAGCTGACGATGAAGGGTTCGACGGACTTGAGAACGGTCTTGACGTCGGCTGGCTTGGCGAATGCCCCTTCCGGAGTAATCGACTTGCCGAGCAGCGTGTTCAGGGCGGCGGCGTGCCGACCCTCGACGCTGTGGATGGCCAGAGCCGACGCCAGCACTTCCGGGCTCTTGATGTTGGCGGCCTGGCCGAGGTAGGCGGCGGCGCCGAGGTTCTCGACCGTGCCCGCCAGCTCCAGCACCGACTTCGCGCTTTCCAGCGGGAATTCGGTTTTCGGTTGCGGCGCCGGCTTACCACCGAGCTGCTTGACCGCGGCGGTGAGAGCGGAGACGTGTTCGCCCTCCTCCTCGCCGAACTTCTCGATCGTCGCCAGGTCGGCGCCCTTGAAGAGGCCGCTCTTGACCACGTCCGCGTAGAAGGCCGTCTCCAGGTACTCGAGCGTGAGCGCGTAGTTGAGGATGCCGACGTCGCCCTTGCCGAACTGGGCGGTTTCGTCGCCACCGCCGGGCTGCGCCGAGGACATCGTGGTGGTGCTGTCGCCGTCGCTTCCACAGGCGGCGAGGAAGGCTGCCGCCACGGCCGAGCCGCCGGTCAGCGCCATGAACTTGCGCCGCGAGACCGGGTCCTTCGCCACGCGGGCGATCGCGCTCTGCGCCGGCGCCTCTGCTTTCTCGCGTTCCTTGCTGTCGGGCATGTCGTCTTCTCCTCGCTGGGGGTGTGCTCCTAACTGCCCTTACGCGAGCGACGACGGGGCCGGATCATTCCGGCCCAGATCACAGCCTCGTAGTCTCTAGGCCAGCTCGCGCTCGAGCCGGAAGAAGAGCGCTTCCAGGGCCAGCTCCTCCGAGACATTCAGATCGAGGCTGCGACGGGTCTCCTGCACCGCCTCGACGCCCAAGCGGGGGCGGCCGGGGTCGAGCCCGTTGGCCTGGGAGCGGAGCTGGTCGAGGCGGTCGCGGTTGAAGACGACGTCGTCGGCGCCGGCGCCAATCGCGGCGAGGTCGCGCAGCCAGGCGGCGCAGAGCTCGAGGCCGAGGTCGAGGATCTCGGTGCGACGGCGGCGGCCGGCGCGTTTGGACTCGTCGGCGATGTCGCGGGCGGTCCGCTTGATGCCGGACTTGGCTTCCTCCTCGAGCACCTCGCGAACCGCCGCTTCGACGTCCTCGCCGGCTGCCTGGGCGCGGTCGAGCAGGCCCTTCCAGGGGGCCGACGCCACCTCGCCGGCAAGGGCGGCGGCGACGCAGCGCTCGGCATCTTCGCGCAGCTCGCGGCCGCGTGGGCCGAGCAGCAGTCGAGCCCGCTCGAGATCGCCGGCGGCAAGGCGAGCGGCCGCGGCGATCTCCTCCGCCGCGGCGGACTCCGCCGCCAGCTCCGCTTCCAGCACCTCAGCCGAGAGCGGCGCGAAGTCGACCGGCTGGCAGCGCGAGGCGATCGTCTCCAGCAGCGCCTCGGGCTCGGAGCTGAGCAGGATCAGGTGGACGAACTCGGGTGGCTCCTCGAGCGTCTTCAGCAGCGCGTTCTGGCTCTCGTCGCGCAGCGTCTCCGCCGCCTCGACGACGAAGACGCGCTTGCCGCCTTCGAAGGGCCGGTAGGCAGCGGCGCGGATCACCCGCTCCCGCACCTCCTCGACCAGGTGCTGAGCGCCGCGCGGCACCAACCAGACGAGGTCGGGATGGGGCGAGGGATCGAGCAGGGCGCGGCGGCGGACGTCGTCGGGATCCTCCGAGGCGCCAGCCAGGATCTCCGCCGCAAAAGCCCGCGCCGCCGCCCGCTTCCCGGCCCCCTTCGGACCTCGAAACAGATAGGCATGCGATGGGGCCCCCGCCAGGGCGGCGTTCAACGCGATCCTCGCCCGCGGCTGATGCTCGACCGCCAGGCTCATGGCTTCCTCCCGCGGGTGCCGCGGTCAGGACGCATGGTCCCTGACAACGTCCATCACCCGCTCGTGGACCTCCTCCACCGTCCCGTCGGCATCGATCGCGACGACGCGATCGCTGGCGACGATCGCGATCTCCTCGTAGGCCCTGGCGACCGCACGCTGCAACTCCAACCCCTCGGACTCGAAGCGGTCCTCGCCGTCGGCGCGGCCGAGGCTGAGCTCGGGCTCGACCTTCAGCAGCAGGGTCAGGTCCGGCCAGAGACCGTCGGTGGCGGTGTCGCAGAGGCCGATCACCTCCCCCACCCCCAAGCCCCGCGCCGCTCCCTGGTAGGCAACGCTGGAGTCGGAGAAGCGGTCGGAGACGACGGTACGGCCGGCCTCCAGGGCGGGCCGGATCACCCGCTCGGTGAGGTTGGCGCGGGCGGCGAGGAAGAGCAGCAACTCGGCCAGTGGCTCGAGCTCGAGCGACGGGTCGGCGAGCAGGCCACGGATCCGCTCCGCCGCCTCGGTCCCGCCCGGCTCGCGGATCGCCACCGTCTCATCGCCCAGCGCCTCGACCAGCAACCGCGCCTGGGTGCTCTTGCCGGATCCGTCGACGCCCTCCAGCGAGACGAACAACGCCGCGGGCCTCAGCCTTTGGCCGCGGCTTTGGCGCGTTTGCGCCCCCGCGTGGCAGTGTCTGCTTTGGACGCTTTGACTTTCGCTTTCTTGCGTTTAGCGGGAGCGTCCTCGTCGCCTTTGACCGGCGGTTTTTTGCTCATCGCCGCTTTCGCGGCTTTGGCGGCTTCGCGCTCGGCCCGGCGTTTCTTCATCTCCTGCATCGACTCGCAGTCGTCGTTGAGGCAGAGGTTCCAGGCGCGGCCGCGGAACGGCACCACTTTCAGCCGCGGCGTCTGCTCGCAGATCGAGCAGCGGTCTTCGAGCTTGAAGACGTCGCCGCGCTGGGGCAGCGGGAAGGTCTGGTCGCACGATTTCGGATCGTCGAGGGTCCAGCCGCTGCAGCCGACGAAGCGTTTGCCCGATTTTTTGGCGCGGATGATGCGCAGCATGTGGGGCGAGCCGTCGTCCTTTTTGCGGCCGGCTTCTTCGCAGACCTTGCAGGGGCCGAGGACGCGGTCTTCGTCCATCCCTTTCCAGATGACTTTGGCCAGGTCCTCGCGGCTGCCGTCGATTTCGGTCCAGGTCTTATGCAGGAGGTCGCGGCTCTCGCCGACGACGGCGCCCTTGGTCATCTCGCCGGCGGCGATCCGGTCCATCTCCGCCTCCAGCTGGGCGGTCATCTCCGGCGTCGCCATCGCCGGCACGAAGTTCTTGAAAGCCTCGTAGAGGGCGATCCCGGTCTCGGAGGGGACCGGCGGGTTGCCGAAGACGTAGCCGCGGTCGAAGAGCTTCTGGATGATGTCGGCGCGGGTCGCCTTGGTGCCGAGGCCGCGCTCCTCCATCATCTCGATCAGTTTCGCCTGGGAGATGCGCGAGGGCGGCTGGGTCTCCTTGTCGACGATCCAGGGGGCACCGTCGAGGTCGAGCTGCTGGCCCTCCTTCAACGCCGGAATCTCCTCGTCGGAGGAGCGGGCGTAGGTGTAGATGCCGGCGTAGCCGGGGTCAACGACGACCGAGCCACGGACGAAGTAGGTCTCCGAGCCGGCCTCGATGTCGGCCCGGGTCGACTCGGTGATCATCGGCGGGCTGAAGGTGGCGAGGAAACGGCGCACGACCAGTTCGTAGACCCGTTTCTTGGAGCCGTCGAGGGCACCCGGGTGGATCGCCTGGGTCGGGTAGATCGGCGGGTGGTCGGTCGTCTCTTTTTTGCCGCGGGTCGGTTTCAACTCGCCGTCGAGCAGGCCGGAGGCGGCGGAGAACTCTTTGACCTTGACCAGCGAGGTGACCAGCTCGCGCAGCGGCAGCGAAGACGGGTAGACCGTGTTGTCGGTGCGCGGGTAGGAGATGAAGCCGTCCATATAAAGGTCCTCGGCGATCCGCATCGCGCTGGCGGGGGTGATGCCGAGGCGGCTGGAGGCGTCGGTGCTGAAGGCGGTCGTGTTGTAAGGCGTCGGCGGGCGGCGCGTGTTCTTGCGCGCCGTGACCGATTTGACCACGCCGGGCGCCTTGGTCCCGGCGAAGGCGGCGTCGGCCTCGGCTTTGTCCCAGAATTTGTCGACCGTGTGGTGGGTCTCGAAGGTCCCGTCGGGGTGCTCGAACTTGGCGAACAGCTCCCAGAACGGTTTGGCGACGTGGGCGCGGCGCTCCATCTCGCGCTCGACGATCAGGCCCAGAGTCGGCGACTGGACGCGGCCGACCGAGAGGAAGTTGGAGCCGAAGCGGCGGCTGGCGAGGGAGACGGCGCGGGTCAGGGTCGCGCCCCAGAGCAGGTCGATGTCCTGGCGGGCGGCGCCGGCGTTGGCCAGCGGGTAGGAGAGCGTGTCGAGCTCGTTGAAGGCGCGCTCGATCTCTTCCTTGGTCAGGGCCGAGTAGCGGGCGCGCTGGATCACCAGGCTGCCGTCGGCGGTGCCCTCGCGGGAGCCGAGGTCGGGGTTGGAGTCGAGCATCTCCTCCAGCGCCTCGAGCCCGATCAGCTCGCCCTCGCGGTCGAAGTCGGTCGCGATCACCAGCTCGTCCGCCTCTTTGGCGACTTTTTTGATCGCTTTGACGACGTTTTTGTCGGTCGGCTCCTTGATCAGCTCGGCGTCGATCAGGTCGTGCAGGTCCGTTTTCTGCCAGTTCGAGTACCCCTCGGGGAAGGCGGGGCCGAGCACGTGGCCCTTGAGGCCGATCGTCATCTGCTCCCCGCCTTCGGCGTCCGTCCAGGTATAGAACGGGACTTTGAAAGTTTTGTCGGAGCCGTTGCTGCCGCCGCTCAGGGCCTCGGCGATCTTTTTGGCGCTGTTGTTCTTCTCGGTGACGATCAGTCGCATGGGGCAGCAAGGTAGCAGGGGCGCCCGGCCACTCCGTCATGCCTGGCATTCGCCGATCCCCGTAGGATCGGCGACCTGATGAAGAGTCTGGTCACTGGCGGCGCCGGGTTCATCGGCTCGAATCTGGTCGACGCGCTGCTCGCGCGGGGCGACGAGGTGACGGTCGTCGACGACCTCTCGACCGGCCGCCGCGGCAACCTCGACGGGGCGCTGGCGGCCGGCGCCGAGCTGGTCGAGCTCGACATCCGCGACGCCGCCGCGCTGACCGCGCTGACCACCGAGAGGCAGCCCGAGACGGTCTTCCACCTGGCGGCGCAGATCGACGTCCGCAAGTCGCTGGAGGACCCGGCCTTCGACGCCGCGGTCAACGTCGGCGGCACCGCCAACGTGCTCGAGGCAGCGCGCGCGGCGGGCTCGGACCGCGTCGTCTTCGTCTCCACCGGCGGCGCCATCTACGGCGAGGGCGACGGCCAGCAGCTGCCGCTGCCGGAGCAGGCACCGATCGCGCCGCTCTCCGCTTACGGCCAGAGCAAGTTCGCCGCCGAGGGCTACCTGGCGCTGTACGAGCGCCTCTACGGGTTGTCCAGCGTCGCCCTCCGCCTCGGCAACGTCTACGGCCCGCGCCAGGACCCGCTCGGCGAGGCGGGCGTGATCGCGATCTTCTGCGGACTGCTGCAGTCCGGCGGCCGGCCGACCGTCTTCGGGGACGGCAAGCAGACCCGCGACTACATATATGTGGGCGACGTGGTCGCGGCGGCGCTGACCGCGGCGGAGTCGCGGGTGAGCGGCCCGGTCAACCTCGGCACCGGCGTCGAGACCGACGTGCTCGAACTGGCCGAGGCTCTGGGGCGGCTCGGCGGCGTCGAGGGCTTCGAGCCCGAGTTCGCGCCAGCCCGGACCGGCGAGGTGCAGCGCATCACCCTCGATGCCGGCCGCGCCGAGCGCGAGCTCGGCTGGCGCCCGCAGATGAACCTCGACGACGGCCTCCGCCTCACCCTCGACTCGATCTGACGGAGGCCATGTCGCCGGGACAGAAGCTCGCCGCGGTCGCTGCGCTGGCGCTGCTCTGGCTGGCGGCGCCGGCTCCGGCCAGTGCGGTGGTTCTGGGGTCTCCGAACTACATCCCCTCCTACGGCGAAGGGTGGGGGGCGAGCATGCCCTCGGTCATCTCCAACGGCGGGGCGCCGAGCGGGGTCCTCACCGCGGTCAGCTGGCAGGGGTGGGGCGATCCCGTCGCAACGGGATCCGGGCGCGCCGCGATCTACAAGCCGCAGGGCGGCTACTACGCGGGGCATCCGCGGATCCCGCTGCGCGCGGGCGACATCGGCACCTGTCCCGGGCAGTCGGAGCCCGCCTACCGCTCGCTCGAATTCCGCCTGCCGCCCTGGCCGGGCGCCCCCCTCGGCCCTTGGCTGAAGTGGAGCGGATCGCTCGACCTCTGCGACTACTCCGTTCGGGACCCGGCCTACGACTACCCGAAACGCCCACCGGGGCAATGCGGGAACATCGGCGACGACTACGAACCGGAAGACATCCTGGACGTGACGACCTTCGAGCTGGGATGTGGGGAGGGTCGCAGCGTGGCGCGGCGGGCCGAGCACAAGGTACGGCGGACGCTGCCTCGCAAGTGCTTCGACACCGGTTGCACCAGGTCGGTCGCCGACTTCCGCTGCCGCTGGTACCCGCTGCGCGCCGACGAATCGACGAGCACGATCGACTACCCGTACCCGGTCCAGAGGGTCGCCTGCAGCCGCGGCGAGGCAACGATCACCTGGCGCTTCGTCCTCAGCTACGACTGAGCCGCCCGGCCTGCGGGGGAGGCCGGCGGAACCCCACCGGTATTTTGTCTGCATGCCCGCCCAGGCCTATGCCGGCAAGGAGTGCGTCTGCCAGTTCCGCAAAGGAATCTGCGACCAGTCCTGCGTGCGGGACATGCTGGAGACGCCCTTCTACATCGCCTGCCTGAAACTGAAAGGGCGCCGCTGCCTGGTGGTCGGCGGCGGCGACATCGGCCTCGAGAAGGTCGAGGGGCTGCTCGCCTGCGACGCCGACGTGACCCTGCTCGCCCCGGTCGCCCACCCCGAGCTGGAGGACATGGCAAAGGAGGGGTCGATCGCTTGGGAGAAGCGGGAGTACGCCGGCGCCGCCGACCTCGAGGGCGTCTTCATCGCGATCGCCTGCACCGACGACACCGACGTCAACATCGCCGTCTTCGACGACGCCGAGAAGCGGGCGATGCTGGTCAACATCGTCGACGTGCCGCCGCTGTGCAACTTCATCCTGCCGGCGATCGTCCGCAGCGGGCCGCTGGCGATCGCGATCTCCACCGCCGGCGCCTCCCCCGCCCTGGCGAAGCGGATGAAGCGCGAGGTGGCGGAGCTGTTCGGCGAGGAGTACGCGCGCCTGGCGATCATCCTCAACGACGCCCGCGGCTGGGCCAAGGGAACGCTGCCGACCTACCAGGACCGCAAGGAGTTCTTCGAGGGGATCGTCAACGGCAACCCCGACCCGATCGTGCTGCTGCGCGAGGGGCAGGAGGCCGGCGTGCTGGCGATCGTCGAGTCCGCCAAAGAGCGGGCCGCGGCGGCCCTGGCTTAGCTAGGCGACGCCGCTGCAGGCGTTGGTGCGAACGCCGTCGAGCGTCTCGCGCAGTTCGTTGGCCTGCTCGACGCTGAGGTTGGCCGAGAAGGCGACCTCGAGCTCACCGACGATCACCGGCCGCATCTCCACCAGCATGTTGACTCCCGCCGGCAGCAGCGTCGCGTAGCTGACGCGCCGATCGGTCTCGCAGAAGGTCCGCTCCAGCAGGCCCGCCTTGACCAGGCGGTCGACGAGCTTGGTGAGGCCGCCGCGGGTGATGACCAGGGCCTCGGCGAGGTCGCCCATGCGCATCCGCTGCTCGGGTGCCTCGGCGACGGCGGCGAGCACCTCGTACCAGGGGAGCGGCGGATAGTCGCCCTGCGCGAGCGCCTCCTGCAGCCGTTGCGAGACGGCGGCGTGGGTGCGCGTCAGCGCTCCCCAGGCCTCGCCGTGCGGGGTGTTGGGCGGGCAGGTCGTGTTACGGGGGGCCGTGCCGGTGGCGGTCGCTCGGTCGCTCATCGTCCCCGATTGTGACAGATGACCCTTGTCGTAACAATAGTTGTATCTGCAAGCTTTTCTGCTATGATTGTTTCTGCATCAATTATTTATCTGACAACAGTCTTCGAAAAAGGGGTCCCAAATGACCATGCAGACCGTCTCCCAGCAGGTTCCAGCCGGGACCTACAAGGTGGACCCGGTTCACTCGACGATCCACTTTGCCGTCATCCACAACGGCGTCTCCGCCTTCCGCAGCGGCTTTCTCGACTACGCCGCGACGCTCGAGGGCGGCGAGGCTCCGAGGCTCGAGGGCAGCGTCGAGGTCGCCAGCATCGACATCGACGAGCAGGCACTCAAGGGCCACCTCTCCTCCCCCGAGTTCTTCGACGCCGAGCGCTACCCGCAGCTGAAGTTCCGCTCCATCGCGGTCGAGCTCGGCGAGGGCAACGAGGTCACCGTTCGCGGCGAGCTCGAGATCCGCGGCACCACCCACGAGGTCGAGGCCAGCGGCCGCATCGGTCTGGTCGGAGCGGACCTCGGCGGCGACGCCCGGGTCGGACTCTCGCTGGCTGCCCGCGTCGACCGTCGCAGCTTCGGGCTCGACTGGCAGGCCGACCTGCCCAGCGGCGGCCAGGCCCTCGACTACGAGGTCGACATCGCCGTCGAGCTCGAGTTCGTCGCGGAGGCCGAGTAACCATGAGGGTCCTGGGCATATCCGGCAGCCTGCGCCGGGACTCGCTCAACAGCGCCCTGCTGCGGGCGGCCGCCGAGCGGCTGCCCGCGGGGGTGGAATGGTCCGAGTTCGAGGGCCTGCGCGAGATCCCGCCCTACGACGCGGACCTCGAAGAGGTCACGATTCCGGGCGCCGTGCGCGAGCTGCGCGAGGCGATCCGCAACGCCGACGCCGTCCTGGTGGCGACGCCCGAGTACAACCACTCGATCCCCGGCGTTCTCAAGAACGCGCTCGACTGGGCCTCGCGCCCGGCCGGCCAGAGCGCCCTCAACGGCAAGCCGGCAGCAGTGATCGGCGCCTCGACCGGGATGTTCGGCGCGGTCTGGGCCCAGGCCGAGACTCGCAAGGTCCTCGGTGCCCTCGGCGGCCGCGTGATCGAGGCCGAGCTGCCGGTGGCACGAGCCGACAAGCTCCTCGCCGGCGACCGCCTCGAGCTGGAGCCGCAACAGGCCGAGCGACTCGAGGAGATCCTCGCCGAGCTCGTCGCCTCCGCCGAGGAGGCCGAGGAACTCACCCGCGAGCGGGTCGCTGCCTAGCTGAGACCGCTGAAGACAGAGGCGACGGCGGACGCGGATTGTTCATGCGCCCGCTTTCTCGCGTCTTGGAAGGCGAGGTTCCTGGTCTCGCCGATGCCGGCGATGTAAACGCCGCTCTTCTTCTCGACCACGGCCCCGTAGCCGTTGAAGATCCAGACGGCGACTTTGCAGTGGTTCTCGGCGCACTCGTCGAGCGCCTTTTTCTTGGCGGCGGCGATGGTGGGCTGCTGGCGTGAATAGCCGACCTTGCCCGTGGTGGGGTCGATCGCGATCGCGCCCCAAGAGGCCTCGGCGGCCGCGGGCGCGACCAGCAGCAGGGTCAGGGCCGCGATCGCGACGACGAGCTTGCCTCGGATCCTCATGCCTGCGGCAGCGCGAAGAAGGCGATCGCCGAGAAGTGAGCCACGGCGGCCGCGATCACCAACAGGTGGAAGACCTCGTGGTAGCCGAAGATCGCCGGGTTGGGATTTGGCCGCTGGGTCGCGTAGACGACGGCGCCCGCCGTATATAGGAGGCCGCCCACCGCGACGAGCAGGGTCCCAACGACGCCCATCTCCGACCAGAGCTCGGGGAAGGCGGCGACGGCGACCCAGCCGATCGAGAGGTAGATGATCGCCGCCACCCATTTCGGGTGGTCGATCCAGATCATCTCGACGATGGCGCCGGCGATGGCGCCGATCCAGACGACGGCGAGGATCGCGTCGGCGAGTGGGCCTTCGAGTACCAGCAGCGCGAAGGGCGTGTAGGTGCCGGCGATGAGGAAAAAGATCATCGAATGATCCAGGCGCCGCATCCACTGGCGCACCTGGGGCCGGGTCCAGTTGACACGGTGATAGAGGGCGCTGGTGCCAAAGAGGGCCGAGAGGCTGACGGCGTAGATCGCCACCGCGAGAGTCGCCTTCGGAGTCTCGGCGAGGACGATCAGGGCGACGCCGAAGCCAAGCGAGAGAAAGAAGGCCCACTCGTGCGAGACGCCGCGCAGCTTCGGCTTGACCAGCGCGATCGCGTCGACGGTCGCCTCTTTGGCCGCGCTCGCGCGCTCGCCCACCGCCTCTTTGGCGGCGCTGGCGCGATCTCCCATCGCCTCGCGGGCGGCGCTCGCCCGCTCTCCCATCCGCTCTGCGCCCCTGCGCAGGTCTTCGGCCATGAAGGGAGGGTAGCGCCGGGGCGGTGGCCGATTGAGCGAGGCAGCCATTTTCGGCCGCTGGGCGGCCCCTGAAACGCATATTCCGTCTGTCTCTAAACTTATCTTTTGAAGGTTTGCAACTTTCTTCTCAGAGGATTTTCCAAGTCCGAAAATCGATCTCTCGCGTAGGTCTGCGTTCCGGGGCATGGCCTTCTTGGTCATTCGCTTGGAGTTCGCAAATGCGGACATTCGCGCGACAAAAGTCTGTCCGCACCACGCGAGAGCATCACTAGCCCACAAAGAACAAAAGAGGGCGGAAAAATGGCTACAACTGCAGAGAAAAACGAGACCCACTCTCTCCAGGGACTAGCTATCGAACGCCGGTTTTCGACTGCCGGCGTGCACCCCTTCGACGAGATCGAGTGGGAGATCCGCGATGCGGTGATCGGCAACCCGGAGAGCCCGGCCTTCGAGCAGCGCGGGGTCGAGTTCCCCAAGAGCTGGTCCCAGAACGCGACCAATATCGTCGCCCAGAAGTATTTCCGTGGGCAACTCGGCAGCCCCGAGCGCGAGGACTCGGTCAAACAGATGATCGGGCGGGTCGCCGGAACGATCTCCAACTGGGGTCGCGAGGGTGGCTACTTTGCCTCCGCGGACGACGCCGATGCCTTCGAGATGGAGCTGACCTCGATCCTGCTCAACCAGAAGGCGGCCTTCAATTCGCCGGTCTGGTTCAACGTCGGCTTCGAGGAGACGCCGCAGTGCTCGGCCTGCTTCATCCTCAGCGTCGAGGACACCATGGAGAGCATCCTCGCCTGGAACACGAAAGAGGGCAACATCTTCCGCGGCGGCTCCGGCTCCGGCATCAACCTCTCCAACATCCGCGGCTCGATGGAGCCGCTGAAGAAGGGCGGCACCGCCAGCGGCCCGGTCAGCTTCATGCGCGGCGCCGATGCCTGGGCGGGGACGATCAAGTCCGGCGGCAAGACGCGGCGGGCGGCGAAGATGGTCGTGCTCGACGTCGACCATCCGGACATCGAGCACTTTGTTTGGTGCAAGGCCGACGAGGAGAAGAAGGCCGAGGCGCTGCGCGACGCCGGCTTCGACATGTCGATCGACGGCGAGGGCTTCACCTCGATCCAATATCAGAACGCGAACAACTCGGTGCGGGTCACCGACGACTTCATGGAGGCCGTCGCCGCCGGCGAGGAGTGGCACCTGACCGCGCGCTCGACCGGCGAATCGGTGAAAACGCTGGACGCGCGCGATCTGATGAATCAGATCTCCGATGCCGCCTGGCGCTGCGCCGATCCCGGCATCCAGTACGACACCACGATCAACCGCTGGCACACCTGCCCGGAGTCGGGCCGGATCAACGCCTCCAACCCCTGCAGCGAGTACATGCACGTCGACGATTCGGCCTGCAACCTGGCCTCGCTCAACCTGATGAAATTCCGCCGCGAGGACGGCAGCTTCGAAGTCGAGCCCTTCGAGCACGCGGTCGACATCGTCTTCCTCGCGCAGGAGATCGTCGTCGGCTTCTCCTCCTACCCGACCGAGGAGATCACCGCCAACGCCAACTCCTTCCGCCAGCTCGGCCTCGGTTACGCCAACCTCGGCGCCCTGCTGATGTCGGACGGCCTCCCCTACGACTCCGACGCCGGCCGCAACGTCGCTGCCGCGATCACGGCGCTGATGACCGGCCGCGCCTACCGCCAGTCGGCGCTGATCGCCGGCGGCGCAACCGGGCCCTACGAAGCCTATGAGAAGAACCGCGAGCCGCACAACGGGGTCATGCGGATGCACCGCGACGCCTCCTACGAGGTCGACGGGACCGGGATCAAGGGCGACCTGCTGGCGGCGGCGCAACGGGCATGGGACGAGGCGGTCGAGTTCGGCGAGGCGCACGGCTACCGCAACGCGCAGGCAACGGTGCTGGCCCCGACGGGGACGATCAGCTTCCTGATGGACTGCGACACGACCGGGATCGAGCCCGACTTCTCGCTGGTCAAGTTCAAGGAGCTGGTCGGCGGCGGGCAGATGACGATCGTCAATCAGTCGGTGCCGATGGCACTGCGGGCGATGGGCTACTCGGAGGCCGAGATCGACCAGATCAACGCCCACATCGCCGAGACCAACACGATCGTCGGCGCGCCCGGCCTGAAGGACGAGCACCTGGAGGTCTTCGACGTCGCGGTCGGCGAGCGGGCGATCTCCCACACCGGCCACATCGACATGATGGCGGCGACCCAGCCCTTCATCTCCGGGGCGATCTCGAAGACGGTCAACCTGCCGCAGTCGGCGACGATCGCCGACATCGCCGACGCCTACACGCGCGGCTGGACCGGCGGCCTCAAGGCACTCGCGATCTACCGCGACGGCTCGAAGACGGCGCAGGCGCTGCGCACCGACGCCCAGGATGAAAAGGGCGCCGAGCCGGAGGTCGTGGTGGCGCCGCCGGAGCGCAAACGGATGCCCCGCGAGCGCGAATCGATCACCCACAAGTTCTCGATCGCCGGCCACGAGGGCTACATCACCGCCGGCAAATACGAGGACGGCTCGGTCGGTGAGATCTTCCTCACCGACATCGGCAAGGAGGGGTCGACGATGCGGGGGCTGATGAACGCCTTCGCGACGGCGATCTCGCTCGGCCTCCAGTACGGCGTCCCGCTCGAAGACTTCGTGCGCAAGTTCAGCTACATGCGCTTCGAGCCCGAGGGCATCACCGGCAACCCGGAGATCCCCTTCGCCAAATCGCTGCCCGACTACATCATGCGCTGGGTCGCGAGCCGCTTCATCGAGGACACCGACACGCTCGAGGAACTGGGGATCATGACCTCGGAGGTCCGCGCCAAGCAGGAGGCGGAGACCGCCCAACTCGGCCTCGGGATCGCCACCGACACCGCCGGCCCGGCCAACGGCCACTCCCAGCCCGGCAACGGCAACGCCACGCCGAAGCCCGGCAAGACGGTCCCGGCAGCCGCGGCGATGACCGACTCCCCGCCGGTGCGCCCGGCGAAGATGTCCGGCCTCGACCTCGGCCCGGCCTGCGAGCAGTGCGGCGGCATGATGCAGCGCACGGGCAGTTGCTACACGTGCTCGTCGTGCGGCAACAACACCGGCTGCGGCTGAGTCGCCAGGACACACTGCGCCTGGCGACTCAGCATCGCTCGGTTTAGGCTCGGGAGGTGCACTTCTTGGCGATCATCGCGGCAGCGCTGGCAATCGCTGGCGCCACGGCTGAATCGAACGTCGCCCCTTGCGACAAGGCGATCGTCGGACATGGGTCGGCCGGCTGGCGCGGCGAATCGGTGGTCGCGGGACCGGTTGGGGTCAGGCGGCATCCGCTGAGCGCGATGTCGCCGACCCGGAACGGGTTCGTGACGAAGATGCCGCTGCTGGTCGAGGGTCGCGAGCCGGAGACGGTGACGGTCAGCGTCCCGCCTGGAGAACGGAATCGGGTCTTTCTCATTACGGCCGGGTCCTCGGTCGTGACGGACAGCCCACCTCCACCTTTGCCGACGCCCGCGGTTACAGCGAAACCGAGTTCCAGCTCTGCGGGAACAAGCCCCGCACGATCTGGCCCGGCGGGATCCGGATCAAGGGACGGCACCGGTGCAACTGCTGGTGACCGTTGAAGGGCAGCCCGACACGATTCCGCTGCGCCTTGGCCGGCCCCAGGCCTACAAACTTCGCTAAGCGTCGATTTCGCGCCCGGCGAGCCATTCGGCGAGCGGCTCGGAGGGCTTGCCTTTGAAGACGAGACGGACGCCCTCGCGCAGGACGCGGTCGCCCTTGTCGACCTGGCTCGGATGGGTGGCGAGCCAGACGGCCGCGGCCGCCGCGGCCCAGGCCGCGGGCTCGTCTTCCTCGGGATCGATCGCGCGTACGGTGCTGAGCAGCTCGCGCCTCAGGCTCTGAACCGCGCTCGTGGGGCGGTCGTCGTCCTCGAAGCTGTCGTAGAGGGCAGAGGCGGCCGTTTCGGTGCCATTCGGATCGGCCATAGCGGTCGCCTCGCGGACCACCTCCGAGACGGTGGGAATCCTCTCGTGCCTGCCCGGCCTCATCGAAGCCAGGTACCCGGATATGAGGCCGGTAGAACGTCAGCCGAGGACGACCTCGGCGTCGTGCCGAGGCGTCTCGGTGATGGCACGGCGGAAGGGGCGCTCGGGCTTCGGATCGGCGGGGCGGATCTGGTGGCGTTTGACCAGCTCCTTGAGGACGACGGCCATCTCGAACTGGGCGAAGGCGGCACCGAGGCAGCGGCGGACGCCGCCGCCGAAGGGGATCCAGGTGTAGGTGCCGGGCGGGTTGTCGAGGAAGCGCTCGGGCAGGAAGCGGTCCGGTTCGGGGTAGATCTCGGGGTGGCGGTGGATCAGATGGATGCTGGGCGTCGCGGCGACGCCGGCGGGCAGCTCGTAGCCACCGAGCTCGACCGGCTCGGTCAGCTTGCGGATCACCAGCACGATCACCGGCCGCAGGCGCAGCGTCTCCTGGATCGTCGCGGTCAGGTAGGGCTCGTCTCCCCCGGCCAGCGCCTCGGCTCGCAGGCGCTCGAGCTTGTCCGGGTGCCGGGTGAGGCGCTCCAGCGCCCAGGAGAGAGCGGTGGCGGTGGTCTCGTGGCCGGCGACCAGAAGGGTGAGCAGCTCGTCGCGGATCTCGGCGTCGCTCATCGGGCTGCCGTCCTCGTGGCGGGCGGCGACCAGCACCGAGAGGATGTCGTCGCGCTCGGCCAGGTCCTCGGCGACGCGGCGCTCGGCGATCTCACGGTAGATCAGCTCGTCGACGCGGTCGACGCGGCGACGGAAGGCGGGGATGCGGCGGATCCGCTCGGGACCGATGAGGATCACCGGCAGCAGCAGGCGCGGGTCGGTGGTGAGATCGAGGAAGTCGCGCAGCGCCGCCCGCAGCGGGTCCATGCGCGCGCGGTCGTGGACGCCGAAGACGGTCTCGAGGATGATCTCCAGCGTGATCGCCTGCATCCGCGGGCGCAGCTTGTAGGGGGTGCCGGTCGGCCAGCTCTCGATCTCGCGAGCGGCGATCGCGGCCATCGTCTCCCCGTAGCCCTGCATGCGCTCGCCGTGGAAAGGCGGCAGCAGCAGCCGGCGCTGGCCGATGTGCGGCTTCTCGTCGAGGACGAGGATCGAGTTCTCGCCGAGGATCGGGCGCAGGATCTGGTTGCCCTCGCCGGCGTGGAAGACGCGCGGGTCGCCGGTGAAGACCTGCTTGACCAGCTCGGGGTCGGAGAGCATCACCCAGGTCTCTTCGTGGGCGATCTTGATCGTGAAGATGTCGCCAAAGCGCGCCCGGCTCTGCTCCAGCATCCACTGCGCCTGGCGCGACCAGATCGCCGTCTGCAGTGCCCGCGGCATCCGCGGGCCGGGGGGAAGGCCCTTGACGGCCGCCGGGGCGATCGTCGCAGCTGCCTCTGTTGCCATCGCCTCCATTGCGCTCGACAACCGTAGCCGGCCCATCGGCCCCGTGGGCGTGACGTTCGGACCCGTGACGAGCGGGCGCCCGGCTCAGCGGGGAACCGAGATGCGGACCAGCGCGCGGCCGGCGCACTCGAGCCGGGCCGAGCCATCCTCGAAGCGCTGCAGGTGCAGCGTGCGGGGCACGGCGCATTCGGCCTGCAGCGGCGGCGCCCTGTGCGCATTGACCGCCCCCGAGCCGGGCGCGGCCCCGGCTTGGGAGGACCGCCCCGCCGGGGAGATCGAGAAGGCGAGGGTGAGGAGCGATGCCAGGAGGAGGACCAAGAGCGATCTCACCCGGCGGTAAGGGGTCGACGGGCCTGGATTCTCCCCCCGCCGGCACCGATTGGCATAGCCTGACTCCCGTCGATGGCCTCCCTCCCCCGCCTCTCTCCACGCGCCGAGCACCGAGTCCTCAAGGCCGCCTGCGGGCTGTCGCCGCAGCTGCAGCGGCGCCTGTTCGGGAAGCCCCGGAGCCTCGACGGGCAGACGCTGGCGAGCGACATTCACGCCCTGATCCGGCTGGCCGAGCTGGCCGACAGCCAGTCGTTCCTGAGCGGCATGAGCGTCGGGGAGGCGCGGATCTCGGCCCGGGTCGAGGCCGAAGCGACCGGCAGCCCGGCCGCCGATCCCGATGGCACGGGTCGAGGCCTTGGAGATACCCGGCCAGGGCGGGCCGATCCCGGCCCGGCTCTACGTCCCGGGCGGGCTGCCGGCCGAGACTCCGGCGCCGCTGCACCATCTACTTCCACGGCGGCGGCTGGGTGATCGGCGACCTCGATACCCACGACGGCGTCTGTCGCTTCCTCGCCGCCGCGGCCGGCACGGCGGTGCTCGCGGTCGACTACCGGCTGGCCCCCGAGCACCCCTTCCCCGCCGCGGTCGAAGACGCCTGGGCCAGCCTTCGCCTGGGCCACCGCCAACGCCGCCGGGCTGGGCGTCGACCCGGCACGGATCGCCGTCGGCGGCGACAGTGCCGGCGGCAACCTCGCCGCCGTGGTCAGCCTGCTGGCGCGCGCCGGGGGCGGCGCGATGCCGGCGATGCAGCTGCTGATCTACCCGCCGACCGACTCGGCCGGCGACCTGCCCTCGCGCAAGCTGTTCGCCGAGGGCTTCCTGCTGACCAAGGGCGACATGGACACCTTCGAGCGCCTACTACCTGCCGCCGGGCACCGACGCCACCGACCCGCGGGTCTCGATCCTGCTGGCGCCCGACCTGACCGGCCTGCCGCCCGCCTACGTCGCCACCGCCGGCTTCGATCCCCTGCGCGACGAGGGCGAGGCCTACGCACTGCGGATGCGCGAGGCCGGCGTCCAGGTGGCGCTGCGCCGCCACTCCGGCCTGATCCACAGCTTCGCCAACCTGACCGCGATCAGCCGCACCGCCCGCGGGGCGATGCTGGAGGCGGCAGGGGCGCTGCGGATGGGCCTGGCGCCGCAGCCCTGAGTCCCGTGTCGCACGCGCACCGCACGCGATGCCGACCGAGGGTGCGGCGCTGACCGCGGTCGCCGTCAGCGCCACGCTGCACTGCCTGACCGGCTGCGCGATCGGCGAGGTCGCCGGGATGGCGATCGGGACCGCCGCCGGCTTCTCCAACCTCGGCGACCGTGGCCCTCTCGGTCGCCCTCGCCTTCCTCTTCGGCTACGCCCTGACCAGCCTGCCGCTGCTGCGCGCCGGGCTGGCGCTCGCGGCGGTGGTCCCGATCGCGCTCGCCTCCGACACGCTCAGCATCGCGACGATGGAGATCGTCGACAACGCGATCATGTTGGCCGATCCCCGGGCGATGGAGAGCCGGCCTCGGCTCGCCGCTGTTCTGGGGCAGCCTCGCCTTCTCCCTGGTCGTTGCCGGCGCCGTCGCGGTCCCGGTCAACCGCTGGCTGATTGCCCGCGGCAAAGGCCATGCCGTGGTCCACGAAAGAAATGCAGATCGACTTCGCACTCGCGCCGCGTCGCGCCTCGGCTGCTACTCGTACTGGAGGGACTCGAGCACGTCGAGCCTGGAGGCGCGGCGGGCCGGGAAGATCGCCGCCACCACGCCGGCCAACGCGGCCAGGACGAGCAGCACGACCAGCGATCCGACCGGGTAGGAGAGCGTGAAGCCTTCGTCCTTCAGCGGCTGCGCGATCAGCGCCGCGAAGATCACACCGAGGACCATCCCCAGGATCGCCCCGATCAGGGCGGTGATCACCGCCTCGTAGCGGATCATCGTCCGCACCTGGCGGCGCGACATCCCGATCGCCCGCAGCATCCCCAGCTCGCGGGTGCGTTCGTGGATCGAGAGCGCCAGCGTGTTGGCGATCCCGAAGAGGGAGATCACGACGGCAAGCGCCAGCAGGGCGAAGATCAGGTTGACGAGCTGAGTCGACCTGCTTTTCCCGGCTTTCCTTCAGTTCCTGCTGGTTGAGGACTTCGGCGGTGGGGAAGGCGACTTCGACCACTTTCGTCAGCAGCGCCTGGACCTGCGCGGCGTCGGCTCCGGGCGCGGTCTTGACGAAGTCGGTCGTGTCCTGGGTCTGGCCGAATTCACGCGCCAGCGCCGGCTGGGTGATCAGGACGCTGCCGAAGACGCCGAGCTTGGAGGAGAACTCGCCGACCACTTCGAAGCTGGGCCGCTTGCGGGTCTGGCTGAGCAGGCGGAAGCGATCCCCCACTTCGAGGTCGTTTTCCGAGGCGAAAGAATCGGAGAGGATCGCCTGGTCGTCGGCGAGGTCGCGCAGATCGGCGGGCCCGCCCTTCTCCCACTCGACCCTGACCGCCTCTTCGATGTCGCGGGTCGGTGCCGAGAGCGGCGCGCCGGCGCCGTTGCCGACCAGCTTCGCCTGGGCCGAGCGGATCGTCGCGACCAGATCCACGCCCGGGACTTTGCGGGCGGCCCTCGCGGTGCCGTTGGGGATCGGCGAGAAGCCGTCGCTGTTCTGGATCACCAGAGCCACCGGCGAAGTTTTCGTCGACGACCTGGGCGACCGAGCTCTTCAGTCCCGGCCGAGAAGACGAGTGACGAAGGCGACCAGGGCCAGGCCGATCATCAGCGCCGCCGCGGTGACGGCGGTGCGGCTGGGGTTGCGCTGGGCGTTCTCGCGCGCGAGCCGGCCGAGCAGGCGCCGCAGCCGCTCCAGCGGCCAGCCGGCGACGGCGGCCAGCGGCGGCACCAGGCGCGGGCTGAAGAGCGAGACCGCGATCACGATCACGACCGCGCCGCCGCCCATCAGCCCGGCCGCCGCGCCGGCGTCGGCGTCGCCGAGCAGGCCGATCAGGACCATCGCCAGGCCGAGCACGCCGAGCAGGATCGAGAAGGCCAGGTAGACCAGCCGCCGGCGCCGGGTCGGCGCCGGGGCGAAGGCGTGGAGGGCGGCGATCGGCGGCACCCGGGTCGAGCGCAGGGCCGGAATCAGCGAGGAGACGAAGGTGACGACGACGCCGACCAGCAGCGAGACGACGATCGTGCGCGACTTCATCACCAGGTCGGTGGTCGGCAGGTCGATTTCGAACGCTTCCAGCAGCGCCTGCAGCAGGAGCGCGATCAGGAAGCCGCCGGCGACGCCGATCACGGCCCCGATCAGGCCGATCGCCAGCGCCTCGACGATCACGGTGGTGAGGATCTGCCGCCGCGAGGCGCCCAGCGTGCGCAGCATCCCGAACTCGGAGACCCGCTGGGCGACGGTGATCGAGAAGGTGTTGAAGATCAGGAAGGAGCCGACGAAGACGGCGATGAAGCCGAAGACGAGGAGGAAGGTCTGGAGGAAGCTGAGGTTGTCGCGGATTTCTTCGGAGCTGCGGTCGGCGCTTTCCTTGCCGGTCTCGACCCGCACCCCGGGCGGCATCTCGGCCTTGATCCGCCGTTTCAGCAGCGCCGGCGAGATCCCGTCGGCGGCAGCGACCGAGATCTGGTCGAAGCGCCCGAGCTTGTGGGTCAGCGCCTGGGCCGACCGGCAGCGTCACCTGGGCGATGCTGGCGCCGCCGAAGGAGGCGCTGCCGAGCTGGGTGAACCCGACCAGGCGGAACTTCCTGGCGCTGCCCTGGCCGATCAGCTCGATGTCTTCGCCGAGCTCGAGGCCGGCGCTGTCGGCGGCCGCCTTGTCGATCGAGGCTTCGGTCGGGCCACGCGGGCGGTGGCCGTCGACGTAGGTGAGCGACTCGAGTTCGCCCGGCAGGGTCGAGGAGATGAACTTGGGGGCGAATTTGTTGCCGATCTTGTCGCCGTCGGAGTCGAAGAACCCGCCCGGCGTGAAGATCGCCCCCGCCGCCAGCTTCACCCCCGGCGTCCTCTGGATCCGCGGCAGCAGCGAGGCGCTGATCGTCGGCACTTCGCCGTTGTCCTGTTCGACCGGGTTCTCGGCGGTGACGACGACGCTGGTGCCGCTCAGCGACTCGCTGAAGATTTCGTCGAAGGCGGCGAAGATCGTGTCGGTGAGGATGAAGCTGCCGGCGACGAAGGCGACGCCGATGATGACCGCGAACGTGGTCCCGAGAGCCCGGACCTTGCGGGCCCAGAGGCTCTTGAGGGCGAGGCTAGTCAAGCTGCTTCATCAGCTCGATCACGTCGTCGGCGGAGCCCGGGGCGCCGTCCTGGACGAGCTTGCCGTCGCGGAGCGTGATCAAGCGGTCGGCGTGGGCGGCGGCGACGGGATCGTGGGTGACCATGATCACCGTCTGGCCGAACTCGTCGACGGCCTGGCGCAGGAGGTCGAGGACGTCGGCGCTGGCCTTGGAGTCGAGGTTGCCGGTCGGCTCGTCGGCGAAGACGACGGCCGGTTTGGAGACCAGGGCGCGGGCGACGGCGACGCGCTGCTGCTGGCCGCCGGAGAGCTCGGAGGGGCGATGGGTGCGGCGGTCCTCGAGGCCGACGGTGTGGATCAGCTGGTCGACCCAGGCCTGGTCGGGCTTGCGGCCGGCGATCGAGAGCGGCAGCACCAGGTTCTCCTCGGCGGTCAGGACCGGCAGCAGGTTGAAGAACTGGAAGACGAAGCCGAGCTTGTCGCGGCGCAGCTTGGTCAGCTCGCCGTCGTCGAGGCGCGGTGATCTCGACCCCGTCGAGCTCGACCTTGCCGCCGGTCGGCTTGTCGAGCCCGGCGAGGATGTGCATCAGGGTCGACTTGCCGGAGCCCGAGGGGCCCATGATCGCGGTGAAGCGGTCGCGCTCGAAGGCGGTGCTGACCCCGGCCAGCGCGTCGACGGCGGCATCGCCCTCGCCGTAGCGGCGGGTCAGGTCGGTGGCGACCACAACCTGTCCGTTCGTACTCACTAATTGCACCGTATCGAGATCGAGGCAATAGCCTGCGGCCCGTGGCCCTGGCCGACGACTTCGACGGACTTCTGATCGACCTCGACGGGGTCGTCTGGATCGGCCGCGAGCCGGTGCCGGGGGCGATCGGAGGCGCTGCGCGGCGCTGCTCGCGGCGGGCAAGCGGATCGTCTTCGTCACCAACAACCCGGCCAGTCCGCCCGCTGCCTACGCCGAGCGGCTGACGGAGATGGGCGTCGACGTCGGCGCGGACCAGATCGTCACCGCCGGCATGGTCGCCGCCCGCCTGGCCGCACGAGGCCGCCGGACCGGACGGCAGCGCCTTCGTGATCAGCCGCGCGCCGCTGAAGGACATGGTCGCCGCCGCTGGAGTAACCGTGCTCGAGGGCGAGGCGGGGCGCGAGGCCAGCGTGGTCGTCGTCTCCGGCCACCGCGACTTCGACTACGAGGCGCTGCTGACGGCGAAGCGGGCGCTCGATCGTGGCGCCGCCCTGATCGGCACCAGCCGCGACCCGACGATGCCGATGCCCGGCGGCGAGTGGCCCGGGACCGGCGCCATCCTGGCCGCGGTCGAGACCGCCTCCGGGCGCATCGCCGAGATCGCCGGCAAGCCGGAGCGTCACCTGTTCGAGCTGGCGCTCGCCGCCCTCGACCGTGGTTCCCCAAGCCCACATATCGCGGAAAAGGCAGCGCGGAATCCCCTGCGAGTGGCGATGGTCGGCGACCGCATCTCCTCCGACATCGAGGGCGGCCGGCGGGCCGGCCTGGAGACGATCCTGGTCCGCAGCGGGACCACCAGCGCGAGCAGGCGGCAGGCCGCCGAGCCGCCGCCCGACCACGTCGTCGACGACCTCGCCGGCCTGTTGCGGTGAGCCACCGGGCGCCGAGGCGCCGGCCAATCGCCCGGCCCGGCGCTCGCCTTCGCCGGCCTCTTCGCGGTCACCTTCTGCGGCCTGCTCGCGGTCGGCGCCGTGCTGCCGGTGCTGCCGCGCTACGTGCGACGGCCCGCTCGGCGAGGGCAAGGTCGCGGTCGGCATCGTGATCGGCGCCTACGCGATCACCGGTCTGCTGCTGCGCCCCTTCGCCGGCCGCTTCGCCGATCGCCGCGGGCGCAAGCCGGCGGTCCTGATCGGCTCGTTGCTGATGGCCGCCGGCGGCTTCCTCTACCTGCTGCCGCTCGGCGTCGGCGGCCTGATCGCGGCGCGGCTGGTGCTGGGCGCCGGCGAGGGCACGGTCTTCACCGCCGGCTCGGCCTGGATCGTCGACCTGGCGCCGGCCGCCCGACGCGGCCGGGTGATCGGCCTCTACGGCCTCGCGGTCTGGTCCGGGCTCAGCATCGGGCCGCTGTTCGGCGAGCTGATCAAGCACGGCGCCGGCTACACGGCGGTCTGGGTCTTCGCCGGGGCGACGCCGCTGCTCGGCGCCCTGATCGCGACCCGGGTCCCCGACCCCTTCCGCCCCGGCAAGTGGCTCGAGCACGAGCACCACTCGCTGATCGCCCGCGAGGCGGTGGTGCCCGGCGCCGCCCTCGCCCTCGGCTCGATCGGCTACGCCGCGGTCGCCACCTTCGTCGTCCTCCATCTCGAAGAGCGCGGCGTCGGCCACGGGGCGCTGGTCTTCGGCGCCTTCGCGACGATGGTCGTGCTGACCCGGCTGGTCGGTGGCGACCTGCCCGACCGGGTCGGCCCGGCGCGGGTGGCGGTTGCCGCCGCCCTGGTCGAGGCGGTCGGCCTGACCACGATCGCCTTCGCCCAGAGCCTGCCGGTGGCGATCGCCGGCGCGCTGGCGATGGGCGCCGCCTTCTCCCTGCTCTACCCCTCGCTATCGCTGATCGTCGTCAACCAGGTCTCCGAAGCCCGCCGCGGCGCCGCGCTTGGCACCTTCACCGCCTTTTTCGACGCCGGGGTCGGGTCGGGAGCGCCGCTGGCCGGCGCCGCCGCGGCGCTGAGCGAGCTACGAGGGCGCCTATCTGCTCGCCGCCGCGATCGCCCTCGGCTCCGCCACCCTGATCGCGCTCGCGACCAGCCCCGCAGCCGTGCCCTGGTCGCCAGCCGCGGCTAGCGCTGGGCGATCAGCAGCGTCTGCAGGGCGCGGCCGATCCGGCCACGCGCGTCGGAGAGCACCGACTCGGCGGTGCCGTTGCCGCTCGGCTGCGGCAGCGTCTGGGCGTCGACGCAGACCCACTCCCCCACCGGCATCCGCTCCAGGTGCACGGTGAGGTCGACGTTGATGAAGAGATATCGCTGGTAGTCGAGGCTGGCGCTGACGCCGTTGCCGACGTCGGCGGCGACCAGCACCCGCTGCAGCGGCGAGGGCTCCTCGCCGGCTGACGAGCGGCTGGCGCATCCGCAGCCAGACCAGTCGCCGGCCCGGGCTCGATGAAGCTCGCCCTTGACGAAGCGGACCTCCATCGCCGAGTGGTAGCCGAGCTCCTGCCCGGTCGGGAAGAACTCGACTTCGGCGCCCCTGCTCGGGCCCGGGCGGCGGCTCGGCGGCGGCCATCGCCTCGGGCGGGATCTCGACCGGGGCGGTGCGCAGCCGCCAGGCGTTGGCGCGCATCAGCGGCTCGCCGGCCTCGTCGCTCAGCTCCGCCTCGACCAGCTGCACGCGGCGGCCGGGGCGCAGGATCCGGGCGCGCGACCCGGACCGGGGCGATCGGCACCGAGCGCAGGATCTCGCAGGTGACCCGGCCGACCTGGAACTCCTCGGCGTCGGGCAGCCGCTCGATCTCCCGCCCCAGCAGCGCCGCCGGCGGCCCGGCGTGCTGGGCGCCGGGGTCCCAGGGGCCGCGGGTCAGCTCGGTGGCGAGGTAGTGATCGCCATCGGGCTCATAGAAGGCTCGGGCACGCCGCCATCCTAGGTCGCCGCCGCATCGACTTCGAACGCCATGTATCGACGGGAAGTCAGACCCGCCGCACGCCGTCACCGGCACGTAAGGAAGTGGGCGTACCCTGGTGACAAGAGACGAAAGGAGAACGATGGCGACGAAGGTTGAGAAATCCGAGCAGGAGTGGCGCAGCAGCTGACGCCGGAGCAGTTCGAGGTGACCCGCAAGGGCGGCACCGAGCGCGCCTTCACCGGTCCCTACGTGGACGAGAAGAGCGAGGGCATGTACCGCTGCGTCGGCTGCGGCACCGAGCTGTTCTCCTCCGACACCAAGTTCGACTCCGGCACCGGCTGGCCCAGCTTCACCGAGCCGGCCAATCTCGAGCACGTCGAGCTGCGGCCCGACAACAGCCTCTTCATGAAGCGGACCGAGGTCGTCTGCAAAGCCTGCGACGCCCACCTCGGGCACGTCTTCGACGACGGGCCGGCGGACAGGGGCGGACAGCGCTACTGCATCAACGGCTGCGCCCTGGAGCTGGAGAAGAAGTAGCGGGGCGCTACTGCTGGACGGCGCCACCGGCGCCGAGGTAGTTGAAGCGCACGGCAAGCGCGACCGCCTCGGTGCGGGTGTCGACCTCGAGCTTGCCGATCGCGTTGCGAACGTGGGTGTGGACGGTCGCCGGGCTCAGCGCCAGCCGCTCGGCGATCTCTTTCACCCGCAGCCCCTCGGCCAGCAGCTCGAGGATCTGGCGCTCGCGCGGAGAGAGCTCCAACAGCTTCTCCACCTCCGAGGGCTTGCCGCCGGCGAAGTCGCCGCCGAGGAAGGTGCCACCGCCGGTGACCGCTTTGACGGCGCGGGCGATGTCCTCGGCCGGGGCCGACTTCAGCACGTAGCCGGAAGCACCGGCGCGCAGCGCCAGAGCCAGCAGGTCCGGCTGGGCGTGGGCGGTGAAGATGATGACCTTGGTCCGCGGCCTGACCTTGAGCACCTCCTTGGTCGCCTCGATCCCGTCGCGCTTGGGCAGCTCGACGTCGATGATGAGGACGTCGGGCTCGAGTTCTTTGACGACGTCGACCACATCGCGGCCGTTGCCGGCCTCGCCGACGATTTCGACGACGCTCGAATTCGCCATCCGCGCCTTGATCGCCTCGCGGACGATCTCGTGGTCGTCGCAGAGGACGACGCGCCTCGCTTCGCGCACGCTCGAATTCATGACGCCGCGTCGCCTCGCCGGCGCGATATGCAATACCGGGTAAAGATCCCCGTCTGTTCTTCGCTCATTGCGGCGCGATTCTCTCAGGAGCGCCGTACTTATGCAAAGTTTTGGGTAGCGTGAAGCCGCCGTCCCGGTCCTGCCTGTTCTCGATCAGCGCGATCATCGTTCTTCCCACCGCCACCGCCGTCCCGTTCAGCGTGTGCACTGCCTGGGGAGATTCGCCATCGGCGGCCCGATACCTACAGCCGAGGCGCCGCGCCTGGTAGTCGGTCGTGTTCGAGCAGGAGGTCAGCTCGCGGTAGCGCTCCTGGCTGGGAATCCAGGCCTCGCAGTCGTACTTTTTCGCGGCCGGGGCGCCGAGGTCGCCGACGGCGACGTTGACCACCCGGTAGGGAATCTCCAGCTCGCCGAGGATCCGCTCCTCGATCGCCAGCAGCCGCTCGTGCTCAGCCGCCGACTCGGAGGGCTCGACGAACGAGAACATCTCGACCTTGTCGAACTGGTGGACGCGGAAGATGCCGCGGGTGTCGCGCCCGGCGGCGCCGGCCTCGCGACGGAAGCAGGTCGAGAAGCCGCAGTAGCGCAGCGGCAGCTCGGCGGCGTCGAGGATCTGGTCGGCGTGGAGCCCGGCCAGCGCCACCTCGGAGGTGCCGGCGAGGAAGAGCTCGTCCTTGGGGATCTCGTAGATCTGGTCGCGATCGCCGGGCAGGAAGCCGGTTCCCTCCAGCGCCTCTTCGCGGACCAGGACCGGTGGCACCACCGGCTCGTGGCCCTCGGCCCGGGCCAGCTCGATCGCGAAGCGGACCAGGGCCAGCTCCAGCATCACCAGGTCGCCCTTGAGGTAGGCGAAGCGGGAGCCGGAGAGGCGGGCCGCCGCCTCCATGTCGATCAGGCCCAGCTCGGTGCCGATGTCGAGGTGGTCGCGCGGCTCGAAGTCGAACTCGGGGCGCTCGCCGACCTCGCGCAGGACGACCGCGTCGTCCTCGGTCATCCCCTCCGGCGCGTCGGGGTCGGGCAGGTTGGGCAGGGAGATCACGAGGCGGTTGAGATCGGCCTCGACCTGCTCCAGCTCCCCTTTGCCGGACTCGATCTTCTCCTTCAGCCCCTGCACGGCCGCCATCAGCTGCTCGGCGTCGCCGCCCGCCTGCCTGGCTTCGCCGATCTGCTTGGAGAGGGTCTTGCGCTCCGCTTGGGCGCTCTCGACCTCGGGCAACAGCCGGCGGCGGCGGGCGTCGAGGGCGAGCAGCTCGTCGACCTGCTCGGCGGCACCGCGGCGGGCAAGGGCGGCCTTGACCCGCTCGGGATCGGAGCGGATCAGCTTCAGGTCAAGCATGTCGCGCTCGCGCTAGGGGGTCTCGCCGGGGCGCGGCGAGGATTCGGCTTCGTTGCCGGCGTACTCGGCGAGGAAGCGGGCGACGGCTTCGGCCTCCTCGCCGACGACGATGTTCTGGGGCATGATCGCGCCGGAGAAACCGCCGTTCTGGATCGCGTAGAGCGCGTCGTCATAGCTCTCGGTTCGCTGGTCGAGGTTCGGGCCCTGCGTGCGCTCGCCGCGATTGCCACTGCCCTGGGTGCCGGCGGCGCTCAGCGTGTGACAGCCGGAGCAGTGGGTGGCGAAGAGAACGGCGCCCCCGTGGTTGGGGTCGTCCTTGGAGACCGAGATCCCTTCCTCGCCGAATCCGCAGGCCGTGAGGCCGAGGGCGGCGGCAACAACCATGCTTATGAGCAGTACAGGGCGCACGCGGCGCGCATCATATTGTCTGGAGCCGATCCCGATCTTCTGACGATGCCGCCGCCCGATCCAGCCCGATTCCGCGCCGCCATGGCGAGCCTGCCAACCGGGGTCACGATCGTCTCCGCCAGCGGCGCCGACGGGCCGGCCGGAGCGACCGCGAACGCGGTCTGCTCGCTCTCGATCGAGCCGATGCTGATGCTCGCCTGCCTCGACCGCGGCTCCCGCACCCTGCTCGCCGTCCAGGCCGCCGACCGCTTCGGCATCAGCGTCCTCCATGCCGGCCAGGAGCCGATCGCCCGCGCCTTCGCGACCAAGGCGCCGGTGCCCGAGAAGTGGGCGGGGGTCGCCTGGAGCGAGCGCGACGGCCTCCCCGCGATCGACGGCGCCCTCACCTGGATCGCCTGCGACCTGCGCGACGTGATCGCCGCCGGCGACCACGTGATCGTCACCGGCGAGGTCCGTGGCCTGGAGACGAGCGAGGGGGCGCCGCTGGTCTTCTACGGCGGCGAGTACCGGCCGTTGGGCTGAGGCCGCGAGCGTCAGTCGCAGCCGCTGGCGATCGCAAGGGCCTTGCAGAACGCAAGAAAGAGCTAAGCCCGGTGGCAGACGGCCTCGACGTTGTTGCCGTCGGGGTCGAGGACGAAGGCGCCGTAGTAGCCGGGGTGGTAGATCGGGCGCGGGCCGGGGGCGCCATTGTCGCGACCGCCGGCGGCGATGGCGGTGGCGTGGAAGGCGTCGACGCTGTCGCGGTCGCTGGCGGCAAAGGCGACGTGGGCGCCGCTGACGACGGTGCGGCCGCGGGAGTGGATCCAGAAGTAGGGCTTCGGCCCGTGCTCGGTGTCCCCGCCGAAGCCCGCGTTCGCCGACTGGAACTCCATCAGCAGCGTCACCCCGAGCGGCGCCAGTGCCGCTTCGTAGAACGACTTGCTGCGCTCGTAGTCGCTGACCTCGATGCCGACGTGATCCAGCATCGGCGCAGCCTATCCCTGCCACACTCGACACATGAGCGATCGGCCGCGATTCCAGCAACCTGGCTGGTTCACGAAGAACATCTTCAACGGGCTCGTCGCCGGGCTGACCCGGCTCGGCGTCAGCATCGCCGGCTCGCGGGTACTGGAAGTCCAGGGTCGCAAGAGCGGCGAGTGGCGACAGACGCCGGTCAACCCGCTCGAGCTCGACGGCAACCGTTACCTCGTCTCCCCCCGCGGCAACACTCAGTGGGTACGCAACATGCGGGTCAGTGGCGGCGGCCGCCTGGTCCGCGGCCGCAAGGTCGAGGAGTTCCGCGCGACCGAGGTCCCCGAGGCCGAGCGCCCTGCCCTCCTCCGCGCCTACCTGGAGAAGTGGAAGTGGGAGGTGGGCGCCTTCTTTGACGGCGTCGGTCCCGACTCCAGCGACGAGGAGCTGCGCCGCGTCGCCCCCGATCACCCGGCGTTCCGGATCACCGACTAGAGCCGCCCCGGCGGTAGTCTCAGCCACCATGGAGGCGGCAACCGCACCGCGGGCACAGTGGACCTTCGCGCAGAAGGGGATCGTGATTCTCGCCGCGTTGCAGTTGCTCTGGGCGCTGGCCGGGCTCATCGCCGAACCGAACTTCTCGCTGGGTGAGAACGCCCCGACCGAGCGCGTGCTGGGAGTCGACTTCAACGGCTACCACGCACTGGCCGGGCTGCTGCTGTTCGGGCCCGCCTTCTATTTCGCGCTGCGGCCGAAGTGGGCGCTCTACTACGCGATCTACGCCGCCGGCGCGCTGTTCGCGACCGGCATCTGGGCGCTCTTCGACCAGCAGCCCGCCTGGGTCTTCACCTTTCCCAACAACAAGTCCGACGCGATCTTCCACCTCGCCACCGGTGCCCTCTTCGCGATTGTCGCCATTGTGCAGATCGATAGGGATCGGGGCAGCCGGACCGTACGGTGACTTTCGACCCCTCGTCAGCCCCGTGCAGCACGAACGGCTATGCGTTGGGCAATCGTCTGAAGATCGTTACAGTGCGCCCATGAGTGGGTCGGTAGCCGCGAGGGCATGGGCGCGGCGAGAAGCGCCTTTGGTAACGGTTGTATCCGCGACCGGCACCCTTGCGACCCTGTTCGGAATCCTTGGCTGGACGGAGCTGCTGATCGGAGTGCTCTGCATCGGCGCCGTCGCGGCTGTGGTCTGCATCGTCGTCCAGATCGCCCGGTCACGTGCCGAGGGCAAGCAGGACCGGGAGGCGTCCGAGCGCCTGGTTCGAGTGCCGGTCGCGCCGGTTCACCGGATAGCCGCGACCGCTATCGGCGTCGACCCTGCGGCCCTGCGGATCCTGCCGGGGAAGGGTGACATTCCCACCTACGTACCCAGAAGCGTCGACGCCTCGTTGAACGCGGCGGTCCGGAGCGCGCTCGACGGCAACCGGGACGAGAAATGGATCGTCGTCGTGCATGGGCCCCCGAAGGTGGGTAAGTCCCGCACTCTCTACGAGTCACTGGTTCGGGTCGAAGCCGAAGGCCAAAACCTGGTCCTCGTCGCCCCCCGAGACGGGGCTGCCGTACAGACCCTGCTCGAGCCGGGTCAGCTGCGACGAGAGGCCGACAAACGGTACGTGGTCTGGCTCGACGACCTCGAGGTCTTTGTCGCCGACGGCGTAACCCTCGACACGGTCCGCGAATGGCATGACAATTGGGGTGCGATCGTCGTCGCCACCTATGGCGGCAAGGGGGGTGAACGTGTTCGCGACAAGAAGACCAACGAGTTCAGCGTCCTCGCCGAAACGATCCTCTCCTTTGCGGAGAGGGTGGGGCTCGGGCCGACCAGTCCCGCCGAGCTGACCCACCTGCCCGCGAACCTCCCGGAGCAGGATCGGGGGGCCATTGCCGACTACGGGCTGGCCGCCGCACTGGTGGCCGCTCCAAAGCTGGAAACCAAGTTCGACTCCAAGCAGCATGGGATGGGAGAGCCGGTATCGGAGGAGGGGGTTGCCGTCGTCCGCGCCGCCGTCGACTGGTCGCTTTGCGGACGCACCGATCCGATTGACAAGAAGACGCTGCGCGAGCTCTGGCCCACTTACCTCAAGCAGGGCGAGACCACCGACGAGCGGTTCGACTCCGGACTCAAGTGGGCGCTCGAGCCGGTGGCGGGGACCATCTCCCTGCTCAGCGGCAGCGAGTCCTTTCAGGCTTTCGACTACATAGTGGCCCACGTCGCCGAGGATCCAAACATCCCGCCGCCGCCGGATGCGGCATGGCAGCAGGCGCTCGACACCGACGACCCGGGCCAGCTCTTCGACGTCGGCGGCGTCGCCTACCTCGAAGGCCGGGAGCACGACGCCGAGCGAGCCCTGGCCGCCGCGAGCAAAGGCGAAGACAGTCAGGTCGCGGCCGTTGCGAACGTGAACTTCGGCGTGCTGAGGCAGGGCAAAGGCGACCTCGAGGGGGCGGAGAAGGCCTTCCGCAGGGCCGCGGCCATGAACAGCGCGGCGGGCGCCTCCAACCTGGGAGTGCTGCTTTGGAAACTGGGAGAGCTCGAGGAAGCGGAGACCGCCCTCCGTCAGGCAATCGAACTGGAAAACCTCAGTGGCGCCTGGGCCAATCTCGGTGGGGTGCTCGACGCGCTCGGGGACCCAAAGGGCGCGGAGGCTGCCTTCCGCAAGGCCGCGAAGATGGGCGAGGCGACCGGCGCCGCCAACCTCGGGCGGCTGCTGAAGAAACAGGGAGAAGAGGAGGCGGCGGAGACTGCCTTCGCCGAAGCCGCCGAGCTCGGCGACGGGGGAAGCGCGCTCATCCTTGGACTATCCCGCTTGGAGAGAGGGGATCTCGCGGGAGCAAGGGGCGCCTTGCAGAGGGCGGGCGAACTGGGGGAGGACGTCGAGGCCGCGCTCGCGGAGCTGGAGAAGGAACCGCCGTCGGAGCGGGAGGGTGAGGTGGCATTCGACCGGGGCGTCGAGTTGCTCGACCGGGACGACCCCGCCGGCGCGATCGATGCCTTCCGCGAAGCGACGGAGTTGGGCAGTGGGATCGCCGCGTCCAACCTCGGCGTGCTGCTGGAGCAGCAAGGGGACCCGGTGGAAGCGGAGGCGGCCTATCGCGAGGCCACTGCGCTCGGCAGTCCAGTCGGCGCGTTCCACCTCGGCCTCCTGCTGAAAGAGAAGGGAGACCTGAAAGGTTCTGAGGATGCCTGCCGCACGGCCGCCGCTCTGGGCAGTCCAACCGGGGCGTCCAACCTCGGCGTGCTGCTGGCCGAACGCGGCGATCTGGAGGGTGCGGAGAAGGCCTATCGCCGCGCGATCAAGCTTGGAGGCAGCACCGGCGCGTTCAACCTCGCGGAGCTGCTGGAAAGGCGCGGTGAGTCCGAGGAAGCCCGGATAGCACGCCAAATCGGGAGCGACCTGGAGGATCCGGAAGCCTAGAAGGCGCCGCTGGTGCCGGCGGCGCGCAGGGCGAGGAAGAGGATGACGCCGCAGCTGACGGCCATGATCCCCATCTCGCGGCGGACGATCTGCATCGCGATCGATTCCTGGGTGCCGGCGTCGAGAGACTCGAAGTCGGTCTCGCCGAGCTCGCGCTGGGCAGCGCCGGTGCGGGCGCCCTCGGCCAGAAAGGAGACCAGCAGGGGAAGGATTCCGTAGAGGTAGTGGAGGCTGTCGGGCGCCTCGTGGTTGGCGAAGACGAGCAGGCCCCCCAGCGTGACCTGGATGAAGACCGAGACCTGGGCGGCACGCAGCAGATACCAGAAGGGGATCGAGGGACGGTCGCGGAACCAGGCAACGCCACCGACCGCGAAAGCGACCAGGTTGAGGAGGATCACGGCGACGCCGACGACGAGGTGGACCTCGGGCATCAGCCCCCTCCCCCGCTCGGGGCGCCAAACCGGGCCGATATCCGCCCAAAAGGGTCGGGATTCGGCTTGCTGATGCGGAAAAGCACTATGTAGCAAGTTGTCACAAGGTGGGTGTATAACAGCGGCTACGGGCGTCGAACGACGGGCGTAGGTCGCCTGGCGCCGTCCGCACCAAAACCCCCACCAGCCAGTGCTCAAGAGCTACCTCCCGATCCTCGTCTTCGCCGTCCTCGGAATCACCGTCGGCGGCGTCTTCGCGATGCTCAACCACCTGATCGGGCCGAAGAAGCCGGCCACGCCGACCTCGGCCAGCCGCCGCCAGGGCGAGCCGTACGAGTCCGGGATCCCGGTCGAAGCGATGAAGGGCTTCAAATTCGGCGTCAGCTTCTACCTGCTGGCGATGCTCTTCATCCTCTTCGACATCGAGGTCGTCTTTCTCTACCCCGTCGGGGTGATCCTCAAGAGCGCCGACAGCGTCTTCGTGCTGGGCGAGCTGATCACCTTCGTCGTCCTGCTGCTGGTCGCCTTCGTCTACGTCTGGCGCAAGGGGGCCCTGGATTGGAAGTAGAGCGCCGCACTCTGGCTTCGAAGCAGCGCTCCGCCCGCGACATGCTGCGCGGCGATCTCGAGGGTGAGGACCTCGAGCGCTACGTCGAAGAACGGGTCGTCACCACCACCTTCGAGAAACTGCAGAACTGGGCGCGGTCGAACTCCATCTTCCCGCTCACCTTCGGCCTCGCCTGCTGCGCGATCGAGGCGCCGATCTCGGTCGTCACCGCCCGCTACGACCTCGCCCGCTTCGGCGCCGAGGCCCTGCGCGCCTCACCGCGCCAGGCGGACATGATCATCCTCTCGGGCCGGGTCTCGATCAAGATGGCCCCGGTCGTCCGTCGCCTCTACGACCAGATGCTGGAGCCGAAGTGGGCGGTCTCGATGGGGGCCTGCTCCTCCTCCGGCGGCATGTTCTCCAACTACGCCGTGGTCCAGGGCGCCGACAAGTTCATGCCGATCGACCTCCACATCCCCGGCTGCCCGCCGCGGCCGGAGGCGGTCCTCTACGGCTTCACCAAGCTGCAGCGCAAGATCCAGGGCAATCCAGACCAAGGCTGGCGGGGGCGCTACAACGCCGCCGGCACCGAGGAGTGGGCCCGTGGCGGCCCCCGCAGCGAACCCAGCCCGGAGGCCGCCGAGGCCTACTTGAAGGCCCGGGAGCTGACCCTTGCCTGACGCCCCCGGACTGGAGCTGATCCGGGGGGAAATCGAGCGCGACCGCCCCGGGGCCGTCCTTGCCACCTCCTTCGACCGCGAACAGGCGGCGCTTGTCGTCGACCCCGAGCAGGTCTTTGACGTGCTGACCTGGCTGCGCGAGACGCCGGGGCAGGGCTACGGCTTTCTCTCCAGCCTCCACGTCGCCGACTATTTGCCGGCGGAGCCGCGCTTCGGCGTCCACTACGAGCTGCTCAACCGCGACCGGGTCGAGCGGATCCGGGTCAAAGCGATGCTGGCCGATCCGGCCGGCGACGCACTGCCGGAGATCGACTCCTGCGTCGAGCTCTTTCCCACCGCCAACTTCCAGGAGCGCGAGGCCTTCGACTTCTTCGGGGTCGTCTTCCGCGGCCATCCGGACCTGACCCGGATCCTGCTGCCCGACGACTACGTCGGCTGGCCGCAGCGACGCGACTTCCCCGTCGGCGGCGAGCCCGTCACCTTCACCTACAACGAGCGGCAATATGGCTGAGCGCAGCGCCGAAGTCGGCCTCAGCACCGACCTGCTCAAGACCCCGGGCCTCAACGAGGACCGGACCAAAGAGGTGATGACGATCAACATCGGGCCGCACCACCCGGCGACCCACGGGGTGTTGCGCCTGATCGTCGACCTCGAAGGCGAGGTCGTGCGCGACCTGCGGCCGGTGATCGGCTACGTCCACACCGGCATCGAAAAGTCCTGCGAGGACAAGAGCTACTGGAAGGTCATCCCCTTCGTCGAGCGCATGGACTACGTCTCCTACTTCTTCCAGATGGAGGCTTTCTGCGGCGCGGTCGAGCGCTTGATCGGGCTGGAGATCCCGCCCCGGGCCAAATACCTGCGGACGATCTTCCTCGAGCTCAACCGGATCCACTCGCACCTGGTCTGGCTGGGGACGACGGCGCTCGATCTCGGCGCGATTTCGATGCTCTGGTACTGCTTCCGCGAGCGCGACAAGATCCTCGACCTCTTCGAGATGGCGACGGGCCAGCGCATGCACACCCGCTACTTCCAGGTCGGTGGCGTGATCGAGGACATCCCACTCGGCTTCGAGCAGAAGCTGCGCTCCTTCGTCGAGGAGATGCCGGTGCGGGTCGGCCAGTACGAAGCGCTGCTGGACCGCAACGAGGTCTTCCTGCAACGGACCCGGGGCGTCGGAATCGTGCCCCGCGAGCGGCTGCTGGAGCTGGGCGTGACCGGGCCGCTGCTGCGCGCCGCCGGCGAGCCCTGGGACCTGCGCAAGACCTTCGACTACCTCGCCTACCCGGAGGTCGACTTCCAGATCCCGGTCGGGACCGTCGGCGACAACTACGACCGCTACCGGGTCCGGGTGGCGGAGATGGTCGAGTCCTCGCGGATCGTCGGACAGGCGCTGGACCTGATGGAGGAGGGACCGTTCATCGCCGACGACCGCAAGTACGTGCTGCCACCGCGCTCGGAGCTCTCGACCTCGATGGAGTCGCTGATCCACCACTTCAAGCTCGTCACCGAGGGCTACCGGGTTGGCCCCGGCGAGGTCTACTACGCGATCGAGGGACCGCGCGGGGAGCTCGGCTGCTTCGTCCTCGCCGACGGCTCGGCCAAGCCGGCGCGGGTCCACTACCGCGACCCTTCCTTCGTCAATCTGCAGGCCTTCCGCGAGATGGCGATCGGCAGCTACGTCGCCGACATGATCGCCAGTCTCGGCATGCTCGACCCGATCCTCGGGGGTGTGGACCGGTGAGCTGGGACCCGAAGAGCCCGACGAACCTTCCGGTCGACCCCGCCCTGACCGAGGGCCGGGTCCCCGATCGCGCCCCGGAGAGCATCCCGGAGCTGCACGAAGTCGGCTGCCCGACCGAGCTGCAAGAGCGAATCGAGACCCTGATGGGCCGCTACCCAGACCGCAAATCGGCCTCGATCCCGGCGCTGTGGGCAGTGCAGGAGCGCTACGGCTGGTGCACGCCGGAGGGAATCCGCCAGGCGGCGGCAGTGATGCGCTTCACCCCGGCCTACCTGGAGTCGGTGGCGAGCTTCTACGACCTCCTCCACACCGAGCCCGTCGGCACCCACCGGATCGAGGTCTGCACCAACATCAGCTGCTGGATGCGCGGCGGCGACGAGCTGCTGAAGGCCTTTTACGAGGCCGGCGAAGGCGAGGACGTCCACATCACCGGCTTCGAGTGCCTCGGCGCCTGCGACATCGCTCCGATGGCCTCGATCGACCAGCGCTACTACGGCCCGCTGGAGCCGGCCGAGGCGGCGACGGCGATCGAGCAGCTGAAGGCCGGCGGCGAGGTGCTGCCGGAGAAGGACCAGGCCAAGCGCGGCCTCGCCGGCGACTCCGGGCCGGGCGGGCCCGCCACCGATCCAACCACTCCGGGAGGCACCGGTGGCTGACCCGCGCGAGACCCGCGTCCTGTTCGAGCACGCCGAGGACCCGGCGCTGCGGACGATCGACGGCTACAAGGGCTACGGCGGCTACTCCACCCTGGAGAAGGCCTACCGCGACATGGAGCAGGACGAGGTGCTGAAAGAGCTCGAAGACTCGGGTCTGCGCGGACGCGGCGGCGCCGGCTTCTCGATGGGCAAAAAGGCCTCCTTCCTGCCCCGCGGCGAGATGGCCAAGTACCTCTGCTGCAACGCCGACGAGTCCGAGCCCGGCGCCTTCAAGGACCGCGAGCTGATGCAGCGCAACCCGCACCAGCTGATCGAGGGGATCGCGATCGCCGCCCTCGCCGCCGACGCCGGCCACGCCTTCATCTTCATCCGCGGCGAGTACGCGGCCCAGGCCGACATCCTCGACGCCGCGGTCGCGGAAGCGTATGAGGCCGGTTACCTGGGGACCAACATCCTCGGCTGTCATAGAGACCTGGAGCTGGTCGTCCACCGCGGCGCCGGCGCCTACATCTGCGGCGAGGAGACGGCGTTGCTCGACGCGCTTGAAGGCAAGCGCGGCAACCCGCGCCTGAAGCCGCCGTTCCCCGCAGTGCAGGGCCTTTATGGCGGGCCGACGCTGATCAACAACGTCGAGACGCTCTCCAACGTGCCGGGGATCGTCGCCAAGGGCGCGGCCTGGTTCAAGGGCTTCGGCACCGAGCAGTCGCCGGGGACCAAGGTGGTCTCGATCTCCGGCGGCGTGCGGCGCCCCGGCAACTACGAGATCGAGCTGGGGATCTCGACCCGGGAGCTGATCTTCGGCCTCGCCGGCGGCCCCGACCCCGGCCACGAGATCAAGGCCTTCTACCCCGGCGGCTCCTCCTCCCCCGTCCTGACCCCCGCCGAGCTCGACCTCCCCTACAGCTTCGAGGCGATGGCGGAAGCGGGCTCGATGCTCGGCTCCGGCTCGATCATCGTCGCCGACGACCGCGTCTCGATCCCGCACATGGCGCTGCGCACGGCGCGCTTCTACCACCACGAGTCCTGCGGCAAGTGCACCCCCTGCCGCGAGGGCACCAACTGGACGGTGAAGATGCTGGAGCGGGTCGTCCGCGGCGAGGCGACGCCGATGGACCTCGACATCATCAGCTCGGTCCAGGAGAACATCATGGGCCACTGCCTCTGCGTGCTCGGCGACTCGATGGCGATGCCGGTCAGCGCCATGGTCCGCAAGTTCCGCCCCGAGTTCGAGGAAGTCATGGCCAACGCCGGCTCGGTGCTGGAGGAAGGCGAGCAGTACGCCGTCGTGCAGGGCCCGCCCGAGACCCTCGAGGCAACGATATGAGCGCCCGCGAGATCACCCTCACGATCGACGGCCGCGAGATCAGCGCGACCGAGGGCCAGATGCTCCACGACGCGGCCCGCGAGGGCGACGTCGAGATCCCGGTCTTCTGTTACGAGCCGAAGCTGGGCGAGCCGGTCGGCGCCTGCCGCATGTGCCTGGTCGAGATCGAGGGGATCCCGAAACTGCAGACCTCCTGCTCGACCCCGGTGCGCGAGGGCATGGTCGTCCACACCCGCACCGAGCAGGTCAAACACGCGCAGAGCGCGGTGGTCGAGTTCCTGCTCGTCAACCACCCGCTCGACTGTCCCGTCTGCGACAAGGGCGGCGAGTGCCCGCTGCAGGACATCACGCAGGGCTGGGGCCCCGGCAAAAGCCGCGTAATCGACGAAAAGCGCCACTTCCCGAAGCCGGTCGAGCTCTCGCCGCTGGTCGCGATCGACCGCGAGCGCTGCATCCTCTGCTACCGCTGTGTGCGCTTCAGCCAGGAGGTCTCCGAGGACTCCGAGCTGCAGCTGCTGGAGCGCGGCGACCGCACCTTCGTCGGCACCTTCGACGACCGCCCCTACGTCGCCCCCTTCCACGGCAACATCACCGAGCTCTGCCCGGTCGGCGCCCTGACCAACTACACCTACCGCTTCCGCGCCCGCCCCTGGGACATCGAGCAGGCCGGTTCGGTCTGCACTCTCTGCCCGAGCCAGTGCAACCTCAGCTTCACGGTCCGCGACGAGAAGGTGAAACGGGTGCTGGGGCGCGACAACGCCGAGGTCGACGACGGCTGGCTCTGCGACCGCGGCCGCTACGGCTTCGAGATGTTCGCCGACGAGAAGCGGGTCGACGGGCCGCGGCTGAAAAGCGGCAGGGTGAGCTGGGAGCAGGCGATCGAGAGCGCGGCGGCGGGACTGCGCGGCGGCGGCGGCGCCAGCGCGGCGATCGTCGGCGACGCCTCCAACGAGGAGGGCTACCTGGTCCAGCGCCTGCTGCGCGAGGCGCTCGGCTCACCGCACATCGACTCGCGGCCATCGCGCGGCCCCGGCCGCGAGGCGCTGGTCCGGCTCGCCCAGCCCAAGATCTCGGCCAGGGTGCGCGACATCGACGACGCCGACGTGATCCTCGTCCTCGGCACCGACCCGCTGCACAGCTCGCCGATCCTCGACCTCCGCATCCGCAAGGCGATCCGCCGCAACGGCGCCCGGCTGGCTGTGGCCACCGAGCGTCCGACCGCGCTCGACGGCGGCGCCGAGGCGATCGCCCACTACGCCCCCGGCCAGGCTGACCACTTCCTTTCCGAGCTGGCCGTGGCGGTCGGTTCGGATGTCGACAACGTCGCCACGCCCCTGGCCGAGAGCCTGCGCTGCGCCGGCAAGGTCGTCGTCGTCTGGGGCGAACGGATCGCTCGCGAAGGCGCCGCTCCCCTGCTCGAGCTGGCCTCCCTGCTCAACCTGGCCGAGACCGACGGCTCCGGCCTGCTCGAAATCCCCGACACCACCAACGCCCGCGGCCTGCGCGAGGCCGGCTGCCTCCCCGACGCCGGCCCCGGCCTCGGCGAGACGAAGAGTGCATTTCCCGCCTCATCGCCGGGAAATGCACCTCTCGTCGGCAAGCCCACCGAGGAGATCCGTGCAGCGCTCGAGTCGGGGGAGCTCGAGTCGCTGATCCTCTTCGGGGTCGACCCGCTGCGCGACTTCCCGGACACCAGGGCCTGGGAGGCTGCAATCAACGCCGCCGACTTCGTCGTCTGCTTCTCGATGCATGAGAACGCCACTACGGCCAAGGCCAACGTCGTCCTCCCGCTCGAGACCCACGCCGAGAAAGACGGCACCGTCACCCACCCCGACGGCCGCCTCCAGCGCGTCCGCCCCTCCGCCTCCCGCCCCGGCGACATCCGTCCCAACATCCAAGTTCTGAGCGAGCTCTCCGCGGCTCTTGGCCACGACACCGGCATCAACTCCCAGCCCACGGCCTTCGCCGCCCTCACCCAGGCGGTCCCCTTCTACGCGGAAATCACCGACACCGAGATCGGCGGCCGCGGAATCCGCTGGCAGGACACCCCGGCTTCCGCGTCGCTCCCTGCGCCAGGGACCCCGGCCCCCGGCCCTGAGAGGGCGCCCGGCGCTGAGTCACCGGACACTCAGCGCGACAGCGCGTCCGCCGACTCAGCGCCGGGCGCCCTCCCGCCTTCGACCCACCCGTCCCTCACCCTGGGCACCTACCGTGATCTCTGGGCCGGCCCCATCACCGAGCTCAACCCGCCCCTGAAGTTCCTCGAGCCCCAGCAACGCGCCGAACTCTCCCCCGCCGACGCCAACCGCCTCGGCCTCGAGCATGGCGACGCGGTCGAGGTCGCGAGCAACGGAGCCGTCGTCCTCGCCAAGGTCGCGATCAGGGAACGCCTGCAGGAGGGCGTCTGCTTCCTGATCGAGGGCACCGCCGCGGACAATGCCAACGGCCTGCTCAACGGCTCCCCGGCCTCCGTCGAGATCACCAAGGTCCACGCCTGATGTTGCTCTCCCTTCCCCTCGCCGACGTCAACTTCGTCGAAGCCACCTGGATCATGGTCCTCAAGTCGCTGGTCATCTTCGCCGTCATCTTCGGCATCCTGCCCGTGCTCACCGTCGTCGAGCGCAAACTGATCGGCCGTTTCCAGCACCGCTACGGCCCCAACCGCGTCGGCCCCTTCGGCATCCTGCAGCCGCTTGCCGACGTCGGCAAGCTGATCTCCAAGGAGTCCTTCCGCCCCGCCAACGCGGTCTCGACGCTGTTCATCCTCGGGCCGCTGCTGCCGGTCATCTCCGGCGTCCTCGCCCTCGCGATCATCCCCTGGGGCGATGTCCAGGACGGCGTCGGGCTCTACGGGATCGACGTCCCGATCGGCATCCTCTACTTCTTCGCCGTCGGCTCGATCGCCTTCTACGGGCTGTTGCTGGGCGGCTGGTCCTCGGGCTCGAAATACAGCCTGCTCGGGGCGATGCGCTCGGCCGCGCAGCTGATCTCCTACGAGGTCTCGATGGGCCTGGCCCTGCTCGGCGTGATCATGATGGGCGGCTCGCTCTCGCTCGTCGACATCGTCCACGCCCAGGGCGAGGTCTGGTTCATCCTGCCCCAGTTCGTCGGCTTCCTGATCTTCATGCTGGCCGGCTTCGCCGAGACCAACCGCACCCCGTTCGACATGCCCGAGGCCGACGCCGAGCTGGTCCAGGGCTTCATGACCGAGTACGGCGGCATGCGCTTCGGCTCCTTCCTGCTGGTCGAATACATGGAGATCCTGGTCGTCTCCGGGATCGCCGCGGCGATGTTCCTCGGCGGCTGGATGGGGCCAGGCCCGAGCTTCCTCGACCCGATCTGGATGCTGGCGAAGATGATCGGCCTGGTCCTGGTCTTCATCTGGGTGAGGGCGACGCTGCCGCGGCTGCGATATGACCAGCTGATGAGCCTCGGCTGGAAAGTGCTGCTCCCCCTCGCCACCCTCAACGTCCTCGTCACCGCGATCCTGGTGGTGGTGACGTGAGCGCGACCGGCCAGAACGGCGAGACCTTCGACCCGAAGGCGGTCGCCTACCTCAGCTCGGCCGACGTGGTCTCGGTCCAGCGCGGTCCCGAGCCCGGCGGCGTCGGCGGCGCCTACCGCGCCTTCGGCGAGACCCTGCGCGGCCTGAAGACGACGATGGCGCGGCTGATCGAGGGCCCGCTGACGATCGAGTACCCGGAGGAGAAGACCCCCGTCTACCCGCGCTTCCGCGGCCGCCACAAACTGCACAAGTTCGAGGACACCGGCCTCGAGAAATGCGTCGGCTGCTCGCTCTGCGCCGCCGCCTGCCCGGCCGACTGCATCCGCGTCGTCGCCGCCGAGAACATCCCTGGAGACCGCGTCTCCGCCGGCGAGCGCTACGCCGCCGTCTACGAGATCAACCTCTCGCGCTGCATCTTCTGCGGCTACTGCGAGATCGCCTGCCCCTTCGACGCGATCACGATGGGCCACGACTACGAGATGGCCGACTACGACCGCAGCAATCTCATCTTCACCAAGGAGATGCTGCTGGCCGAGCCGATCGAGCGCACCCCGCTGAAAAGCGAGGGCGAATGAGCCTCTCGCTAAGAGGGGTCGGGGTTGACGAGGATCGTGTCGGCGACGCGGATGATCTCGTCGGCCGGCAGGCCGGCGCGGCCGGCGTGGTCGCGGATTGCCTCCGGGCTCGACGCCTGGTAGATGCAGACGGTGCCGACCGAGCCGCCGTCCTCCTCGAGGGCGTAGCTGCGCAGCCAGAGGATGTCGTCGGGCATCTCCTCCGTGGCGACCTTGCCGGAGCGAGCGCCGGCCTCCTGCAGCTCCGCCGGGCTCTTCCAGCCGCTGCGTCGCAGAATTACGTAGGTGTCCATTCCTTCTCCTTTGGTTTTGGGCAGACCGCCGGGACCTCTCGGAGAGAGGGCTCGATGGCCATCGGTCGCTCCAGGGGAGCGATCTGATGGAAGCGGTGCTCTTTTTCATCGCCGCGATCGGCGCGCTCGGTGGCGCTGTCGGCGTCGTGGCGATGCGTAATCCGTTCTACTCGGTGCTGGCGCTAATAGTTCACCTCTTCTCGCTGGCCGTGCTCTTTTTGCTGCTGACCTCGGCCTTCGTCGCCGCCGCCCAGGTGGTCGTCTACGCCGGCGCGGTGATGGTCCTCTACGTCTTCGTCGTCGCCTACGTCGGTGGTGGCGGCGAGTCGGCCTGGGAGCCGATCCCGGGCCAGCGCTTCCTGGCGCCGCTGCTGGCGATCGCCCTCTTCGTCGAGCTCTCGATCGCCGTCCTCTCCTCCGCCCTGCTGGCTCTGGGGACCCACGGCCCTGACGTCCCCGCCGGCTTCGGAGACCCCGCGGCCATCGGGCGCCTCCTGCTCGAGAAGTTCCTGGTGCCCTTCGAGGCGTCCTCCATCCTGCTCTTGATCGCCGCCGTCGGGGCGATCGTCCTCGCCGGCCGCAAACGCGAGGAGGCGGCGTGAACATCGAGTGGTACATCGTCCTCTCGGCTCTGCTCTTCACCACCGGCGCCGTCGGCATCCTCGTCCGCCGCAGCCCGATGGTGATCCTGCTCTGCCTCGAGCTGATGCTCAACGCCGGCAACCTGGCCCTGGTCGCCTTCAGCCGCATGGTCGGCAATCAGCAGGGGCAGGTGTTCGCGATCGTGGTGATGGTGATCGCTGCCTGTGAGGTCGTCGTCGGGCTCGGCCTGATCGTCGCCCTCTTCCGCCGCAAGCTGCCGCTCGACGTCGACGACCTGCGGGAGCTGCGCGGATGACCGCCACCAGCTGGGCCTGGCTGGTCCTGCTCCTGCCGCTGCTCGGCTCGATCGCGATCGCGCTCGGCTTCAAGGTCCTGCCGGCAAAGGTCGCCGGGGTCATCGGCACGGTCGCGATCGGCCTCGCTTTCGCCTGCGGCATCGGCGCCCTGCTCTGCCTGCTCGGCGAAGACCCCGAGGCGCGCCACCACGCCTCCTCGCTCTGGACCTACGCCAGCGCTGCCGGCCTCGAGATCAAGCTCGGCGTCTACGTCGACCCGCTCTCGGTCTTCATGGTTCTCGTCGTCACCGGCGTCTCGACCCTGATCCACCTCTACTCCTACGGCTACATGCAATCCGACGAGGGCTACCACCGCTTCTTCAGCTACCTCAACTTCTTCGTTTTCTCGATGCTGCTGCTGGTCCTCGCCGGCAACTTCGTGCTGCTGATCGTCGGCTGGGCCTTCGTCGGCTTCGCCTCCTACGCGCTGATCAGCTTCTGGTACCAGCGCACGACGGCGACGCGGGCAGGGATGAAGGCCTTCGTGATCAACGTCGTCGGCGACATCGGACTGGTCCTCGCCGCCTTCCTGATCTTCCGCGAACTGGGGACCTTCGACTTCGGCCCCGCCTTCGAGAAGGCGCCCGAGGTCTTCCAGACCAACCAGTGGTCGATCACCGCGATCTGTCTGCTGCTCCTCGTCGGCGCCTTCGCCAAGTCGGCGCAGCTGCCGTTCCACACCTGGCTGCCGGACGCGATGGAGGGCCCGACCCCGGTCTCCTCGCTGATCCACGCGGCGACGATGGTGACCGCCGGCGTCTACCTGATCGCCCGCACCCACGTCTTCTTCGTCCTCGCCCCGACCGCCGCCGACATCGCCGCCTTCGTCGGCCTCGCGACCCTCCTCGTCGCCGGCACGATCGCCCTGGTCATGACCGACCTCAAGCGCGCGATCGCCTACTCGACGATGAGCCAGATCGGCTACATGATCATGGGCGTCTCGATCGGCGCCTACAGCGCCGGCCTCTTCCACCTGATGACCCACGCCTTTTTCAAGGCGCTGCTGTTCATGGCCGCCGGCTCGATCATCGCCGCGATGGCGAACCGCCAGAACATCGACGAAATGAGCGGCTTCGGCAAGGCGATGCGCTTCACCTCGATCGCGATGCTCTGCGGCGGCCTCGCCCTCGCCGCCTTCCCCGGCACCTCGGGCTTCTTCTCCAAGGACGAGATCCTCGCCTACGCCGAGGCGCGCGGCGGCATGTACCTGATCTTCACCGTGTTCGGCTACCTCGGCGCCCTATTGACCGCCGTCTACACCTTCCGGCTGATCTTCCGGGTGCTGCCGGGAACCCCGTGCAAGGAGGCGCAGCACCTGATCGACAGCGGTCACATCGTCCATGAGGAGCCGCGCAATCCGGCCACCGGCGAGCTCGAGGACACCGACGTCGGCTTCCCCGGCGCCGAGCACCACATCGCCGAGCAGTCCTGGCCGATGAAGGTGGCGATGGGCGTGCTCGCCTTCCTCGCCCTGTTCGGCGGCCTGGTCCAGATCCCCGGCGTCGACGATGTCATCACCCAGTTCCTCGACCCGGTCTTCGAGAACTCGCCGCTGGCGGCGATCCACCCGACGCTGGGCGCCGACTGGGAGGGCCTCGGTATCGGCGCCGCGATCTCCGTCCTCGGCATCTTCATCGCCTACTTCTTCTACGTCGCCCAGCCCGCGACCCCGGCGATCCTGATCCAGCGCCTGCGGCCGCTCTACACCCTGTTCGTCAACAAGTGGTACTTCGACGAGCTGATCGAGCTGCTGGTCGTGCGGCCTGTTCTGGGCGTCGGTCGCTTCGCCAACCGCGTCTTCGAGCGCTTCGTCGTCGACGGCCTCGTCAGCGGCACCGAGGACGTGGTCGGCGGCACCGGCCGGCTCGTCCGCAGCGTCCAGAACGGCTTCGTGCGCAGCTACGCGCTGTTGTTGCTCGCCGGCTTCGCCGGGCTCGCCCTCTACTTCTTACTGGCCAGCTGATGATCAACTCGCTGCTCTGGACGCCACTGGCCTTCGGCATCGTCGGCCTCTTTCTGCCGAAGCGGGTTACCGGCTGGTGGGCGACTCTGGGCGCGGTGGCGACGCTGGGGATCGCGATCTCGATGGCGATCGGCTTCGACTCCGGCAGCTCCGGCCTGCAGTACAGCGTCGACACTCCCTGGATCTCCGGCCTCGGCGTCGACTACAGCCTCGGCATCGACGGCCTCAACCTCTTCCTGGTCCTGCTCACCGCCGCGCTCTGGGTCGGCGGCACGGCCTTCGCCGCCTTCCGACCGCAGGAGCGCCCGCGGCTCTTCTTCTTCCTGATGCTGGTCGCCGAGACGGCGACGCTGGGCTCGTTCCTGGCTCAGGACCTGCTGCTCTTCGTCCTCTTCTTCGACTTCATGCTGGTCCCGTTCTACTTCCTCTTCGGCTCCTGGGGCAGCGACCGCGAGGGCGGCCCGACCGCGGCCGCGGCGACGCTGAAGATGATGATCTTCACCCTGGTCGGCTCGCTGCTGATGCTGGTCGCGGCGATCGCGGCGGCGATCATCTCCGCCGACGGTGGCCACCTCACCTTCTCGATCGCGGCGCTGCAGCAGCAGGGCCTCGACGTCGCCAGCCAGCGCTGGATCTTCTGGTTCTTCGTCGCCGCCTTCCTGGTCAAGATGCCGGCCTTCCTCCTGCACGGCTGGATGCCCGACGCCTACCGGGCAGCGCCGCTGCCGGTGCTGGTCGTCTTCTCCGGCGTCCTCGCCAAGGTCGGTGCCTACGGCTTCCTGCGGGTGGTGCTGCCGCTCTTCCCGGACGCCACGGTGGAATTCCAGGAGGTGGTCCTGGTCATCGCCCTGGCCTCGATCCTCTACGGCTCGGTGATGGCCTTCACCCAGACCAACGTGCGACTGATCGCCGGCTACTCCTCGGTCGCCCAGCTCGGCTTCATCACCGCCGGGATCTTCGCCCTGCGGGCCGACGGCGCCGACGGCGCGATCCTGCAAATGGTCAACCACGGCCTCGTGGTGGCGCCGCTCTTCGTCATCGTCGCGATCCTGGTCGAGCGCACCGGGACCGAGGACATCCGCGAGATGGGCGGGATGGCGCTGCGGGCGCCGGTGCTGGCGGCGCTGTTCCTGATCGTCGCCCTGGCGACCCTGGCGATGCCGGGCTCGGCCAACTTCATCGGCGAGTTCTACATCCTCAACGGCCTCTTCCAGGCGAAGATCGTCTTCGCCTTCGTCGCCATCACCGGCGTCGCGATGTCGGCCTACTACGCGCTGCGCCTCTACCAGGCAACGATGCACAACCGCCCGGCATCGCGACAGGACAACGGGATCGCCTCGCGTGAGATCGGCTGGCGCGACGGCGTCGTCCTGGCGCCGCTTGTCCTTTGCATCCTCGGCCTCGCCCTCTACCCACAGCTGATCCTCCACCGCACCGCCCCGACCGTGCAGCAGACGGTGACGAGCGTGACCGGCGGGCCAGCGCCGGAAGCGCAGCTCGTACTTACGGAGAAGCAAGCCGGGCGGCTGATTCAGGGCGCTCCCGCCGGAAGTGGCACGATCGACACCCTCAGCATCGACGAGCCGGGAGAACGGCCGTGAACTTCCACGAGCCGGTCATCGACTACGCCGGCATCGCGCCGATCATCGCCCTCACCGTCGGCCTCTGCGTCGTCCTGCTGAGCGCCGTCTTCAAGCCCTCCAAGCGCGCGGCGCCAACGCTGACGCTGCTCACTCTGGCCACCGCCGCGGGCCTGCTGATCTGGCAGTGGGGCGAGAGCAAGAGCCTCGTCACCGGCGCCCTGCGGCTCGACGACCTGGCGATCTCGATCTCGCTGATCGCGATCCTCACCGCCGGCTTCTGCGTCGTCATCTCGACCCGCGAGCGGGCGGTCGAGGAAGCCGGCAGCGGCGAGTACCACGCGCTGCTGATCGGCTCGGTGCTGGGGATGGTGCTGCTGGCCCAGGCACAGAACCTGGTCACCTTCTTCGTCGCCCTGGAGACGCTCTCGATCCCGCTCTACATCCTCTGCGCCACCAACCTGCGCCGCGAGGGCTCGCTCGAGTCGGGGCTGAAGTACCTGATCGTCGGCTCGCTCGGCTCGGCGACGCTGCTCTACGGGATGGCCTTCCTCTACGGCGGCACCGGCTCGACCGGGTTCGAGGGAATCGCGGCCGGCATTGCCCGCGACGGCGTGCTCGGCGACCCGCTGATCCTGATCGGGATCGCGATGTGCGCGGTCGGGCTCGCCTTCAAGACCTCGATCGCCCCCTTCCACCAGTGGACGCCCGACGTCTACCAGGGGGCGCCAACGCCGATCACCTCGTTCATGGCGGTGGCGACCAAGGCCGCCGCCTTCGCCGTCTTCCTGCGCTTCTTCGACGTCGCCCTCGGCCCCCAGGTGGAGGAGTGGCAGCCGGCGCTGGCGGTCCTGGCGGCGATCTCGATCGTCGTCGGCAACGTCGGCGCCCTCGGCCAGGACTCGCTGAAGCGGATGCTCGGCTACTCCGGCGTCGCCCAGGCCGGTTACATGCTCGGTGGCGTCGTCGTCGCCTCCGAGGCCGGGGCCAGCTCGCTGGTCTTCTACCTCGCCGGCTACGCCTTCATGAACCTCGCCGCCTTCACCGTGATCGTCGCCCGCGAGCGCGAAACGCCCTTCGGCGACTCGATCCGTGCGGTCCAGGGCCTTGGCGCCGAGCGGCCGCTGCTGGCCTGGCCGCTGACGATCGCGATGCTGGCGCTGGCCGGGCTGCCGGCGACGGTCGGCTTCATCGGCAAGCTCTATTTGATCGAGGCCCTGGTCGAAGGCGATTACACCTGGCTGGCGGTATTCATCGCGATCGGCACGATGATCTCGCTCGCCTACTACCTGCGGGTGGTGGCGGCGATGTGGATGCGGCCCGGTGAGGAGACCGTCGCCGGCGCCACCCCGGCGATCGCCGGCGCCGCGCCCGAGGCCGACCCGGTCGATCCCGCGGCCGGCCGCCGCTGGTACCTGGTTGGACCGGCCCTACTGGCCGCCGCGGCGACCGTCTTCTTCGGCGTGATCCCGCAGCCGCTGGTCGAGTTTGCGGCCCGTGCGGGAACTTCCCTCTTTGGCTAACAGGCGAACTGACGCAGTTCGGTTGAGGCTTCCGCTATCGGCGTTCTCCTAACCACCGGCGCGATCGTCGCTGCCGTCGCCTTCGGCGTCTGGTCGGAGGGACGCTGGCCGCAGGGGGCGGCGAACGCCGCCCGCAAAGCGCTGGTGCTGCTGCTCTACGTGCTGTTGCCGCCGGTGATCTTCTTCAACATCGCCGCCAGCGAGATCGACCTCAGCCACGGGGTTGGGCTGGTGCTGGGAATCGTCGCCTCCTCGCTCGGCGCCCTGCTCGCCTGGTGGGTGGCGAGCCGGGTGCTGAAGCTGGGTCGGCCCCAGACCGGCGCCGTGGTCTGCACGGTGCTCAGCGTCAATACCGGCTACCTCGGCTACCCACTCGCGGTGGCGCTGCTGGGGCGCGATCAGCTCTCCACCGCGGTGCTCTACGACGTCCTCGTCACCGGCCCCTGCCTGCTGCTTGGCGCCTTTGCGGTCGGCGCCGCCTTCGGCACCAGGGCGGGCGAAACGCCGCGCCAGCGGGTCGGTGCCTTCTTCACCCGCAATCCACCGCTGTACGCGGCGATCGCCGGGATTCTGGCGCCAAAGGCGCTCGCCCCGGACGTTCTCGTCGACCTCTCGCAAGCCCTGATCGTCGCCATCCTCCCGATCGGCTTCTTCGCCGTCGGCGCCACTCTGGCGGAGAACGCCGAGCACGGCGAGCTACCGATCCCGCCGCCGCTGACGCGTCCCGTGGCCCTCGCGGTCGGCACCCGCCTCGCGGTCGTGCCGGCGCTGTTGATGCTGCTGGCGGCGCCGTTGATCGACCTCCCGGCCGCCTACCGCCTGCTCTCGGCGATGCCCTCCGGGCTCAACTCGCTGGTCATCGCCCACGCCTACGGCCTCGACATGGAGATCACCGCCGAGGCGGTGATCTGGTCGACCGCGATCGTCGTCGTCGCGGCTTTGGTCTCATTGTTGTTCTGATGCTCCAACACGTCGGCATCGAGATCGCCCCCGACGACGTCGACCGCGCCGTCGAGTTCTTCCTCCTGCTCGACTTCGAGGCAGTGGAGCCGCCGCCCGCCCTCGCCGCCGGCTTCACCTGGCTCGAGCGCGACGGCACCCAGGTCCACCTGATGCACGAGGAGCACCCGACCGTGCCGCGGCGGGGCCACCTCGCCGTGATCGTGCCCGACTTCGAGACGACCCTCGCCCGCCTGCACGAGCACGGCTTCGAGACCCGCCCCGGGCGTCCGCACTGGGGCGTCCCGCGCGCCCACGCAGTCGCCCCCGGTGGCCACCGGGTCGAGCTGATGGCAGCACCGCCCAGCCCTGCGCCCTGAGATCGCGCCCCGCTTCCCTCAGGACCCCACCTTCGGGTCAGACGGTACGGCGCTCGTGCTTGGCAGCGAAGAGGTCCCGGTCGGCGAAGCCGAGCAGCTGCTCGGCGGTCAGGCCGTCGGCGGGGAACATCGCGAAACCGGTCGCGGCAGCGACCGGCCGCGCCTCGTCGCTGCCAAAACCACGCTGGCTGACCCGGGCTCGCAGCCGCGCCGCGACTTCTTCCGCCTCTTCGGCATTCGCCTCCGGGACGATCACCGCGAACTCGTCTCCCCCCTGGCGGAAGACCGAGTCCTCGGCCCGCACCTCGTCGCTCAACGCCACCCCGATCTCGGCCAGCAACCGGTCGCCCTCGAGGTGCCCGAAGCGCTCGTTCACAGCCTTGAAGCCGTCGAGGTCGAGTAGCACCAGGGCGAACTCGCGCGAGTGGCGCCGGTGGCGGCCTATTTCCTCGGCCATCCGCTCGTGCAGGCTGCGGTAGTTGCCAACCCCGGTCAGCTCGTCACGGCGGGCAAGCGCCCAGAGCGCCTGGTGGCTGGCCTGCAGGCGCCGTGCCAGCAGCAGGATGCCGACCGCGACGACCGCCAGGCAGATCGCCTCGAAGGCGGCGAGAATCAGCGCCTGCCCCTGGGAGAAGGTGCCCAGAGCAAACGGCAGCAACAGCCCGGTGGCGATCGCGAACAGTCCCGCGACGAGGAAGCCGGCGCCGACCGGGCGCCGGCCGTTGGGCTCGGGTGGGGTGTAGTGGGCCATCGTCAGAATTAGGTATGGGATCTCTCGATACCCGCAGGATAGGCGGGTATGCCCGCCGCGTCGTCAGTCGCCACTACGATGCCCCGGTGCGCTATCCAGTCGAGCAGTTCACCGCGGAGGAGCGAGGGATCCTCGCTCCCCACTTCACCAACCTCGATCGGCCCGTGTTCGGCCTCGTCAACCTGCCGGAGACCGTCAAGGGCGCGCTTTTTGCCCGCTATTCGCGCTATTCCGGAACCGTCAGACGGCTCTACCTGGAAGAGTTCGCGGCCGACGCACCGGCCGCCGGCCGGCCCTTCGACGACGAGGAGGGCGCCCGGGCGGCACAGCTCTACGAGCGCATCTTCGTCGGCTATGGGGACGACTCGATCGCCCAGGTCGGCGGCGCCCACGTCGCCTGCGAGTGGGTCTCCAACGTTCTCACCAAGCTGCTGCAGCGGGGCCGCCTCGCCGCCTACCTGGAGCAGTCGACCCGCTACATCCCCTACGACAAACCGCTGCCCGACGGCGGCTACCGCTTCTATCGCAACGAGGAGCTGGGGCCGCGCTTCGGCGCGGCGATGGATGAGATATTCGGGATCTACTCGCGCTCGCTGGCCGAGGTCGAGGCCTGGGCAGCCGAGCGCTGGCCGCGCGGCGATGGCGAACCGGAGGGGCCCTGGCAGCGCTCGATCCGCGCCAAGGCACTGGACCTGCTGCGGGGGCTGCTGCCGGCGGCGACGCTGAGCCACGTCGGCATCTACGCCTCCGGCCAGGCCTACGAGCAGCTGATCCTGCGGCTGCTGGCCTCGCCGCTGCCGGAGGCGCGCGAGTACGGCGGCATGATCCTCGCCGAGCTGAAGCAGGTGATGCCGAGCTTCGTCTCCCGGGTCGATCGGCCCGACCGCGGCGGCGAGTGGATCTCCTACTTTGAGCAGCGCCGCGAGCGCACCGAGGGCTGGGTGGCGCGGCTCGGGCTGGATCGCCGCGGCGCTGGCGAGGACGCTCCCTCGGTCGAGCTGATCCACGTCGACGGGACCGAAGAGGACCTGCTCGCGGCCTGCCTGTTCGAGGCCGCCGGCGCCCCGGAGACCGAGATCCTCGCCCGCATCGACGTCCTCGACCGCGGCGAGCGGGCGGACCTGCTGGCGGCGCTGGTCGGCGAGCGCGCCAACCGCCGCCACCGTCCCGGCCGCGGCTTCGAGGCGCTGCGCTACCGCTTCGAGATCGTCTCCGACTACGGCGCCTTCCGCGACCTGCAGCGGCACCGGATGCTGACCTGCCAGTGGCAGCGGCTCGGGCCCGACCTTGGCGCCGGCATCCCCGACGAGGTGGTGGAAGCCGGTGTGGGCGGCGAGTTCGAGCGGGCGCTGGAGATTTCCCGCCAGGAGTACGAGCGGCTGGTCGCCGCGGGAATGGCCGAGCAGGCGCCGTACGCACTCAGCCTCGCCTACCGGATCCGTTACACGCTCGACCTCAACGCACGCGAGGCGATGCACCTGATCGAGCTGCGCTCCGGCCGCGAGGGCCACCCCAGCTATCGCGCCGTGGCCCAGGCCATGCACGAGCGGATCGCCGCCATCCACCCCGGCGTCGCCAGCACGATGAGCCACGTCGACACCTCCGCCGAGCCGCGGCTGGAGCGGATCATGAGCGAGATCCGAACCCACCGCAAGCGGGCTCACGCGGCGGAGCAGGCGGAGGCCCCGCCCGGGCTCAATCCGCTCGGCTAGTCCTAGTCGCGCTGCTTGCGCTTGCGGCGTTCGCCGCCCAGGCCCGGTGGCTCCACGGCGTCATCGGAAGGTTCTGAGGCTTCGAGGCTTTCGGCGGCTTTCTCGCCTGGAGTGGGCCAGGGGATGGCTTCGCCGGCGGCCCAGGCAGGCGGCCTGCCGCCCGGTAGTCGGCCGAGCAGGAGCAGGCCGAAATAGAGGAACCAGATCATCGTGAACTGGACCAGGAGGAGCAGGGCGGCAACGCCCAGGGCCATCCCGAGGGAGCCCCAGAAGCGAGTCAGCAAACCGGTCCGCATCGCGTAGAGGCAGGAGTAGAGGAGGGCGAAGGCGAGGCCGATGCGGCCGCCGAAGCCAAAGCCGATGGCGGCGCCATGGGTCGAGGCTTCGCTGATCGCGTTGCTCGCTTCCTCGTCGGCGATCGTCGTCTGCGTGCACCGTTCGAGCGCCGCCGCCGGCGAGGCGCCGTCGAATTCTTCGCCGAACTCCTTCGCCCCCAGATCCTTCTGTTCGGACCGACAGTCGTTTGCCGCCGCCTTGACGGCGATCCCGGGCTTGGCGTTACCGGCGACGAATTCGCTCGCCGCGTCGTTGGTGGCGACGGCGTTGAGGACCGCCGCCACGGAAAGGAAGAGTGGAGCCGCGACGACCAGGCCGATCAGCTGATAGCGCATGCGGTCGCTGCGCGCCGCCGCTGCTTTGAAGAGGAAGACCAGCGGCGCTACCAGGAAGAGGAAGCCAACCGCCTGGAGGATGGCCGCCAGAGTGACGGAGGAGCTGTGGTCGTAGGCGGAGCGCAGCAGTTCCGCGTCGCCGTCGCCGCTGACGTCGCCAATCGCGAAGGCCGAGGCGATGACCAGGGCGACACCGGCAAGCGTCGCCAGCCCCGCCGGTACGGCCCACCGTCGCTCCCACTCCAAAATCTCTGCCTTGTTGCGCAAACCGCATCTGCCTCTCTCGTGGAAATAGGGCCGGGCCGGGGGGCCCGGGAGGGCCGTACGCTACCGCGCATGCCCAACCCACAGCGCACCCCCGTCGTCCCGCTCGAGGCCGGTGCGGGCCCCGAGAACCCCCCCTGCCCCGCCTGCGGAGAGCCCCTCTTCGGCTGGCTCTCCCCTCTGGGATGGCGCGGGCCGGTCAGCCGCTGCGAGAGCTGCGGACTCGGCGTCGTCGACGCTCCCGGTCCTCCCGACGAGGCGCTGCGCGAGCTGGACCGCCGCGGGAGCGAAGGCAGGCCACGAATCGCCAACCGCGCCAGCTACGCCGCCTCGCTCGGCAGTGCCGGCTGGGCCGGCCTGGAGCCGGGCGCCCGCTATTTCTTCACGGTCGAGTCGGTGCGGCGCCTGGTCGCCCGCCGCGACCAGGTGGTGAAGTCGAGCCGCTGGGCGCCAGCGGCAGGCCTCGCCGCGACCTGGCAGACGATGCTCAACAGCGTCACCTTCGGCCACAACATCGCTCTGGCCGCACTTGGGCGCGGGGAGGCCGCGAGGGCGAAGCACCCCTGGCAGCGGCGGATCGACGCCCTGGCCAGCGTCGTGCTGGCGATCCCGGCCCTCCTGATCGCGATCCCGATCGAGCTTGCCGGCGGCCTCCTCGGCCGCGGCGCGGTCATATCTCTGAAATTCGAACTGCTTTAGCCCGGAGCGGAGCTAAGACAGGCCTTCGCGGGCCTCGCGGACCAGAGTCACGGACTCTGGGAAGAGGACACGGATGGCGTCGCGGACCTGCATCGCCTGCTCGTCGGCGGTGCCGGTGAGGTCGAGCTGGTTGATCGAGGCGACGGTCATCTCCACCGCCAGCTTGATCGCGTTGTCGGCCCAGGCGACGCGCTGGGAGGACTGCATCTGCTCCGAGAGCTCCTCCATACGGGCACGGAACTCGTCGGGGTCGCCGAAGAGGTTGAAGGGGCTGCCCTCCATGTCCCCCATGTAAGCAGACCGGCGACACCGCTGGCACAGAGTCCTGACATTTTGCGCACCACCCGTGCGCCAGGGCGCCCTAGCGTCGGAGCGGATGCGACACGGAGAAGAGCGGGAGCGGGGATCGGCAAGCGTTGAGCAGGCGGGCCTGACGGCGCTGGTCGCCCTGCTGCTGCTGGCCGCGATCGCCGCCGTCGCGGCCGGCGGCGAGGTCGATGCCGGCCGCAACCTCGCGAGCACGATCGGCAGGCGACTCGCCTGTGGCCCGCGGCTCCCCGACGCCTGCGCCCACCATCCCCTCGTCCCCGCCTACGGCTGGCCGTTGGCGCGAGCCGCGCGGGCGCTCGCCCCGGCTCCGGCCGCTCGCCCCGGCCCGTCCGGCCTGCCGCTGGCCCCGGTCGACTTCCGCCGTTGCCGCCGTGAGAGCTGCGCCGTCGCCGCCGGCCCCCACCTCACCGCCTCCCGCCGCCGCACCACTGCCTTCACCGAAATCGTCGACCGCCGCGCCACCCTCGGTTGGGTTGAAATCGTCTACTGGGAGTACCGCCCGACCCTCGGCTGGGAACGCCTCGTCCGCCGCGCCGGTCAAGCCGAGATCGAGGCCGCCCGTGGCGTCGAGGTCCTGCTCGGCGCCGACCCCGCCCTCGTCCCGCTCGAGACCCTCCCCGGCCGCAACCACTACGAGTTCCCGGCCGGCGAGCGGCCACCCTGGCAGTGGCGGGTCGCGGGCCGATACCCGGGATGGTCGAGTTGACGCGCCTCCCCGGGGGTCGAGGGGCGGCAAATCCCTGAAGACGATCCGCGGTCGAAGCGACCGATTTCACCGACTCCGGGTCGGGGAGATCGGCGTAGTCTTCGACCTGATCCGCGAGGAGCGCGTACTGAGAGTCCACGGCATCGTCCACCTTCGCGACCTGGATCGGTGGTTGCGAGGGAACTAGGCGCCGCTTCGGGCCACGGGCGCCTTCGCGCTCGCCGCCTTCTCCTGATTCGCCTCGTCTTGGGCCTGTCGAATCAGGCCCCGCCAGTCGGTGGTGCGGAAGACCAGCAGGATCGCGGCGAAGCCGAGGACGATCGACCAGGCCGCCATCGCGATCTGGGTGCCGACCGAAAAAGAGAGCACGGCGGTGCGCGAGGGGCCGGTCAGGGTCGCGACCAGGAGCGCCTGCTGGGCACCGGCGCCGCCGGGGGTGAAGGGAACGATGTTGGCGATCGCCTGCACGCTCATCACCAACATCACGGTGCTGGCCGAGCCGCCGATTCCGAAGGCCTCGAGGAAGAACCAGAAGGCGCCAAAGCGAAAGAGCCAGCCGAGGCCCTGCCAGGCGGCGACCTCGCGCAGGTAGCGGCGTGGTTCGGCGAGGATGATCACGCCCTGGCGAACCCGGTCCCAGAAGCGCCGCACCCGGTGGGCGAGAAAGTAGATGCCGAGCACGATCGCCAGCAGCAACCCCAGAATCGTGAACAGGAGCGCTTGCGGGTGGTCGGCCCAGAAGGAGATCTCGAAGGCCGGCAGGTTGGGGATCTGCGGCAGCGGCGGCAGCAGCCCCTGGCTGATCGCGTAGAAGAGGACGAGGATCCCGATGCTGGTGTCGAAGACGGTCTGGACCAGGAAGGAGGAGGTCACGGCCGGGTAGGAGGAGCCGGGAATCTGGCGTTTGACCAGGAAGACCTTGGTCACGTCGCCGGCGTGGGCGGGCACGACGGCGTTGATCCCGGCGCCGGCGAGATAGGCAGCCGCAAGCGGCAGAAAGGGGATCGAGCGGTTCGGGTAGGCGGCGCGGAGGACGTTGCGCCAGGCCCTGGCACGGGCCAGCTGCATCGCCAGCAGACAGAGCAGGGCGGCCCCGAACTGGGTCCAGCGGATTTCCGAAAGGTGGCGGAAGAATTCCGCGGCACTGTTGAAGAAGAAGGTGAAACTGGATCCGAGATCGGCGAGCGGCATCGCAGCTAGACTAGCCCGCTCGTGCCGGAGATCGACACGCATATGCCACCCCAGATGCTCCCCCCCGACCCTGCCGACGAGGCGATGTGCGCGCGCGCTCGCGAGCGCTACGCGGCCGACCGCAAAAGCCGCTTTCGCCGCCGCCGCAAGCGCCACGCGCAGCTGCCCAACCTGATCATCGTCGGCGGGCTCAAGTGCGGCACGACGAGCATCCACCACTACCTCGGCCTGCACCCCGAAATCCAGATGTCGAAGCCGAAGGAGCTCAACTTCTTCGTCGAGGAGCTGAACTGGGACCTCGGCCTCGACTGGTACGCCAGCCGCTTCGACGACCGCTTCAAGGTCCGCGGCGAGTCATCGCCGCATTACACGAACCTGCCCCGCTTCGAGGGGGTCGTCGAGCGCATTCACGAGCACTGCCCCGACGCCCGCCTGCTCTACATGGTGCGCGACCCGATCAAGCGCATCCTCTCCCACTGGGTCCACGCGACCGGCGCCGGCTACGAGACCGGCGACCTGGTCGAGACCCTCTCCAATCCCGACTGCTCCTACATCAACCGCTCCAAGTACTGGCTGCAGCTGCAGCCCTATCTGGAGCGTTTCGACCGCGAGCAGATCGAGATCGTCACCCAGGAGGAGCTGCAGCGCGAACGCGAGGCGACGATGCGCAAGGCCTTCGGCTTCGTCGGAGTCGACGAGAGCTTCGTCTCCGAGCAGTTCGAGCGCGAGTGGGAGAAGTCGGGAGCGAAGGAGGGCGACAAATACCAGCTGATGGAGAAGCTGATCAAGCTGCCCGGCTTCCGCTCCTTCGATCGCAACTTCGACCGCCTGCCGGAGCCGCTGCGCTGGCGGGTGGAGAAGCTCGTCCACGATCCCGAGAAGCCGCCGGCGGAGAAGCCGAAGCTTCCCGACGACCTCTTCGAGACGATCCGTGGCCACTTCGGCGCCGACGTCGCCGGGCTGCAGAAGTTCGCCGGCCGCGAGTTCGCCGGCTGGCACGACTACTCCTGAGCAGCGCGGCTTGTCGTTGTAGGCCTGGGGGCGACAAGCGACAACCTCACTAGGCTCTTCAGCTGTGCGGCGCCTACTTCCCGACCCCGGTCCGACCACGGTCGAGCAGCAGCTCGAGACCTACCGGCCCTGGGAACGGCCACACGAGGAGCGGCCGCTGGTGGCGATGAACTTCGCCGCCACGGTCGACGGGCGGGCGACGATCGGCGGCGTCTCCGGGCCGATCGGCTCCGGCGCCGACACGACGATGCTGGCCCAGCTGCGAACCCGCTTCGACGCGGTGATGATCGGCGCCGGGACGATGCGCGCGGAGCGCTACGGCCGGCTGGCGAAGACGCGGGAGACGCGAGCAGGCCGCGAGCGGCTCGGCCTCCCCCCGGAGCCGTTGATGGTGATCGTCAGCGGCCGCCTCGACCTGCCCTGGGACGCGCCGCTGTTCAGCGAAGGCGGCCAGGTCCTGGTCTTCACCGCGTCTGCGGCGGATCCGCCGGAGGTTGAGGCCTCTCTGGAAATCGTCCGCCACCAGAACTTCGTCGACATCGCCGCGGCGCTGCGCCACCTGCGCCACGAGCACGACGTCCGTGCCCTGCTCTGCGAGGGCGGTCCGGGCCTCCACGGCGAGCTCGAGGGGGGCGGCCTGGTCGACGAGCTCTTCCTGACGATCGCGCCGAAGCTGAGCGGTGGCGACGCGCCGCGGATCGTCGAGGGCGACCTGCCGCTGATCGTCGAGCTCGAGCTGGCCTGGCTGCTGGAGGAGAAGGGCGAGCTCTTCGCGCGGTACCGACGCCGCCTGAGTTAGCGTTGCGAGCGGCAGGACCAACGAGGAGAGGACAGCGATGGACTTCAACCCCAGCCCCGAGGTAGCGACCCTGCGCGAGCGGGTCCTCGACTTCATGGACGCCGAGGTCTACCCGGTCGAGCGGGAGATCATGGAGGGGCTCGACGAGGAGGTCGGCCCCGGGGTCCCCTACCCCAAGGTCCTGGTCGAGATCCGCGAGAAAGCGAAGACCGAGGGGCTGTGGAACCTCTTCATGCCCGACGAGCGCTTCGGGCCGGGGCTGACGAACTGGGAGTACGGGTTGCTGTGCGAGGAGATGGGCCGCAGCCCGATGGCGGCGGCGATGGCCTTCAACTGCTCGGCGCCGGACACCGGCAACATGGAGATCCTCGCCGAGCACGGCACGGCGGCGCAGCGCGAACGCTGGCTGGAGCCGCTGCTCGAGGGCAGGATCCGCTCCTGCTTCTCGATGACCGAGCCGGAGGTATCGGGCTCGGACCCGACGCTGCTGCAGGCGAAGGCGGTGCTCGACGGCGACGAGTGGGTGGTCGACGGTCACAAGTGGTTCACCTCCGGCGCCGTCGGCGCCGACCTCGCGATCGCGATGGTCGTCACCGACCCCGACGCCCCTCCCTACGCGCGCGCCTCGATGATCTGCGTGCCGACCGACACCCCGGGCTTCAACCTGGTGCGGCCGATCTCGGTGATGGGTCACGACAAGGGGCCGGGCCACTGCGAGATTCGCTACGAAGGCTGCCGCGTTCCCGCCGACAGCCTGCTCGGCGAGCGCGGCGCCGGCTTCGCGATCGCCCAGGACCGCCTCGGCCCCGGCCGTATCCACCACTGCATGCGGGCGATCGGCACCGCCGAGCGAGCGCACGAGATGATGTGCAGGCGCGCCAACGAACGGGTCGCCTTCGGCGGCCCCCTGGCCGACAAGCAGTTCGTCCAGGAGTCGATCGCCGCCTCGCGGATGGAGATCGACCAGGCCCGCCTCTTGACCCTCTACGCCGCCTGGAAGATGGACACCGAGGGCAAGCGGGCCGCCCGCCAGTCGATCTCGGCGATCAAGATCGTCGCCGCCAACATGGTCATGGACGTCCTCGACCGCGCGATCCAGATCCACGGCTCCCTCGGCATGACCGACGACACCCCGCTCGCCGCCCTCTGGCGCTTCTCCCGCATGCTGCGCCTCGCCGACGGCCCCGACGAGGTCCACAAGATGGTCCTCGCCCGCCGCGAGCTCAACCGCTGGGCCAAGCGCGACGAGGCCGCCGCCGCGGGCGAGCTGGAGACCAAGCACGCGCCGCGCATGGTGTGAATGCGACGGCGGGCTCTCTCCCGCCGTCGCATTGAGTCAAGTCGGCGCTAGGGGGCGGTGACCGCCCAGACGCCCTCCAGCTCGTAGTCGACTGGCGCCGGTTCCAGGTCTTCGAGAAACAGCGTCGCTCCGAATCGCGTCAGGGAACCGAACTCCACTTCCGTCGCTCCCGAAAGCAGTTCTGCATAGATGCAGAGACTGCCCGGCTGCGCTTTCGGCGCCTGTGCGGTTCCCGGGCACTGCGCCGTCGGTGGCCCTCCTTCTGGCACCAGGTGCAGGGTCGGCGCACTCGCCAGCGGGATCTGGAAGGAAATGGCCGTCTCGTCGATGAAGTCGCCGCCGCTGGCTTGGTGACCGGCGCTGCCGACCGTGCCGGTGAGCGTCTGCCCCGATGCGAGCGGGCCGGCCAGGCCCGTGGTGTTCTTTGACGAGTTGGCGATGTCAGCGGATTTCGCGGTGTCGGCCGAGGTGGCGTGGCTCGCGTTGGTTGCCGAAGGAACGGTGCCCAAGCTGGACAGGTTCAGGTTGGCGCCGGTAACCGAGCCCTTCTTGATCTTCGCACCGGTAACCGCTTCCTTCTTGATCTTCGCGCTCGTCACCGCGTTGTTCTTCAACTGCTTGGCGCCAACGGTGTTCTTGCCCAGCTGAGAGGCGGCAGCAGCAGTGGCGCCACCGAGGACGAGGAAGACGGCAATCGTCGACATCGTGTTTGCGTACGTGAATCGCCGGCGGATCTGCTTCACGGAGAATCTCCTTGATTGGGAACGAAGACGAGACAGAAGGGTCGCCAACGGCCAACGGGCCGAGGCGGAGGCGGAGGTCAGCAGTGAGCTGACCTCCGCGCACCCCGCGGATGGTCTGAGCAAACGCGCTCAGACCTGATTCCCGAACGAAACTACGGCGTGATCAGGATCGAGAACCCGAACGGCCCTCCGTTTCCTTCGTTGTCGCTGGTGAGGACGAAGGCGACCTCCGGGTTATTGAGGGTTCCCGAGAACAAGCAGGGGAAGGTGACCAACGGGCCGGAGCAGGGCTGCGCGGCCGCGACGGCGACGTTGCTTCCCGTATTGGGATCCAGGTAGCGGGCCGAGGTGATGATCGATTTGCCGACGATGCTCTGACCGAAGTCGAGGTAGTTACCACCGTTGACGTTATGACTGAGCAGGGTGATTCCGCCAGACTGGGAGAGAATGGTGCCGTCGCTTTTGACGAACGCCCACTGCGTGCGGGGCTGGTAGGCGGATGCCGGCTGGCCGCCGAGAGCGTTGGAGTTCGACGCCGTGGTCGCCGTGTCCGCGGTGTTGGCTTTCGTCGCCGTGTCCGCTTTGGTGGCAGTGTCCGCGGTGTTGGCTTTCGTCGCCGAGTCCGCTTTGGTGGCAGTGTCCGCGGTGTTGGCTTTCGTCGCCGTGTCCGCTTTGGTGGCCGAGGGCACCGTGCCGATCGAGGACAGGTTCAGGCTCGCGCCGGTGATCGTCCCTTTCTTGATCTTGGCGTTGGTGATCGCTTCCTTCTTGATCTTCGCCGTGGTCACGGCGTTGCTCTTCAGCTGTTTGCTTCCAACCGTGTTATTGGCGAGCTCGGTGGCTGCAAAGGCAGTCGCACCTCCGAGCACCATGAACACTGCGAGAGACGACATCACGTTTGCGTACGTGAGTCGCTGGCGAATCTGCTTCACGGAAGTTCTCCTTGTAGTTGGGAAGGACGAGACAAAGCCGTCCTCACAACCTGAGAACGGGGCTTCTGCTGATTCTCGACGAACCCTCTCAACCCTTTAGAGCCTTTCCATGACCCTGGACAAAGATCGACTGGGACAAGCATGCGCCACGGATGATCCTGACATAAGCATGTATGCGCATACCTGCTGTTAGGCTATGTGCATGTTGAATCGACGACTGCAGGTGCTGGTTGACGACGCCCGCTTCGAGCGACTGGCCGAGGAGTCGAAGCGGAGTGGCGCCCCGGTTGGCGAGCTCGTCCGCAGGGCGATCGACCGCGAGTTCCCGGCGCACGGGGAGCAGGCGGAGCGCGAACGCGCCGGGCGGGCACTGCTGGAGATGCCACCCCCACCGGGAGAAGGTCCGGAGCCCGCCTGGGAGGACCAGAAGCAGGAGATGCTCGAGGGGCGACAACAGAGATGGCCGGGCGCGTGAGGCGATTCCTCTACGACACCTCGATCTTCGTCTACGCCTTGGGGAGAGAACATCCATACAAGGAGCCCTGCCGCGAGATCGTGCGCAGCGCCGCTGCTGGCGATCTGCAGGGTGAGGCCAGCGGCGATCTGCTCCAGGAGCTCATGCACCAGAGAGTTCGCCGCACCGGGGACCGTCACGATGCGGCGATGGCCGCGCGAAACATCGCCAAGCTCGCCTGGTGGCACCCCGTGGAGCCAAACGACGTGCAGCGGGGGATCGACCTCTTCGAGGCGCACCCGGGTCTCGACGCCCGCGACGCTGTCTTCGCCGCGCTGGCGATCAACCGCGGCATCGACGCCATCCTCACCACGGATCGTGCCTTCGACGGGATCGACGAGCTGGAGAGAATCGACCCAGCCGACAAGCAGGCCGTCGCCACGCTGATCGGTTACCTGTAGCTACTCAGGACGTTGTGCCAACTCGGCAAGCCGAGCCGCGGGCCTGTGGCCGAGGGAGCCGTGTCTTCTCCTGAAGTTGTGGTGGCGCGGTGCAAGAACCCGGCCGCGGTGGCGCCCTTCTCGTCGGGCGGAACCTCCACGTAGGCGAGGCCGGTGGCGTCATCGAGGATGACGAAAACGGCGATCGACGACTCACGTTTGCGTACGCGAGTCGCTGGCGAATCTGCTTCACGAGGATCCCCTCGTTGTCGGGAGGGGACGAGGCAAAGCCATTCCACAACTGAGAACGGGCTTCCAGTGATTCTCGGCAACCTTCTCAAGCCTTTCCGAAGCTTTCCAGGCACTTGGACAAGATCGGTACCCCGGCGTTCTGTTGCCTCGATACAAAAAGGGCCGGGCGAAAAGCCCGGCCCTTCGCAAACTTGAGTGTCTCCTGATTAGCTGCTGAAAACGACTCCGTGCGCCTGGCAGTCTGCACCCGGGGTGTTGTCCTCGTCCACCGAGAACGTGCCGGTGACGGTGGTGCCGTCGTTGGCGTCGTACTCGAAAGTGACCAGCCCCGGGTTGCCATCATTTCCCGCGAGCAGATTGAATTTTTCGCCGAGATCAAATTCGCCCGACTCCAGGTCGTCGTTGCTGTTGTTGTCGTCCGCATCAGTGTCGACCACGGTGGTGTAGATCGAGGCATCGTTCTTGCTCGTGGTCGCCTCGATAGAGATGTTGGTCCCCCCGTCGCATGCCGCGGTCAGAGTGAGGCCGGCGCGACTGAAAATCGACTGCGGTCCGCCATTTGCGTCAGCGTTGTAGTTGATCTTTGAGGTAAACACGCCGCTGACGTTGGTCGCGTTCGTCGCATTGACCGCGTTGGTCGCGTTGGTCGCGTTGACGGCGGCTGCCGCGCTCGGAACCTGACCCAGAGTGGACTCTTTCACCTTGTCGCCGGTGACCGCGTCGTTCGCGATCTTGCCGGTCGTGATCGAGTTGTTCTTGATCTTCGATGCCGTTACCGCGTTTTTCTTGATCTTGGCCGTCGTCACCGAGTTGGACTGCAACTGCTTAGCGGTGATCTTATTTGCCGCAATGGCAGTGGCACCGCCGAGGATGAAAAAGACGGCGATGGACGACATCACGTTTGCGTACGTGAGTCGCTGGCGAATCTGCTTCACGAGGATCTCCTTGATTGAAACGATTGGTCAAAAGCTTGCCCCCGGACGGGGAACGTGACTCTACTTAGTTTTACTCGGAGCCACTTTTCAAAATCTGTCAAGTCAAGCGGACAAGCCCTTGGGGGATCAGCCGTCCCGGCGCTCCGCCTCATCCGCTGCTTCGGCCAACCGCTCCACCAGTCGCGCAAAAGCCTGGATGCCGTCGTCGACCTCGCCGTAGCCGCCGGCGGCGTAGCGGGCGTAGACGCCCTCGAGGATGATCGCCAGCTTCCAGTAGCCAAGGGCGACGAAGAAGTCGAGGTCGGCGAGGTCGCGGCCGGAGCGCTCGGCGTAGCGGGCGGCCAGCTCGGCGCGGGTCGGGAAGCCGGGGGCGAGGTTGGCGGGCTGGCCGAGGGCGACCTCGGCCAGCTCCCGGTCGGGCCAGTAGGCCATCAGCAGGCCGACGTCGGCGAGCGGATCGCCGAGGGTGCAGAGCTCCCAATCGACCACCGCGGCGACCTCGCCGCTGGGCCTGAGGATCATGTTGTCGAGGCGGTAGTCGCCGTGGACGATCGTCGCCGGGCCCTGCTTGGGGATGCGGGCGGAGAGGCGCTCGTGGACGGAGTCGATCGGCTCCAGCTCGCGGGTCTTGGACTTCTCCCACTGGCCCTGCCAACGACGCAGCTGCCGGGCGACATAGTCCTCCTTGCGGCCGAGGTCGCCGAGCCCGGCGGTATCGGGGTCGACGGCGTGAATCGTCGCCAGGGTGTCGGCAACGCGCTCGCCGATCGCGCGACGATCGCCCTCGTCCGGGAATACCGCCGCCTCGGCCAACCCGCGCAGGATCGGCCCCTCGACGAACTCCATCACGTAGAAGGGAGCACCGCTGACGCTCTCGTCCTCGCAGAGCCCGAGCACCGGCGCCACCGGGACCTCGGTCGAGCCGAGGGCGGAGACGACCTTGTGCTCACGGGCCATGTCGTGGGCCGAGCCGAGGCGCTTGCCGAGCGGCGGCCGGCGCAGGGCCCAGCTATGGCCGCCGGCATCGCTGACGCGGAAGGTGAGGTTGGAGTGACCGCCGGCGATGCGCTCGAAGGAGAGTGGCGGGCTGGCGCTGGGAACGTTGAGTGCGAACCAGGCTTCGACGCCGTCGGTGTCGATCCCGTCGGGTGCTTTGACGACGCTGTCGCCGCTGCCTGTAGCCTCGTCGCCCATAGCCGCGCAAGCATATTCCCGAGGAGGCCGCCGCTTGAGCCCGTCGCTTGCCAACAGGCTGAGGATTGGCTTTGCGATCGGCTTTGCCGTGCTCACGGCGATGGCCGTGATCGGCGTCGGCCGCTTCATCCAGCAGCGCCAGGACTTCGAGGACGCGATCGCCCGCTCCTACCAGGTGGAGATGGACGCGCGGGTCGACGTGGCGCGTGGAACCGGCGGCAAGGTCGCCCGCGACGAAGTGGCGACCCAGGCCGATCGCCGCGCCGAACTGCGCGACCAGATCTCCTCCGACACCCGCGACACCGCCATCCTCGTCGCCGCCGGGTTGATCGCCGGCCTGACCGGCGCCCTATTGCTGTTCAGCGGCCTGATCGCCTCGATGCGGCGACCGCTCGAGGAGCTGGTCGACGCCGCCGGCCGTCTCGCCGCCGGCGACCGCAGCGCCCGGGTCGAGGTCGGCGGGCTCTCGGAGACGGCGACGCTGGGTGCGGCCTTCAACGAGATGGCCGGCGAGCTGGAGCTGGAGGCAAGCCAGCGCGATCGCCTCGACCGCCTCAAAGACGAGTTCGTCCTCACCGCCTCGCACGAGCTGCGCAGCCCGCTCACCTCGGTTCAGGGCTTCGCCGAGCTGCTGATGCTGGAGCGCGACTCGCTGACGCCAAAGCAGGTGGAGACGGTCGAGATCATCCTCGACAACTGCCGCCACCTGGTTCGCCTGCTCAACGACCTGCTCGACCTCGCCCGCAGCGATGCCGGCCGCCTGGCGGTGACGCCGAAGCCGACCGAGGTGGCGCCGCTGATCGACGATGCGGTGCGAACGATGCGGGGGCAGACCGAGGGCGCGAGCCAGATCCTCACCCAGCAGGTCGAGCCCGGATTGCCGCTGATCGAGGTCGAGGCGGACCGGATTCGCCAAATACTGGTGAATTTGCTTACTAATGCGCATGACTACTCGCCCCAGGGCGCGACTATCGAGGTCTCGGCCCGGGTAGTCGATGCCGATGTGGAGATTGCGGTGACCGACAACGGACCGGGGATTCCCGAGAGCCAACTGGAACACATCTTCGAGCGCTTCGTCCGGGGCGACGCGGGCATGACGCAGCGCGTCGGGGGCACCGGGCTCGGCCTGGCGATCTCGAAATCGCTGGTCGAGCTGCACGGCGGCAAGCTCGAGGTGGCGTCGGCCGTTGGCGTCGGGTCCACCTTCAGCTTCCGCCTGCCGATCGCGAGTGGACCGCCCGGCACCGGCCCGACCCGCGCGATCGCCGAGGCCAGCTGATGGCCCGGGTCCTCGTCGCCGACGACTCGGAGACGATCCTGCTGCTGATGCGGACGCGGCTGGAGCTGGCCGGCTACGAGGTCGAAACCGCGGCCGACGGCCAGGAGGTGACCGAACGCCTGCACGGGGGCGAGCCGGGACGGCTCCCCGACCTGCTGCTGCTCGACGCGATGATGCCGCGCAAATCCGGCATCGATGCCCTACGCGAGTTGCGCGCTGCCGGCGTCGACACCCCGGCGCTGATCGTCAGCGCCCACCAGGACGCGACCGACGCCAACGCCTCCAGCGACCTCGAAGTCAGCGGCTACCTGACCAAGCCGATCGACTTCGACCGCCTGCTCGACAGCATCGCCGCGCTGACGCGCGCCTAGGGTTTCATCACAGTCACCTTCCGGCACACGATATTCGTCCGAGAGGGAGCTTAAGGTCACCCATAGCCGATGGGTGTACTGCTCCTCACTCTGCAGGTGGCGCTAATCAGCTCTCTGGCCTCCCTATCGATAGCCGCCGAAAGCCACGACCACTCCTTCCTGGCGGTGGGTCCCGCCGTGATCGCCGCGGTCGGAACGGTGGCAGCGTTCGCCGTCACCTTTGCCCTCTTCTGGCGAGGATCTAAAGACCGAATTCGGGAACAGGCTTCAAAGGTGTATGTGACGACCGTGAAAGGCGATGAGGGAAGGATTACTGCGACGGTTCACAATGCCAGCCACCTGCCGATCTGGCATGTCGAGGCACGCCCCTTGCGATCCGATCACACCTTCGATGACACCATCCGCCAACCCGCACCAGACCTCGAGCCGGCAGGAACATCGGAGTTCGTCTGGCCCGGTCCGGCTTCTATCGACCGCGACTGGCGCATCAGGTTCATCGACGCCGCCGATCGGAGCTGGATTCGCATCGGGAATCGCCTCACACGGGAGCAGACGCTCGGGACCCGGGTGCGTGGTTTTTTTCGGCGCTAAGAGTTGTCCGCCGCGAGCCCGAGGCTGATCGCGTAGGAATATTGAAAGTAGTTCTCGTGCTTGCCGTTGGCAACGATCGACCCGACCACGAGCAGGTCTTTGGTCGCGCGCTTACGCGCTCCCGACTTCCTCGCCCGCTTTATTCGGTGAGGCACCTTTTGCGTATTCCCCTGGCCGCTGCCGATCTTCCTGTTGCTTTCCACCCATTCGACCGACAGCTCGTGGAGATTCTCCAATGCCCCGATTAGAGTGCCCATGGCTTCGGGGGCTGGGGGAACGACCCCCTTGCTGAGCGCGCGCTTGAGATTGTTCTTCGCATCCTTGATCAAGCGCTTCATCTTCGGCCGCCGGTATCCAAGCAACTGACCGACGGCGATCTCGAACTCCGCCACGCCCTCATCGGGATGCTCCAAGTTGTGCAACGCCAGCTTCACCGTGGTGTGATCGTTATCGCGAGCCCAAGCGATGCGTTCGTCGATGCACTGCATCACGGCTTTCCCGTTGAGCAGCTCCACTGCACGAGCATGCTTCTCAGTGCAGGTGATCAAGTTCTCGGGGTTGGGATGCTTGAAGAGGTGTTCGTACGCCGCGCGCGTTTCGCGCAACACGCAGACGGCATCGTCAATAGTGTGATTTCCCTGTCCTCCCGGCATGGCGGCCGGGATAGTACCGACTGCTCGGCAACGACGGTGTTAGCCGTAAATCCGCACAGTGATCCTGTGCGTCACGTCGGGCTCAGCTCTTAGCGATCTCGAGGCGGATCTCTTTGCCTTTGAGCTTGGTGCCGTCGAGGAACTCGACGGCACGCTCAGCCTGGTCCGGAGCGACCTCGACAAAAGAGAAGCGGTGCAGGACGCGAATCTCGTGGATCGCCTCCGCGGGCAGGACGGCGCCCTCGCGCAGGGCCCAGCGCAGGTCCTCTTCCTCGATGCCGCTGCGCTCGCCGCGGTTGACGAAGAGCTTGACGGTGTCGCGCTCGGGCTCGTCGCCGTTATCGGGCGCACCATCGTCGGCCATTGCCGTGGGGGTCGGCTCGGGCTCCGGCGGCGCGGCCTCCGATTGCTCGAGCTCGACGACCTCGGGCCCGGGCTCCGGCTCGGCCGCGGCCGCGGGCGGAGCGCCGTTGTCGTTCGCTCCCCCCGGCCCGACTCGCTCGGTCCGTTCGCCGCGCTCGCTCGGCTTGCTGTGTTCGGAGCGCTCCGGCCGCTCGCGGCGGCGCGGCCGCGGCGCGTGCTCGAGCCGCTCCTCGGGACTCTCCCACTCGCCGATCGACGTTTTCACGTCGCGCTCGATGCGGGTGATCTCCTCGCGCTGGGCGGGGGTGACGAAGGTGATCGCGCGGCCCGTCCGTCCGACGCGGCCGGTGCGGCCAATCCGGTGGACGTAGGTCTCGGAGGAGTTCGGCACGTCGTAGTTGATGACGTGGGTGACATGCTCGATGTCGAGCCCGCGAGCGGCGATGTCGGTCGCGACCAGCAGCTTCACGCGGTGACTCTTGAAGGCGATCATGACGCCGTCGCGGACGCCCTGGCTGAGGTCGCCGTGCAACGCCTTCACGTCCAGGCCTTTGTCCTTGAGCGTCTTCTCCAGCTTCGAGGCGCCGATCTTGGTGCGGGTGAAGATGATCGCCTGCTCGGGTTCTTCGGTCTTCAGCAGCTCGACCAGGCGCGCCGCCTTGTCTTTGGCCGGGACCTCGACGAAGGCCTGGGCGATCGCATCGACCGTCAGCGTTTTCGGCGTGATCCGGATCGTCGTCGGGTCGTACATATAGCCCTCGGCGAGCTTCTGGATCGGCGGCGGCATCGTCGCCGAGAAGAGCGCCGTCTGGCGCCCGCTCGGGCACATCCGCAGGATTTTCTCGACGTCCTCGATGAAGCCGAGGTCGAGCATCTCGTCGGCCTCGTCGAGGACGACGTAGCGGGCCGCCGTCAGCACCAGCGAGCGGCGCGTCATCAGGTCCTTCATGCGACCGACGGTGGCGACGACGACATGGGCACCGGAGCGCAGCTGCGACTGCTGCGAGCGGATCGGGGCGCCGCCGAAGACGGCGACGATCTCGATCTCGAGGTGCTCGGCGTAGGTGCGCAGCGCCTGCGTCACCTGGATGCAGAGCTCGCGGGTCGGGGTGAGGACGATCGCCTGAACCTCGTTGTTCTCCGGGTCGAGGTACTGCAGCAGGGGCAGGCCGAAGGCGGCGGTCTTGCCGGTGCCGGTCTGCGCCTGGCCGATCACGTCGTGACCGCCGAGCAGCTCCGGGATCGCCTGCTCCTGGATCGGCGTCGGATCTTGAAAACCGAGCTCGTCCAGCGCTTGCTGGATCGGCGGCGAGAGGCCGAGGTCGTGGAAGGGAGTGGTCATCTATTTGGAGGGGTCGAGCAGGAGCTTGCCGCTGCTGCGGCGGGCGATCAGGTCTTCGTGAGCCCGCGCCGCGTCAGACAGAGGGTAGACATCGCCGACGGTTACCCGAAGCTCCCCTGCCGCGACGGCGCCGACCAGCTTGCCGATCATCGGCAGCGCGAGATCACGCCGGGCCAGCAGATGCACCAGCCAGAACCCGATCACAGACTTGGAGCCGCGCAGCAGGGCGGCGGTGGAGACGTCGCGCTGCTCGCGCGAAGCGATGCCGAAGACCACCATTCGCCCCAGCGGCGCCAGCACGCTCATCTCGGCGTCGAAGGCGTCGCCGCCGCTCATGTGGAGGACCGCGTCGACGCGCTCGCCGCCGTTGGCCTCGCGGATCGCGTCGGCGAGGTTCTCGGCCCGGGAATCGACGGTGACATCGGCGCCGAGGCGCTCGCAGAGGCCGCGTTTCTCCTCGCTGGAAGCGAGCGCGATCACCTTCGCTCCGGCGCGCTTGGCAATCTGGACCGCGAGCGTGCCGGTGCCGCCGGCGGCGGCCTCGACAACAATCGCCTCCCCCGCCTCGATCCGGGCGCAGCGCTCGACCAGCGCCAGCGCGGTCAGGCCCTGCAGCAGCATCGCCGCCGCCTGGTCGTCGTCGACCTCGTCGGGAAGGGGGATCAACAGCGACTCCGGGACGACCGCCTTCTGCGCATAGCCGCCGCTGCCCAGCAGCGCCGCGACGCGGCGGCCATCGGGCGTGCGGCCAGCGATCTCGGCGCCGGGCACCAGCGGCAGCGACTGCTCGGCGAGATAGTCGTTGCGGGTCGCGTGGGTGTCGGCGAAGTTGACGCCGGCGCGGGAGACGTCGACCACGACCTCGCCCTCGCCTGGGGTCGGATCGTCGAGGTCGACGTACCGGAGCATGTCCGGCCCGCCGAACTCCTGAATCTGGATCGCTTTCATCGAGACGGTGAGTCTCGCAGGGCAGGCGCTAGGCTGCCGTCCGCATGTCGCTCACCGTCGTCGGATCGATCGCCTTTGACGCAGTCAGGACCCCGTTCGGGGAGCGCGAGCGCATGCTCGGCGGCGCCGCCGTCCACTTCTCCCTCGCCGCCAGCTTCTTCACCGAGGTGCGGCCGGTCGGCCCGGTCGGCGAGGACTTCGGGCCCGAGCAGTTCGCCGTGCTCGAGAGGCGCGGCATCCTCACCGAGGACATCGAGCGGGTCGCCGGCGGCAAGTCCTTCTTCTGGCGCGGCCGCTACGAGTACGACCTCAACGTCGCCCACACCGAGGACACCCAGCTCGGCGTCTTCGCCGAGTTCGAGCCGAAGCTCTCGGCGGCCTCGAAGGCGGCCGACACCCTCTTCCTCGCCAACATCCAGCCCGACCTGCAGCGCCAGGTCCGCTCCCAGTGCCCCGGTGCCAGCTTCAGTGGCCTCGACTCGATGAACCTCTGGATCGAGACCGCCAAGGACTCGCTGCAGGCGGCGATCGCCGAGGTCGACTGCCTGGTCGTCAACGACGCCGAGATCCGCCAGCTGACCGGCGAGTCGAACCTGGCCCGCGCCGCCCGCGCGGTGATGGAGCTGGGCCCGCGCGCGGTGATCGCCAAGCAGGGCGAGTACGGCGCCGCCCTCTTCACCGAGAACGGCTTCTTCGCCCTGCCCGGCTTCCCGCTGGAGGAGGTCCGCGACCCGACCGGCGCCGGCGACAGCTTCGCCGGCGGCTTCTTCGGCTACCTCGACGGCCAGGGCGGCGACCTCGACGAGGCGCAGCTGCGACGGGCGATGGGGTACGGCACCGTGCTCGCCTCCTTCAACGTCGAGGAGTTCGGGACCGAGCGGGTCTCAAGGCTGACGCGCGAGGAGATCGACGAGCGCCTCGAGGCGCTGCGGCGGATGACGCAGTTCGACGCGCTGCCCAGCGCGTAGCTCCACAGCCTCTTAACGGCCGGCGACGGCGAACTGAAAGAATGATCGCCGCATGAGCTCCGAGTCGCTTACCGTCACCGACAATCGCACCGGCAAGAGCTACGAGCTGCCGATCGAGGACGGCACCGTACGCGGTCTGGATCTGCGCCAGATCAAGGTTACGGAGGACGAATTCGGGTTGATGTCCTACGACCCGGCCTTCAACAACACCGCCTCCTGCCGCTCCTCGGTGACCTACATCGACGGTGCCGCTGGCATCCTCGAACACCGCGGCTACTCGATCGAGCAGCTCTGCGAGCGCTCGACCTTCCTCGAGACCGCCTACCTGCTGATCTTCGGCGAGCTGCCGACCGCCGCCCAGCTCGACCGCTGGGTCTTCGACATCACCCACCACACCTACGTGCACGAGGACCTGAAGCAGTTCTTCGAGGGCTTCCGCTACGACGCCCACCCGATGGGGATGCTGTTGGCCGGCGTCGGCGCGCTCTCGACCTTCTACCCGGACGCGAAGAAGATCGACGACCCGGAAGAGCGCTACATGGCCGCCGTGCGGCTGATCGCCAAGGTCCCGACCCTGGCTGCCTTCTCCTACCGGCACAACATGGGCCTGCCCTACGTCTACCCGGACAACGACCTCAACTTCGCCGAGAACTTCCTCTCGATGATGTTCAAGAAGACCGAAGACAAGCACATCCCGAAATCGGTTCTGGCCAAGGTCCTGGACATCCTCTTCATCCTCCACGCCGACCACGAACAGAACTGCTCCACCAACGCCGTGCGCGGCGTCGGCTCCTCCGGCGTCGACCCCTACTCGGCGGTCGCGGCTGGCGTCGCCGCCCTCTACGGCCCGCTGCACGGCGGCGCCAACGAGGCGGTGCTGCGGATGCTGCGGCGGATCGAGTCGCCGCAGAACGTCCCCGACTTCCTCGCCCGGGTCAAAGAGCGCGAGGAGAAACTGATGGGCTTCGGCCACCGCGTCTACAAGAACTACGACCCGCGGGCGCGGATCATCCAGCAGCACATGGACGAGGTCTTCGAGGCGACCGAGTACAACCCGCTGGTCGAGATCGCCCGCGAGCTGGAGAAACGCGCGCTCGACGACGACTTCTTCACCTCGCGCAAGCTCTACCCGAACGTCGACTTCTACTCGGGGATCATCTACGAGGCGCTGGAGATCCCGACCAACATGTTCACGGTTCTCTTCACGATCCCCCGCACCGCCGGCTGGATGGCGCAGTGGATGGAGATGCAGGAAGACCCGGAGCTGAAAATCGCCCGCCCGCGCCAGATCTACACCGGCGAGCGCGAGCGCGAGTACGTAACGCTCGACGATCGCGATGGGCCCGAGAAAATCGTCGGGCCGCCCGCGCGCAGGCCGAAACGCCCGCGGCGCGGCGCCTGACACGCGTCCGCCGCCCAGTCGGGTTCCATAGGCTGCGCCGGTAGTCACTGTCCGCAGTGGAAGCTGACCGTGCGGCACGGGTCGGAGGTGGACCATGCCGGTTTCGACGACCTCGCCGAGGCCGTCGCCGAGATGCGCCGCCGCGCCCTGGCGATCCGTGCCGAGGGGCCGGTCGAGTCGGCATCGCTGCTGCGGGACTACGCGCCCGCGGACCAGGTTCACGCCCGTCTGGAGCTGAAGGGCCGGGGCCTGCTGCGCAAGCCGATCGCCGGCATCGACGTCCGCGGCGACGGCACGTTCGTGCCCTACCGCGGCGGGGTAGGGCGAGAGGAGCTGGACCCGAGCGACCACGACACGCCGTTCGACCTCGTGCGGGAGACTCTGGAAGCAGAAGGCAGATGAGCGATTCGAGCACTGAGATACCCAAGGGCAGCTACGCGGCAGGCGAGCGGGTGAAGATCCCCGCCGGCGCCGAGCCCCCTTTCACGGTCTTCATCAACGGCATCGAGCAGAGCGAGGGCGCGGACTACTCGATCGAGGGGGGCGAGATCGTCTTCGGCCGCCCGATCGTCAAGGAGAAGATGGGCACCGGCCGCTGGCTGGCGATGTACCTCGGCCTCTTCGGCACTTACCGCAAGGACGAGACGATCGACCTCCAGTTCAGCCGCAACGGCAAGGTCGAACTGCTTTCGGACCTGGCTGTGGTCCCCTACCCCGAGGCGCCATGAACATCGGCTTCCTCCTGCTCGCCGACCACAGCGAGGCGGTCAACGGCAAGCTCTACCTCAACGGCGGCGGCTGGAACGTCCTGCGCCTGCCCGAGCTGCCGCACGAGTGGTCGTTCCACATCGGCCTCGGCATCGACGTCGCCTGGCACGAGACCAACGACCCGCACGAGCTCGTGGTCACGATTCAGGACCCCGACGGGATCGAGCTCGGCGAGGGCCTGACCGCCAGCTTCGAGACCGGCCGCCCGCCCGGCATGCCCGCCGGTCAGGAGCAGCGCCTGGTGATGTCGATCGGCGCCACCGCCAACTTCGAGGCCTCCGGCCCCCACGCCGCCGTCGTCCAGATCGACGGCGAGGAGCTCGGCCGCGCCCGCTTCTACCTGATGGAGGCCGAGCCCGAGGAGGGCCTGGTCTAGCGCTAGTTGAAGACGTAGAGCAGCAGGAAGGCGACGATCGCGAAGGCAGCGCCGGCGGCCTGGATGCCGCGGTCGCCGGCGACGATCGCGGCCATCGAACGGTCGTCGGAGCGGTCGTAGATCAGGTACAGGTAGCGGAAGATGCCGTAGACCACGGGCGGGATCGTCAGCATCATCTGGTTGCCGATCAGCGGCGAGTTGACGGTGTAGATCGCGTAGCTGATGACGGTGCCGGTGGTGACCAGGGAGACCATCTGGTCGAGGAAGGGCAGCGAGTAGTGCTCGAGCACGGGCCGGGTCGAGGTCCCCTCGTGCAACTCCGAGACCGCCTCCTGGCGACGCTTGGTGAAGCCGAGAAAGGCAGCCAGGAAGCCGGTGCAGAGGATCAGCCACTCCGAGGCGTGGGCGTCGACGGCGCTGGCACCGGCGGCGACGCGGAGGATGAACAGCCCCGCCAGGGTCATCACGTCGATGATCACGACCTGCTTGAGCCCAAGGCTGTAGGCCATCTGGGCAACGCCGTAGCCGACCACCATCAGCCCGACCTCCCAGTTGACGGCGGCGAAGGCGATCGCGATCGCGATCGCGGCGAGCGCCGGGGCGATCAGCTTCGCGGTGCTCTCCGAGAGCTCGCCCGCGGCCAGCGGCCGGAAGCGCTTCTTCGGATGCTTGCGGTCGAGCTCGACGTCGATCAGGTCGTTGACGAAGTAGCCGGCGCTGGAGATCAGGCAGAAGGCGACGAAGGTGATGACCGCCTCCATGACCTCGTGCGACTGGTTGAACTTGCCGGAGAAGAGCAGCCCGGCGAACACGAAGACGTTTTTGATCCACTCCTTCGGTCGCCCCGTCTTGATCGCAGCGCGTAGCGGCGAGCGCCGCGGCACGACCGGCTCCTGGCCGTCGGCCTGGCCGGGGTCAGCCGGCACGGTCGGTTGTTCCGAAGTGATGGTTTCCATCGTGGGAGGCGGCTGGCGGCCTGAAACCGGCCTGACCAGGGAGATCGAGTCGCGACAGGGTAGCGCCGGGAGGAGTCATTTCCCCTCCTGGTCCTCTTCCTGGACGGCCTCCAGCGCCGCGAGATCCTCACGGTCCCTGGCCCGCTCGCTCGATCGCTTCATCTGGATCAGGTGCTCGAGCGAGCAGACCCGGACGACGAGGCCGTCGAGGTCGACATCCTTGGCCTCCTCATCGAGGGTGGCAAATGGCGGCACCTGAGGAAGACCTTGGAGCACGTCGACCTGGCCGAGGTCAGTCGCGACCAGGGTTCGATCGCCGGTCCGCAGAAAGGTGAAGATCGCGTTTCCGTCCAACAGTTTGCCGCCGACGTCCACCCTCCCACCGAGGTCGTTCAGAAGAGCGTTGAGCCGCGCGAGATTCTCCGGATTGGGATCCGGGACGAAGTCCACGTCCCGGGTCGCGCGCAGGTACCCCCAGGCATTGACAGCGAGGCCGCCAACCAGCACGAACCGCACCTCGGCCTCGATCAACCGCGCCAGCAGCTCCCGCAACCGAACCGAATCCGGCGGCGTCAACTCTTCCGCGCGCTTCCGGTGAAGGTGGAGAGAAATTCGCTCAGCGCCAAGCCTTCGGCGAGGTTGACCGCCATCGGGCGACGAGCGTCTTCGAGCAACTGCCGCCGCCGGGACTCCTCGTTGTGGCGCCAGGGATCATCGCGAGGCTGCTGTTTTGGCTCCTCACTCACGAGAGCAGGGTAGTCGCAAAGCGGCGTCAGTTGGGGTCGATCAGCACGCCGGGATTCAGCATCCCGGCGGGGTCGAGCTCGGCCTTGGCGGCGCGCAGGGCGGCGGCGAAGGGCGCCGGGCGCTGGCGGTCGTACCAGGGGCGGTGGTCGCGGCCGACCGCGTGATGGTGGGTGATCGTGCCGCCGCCATCGATCAGCGCCCCGGAGACCGCGGCCTTGATCTCGTCCCACTGCTCGACCTCTCCCCCGCGCACGGCCGGTGCCAGCACCGTGAAGTAGGGAGCGACCCCGTCGGGGTAGACGTGGGTGAAGCGGCAGCTCACCCGGGGTGCGCCGGGACCCTCGGCCGATCCCCCGCTGACCGCCGCCACCGCCTTGCGCGCGGTTGCCATCACGCTGGCGTGGAACTCGTCGAAGCGGTCCCAGGTAATCGCCGTCTCGAAGGTCTCCGACAGCACCCCACAGGCGACGAAGGTGTCCCGCAGGTAGGGCGCCAGCAAGAACGCCCCCCGCCAAGCTCCAACCACGTCGTTCTCGCCGCCAGGGGGACGATTTCCCTCGCCCTGCGTGGGTTTTCGGCCCGTCGGCGGGCTGTTGGGGGTGCCGCCGTGGGACTGAGCGATTTCCAGGGCCAGGTCCATTGCGGTGTCGACGGGGTGGTGGGCGGACTCGAAGCCAAGGATCAACAGGTTGGCCTCGCCGCTGCCGGCGCCGGTCAGCTCCGCCTCCGAGGCGTCGAGCAGGCGGCAGTTGGCCGGGTATAAACCCGATTGGGAGATCTCGCGGACGGCGCGTGCGGCCGCGAGGAAGTCGCCGAACTCGACCCCGCGCGAAGCCTTGAACTCGGGCCGCGGGCGCACCCGCACCCAGGCCTCGGCGATCGCGCCGAGGATGCCCTCGGAGCCGATCAGCATCCGGTCCGGCGACGGACCCGCGCCCGACCCCGGCAGCCGCCGGCTCTCCCAGGTCCCGCGCGGGGTGATCGCCCGCACCGACTCGACCAGGTCGTCGATGTGGGTCTCCAGGGTCGCGAAGTGGCCGCCGGCCCGGGTCGCGATCCAGCCGCCGAGCGTCGCGTACTCGAAGGACTGCGGGAAGTGGCGCAGGCTGAGGCCGTGCTCGCGCAGCTGCTCTTCCAGCCGCGGCCCGGTCGCCCCGGCCTGGATCCGCGCCGCCAGCGACTCGGGGTCGACCTCCAGGACCCGATCCAGCCGCCGCAGGTCCATCGTCACCGTCGGCCGCTCGCCCAGGCGCGGCTCGACCCCACCGACGACACTGGTGCCGCCGCCAAACGGGATCACCGCCGCGCCCTCGGCCTCGGCCCAGCTCAGCACGGTCTCGATCTCCGACTCGTCGCGCGGGAAGGCAACGAGGTCCGGCGGATTGGGAAAGCGCCCGTAGAAGCCCTGGACGACGTCGCGATAGGACTTGCCCAACGCGTGCGAGACCCGCTCGTAGTGCCCGTCGGAGAACAGATCTCCGAACCGCTCCGGCGCTTTCAGCCGCGCCGCACGCAGCTCCACCCGCTCCAGCGGCACCGGCTTCTCCACCTCGCCGCCAAACCCGAACCGCGCCCGGATCCCTTCCGCCGCCTCCCGCATCTGCGTCGCGGTCGGCGCCTGGTCCTCGTACCCCCAGCCCCAGTGCTTCAGTTTGCGTCCCGAGTTCATCAGCCTCGACGCCGAGCTCGTCCCAGAAAGTCCGTCGCCGGCGCTCCTCCGGGTGGGTGGCCCGGTGGGGCAGGCCGAGAACGAACACCTCGCCCGCAGGCCTGCCCCACCGGGACAGGCCCCGCCCGGCCGGGTGCTACCAATGCACGCCTTTCATGAGATGCGCGAAGGCGACCGCCTCGGTCGAGGGCGCCTTGTCGCGCGCCTCGTCGCCTTTGCCCTTCGCGGCCTGCGAATCGGGGAAGAGTTTGTAGGCGGTGTTGAGGATTTTGTCGCTGACCTTGGGCGTCACCGCGTAGAGCAGCTCGCCGAAGTTTCCGAGTTTGGTCGCCACCTTCTTCGGCCTCGTCACCATCGCCTTGGTGATCATCTCCGCCGCCTCCTCGGGGGTGATCGCCGGGAACATGTCGTACATCCGCGTCGGCGCGATCATCGGCGTCCGCACCAGCGGCATGTTGATCGTCGTGATGCTGATTTTGTCTTCGACCATCTCCGAAGCGATTACCCGGCTGAAGGCATCGAGTGCCGCCTTCGAGGCGACGTAGGCGGAGAAGCGCGGCGGGTTGGTCTGGGTGCCGATCGAGCTGATGTTGACGATGTGGCCCGATTTGCGGGCGCGCATCGTCGGCAGCAGAGCCAGGATCAGCCGCAGCGCGCCGAGGTAATTGAGCTGGATCGTCCGCTCGTAGTCGTGGAAACGGTCGTAGGAGAGGGCGACGGAGCGACGGATCGAGCGGCCGGCGTTGTTGACGAGGACGTCGACGTGGCCGTGGTAGGCCAGCACCTCCTCGGCCATCCGCTCGATGTCCTCGATGTCGGCCATGTCGCAGCGGTGGATGTGGGCGGAGCCGCCGGCGGCGACGATCTCGTCGCGGGTCTCCTCCAGCTTCTCGACCGAGCGGGCAACCAGCAGGACCGTGGCGCCGGCGTCGGCGACCTTGACCGCGGTCGCTTTGCCGATCCCCGAGGAGGCGCCGGTGATGAGGATGATTTTGCCGCGCACGGCTCCCGACAGCGAACGGTCCTTGAACAGCCCGGGGTCGAGGTTGCGCTCCCAGTAGTCCCAAACCTTGGGCGCGTAGCTCTCCAGCGGCGGCACCTCGATGCCCGAACCCTTCAACGCTTTTTGCGCCTGGGTGGAGTCGAAGCTGGTCGGGTAGTCGACGTAGGTGAGGACGTCGGCCGGCAGGTCGAGCTGGCCCAGAGCCAGCTTCAACCCGCGCTTTGCCGGTGGGAAGAACTTCAGCGCCGTTCGCGCCAGACCGGTCGCCGGCTCGGTCACGTCCACCCCCAGCCGGACCGTCATCTGCGGCGCGTCGGCCGCCTTGGCGAAGAGGTTGACGACCTCCCCCGCGGTCTTCGGGTTGGGATCCGTGAGGTGGAAGGCGCGACCGTTGAGTTTCGGTTTGTGGGCGATGTGGTCGATCGCGGCGGCGACGTAGTCGACCGGGACGATGTTGATCTCCCCCCCTTCGACCCCGACCGTCGGCAGCCAGGAGGGCAACACCCGCCGCGCCCGCTGCAGCGCCTTGAAGAAGTAATAGGGCCCGTCGATCTTGTCGATCTCGCCCGTGCGCGAGTCGCCGACCACGATTCCCGGCCGGTAGACGCGCCAGGGGCGGGGGCATTCCTCGCGGACCAGGCGCTCGGACTCGTGCTTGGTGCGGAAGTAGGGGTTGGTGTCGAGGCGTTCAGCCTCGTCGAACATGTCCTCGCGCCACTCGCCTTTGTAGAGACCGGCCGCGGCAATCGAGCTGACCTGGTGGAAGCAGCCGGCCTCGATCGCGCCGGCCAGCTCGACCGCGTGCCTGGTGCCCTCGACATTGGCGATCTCCTGCGCCTCGGCGTCGGCGGTGATGTCGTAGATCGCCGCCAGATGGAAGAAGTGATCGACCTCGCCGCGCATCGCCACCAGGTCCTCCTCGGACACGCCCAAACTGGGCTGGGAGAGATCGCCGGCAACGGGGACGATGCGCGCCCCATCGGCTCCCCAGCTGGTCCGCAGCTCCTCCAGCCGCCCCCGCGAGCCGGCCCGCACCAGGGCGTAGATGGTGCCCTCGCGCTGCAGCAAGCGCTCGACCAGGTGACGGCCGATGAACCCGGTTGCGCCGGTGACGAAGTAGTTCATCGCTCTCAGCCTACCTCCACCGCGAAGCTCGTTTGCCCAGTTTCATAGACTCAGACACAGAAATGGCAGAGACGGCCACCGTGCAAATCGCAATGCCCGAGATGGGCGAGTCGGTGACCGAGGGGATCGTCCTCGAGTGGCACGTCGCCGAGGGCGACACCGTCAACGAGGGCGACACCGTCGTCGAGGTCTCGACCGACAAGGTCGACGCCGAGGTTCCGGCGCCGATGGACGGCGTGATCACGAAACTGCTCGTTGCGGTTGATGACGAGGTGCCGGTTGGGGCGCCGATGGCTGAGATGGAAGCTGGCGAGGGTTCTTCTTCCGAGGGTTCTAGTGCCTCAGCTGCGGGGCCTGACCAGGGGGGGAGTCCTGCGGGCGAGGACGTGGCTTCGTTCTCGGACTCCCCCCCCGGCCACCCGCAGGTGGGCGCTGGAAACGGCGGAGGGACCGCGGCAGGCCCCGGCAACGGGAACGCTGACGTCAGAGCTACGCCCGTTGCGCGACGGGTTGCGGAAGCGACCGGCGTCGATCTTGCTGCGGTGAGTGGGAGTGGCCCGGGGTCCAAGGTCACTAAGGAGGACGTGCTTGCCGCGGGCGCTGGCAGCGGGAACGGGGCTGTCGCCGCTGGCGCTGGTGAGGAGAAGGCGTTGCGCGGGCCGGCGGCGATGCTCGCGAGGGCGATGGATGAGAGTCGGGCGGTGCCGACGGCAACCTCGTTCCGGACGATTGCGGTCGACACGCTGGATGCGAAACGGAAGGCGATCAACGTCGTGCTCAAAGAGCGCGGGTTGAAGGTCTCGTTCACGCATCTCGTCGCCTGGGCGATCGTCGAGGCGACCAAGGACTTCCCGGTGATGGTGCGGACGTTTGCGGAGAAAGATGGCAAGCCGTACGCGATCGAGAACGGGCCGGTCAACCTCGGGATCGCGGTCGACGTCGAGAAGAAGGACGGCAGCCACACGCTGATGGTGCCGGCGATCAAGGGGTCCGACGGGCTCGACTTCGCCGGCTTCCACTCCAACTTCGAAGAGCTGATCGCGAAGACGCGCGAGAACAAGCTCACCGCCGACGACTTCCAGGGCACCAACATCTCCCTCACCAACCCGGGCGGGGTCGGCACGATCGCCTCGGTGCCGCGGCTGCTGAGCGGGCAGAGCGCGATCATCGCCACCGGTTCGATCGCCTACCCGCCGGAGTGGCTGCACGCCTCGCCGGAAAGGCTGAAGCAGCTCGGGGTCTCGAAGGTGATGACGATGACCTCGACCTACGACCATCGGGTTATCCAGGGGGCCGAGTCGGGTGCCTTCCTGAAGCGGGTCGAGCAACTGCTGCAGGGCGAGGACGAGTTCTACGAGTCAGTGGCGGCCGACCTCGGCATCGATGCCGCCGGCGTCACCAATGCCCACCCCGCTTCCGCCTCGGCGCCGCCACTCGGCGTCGCCAGCACCGTCGCCGCGGCGCCCAGCGCCGAACCGAGCACCGCCCCGGGCGAGGTCGACGAGGAGCTGCTGCAGGCCGTCCAGGCGGCGACCTCGCTGCTCAAGGCCTACCGCACCCACGGCCATCTCGCCGCCCGGCTCGACCCGCTCGGGTCCGAGCCCAAGGGCGACCCCGCGCTGCAGCCCGAGAACGTCAACCTGACGCCGGAGCTGATGGCCCGCATCCCGGCCTCGATCCTGCGCATCGGCGTCCCCGGCGAAACGCTGCTGGAGGCGCTGCCGCGGATGCGCGAGACCTACTGCGGCACGATCGCCTACCAGGTGGAGCACCTCTCCTCGCACCAGCAGCGGATCTGGCTGCGCGAGATGATCGAGACCGGAGCGCACCGGCAGCCGCTCACCGATGCCGAGAAACGGCGCCTGCTGGAGCGCCTGATCGACGTCTTCCAGTTCGAGCGCTTCCTCGAGAAGGCCTATCTGGGCCAGAAGATGTTCTCGATCGAGGGGCTCGACGTGGTCGTGCCGATGCTCGACGAGCTGGTCACACTCTCGCATCGTGCCGGCGCCGAGGAGGTCGTCTTCGGGATGGCCCACCGCGGCCGCCTCAGCGTCCTCGCCCACAACCTCGGCCGCCCGGTCGAGTCGATCCTGGCCGAGTTCGAGGGCTCCAAGCGCCTCGGCGCCGTCAAGGCGCTGGCCGGGATCCCGCACGGCGGCACCGGCGACGTCAAGTACCACTACGGCCATCGCGGGGTCTACGAGACCTCCGAGGGCGAGAAGATCTCGGTTCGCCTCTACCCGAACCCGAGCCACCTCGAGTTCGTCGACCCGGTGGTCACCGGCGGCGCCCGCTTCCTGCAGTCCGACTTCGAGGGGCCGGAGCTGACCCACGACCCCAGGCGCGCGGTGCCGGTGCTGCTGCACGGCGACGCCGCCTTCCCCGCCCAGGGCGTGGTCGCCGAGACGCTCAACCTGCAGGCGCTGAAGGGGTACAGCACGGGTGGCACGATCCACGTCATCCAGAACAACCAGGTCGGCTTCACCACCGATCCCGAGGATGCCCGCTCGACCCCCTACGCGGCCGACATGGCGAAGGGTTTCAACGTTCCGATCGTCCACGTAAACGCCGACGACGTCGAGGCTTGCTCGGCCGCCGTGCGGCTGGCGATGGCCTACCGCGAGCGCTGGGCCCGCGACATCGTCATCGACGTGATCGGCTACCGGCGCTTCGGCCACAACGAGACCGACGAGCCCGCCTACACGCAGCCGGCGATGGCGGCGAAGATCAAGGCCCACCCGCCGGTCTCCGAGATCTACGCCGAGAAGCTGATCGGCGAGGAGACGATCGCCCCCGAGGACGTCGGCCACGCCGCCGAGCAGCGCCGCGAGGAGATGGCAACGGCGCTGAAGCAGCTGCGGGAGAAGATGGAGTCGGGCGAGTATGAGGACCCCACGGTGACCACGACCAGCAGCACCGGCGAACTGCTCGACCGCACCGCCAGCCCACCCGTCCACACCGCCGTCGAGGCCGAGAAGCTGCGCACGCTCAACCAAGAGCTGCTGCGGACGCCCGACGGCTTCAACGTCCACCGCAAGCTGCGCCGCCCGCTCTCGAAGCGGATCGAGGCGATCGAGCAGGGTGGGATCGACTTCGGCCAGGCCGAGGCGCTCGCCTTCGCCTCGCTGCTGACCGAGGGGGTCCACGTCCGCCTTACCGGCCAGGACACCGAGCGCGGCACCTTCTCCCACCGCCACCTCGTCCTCCATGACGAGAACACCGGCCTCGAGTACACGCCGATGCAGAACCTCGAGGACGCCTCCGCCCCCTTCGAGCTCTACAACAGCCCGCTCTCGGAGATCGCCTGCCTCGGCTTCGAGTACGGCTACTCGGCGGCCTCGCCGAACTCGCTGGTCCTCTGGGAGGCGCAGTTCGGCGACTTCGCCAATGCCGCCCAGGTCATCATCGACAGCTTCATCGTCTCCGGCGAGTCGAAGTGGGGACAGACCAGCCGCCTCAGCCTGCTGCTGCCCCATGGCTACGAGGGCTCGGGCCCGGAGCACTCCAGCGCCCGCATCGAGCGCTTCCTCGCCCTCGGCGCCGAGGGCAACATCCGCATCGCCTACCCGACCACCGCCGCCCAGTACTTCCACCTGCTGCGCCGCCAGGCGCTGATCCGCAAGCCGCGGCCGCTGATCGTCTTCACCCCCAAGGGCCTGCTGCGGCTCGACGGCGCCGCGTCCAGCCTCGAGGAGCTGACCGCGGGCGAGCTGCACTTCATCCTCGACGACCCCAAGGCGGGGGACCGCCGCGAGAAGGTCGAGCGCCTGGTCCTCTGCACCGGCAAGGTGTACTACGACATCGACGCCAGCGAGAAGCGCGAGAGCGCCGAGAACGTCGCCATCGCCCGGGTCGAGATGCTCTACCCGTTCGCCAAGGAACAGCTGGAAGCCCTGATCGCCTCCTACCCGAACCTGAAAGAGATCGCCTGGGTACAGGAGGAGCCGCGCAACATGGGTGCCTGGAAGGTGATGTCACGGCGCATGCCCGGGCTGCTGCCGGAGGGGGTCGAGCTCACCTACATCGGTCGCCAGGGCCGCGCCAGCACCGGTGAGGGTTACTCCGGCGCGCACATGCTGGAGCAGGAGCGCATCGTCCTCACCGCGCTCACACCAGGCACCTGAGACCGGTGCCGGGCTCGCCGTTCGAGAAGCCCGTCCCCGGGCGGCTATTCGTCTGGGTGAAACGACTCTCGTGGGTCGAGCTGGCGATCTTCGCCGGCCTGATCGGGTTCTGGCTGCTGCCCGGATTCGACACCGAGACGATGCTGTTCGGTTGGGCCCATGGGCTCGGCTTCATCGCCCTCTGCATCGTCATCTGGATCGCCGCTGTGCGCCGCGAGGCTCCCTACACCCTGCTCGCCGCGACCCTTACCCCGGTCGGCCCGGTCGGCAGTGTGATCGGGATCGAACTGATCGAGCGCAAGGGCTGGGGAGTGGCCAAACCGGCCCTTGAGGACTCCGTTCGTGCCCAAAGCGCGGCAGATCGCTCCTAAACCAGTCGATAGCGCTTGACCACAGGGGTTCGAGGCGGTATAGCTAGCTAGTGACTGTTCCTTTGGGCAGTCCCGTCCAGGGGAACGGCCGCGTCGGCATCCCTCCCTGGCTACCGACGCGCAGGTGCAGTGAGGGTCGCGCGGACCCCCCTGCCTCCCGCGGCCCCGCTGCACCCTTATGGGGTGTCAGCGGTGGCACTGTCACTTCAGGTTTCTGAGGACCGTCTGGAGGATGCCACCGTTTTGGAAATAGGTGACCTCGTTGGGCGTGTCCAGTCGCACCACGGCCGTGAACTCGACTGACGAACCGGCATCGGAGCTGGCGGTGACGGTCACCGACTTCGCCCGCCCGTCCTCGAGGTCGCCGAAGTCGAAGCTCTCCTCGCCACTCAGTCCCAGCGACTCGACGCTCTCGCCAGCGGCGAACTGGAGCGGCAACACACCCATCCCGATCAGGTTGGAGCGGTGGATGCGCTCGAAGCTCTCGGCGATCACGGCGCGCACGCCGAGCAATTTGGTCCCCTTCGCGGCCCAGTCCCGCGAGGAGCCGGAGCCGTACTCCTTGCCCGCCAGCACCACCAGCGGCACCCCTTCCGCGGCGTAGGACATCGCGGCGTCGTAGATCGAGGTCTCCTCGCCGTCGGGAAAGTGACGGGTGAAGCCGCCCGAGCGTTCGACCAGCAGGTTGCGCAGGCGGATGTTGGCGAAGGTGCCGCGGATCATCACCTCGTGGTTGCCGCGGCGGGAGCCGTAGGAATTGAAGTCGCCCGGTTCCACACCGTGCTCCATCAGCCACTTCCCGGCCGGGCCCGCTTTTTTGATCGCGCCGGCGGGCGAGATGTGGTCGGTGGTGATCGAGTCGCCGAGCAGCGCCAGCGCCCGCGCCCCGGCGATCGGCTCGACCCCCGGTGGGTCGGCCGGCATCCGCTCGAAGAAGCTCGGCCGGCGCACGTAGGTCGAGTCGGGCCAGGTGTAGCGGTCGCCCGCGGGGACCTCGACGGCGGCCCATTCCTCGTCGCCGGAGAAGACCTCGGCGTAGTTGCGGGCGAACATCTCCGAGGCCACCGAGGCGCCGACGACCTGCTTGATCTCCTCGGCACTGGGCCAGATGTCGCGCAGGTAGACCGGCTCGCCGTCGGAGCCCTCGCCCAGCGGCTCCTCGGCGAGGTCGATGTCCATCCGCCCCGCCAACGCGTAGGCGACGACCAGCGGCGGGCTGGCCAGGTAGTTGGCCTTGACGTCCTGGTTGATCCGGCCCTCGAAGTTGCGGTTGCCGGAGAGCACCGCGCAGACCGCCAGATCCTTCTCCGCGATCGCCGCCGAGATCTCCTCCGCCAATGGCCCGGAGTTGCCGATGCAGGTGGTGCAGCCGTAGCCGACCAGGTTGAACTGGAGGGCGTCGAGATGCTCGGTCAGGCCGGCGCGGTCGAGGTAGTCGGTGACCACGGTCGAGCCCGGCGCCAGCGAGGTCTTCACCCACGGCTTGCGGGCCAGCCCACGCTTGACCGCGTTGCGGGCCAGCAGCCCGGCGCCAACCATGACGCTGGGGTTGGAGGTGTTGGTGCAGCTGGTGATCGCGGCGATCACGACGCGGCCGTGGTCGAGCTCGAAGCGGGTCCCGTCCGCCAGCGTCACCGCGATCTCGTCGCCGCTGCCATGGGCGACCGTGGCCGCCGGGCTGCCGCCGACCGCCGGTCGGGGCTTGCCGCGTTCGTCGTCGTGTTCCTCGGCCGGCGGGTCGGAGGCGGGGAAGGACTCCTCGATCGCCTCGTCGCGGCCGTTGCCCATCTGTTCGGCGGCCTCGGGGTCGAATTCCCCCATCACCGTCAAGAACGACTCCTTCGCCTGGGAGAGCGGCACCCGGTCCTGCGGCCGTTTCGGGCCGGCGATGCTGGGCACGACCTCGCCCAGGTCCAGCTCGAGCAGGTCGGAGAAGACCGGGTCGGGGCTGGACTCGTCGTGGAACATCCCCTGCTCGCGGGCGTAGGCGTCCACCAGCTCGATCGTCTCGGTCGGGCGGCCGGTGAGGTCGAGGTAGCGCAGGGTCTCGGCATCGACCGGGAAGATCGCGCAGGTCGAGCCGAACTCCGGCGACATGTTGCCCAGCGTGGCCCGGTTGGCCAGGCCCAGGGTTGGCAGCCCGGGCCCGAAGAACTCGACGAACTTGGAGACAACGCCGCGCTCGCGCAGCATCTCGGTCACGGTGAGGACGAGGTCGGTGGCGGTCGCGCCCTCCGGCAGTTCGCCGCCGAGCTTGAAGCCGACGACCTGCGGCAGCAGCATCGAGATCGGCTGGCCCAGCATCGCCGCCTCCGCCTCGATCCCACCGACGCCCCAACCGAGCACGCCGAGGCCGTTGACCATCGTCGTATGCGAGTCGGTGCCGACCAGGGTGTCGGGGTAGGCGCGGAGGACGCCGTCGCTCTCGCGGCTGTAGACCACCTGGGCCAGATGCTCGAGATTGACCTGGTGGCAGATCCCGGTCGCCGGCGGCACCACGCGGAAGTTGTCGAAGGAGTGCTGGCCCCACTTGAGGAACGAGTAGCGCTCGCGGTTGCGCTCGAAGTCGCGCTCGGCGTTGACCGCGAAGGCGCCATCGCTGCCGAAGGCGTCGACCTGGACCGAGTGGTCGATCACCAGGTCGACGTCGACCAGCGGGTTGATCGCCGCCGGGTCGCCGCCGATCTCCTCCATCGCGTCGCGCATCGCCGCCAGGTCGACCACGGCCGGGACGCCGGTGAAGTCCTGCATCAGCACCCGCGCCGGCTGGAAGGGAATCTCGATGCTGGGCTCGGCCGCCGCGTCCCAGCCGGCGATCGCCTCGACGTCGGCGGCGCTGACAGAGACGCCGTCCTCCAGCCGCAGGACGTTCTCCAGCAGCACCTTGACCGAATAAGGAAGGCGGGCGACGTCGAAGCGCTCCTGCAGCGCGTCGAGCCGAAAGACCTCGTACTCGCGCCCGCTCACCGCAAGGGTCGAACGGGCCGAGAAGGAGTCAGAACTGCTCATGGCTCCATCCTAGGAGGGAGCGGAGTTCGGCGTATCCGACCTTGACCCCACCCGGCTGTGGTCGATGTCGGAAGCGACGTTCGCGGCTAGCGCTTGCTCTTCTGGCCGGCCGCCACTTCGGCCGCGGCCTTCTGACCGGCGCCGCCGCTGGCGATCTTGACCGCGATGCCGGGGCTGGTCAGCGCGAAGTGGGCGAGGAAGCGCTGCTGGACCGGCGCCACGGCGACCTCGACCTTGTTCTGCTCGATCGCCTTGACCACGGCGGCGGCGACCTGCTGGGGGGAGCCGGTGCCGAGGCCGGTGATCGGGGGGGCGCCGGAGTCGGCGTACATGCCGGCTTCGCGGATCGTCCCCGGGGAGACGATCGAGACGCCGACGCCGAGCGGGTCGAGGTTGGCCCTGAGCCCGAGGGCGAAGCCGCGCAAGCCGAACTTGGTCGCGTTGTAGACGGAGGAGAGGGGCGTCGCGGACTTGCCGGAAAGCGAGGAGACGAAGACCATGTGGCCGGAGCCGCGCTCCAACATCCCCGGCTCCAGCGCCCTGGCGAGCAGCATCGGCGCCTCGAGGTTGACCCGCAGCGCCCCGGTCAGCTCGTCGGCCGTGAAGTCGGGAAGACGGCCGGTGCCCGGCAGACCGGCGTTCGCGACGAGGGCGTCGATGGTCCCCGCCTCGGCAGCCAGCTGCTCGGCCGCACCCGGCTGGGAGAGATTGGCGGGGACGACGCGGTGGCCGTCGCCGGGCAGCTCCGCGGCGAGCGCCTCCAGCGCCTCGGCCTTGCGCCCGCTTAAGACCAGGATCGCCCCGCGGTCGACCAGCGCCTTCGCGATCGCCCTGCCGAGGCCACCGGTGGCGCCGGTGAGAAGTGCTGTGCGGCCGGCAAGTTCCATCCCAGAGCCCAAGCTAGCAGCCAGGTGGTCGACAGGAATACGGGATGAAAGTGCGAAAGGCCACTAAATGTTTGCGTTTTGTGAGCAAAGCGCCGGCCGATGGTCTAGACTGCCGCCGGTCCGTAGAACCGAAACGCCGAGTCCCACTCGCTCATAGGCGGTGTGGGAACGGGGGAACCACGTTTTCGGGGCTAACTCGCCTGGTTCAGGCGGGAGCGCAGGCTCTTCTTAGCGCTAGCCCGACAGCTAACCCCGTAGGCCGACAAGAGGAGATCGGTTTGCTGTTTGACAACTTGAAGTTCAAAGCAGCGTTAGCGCTATCGGCGGCTTTCGTCGTCGTCGCTCTCGTCGCTCCCGGAAGTGCCTCCGCGAAGTGCGCCACCGGAGGCCTCACCCCCACCGCTGTCGATGTCTGTACCCCTACCGCAAAAGCGAAGCTTCTAACCACCGGGGAACTGATTCCCCCGAAAAGCGCCCCGCCCCGGGTCGTCGCGGTAATCGAAGCGGCCAACAAGATCCGCACCAAGCCCTACATCTACGGCGGCGGCCATGGCCGCTGGTGGGACAAAGGCTACGACTGCTCCGGCTCCGTCAGCTTCGCGCTGCACGGCGGCGAATTCCTCGAAAGCCCGCTGCCCTCGGGCTCGATGGAAAAATGGGGCCTCACCGGCGAAGGCCGCTGGATCACCGTCTACGCCAACGCCGGCCACGCCTACGCTGTGATCGCCGGCGTCCGTCTGGACACCTCGGGCGATGCGGGCGGCGAAACGGGGCCGCGCTGGCACACCGACCTGCGCGACAACGTCGGTTACGTGGCGCGTCACCCGGCTGGGTACTGAGGCTGGATTAGGAGGAGGGGCAGGTACCCCCTCCTCTCTCGCTTATTCGCTGGATCGCTTTGGGCCGTCCGAGATTGCTTCTCGGCGAAAAGCGCAAAACGTTCGGAGGGGGTACCTGCCCCTCCTCACGCTCCGCCTCAGCTGACGGCCGGGTGACGCGAGAAGCAAGCAAGGGCCTCGCGCAGATCGACGAGACCGCTTGGGCCCAGCTGGATCGGGGCGCGCTTTTGATGGAGGGGTCGGGGGTCCCTCTGGCGCAGCGGCGCTCCCTTTTTCGCCTTCCCCGCTCAGCGAGAGACGGGACGCTCCACAGCGAAAAAGTCAGCAAGCGAGAGGGACCCCCGACCCCTCCCCCACAAACCCCGCTCGTACTCCACCCCGTCCAACCAACAACCCCCGAGTTGTCCTTGATTTCCTGAGCGGCTGGGATAACGTCACGCCTGTAGCCGCCTCACCACCCGACATCCGCCTGGAAAGCCTCACCAAGCAGTACGGCGAGGTGGTCGCGGTTGCGGGAATTGACCTCGAGGTGCAGCGCGGCGAGTTCTTCACCTTCCTCGGCCCATCGGGTTCGGGCAAGACGACGACGCTGCGGATGATCGCCGGCTTCGAGGATCCCAGCGGCGGCAGGATCGAGCTCGCTGGCGAGGAGGTAAGCGGGATACCGCCCAACGACCGCGCGGTCAACACCGTCTTCCAGGACTACGCCCTGTTCCCCCATATGACCGTCGGCGACAACGTCGCCTACGGGCTCAAGGTGGCCGGGGTGGACAAGGCCGAGCGGGCCCGGCGGCGCGACGAGGCGCTGGAGATGGTGCGACTGCCCGACTACGCCGAGCGCAAGCCGGGCGAGCTCTCCGGCGGCCAGCGCCAGCGGGTGGCGCTGGCGCGGGCGATCGTCAACCGGCCCAAGGTGCTGCTGCTCGACGAGCCGCTCGGGGCACTGGACCTGAAGCTGCGCGAGCAGATGCAGGTCGAGCTGAAGACGATCCAGAGCGAGGTCGGCATCACCTTCGTCTACGTCACCCACGACCAGGACGAGGCGCTGACGATGAGCGACCGCATCGCCGTCTTCAACGAAGGCCGGATCGAGCAGGTGAGCCCTCCGGAGGAGCTCTACGAGCGGCCGCGCAACGAGTTCGTCGCCGGCTTCGTCGGCGTCTCCAACGTGATCGAGCGCGGCGGTCAGCGGCTAACGATCCGCCCGGAGAAGATCCAGCTGCTCGAGCCCGGCGCCGACGCCGACGGGCTGCAGAGCGAGCGCGGCAGGGTCACCGAGGTCGCCTACGCGGGGATGGTGACGCGCTACACGGTGGCGCTCGACGCCGGCGGCGAGCTGCAGCTGGTCAGGCAGAACTTGGAGGGCGCGTCGGCGACGGTGTCGCCCGAGCAGGGGAAAGAGGTCCTGGTGGGGTGGCGTCCGCAGCACGCGGCCGCCGTCCAGGGGAAAGCAACCAACAAGGAGGATTCACCATGAGGAGAAGGGACGCCAACTCCGCCCGCACCGCGTGGCTCGTCGTCGCCGGTCTGGTCGTGTTCATGCTCGTTCTCGCCGGCTGTGGCTCCAGTAGCGACGACAGCACCAGTGGCGGCGAAGGGCTGCAGAAGCTCGGCCAGGGCGAGGGCGAGGTCGACCTGATCTCCTGGGCCGGCTACGTCGAACCGGAATGGAGCAAACCGTTCGAACAGAAAACCGGCTGCAAAGTCAACAGCAAGGTCGCCGGCACCTCTGACGAAATGGTGAAATTGATGGAGACCGGCGAATACGACGGCGTCTCCGCTTCCGGCAACGCCTCCGCCCGGCTCGTCGCCGCCAACTCGGTCGACCCGGTCAACGTCGAACTCGTCCCCAACTACAAGACGGTCTTCAGCGACCTCAAGGACCAGCCCTACAACACCTTCGACGGCGTCAACTACGGGATCCCGCACGGTCGCGGAGCGAACCTGCTGATGTGGAATCGCGACGACGTCACGCCCGCTCCCGACTCCTGGGACGTCGTTCTCGACCCCGAAGTCGCCTCCAAGTACAGCGGCAAAATCAGCGCCTACGACGATCCGATCTACATCGCCGACGCCGCCGTCTACCTGAAGATGCACGAGCCCGACCTGGGGATCGAAAACCCCTACGAGCTCAACGAGGAGCAGTTCGACGCGGCGGTCGACCTGCTGAAAGAACAGCGGCCCAACGTCGGCGAATACTGGTCGGAAGCCGCCAAGCAGATCTCGGCCTTCGCCAACGGCGATGCCACGGTCGGCACCACCTGGCAATACCAGTACTTCGCGCTGCAGGAAGAAGGCGCCCCGGTCGCCGCCAGCCCGGCCAGCCAGGGCTTCCTGCCCAAGGAGGGAGCCACGGGATGGTCGGACACCTGGATGATCAGCTCCTCCGCCAAGCATCCCAACTGCATGTACGAGTGGATGAACTGGATCATCGAACCGAAAGTCAACGCCGAAGTCGCCGAATTCTTCGGCGAGGCGCCGGCCCAGAGCCTGGCCTGCGACGAGACCGCGGACAAGAGCTTCTGCGGCAAATACCACGCCGACAATCCGGCGTTCTGGAAGCGCGTCTACTACTGGGAAACCCCGCTGGCCGACTGTGGCGACGGGAACGAAGATTGCAAGGACTACAACGATTGGGTCCAGGCCTGGACCGCGATCAAGGGGTGAGCGAACGGTCGTGAGCGATGGCTGCTGAAGCCGTCGTGACGAAGAGGTCGGTGGGCCGCAGGCTCGCCGGCCTCTTCCAGGGCCGTCCCCGCCTGCAGGTGGGGACGCTGCTGGCCGGCCCGATCGGCTGGCTGGTGATCGGGTACCTGGGCTCGCTGGTGGTGCTGTTGATCTCCGCCTTCTGGTCGGTGGACGCGCTCAGCGGCGAAGTGATCCAGGGCTTCGGCCTCGAGAACTTCGAAACGCTGCTCGACGAACCGGTCTACCGCGACATCGTCGGGCGCACGGTTCTGATCGCCGCCCTGGTGACGATCACCGACGCCGTCCTCGCCTTCCCGATCGCCTTCTACATGGCGAAGCTGGCAAGCCGCCGCGGCAAGGCGATCCTGGTCGTCGCGGTGCTGCTGCCGCTCTGGTCCAGCTACCTGGTCAAGGTGCTGGCCTGGCGCACGATGCTCTCCAACGACGGGATCATCAACTGGGCGCTGGAGCCGTTCGGGCTGCACGGCCCCGGCTATGGCAACGTCGCCGTCTGGCTGGTGATGAGCTACCTCTGGCTGCCGTACATGATCCTGCCGATCTACGCCGGCCTGGAGCGGATCCCGAATTCGCTGATCAGCGCCTCCGAGGACCTCGGCGCCGGTCCCTTCACGACCTTCCGCCGGGTGATCCTGCCGCTCGCCTTCCCAGCCGTCGTCGCCGGCTCGATCTTCACCTTCGCCCTCACCCTCGGCGACTACATCACCCCGCGGCTGGTCTCCAACAACCAGTTCATCGGCAACGTCATCTTCAACAACATCACCAACAACCTGCCGCTCGCGTCCGCCCTCGCGCTCGTCCCGATCGTGGTGATGATCGCCTACCTGATGGTCGCCCGCAAGCTCGGCGCCTTCGAGCACATCTAGGCGGATGAGACTCTCCAAGCGCGCAACCGTGCTGCTGCGAACCGGGGTCGGGGTCGGCCTCGCCTTCATCTACATCCCGCTGATCGTGGTCGGGATCTATGCCTTCAACGCCAGTGGCACCACCGCCAAATGGCCACCTGCCGGTCTGACCTTGGAGTGGTTCCCGAAGGCGCTGGAAAACGAGGCGGCCCGGGAAGCCTTCCTGACCTCGATCAAAGCCGGCCTGGCGGCGACGGCGATCGCGATCGTCCTCGGCACCCTCGCCGCCCTCGCCGTCGCCCGCCACCGCTTCTTCGGCCGCGAGACGATCTCCTTCCTCGTGGTGCTGCCGATCGCCCTCCCCGGCATCGTCACCGGCGTCGCGATCAGCAACACCTTCACCCAGGTTCTCGGCGTCGACCTCGGCCTCTTCACCGTGATCGTCGGCCACGCCACCTTCTGCATCGTCGTCGTCTACAACAACGTCGTCGCCCGCCTGCGTCGCACCTCCGGCTCCTTCGAGGAGGCCTCGGCCGACCTCGGCGCCCACACCTGGCAGACCTTCGCCTACGTCACCCTGCCGAGCATGAAAACCGCGCTCGGCGCCGGCGCCCTGCTCGCCTTCGCCCTCTCCTTCGACGAGATCATCGTCACCACGTTCACGATCGGCGCCGGCGAGGAAACGCTGCCGATCTGGATCTTCCGCAACCTCTTCCGCCCGACCCAGCTGCCGATCGTCAACGTCGTCGCCCTGCTCGTGGTCCTGCTCTCGATCGTCCCCGTCTACCTCGCCCACCGGCTCAGCCGCGAAGAGGGCGCCAGCGTTGGCGGCAAAGGCGGCGGTGGCAGCAGGACGGTCGAGGCGGAAGCAACCGCGGTGCCCTAAGGCTGGCGGGCGAGGCGGGAAGCCTCTTCGCCGCCGAGGTACGGAGCCAGGGTCAGCTCGACCAAATCGGGCAGCAGGTCCTCGAGTTGCTCGGTGCGGCCGGCGTTGATCTCACGCACGATCAGGGAGACGATGCCGCCGACCAGGGTCGCCTCGGTCGCCTCGGGCAGCGGGCGCTCGCCGCGGTGCTCGGGGCGCCCCGCCTTGAGGATCTCGACGAAGCCCTGCATCGAGGCACGGTGCTTGGCGGCGATCTCACCGCCGGCCGCGACCGGCTCGATCATGCAGACGCGGGCCAGGTCGGGCTCGCCGGCGAGGAAGCGCAGCATCGTCCCCAGCGCCGCCCGCACCTTCTGCGGCCATTCCTCGAAGGCCTCGGCCGCGACCTGCATCGAATCGCGGATGTGATCGGCGACCATTTCGTAGGCGGCGAGGAAACAGGCTTCCTTGTCGGCGAAGTGCTCGTAGAAGGTGCGACGGGAGACCGAGGCCGCTTTGGTGATGTTGGCAACGGTGGTGGCGTTGTAGCCGCGCTCGGCGACCGTGTCGACCAGCGCGGTGATGATCCGCTCGCGCTGGTTCTGGGCGATGAACTCGCGCGGCAGGCCGTGGCGGCCGGCGGGCAGGCGCGGCGAGGTGGATGGCTCCGGAGCCGGCTCAGTCGCCCTCTTTCCCTTGCCCTTCGCGGGTGCCTTGGCCACGCTTCGACCTTACCCGACCCCCACCGGTCACGGCCGCTTCTCGCCCTCTAGTGGAGTGGCTGGACCAGCAGCTCGTCCTCGGCGGCGCGGGCGCCGAGGTAGGGCATCATCGCCATGTAGACCAGCTCGGAGAGGAATTCTTCGTCGCGCTCGATCGCCCCATCGCGGACCTTGGCCATGATCGTGGCGTAGATCGCGCCGCTGACCATCTGGGCGGTGTTGCGGGAGATCGACTCCGGTTCCTCGAGCTCGGCGCGGCCGGCGTCGATCATGTCGGCGAGCCCCTGCAGGACCCTGTCGCGGCGAGCCTGGGCGCGGCTGCCGGCGCCGTTGACGGCGACGACAAAGAAGCGGGCCCGCACGGCGTCTTCCTGAAGAAAGCGCATGGCTGCCCAGGCCCCGGCCCAGATCCGGTCGTGCCAGGCGCGGGGGCCGGCATAGGCCACGCCGGTGCGCTGGCAGAACTCCAGCGCGATCTCGCCGTGAACCCGCAGAAAGCAGTCTTCCCTGCTGGTGAAGTTACGGTCGAAGGCAGCGCGGCCGACACCGGCGCGTTCGCAGACCATCGCCACCGTGGTCGACTCGAGGCCGTGTTCGGCGGCCAGCTCGATCATCGCCATCGCGATCCGCCTGCGCACCGGGTCCTCGCTGATCGCGGGCCCAGGCTCGGTGCCCGCGCTCACATGCGCCCGGCCCTGCCCCCTGCGCTCGTTGTTCTCAGGCGGCCACCCGCGCCTGAGCCGCATCGGCGGCCCGTCCCGCCTCGACCTCGCCGACGTACGGCGTCAGCGTCACCTGCAGCATCTCCGGCAGCAGCGCCATCAGGTCGTCGACGTCGTCCGCAACCAGGCGCTGGTGCACCAACCAGACGATCCCGCCGGCGATCGCCACCTCGAGCCCATCCGGCAGCCGGCTCGCTCGCGAGTTGAACTCGCGGCCCTCGCACAGCTTCGGCGCCACGCTCTCCAGCATCTCTTGGTAGCGGGCCAGGGAAGCTGTACCGGCGGCCTGGGCCTCGACGATGCAGAGCTTCGCCCGCGCCTGCTCTTTGACCACCATCTCGAGGAAGATCTCGAGCCCGGAGGAGATCTGCTCCTGCCATGGCTGCTCGGAGTCCAACAGCTCGGCGAAGACCTCCTTGGCGGCGGCGACGCTCTCGTCGAAGGCAGCGAGGAAGCACTCCTCCTTGCTCGGGAAGTGCTCGTAGAAGGTGGCCAGAGCGACCCGCGAAGTTTTCGCGATCAGCTCGATCGTGGTCTTCTGGTAGCCGCGCTCGGCGACCAGCTCGGAAGTCGCCAGCAGAATCCGCTCGCGCTGGTTCTGCGAGACGTAGTCGCTCGGAATCAGGTGCCTTCCGGGCGGCAACTTGGAAAGACGCTCCGACAGTGGGCGCTGCTTCGCCATACCGGCAAGATACCAGAACGTTCACCTGGTGTCTACTTCCCTTTTCTCTAAAAACCTTGACGTTCTGGTCATCGGTGTCTCTGAAAGCTGCTATATCTAGACAAAAGGTGTTTGTTTTCGAAAGGTTCAGGCGATGTCCGATCAGACTTCCGCAGCCATTGATGACGAGACGGCCGCCACAGTCGTCCCCTTCCCCGGCCGCCGCGTCCGCCGTGCCCGCGAGCGGCTGCTGGAGGCGATGCTCCTGGTCAGCGGCGAGCGCGGTTACGAGCACATCTCCGTCCAGGACGTGATCGAGCGTGCGCAGGCGAGCAGGGCAACCTTCTACAAGCACTTCGACGACAAAGAGGACTGCTTCGCCCAGGCCTACAGCGATGCTGCCGGCTGGCTCTACCAGCGGCTGACCGGCATCGCCAAGCGCCAGCCGAGCTGGCGCGAGGGGCTGCGGGCGGGGATGGCCGAGCTGCTCGAGTTCTGCGCCAACCAGCCGGCGCTGGCCCGAGCGCTGTTCGTCGAGGCGCACGCCGCTGGCGGCGCTGCCCTCGCTGAACATGATCTTTTGATGGAGCGCCTCTCCCACGCCATTGACGGCGCGCGCCGCGAGATCCCCTCTCGCCAAGCTCCACCTCCTGTAACGGCAACCTTCATGGTAGGGGCTATCGAGACTCTTGTGCGCGCCAAGTTGATGAGCGACGAGCCGGAGACCGCCCCGGAAATGCTGCCGGGCCTGTTGCATTTCGTTGTCATGCAGTTCTACGGCGAGGACGCCGCCTGGGAAGAGATGACCGCGGCGCCGCTGGCGACGTGGAATTCGCGACGGGAAGCTGCAACCAGGATGTCCTGATTTCGGGAGGCTGGGGGAGAGGTCGGTGCCCCTCCCGCGTCGCTGGGATTTTTGCCGGGAGCCGTGGCTCTCTCGCTGAGCTGAAGGGGCAAAAATCGGACGCCGCTTTGCGGGAGGGGCACCGACCTCTCCAACTCAAGGCACTCCGAATTTCGGTCATCTCCCAGAAAGCTCGACGACGTGAACTCAAGCCCCCCCAAGGTTGGGCGATTCAGCTCTTCCTGCGAGCGGCGGAGATGGTTGCTTCCTCCGAGGTCTCGCCGAGAGCTACCCCCTCTCCGAGGCCAGCTTGTCCCTGAGAAGGGGAGTTGGGGGTCCCTCTCGCGCAGCGGCGTCCTGATTTTCGCACCGGCGAGTCGGCGAGAGCTGGCGAGCTCCCGGCGAAAATCCCGGCAAGCGAGAGGGACCCCCAACTCCCCTTCCCCGCTACGAGCTACAGCGGAATATTCCCGTGCTTGCGTTTCGGCTGCGGCACGCGCTTCGACTGCAGCATCCGCAGCGCCTTGATCAGCTTCGGCCGCGTCTCCCGCGGCTCGATCACGTCGTCGATGTACCCCCGCTCGGCGGCCGAATAGGGATTCGCGAAGTGGGCTTTGTAGTCGTCGATCAGCTTTTGGCGGCGCTCGTCGGGGGTCGGCGAGGAGGCGATGTCTTTGCGGTAGATGATGTTGACGGCGCCCTCCGGGCCCATCACCGCGACCTCCGCGGTTGGCCAGGCGACGTTGAAGTCGGCCAGCATGTGCTTTGAGGCCATCACGTCGTAGGCGCCGCCGTAGGCCTTGCGGGTGACCACGGTGAGCTTGGGGACGGTCGCCTCGGTGTAGGCGTAGAGCAGCTTGGCGCCGTGGCGGATGATCCCGTTCCACTCCTGATCGGTGCCGGGGAGGAAGCCGGGGACGTCGGTGAGGGTGAGGATCGGGACGTTGTAGGCGTCGCAGGTGCGGACGAAGCGGGCCGCCTTCTCCGAGGCCTCGATGTTGAGCACCCCGGCGAGGAAGGCGGGCTGGTTGCCGACGATGCCGATCGGGAAGCCGTCGAGGCGGGAGAAGCCGCAGACGATGTTCTTGGCGAAGTGCTCGTGGACCTCGAAGAACTCCTCGTCGTCGACGATGCGGGCGATCACGTCGCGCATGTCGTAGGGCTTGGAGGGATCGTCGGGGACGAGCGAGTCGAGCTCCTCGTCTTCGCGCTCGGGATCGTCGCTCGGCTCGAAACGCGGCGGCGCCTCGAGGTTGTTGGAGGGCAGGAAGCTGAGCAGGTAGCGGGCGTCCTCGAGGCAGCTCTCCTCGTCCTCGGAGGCGAAGTGGGCGACGCCCGACTTCGAGTTGTGGCTCATCGCCCCGCCCAGCTCCTCGAACTCGACTTCCTCGCCGGTCACGGTTTTGATCACTTCGGGCCCGGTGATGAACATGTGCGAGGTCTCTTTGACCATGAAGATGAAGTCGGTCATCGCCGGCGAGTAGACGGCTCCACCGGCACAGGGACCCATGATCAGGCTGATCTGCGGGATCACGCCGGAGCATTTGACGTTGCGGGCGAAGACATCGCCGTAGGCGCCGAGCGAGACGACGCCCTCCTGGATCCGGGCACCACCGGAGTCGTTGATGCCGATCACCGGCGCCCCGACCTGGGCGGCGAGATCCATCACCTTGCACATCTTCTCCGCCATCACCTCGCCGAGACTGCCCCCGAACACAGTGAAGTCTTGGGAGAAGACAAAAACAGTTCTCCCGTCGATCGTGCCGTGGCCGGTGACGACGGCATCGCCCCACGGCCGTTTTTTCTGCATCTCGAAGTCGTAGGTGCGGTGGCGCACGAAGGTGTCGAGCTCCTCGAAGGAGCCGGGGTCGAGCAGCTTCTCGATTCGCTCGCGGGCGGTCATCTTGCCCTTCGCGTGCTGCTTCTCGACCGCCTCCTCGGAGGCGGAGTTGACCGCGGCCTCGCGCAACTCGCGCAGGTAGGCGAGCTTCTCCTCGTGGGTGACCGGGTTCTTCTCGCGCATCAGCGGTGGGGGCGCTCGTGGCTCAAGGGCGGCGCGGGATTCTATTTAGGCCGGCGGCGCGGCGTCCCCAGACACGCGGAGGGCCCGCTTTCGCGGACCCTCCCGACCAACCTGGATTACCTCTTCGCGCCTAGAGTTCGGCGCAGATCGCGTAGGCGACGACCTGCCAGTTCAAGGCTTCTTCGCCGATCTCACGGCCGCTGGCAACCCAGCCGACACGGCTGTTGGTCGCGCTGACCGCGGGCGCCGATTCGCTCGGAGCGACTCCAGCTTTCGGATCGGTGCTGCCACCGTTGATTTTGACGCCGCCGCCGATCACTTCCTTGCCGACCGGACAGGCGGCAGTGACCGACTTCGTCGTGGCCGAGTCGTTGACGCTGGTTTCGGTCACGTAGGTGACGTTCTTCAGCAACTGGCGCCAGACCGTCGTCGAGATCTTTGCCGCGGTGACGGCTTCGTTGTCGATCTTGCCGGTGCCGATGGCTTCCGCTGCCAGCTGCGCTTCCGTCACCGACTTCTTGGCGAGTTTGCTGGTGCCGACGGATTCGTTGCCGAGTTTGGGGTTGGTCACGGCCTTCTTGGCGAGCTTGGAGTTGATCACGGCGCCGGTGCCGAGGTCGGCGGCGTTGACGTTGCCGTTCTTGATTTTGCCCGAGGTGACCGCCTGCTTCTTCAGTTTCGGGTTGGTCACCGCTTCCTTGGCGATGTTGGTCGCCTTGACGGAGCCGGGGCCGATCTTGCCCGCGGCCACAGCGACGCCGCCGCCAAGGGCGACGAACAGGGCCATGCAGGAAAGGACATTGGCGAAGGTCAGGTGCTGCTTCAGTCGGTTCACTCCGGTTGCTCGCTTTCTGGCGGCGGGACCGCCGATGTTTGGCACTCGTTTGAAGGCTGGATGGGGCTAGACGCTGCCGAACGGCCGCCGCTGCGGTTCCGCCAAGCGGTCGAGGAAGGCCTCGAGGTCGGCCGCTTCGAGGCCGGTCCCCTCGTCGGCGCGGATCGCGACCCGGGTGCCGAAGCCCTTCCCGGCCATCGTCACCTCGACCCCCTCGACGGCACTGAGCAGCTCGGCCAGCTCCGGCTCCGACTTCATCAGCGTCCGCGATGCCTCGATCATCGATGCCGGCTTCCACCGAAACACGGCGGTTCCTGCCCCTCTCCCCGCCTGGGAGAGACCGTTCAGGGTACCCAGCAATCCAGCGCCCCCTATCGCCGGGGAGAACTCGAAGCCCGACCGACCTTTACCCCACCAGGATGTGGTCAAAGTCGGATGTGGCCGCCGCTAGAAGAAGGCGCCGCCTTTGTATTCGCCGAAGATGTCGCGCATGGCGCCGCAGACCTCGCCGATCGAGGCGTTGGCGGCGAGGGCGGCGCGGATCGGGTGCAGGAGGTTGCCGTCGCCGCGGGCGACGTCGCGCAGGGCGTCGAGCTTGGCGCTGACGTCGGCCTGGTCGCGGGCCTCCTTGAAGGCCTTGAGCCGGGTCAGCTGGCGCTGCTCGGCCTCGGGGTCGACCTTGAGGATGTCGACGTCGTCGACCTGATCGGTGACGAATTTGTTGACGCCGACGATCACGTCCTGGCCCGACTGGTAGCGCTCGTGGTAGCTCTGCGCCGACTCCTCGATCTCGCGCTGCATGAACTCCAGCGCCTCGACCGAGCCGCCCATCTCGCCGACTTTGTCCATCAGCTCCCAGGAGCGCAGCTCGATCTCGTCGGTCAGCGACTCGACGAAGTAGGAGCCGGCGAAGGGATCGACGGTGTCGGCGACGCCGGACTCGTAGGCAAGCACCTGCTGGGTCCGCAGGGCGATCCGGGCCGAGCGCTCGGTCGGCAGCGCCAGCGCCTCGTCGAAGCCGTTGGTGTGCAGCGACTGGGTGCCGCCGCTGACCGCGGCGAAGCCCTGCAGGGCGACGCGGATGATGTTGACCTCGGGCTGCTGGGCCTGCAGGGTGACGCCGCCGGTCTGGGTGTGGAAGCGGATCTTCATCGAGTTCGGGTTCTCGGCCCCGAACCGCTCCTTGACGATTTTCGCCCACATCCGCCGCACCGCCCGGAACTTGGCGATCTCCTGGAAGACGTTGTTGTGGCAGTTGAAGAAGAAGGCGAGGCGGGGGGCGAAGTCGTCGATCTTCAGGCCCCGCTCCAGCGCCGCCTCGACGTAGGCGATCGCGTTGGAGAGGGTGAAGCCGACCTCCTGCACGGCCGAACAGCCCTTCTCGCGGATGTGGTAGCCGGAGATCGAGATCGTGTTCCATTTCGGCACGTGCGTCTGGCAGTACTCGAAGATGTCCGTCGTGAGACGCATGGTCGGCACCGGCGGGTAGATGTAGTTGCCGCGCGCCATGTACTCCTTCAGCACGTCGTTCTGGACGGTGCCGCGCAGTTTCTCGGAGGGGACGCCCTGCTCCTCGCCGACCAGCTCGTAGAGCAGCAGCAGGATCGCGGCGGGGGCGTTGATCGTCATCGAGGTGGAGACGCCGTCGAGCGGGATCTGGTCGAAGCAGATCCGCATGTCCTCGATCGTGTCGATCGGAACGCCGGTGCGCCCGACCTCGCCGTTGCAGAGCGGGTCGTCGGAGTCGCGGCCAAGCTGGGTCGGCAGGTCGAAGGCCATCGAGAGCCCGGTCGAGCCGTGCTCGATCAGATAGCGGTAGCGCTCGTTGGTGTCCTCGGGGGAGGCGAAGCCGGCGTACTGGCGCATCGTCCAGAGCCGGTCGCGGTACATGCGCTCGTGGATGCCGCGGGTGAAGGGCGGCTCGCCGGGCTCGCCGAGCCGCTCCTCCAACCCGGGCGCGACGTCGCTCTCGTCGTAGAGCGGTTCGATTTCGATCCCGGAGTCGGTGAAGATCCGCTCGTCGTCGGAGCCGACCACCGGGGCGATCGTGCGGTGGATCTCTTCGGCCGTCAGCTTGTCGGTGTCGCTCGCCATCTGCCGGGAGGATATTGGGGCGGGATGCCTAAGCGCTGGCGGGGCGGGCGCGCCACTCGTCGAGCAGGTCGGAGAGGCTCTGTGCCAGCGTGGTTTCGGCTGCGAAGCCGGTCGCCTCGCGCAGACGGCGGGGATCGCCAACGAGAGCGGGTGGATCGGCCGGGCGCTCGAGTCCGGGGTCCCGGCGCACCGTCACCGGCACCCGCGCCAGACGCGCCAGCTCCTCGACCAGCTCGGCGATCGTCCGGCCCTCGCCCGAGCAGAGATTGAAGGTGCCGGTGAGCCTCTGGCGGGAGAGCTCGACCAGCGCCCGGGCGCCGTCGCGAACGTCGACGAAGTCGCGCCGGGCCTCGGGGTTGCCGAGCGCCAGCGCGACTGTCCCGCCCTCGTGCTCGGCCGCGGCGATGCGGCGGGCGAAGCCCGGCACGGCGAAGCGCGGCGACTGCCCGGGGCCGATCAGGTTGAAGGCGCGGACGACCGCGATCCGCATCCCCTGGCCGCGGCCGTGCTGGCTGCAAAGCACCTCCATCGCCGCCTTGCCAGCGCCATAGGGAGTGACCGGGCGCGGTTCGAGATCCTCGCCGAGAGGCAATTCGCGCCCGTCGCGAATGCCATAGACGTCGGCCGAGGAAAGGCAGAGGACGTGGGCGGCGGGAGCCCCCCGGGCAACCGCCTCGAGCAGGTTGAGGACACCGGTCGCGTTGACGGCGAAGGTCTCCCCCGGCTGCTCCCAGCTACGCCCGACCGAGGCGGCGCCGGCGGCGTTGACGACCAGGTCCGGCTTTACGGCCGCGACCACGGCCGCGATCGAGTCGGCGTCCAGCAGGTCGCAGGGCGGCGCCCCCTCCGTTCCCTGCCTGGTTGCGGCGATCGTCCGCAACCCCGCTTCGGTGGCTGCGCCTGCGAGATGGGCACCGAGGAAGCCGGCGGCGCCGAGCAGCAGCAGCGTTTGCTCCTCAGCCATTGGCGCAAACCTGCGGGCCCGGTCGCAACCGGAGCACGGGGTGGCTCAGTCGGTGGCGCCGACGAGGCGCTCGACGCCGGTCTGGTCGATCGTCCGGCGCAGGCCCTCGATCAGCTCGACCGACGGCTCCCAACCGAGTAGCTCGCGGGCCCGGCCGATGTCGGGGCGGCGCTGCTGTGGATCGTCGGTCGGCAGCGCCTCGTAGACGATCTCCGATTTCGACCCGGTCACCTCGACCACGGCCTTAGCCAGTTCCAGCAAGGTGAACTCGTTCGGGTTGCCGACGTTGACCGGCATGTGCTCGTCGGACTCCGCCAAGGCGACGATGCCGCGGATCAGGTCGTCGACGTAACAGAAGCTGCGGGTTTGGCTGCCATCGCCGAAGACGGTCAGCGGCCGGTTCTGCAGCGCCTGGCGCAGGAAGGTCGGAATCGCGCGCCCGTCGTGTGGGCGCATGCGCGGGCCGTAGGTGTTGAAGATGCGGACGATCGCCGTGTCGACGCCCTGCTGGCGGTGGTAGGCCATGGTCAGCGCCTCGGCATAGCGCTTGGCCTCGTCGTAGACACCGCGCGGGCCGATCGGGTTGACGTGGCCCCAGTAGTCCTCTTTCTGCGGGTGGACCTTGGGGTCGCCGTAGACCTCGCTGGTCGAGGCGATGAGGAAGCGGGCGCGCTTGAACTTGGCGACCCCGAGCATGTGATGGGTGCCGTGGGAACCGACTTTGAGCGTGTGCAGCGGCAGCCGCAGGTAGTCGATCGGACTCGCCGGCGAGGCGAGGTGGTAGACGAAGTCGACGCGCTCGGGGATGTCGACGTAGTTGGTGATGTCGACGTGACGGAACTCGAACGCGTCGTCGCGGATGTGGGCGATGTTCTCCAGCGACCCGGTCTCGAGGTTGTCGAGGCAGATCACCCGGTGCCCCTTGCCGAGCAGGTGCTCACAGAGGTGGGATCCGAGAAAGCCGGCGCCGCCGGTAACTACGCAGGTGGTCATTGCGCCGATGCTATCGGTGCCAATGCCGCCGATGCGCAGAGGCTGCTTCCTGCAATTTCCGGTAATCCGAGGCGGAAAAACGTGCCAAAGGGGGGAGAGAAACGGTTCCGAGCCGGTTAAGAGTGCCTATGTTCGATACGAAAGCTTGAAGCGGCCAGGGGGAGCTGAGCGGTGAGTTCGGTTGGGCAGGGGAAAGAGCGCGTGCCGACGGCCGTGCCGGATGCGGCGCGGAAGCGTGCCGCGATCGAGACCTATTCGCAACACGAGAATGCTCTGCGCCGCACCGCTCGCCGCTACTCGCTCTGCGCCGACGATGCCGACGACGCCCTGCAGCGGGCGCTCGAGATCCTCCTCCTGAAAGCGCCGAGCGACGACCCGCGGGAACTGATCCGCTGGACCCAGACCGTGGTCAAGCATGAGGCGCTGGCGGTCAAGCGCGACCGCGAGCGGATCCTCAGCGGCCCCGCCGCGGCCTCTCCCGAGCCCGGTCGCGAGGACTGGGTGGCAATGATCCCGGCCAGCGCCGACGGCCCGCCCGAGCGAGCCGAGCGCCGGGAAGCGATCGCCCGCAGCCGCGAGGCTCTGCAGTCCCTGAAGCCGCAGGAGCTGCGGGCACTAAGCCTGCTGGCGGAGGGCTACTCCTACAAGGAGATCGGCGAGATCACCGGCTTCAGCCAGACCAAGATCAACCGCTGCCTCGCCGAGGGCAGAGAGAAGTTCCGCAGTGTCCTCTCGCGCAGCAACGACGGCGGTCGCTGCGAGGAGATGCGACCGCTGCTCTCGGCCTTCTGCGATGGCGAGTCCAATAGCGAGGACACGACGGTCCTGCGCGAGCACCTGCGCGCCTGCGCCAACTGCCGAGGGACCCTGCGCGCCTACCGGGCGGCGCCGGCCGCCGCCGCGGCCCTGGCGCCGGCGCTTCCCCTTTCCCGCTCTCTGCTCGACCGTGCCCACGACGCAGTCGCCGGGCTGGCGGCGCGGTTTGGCGGCGGTGGGGCGGGCTCGGACTCGGCGCTCTCCCAGGTCGCGGCCTCCGGTGGCGCCCGCGGCGCTGGAATGGCCGCCCTGGCGAAGGTTGCGGCGATCTGCGTCGGCACCGCCGGTGGCGCCGCCGCCTGCGTGGCGACGGGCGTGGTGCCGGCGCCGCTGGGGATCGACGAGCACCCGACCAGGAAGGTCGTCGTCGAGCGCAAGCTCGATCCGGACATCCGGGCCGGGTGGAGCGCGGAAAGCGGGGTCGACTACGAAACGGCGCCGGTGGCCGAGGCGCCCGATCCCACCCCATCTCCACCCCGCCACGAGCCGACGCCGGTGCCCGAGGCGGTCTCGACTCCCGTGCCCGAAACCAGCAGTGGCGCCACCGAATATGCGCCTGAACCGGCGCCGGTCGCCGCCCCCGAAACCACCGGCACGAGCAGCCCCGCCGAAGCTGGCAGCGGCAGTCCCGCGGGAGAGTTCGGACCGTGAGGCGCGCCGGCAATGCCCTCCGCGTAGCGCTGGCGATCCTCGCCGCATCGCTGCTCGTCAGCGATGGCGCTGTCGCGGACGAGGCGTCTCAGCTCGTGCCGGTCCGGCTGCGGGTCCTGGACGGAGGCGGAATCGCCGACGGCGCGAACACCTGGCATCCCAACAACTACTTCGTGCTCAGCTGGATTCGCCCTCCGATTGCCGAACAGGGCTATCCGATTACGGCCGCCAATTACCGTATTTACGACAACGCCGGAAACGCGTTGGGCGAAGATAGCCGGACCTTTGGGGACGTGACTGAAGTCGACAACGTTCGCATCCCCCCTCCCTTGAGTCCCGGCATCTACAGAGCCGATCTCTGGCTCGAGGGGCCCGACGGTGAGCGCGGCCCGACGGTGAGCGCCAGCTTGCGCTTCGACGACGCCCGGCCGGGCCCGGCGCAACCGCTGCCCCCGGCGGGATGGGTCGCCGGGAACGCTGCCGCGGTCGTCACGATCGAGCATCCCGTGGGCCCGCAGCCGCTCTCGGGCATCCGCGGCTATGCCATCTCGGTCGACCGCGGCGGCGGCAGTCTGCCCTGTGCGGGCGGCGATCGCTGCAGCCTGGCCGAGACCGATCTTCGCGGCGGCAGCGCCGCCGACAGGATCTCGCTCGGCGTCCTGCCCGAGGGGGTCAACTTCGTCCGCGCCGTCGCCGTTTCCGGTTCCGGGAAGCGGTCGGCGGAGGCCAGGAGCGCAATCGTGCGCGTCGATGCCACCCTGCCCGAGGTGACCCTGCGGGGATCGCCGGGGGGCTGGACCAACGGACCGGCCCGGGTGACGGCGAGCGCAACCGACGCGCTATCCGGCATGGCGGCGAGCGGTCCCAGCGGCCCGTTCACCGCGATCGCCGTCGATGGCGCCGTGCCCAGAATCGAGCCGGGGAATTCGGCTGTCGCGGTGATCAGCGGGGAGGGAGTGCACGCCGTTGCCTTCTATGCCCGCGACGGCGCCGGCAACCTGGACCAGCGCTCACCACCGACTGCCGCGGTCCGCATCGACGAAAGCTCGCCACGGGTCGCCTTCGTCGCCACGCAGGATCCGACCGAACCGGAGCGGATGGAAGCCGTCGTCACCGACCCCCTCTCCGGCCCCGACCCGGCGCGAGGGTCGATCGCCGTGAGACCGGCTCGCTCACGACAGCCTTTCCTGCCCCTGCCGACCGCGATCGTCGGCGGCAGGCTGGTGGCGCGCTGGGATTCCGATGCCTTTTCACCCGGGACCTACGAGTTCAGGGCGACCGGCTACGACGCCGTGGGCAACGTCACGAGCTCGGAACGCCGCGGCGACGGGACCAGGGTCGTGCTGGTCAATCCCCTGAAGAAAGCGACCGAGATCTCCGCCGGCTTCGGCGGCAGGCTGCTGGTCTGGCAGCGCTGCTTCCGTGAGAAGGGGCAACGCCGCTGCCGGCGCGAGGAGATCGAGGCATTCGAGCGGCGGCCCAAAACGCGGGCGACGCCCTATGGACACAGCCTCTCCTACGGCGGCCGCTTGACGGCGGCCTCCGGCTCGCCGCTGCACGACCAGCCGGTGCAGATCGTCGAGACCTTCGCTGCCGGCGCCGACTTGCCACAGCACACGACCACGGTCGAGACCGGGGCCGACGGGGCCTTCATGACCCGCCTCGAGCCTGGGCCCAACCGCCGCGTCGAAGCCGTCTTCGCCGGCAGCCGGACGCTGACCCGGGTGAGCGGTGGCGATGTTCGCCTGCGGGTCCTGGGCGACGTGCGGATGCACGCGTCCTCCTCGATGGCCCGTATCGGCGGGGCGCCGCTGGTCTTCAAGGGAGGCGTCGGCGACCTCGGCGCGCCGATCCCACCCGGCGGCAGGCCGATCGAGCTGCAGTTCCGCTTCGCCGGCAGCGAGTGGTCGGAGTTCCGCACCGTCCAGACCGACGCACACGGCCACTTCCGCTACGCCTACTCCTTCACCGACGACGACAGCCGCGGCGTCCGCTTCCAGTTCCGCGCCTATGCGCCCGAGCAGGAGGGCTGGCCTTACGAGCCGGCAACCTCACGCCCGGTCTTCGTCACTGGCCGCTGAAACGACGACCGCCCCGGCGATTGCCGGGGCGGTCGGTGCGGCGGAGATACGCGACCGCTCTTAGCGGAGTGCCGCGAGCTGGTCCGTCACCTGATCGACGAGACCCTGAGCGCGGGAGGTCTGGTTGTCGATCGCGCGGCGAACGCGGGACTCGACCTCGTTGCGGTTGCGCTTGAGGGTCGTCTCGACCGTGCGCTGGTGTTTGCGGGCTTCGCGCTCGACCCGGTTGCGGGTCTTGCGGGCCTCGGTGGTCGCCTTGCGGCGGGCGCTGGTGCCGCGACGCTCGGTCCGCTTGACCGTTTTGCGCAGCTGCGTGCGGTAGGACTTGAGCTGTTTCTCGGCGCTGGCGCGGCCGGTCCACGGCTCGACCAGGTCGGAGACGCGGTCGCTGACGCTGAGGACGATGCCGACCGGCACGTCGACAGTGGCCTCGGCCACGGTCTGGACCTGGTTCTTCTGCGCGACGGCCGTCTTGGTGGCGGCGCGTTTGGTGGCTTTAGCGGTGGAAGTAGCCGATTTCTTGGCTTCCGTGGTCGCGCGTTTGGCCTGAGTTTTGGATTTGCTGCCGTTTTTGGTGTCTGCCATGAAAGTTGAATCCCTTCGAATTTGTTTGCCTGCCTGGGCGTTCGGCGAGTGTAACGAACATACGTTCTTTTGCGAACACACGTTCTTAACCTCTTTTCGCCAGGTGGTTACACGGCTTCCGAAGCGCCCTGCGCGGCGCGCACGGTAGCCAGGGCGGCGGGGCCGCAACCAGCGGCGATCGGGTAGCGGGCCTCGAGATCCAGCGCCGCCTCCTCCAGGGCGAGGTCACCGAACGCGACCGCGCCACCCGCCTCACGGACGATCAGCTGGCAGGCGGCAGCGTCGACCGAGCGACAGGGCCGCAGGCTGAGCATCGCATCGAAGCGGCCGGCCCCCACATAAGAGGCGGTGATCGCGATCGAGCCGACGACCCGCAGGCGATAGGCCTTCCCGGCCAGAGCCTGCAGGGCCGGCAGCGACCACTCCGGCTGCGCCGACTCCAGGCCCACCACCTCCAGCTTCTCCGCCGGGTGCGTAACCCGGGCCACCGCGCCGCCGAGCATCGCCCCTTCGCCGCGGCGGGCGAGGAACTCCTCGTCGGCGCCGAAGTCGTAGACGAAGCCGAACTCGACGTCGGCCATCGAGGACCCGGAGGCGACGGCGATGCTGAGGCTGTGCGAAGGGATCGTGCGGCGGGCGTTGAGCGAGCCGTCGATCGGGTCGATCACAACCCGCACCGCGCCGCCGTCGCCAAAGGACACCTCACCGCGCTCCTCCGAGACGGCGACGAAGGAGGCGCCCTGCGCCGCCAGCGCCTCCAACTCGGCGAAGACGACGTCCTCGCAGCGGCGGTCGATCGCCAGGGTGTGGTCTCCCCCCTTGCCGACCCCCTCGTAAACGGTGCGCTCCTCGCTGCTCGCGGCGGCTTCGAAGATGGCCCGCTGTGCCATCACGGCGCGGCGGCAGATCCCCAGCCAGTCTGCGGAGAAAACGTCCATCGGCCGGATGCTAATGGTCCGGCCGGTGAGGCCGGGGGCGATTCGGCGAGCGAAAACCGGGCACGCCGCGAACACAGGGAGACCGAATAGCGGTGACCGTTCGGCCGACCGAGGGCAAAGGCGGGCGACGGTTTGCAGCCGCAAAATCGGCGCCCGGGCTTGCCGGCCGGACCACTGGGCGCGCTAGCGTTGGGCGATGCGCGAGGGGCAACCGACGGCGGCGATGGAGACGGGTGGACGCGAGCGGACGATCGCCCACGGCGACGGGCCGCTGCTGGTCCTGGGCGCTGCCGGGACCGGCAAGACCGAGCTGCTGGCGCGGCGACTGGCGCGACTGGCGGCGAGCGGGACCGCTCCCGAGCGGGTGCTGGTAATCGGCTCCACCCGGGCGACCGCGCGGCGGCTGCGCGAACGGGCCGAGGCGCTGCTGCGGGGACCATTCGAGGAGCTCTGGATCGGCAGCTGGGACACGATCGGCGAGCGGCTGCTGCGCGAGCACGCCGAGGCCGCCGGCCTCGACCCTTTCTTCGACGTCCTCGGGCCGGCCGAGCGCCTGGCGATGCTGCTCGACCGCCTCGAGCAGCTGCCGCTGCGCCGCCACGAGATCCGCGGCAACCCGGCCGGCCTGCTGGCGCGGTTGCTGGCGCGGATCGATGCCCTCAAGGCGGAACGAGTGGGGCCAACGAAGTTGGAGCAACGCGCTCGAGAGTCCGAGGCGAAAGCCTCGGACGACGCCGCCAGGGAGGCGGCCCGCCGCGAGCTCGAGTTCGCCGAGCTCTACACAACCCACGACCGCATCCTCGCCAGCGCCGGCAGCCTCGACCACGGCGACGCCTTCCTCGCCCTCGACTGCCTCTTCGCCGAACGCCCCGACGTCCGCCTCCAGATCGCGAAGCAATTCGACTATCTGATGGTCGACGAGTTGGAGGAGGCGACCCGAGCCCAGCGCTCCATCCTCGAGGCCATCTCAGGCGACAACCCGAACCACCTCTACGCGCTGGAGGACACGGGCCCGAATGCGGCCTCCGAGAGGGGCGCGATGGGCAGTCCGAGAACGGACGCCCCCGCCCGCCCGCAGGACCCCCCGTCGCGCCACGCTCAGCCCCCCACCACTTGGTTCCACCACCTTCATCCCACCGGCGACGTAGTCCTTCTGGAGCACCGTTTCCGAGAGCCCGCGGTCCGCTTCTGGAAGTGCTCCAACGAGCGCGCCCAGTCCCAGGCGGTCGCCCGCGAGGTCGAGCACCTGCTCGCCGCCGGCGCCGACCCGCAGGAGATCTGCGTGCTCGTCGCCGCGCCGGCCAGCCAGGGCGGCACGGTCGCGGCGGCGATGGAGGAGCGCGGCATCCCCTTCCACCTCTCCGGCCCCGCCGCCCTCTTCCAACGGCCCGAGGTGCGCGACGCGATCGCCTGGCTGCGGGCGCTGGCCGACCCCGACGATTCGCCGGCGGCGGCGCGGGCGCTGACGCGGCCGCCGATCGAACTGCGTCCCGGCGACCTGGCGCGGCTGACGACGATCGCGCGGCGGCGCAAGCAGGACATGGTCGCCGCCTGCGAGGCAGCGCTCGACAGCCCCCAGTTCCAGCCCGAGGCGCGGGAGCGGATCCAGTCCTTCCTCAAGCTCTACAACGCCGCCTCGGCGGTGATGGAGGAGCGCCGGGCCGACGTCTTCGTGCGGCGGCTGATCGAGCGCGTCGGCCTGCGTCGGCAGCGACTCTTCGCCGCCCAGCCGGAGGTGGCGGAGCGGCTGCTCGGGCTCTCGCGGCTGGCGGAGTTGGCGACCGCCTGGACGCGACGCGAGCCGCACGGCTCGACCCGTGGCTTCGTCGCCTACCTCAGTGCCGTCGCCGAGGCCGGCGTCGAGCCGGCCGGGGGCGAGGAGCCCCCCTCTCCCGCCTCGGTCCAGGGGATGGCGATGGACGCGGTCAAGGGGATCGGCTTCAATCACGTCTTCGTGCTCGGGCTCGAGAGCGAGGCCGACTGGAGCCGGATCGGCTGGCCGGCACGCACCAGCCTGGTCCTTTCCCGACTCGAACGCGGCGAGGAGGGGGAGGCGCGGCCGTCCCGCTTCTACGAGGAGGCCCTGGCAGCGACAGGGGCCGATGAGGAGGAGCATGGCGAGGAGCTGTTCGGCCCTGCCGAGGGCCTGCATGCCACCTACCGGACCCTGCGCGAGCAGGTGCTGGAGGCCTCCTGGCGCGCCGGTCGCGAGCTCTCCGAGCCGCGCCTGGACACCGCGATCGACGTCAACCGGGCGATCGCCCGCTACCTCGAGCTGCTGAAGCTGGCGGCGCTGGCGCAGCGGCCGGGCGACGAGCCGACGGCGGAGGCGATCGAGGCGGTCAACGGCCTGCTGCGCCAGGTCGCCACCCCCGAGCAGCAGGCCGAGCTCGACGCCTCCTCGCTCGACTCCTACCTGCTCGACTCCGAAGACGAGCAGGGCCGCCGGCGCGAGTTGATCGCCGCCCGTGAGGAGCCTTCGCTGGAGGCCTTCCTGCCGCGCCGCGGCGACGGCATGCTCAGCCTCTCGGCCTCTGACCTCAGCCTCTACCTGACCTGCCCGCTGAAGTACAAGTTCGCGCGCGTCTTCGGGATCCCCCAGGAGCCGACGATCAACCAGCGCTTCGGGATCCTCATCCACAACGTGCTCGAGCGCTTCCACAAAGAACCGCCTGAGAACGACGGCGACGGCCTGCGCCTCCTCACCAACCTCTTCGAGACCGGCTGGCGGCGCACCGGCTTCGGCTCGACCGACGACGAGCTGCAGTTCCGCGACCGCGCCCGCGAGGCGCTGCGGCTCTATTGGGAGCGCGAGCGGGTCGCCGAGGGCGAACCGGTCTGGCTGGAGAAAAAGTTCGACTTCAAGGTCGGCGAGCACCACGTTCGCGGCCGCGTCGACCGGGTCGACCGCCTGCCCGACGGCGACTACGAGCTGATCGACTACAAGACCGGCGAGCGCCGGACCGAGGCCGAGCTGGAGAGCGACCTGCAGCTGGCGCTCTACCGGCTCGCCGCCCGCGAGGCCTGGGAAGTCGAGGCCAGCACCGGCAGCTACTACTACGTGCTCGACGCCGACAAGGTGGCGGCGCCGACCAAGCCCGACGACGCCGAGCGGGTCGAGCGCACGGTGCTGCAGGTAGGCGAGGGCGTGCTTTCCCAGGACTTCGAGCCGCGCCCCTCGCCCAGCGTCTGCGGCTGGTGCGACTACCGGCTGATCTGCCCGGCCGCGGAGTCCTAGCGGGACGGCCTACTGGCCGTCGCCGCGTTGGCGCAAAAACCGCTGGAACTCGCGGGCGATCGTGTCGGCCGAGGGCAGGTCCTCGCCCTCCTCGGTCAAGAGATCCACCTGTTCGGCCTCGATCCGCGAGACCAGTTCCTCGATCTCCGGGTTGGCGGCAATCGCGCGGCCGATCTGCTCCTCGTAGTCGCTCGTTTCCTCCTCCAGCTCGGAGGCCTCGACGGCGATTCCGGTCAGGCCCTCGAGCCGGCGCAGCAGGGCCAGCGCGGCTTTGGGGTTTGGCACGGCGGCGACGTAGTGCGGCACCGCCGCCCAGAGCGAGGCGGAACTGATCCCGGCCTGACGGCAGAGATCGTGGACGACGCCGACGATCCCGGTCGGCCCCTCGTAGTTGGAGCGCTCGAGCTCGAGCTCTTCGACCAGCGCCTGCTCGGAGGCGAGCCCGGTGATCGGCACCGGCAGGGTGTGGGAGACCTCGGCGATCAGCGCCCCGAGGGTGATCACCAGCTCGACCCCGAGCGCGTCGGCGGCGGTCGCGATCGTCTCCGAGAAGGTGCGCCAGCGCAGGTTCGGCTCGGTGCCGTCGAGCAGGACGAGGTCGCGGTCGGCGTTGGGGACGCGGACGGCGATCAGGTTGTTCTCCGGCCACTCGATCCGGCGGGTCTGGCCTTCGGTCATGACGATCGTCGGTCGCGTCGACTGGAAGTCGAAGTAGTCCTCGGGGTCGACTTTGGCGATCAGCTCAGAGTCGAACGAGGAGGCGACGGCGCCGAGCGCGGTCGAGGCGGCCGCGGCGGCATCGTTCCAGCCCCGGAAGGCACAGACCAACACGGGGGATCTTAGATGCGGCAGGTCGCCTTCCCAGGTGAGCGAATCCACGCTTTGAGCGTAAACGATGGAGACCGCCGCGCTACCGCAATGCGGACGCTAGGCCGAGTGCGGAGGCTGCTGCCGATGCCAGCGCCGGCCCTGCTCCAGCTGCGCCGCCAGCGACAGCAGCAGTGCCTCGCCTGCGGCGGGAGCGACGAGCTGAGCGCCGATCGGCAGGCCGTTGGCGGTGAAGCCGGCGGGGACACTGATCGCCGGCCAGCCAACCACGTTCCAGGGCCAGGCGAAGGGACAGGCGGCGCTGGCGGCGGTGCTCGTCGCCCAATATCCGCGGCCCTTGAGCTCGTCGACCCGTGGCGGCGGCAGCGCCGTGGTCGGGGTGAGGACGAGGTCGACGTCGTCGAAGATCGCGCCCATACGGCGGCGGAACGGCTGCTCGGCGGCACGGGCGGCGCGCAACGGCGCCCCGCTGAGAAGCCGGCCCATGCGAGCGTGGACCCGGGTGCGCGGTTCGAGTTGGGTGCGGTCGACCTCGCGCTCGCTGAGCCAGGCCTCGACCGCCGCCATCCCGCGTGGGATCAACGCCGCCCCGACCAGCCCGTAGTCGGGGTCGCGCTGCTCGACCTCGTGGCCGAGCTCGGCCAGGCTCGCGGCCAGCGCCTCGACCGCCACCCGGTGCTCGGGGTCGACCTTGCCCGGGGCGCCGACGGGGGTGGCGAAGGAAAGGGCGATGCGCAGCGGCTCGGATGCGCGCGAGGCGGCCGTCGCGAAGGGCTCGGCCGGCGGCGGCACCTGGTGGCGGTCGGCCGGGACGTTGCCGGCGAGAGCATCGAGCAGCAGCGCGGCATCGGCGACGCTGCGGGTCAGCGGCCCGTAACAACTGAGGCCGTTGAAGGCCTCGGCGTCGGGCCAGGTTGAGACCCGGCCCCGCTGCGGCTTGAGGCCAACCAGGTTGGTCCAGGCGGCGGGGATGCGGATCGAGCCGGCGCCGTCGGAGCCCATCGCCCCAGCGACGATTCCGGCCGCGACCGCGGCTGCGGCACCGCCGCTGGAACCGCCCGGCGTGTGTTCGAGCTGCCAGGGGTTGCGGGTGGCGCCGAAGGCCTCGGTCTCGGAGAAGTGCCACTGGCCGACCTCCGGAGCGTTGGTCTTGCCGACGACGATCGCGCCCGCCTGGCGCAGGCGGCGGACCGGCTCGGCGTCGCGCTCGGCCGCCCGGTGCTCGCCGGCGCAGCCGAACGGCGTTTCGTGACCGGCGAGGTCGACGTCGTCCTTGATCGCCACCGGCACGCCGAGCAGCGGCGCGCTCTCGCCGGCGGCCAGGCGACGGTCGGCCTCGGCGGCGTCGGCCAGGGCCTGCTCGGCGCAGACGATGCGGAAGGCGTTCAGAGTCGGCTGCGTTGCCTCGATCCGCCGCAGCGAGCGCTCGGTCAGCTCCCGTGAGCTGACGGCTCCGTCGGCGAGCGCTTGCGCCTGCCCGACCAGCCCGTCCAGCTCGCGGTCGGTGGCGACGCTCATGCGGCCTCCACGGCGATGCGGGCGCCGCGTTTGGGGGCGAAGGTGATGGCGCGGCGGGTGACGCCCTCGTCGGACTCGTGCTGGGGAACCAGGCTGACCCGGTCGAGGATGGTCTGGAGGACGATCTTCATCTCGAAGAGGGCGAAGCTGGCGCCGAGGCAACGACGAACGCCGCCGCCGAAGGGAATCCACTGGTAGGTGCCGGGCGGGTTGTCGAGGAAGCGCTCGGGGCGGAAGGCCCCGGGCTCGGGGTAGAGATCGGGGCGGCGGTGGAGCAGGTAGATGGAGGGATTGATGCTGACGCCCGCCGGGAGGACGCGGTTGCCGATCTCGAGCGGTGCGGTCAGGTGGCGACCGACCGCGGTGACGACCGGGCGCAGGCGCAGCGCCTCCTTGATCGTCGCCTCGAGATAGGGGCTGCCGTCGCTGTCCCCGCGCCGCTCGTCGCCCAGCTTCTGGACCACGGCCGGGTGACGGACGAGTCGCTCCAGGGTCCAGCTCAACGCCGTCGCCGTGGTCTCGTGGCCGGCCAGCAGCAGGGTCATCAACTCGTCGCGCAACTCCAGGTCGGTGAGCGGCTGGCCGTCTTCGTCGCGGGCCTCCAACAGCATCGAGAGGATGTCGTCGTGGCCCGCTCCGTCGGGCTGGGCGCGACGGTCGTGCAGCTCCTGGTAGACGACCCGGTCGGCAGCGGCGACAAGCTCGTTGAAGCGGCCCCAGGGACTGCGCGGTCGCGGGTTCTCCGAGCTGGTGATCTGCAGAGCGAGCAGGCGCAGCTGGCTGGCGGAAGCGTCGAGCAGGCGTCGCAGCGGCGCCCCGACCCGCTCGATCCGCTCGGCGTCGTCGAGCCCGAAGACGGTGCGCAGGATGATCTCGAGCGTGATCGCCTGCATCGAGGGGGCGGCGGCGAACGAGGTACCGTGCGGCCAGGCGGCGACGTGCCGCTCGGCGACCGCGCGCATCGTCTCGCCGTAGGCCTTCATCCGCTCGCCGTGGAAGGGAGGCAGCATCAACCGGCGCTGGCGCATGTGCTCGGCACCGTCGAGCAGCAGGACCGAGCGGTCGCCGAGCAGGGGCCGGAGGATGTCGTTGTTTTTGCCCGCCAGCATCCGCGCCGGATCGCCGGTGAAAACCGTCTTCACCGCCTCCGGGTCGGAGGTGATGACCATGGTGCGCTCCTCGGAGAGGCGCAGGGTGAAGTACTCGCCGTAGCGGCGCTCGCAGTCCTCAAGAAAGGAGGTCGGCCGGAGGATGAAGCGGCCGAGCAGGAGTGGCCTCGGCAGCGAGGGCCCTGGCGGCAAAGCAGGGGGCGCGGTCCGGAGAGAGGCGGCGGGCGGTTTGTTGACCGTCAGTTCAATAGTGCCGGGATTTCTAGCAGCTATTGAACTCATGGTCAATAGGGAATAGCCTCGGCCTCGATGGAGCTGACCCAGAAACGCCGGCTCAGCACCGATGCCCGGCGCGAGCAGCTGCTCGCCTCCGGCGCCCGCCTGCTCGCCCAGCGCCCCTACGACGAGGTCTCGATCGAGGAGATCGCCAGGGCGGCGGGTGTCTCCAAGGGGCTGCTCTACCACTACTTCCCGACCAAGAAGGAGTTCCTCATCGCTGCCCTCGAGCGCGGTCAGGACGAGCTGGCGGTGCTGACCGCGCCCGACCCGGACCTCCCCCCCGCCAACCAGCTCGCGGCCAGCCTCGACCGCTTCCTCGACTTCGTCGAGGCACACGAGGCCGCCTACGCGGCGATCTTCCGCAGCCGCGGCGGCGGCGATCTCGAGATCCAGGCCGCCCTCGAGGCCGGGCGCCAGCAGCGGATGGACGCGGTAATCGAGTCGCTCGCCTCCTGGCAGGCGGCCCCGGCCAGCGTCGAGCGCACCCCCGCCCTGGAGACCGCCGTGCAGGGCTGGTTCTTCTTCGTCGAAGGGGCGGTGTTGCGCTGGCTCGAGCATCGCGACCTCGAACGCGACGAGCTGCGCGAGCTGCTCGGCCTGGCCCTGGTCGGCTCGCTGCAGGCGGCGGAGGCAGTCGGCGGGCAAGCGGCTTCATAGCTTGCGGGGCTCGGTACGGGGGGCAAGTTGATCGATCCCTGGGCCTTGTAGCGAAATGCCCGTCCTTCTGGATACCTCGGTACTGATCGGTGCCGGGAGCGGTCCGGATGACGAGGCGGCGATCAGCGTCCTATCTCTCACCGAGCTGCATTTCGGCGTCCTGGTAGCTGCCGACGATGAGGCCCGAGCCAGCCGCATCCGGCGGCTCGGCGTCATTGAGAGCCACTTCGATGCGCTGCCTTTCGACGCGGCAGCCGCCCGCGAGTGCGGCAGGCTGCACGCGGCCGTCGTCCAGCGCGGCGGCCAGCCGCGCCGCCGCGCTCTCGATCTGGCAAGCGCCGCCACGGCCAACATCCACGGTGTCCCCTTGCTGACCCACAACGGCAAGGACTTTCAGATCATCGAAGACCTGGTCGACGTCCAGTCCCCCTCCTAGCGAGGGACTACGGAGCGGAGCGGGCGCGGCGGACGAGCTGGAAGGCGAAGAACAGGGCGAGGGCGGCGAAGCCGAGCTCGAGGGCGCGTTCGGGGACGTTGTTGGCGCCGACGACGCCGATCAGCACGCCGAGCGGCGAAAGCACGGCGATGATCAGCGCCTCGCGGATGCGGACGTTGCCGTAGCCGTTCTGGCGGTAGGCGCCAACCAGGGCGACAACGACGATCATCAACAACGAGGTCGACTCGGCCTCGACCTGGTTGAGGCCGAGGAAGATCGTCAGCGCCGGCACGAAGAGGACGCCGCCGCCGACGCCGACCAGGCCACCGGCGAGACCCCCGGCGACCGCGATCAGGACTGCGAGGACTTCGTTCATTGGAAGCATCCGCTCCGCGAAACCCGCAGCGAGTCGGATTGCGACGTGGGTTTCGCTGCGCTCATTTAAGGATCAGCTCGATCGCGATCGCGACCAGCAGGAGCGCGAAGAGGTAGGAGACGGCGCGCTGGGGGATCCGCTGCTGGATCGCGGTTCCGATCACCACGCCGACGACCGCCGGGATCGCCAGCAGCAGGCCGGTCTCGACGTGGACGTTGCCGTAGATGCCGCCCCCGGCGATCGCCCCGAGCAGGCCGATGAGGACGATCGCGGCAAGACTGGTCCCGGTCGCGAGGCGCTCGCCGTAGCCGAACCAGAGGATCAGCAGTGGCACGATCACGGTGCCGCCACCGACCCCGAAGAGGCCGCTGAAGATGCCCGCCATGGTGCCGATCGCCGCCAGCTTCAGCAGTGAGTCCGAGGGCATCGACTCGGAGCGGGGTGGCATCCGGCGATACTAGATGCCGTGCCTCGCGAATCGCAGACGGGGGAGGTCTCCTGGGCCGCGCTGCTACAGCCGCTGCGAGCCAACCCCTCGCGGGCGGCGATCCTGACCGACGTCGACGGCACCCTGGCGCCGATCGCCGCCCGGGCCGAGGAAGCGGCGGTGCCGGCGGCGGCGCGCGAGGTGCTGGCGCGGCTGAGCGAGCGCTTCGGGTTAGTCGGCTGCGTCTCCGGCCGGCGGGCCGAGGAGGCACGGCGGCTGGTCGGCCTCGACGGGATCGCCTATGCCGGCAACCACGGGTTGGAGCTGCTGCTGCCGGGCGACCAGGCACCGCGGCCGGACCCCTCGCTGGCCGGGCGCGAGAGCGAGGCCGCCGACTTCGTCGCCGCTGTGGGCCCCGAGACCCTGCGCACGGCCGAGCTTCGATTGGAGGACAAGGGACCGATCCAGGCGCTGCACTGGCGCGGCGCTGAAGACGAGGGACACGCGGAGGGCTGCGCCCACGAGATTGCCGTCGCCGCCGGCCACGCCGGGCTCGAACCGCGCTGGGGCCGCAAGGTGCTGGAGCTGCGCCCGGTCGGCGGCGGCGGCAAGGACGCCGCCGTCGCCTCGTTGCTGGCCGGCGAGCAGTTGTGTGTCGCCGTCTATGCCGGCGACGACCGCACCGACCTCGATGCTTTTCGGCGCCTGCGCGAGCTCGTCGAGGAGGGCGAGCTGGAGACCGCGGTCTGCGTCGGCATCGTCTCCCCGGAGGCGCCGCCGGAGCTGCCGGAGGAGTCCGACCTGATCGTCGACGGCCCGGAGGGTTGGCTGCAAATTCTCGAGTGGCTGGCCGAGTAGCGAGTGCCTTACACGGACCTACTGCGCGTCACGGTCTTCATCACCGGCGCCGAGGCGACGGCACTGGGAGCGATCACGGCGATCGGCGCCAACCGCGACGGCGACGAGACGGCGATCCTCGTCGCGGTCGTTTGGTGGCTGGCCTCGCTGGCGATCGGCATCTACCTCGGCCGCCCCGCTCGCGCCGCCGACGACGTCCGCGCTGCCCTCTCCCGCGCCCGCACCGCCACCTCATTGCCACAGGAGTCGCCAGCCCGGATCGCCGCCGGCCGGCTCTGGCCGATCGTGCTGACCGCGATCGTCGCCGGCGGCCTCGGCCTCTTCTTCCCCGGCGTCGCCGTGATCGGCGCCGGCTACGCCCTGATCGTCTCGCTCGCCTGGCACACCCGCGAGGCCGCGGTGCTCGGCATCGAGCACCGCGACGGCGTCAAGTTCTACGTCGTCCCGACCTCCGCCCTGCGCCCGGTGGAACTGGTGCGAACGCCGGGGCTACGCAGCGACCGCCTCAGCCGCGCCTAGCCTTCCCCCCGGTGCTGTAGGTGGTTTCTCCGGATACCGGGAGGGTGTCTATGGCATCGCCAGCTTCTTGAACTCTCGCCAGGACCGGGTATTGGCGACGTCGGCTTTGGTCAGCCAGGCGCGGCGGGCGGTGGCGACGCCATAGGCCATGTTGTCGAGGGTGTCGACGCCATGGGCGTCGGTGTTGATGACGATCTTGGCGCCGGCATCGACGGCGAGGCGGGCGTGACGGTCGGAGAGGTCGCGACGGTTGGGATTGCTGTTGATCTCGATCGCCGTGCCGGCGCGGGCGGCGGCCTCGGCCACCGCCTCGACGTCGATCCCGTAGGGCTCGCGGCGGCCGATCAGGCGCCCGGTGAGGTGGCCGATGCAGTTGACCTGCGGGTTCTCGATCGCGGCGAGGACGCGCGCGGTCATCTCCGGCGGGGAGATCGAGAAGGAGGTGTGGACGCTGGCGACGACCCAGTCGAGCGCCTCGACCAGGTCGTCGGGGTAGTCGAGCGTGCCGTCGAGGCCGATGTTGATCTCCGAGCCGGCCAGCAGGCGAAAGCCCTTTTTACCTTTGTTCCAGGCGCGGACCTCCTCGATCCGCTCCCACAGCCGCTCGGCGGTGACGTGGTCGCCGAAGCCGTGGCTGGCGGAGTGGTCGGTGATCGCCATATAGGCGTAGCCGCGGTCGCGGCCGGCTTCGGCCATCTCGGCGAGGGTGTTGCGCCCGTCGGAGAGGGTCGTGTGGGAGTGCAGATCGCCCTTGATGTCCTCCAGCGACAGCAGCTTCGGCAGCTTGTCTTCGCGCGCCGCCTTCAGCTCGCCGCGGCCCTCGCGCAGCTCCGGCTCGATGTAGGCGTAACCGAGCCGCTTGTAGACAGCCTCCTCGCTCTCGCAGAGATCGACCTTGCCGCTCTCCGTATCGGTGATGCCGTGCTCGGAGACCGAGAGCCCGCGTCCCACCGCCTCTTCGCGCAGCTGCACGTTGTGGGCCTTGGAGCCGGTGAAGTGCTGCAGCAGATTGCCGAAAGCGGCCGGGGCGACGATCCGTAGATCGACCGAGACCCCGTTGTGGGTCTGCGCCCGCACGCCGTTGGGGCCGGGGGTGCCGGCGGCGGCGATCAGCGGGTTGGCGACCAGGGCCTCGGAGAGCGCGGCCGGCTCGTCGGCGGTGGCGATGATGTCGATGTCCTTGCAGGTCTCGGCCCAGCGCCGGGCCGAGCCGGCGACCTCGACCCGGTTGGCGGCCGGGTGCTCACGCAGCGCCGCGGCCAGCTCTTTGGCAATCGGGAGCACCTTGGAGAGCAACAGCCGGCCCGGGCCCTCGCCCGGCTCGCCGAGCCGCTCCAGCGAGGCGAGGACGTTTTCCTCGACTTTTTGCCCGAGCCCTTTCAGCTCCCGGATTTGATGCGTCTCGGCCGCCTTTTTCAAATCCTCGATCGAGGCGATCTCGAGCTCGTCATAGAGGCGCCGCGCGGTTTTGGTCCCCAGCCCCGGCACCCTCGTCACCTCGATCAGCGTGGTCGGGAACTTCGCCTTCAGCTTCACCGCGGCGGGGATCTCGCCGGTCGCCAGCAGCGCGTCGATCTTTTCCGCCAGCGTCTTGCCGACGCCGGGAATGTCCGTCGCCCTCCCCTTCGCCGCCAGCTCGGCGACCGAGACCGGGCTCTCGCGGATCGCGTTGGCAGCGGTGCTGTAGGCCAAGACCCGGTATTTGACCGCGCCGTCGAGCTCGTAGAGGACTCCCAGCTCTTCCAGCGCGGCGGCGATCTCGGCGTTGGTCACGACCTCCAAGTTATCCCCTCTCCGGACTCGATCCTTCAGTCGGCTTGCGCCCGCCGAATAGCATCGAAGGCGATGCCCCCTGCCGAGACCGGACCCGCCTGGTTGGTCCTCCCCACCTACAACGAGGCCGAGAACGTCGAGGCCTTCGTCGAGGCCGCGCGGGCGAAGCTGCCCGCCTCGGCACAGGTGCTGATCGTCGACGACGGCTCTCCCGACGGGACCGGCGCGATCGCCAACCGCCTGGCGCAGCGGCACCAGAACGTGTCCGTTCTCCACCGCCAGGTCAAGGAAGGGCTCGGCCCCGCCTACATCGCCGGCTTCCGCCAGGCTCTCGCCGGCGGCGCCGGCCTGGTCCTGGAGATGGACTCCGACTTCTCCCACGACCCCGCCTACCTGCCACGGCTGCTGGAGGCGGCGCGGCGCGCCGACGTCGTGCTGGGCTCGCGTTACGTGCCCGGTGGTGGCGTCAGCGACTGGGGACCGCTGCGCAAGGCGATCAGCCGCGGTGGCAGCGCCTACGCCAAACTTATCCTCAGCGTCGACGTCGAGGACATGACCGGCGGCTTCAAGTGCTTCCGCCGGGGGGTGCTGGAGGCGATCGACTTCGACTCGGTCCAGGCCCGCGGCTACGCCTTCCAGGTGGAGATGACCTACCGGGCGATCCGCGCCGGCTTCAAGGTCGTCGAGGTACCGATCGTCTTCCGCGACCGCCGCGTCGGTGCCTCGAAGATGGACCGTTCGATCGTCGCCGAGGCACTGTGGCGAGTGCCGCTGTTGCGCTTCGGGCCGCGGCACGTCGAGAGGCCCAAAACGGCCTCTGGAGAAGGTCGCTATACTTTCTGAAGTATTGAGCTACGAACCTCGATAGCGGGAGACGGATATCCAGTGACTGGGAAACTGACCGACGTAACCGACGCCACCTTCAAAGCCGACGTCCTCGATGCCGACGGGCCTGTTCTCGTCGACTTCTGGGCTCCCTGGTGCGGTCCGTGCCGTGTCGTCCACCCCGTCCTCGAGGAGATCGACGGTGAGCGCGACGATTTGAAGATCGTCAGCATCAACGTCGACGAGAACCAGCAGACGGCGGCCCAGTACGAGGTGCTCTCGATCCCGACGATGATCCTCTTCAAAGAGGGCGCGATCGCCAAGAAAGTCGTCGGGGCGATGCCCAAGCGCCGCCTCGAGGCCGAGCTGGAGCCGGCGCTCGCCTAGGGCGGCGCCGCCCCTTTCTCGACGATGCCGTTCGTAGAGGTCCACTGGTTCGAGGGCCGCAGTGACGAGCAGAAGGCGGAGATCGCCAGGCGGATCGAAACGGCGCTGATCGACGTCGCCGGCGTCGTCCCCGAGCACTGCTGGGTGAAGTTCTCGGACTCGGCCAAAACCGACTTCATCATCGGCAAGCCCGCGGAGGAGTAGTGCGGCGGCCCCTGTCGATCGCCCTCCTCGTGGCGGCCCTGTGCTGCCTGTTGGCGGTGCCGGCCGCTGCCGCCACCAACGAAATCCGGCCCTGTGGAACCTCTCAGGGCTGGGAGGTGAACGCCGGCAACTTCCCACCGAAGATCCCGATGACCAGGTGTTCGTTCGCGTGGGCGACCGAGCGGGCGCTGAAAGAGTACGAGCTGGCCAAGGGCAGCCTTCCCAGCCCGCTCAGCCTCACGATCAACGGCCAGGAGATCGTCTGCCGCACGAAGAGCTCCCGCGACTACGCCGAGGTCCGCTGCAAGAACCCGCGCCGCTTCGTGCTGATCTACAGGTTCAAGTAGCGCGAGTCACGGCGATCGTCAGCTCGCGACCGTCGATCTTTGCCGTGGCGCCGTCGCTCGCGGCGTAGGCGACAGAGGTGGCGAGGACCTCGCCGACCAGGTACCGCTCGTGGGCGCGGGCGGCCGCCAGCAGCTCCTCATCGCCGTCGAGGCTGAGGGCGATGCGGTCGCTGATGTCGAGGCCGGCCTCTTTGCGGGCGATCTGGACGGCGTGGACGATCTCGCGGGCGAGGCCCTCGCGGCGCAGCTCCTCGTCGAGCTCGAGCTGGAGGGCGACGGCGTGGCCGGCCTCGGCTTCGACCTCGTAGCCCTCGAGCGGCTGCAGGGCGAGGGTGATCTCGTCGGGGCCGAGCGTGTGCTCGTCACCCTCGATGTTGATCCCGACCTCGCCACCGTCGGCCATCACGGCGGCGACGTGGGCGGCATCGAGCGCCGCGACCGCGGCGGCGACCAGCGGCATCCGCTTGCCGAAGCGGGGACCGAGGGCGCGGTAGTTCGGCTTCGCGGTGTAGCGGACCAGCTCGCCCTCGTCGCTGACGAAGTCGAGCTCCTTGACGTTGAGCTCGGCGGTGACGAGATCGGCGCGGGCTTCGATCGCCCCGCGCTCGGCGTCGTTGGCGACGATCACGGCCCGGCGCAGGGGCTGGCGCACCTTGACTTTGGCCTGGGAGCGCGCCGCCCGGCCCAGTTCGACCGTCAGCCGTACCGCCTCCATCGCCGTCTCCAGCTCCGGGTCCGCCAGGCCGGGGTCGACCGCGGGGTAGTCGCGCAGGTGGACCGAGTCGGACGCCTCGCCCGTCTGCCCAAGCGCGCCGCCGGCGAGGTTGAGGTGGATCTCGTCGGCGAGGAAGGGGACGAAGGGAGCGAGCAGCGCCGCCGTCTCCAGCAGGCAGTGGCGCAGGGTCGCGAAGGCGGCGCGGTCGCCGTCCCAAAAGCGCCGCCGCGAGAGCCGCACGTACCAGTTGGAGAGCTCCTCGACGTACTCGGCGATGGCGCGGCCGGCAGCGGTGCAGTCGAACGCGTCCATGCGCTCGCGCACCGTCTCCGTGGTCGCCTGCAGGCGCGAGAGCGCCCAGCGGTCGAGGTCGTTGGCGGGCTCGGGGGCGCCGCGGAAGTCGAGCGGGCCGAGGTCCTCGGCGTTCGCGTAGAGCACCCAGAACGAGTAGGTGTTCCAGAGCGTGAGCAGGAACTGGCGCACCGATTCGCCGACGGTGTCGACCGAGAAGCGGTAGCCGGCCCAGGGCTGCTGGGCGGTCAGGTAGTACCAGCGGAAGGCGTCGGCGCCGTGGGCGGAGATCACCTCCCAGGGGTCGACGACGTTGCCGCGGCTCTTCGACATCTTCTGGCCCTCGGGGTCGAGGATGAGGCCGAGGCAGACGCAGTTGCGGTAGCTCGACTCGCCGAACAGCAGCGTCGACTCGGCCAGCAGCGTGTAGAACCAGCCGCGGGTCTGGTCCTGGGCCTCGCAGATGTAGTCGGCGGGGAAGCGCTCCTCGAACTCCGCCTCGTTCTCGAAGGGGTAGTGGAACTGGGCGAAGGGCATCGCGCCGCTGTCGTACCAGGTGTCGATCACCGACTCGACCCGGCGCATCTCGCCGCCGCACTTGCCGCAGGCGATCGTCACCTCGTCGATGTAGGGGCGGTGGAGGTCGGCGGGGGCCTCGGCCCCGGAGCGCTCGCGCAGCTCGGCGACCGAGCCGATGCACTCGAGCTCGCCGCAGCCACTGTCCCCGCAGCGCCACACCGGCAGCGGCGTGCCCCAGTAGCGGTCGCGGGACAGCGCCCAGTCGACGTTGTTCTCCAGCCATTTGCCGAAGCGGCCGTGCTTGACGTGCTCGGGGTGCCAGCCGATCGCCTCGTTGTTGGCGAGCATCCGCTCCTTCACCTCGGAGGTGCCGATGTACCAGCTCGAGGTCGCGTAGTAGAGCAGCGGCGTGCCGCAGCGCCAGCAGTGCGGGTAGGAGTGCTCGTAGACCTGCTCGCGGAAGAGCAGGCCGCGGCGCTCGAGGTCGGCGATCAGATCGCGGGTGACCTCGGGGGCCTTGACGAAGCGGTCCGCGAAGGCGGCGACGCGGTGGTCGAAATGGCCGTCGGGCTTGACCGGGTTGTAGAGCGTCTGCCGCTGGGTCGGGTCGAAGATCCCGTGCTCGGCCGCCACCCGGTAGTCGTCCTCGCCGAAGGCGGGGGCGATGTGGACGAGGCCGGTGCCGTCCTCGGTGGTGACGAAGTCACCGGGGAGGACGCGGAAGGCGTTGGCGGGGCCGCCGTCGGCGAGCGCGAAGACCGGGCCCTTGTATCTGCGGCCGACCAGATCGGCTCCCGAGAAGCGGGCCTCGATCTCGACTCCCTCCCCCAGCACCTTCTCGACCAGCGGCTCGGCCAGGATCAGGGTCTCGCCGTCGACGTTCGCCCGCGCGTAGGTGACGTCGGGCGCGACGGCGACGGCGACGTTGCCGGGCAGGGTCCAGGGGGTCGTCGTCCAGATCAGCAGCGACTCGCCCGCGTCCTCGCCGTCCTTCCCGAGCAGCGGGAAGCGCACATATATGGAGGGGTCCTCGACGTCTTTGTATCCCTGCGCCACCTCGTGCGAGGAGAGCGGGGTACCGTCGCGGGGGCAGTAGGGCACGACCTTGTAGCCCTCGTAGAGGCGGCCGTCGTCCCAGAGCCTGCGCAGCGACCACCAGACCGACTCGATGTAGTCGTCCTCGAGCGTGACGTAGGGGTTGTCGAGGTCGATCCAGAAGCCGATCCGCTCGGTCAGCCGGTTCCACTCCTCGACGTACTCGAAGACAGACTCGCGGCAGCGCTGGTTGAACTCGGCGATCCCGAACTCCTCGATCTCCTGCTTGGAGGCGATCCCGAGCTGTTTTTCGACCTCGAGCTCGACCGGCAGCCCGTGGCAGTCCCAGCCGGCCTTGCGCGGCACCCGGTAGCCGCACATCGTCTTGTAGCGCGGGTAGACGTCCTTGAAGACGCGAGCAAGAACGTGATGGGAGCCGGGGCGGCCGTTGGCGGTCGGCGGACCCTCGTAGAAGCTCCAGACCTCGGCATCCTTGCGGTTGGCCAGCGAGCGCTCGAAGACGTCGCCGTCGCGCCAGCGCCCGAGCACCCGCTCCTCCAGCTCGGGGAAGGACTGTTTGGGATCGACTGGGCTGAATCCGGGCACGAGCAGTCGATTCTAGGAGGGGCGAGGCCCTCCCAGAGGCGCGGGGCTCACCAGACGAGGACGAACTCGGCCGGGTTCTTCGGGTTCGCGTAAGCGGGGAGGGTCAGGCCAGCATCCATACGGTTGGCGGTGAAGACCGGCATTACTTCGCGATGGCTGACCTCGCTGCGGCCGACGCCGGGGATGTCGAGGTCGAGCCTCAGCTTCATCAGCGGCATCTCGTTGACGGTGGTGTGCGAGTTGCCAACCTCGAGAATGGTCGCGCTCCCCTTGATCCCGTTCTGGAAGATCCAGTCCTGGTGGGCGGCCTTGGCTCGGGCGTGGCGCGCGTACCAGGCGAGGCCGGCCGCGACGAGGACGAAGATCGCGCCGGTCGAGCCGACGATCAGGGACGTTTCGGCGTCGGCGCCCAGCAGCGTCGGCCCGATGCACATCGCCAGGCCCAACAGCCCGAAGAAGCCGATCAGCCAGATGCCGGTGCGGTTGATCTGCATCGCTACTCCCCGCACTCCCGGGCGATCCGCTCGGCGACGTGGACGGTCGCCTCGCAGAGCGCCGCCAGGCCGTCGCTGCCCGGGTCGTCCTCCTCGACGCTGCCGAGCAGGATCCCGTAGGCAAGCTCGAAGGAGAAGTCGGCCGCGGGCCTGGTCGCCAGGTAGTCGACCAGTGCCGGCGAGAACAACTGCCGCATCCAGTTCGGGTCCTGGTAGGGGCTGGTGCTGACCGTATAACGCTGGTTCAGCGTCGTGCTCTCGGTCCAGAGCTTCGAGTGGCGCGCCTCGAAGCCGTAGAACTCGTCGTCGCGGGTGCTGCGCCCGCTGCGGATGCAGAAGAGCCGTGGCGCCAGCGCGGTCGAGGCGTGGACCTCGACCAGGGCGACGTTGAAGCGGAAGGTCTTGTTGCGGGTGTAGGCGAGGTGGCCGACGATCCCGTCGACCTCGCCGCCGAGGCGGCCGCGCGCGGCCGGGGAGACCTGGCAGTGCCTGGACTCGACCAGCAGCGGCGTCAAGGCGCCGAGCCCGAGCGCCGGCACGAGTTCGAGCCCGCGCTCGGCAGCGAAAGCGGAGAAGGTCGCGTCGAGGTCAGCCACGGTGGCCCGACCCTAGCCCGGAAGCGCGAGGTACGCTCAGCCGCGATGTCCCGCTACGACCTCAACGGCAAGGTGGCCCTGGTCACCGGCGCCGCCCGCGGGATCGGCTTCGAGACCGCGCGCCAACTGCACCTGCGCGGCGCCTCGGTGGCGGTGCTCGACCTCGGTGCCGAGGAGGCGCGCGAGGCGGCCGAGCGGATCGGGCCCCGGGCCTTCGGAGTCCGCGCCGACGTCACCGACGAGGGCGGGATGCTCGCCGCGGTCGCCGCGGTCGTGGACCGCTTCGGTGGGCTCGACGTCGTCGTCGCCAACGCCGGCATCGCGCCGCCGACGGTGACGACGGCGCGGACGATGCCGGGCGAGGAGTGGAAGCGGGTCGTCGACGTCAACCTGATCGGCGCTTGGCATACCGCGCGGGCGGCGTTGCCGCAGGTCTCCGAGCGCGGCGGACAGATCGTCTTCATCGGCTCCATCTACAGCTTCGCCAACGGCCTCCTCGCCAGCCCCTACGCGGTTTCCAAGGCGGGGGTCGAGGCGCTGGGACGGGCGCTGCGGGCCGAGCTGGCTCCCCTGGGGGCGAGCGCGAGCGTCGTCTACTTCGGCTGGGTCGACACCGACCTGGTCCGGGACTCGCTGGACCGCAAGGACGACGGCCGCGGTGCCCGCATCCTCGGCGAGATCCTGCCGGCCTTCCTGCTGAAGCGGATCACGGCGGAGACCGCCGGCGCGACGATCGCCCAAGCATTGGAAGAGCGGGCGCCGCGTTCGTTCGCACCGCCCGTGTGGCGCTACCTCTCGGCCGTACGCGGGCTGATCAACCCGCTGCTCGATCGCCGCCTGGACCACGACGCCGAGATCGCCGCGGTCGTCTCCGAGGTCGAGGCCGCGGCCGCCGAGCGGCCGGCCTGAACCGGTATTCCCAGTACGCTCCCGGGCCGATGTCGCCCTACGACCTCAACGGCAAAGTCGCCCTCGTCACCGGCGCCGCTCGCGGCATCGGCTTCGAGACCGCGCGCCAGATGCACCTCCGCGGCGCCTCGGTGGCGGTGCTCGACCTCAGCGCCGAGGAGGCGCGCGAGGCGGCCGAGCGGATCGGCCCGCGGGCGATCGGGATCGGCGCCGACGTCACTGACCAGAACGCGATGCTCGCCGCGGTCGCCGAGGTGGTCGACAAGCTCGGCGGCGTCGACGTCGCGGTCGCCAACGCCGGCATCGCCCAGAAGCAGTTCGCCACCGCCCGCGGCATCTCCGGCGAGGAATGGGAACGCGTCTTCGAGGTCGACCTGCTCGGCGTCTGGCGCACGGTGCGGGCGGCGCTGCCGCAGATCGTCGAGCGCCGCGGCCAGATGGTCGTCGTCTCCTCCGTCTATGCCTTCGCCAACGGCATGGGCAACAGCCCTTACGCCGTCGCCAAGGCCGGAGTCGAGGCGCTCGGCCGTTCGCTGCGGGTCGAGCTCGCCCCGCACGGCGCCAGCGCCAGCGTCGCCTACTTCGGCTGGGTCGACACCAAACTGGTCCAGGACGCCTTCGACCAGGAGGACGGCGGGCGGATCAGAGAGCTCAGCCCCGACTTCCTGCTGAAGCGGATCACCCCCGCCGAGGCCGGCGCGGGCCTGATCCGCGGCATCGAGCAGCGCGCGCCGCGCATCTTCGTCCCCAAGTGGTGGCGCTATGTCTCCGCTTTCCGCGGGATCGTCAACCCGCTGCTGGACAAGCGCATGGAAAGCGATCCCAAGACCGCGGCACTGATCCGTGACCTCGACGCGAAGAGCGTCGACGCCGCTAAGAGCTAGCTGCTCAGCACGCGCCGCTTCTCGTACTCGGCGCGCTGCACATGGTCGTAGAGAGTCTCCGGCGCGATGCGAGTTGCCGGGATGAAAGTTCTCGTCGAAGAACATCCTGATCGTGATGCCGTGAAATCGGCTGATACTCGGCATCACTCGGTCCTCTGCCGCAGCACCTCTTTGAGCATGCGCTGGGGGCCGATTTCCTCTCAGGTCACTGTGAATTCGGGCGCGTCAGCCGCTCGAGCAGGAGGATCACGGACTCGTAGGGCTCCCCGGTGGCGCGCTCGAGGCCGATCTCGCAGGTGCGGTTGCTGGAGAGGCGGGCGGCGAAGTGGCGGCCGGCGACCTCGTTTGCCTCGGGGGCCGTGGCGGCGGCCGTCAGCTCCGGGTGGGAGATGCCACGATCGCCGGCGAAGCCGCAGCAGGTCGCCGTCGGCGGGACGAAGACGTCGTCGGCGAGGGCTTCGGCGAGGGCTTCGAGCCGGTGGGTGAGCCCCATGTGGCGGGTGGCGCAGGTCGGGTGGACGGTGGCGGAGTCGACCTTCTCGCTTACCTCGAGCCAGGGGAGCAGGCGGTCATGGGCCCAGGCGACCGAGTCGAGGATCTCGAGCTTGGCGAGGCACTCGGCGTTGTACTCGGAGAGGACACCCTCGCCAGGGGCGGCGATCGAGCTGGTGCAGGAGGCGGCGTCGACGACGATCGGCAGTGCTCCGGCGCCGCTCCAGAGCCAGAGCCGCTCGACCATCTCGTTCGCCTTGTGGCGGTGGGCCTCGCCGAAGCCTTTCGAGCTCCACGGCAGGCCACAACAACTGCCGACCACGTCCTCCGGAATCCAGACCGGCAACCCGGCGCGAGCGGAGACCTCGACCAGCGCCTCCACAAGCCAGGACCGAGGGGCCGATTCAGCCCGATCCTTGGACGTTTTCGGCCCATCGGCGGGGGAGCCGAAGATGCGGTTGGTGCAGGAGGGGACGTAGACGGCCGCGGCGCCCGTGTGGATGGTTGCCGACAGCTTGCGGGGGGCTGGCGGGGGCAATGCCTTGCCGCGCTCGCTCCTTCGCGCCAGCGGGCCGAGACGGAGGCCGGCGCGGCTCGCGCCCTCGACCGTGCCCCAGCGCTTCGCCGTCGCCAGCGCCAAATTTTCGGCCCGCTCGGTGTGGCGGCGCTTGCGCATTTCCTTGACGAAGAGACCGGTGTCGATCCCGACCGGGCAGGCGAGCTGGCAGGAGCCGTCGGCGGCGCAGGTCTCCAGCGCCTCGTACTCGAACTCCTCCAGCAGCGCCCGCTGAACCGGCGAGCCGGTCGGCTGGCGCGCCATCTCCCGCCGCAGCACGATCCGCTGCCGCGGCGTCGTCGTCAGATTGCGGCTGGGGCAGACCGGCTCGCAAAAGCCGCACTCGACGCAGGTGGTTGCCGACTCCTCGATCGGCGGCGTCGTCTTCAGGTTGCGCAGGTGGGCGCCGTGGTCGCGGTTGAGGATCACGCCCGGGGAGAGCACGCCGTCGGGGTCGGCCAGCCTCTTGATCCGCCACATCAGCTCGGTCGCCTTCTCTCCCCACTCGCGCTCTACATAAGGGGCCATGTTGATCCCGGTCCCATGCTCGGCCTTGAGCGAGCCGTCGTACTTGTCGACGATCAGGTCGACCAGGCCGGTCATGAAGGCCTCGTAGCGGTCGAGGTCCTCCTGCTTGGCGAAGTCCGGGGTCAGCATGAAGTGGAGGTTGCCGGCGGAGGCGTGGCCGGCGACGCCGGGCAGGAAGCCGTGCTCGCCGAGCAGCGCCTGCAGGTCGCGGGCACCCTCGGCGATCCGCTCGGGCGGCACGCAGACGTCCTCGACGATCAGCGCCGTGCCGGGCAGGCGCAGCTTGCCGATCAGCCCGTGCAGGCCCTCGCGCACGCGCCAGGCGAGCTCGATCCCCTCGGGCTCGCGGGTGAACTCGACCGGCCGGATCGTCTCGCGGGAAGCGAAGATCTCGCCGGCCGCGGCGACGTAAGCGTCGAGCGCGGCGGCGTCCCCGGCGCCGAACTCGACCAGCAGCACCGCCGACTCCGGCGGCAGCTCTTTCCACTCCTGCGGGGCGCCGACCATGTTCCAGGCGGCGGTGATCAGAGCCGGCGCGACCATCAGCTCGACCGCGGTCGCACCGGCGTCGACCAGCTCGCGGACCGGGTCGATCGCCTGGTCGATGTCGGGAAAGTGGACCCAGGCGGTGGTCGTGCGGGCAGGTAGAGGGACGGTCTCGAAGACCGCCTCGGCGACGAAGGCGAGCGTGCCCTCGGAGCCGACGACGAGGCGGCGGAACATGTCGAGCGGCTGGTCGGCGTCGAGGAAGGCACAGAGGCGATAGCCGGTCGTGTTCTTGATCTCGAACTTGCGACGGATGCGGGCGCTCAGCGCCTCGTCGGCACGGATCTCGTCGCGAATCGCGGCGAGGCCGGCGGCCAGCTCCGGCTCGGCCTCGGCGAAGCGCTCCTCGGCGTCGACGGCGGCCGTGTCGATCGTCGTTCCCGAGGGCAGGACCAGGGTCATCGAGCGCACGGTCGAGTACGAATCTCTGGCCGTGCCACAGCGCATCCCACCGGAGTTGTTGGCGATGACTCCCCCGACACAGGCAATGTCGGTGCTGGCCGGGTCGGGGCCGAGCTTGGTCCCGTGCGGAGCGAGGACACGGTTGGCGTGGCCGAGCACCGTGCCCGGCTTGACCCGCGCGATCGCCCCGTCCTCCTCGACCGCGACGCCGCCGAAGTGGCGGCGGACGTCGACGAGGATGCCGTCGCTCTGGCCCTGGCCGTTGAGGCTGGTGCCGCCGGCGCGGAAGGTGACCGGGATGTCCTGTTCGCGGCCGTAGGCGAGGACCTTGGCGACGTCGCCGGCCTCGCGGGCCACCACCACCGCCTGCGGGAAGAGCCGGTAGGGGCTGGCGTCGGAGGCGTACTTGACGAGGTCGCCGGCCTTGCCGAGGACGCGCTCGGGGCCGAGCAGGCGTTCGAGGTCGCCGCGCAGCGGCTGGGCGACGCCGGCGGCGATCGCGTCCGGAGCGCGGTCCGGTGCCGGCTCGTCGACCTCTGGGGCGAGCGACTGCGGGCTCCGCTGCAGCAGCGCCATCGCCTAGAAGAGGGACATGCCCGGGCTGACCGGGACTTCGACCAGCTCCGGCTTGGAGGAGGCGAGTGCCGTGGCGAGGGCGCCGCGGACTTCGTCGCGGTCCTTCACCCGGTGCGCCTTGACCCCGTAGCCCTCGGCGACCGCGGCGACGTCGAGCTTTGGCAGATCGAGGCCGGGGGCGCCGGTCACCTGCTCGACCTCGGCGAACCACTTGAGGATCGCGTACTCCTCGTTGCGCAGGACCAGGAAGGTGACCGGGGTGTTGTAGGCGACGGCGCTCCAGAAGGCGGTGATCGCGTACTGGGCCGAGCCCTCGCCGAGCACGCAGACGACCGGCCGATCCGGCTGCGCGAGCTGGACGCCAACCGAGGCGGCGAGGCCGAAGCCGAGACCACCACCGGCGCTGAAGTAGTAACTGCCGGGGCGCGAGATCCGCAGCTGGTTGCGCAGGGCGAGAGTGCTGGAGGGGGACTCGAGGACGACGATCGCGTCCTCGGGCAGGACCTCGGCCAGAGCGGTGTGGACGGTCGAGGGATTGAGCGGGTCGCTGGGGGGGATTTCGCCCGGCGGCTGGTTCGGCTCCGGGACCGGGCGGACCGCCTCGGGAAGGAGAGCGAGCAGCGCCTCCAGGGTGAGCCTGACGTCGGCGACGATCGCCTCGCCCATCGGCGCCCGCACCGCCTCGTCGGGGTCGCTGGTGATCGCCACCAGCCGCGCCCCCTCCGGCAGCAGCGGCCCGGGGATGTACGGGTAGTAGGGGAAGACCGAGCTGCCGACGACGAGGATCAGGTCGTGGTGCTCGAGCGTCTGCGCGACCGGCCCGATCGCCGGCGGCAGGACGCCGCGGAAGTTCGGGTGGTTCTCGGGAAAGCCGAGGCGGGCGCCGCCGGTCGCCGGCGAGGCCCAGACCGGCAGCCGCTGCAGCTCGGCGAGGGCGACGGCGAGGTCCCAGGCGCCGCTGGCGTCGATGTCCGGGCCGGCGACGAGGACCGGGTTGGCGGCGGTCTCGAGCCGCTTTGCCAGAGAGCGCACGACCTCGGGGTCGGCAAGGGAGCGCCCGGTTACCCTGCGCTCGATCGCGGCGCGGGCGTCGCCCTCGTCGACCTCGGCGTCCCAATCGTCCATCGGAATCGAGACGAAGACCGGGCCGCGCGGCGCCAGCCCGGCGAGGTGGGCGCCGTGGGCGAGCGCCAGCGGCACGTCCTGCGCCCGCGACGGCTCGTGCGACCACTTGACGAGGGGATGCGGCATCCGGATCGCGTCGCGGTTGGCGAGGTTGGCCTGCAGGGTGATCTGCGCCCGTGCCTGCTGGCCGGCGGTGACCAGCAGCGGCGAGTGGTTGGCCTGGGCGTTGAAGATCGCCCCCATCGCGTTGCCGACGCCGGGTGCGGTGTGGAGGTTGACGACGGTGGTGTTGCCGGAAGCCTGGGCGAAGCCGTCGGCCATGCCGACGACGACCGCCTCCTGCAGGCCGAGCACGTAGCGGAAGTCGGCCGGGTAGTCGGCGAGCATCGGCAGCTCGGTCGAGCCGGGATTGCCGAACATCGTCGTCATCCCGTGGGCGCGGAAGAGATCGAACGTTGCGTCGCGGACAGTCGGCATTGCTCAGAACCCTATCCGCCAGGATTCAAGGCCGGCGCGGGTGGGTGTCGATAAGCGGGGGGATGAGGCAGCGACCCTTCATATCTCGGCACGACATCGAGCGCATCGGCCTCGCGATCGCGCTCGCCTGCACGGCGCTGCTCTGTCTCGTGTCCTCCGCCGCCGCCGGTCCGACCACGACCCGCCTCGTCTATGCCCCCGGCAAGATCGTGCCGATCCCGACCTCGATCCCGCACGAAGTCGGCGACATGGTCGACCAGCGAATCCTCCCGGACCTGCGCTGGATCGCCAGGCGCTACCCGATCTACGTCACCGATGGCTACTCCGGGCCGCTGCTCAGCGGCGAACACGCCGGCTGCGACGAATGCCACACGCGTGGTTCGGACCACTACAACGGCCTCGCCGTCGACCTGGTGCCACTGGGCGCGGGGACGAAATGCGACGCCACCTGGGCGGCGATCACCCGCCTCGCGCTCTGGGCCGAGCCGGTCCAGGGCGAGCCTGCCTTCCCCTTCCGCTGGGTCGGCTACGACGGCGACGCCGGGCACGGCTGCGGCAACCACCTCCACCTCTCCTGGAACCACGCCCCGGTCCTCCAGTTCCAGCTCGCCGAATGGGTCGAAGTCTTCCCGGTCGGACCGTTGGATCCAGTCGTCGAAACGCCGCGAGGCAAAAGCTCGCCTGCTCCGAAGCCCCCACCCGGCCCTTCGGGCGGCATCTCCACGGTCCGCACCGGCGGCCTCGGGCCACGCTTCCACGACTGACGCGCATCGCGTTCGCGAGGAAATAGCACCCAAAAACGATGCGCGCGGCGCCGGTGGCCTTCCGGCCCGGGGTCGCTCCGTCCATAGGATGCGCGGCGATGCGTGCTCCGATCGCGATCGTCCTCGCCTGCCTGCTGGCCGCACTTGCCGCCGGCTGCGGCAAGCAGGACAACTCGACCCCGGCTGCCTGCCTCGAAGGCTCGGGCGCCTACATCGACGCGCTCGCCGCCGCGCCCGGTGAAGTGAAGCTGGACGACGAAACGCCGATCAGCGACTGCCTGGCCGAGAACCAGCAGGGTGGCGATCTGGCGACGGTGGGCACGGCGCTGGTCGAGGCGGCGACCGAGCTCAACGCCGAGGCCCGGGCCGAGCCCGGCGGCGACGCCAACCTGAGCCTCGGCTACCTGGTCGGCGCCGCCCAGCGCGGTGCCGAGCGCACCGAAGGCATCCACACCGACCTGCTCCGCCGCCTCGCCGTCGCCGCCCGCTACAGCCCCGGCCGCGCCCCGCTTTCGCCCACCTTCCTCAAGACCTACCGTCAGGGCTACGACGCCGGTCACCAACACGGCTGAGTTCTTAATTACTCAGCGCTTATCCTGATAGTTTCCGCCGCGATGGCAAGGGGGAGAAGGGCGCGACGGTGGATCTTTGTCCTGCTGATCGGCAGCGCAACAGTGAGCTGCTGCTCCGGCTCGGTCACGCTGGCATCGGCTCACTTCTTCACCGACGAGGCGATACGCGACATCGCCCCGGTGGTGGTCTTCCACCACAGCGAGGATTTTCATCCGACCAGCGGCAAGGCGTTCCTCGATCATGCCGGTCTCGCCTGGAGCCACAACGACCACTGCGCGCCGGTCTATCACCACTACAGATTCCTTCACGGCCATGGACAGGCATGGACCGACGCCGAAATCGCCAAGCTCGGAAGCGGCGGCTTCGTCGAACGCCTGCGCTCACCGAAGAGCGACGGCTGCAAGTCACTGCGCGGGGACGCGAACGCGTTCGACACCACGGCCCTGACTCGGCCCCGGCAAAAGGGACGGAACCCGAAGCTGGGATCGGCAGAGGGCTGGTTCCTCGACCTTGCCGATTCCGACCGTGCCGGCTTCCCCGATGAGGTTCCGGGGGACAGCCAGTACGAGACGCGGGCGCCGACGTACTACGACGACGGGTTGCTGTACGTGGACGGAAAGCGCTCGGGTTACGCCTTCATCACCTACTGGTTCTTCTACGCATACGACGACGGCCTCAGCTGGCAGAACCACGAGGGGGACTGGGAGAATGTGAGCGTCAAGTTGAGGTCTGAGGGGGGCGGTCGCTGGAAGCCCGTGCAGGTGTACTACGCCAAGCATGGCGACTCCAGGGGCCCGGACGAGGTCAGTTGGGACCGGGCTTTCAAGGTCAAATCCACCGGCAACACCAGGCTCCAGGTGTTCTCGGCCCTGGGGACCCACGGGACCTACGGAAGCGGCTTTGACCCCAGTAAGTACCTCGATCGCATCGATGAAGACGGCCCCACCTGGGATACCAGGCGGAGCCTGAGATTTCTTTGGGATCAAGGCTGGGCCGGCTATTGCGGCGCCTGGGGAAGGATCGGGCGAATCTCCGACACGACCGGCCCCCTCGGTCCCGGTTGCCGCGACGCTCGTGGCAACCCAGTCAAGAGAGGCTTCCCGAGTAGCTGGGGCCTCTCCGCGCCTGCCAGCGAAGAGCCCACGGGGAACGGCTTGACCCTCCCTCTCACCCCTCCGCCCGACGCGGACGGGGACGGCGTGCCGGACAGCTCGGACGCCTGTCCCAACAGCGCCGGAACGCGTGCAGACGGCTGCCCGAACCCAGCCCCTACCGCCAATAGCCAGGAATTCACCTTCGCCGTCAACGGCGGCCCAAATCACGTCACCTATGCCAAGCGCCTGAGCGCCAGCGACGACACCGCGATAGCCGCGTGGGTCCTCGACTACCAGAGCTTTGGCACCGCCTCGCAGAACTTTCACTGGGGGGCTGACGGCAGCTTCAGCATGAAGCCCGAGGCTCCCGCCGGCGCGACCCTGACCTTCCGGTACCACGTCACCGACAACGAGAACGCGCCCAGCGGCCAGGCCACGGTCACGATCCACGTCTGCCAGAACGCCACCGCGTATCCCTGTCCCCCCTAAGCGAGAGGGAGGCGCCGGCTCGCGGCCGGGGCGCCGGATCTCGCGCCCGAATACCCTCCGGGTCCCGACGATCTTCGATGGAGGCCGACTTTGACTGAGCAGCTCTGGGGTGGCGAGACCACCAAAGCCGTCGACAACTTTCCCGTCTCGGGCTCGCCCGTGCCGGTTCCCGTGGTCCGCTGGCTGGGCCGGGTCAAGGCCGCCGCGGCCGAGGCCAACGGCGAGCTGGGGCTACTCGACGGCGACCTGGCCGAGCGCATCGCCACCGCCGGCAAAGCCGTCGGTGAGGGCGAGCACGACGACCAGTTCCCGGTCGACGTCTTCCAGACCGGCTCCGGCACCTCCTCGAACATGAACGCCAACGAGGTGCTCGCCAACCTCGCCGGCGAGGGCGCCCACCCCAACGACCACGTCAACATGGGCCAGTCCTCCAACGACGTCTTCCCCACCGCCGTGCACCTGGCGGCGCTGGACGAGGTCACCCACGACCTGCTGCCGGCGATGGGCGCGCTGGAGGCGGCGCTGGAGCGCAAGGCGGAGAAGTTCGCCGACGTGGTCAAGGCCGGCCGCACCCACCTGATGGACGCGGTTCCGGTCACCCTTGGCCAGGAGTTCGGCGGCTACGCGGCGCAGGTCCGGCTCGGCGTCCAGCGGGTCGAGGCGACTCTGCGTCGAGTCGGGCAGATCCCGCTCGGCGGCACCGCCACCGGCACCGGCCTCAACACCCATCCCGAGTTCGCCGCCAAGGTCCGCGAGCGGCTCGGCGCCGACACCGGCCTGGCGATCTCCGAGCCGCTCGACCCCTTCGAGGCGCAGGGCAACCGCGACGCGCTGGTCGAGCTGTCGGGGGCGCTGAAGGTCTACGCCGTCTCGCTCAACAAGATCGCCAACGACCTGGCGCTGATGGGCTCGGGCCCGCGCGCCGGCCTCGCCGAGCTGCGCCTGCCGGAGCTGCAGAAGGGCTCCTCGATCATGCCCGGCAAGGTCAACCCGGTAATTCCGGAGGTGGTGATCCAGGTCGCCGGCCAGGTGATCGGCAACGACACCGCAATCGCGATCGGCGGCATGCAGGGCCAGTTCGAGCTCAACGTGCGGGTGCCGCTGATCGCCCGCAACCTCCTCGACTCGATCAAGCTGCTCGCCTCTGCCTCGCGCCTGCTCGACGAGAAATGCGTCGCCGGCCTCGAGGCCAACGAGGAGATGACGACGCGCCACGCCGAGGCCACGCTGGCGACGGCGACGGCGCTCAACCCCCACATCGGCTACGACCGCGCCGCCGACATCGTCAAGTCCGCGGCGGAGTCCGGCCGCTCGCTGCGCGAGGTCGCGCTCGAGCAGGGCGTCGAGCCGGCGATCCTCGAGGAGGCGCTGGACCACCGCCGCATGGCCCGCCCGCACGAGTAGGGGACGAGGAACTAGCGCGGGTCGTCGATCAGCAGCTCGACGTTGCGGTCGTCGGCTTGGCCTTCGCCCAGCGGGGCGCCGGACTGGAGGTCGTTGAAGGACATGGTCCGGGCCGCGGAGGCGAGGTCGTTGAAGTCCATCGCCGAGGCCGGGGTGCCGGGCGCCGGGGCGGCGGCCTGGCCGACGTGGTCGAGGACGGTGCCGAAGATCGAGAGCGTGCCGTCGTGGTTGTCGAAGACCTGCAGCAGGCGGCTCTGCTGGGGCCAGTCGGCCTCGGCGGCGACGCGAACGCTCCAGAACCCGCCCGGCCCGCTCGGGTTCGGGAACGCGTTGACGAGGTTGTCGTGCGAGTGGCCCGCCACCCAGGCGATCGCGTTGGGGAATTCGTGCAGGAGGCTGACAGCGTCGGCCTCGAGGTGGATCGGCTGCGAGCTGCGGGGGTCGAGGTCGCAGCCGGGGTTGAGGTCGTGCCCGTGTGCGTCGGCGAGCAGACACAGCGGCGCCAGCTCGTCGGGAGCGTCGGCGACCAGGCTCTCGGGCGCGTGGTGGCTGAAGATCACCACCAGCTGGTCGGCAGCGGTGGCCGCCTGCAGCTGACCCCGCAGCCATTTGAACTGGGGATCGTCGATGTTCCCGTCCGAGGTGGATTTGCCGGTCGGCGTCAGGATCGTGCCCGCCTCGGCGACGGTGTCGAGAGCGATGAACCGCGTGCCCGGCGCCGGGCTCCAGGCGTAGTAGCCGGCGGCGCCTTTGGAGGCCGTCTCCTGGGCGGGATCGATGAAGTCGAAGCCGTGGCCGTCGGCCTGCGAACCGGCCTTGAAGACGTCCTTGTACTGCTTCTTGGAGACGAAGCGGCGGTTCGGGTCGCCGGGAACGAGAATCGTGTTCTGCGGGCTGGTCAGGAAAGACGAAATCAGCGTCACCGGGTTGAACAGCGCCGCCAGCAGCGCGCTCGCGTTTTCGGGATTCGAGACCGGGCCGATCGGCTTCAGGCAGCCGGTGGCGACCTGCTCGAAGGCGGCGTTCGCCGCGGCGTTGCCCTGCACCAGCGCGTCGTGATTGCCGAAGGCGACGTAGGAGGGGACGCTGAGCCCGGTCGCGGTGAAGGCCTGCTGCGCCTTGTCAATCAGGCCCGGGTATTTGGGCCAGGCGGCGTGCGGGCCTTTGGGGCTGTTCGGATCGTAGAACTCCGGGAACGGACCCTCGATGTAGTCCTGGTAATCCTGGACGCCGGTGTAGCGAGCCGCCTCCGCGGCGCCGGGGACGAACAGGTTGGGGCAGAGGGGGTGCGAGTAGGTGGCTTTGTTGACACCGCTGTTGGGGTTGAGGTTGCCGCCCTCGAGCAGGGTCCGCACCCAGAGCGTCTCGTTCAGCTGCTGGCTGTCGGCGGAGTCGCCGGTGTCGATCGTGAAGTCCATCGCCCGGTGGGCGCCGCTGCCGTCGGCGACCGGGCTGGCCGCGGCGAACTGGTTGACCTGGCGGATCATCGCCTCGTCGACCTGCGGCTCCAGCGCCTCCCAGGGCCGCCAGGCAGCACCGAAGGGGAGGTTGAGCGGGGTCGAGAGCGGGTCGATCGCCTCAAGCCGCGCCGGCGACTCCTCGTCGGCGAGCTGGAAGTCGGAAAGCTGACCGAAATAGACGAGCGAGGTGCGGTTGCTGGAACGGCCGGCGACGGCCGGCGCCAGGTCTTCGCGCACGGTGTACGGCTCGCCGGCGCCGAGCTGGAGGAAGCGGAAGCTGCCGGGTGCGGCGGGAACCACGCGTTGGGTCAGGCTGGTCTGCCCGACCGTGTCGGAGACCGTGGCGCTCGCCACCGTCGCCATCGCCGCCAGTGCCGCCAGTGCCGCCAAAGCGGCCGCGAACCTGACACCCACTCCCCGTAGCTTCATCTCCCACCTCTGCTCGAAGGGTCCGCGCGCTGCGGCTGTTACGCAGTAAACCCTACCTAATATTTAGGGCGAAAGATTCTTGCGCTTAACCCTGCAGGGTGACGAAACGCTCCTCGGTCAGCTCCAGGACGGCGAAAGCCGGGCCCTCGCGGGTGTTGCCGGAGTCCTTGACACCGCCGTAGGGCTGCTGGTCGGCACGAAAGGTCGGCACCTCGTTGATCAGGACGCCGCCGAACTCGAGCGCGCGGCCGGCCTCGAGGCCACGACCGATGTCGCGGGTGAAGACACCGGCCTGGAGACCGAACTTGGAGTCGTTGGCCAGCTCCAGCGCTTCGCCGAACTCCTTGAAGGTGTCAATCGTGGCGACCGGGCCGAAGATCTCCTCGCACCAGACCTTGGCGTCTTTGGGCGGGGAGCCGAGCAGGGTCGGAGCGAGGCAGCGGCCCTCGTCGACCAGCTCCCCCCCGGCCAGCAGCGTGGCGCCAGCGGCGACAGCCTCGTCGACCCACTGCTTGACGCGGTCGCGGTCGTCGGCAGTGATCAGTGGGCCGACGTCGGTCTCGGGATCGAGCGGGTCGCCGACGGTCAGCTTCTCGATGTTCTTCACCAGGCGCGCGGTGAACGCCTCGGCGACATCCTCGTGGACGAGGATGCGCTGGATCGAGATGCAGCTCTGACCGGCATGCGAGAAGGCGTGGATCTGGGCTTTGTCGGCGGCCGCCTCCCAGTCGCCGTCGGCATTGACGATCAGCGGCGCGTTGGAGCCGAGCTCGAGGTTGACCTTCTTGTGGGGGACGCGACTGCGGATGTCCCAGCCGACCCCGGCGGAGCCGGTGAAGGTGATCGCCCTGGTCAGCTCGTGCTCGACGATCGCGTTGCCGACCTTGGAGCCAGGACCGGGGATGACGCTGAGCCAGCCCTCCGGCAGTCCCGCCTCGTTGAGGATCGCCGCCAACTTCAGGGCCGAGATCGGCGTCTGCCCGGCCGGCTTGAGGACGATCGCGTTGCCGGCGGCGATCGCCGGCCCGAGCTTGTGGGCGACGAGGTTGAGGGGGAAGTTGAAGGGGCTGATCGCACCGACCACGCCGTAGGGCACCCGCAGCATCACGCCGAGCTTGCCGGCGCCGCTGGCGGAGGCCTCCATCGGCACCGTGCCGCCGGTCAGCTTGCGCGCCTCGACCGCGGCGAAGGTGAGCGTATCGACGCAGCGCTGCGCCTCGACCGTGGCGGTCTTGATCGGCTTGCCGGCCTCGGCGGCGATCGTCAGTGCCAGCTCCTCGACCCCTTCGCCGACCAGCTCGGCGGCGCGGTCGAGGGTGGCGGCACGCTCGTGCTGGGGAAAGTCAGCGGAGCGGAAAGCCTCGTGCGCCGCGGCCACCGCGCGCTCGACCGTGGACTCGTCGCCGAGCGCGACCCGCCCGACCACGCTGCCGTCGTAGGGGCTCTTGACCTCGCCCCACTCGCCGGTCGCGACCCACTCGCCGGCCACGAGCAGCTTGTGATCGGTTGCATCCACGGTCTGACTAGCCACCTCGAGCCTCCTTCAGTCGCTTCAGACCAGCGTAGCGCCCGAGCAGCACCGCCTAGAGCTGCGTTGCGATGACGCCGGCCATGCTGACGACGAGGGTCCCGATCAACCCGCCACCGACGACGATGATCGTCTGCTGCAACGAGTCGATGCGAGCGTGGACCTGGCCGAACTCGCTTGCCGTGCGGGTATTGACCTCTCCGACCTGCTGATCGATGCGGCCGTTGATCTGCTCGAGTTGCCGGTCCATACGCGCATTGATCTGTTCGAAACCACCGTCAATACGGGCGTTGATCTGTTCGAAGCCCCGATCCATTCGGGCGATCACTTGCTCAAAGCGCTCGTCGACCCGGCGGAAGTCCTTCTCCATCCGCGCGGTCAGATCGTCGAGCCGCTCGTCGGTCCACGCTTCTCTCATCGCCTCCATGATGCCACCTTAGACAATAAGTTCCGGCTCGTAGACCGGTGGGTGTGACAATTGTGTGCCAACTTTCCCGGCATCGCCGAGGTCAGCTGGCCCGCCGCAAGCTCGCCAGCGAAGCCTCCGTCTCCTCCGCCCCCAGATAAGGGATCAGCAGGTACTCGACCATTGCCGCCGTCGCGTCGGGCAGGCGCTCGGCGCGGTCGCTGTCGACGTAGCGCGCGATCAGGGCGACGACCCCGCCCAGCAGCAGATCCGCGAGGTCGTCGGGCAGCTCGGCGCGGCCGGGGTGGTCCGCGCGCAGCGCGGCCGCGAAGCGGTCGAGCATCGCCTGCTGGCGCTCGCGGGCGAGCGGGCCGGCCTGCAGCGCCTCAACCGCCATCAGATGCGCGACCAGGGGGTTTGCGGCGAGCAGCCGCAGCGCTTCCGCCGCGCCGGTGCGGATGCGCGCCGGCCACTCCTCCTGATCGGCGACGGCGCGCTCGACCGACCCGCAGAACCACCGGCTCGCCACCTCGTGGGTCGCCAGGAAGCAATCCTCCTTGCCGGCGAACTGCTGGTAGAACGCCGCCCGCGAAACCCCCGCCTCGCCGGTGATGTGACCGATCGTGATTGCCGGGTAACCGTGCAGCGGCAGCACCCGCAGCATCGCGGCGATCAGGCGCAGGCGCTGGTTTTGGGCGACAAACGCACGTGGTAGACCGTGCCGCCCCGTCGGCAGCCGCGCCATCGCCAGCTCGGGGGGCAGGCCGGCGAGGGCGTCGGGCTCGAAGCGCTCCGGCTCGCCGCCGGGCGGCAGCGCCTCCCCGGGCGCCATCGAGCGCCTAGCCGGCGGCGGCGCGCCGCCCGGCGGCAGCGCTCGACACGGCCGGGAGGGAGGGTGTGAGCAGGTACTGGAGGAGCAGCTCATGCGACTCCGGCAGGCGCTCGGCTTCACCGGCCAGCACCCGCCCGGAAAGGTGGGAGGCGAGGCCGCCCGCGAGTAGACGCGTTGTCTCCTGCGAGACGGCTTCACCGGCCGGGAGCTCGGCAGCGGGACGGCGCAGAGCCTGCGCCAGCCGCGCCAGCGTGCGCTCGTGCTCGAGCCGCGCGGGGCGAGAGGCCGCGAGCGCCTCGACCAGGAGGAGATGGGCCAGCGAGGGGTTGGAGGCGAGAAAGTCGAGGCCGGCAGAGAGACCTGCCGAGAGTCGGCCGGGCCAGCCCCGCTCGCCCCGGGCCGCGGGCTCGACGCTGTCGGCGAGGCCCTCCACCCCGTCGCTGTAGGCAGCGGCAAAACAGCTGTCCTTGCCGTCGAAATGCTCGTAGAAAGTGGGCCGAGAGATCCCGGCGAGTTCGACGATGTCGGTGATCCTGGTGTCCTCGTAGCCGTGGTAGGCAAGGGCGAACGCGAGCCCCTCGAGGATGCGCTGCCGTTGATCGGCGATCACCTCGGCACGGGAGAGTCTCGAGCGCGGTCGGATCTGCTTGACCTTCGGCGGCGAGACGTCAGGGCGGCGGCGAGAGCCGCGCGACTTACGGATACCAGCCCCGTTCTCAAAAGAAGGCATTTGGCAATACAAACACGTCAGTTCATGTTTGTCAAGATACGCACGTGGTATAGGTAACCAAATCACAGAGCTGCTTCTGCTTTGGCCTCATCGCTCCGCCACCCCACAACTGCGCCTCAACCCCGAGCTCAACACCCGCCCGTCGGCAAAGCCGAACGAGGCCCGGGCAAAGGAGAAGCTCGCCCCCGGAAAGCCCTTGGGCGCCGGACACCCCGCGCTGAGAAAGCTGCGGGCCTTGCCCCGGTAGCGGTAGGTGCGGCTGAGGCTGAGGCTGATCGCCTTGACCGAGCCCCATTCGGCGGCGACCTTGGGCAGCTCCGCGCTCAGGGTCGTGCGGTAGGTGCCAGAGGCATGGCCGAGCTCAAAGACCATCACGTTTGATTGCGGCAGCGGGTTGGTGCCGAAGATGTGGGCAAAGACGACGTGGCGACCGTGCAGGGTGCCGTTGAAGGCGATCACCTTGCCGGTGGAGGGGAAGGGCGATTGTTCGGGCAACAGGACGTCGGCCTGGAAGGCGCCTTTGCCGATCACCGAGTCCGGGCAGCTGGCGATCGCTTCGCTGGAGGTCGCCGGCTGGATCTGGTGGTAGCGACAGATCGGCAGGCCTTTGTAGTCAAGGCGGCCGTGCTTGTTGATCGCCAGCGAGATCCGCTGCAGCTGCGGTGGGTTTTGGCCGTCGGTGGTGGCGATCTCCCCGGTCAGGGTGACCTTGATCGGGGCCATGCCCTGCCGGGGCAGGGCATGGGGGGCGATGCCACCGCCGAAGGCGACCCGCAGGTTGCCTTCCTGGGTGACCTCGGCCCCGGCCAGGGAGGCGCTGGCGAGGAGGCTGAGCAGCGCCGCCCCCAGGGCGGCGCCCTTGATCGCTCTCATCGCCTCAGCCCTTGCGCTTTGACTTCGAGTGCTTTGACTTCCCGCAGCCGGTGTCGACGACCGGGCTTTCGTTGTGGCGGCGCCCGTTCTGGCCGATCATCTTGACTTCGGCCCGGATCGGTTCCAGGCAGAGGTTGCGGGAGTTGACAAGGAGGCTCTGTTTGCCGCCGTTTAGCTTGACCACGAACTTGCGCACCGGGGCGTCGGGGACGACTTCGAAGGTGTTTTTGATCCGCCCGCCTTTATAGGCGCCGATTCTGCCGGCGAGCTCGATGTTGAACTGGCCGTTCAGTTCGGCGACGATGTCGGGCAGGGCGTGGCTGGAGGAGCGCAGGTAGACCGGGCCCTGGAGCTTTTTGTCGAGCAAGGGCGTCTGCGCCGATGCGTAGCCGTAGATCGAGTCCTTGGGGCAGTTTTTGGCCGCGAACTGGACTCTGGTGCAGACGGTTTTGATGTGGCTTTGTTCCAAGAACTCGGCGTGCGGGAGGGTGACCGAGACGCCGGCCAGGTTGGAGTCCTGGGCTCTGGTTTTGAAGGTCACCGTGAAGCCCTGGAAGTCGCCGCGGTTGTTGCCGCCCGAGAGCTTGAAGCCCAAGCTCGGCTTGAAGCCCAGGGCGCCGCAGTCCCCGACCTTGGAGGGGACCGAGGGGTGGGCGAGGGCGCCGTTGACGGAAGTGATCGTGGTCGTCACCGCGCGCTGTTCGCAGCTGGTCGGGTTGATCGTGAAGTCTGGTTTTTGGACTTCGATGCGGACGTCGCGGTATTGGATCGGCACCCCTTCGAGGATCTGGGGCAGCGGGTCTGATTTGGCGATCACCCTGGTCGTGACCGGGTTGATGTCGATCGCGGTTCTGACCAGGATGTCGCCGAAGTCAAAGGGGCCCGACTGGGCGGGGACCTTGGTCAGCAGCGAGTAGGGGGCGCCTTTATAGGGGCCGGCGAGGTAGAGAGCGGTCGGGTCCTTGCCGGGCTGGGGGACGAAGAGTGGGAAGGCGCCGGTTCCTATGGCGGTGGTCGAGATCCCGACCTGGGCGGCTTTGGCGCAGTTGCCGGTGGCCACCTGGGCCTCCGGGCAGACTTCGACCCCCTTCAGTTTCGCCAGCTCGCCCTCGGGCAGGACGAATTCAAGCCGCGAGAGGTTCTGTTCGCCGTCCTCGCGGCGGATGCGCAGGGTCAAGGGCGAGTTGGCCCCTGCCACCGGGTTGGCGACGCCGGCCTGCAGGACCGGGTTGAAGGCACCGCCACCGGCGCAGTTTTCATCGATGATCATCGGGTCGTCGAAGACGACCGGCGTCGGCGAGGCCCAAGAGGTGAACTCCGAGTGGGTCCTATAAGTCCCGCAGGCATCGGGCGTCGTCAGCGGCGCCGTTGGTCCACCGCGGAAGTCGAGGTTGACCTCTTCGAAGGGCAGCTGGGGCAGGTTGTCGAAGACCGTGGTCAGGCGGCCGCTCTGCTTGTCGACGTGCAGTTCGCCGGGGAACTTGAGGTAAAAGCCCGGGCCCTGGGCGAAGACGTAGATCGCGAAGATCGAGTTGAAGGGGTTGTCGTATTGGGAGGCCAAGACGACTTCGCCTTCCAGGGGATCTCCCAGCAGCTGGCTTTTGATCGTGACGTTGCCGATCTTCGAGTTGTCGGGGCAGCTCGGCACCGCGTTGGTGCCGAGGGCGATCTGGGCCGGGGAGCAGGCACCGAGGCCGGCCACGGCCGAGGTGGAGACCGTCACCCCTTGGGGGAAGCTCGTCGTCACCTTGCGCACGTGAGCGGAGGCGAGGCCGTCGGGGCCTTCGTTCTGGGGGACTTTGAAGGCGATGTTGAGTCCGGCCGGGGCGTGGGCGCGGTGGGTTCCGGGCTGGGCCACGATCGAGGGTTCGAAGCCGAGGCGATAACAGCCGGTGAAGACGAAGGGGACGCCATCGGCATCGGCGCCGATTACTTTCCCCGAGCTGGTGGCCGGGTCCTGCCAGGAGTTGGCCTCGATGCCGAAGGAGACCGGGCCCAGGCAGTTGGTCGGGCTGCTGAGGAAGGGGCGCCGCAATGGTGCACCGGTGCCATGGTCGGCGGGGACGCCCCAGATCGTCAGGTCAATCGATTCGACCCGTTCGGCCTGGGAGGTCTGGGCACTCAAACCGGTAACGCCGTAGTCGCCGGGTCGAATCGTCGGTTCGATGAAGACCGGTGCCCCGTTGACGTTCATCCCAAACAGGCCCGGGATCTCACTGGCATGAACCATGTTGAAGACGGGCGAGACGTAGGTGCCGGTGCCGGTGATGACGGTGGCCACACCGATCTGGTCTTCGAGCGGACAGTCGCTCAGGGTGACGTCGCCGACCTGAATCAACCTGCTTACCGGGCAGGTCTTGACCTCGTTCGGGTTGCCGACGAAGCCAACCGGGAGAGCGACGCGGATATCTTTGACGTTAGCCTCAACGTGGTTGCTAACGGGGTCTTTGCTGAAGTCAAAGCGGACCCGCAGGTTGGCGTGGCTGCCGGCCTGGCGATCGAATCCGCCGCTGCTGTTCTCGGTGTCGATGCTGAAACCGGAGACCCCAAAGGCCGCCTGGGCGGCAGGAACGACCAAGGCAAGGACGGCGAGGCATGCCGCCGTGGCAACCAGGGCCTTGGAGGAAAGTGCTCTGGTCGGGTTCATCGGCTCTGCCTCCGGTTGCTTTTGGCTCGTTTCTGGGCGCCTCGTTTGGGGTGGGACTTGACGCAGCGCGACTTGCCCCGGGTCTTGACCTTGTGGCGGCCCTTGGGGCAGCGCTTCTTGGCTTTGACGTTCTCGGAGTCGACCAGCCCTTCGGAACCTCCGAAGGGAAGCTCGGGGCTGCCGTTGGGGATCGCCTTGCAGTCGTCGCGCAGGCACCGCACCTCCGGCAGCGGATTCTGAGAGCTCAAGCCACCGTTGACGCGAGCGTCATAGACGTCTTGGATCGTGTCCTTGTCCTGGCCGATCAACGGTGCCGGGGTCGAGAAGAAGACGTCGCGCCCGTCTGGGGTTGCGGCGAGGAACTGGGCGTCGACGGATTCCTGACCGCTGGTCAGCAGCACGAATTTTCCGTGGTCGAAGGAGTAGACGTCGCGGGCACCATTAACGTCCGCCGTGAGCAGAGCGGTCAGGGTGTCGAAGAAATAGGTGCCGTCGTCGAGGATCGCGAGGGGGCGGTGGTGAGCGGCGCCGGGCAGCGTGCTCTGGCCCAGATGAGCGCCGGGGAAGGCTTTGGTCGTGTTCGCTTCGACGTCATAGAAGACGCCGCCAACCGCAGCGTATTTGCCGTTGGCGCTGACCTGGATTGCCTCCGGGCCGCTCTGGGTGGCCCCGGCTTCGACGATCAGGTGCTGGGCGCCGCTATGGGAGTAATAGGTGGAGGCGCCGGTGGTGAAGTAGAGGTCTCCCGTCTGCGCGTCGCCCCAGAGGACTCCGCCACTTTCGGTCAAGCCCGAAGCGAGGAAGGTCATCGTGTCGGTGGCCCTGTCATAGCGGTAGGCCTGATTGGCACCGGGGCTGGCGACAGCGTCGGCGGTGAGGTTCGCTTCTCCCCCGGTTTCGAAAATCACGTAGCGGCCATCGGCGGAAGCGCTCGAGAAGGTGGCCGGGACCGGCGTTGAGGGAGCGCTGTCGGCGCGGGAAACCAAGGTCGTCGTGCTCCCGTTTCGCAGGTAGAGGCCGGCTTCGCCGGCACCCTCGACGGTGAAGTAGATGTGGGAGCCGTCGGCGGAGACCTGGTGGGCGTCGACGAGGTCGGGGTCGGTCGTGGCGCTCGGAGTCGGGAAGGGGGCGCCGCCGGTTTTCAGGGCGACCGCTTCGGTCCCTGCCCCTTGCCGCCAGACCGTGTTGCCGATCACGACCGTGGAAAGGTCATCGGAGGCACCGATGAAGTCTTTACCGGCACCCTGGGCGGAGAGGTCGGTGGGGGCGATGAAGGTGTAGTTGCTGGTGCCGACCTGACGAACATAGGTCCCCCCCATCGCGGGGGCGTCGGGGGTGAGCTTGGCGCTGGTCGTGACCAGGGCGCGACTGAGATCCTTGCTCATTGCGATCGTGGCGTAGTAGTGCATAGCGGCCACTCCGCCTGAGGTGTCCAGGGGTGGATCGACGCCCCCGGTGGCCCAGCCGGCTGCCGATCGGATGCTGAAGGCCTTCGGCAAGAACGGGTTCGACTCCGCCCCGGGGTAGGCCGCCTTTTCGGTCGAGTAGGCGATCGTGTTGCCATCGGCGCTGGTGAAGGGTGGGTTGAAGAGCTGGTCGAGGCCGACGCCGTTCTTGACGACCGGGGAAACCTGCTCGTAAGCGCGGCATTCGGGCAAAAAGGCGACGCCCTGGACGGTGCGGATCGAGGCGTTGGGGCAGGTCCGTCCGCTCGAGAAGCTGACCGTGGTGAGGACCTCGTCAGCGCCGAAGGCTTTGCCAAGCACGTTTTCGAGCACGAGGCGGTAGTGGTAACTCGCGCCCGGGATGAGTTTGGCGATTGGCCGGCTGAGGTTGACGTTTGCGGTGTTGGGCGGAACCACTTTCGGGGCGGTGCTCTGGCCATAGGAAGCCGTAGGGCCGTATTCGAAGTAGTAGGTGGTGGCGCTGTTACCGGGATTGATCACCGCGCTCAAGAAAGCTTCGGTATAAGTGACCTCTGCCGCTTGGCTGTAGATAACCGGGTTGGCGAGGACATCGACCACCGTGTCTTTTCCTCGGCCCGCGCCATAGATGTTGGAGCCAGCGAGCCGGACGTGGTAGGTACCTGCTTTGAAGCCGCTGAGGTTGGCATGGACCGGGACCGGGGCTTCCCCGGAGCCAATCTGCGCAGGGGTCTCGAAACAGGGCACGGAGCTGCCGTAGGTCGTATCGGGCCCGTATTCGAATTTGCATTCGCTCAGTTCGACGCCGGCGGGATTGACGGTGCCGTTGAAGGTAACCGCTTCGCTGGCGAAGTCTGAGGCTATGCCGGTGGTGGCATCGGGAATCGTGACCAGAGCAAAGAAATCGACGACACCGGCTTTGGTGTCGGCGACGTAGACGCCGCCGTCGGTAGTTGCTCTGATCCGGTCCGCCGTGAAAGCACCCTGCGGCGTGTCCCTGCCGTCGAATTTGCCGAGAAGGTTGCCGACCGCGTCGTAGTGAAGGACGGTGTCGAATCCGTAGGAAACGTAGACATCACCGGCCGGGCCAGGGGCAACGCCCCGTGCGGGTATGTATTGCGCGGGTGCGAAATTAGAGAGGTATTTGCCACTGGAATCGAATTTATAGTGGGGTCCCCGACCGTCGCCTACGTAGATATTGCCATTGGCATCGACCGCCATCGCCAGCGCAAATACATTTCCACTGGGGGTATCGGCGCCGGTGATCTGTGAGATGTAGTTGCCGTTCGAATCGAACTTGTCAATGACGATCCCGTCCAGGTCACCGGCGAAGACGTTGCCAGCAGAGTCAACGGCGAGCGCCCATTCGTAATACGGGGGGCGCGGCCCCGGCCCGTCTAGCGAGTAGACGTAGTTGCCCGAGGAGTCGAATTTGAAAACGCGGCCTTTATCTCTGTCGAGGACGTAGACGTTCCCGTTCCCATCCACCGCTAGCTCGCTTGGCGTCAGGAAACCGACCGGCGTCGCGCTGATGCTGAACTGCGAAACGTATTTGCCGTCGGAATCGAACTTGTCGATGACACTGTGGGCGGAATCGCCGACGTAGAGACTGCCATCGGGGGCGAGTGCGAGCGATTTTGGACTGAAGCTCCCAGCCAGGGTTTCACTGCCGTCGATTTGCGAGGTATAGAAGTTGACCACCGCCGCCGAGGCCGGGGCCACGCTGCAGGCCAACGCCAGCAGCGACAGGACAAACGTCGCGAGAACCGACTTCTTTACCTTGGCAATCATCGGCTGGCCCTCCGGCTCTTGTTGGCTCTCTTGGCTTTGGACTTCTGCTTCGCCTTGATCCCGCAGGAGCTGGCGACGACGACCGGGCGGGTGCTGGAGCGCTTGCCGTTTTGGCCGGCCAGCCTGACCTCGGCCCGAGCCGGTGCGGCGCAGAGGTCGCGGCTGTTTTCCAGCAGGCCCTTCTTGGCGCCCTGCATGCGCAGGACGAACTTGGAGACCGGGGCGTCGGGGACGAAGTCGAAGGTGTTGCGGATGCCAGCGTTGTCGGAGTCGATGCGGCCGTCCAGCTCGACTTCGAACTGGCCGTTTAGCACCGCGACCAGGTCGGGCAGCGGGTTGCTCGAGGACCTGAGGTAGACCGGGCCCGAGAGCGGTTTGTCCAGCAGCGGCGTGATTGCCGTGGCGGAGCCATAGATCGAGCCGGCCGGGCAATTCCTGGCGGCGAACTGCACCCTGGTGCAGATCGTCTTGATGTGGGACTGGGCCAGAAACTCCGAGTGCGGCAGGGTGACCGCGGCTCTGGCGATGTTGGCGTCGCCCTTGCGGGTTCTCAGGGTCGCGGTCAGGGCCGGGAACTGACCGCGTTTGGTGCCGCCCTTGAGCTTGAAGGCGAGCTTCGGTGCGAAGCCCAGCGCCGAGCAGTCGCCGACCTTGAAGGGGACGGAGGGGCTTGAGGTCTTGCCCTCGATCGAGCTGATCGTGGTCATCACCCGACGCTGCTCACAAGAGGTCGGGTTGAGCGTGAAGTCGGGCTTTTGGACTTCGACCCGGACGTCGCGGTATTGGACCGGCACCCCTTCGATGATCTGGGGCAGCGGGTCGGACTTGACCGTGGCCTGGGCGGTGATCGGGTTGATGTCGATCGCCGAGCGCACGCTGATGATCCCGAAGTCAAAGGGGCCGGTCTGGGCCGGGACCCTGGTGATCAAGGAATACGGCGCTCCCCTATAGGGACCCCCGAGGTAGAGGGCGGTGGGATCCTTGCCCGCTTGGGGGACGAAGAGGGGGAAGGCGCCGGTGCCGATCGCCGCGGTGGCGATGCCGACCTGGCTGCTCGCGGGACAGTTGCCCACTGCCGCTCCGGCCTCGGGACAGACCCCGGTGCCGGCCAGCTTTGCCAACTCGCCTTCGGGCAGGGTGGCGTCGATCCGGGAGATGTTCTGCTCGCCGTCGGTGCGGGTGACCCGCAGGGTGAAGGGCGAGTAGGCGCCGGCGACCGGGTTGGCGACCCCGGCCTGCAGGCCGGGGTCGAAGCTGCCAGCCGCAGCGCAGTCTTCGTCGATCGTCATCGGGGTGTCGATCACAACTGGGTTTGCCGAGGCCCAGGAGGTGATCTCGGTGTGGGTGTTGTAGGTGCCGCAGGTCGAGGGGGTCTGCAGGGGTCCGGTGGGGCCGCCGCGGAAGCTCAGGTGCGCCTCTTCGAAGGGCAGCTGGGGCAGGTTGTCGACGACCGTCGTGATCTGCCCGGTCTGTCTGTCGATCCTGAGCTCGCCCGGCAGCTTCAGATAGAAGCCGGGGGCCGGCGCGACGAGGTAGATCGCAAAGGTGGAGCCAAACGGGTTTTCCTTCTGGCGGGCAAGGATGATGTCGCCTTCGAGCGGCCTGTCCAGTAACTGGCTGACGACGGTCCCGGTGCCGATCTTGGCGGAGTTGGGACAGGTCGGAGGGCGGTTGGATCCGAGGCCGATCTCGGCCAGCGAGCAGGCGCCCAGACCCGCAGCTGCCGAGGCAGAGAGGGTCATGCCCTGCGGAAACGTCGTCACGACCTTGCGTACGTGAGCCGTGGCCAAGCCATCGGCGCCTTCGTTCTGAGGCACATAGAGGTCGACGCTGACGCCGCTTGGCGAGTGAGCGCGGTGGGTGCCTGGCTGGATCTCGATCGTCGGCCTGAAACCGAGCCGCTCGCAGCCGCTGTAGGCAAATGGTTCGCCGTCAGGGTCGGAGGTAGTCGTTCTACTCGAGACGTTGCCGGGGTCCAGCCAGGAGTTCGCTTCGATCCCAAACGCCACCGTGCCCGCACAGGAAGTGGTGTTGGTCATGAAGGGGAGTCGCTGCTGGACTCCCGTGCCATGGTCATAGGGAGTGCCCCAGAGGGTCACGTCAGCCCCGTCGATCCGTTCCGCCTGGCTCGTTCGCGCGCTCAGCGCTGCGATCGTGTAGTCACCCGCTCGCACGGTCGGTTCGATGTAGACCGGGTTGCCGAAGACGTTCATCCCGAAGAGGCCCGGCTGCTCATTGGTGCGCGCCATATTGAAGACCTGAACTGGTTCGGGTTTGCCCCCGAAAGTGATCACAGCGGTCCCTACCTGAGTTTCGTTGGCGCATTCCGATTCCCCGCGGAACCGAGGCGGGTGGGCCAGGAGTTTGTTCACCGGACATTGGGGCGCCACCGTGGGATTACCGACGAAACCCGCCGGCAGATTAACCTGGATGTCCTTCACGTTGCCTTCCGTAAAGCCCGTCACCGGGTCATGGCTGAAGTCAAAGAAGGTGCGGAGATCGGCATGTGCGCCGGCCTGGCGCGACAATTCACCGTTGATCGACGTCGACGCGCCGAAGCTAGTTACGCCGAATGCCGCCTGGGCGCCGGGGGCGGCCAATGCGATTGCCAGAACACAGCCGACCGCGCTGACCAGCGCCTTGGAAAACAGCCCTCGGGTCTTCATCGGCTCTGCCTCCGGTTGCTCTTCGCTCGCTTCTTCTGGTGCTTGACGCAGCGGGCCTTACCCTGGGCCTTCAGCACACGGCGGCCCTTCCCGCACCGCTTCTTGATCGGCTTGAAGTTTTCCGGGCCGCTCAGGCCTTCAGAACCGCCGAAGGGGAGTTCGGGCCCGGTGTCGGGGGTCCCCTTGCAATCGTCGCGCAGGCACTCCACTGGGGGGTCGGGGTTCTGGGAGGCGAGCCCGCCGTTGACCCGAACGTCGTAGAGGTCCCGGGCGGTGTCTTTGTCCTGGCCGACGTAGGGGGTGTTGCTGGTGAAGAAGACGTCGCTGCCGCTTGGGGTGGCATCGAAGAAGATCGAGTCCACCGACTGCTTGCCGCCGCTGAGCAGCTCGACCTTGCCGTGGTTGTAGGAGTAGACGTCGCGGGTGCCGTTGGAGTCCGTGGGCACGAGTGGGTTCGGCGTATCGAAGAACAGCGTGCCATCGTTCAGGACTGCGGTTGGCGCGTGGCGCCCGATGGCGTCGTACTCGGGTTCGCCGATCAAGGCGCCGCCGAGCGAGGGCCCGCCATCGGTCCGGCATGGGGGACAAGAGATAGTGCCGGTTTCGGCGTCGAAGAACGAGTCTCCGAAGATGAAGTACTTGCCGTTGGCACTGGCACGACCACCCTCGAAGCCACCGATCCATGAACCTAAATTTCTGGTGACTCCGGCGTGGGTGTAAAAAATCGATATACCGTCGGTGGAATAGAGGATGTCGGCCGCCGGTAGCGCAGCAATAAATCCCCCGTTCGACCCGATTGCCGCGGTTAGAAAGGTAAGAGAATCGGTCTCCACGTCGTAGCGGTAAGCCCCTCCATTTGGTGCTGCGTCTGGAGTGAGAACGTGGGGACTGTAGAAGACCACAAAGCGACCATCTGGAGATGCACCCCCAAAATTCGCTGCAGCCACCGTGCCCGGCGGATCTCCGGGAAGGTGAGACACCGATACGGGAATGGTGGTTCCGTTCTCATGCAGATACACGCCCTGGCCTGGAGACCCGGGAACTCTTTCCGTATAGACACGCGATCCGTCAGTTGACACCTGGTGCACATCGCGGCGCGCGGTGATGCCGGGGTTTGCGAGTACCGATTCTAAACCAGACCCTTCCCGCCAAATCTCGCCCGCGAGGGCCACGGTGCGGAGGTCGTCGGATGCGCCGAGAAACTTGGCCGGGCCGCCTAGGGTGGATAAATCGTTACCCGGGGAAACCAGCGTGTAGTTATCAGTGCCGATCTCGCGGAGATAGGTATTGGCCGCACCACCGCCGGCGGCATCAGGAGTCAGCTTGGCATGCGTGGTGACGAGCGCGCGACTGAGATCCTTGGAGACGACCACGGTGCCGTTGAGATAGCTGGCCCCCGGAACCGTGGTATCGCTCGGTGGGTCGATGACGTCCGTGCTCCATCCGTCCGCGGACCGGAGACCTCGAGCCTTGGGAAAGAGTGGATTGGACTCCCCCTGCACATAGGTCAACCCTTCGGTCGGATAGGCGATCGCGTTGCCGTCGTCTCGAACGAAAGGCGTGGCCCAGGCCCCCGAGGGCACCGCCCCATTCTTTTCCACCGGCGTGACCTGCTCGTAGGCGCGGCAGTCGGGAAGGTAGGTGGCATGCTCGCGTTCGCGGATCGCTTCGTTGGGGCAGGGACCCACCGCCGCCGCGGTGGTGAAGGTGTGGTCATCGCCGTTGGTGGTGCCGATTGCGTTCACCGCGACCAGCCGGTAGTGGTAGACGGTGCTCGGCGTGAGGCCGGTGAGAAAGCCCGTCGCATGGTGGCTGTTGTTGCCGGCGCCGGCAACGTCTTCGATGCCAGCCGGGAAGCGCTGGCCGTACCCCGTGCTCTCCCCGTACTCGAAGTGGTAGGTGGTCGCCGGGCCGTTGGGATTGACTTTGCCGTTGAGGGCCGCGCTGGTCGAAGCCAGATTGGCCACCGACTCACCGAAGACCTCAGGCGCGGCACCCGCGGTCACGAAACTGATCGCTTTGGAGGTGATGGAGAAATACGGGCTCTCCGCGTGCAGGCGCACGGAGTACTGGCTTTGGGGCAGGAGGCCGCTCAGGTCCGCCTCGACCGCCTCTTCGCCGGTCCCTGAGAAACTCTGGTCGGGGGTGGCGGTCCAGTCGGTTCCGTTGAGGGAGTATTCGAAGCGAACGGTCGTTGCGGCGCCCCCGGCGGCGACCGTGCCGGCCACATGGGCAGCGCGGGCCTCGATCGCGGAGACGTCTTCGGCTTCGAGCCCCGGGCGCAGAGCCGGCACCGCCACCTGCACGCTGACCTCGCCGGAGAAGCCGAAGATCAGGTCGGTCAGCACGTAGACCTTCCCGGAGGTGGCCGCAATACCCCTGACCAGGCCGGCGTAGGGGGGCACGGAGTCAGGCTTCAGCTTGGCGGTGAGGAGGTGGGCGCCGGCGCTGTTGAAGACGTAGAGGCTGCGCGGGTTCACTTCGCTACCCGAGTCGCCTCCGACCATGATCTGGCCGCCGCCCGGTTCCACGGCGATCGCGGAAGGGGAGTCGGCTCCCTGCAGCTGGCCGTCGGGCGTGCCGCTCGCGGTGAAGACGCGTACGTAGGACGGGCCGCCGAATTCGAGTTCGCCGCCGGCCTCCAGATCGACCACGTAGATCGCCCCGCTCGCCGCGACGGCGATGTCCAGCGGGCCGGTGAGGGAGTCGCTCAGCGAGGCGGGGCCGTTGAAGGAGGGGACCGGGGCGCCGGCGGTGGTGAAGCGAGCGATCCGTTTGTTGGCCTTGTCGGCGAGGAGGAGGTCGTGGGAGACCGGGTCGATCGCGAGCGGGCTGGCGAAGCTGCCGACCTGTCCTGCACCGCTGCCCTGGGCGGGGCTGGCGAAGCCCAGGTCCCGGGTGTAGGTCGGGGTCGGGGCGCCGTCGGAGGTGAAGCGGAAGATCTGGTTGGCGCCGGAGTCGCTGACGTAGACCGCCCCGCTCGCCTGGTCGACGGCGATGCCGGTGGGGGTGACCAGGGTGCCGACGCCGAAGCTGGTCAGGTAGGTCGCCGAGTTGCCGGTGGGGGCGAAGACCTGGATGCGACTATTGGCAGAGTCGGCGACGAGGATGTTGCCGCTGCCGGGTTCGAGGTCGATGCCGGCGGGATTGCTGAACTGGTCATTGGAATTGCCGGGGGCGGGACCGCCGAAGCTGCCGACCGGCGCATAGCTCGGCGTTGCTTCGACCGCGGCGCTCGCGCCGGGCGCGAAGGCGGTGGCGAGAAGGGCCGTGGCGGCGACGAGGATCGCCCCAAAGCGCCCGAGCGCGGACGCACCACTCCCGACGCTGCCCGTCGAGGCGCCACGGATCGCGAAAGCACGGCGGAAGAGGCCGCGGCCCGCGCCGCTGCCTGCGATGGATCCCGCGGACGATGCCTTCGCGTCGCGTCTCACCTATTGGTCTCCTTGTCCCGTGAGCCCCTCTGCCGGCCGCTTCCCTTAGCGGCCCTCGAGGCTCGGTTTCCCTGTGGCGCTGCTGAGCTTCTGTCCCTGACTTCTCTGCCATACCATTGGCGTTCCCAATGAATGACAAGCGGGACTGTAAACAAGTCAGTACCCAGTTGTCAAGATACGCACGTGGTTCTGTTAAGAATTATGCGATTTGCTGGCCTTTCCCAAGGCCACGCTTTCTGAGCCGGTGGGCTGGGCGCTACGGGGCTCTCAGAGGAGACTCAAGCGCCGGCTTGCTTGCGGCGCTCTTCGGGGTACTCGGCCGCCGCGGGCTCGGACTCCATCGTCACCACGTTGGCTGCCCGTGGGTCGGGCTGTCCCGGCCCATAGAAGGCGAGCACGTAGTCGACCAGGTGCGGAGTCAGGACCCGCAGCTGCGTCGCCCGCCCCTGCAGCACTTCACTGGCGATGCGGGAGGCGATGCCGCCGACGATCACCTGATCGATCTCCACCGCCAGGCTCGATTTCACCGCCGCCTGGGGCACGGCGGCGCGCAGGAGGATGCCGTAGCGGCGCAGCCACTCGTGGTAGCGGAGGGCGATCTCCTCACCCGCCGAGGGGGCCTCGACGAAGAGCAGGCGGCCGACCTCGGGCTCGACCGCGAGCATGTCGAGCGCGGCTCCCAGCGCCGTTTCGACCCGTTCTTCGACCGAGCCGCCGCGATCGCAGGGCTGCTCGAGGATCGCCAGCAGACGCTCGTGGCAAGCCTCGTGGGCGGCCGCGAAGCACTCCTGCTTGTCGCCGAAGTTGCTGTAAAAGGCGTTGCGGGAGACGGCCGCCGCCTTGACGATGTCGGCGACCGACATCGCTTCGTAGCCGTGCTTGGCGACAACACGCGGCACGGCGTCGATCAAGCGCTGTCGCTGATCGGCGAGGACCTCCTCCGGGGCAAGCGCGTGCCGGCCGCGAGGAAGGCGGCGGGGCTCATCTTTCTTGCTCCCGGTCTTGGCTTTGGCCATCAGTGGCAGGCAGTGCGGTTCCTTATACGTACAGCTTAGTTCCTAAATATGCGCCCGGTCAAGCGCAAGGGCTATCCCGTCCCGGCTCAGCAACAGGGCGCGACTCATGCACGGCGAACCTGTTTCGACAGAGATGCCTCGACTCCGCCGCCACCCCATCCTCGCCCGCGCCGCCGCCGCCCTGACCGCGTTGGCGAGCCTCGCCGCCTTCGCCCCCGCCGCCAACGCCGGCGTCAGCTGGGTCGTCCACGGGCGCGGCTTCGGGCACGGGGTCGGGATGAGCGCCTACGGCGCCTACGGCTACGCCCTGCACGGCAAGACCTACCAGTTCATCCTCGGCCACTACTTCACCGGCACCACGATCGGGACCCTCCCCGGGCCGCGTGTCGTCCGCGTCCTGCTCGACATCTCCGCTGGTGACGTTGGCTTCAGCGCCGCGACCAGCGCCTGCGGCGAGGCGCTCGACCCCGCCCGCAGCTACCAGGCGCACCGCTCCGGCAACGCGGTCGTGCTGCGCAGCTCCGGCGGCAAACCGCTCGCCGACTGCGGCCGCAAACTGCGCGCCGCCGGCAACGGCAGGGTCGAGATCGCCGGGATCGGCACCTACCGCGGTGCCCTGGAGACGGTGCCGACCGAAAGCGACTCGGGCTCGCTCAACGTCGTCAACGCGCTCGCCGTCGACCAGTACGTCAAAGGCGTGATCCCGAACGAGTCGCCGCCCTCCTGGCCGGAAGAGGAGCTGAAAGCACAGGCGATCGCCTCGCGGTCGTTCGCCCTCACCGCCGCCGTCGGCGGCAACGGCTTCGACCTCTACGCCGACACCCGCAGCCAGGTCTACGAGGGGCTGGGAAGCGAGTACGCCCGCACCAACGCGATGGCCAACGCGACCCGCGGCCAGGTCGTCGAATACGGCGGCAAGATCGCCGAGACCCTCTTCTCGGCCTGCTCCGGCGGCCACACCGAGAGCATCGCCAACGTCTTCGGCTCCTCGATTCCCTACCTGGTTGGCGTCCCCGACCCCTACGACTACTACTGCCCGCTGCACACCTGGACGTTGAAATTCAGCGGCCCCGAAATCAGCTCCAAGCTGGGCGGCTACCTGAAGGGGAAGCTGAAGCAGGTCGCGATCACCAAGCGCGGCGTCTCCCCGCGGATCGTCGAGGCGAAGCTGATCGGCACCGGGGGGGTAACCACGGTGACCGGCGAACAGCTCGAGGTCGCGCTCGGCGGCTACGACACCTGGATGACCTTCGAGAAGGTCATCGGCGAGCCACCCAGGTAGCGGACGGGCTCAGCCGTCCGGATACGGCTGGATCGGGATGCCGTGATCGGTCTCGCGCATCCCCAGCTCGTAGGCGCCGCCGGCCGCCAGGGTCAGCTCGCGCTTGGGCAGGCCGGGCCGTTCGACGGTCAGTTCGAGGTCGGCGACGGAGCAGTTGACGGTGTGGTGCTCGGGGCCCTTGGGGTCGGCGTAGACCCAACCGACGAAGTCCTTCTCCGGGGCGGAGACGCGGCCGCGGACGACGATGTCCTTGCCGGGGAGGACGAAGGTGCAGACGCCGGGCTCCTCCACGATCGAGGAGGAACGGATCGCGCCGAGGCCGCCGAGCCGGTGCGGCTCGCCGTCGAGCATCAGCATCCCCGCGGGGATCCAGGGGCTGGTGCGGCTGCCGAGCTTGACCCGGGCGGCGCCGGCGTCGAAGTAGGTGTTGGGCGAGTCGGCGAAGGCGGTGCCCTCGAGCCAGACCCAGCGCTCGGCGTGCTCGCTGCCCCAGTTGTGACCGATCATCCCCGGCCAGCCGCCAAGCTCGATCGACTCCTCGTCGTCGATTTCGAGACGACCCTCGAAGTGGGCGAGCGGGACGGGGGCGACGAACTTCGTCTTCGGCAGCGGCGCCTCATACAGCCAGTCGGCCGGCAGGTACTTGCAGGGCTCGGCCTCGGCGGAGAAGGTCAGCGACCAACCGGCGATCAGCGCCTCGGTGTCGACCGCGCCCTCGGCCTGGCCCGGCCCGATCACGGCGTCGCCGACCTCGATCCACGACCCCTGGGGGGTCGACAGCTCGCTCGCCGGCACCGTCACCTTGGTTGCCCGCGGCCCCTCCGCTCCGCGGTCGAAGAAGACAAACCAGATCGAGCCGTTGGGCTCGGCGCCGGGGCGCTTGTGAACCGTGTGGCGAATCCAGACGCCGCGACCGCCGCCCGGCTCGCAGGCCTTGATGTAGAAGCTCTCGTAGTGGCCGGCCTTGGCGGCGACCCGCGGGAACCGCGCCCCTTCGTCCATGGGGAGACCTTAGACCTTGATCGTCACCACGTCGCCATCCTGGACGACGTAGTCGCGACCCTCGATCCGCAGCTGACCCTTGTCGCGGGCCTGGGAATAGCCGCCGGTCTCGACCAGCTGCTCCCAGCCGACGACCTCGGCTTTGACGAACGCTTCCATGATCTCGGTGTGGATCGTGCCGGCCGCCTCCAGCGCGGTGGCACCGCGGCGCAGCGGCCTGGCCACGGCCTCCTTGTCCTCGCCGGCGGTGAAGAAGGTGAGCAGTTCCAGCAGGTCGTAGGCGCCGCGGACCAGGCGCGCCAGGCCGGAGCCCTCGACCCCGTACGACTCGCGCATCTCCTCGGCTTCCTCGGGGTCGAGCTCGGCCAGCTCGCCCTCGATCCGGGCACTGACCGCGACCGCGCCGGCGCCGGCCGCGGCGGCGTGCGACGCCACCGCTTCCGGCACCTCGCCGTCGCCCTCGTCGACGTTGGCGACGTAGAGAATCGGCTTGGTGGTGAGCGCCTGCAGGTTGACGACGGCGTTGGCGGCGGCGTCGGGGACCGGGACCGAGCGGGCGGGACGGCCGGCGGCGAGGGCCTCGAAGACCGCTTGCAGCCAGCCGTGCTCGGCGATCGCTTCGGCATCGCCGGACTTCGCCTGCTTGGCGACCCGGGGCAGCCGGCGCTCGACCTGGTCGTAGTCGGAGAGGATCAGCTCGGTCTCGATCGTCTCGATGTCGGCGAGCGGGTCGACGCGCCCGTCGGGGTGGGGTACCCCGGAGTCCTCGTGACAGCGGACGACGTGGCAGATCGCGTCGGTCTCGCGGATCGAGGCGAGGAACTGGTTGCCGAGCCCCTCCCCCTCGGAGGCGCCTTTGACCAGGCCGGCGATGTCGTGGAAGGAGATCGTCGCCGGTTCCAGCTTCGAGCTGCGCACCGTCGCCGCGATTTTTTCGAGCCGTTGGTCGGGCACCTCGGCGATCGCGACGTTGGGCTCGATCGTCGTGAACGGGTAGTCGCCGGTCTGGGCGCCGCCCTTGGTCAGGGCGTTGAAGAGGGTTGACTTGCCCGCGTTCGGCAGCCCCACGATCCCGACCTTCATCGCTTCCCCGTCCTCATATCGAGAGCGGCACGATCAGGCCGAGCAGAACGCCGAGGAAGGCGCCCACCAGGACATCGGATGGATAGTGCATTCCCAGGTAGGGACGGCCGAGCGAAATCGCCAGGGCAACCGCCAGCGCTGCCACCATCGCCGGGTCGACCCGCACCATCGCCGTCGCCACGGCAAACGAAGAGAGCGCGTGGGCGGAGGGGAAGCTGAGCGAGCTGGGAGCGTCGCCGAGCGGCGGCAGGCCCTCGAGCACCGGGCGCGGCCGTTTGACCAGCAGCTTGATCCCGTAATTGAGGCCGATCGCGACCGGACCGAGGACGGCGCAGATCAGCCAGGACTCGCGGCGTTCGGGATCGAGCAGGGCGAGCACGACGCCGAGCACCACCCAGACGGCGGCGTTGTTGGCGGCCCTGCCGAGCGCCTTGGCGGCCGACTCCAGCCCGGGCGAGTGTCCACGGGTCCGCATCAGGCGCAGCAGCTTGAGGTCGGCTTCGTGCATCGCGGCGGAGGATATGGCGCCGCCTGGGCTACCACCCTCCTCGTTCACCAGATTGAGAAGGTATCGGTCATGCCCGCCGTCCCCGGCTATGTCCACACGCCCGGCCACCACTGCGGCTCGACCGCGCTGCGCAACCTGCTCGGCTTCCACGGGATCGAGCTCAGCGAGGAGATGGCCTTCGGCCTCGGAGCCGGCGCCAGCTTCTATTACCTGACCCTCGAGGACGCCTCGCCGAGCCGCTGGTTCAACGGACGCACGGCGCGGCTGGAGGAGAGCTTCCGCGACCTCACCGGCGCGGCTCTGGAGATGCGGACGTTCGCGGAGGGCGACGCCGAGGCCTGGGAGGCGGCGCGGGCCGAGGTCGACAGCGGCAATCCGACGCTGCTCCTCACCGACATCTATTACCTGGACCACTACGGCAACTCGGCCCACTTCCCGGGACATGCGGTGGTGCTGGCCGGCTACGACGACGAGGTGGCGCAGCTCTCCGACACCGGCTTCGAGGAGCTGCAGACGACGCGGATCGAGAACCTCGCCAAGGCGCGCCACAGCGGTCACCCCGCCTACCCGCTCGAAGGCCACATGTTCACCGTCTCCGACGCGGTCGATCGCGAGCAGCTGGAAGCGGCGATCCCGCGGGCGATCGCCGAGGCGGCGAAGGAGATGCTGGAACCGACCTTCGGCGAGTTCGGCGGCCTTCCCGCGATTGAGCGCCTCGCCGCCGAGGCCGGCTCCTGGCCTGAGGCCACCGCGGACTGGCAGTGGTGCGCCCGCTTCGCCTACCAGGTGATCGAGCGCCGCGGCACCGGTGGCGGCGCCTTTCGGCTGATGTACTCGCGCTTCCTCGAGGAGGCGGGGCGGAACGAGGCGCCGCTGGCGGTCGAGGCAGCGGCGCGCTGGACCGAGCTGGCGGAGGCATTCAGGTCCGCGAGCGAAAGCGACGCTCCAGATGCCGGCCCCTGGGCCGAGATCGACGCCGCCGCCAAGCGGGTCGCCACGGCCGAGGCCGAGCTCTGGACCGCCCTCTCCCCCTAGGCCGCGGCCGTCGCTACCGAGCGAGGTGCGGTGGTGCTGGATCAGCTCCTCAGCGTGCCCGGGAGGCCGAGCAGCACCCGCGGCAGATCGCGGCGGGTGCGCGCGTAGGCCGTCTTCACGGCCTCCGCGGCCATCTCGCCGTGAACACCGTGTCCGTGTCCGAGCAGGAGATGCTCCGGCCGGTAGCTGCTGAGCAGCTTCGGCGGCCAGGCGCGCAGGAACAGATGCACTCCGACCCGCTGCCGGCCGCCGGTGTGCATCGGATTGGCGGCAAGCGCCTCGGCGACGACCAGCGCCCTCCGCCGCGGCCACCAGAGCGCCGTCTCCTTCCAGCCCGGCACCCGCACCGCCGCGATCGCCTCGAACGGCGAGTCCGGAACCGCGTCCGGGACCTTCAGATGCGGCACGCCGAAGCGCCCGGCGATCTCCGCACAGTCGCGGTTGTGGCGGTCGAGCAGCTGCAGCACCGCCGCCGGCTCGCCCAGAGCCGCCGCATCCTTCATCTCCGGCCCGTCGAGCGGATCCACCAGCCAGACCCGGCCGTCGTCGACGAGCGCATGAAACGCCCGTTCCATCGGCTCCGCCACGACCCAGGTCAGCCCCAGCGCGTGCTCTTCGACGTCAATGTGAGGCACGCCCAGAAGCTACTCCCTGCCACTAGAGCAGGCTTGACCCGCCGTCAATGGAGGCACCTCGCGAGGTTCGCGAACCGCCGTGTGTTACCGGTTTCTCCGCGTTCTCTGCTTACCGCAGGGAACGCGGACTACGGGGTTGCTTTGAACGACCTTTCCGTTCTGAGCAGTCAGGACAGAGGTCGACCTCGACGTGTGAGCACATAAGTTCCGGCTGTTGATAATTAGGCCCTTACTGCCGCCCTGCATATCGAGCACGAACTTCGAGATCGGAGCGTCGGGCGCCGATTCAAAGCTGGTGCGAATCCGGGCGTTGACAGCATCGATTCGCCCAACCAGGTTGATGTCGACGATGCCATGCAGGGCGACGACCAGGTCGGGGAGCGGATGTTTTGAGGAGCGCAGGTAAACGGGACCCTCGAGAGGCTCGTCAAGCAGCGGCGTCGTCGCCTTTGCCTTGCCATAGATCGAGCCCTTCGGACAAGCCTTGGCGGCGAACTGCACCCGAGTGCAGACGGTGCGAATATGGCCCTGGTCGAGGAAGGCGGAATGCGGCAGGGTGACAACCGCTTTTCTGACGTTGGCATAGCCCGTGTTTTTGGGGTAGATGAGGGTCCCTCTCAGCGCCGGGTGGGCGCTTCGCTTGGTGCCGCCGGTTAGCTTCAGGGAAAGCTTTGGCTTGAACTTAAGCGCCGCGCAGTTGGCCGCCTGGTAACGAGCCGAAAGGGCAACCGGAACGTCATCGACCGGGCTGAAGGCGTCCGCGAAGCCGCCGAAGAGGGTTGCGCTGACCGATGAGGGATTGCAGCTCGTCGGATTCAGGGTGAAGTCGGGACGATCGGTGTATATACGCAGGTCGCGCAGCTTCAGCGGGATTCCCTTGAGCATGTGGGGGATTGGATCCGAGGAAGTGCCATCGACCTCCACTTGGCCGGTTTCGGGATCGAGCGCCAGGGCGACGCGCGTAACGACCGTGCCGGCATCGAATGGACCCGCCACTGCTGGGACGATCGCGACCACGCTGAGGGGATCGCCCCCAAAGGGGCCGGAAAGGTAGATCTTACCGGTCGCATAGGTCAGGTCGGAACCAACTCCGGCCCCAGCGACGACACGACCGATTTCAGAATTTGCGGGGCAACTGGGACTGTTGAGCTCCTGGCGACCCGGCCGGGTCTTCGCTGCTGCGATGGCCGCATCTGGGCATTTCGCGAGCCCGGCGAGTTTCCCGGTCACGCCTGGAGGCAAGACCGAGGAGAAACGGGTCATCTCCTGTTCGCCATCCTGGCGACTAAGGCTCAGATAGAACGGAGAGTAGGCACCCGCATCGTTATTGATCGACCCGGCTACGAAGTCGGGGTGGAAGGGAGGTGCCCCAGCAGCGGGGCAGGAGCTTCCGCGGACGCCAGCGGTGACCTTGAAGTTTGAGGTCGCGGTGAAAGGCGCGGCTCCCGACCATGGCGTGAATTCGGCGCGGGCAGTGTAATCGCCACATGACGGAGGAGTCACGAGCGGTGAGCGCCCGCCGGAGCGGAAGTGAAAGCGGAAGTGGGAGAAGGGGAACTGGGGAATCTCGTAAGGCGCTTCGCCGAACGTGGTCACCACCTGGCCAGTCTCGGAGTTGAGCTCGACCCTACCGGGAAGTTTCACAAGGACCCCCAGCTCCGGATCCTTGATCACCATGTAGATAGCGATGAGGGAATGGAAGGGGTTTTCGTCCTGCGTGGCAACGTAGACGGATCCCTTCAGGAGCTTTCCCTCGAGGAGGGGGGTTTCCACTTCAACATTGCCGATCCGGGAAGCTTCAGGGCAGCCCTGACGGTCCAAGGCTTCCTGGGCCAGCTCCCGTTCGCTGCAGGCGCCAAGACCGACAGCCACGGAAGGGTTCACCGTGACGCCCTTGGGCAAGGTAACAACAGCCCTCTTGATGTCGGATTGAGCAAGCCCATCAAGAGAGGTGAGTCCTTCGTCTTCTATATCGAGGTTGAAGTCAAGGCCCGAAGACGACTCGGCCGAAGTGGTAGTCGGCGTGGCGGTTATTTCGGGGGCGAAGGCGAGTTTCCCACAGCCAGTCATTTCCAATGGGCCAGGGGGTGAAGAGCCATTGTTAATGGTTACGGATTTCGAGTCCGTCTCACCGGTATTCCACGCAACCGCGTCAAAAATCGTGGCGAGCGAGCCCGTGCAGCTGCGCGGCAAGGTGAGAAAAGGCTGTTTTCGCCTTTCGACCGGACATTGGCCGAGGGAAACCGGTTCGTCAAGGGGGCTACCGGCAAGAATATCGACGCAGCTGCCGCGATAGAGGTCATGAGCAGGGGAGGTGGGGTCCCCCCAGGCGGTCAGCACCGACCCGTAAAAGTGAGCGGCCTGGGAGAGGTTGGTGACGCGAGCTTCGAGGTTGTAGGGAGGGTCGGGATTGATGTAAAAGTTGACCGTAACTGGCACATTGAGGACCACAAAACCGAGCTTTGCGGCTGCGCCGACTGGGGGAACGAGGTTATAGACGGGGACGTGGAGAAATTTGTCAAAGTTGGTGGGAATTGGGTGGAATTCAAACCTGAGGGCATTGATCCCTACTACCGTGCTATTTGGGCACGATGGTCGGGTTTCAACTCTTTCGATGAAGTCCACGTTCGAGCAACGGGGGACTGCGGAGGGGTTGCCAACAAAGCCAGGTGGCAACTTAATAATCAGATCATCGACTTCCCCATCGGGAAGTTCGCAGAATTCATGGATGCAATCTCCGCCTTCGGGAATGACCACAGAGTTCATCTCGAGCTTCGTCGTTACCCCAAAAGGATGAGATCCTGCCTGCGTCGCCGGAGTGCCATTCTGGTTGAGGAAAGAGACTTCGGTTTCCTTGAAGCCGAAGTCTGCGCTCGCGGCGCTCGCGGCCCCCAGCGTCACAAAAACTGCCGCCAGCCAGACTACAACCCATATCGACAGCGGTCTCTTCATCGCGCCGCCCCCCTGCGGTGTCCCGCCTGCTTGTGGTGGTGCTTCTTGTGTTTTTTGTTCTTACGAGGCTTTTTCTTCGGCTTCAGGTTGCCCGTGCCGTGGAAAGAGAAGCTGGAGGGGGTGATTGGGGCCGGGGGCACCAGCGCGGCCTGACAGGCTTCACCTTGACAGGGGGGGGCTGGAGATGACGGGGGCGCGAAGCCACCCTGTACCCGCGCGTCATAGATGTCGATCAGGTCGGAGTCCTGCGGCAAGATGCTGGCCGCGGTTTTAAAGAAGACGTCATCGCCACTGGCGCTGGCGTCGACGAATTCAGAGTCGCGTGCACCCTGGCCCGAGGAAATCAGGCTGAGGCAGCCGCCCGCGTCCGGCGCATAGAGCCCCGCTCCCCTTTCTTCGCACTCAGTTTTGCTCCCTGCCGCCTCCCACTCATAGACGTCCCCGAAGCCGTTGTTATCACCCGGGACCAGGGCGTCGAAGCTTTCGAAAAAGAGGCGCTGTCCACCATCTGAGAGAGCACGCGAAGCATGGAGAGCCCCGGTTGGGAGCGGGATCTTCGCCGCCACCGCGGTGAAGTCGCCGCCGCCGCGCCGAAGGGCCCGTCCCGTCGGTCGAGCTCCAGTCGGGTTGCAGGAGATACAGAGAAGTTCGCCTTCACCCCCTCGGGCGACCGCGTCATAGAGATAAACCTCTGCATCGGCATCGCCGGTCCGGGCATCGGTGTTGTCATAGCCGGTGAGCGCCGCCTGAGAGGTAAAAGCGAGCTGGTTGCCGTCGCGACTGACCCTGCTGCAGCGGTCAATCGGCTCGGCCGAGACATTCGAGCAGTAACCCCCGACGCCCGCGCTGGGCACCGCCGCGACCGTGATGAAGGTTGGGATCGAATTCGCCTCGTAGAGGTAGATATTTGCTCCACCCGCTTTTGCCCCTGGAGCAAGCGCTTCGCTGGAGGCAAAATAAACGCGCGAGGCATCGTCGCTTGCGCCCAGTACGCCCTCGGCTTTTCCTGCGATCAGCGTCGAAGCTTTGCTCGCGACATCGTATTCATAGAGGTTTCCTGCCAGACCACCCTCGATAAAGCTAAAGAGCGCCTTCGAGCCATCGGCGGCCGCGGTCCAGAACTGAGCCGCTTTGCCCGCCCCTTCGGCTACTGAGCCCGAAACCGGCAGGGTGCAGGGTGCAGCGGGTCCGCTGCACTCCGGCCCGCTTCCGAACGGGTTCTCCCGCAAATATATGTCGCCCGTTCCCGTAGCATCGTTGACTGCGGTCCAAAAGATCCGCGAACCGTCCGTCGAAACCGCGTGTTCGAGACGGCCATTGCGGAACGCATTGAAGGCTCCGCCCCCCGCCGAAGAGTTCTTCACGCTGGCAACACCACCTGGCAACACGCTCACCAGCCGCAGCTCTCCATCAGAAGTGCCCACCCTGGGCCGCCGGAACCCGTAGAGCTGGTAGATCTCCGGTTTGCTTGCGGCATTTTTGGTGAGTTTGTCGTTGGCGCGATACACCGAGAGGTCAGCGGCCTCAGAAAAGCCCACTATTTCCGGTGCATATTCCTTACTGGATTCGACTGGCGGTATTACTCTACTCAGCGCTTCGTAGCTCTCGCCCGCGCAATTCTCGCGGCGGTAGAGGTTGCCATAGCCTTTCACCCCGCCTTGCCCTAAAACGGGTTCGGCGTCATGCAGTAGCCAACCACTGCAGAGGTCTTCCGAGAAGGCCCTGAACTGAGTGTCCAACCCGCGCGCCGGATAAAAAGAGATACCCTCGCGTGGCGGCGAGATCGCATGATTGGTCCATCCTCCCTCAGCATTGCGACCGGCCAGATACTGGACCGTATATGGGCCCGATTGGGCATCCGCAAACGGCCGGTAGGAGGAATAGGTGAGTCTGTCCCCTGCAGCGGAGGCCTGCGGTAGTTCGGCCGGGGCATTGTTGTCCGTGGCCAACAGGACGACGATGTCGCCATTCTCTTTCTCGACCGGCGTCACCAGCTCATAGCCCCGGCAGTCCGGGAGCTTCGCCGCCAGACCGCCGCGGAGGCCTTCATTTGGGCACGTCAACAGCGGCGGCCTCGGAAAGGTCGTAAAGACTTGCTCGGGCCCAGCGATTTTCGCGACCAGCGAGTCGCTGGCCACTAGCCGGTAGTGATAAATGGTCCCGGGAGCGAGTGACAAGACTTGGACGCCGCGACTTACTCTTTCTTCGCTCGAGCCAAAGTCGACACTGGCGGTTTTACTGGCCCCTTCAAAGCAGTCGCCGGACGCTTTGATCCCCACGCGGCAGGCAGCATCGTCGACATATTCAAAAAACCCCGTCGCCGCAATACCAAGCGGGTCTACCGTCGCGCTGAGCACGGCGGCATCCAGCCCAACGTCGGTCGTATAAGTGTTTGTGATTTCTAGTGCAGGCCTAGCTTTGAAGGCAGCCTCCGGCCCAGCGTTTCCCTCCGAGGGAGCGTCCTCGTTGAACGCTATCGCGCGAAAGTGGTACAGCGTGTCTGGGCTAAGGCATTTCCCTGCAGCCACTTCTGCTTCGTTCTCCGCATCTTGGCAGCCGATCTCGACTTCTACCTGATGCAGTTTGAAGTCTTCTCCCGCCGGGACGGTGGCGCTTTTCTTCGCCTCCTCGAAGCAGCCTTTTACTTCGCCGAGCGCTTTTTGACAAGCGGCGTCATCGACGTACTCGAAGCTGACAGTGCTCGCTTTACCCTCCGGATTGATCGTCGCTTTTAACGTCGCCCGGACGTTGCCGATCGGAGAGGCGACCGTTCGTCCCGGTTCCGGCAATACGAGCGGCCCGGGCTGAGGTAGGTCGATATAGACGATCTTGCTGCTCTGACCCGAACCCTGGCTAGCAAAGACGTCTCCGTCGGTGCTGTGAAAGGCCGCGATCCACCGGGGATGCGAGTCGAGACTCCCGTAACCGAAGACCAGCTGCTGGACACAGCTGCTGTCGTACTCATAGAGCGAGTTCGCTTCGGTATTGTCCGCGAAGAAGAGGCTGTCGAAAGCGTCGGTCGACAGGCCACCGATGTTGGATGATTGATTGAACTCACACGCCGCAGGGGAGCCCGTCGGCGGGTATTTACGAATGGCGCCGGGTCCCTCATCGTAGGCAGTGTCGCCAAAGTAGAAATCGCCCGTTGAGCGATCGACCGCAAGGCCGACCGCATCCCCATGTGGCTCCAGCAATACCTCCTCGGACAAGAAGGTTCCAGAAGCATCAAACACTTGGATGCGATTCGTGTCTTTTGAGCTAACAAGGCTGTCCACGACATAAACGTTGCCTCCGGGGGCAACCGCAACTTGGATCCTTTGACTCAACTGACCCGGACCGAAGCCCCCGACCCCCGGCCCACATACGTCGGCTGGGAACCCTGGTCGCGGGCAAACATCTCCCCCACTCGTCTGATTAACGCCATCACCGAACATCAGAATGAACTCTCCCGAAGGTTTAAACTTCTCGATCCGGTGATTCCCGTTGTCGTTAACGTAAACGTCCCGATACGAAGAGCTGACCGCGTCGCTATCAACCGCTACTGCGGTTGGATCCTGGAACTGGCCCGAGCCGTTGCCTTCAGCGCCAAACACCCTGAGGAAGTTCCCGGCCGAGCCAAAGACCTCAATACGGTTGTTGCCGCTGTCGGCGACATATAGCTCCCCGGTACTTTCATCCACCGCCAAACCTTTTGGACTGTTCGTCTGACCAGGCCCTGCGCCAAAGGTCCCGAAAGTGATGGCCGCCGACGCGCGTGGAGCATGCGCCGCTAGAACCAGACCCATAATCGCTAGACCTATAGTCAGCTGGGCGACGACTGCCAGCCCTCTCCCCGTTCTCATGCACATTCTCCCTGTCCTGTTGACTGTCCCGGCGATAAAATTCGACAGGACGGTCGCCCCTCAGTAATTTCGCGAACCATATAGGTACTGGCAGGTACTTGTCAAGGTCTCCAGGGTCTAAAAACGCGTAAACCTGGCTAAACGCAAGCGGGGCCAGGATCGCTCCCGGCCCCGCTTCGTAATCCTTGCTGATACCTAGCCTACGTCGATACCAACTTGAGTAGCTTCGCTGTGGACTTTACCGTCTTCGAATGCCTGCATTGTGACCGAGCTGATGTATTCGCCGTCGGTCCGAGTTTCATGGGAGAAGGGGCAGAAGATAATCGGTGTCATTGTGTATTTAATTTTTTTGACCGCGATATCTACTGTCACATCTTTTTTCGGTTTGGCCGTTGTCAGGTTTGTGTAGGTGATCCCCCCGGTAAGCACCTGCGCGGGGATATCGATGTTGCACAACCCTCCTGTAACTTCAATCTGTTTCGTAGGCGGGCAGTCAATAGTTACATTGCCGGCCCAGGTATCCGTGGCGCCAGCTCCAATGTTGAATGTATAGTCGCAGCCATTCATGTCAACGGTTACGCCGGAGCCGAGATTGCTGGTGCAGCCTTTGTATGTGGCTTCGATTGTCAGTACAGGCACTGCTTTTTCGGCTGTTCCATGGAACAAGGTTTCCGTATTAGAACATTCGGTGGTTAGGGCGCCGCCCTCGACGACGAATTTATTGGTTCCCGCCTCCTGTTTTCCTGTCAGTTTCACAGGGTATTTTTCCGCTGTGAATTCGGCGGCGCTAGCGGCCGACGCGGCGACGGCGGTCATCGCGAGAACCGCGATCACGGCCAGCCCGAGAATCTTGAGGTTGCGCATCTTGTCCTTTCGGTTGTTTACCCCGTGCCGTGCCATCACGGCTTTGTTTCGGGGAAGCCCATCCATAGCCGCCGACCAGTCATCGATCAAGAGTTTTTGCGGCATGGGGTCGATGAGTCGTTAGGAAGCTGAAAATTCCCTGCAAAACGCGTTAATCAAAATAACGCAGATGCAATTTCGCGCGCGCGAAACCCCTCGCTGCCGAGAGTGAGCAGATCCCCACCTCCTCCGTGAGTGGGGCGGGCAACCGACCGCCCCATGTGGAATCCAGATTGGTCCGAGCCCTTGCATAAGCATCAAGCGCCCTCAGGAGTTCGCAGCGGAGCCGAGGGCCTCAATACGCTCGCTCCAGAACGCTTGATGTGGAGATGCGAGGCCAGAACGCAAGCGGGGCCAGGACCGATCCTGGCCCCGCTTATGCCCGGCCAAGGCCTCCACGTCTCCTGGGAGTGGCGATCTACTCCACAGTTACCGCGATGGGTTTCGCGTGCGCGGAATCCGTGCCTCGCACTATCTTGCTTGACGCATTTTGCAGGTCAATCCTTATCTCTGGACGACGCACAGTCCTTCGACAGTCAAATTTCCTGATCGGTCACTGCTCTAGCGGTTATGAATGTGCCATCCCCGGAGTATGTCGTGATGGCACAGAGGTAACCAACGAAAGGACGAAATGTGCAACCGCAAGATTCTCGGGCTGGCTGTGGTGGCCGTTCTAGCGATGACCGCCGTTGCCGCGCCGGCTGCTATTGCCGCTGAATTCACAGCCGAAAAATATCCTGTGAAAGTGACAGGAACACAGGATCCAGGTACTAACAAAATCGTGGTGGAGGGTGGGAATCTCACCACCGAATGCTCTAGTACGGAAACCAAGTTTCATGGAACAATGGAAAAACCAACCAGTTTTTTGACAGTCGAAGCCACATACAAAGGCTGCATCAGCAATCTCGGATCTGCCGCGACCATTGACATGAACGGCTGCGACTATATATTTGGTGTTGGCGCTGGCGCTACGGATACGTGGGCGGGATTCGTGACTATCAACTGTCCCGCCGGGAAACAGATTGAAGTGACAGGCGGTTTGTGCAACGTCGATATTCCCGCACAGACCCTTCTCGGGGGTGTCACATACACAAACCTGACAGCCGCCAAACCGAAAAAAGATGTGACAGTGGATATGGCGATCAAAGGAATCAAATACACAATGACACCGATTATCTTCTGCCCCTTCTCCCACGAAACCCGATCCGATGGCGAATATCTCAGTTCGGTCACACTGCGGGCTTTCGAAGACGGTAAAATGCACATCGAAGCCACCCAGGTTGGTTTCGACGTAGGCTAAGGATCAGCGAGGATTGCGAAGTGGGGCCAAGAGCGATCCTGGCCCCCCACTTATGTTCGGCCAGGATACAAGGACTAAGGACTAGAAGGAATGGCCCCGGCCAAACCCGGCCGGGGCCATAGATGCCAGCTGATTCAGCGTGGCATGTAGTTCGTAAGGATGGTCAGCCGGTTACGGCGTAGGAGCCGAATGCGGCTGCGGCTTTGTCTTCCGGGATGACAAAAAGCGAGAGCACACCGGCGACGCTTGGGCTGTTGTCAAAGAGGTGGGTGGCATTGACGGCTCCGGGGGCTTCGTATATGCACACGAAGCCACTTGCGGCTTCCGGTTTTTCAACGGTGCCAGGGCAGTTGGTCGGGTCGGGATTTGCAGTGTTGGAAACAAATTTGACATTAGCTGGCGAGAGTTTGGCTGCCAGCGGGATAGTGAAAGAAATGGGCACGGCGATCGATCCCTCGGCTTTGCTGGAGGCGAAAGACCACATACCGGTCTCGGTTGCGCCGACTGGCAGGGTGCCGCCGGCGGTCCAAGGTGAGCCGTCCACACCGTCGGTGCCGTCAGCGCCGGGAAGGCCTGCCGAACCGGGAGCTCCGTCTTTCCCGCTGGCTCCTGCTGGACCGATAGCTCCAGCAGGGCCCTGCGGACCCACGGGGCCGGAAGGGCCGGCGGGGCCAGTTTTGCCTCGCGGGCCCCGGGGGCCCTTCTTGGATGCAGCCGAGGTGCTCGCCTTACCGCCCCCGGAGCTGGAGGCGGCATAGGCCCCACCAAACATCGCAAAGACGAGAGCTAACACTGAAATCACGCCCGGAATTCCGAACCGATTACGTATGAATGAGAACATCGATTCCTCCCTTGGAATTGTCTTGTATTGGGGTGAGGAAACAGGTAGCTCGGTTCAACTGAGGGTTGCCCAGCGATGACGCAATGAGTTTGTAAGTCGCCGCCAGTGGACCCCCGGCCCGAGAATCAGTGCCTCCGCCTCTCCCTAGTGTCCGGGACCCACCCGGACCGAAGTATCATAAGGGAACGGAAAAATATCTGTCAAGAAATAATGTCTCGAGCACCTAGAGCAAGGCGCAGGATTCCAGCCCATACTTGCCGGATAGTTCCTCGACTTTGGCAAAGGGATTCTTCAACCCTTTCAGGACGCTGCGGGGATCGTTCTCCAGGTTTTGAACCGCCGCGGCGACCTCGTCGACGATCACGCGGGCTTGGCCTTCTCCGCTAGCTGGTAGACCGAGTTCTGAGAGTTCCTCCACCATCTCGCGCAACGGCGGCAGGGCAGCAGCGATGACCTGCCGTTCCATCGCTGGTTTAGGCAAATTATTCTGATTCACCACGGCGATGATCGCGGCGTTCTTTTCTTTCTGACCGGTGTCACATATCGCGTCCGCCTGCTCGGTGAATTCCGCTTTGGTCAATGAGGAGGAATCGTCCTCACCACAACCGACTACAAATACGGCACACGCTAAGACTGCTGCCACCCCGCCCATTCGGCTCCGCACGATCTTCTCCTCTAAAGAGTTTGACTAGTTAGGAAAGACTAAGTCAAAGCCGCGAGTGCGTCAACTTGGTGGCGACCAAGTCTCGCGTCAGGGGTGGCGAGGGCCGGAGCAACTTCTACGCCAGGCCGACGTGGGGCGGGTCAAGACGATGGCGCCCTATGCTCCTGATGCTCAGGAAGCATCAACCGCCGAAGCCGATGCGGTGGTCGCCGGAGGCGATGCGGATGAAGGCAACCTTGCCGAGGTAGAGGGAGATGACGCCGTCCTCCGTGTGGAGGTCGTGCCAGCCGCCCTTCTCGAGCTGCTTGCGGAGGTCCTTGAGGTCGTCTTCGGCGAGGCGGGCGGTGACGACCTGCCCGCCCTCGAAGCCGATCTCGACTCGTTGTGCGTCAGCCATCAGTGTCCTCCTGCGGGTTCGACGATCTCGGTCAGTACTCCGCCCAGAGAGCGGGGGTGGATGAAGGCGACGCGGGTGTCGCCGATGCCAGGACGCGGCTCGGAATCGATCAGCTCGAACCCGAGCGCGCCGACGCGCTCCAGGGTGGCGTCGATGTCCTCGACGGCGTAGGCGACATGGTGCAGGCCCTTGCCCTTGCGGTCGAGGAACTTGCCGACGGGGGTGTCGGGGCCAAGCGGACGCAGTAGCTCGACGTGGCCCTCGCCCACCTCCAGCAGCACCGCCTCGACGCCCTGGGGCTCGATCGTTTCGCGGTGGGTGATCGCCATCTCGAATTTGTCCTCGTAGATGGCGAGGGCGGCGTCGATGTCCTCGACGGCGACTCCTATGTGATCGATCCTTCCAAACACGGCGGCCAGTCTATGCGGCTGGCGGCAGGTCGTCCCCGCCGTTGCCGTGCTCGACTCGGAGGATCTCCGCCATCGCCGCCAGCCCGACCTCGAGCTGCTCCGGCGTCGGCTCCTTGGTCGCCAGGTGGCGCTGGATCTCCCGACCCGGGGTGTGGAAGGCCTCGGCCAGGGCATCGCCGTGATGGCGGTCGCTCCAGGCGAACATCTCGACCGCGATCGAGGCGCCGCCGAGGCCGACGCCGGCGCGGGCGGCCGCGTTCGGCTTCTCGACCAGGCGCTCGAGCAGCGCCGTGCCGCCGGCCGAGAGCAACATCATCGGGACCAGCAGGTTGGAGCCGCAGCGGTCGTGCTCCTTGGGCACCGAGGCAACGTCTTCGACGCCCTGCTCGTAAGCGGCGATCGCCTTGTGCTCGACGCCGTGGTAGGCGGCAAGGTCGCGATCCAGTAGCGCCACCACCGCGGGGACGGCGCCGACCACCTGGACCAGGCCCTCGCGCAGTGCCGAGCCCGGCGCCCGCCGGCGCAGCAGCCCGGTCGCCGTCAGGGTCGCGCCGGTGGCGGCGATGACCTTCCAGTTCTCGAACGGAAGCCGGGCGGCGGGCAGTCGCCGCCGCGCCAGCGGCAGCACCGCCATCGCCTCGGCCAGTTTCAGCGGCCCGCGCAAACCCGGGGCGCGCGCCACCAGCTTGGGAGCGAGCTCCGGCTTACGGTCGGAGGCAACTTCGATCCCGCCGTCGCGATCGCGCACGGCCGCCGACCAATGGGTCGGGCCGTGAATCAGCAGCCCGTTGCGAAGCGCCATCCCTCCCAGTCGCAGCCGCTCAGCGTTCTTCTCAGCCATGCCGGCACCTTAGGCGATGACGAGCGTGGGTTCCGAAACGGCGCCTCCGACTTTTATGGATCGCTATTGCCAAAGTCGGACATGTCGCCGGACGTACAGAGGGCGCCGAGTCCAGTCCCACTCGGCGCCCTCTCCCCCCTGTGTAAGACACAGCCGGAGGCCCCCAGTCCAGGCCTCCGGCCGGCGTGTCGGCTCTCCCTGGCTCTAGCTTGGAAAGCCGCCCATTGAAACCCACCCCTCGAGGGGAAGTTGCGCCAGTTATCTGGACTGGCTGAATCTCATACGCAGCTCGGCGAGCCGCTTTCCCAGCTCAACCTCGAAGCCGCGATCGGTGGGGGTGTAGAAGCGCCGGTCGGCGAGGCCGTCGGGAAGCAGCTGCTGGTCGCTGACCCCGCCCGGCTCATCGTGCGCGTAGCGGTAGCCGCTGCCCCGGCCGAGCTTGGCGGCGCCGGGGTAATGCGAGTCGCGCAGGTAGTCCGGTGGGGTCTTGGCGCCGTGCTCCCGGACCTCGGCGCGGGCGGCGTTGAGTGCCTTGTAGGAGGCGTTGGACTTGGGAGCGAGGGCCAGGTAGACACAGGCCTGGGCGAGGTTGAGCGCGCACTCCGGGAGCCCAACGCGGTCGACGGCGCGGGCGGCGGCGTCGGCGACGAGCAGCGCCTGCGGGTCGGCGTTGCCGATGTCCTCGGAAGCGAGGATGACCATGCGGCGGGCGATGAAGCGCGGGTCCTCTCCACCCTCCAGCATCACCGCCAGGTAGTAGAGCGAGGCATCGACGTCGGAGCCGCGGGTGGCCTTGATCCAGGCGGAGACGAAGTCGTAGTGGCGGTCGCCCTGGCGGTCGTAGTCGAGCGCCTTGCGCTGCAGCGCATCCTCGATCGCGGCGACGTCGATCGGCTTGCCCTGTGCCCGCTCGACCGCCCGCTCCAGTCCGGAGAGCGCGACCCGGGCGTCGCCGCCGCTGCGCTCGGCCAGCATTTCCAGCGCCGCGCCCTCGAGCGGCGGCGGCTCCGCGATCCCCCGCTCCGGGTCAGCGAGCGCCCGCCGCAGCAACGCCTCCACCTGCGCGGCATCGAGCGGTTTCAGCTCGTACACCTGCGAGCGGGAGAGCAGCGCCGAGTTCACCTCGAAGTAGGGGTTCTCCGTGGTCGCCCCGATCAAGGTCAGCAGCCCTTCCTCCACCGCCGGCAGCAGCGCATCCTGCTGCGCCTTGTTGAAGCGGTGGATCTCGTCGAGAAAGAGAATCGTCGGCCGCCCCGACCCCTTCCGGCGCTCCCGAGCGCGCTCGATCACCCCCCGGATCTCCGCTTTCCCGACGACCACAGCCGACTGCTCCTCGAACGCCCCCTGCGCCCCCGCGGCCGCGATCCGCGCCAGCGTCGTCTTCCCCGCTCCCGGCGGCCCGTAGAGGATCGAGCTGTGGGGCTTCCCTTCTTCGATCGCCGTCCGCAGCGCCGATCCCTCCCCCAGGATGTGCTCCTGCCCGACCAGCTCATCGAGGTCCCTGGGACGCATCCGAACCGCCAGTGGCGCGTCGGCAGCTACGACCTCAGCCGGCCGGTCTTCGCCCGTGTCAAACAGCTGGTCGCTCACCACGGCCGAGTATGAGGGACCGGGGGGAGGTCTCGACGGAACCTCCCGCAGTTCGTGACGGCGAGACCTCCCCCCGGTCCCTCCCGCACACCGCCCGTACAATCGACGGATGGCTACCACCGAGGCAAAACCAGCGGCCCTGTCCACCCTCGAGTCCTTCAACCCGGCCACCGGAGAGCTCGTCGGCACCGTCCCGACGATCACCCCGGACCAGGTCCAGGAAGTAGTGGACGACGTCGCGAGGATCCAGCCCGCCTGGGCCGAGCTGCCGCTGAAGGTGCGCGCCACCTACATGCGCCGCGCCGCCGACGCCCTGCTCGACGACATCGACGAGGTCGCCGAGCTGCTGGTCCGCGAGCAGGGCAAGCCGCGCGCCGAGGCCTACACGATGGAGCTGCTGCCGACCGTCGACGCCCTGCATTGGTGCGCCAAGGCCGGGCCGAAGATCCTCGCCGACGAGAAGGTGCGGATGACCCAGGCCTTCACGCTCTCCAAGAGCGGCCACTTCTCCTACGAGCCGATCGGCGTGGTCGGGGTCATCGCCCCCTGGAACTACCCCTGGTCGATCCCCTTCGGCGAGGTCGCGATCGCGCTGATGGCCGGCAACGGCGTCGTCCTCAAGCCGGCGAGCCTGACGCCGCTGCTGGGCGAGCGGATTCGCGAGGTCTTCGAGAAGGGTGGCTTGCCCGAGGGCCTGATCCGCGTCGTCCACGGCGGCGGCGCCGTCGGCGACGCCCTGGCCAAATCGAGCGCCGGCAAGATCTTCTTCACCGGCTCGGTCGAGGTCGGGCGCAAGGTCGGCGAGGTCTGCGCCGGCCGGCTCAAGGGCTCCGTACTCGAGCTCGGCGGCAAGGACCCGATGATCGTCTGCGCCGACGCCGACCTCGACAACGCGATCTCCGGCGCCGTCTGGGGCGGCTTCGCCAACGCCGGCCAGACCTGCTCGGGGATCGAGCGCGTTTACGTGCTGCGCGAGATCGCCGACCGCTTCGTCGCGGGCGTCGCCCGCGAGGCCGAGAAGCTGCGCCTCGGCGACCCCTTGGAGTGGGAGACCGAGATCGGCCCGATGACCTCCGAGGGCCAGTACGAGATCGTCGTCGAGCTGATCGAGGACGCGGTCGCCAGCGGCGCCACCAAGCTCTGCGGCGGCCCAGTCGACGTCCCCGGCCTGCCCGGCAAGTACGTCGCCCCGACCGTGCTCACCGGCGTCACCCACCAGACCCGGATCATGCGCGAGGAGATCTTCGGCCCGGTCCTGCCGATCGTGATCGTCGACTCCGAGCAGGAGGCAATCGACCTCGCCAACGACTCCGACTTCGGCCTCGGCGCCTCGGTCTGGACCAAGGACCGCCAGAAGGGCGAGCGGATCGCCCGCCGGCTCGAGTCGGGGATGGTCTGGATCAACGACCACTCCTTCAGCCACGGCGCCTGCCAGTGCGCCTGGGGCGGCGTCAAGGACTCCGGCGTCGGCCGCTCGCACTCCAAATTCGGCTTCTACGAGTGCGTCAACATCAAGATGAATGCCTGGGAGCCGGGCCTCACCCGCGACTTCTGGTGGCACCCCTACGACCGCACCCTCGGCGAAGCGGTGCAGGCCTCGGCGCGAATCCTCTACGGCAAGGGCGAGACCAGGACCCGGGCCCTGCGCGAGGGCATGGGACCGCTGCTGAAGATCGGCCAGCGCACGCTGAAGAAGCGGCGCTGACCGACGCTCAGCGGTTTCTCAGCCGCCGGCGATTTCGACCGTGCGAGAGACGGCGCTGAGGCAGGTCGCGGTCGGCCCCGGAGGGCTCGCGGCCTTGACTTCGGCGTAGACCATGGCCGGGATCTTGATGTTCTCGTTCAGTTCGTCGAGATCGGCCTTCCAGCTGCCGTTCGACTTCGACTTGACCCGGCTGAGGACGCCGTTGCCCTTCTGCTTGAGGACGACGGTCCGTTCGCCGACGCAGCTGGGGTCGGCGGCGCTGACCTTGCCCTGATAGCCGGCCGCGCCGAGCGTCACCGTCGTCTTCACGCCGTCCGCTGTCGCCGCCGGGACTCCCAGCGCCAGCATCGCGCCGACAGCCACCAGTACCGCGGTCCAGTTCCTCTTCGTCATCCAACGCTCCTTGGGGTAGTCGAAAGTGCCGCGTCACCCTAGTGCCAGTCGCGCCGCTCGGCGCCGGACCTTCACAATCCCCGCGTGGGCCCGGACCAGACGCCACCCGACGAGCCGGCGATCCGCCTGGCCGGCCTGCGCCGCGACTATGGCGAACGCACGGCGCTGGACGGCGTCGGGTTGACCCTGGCCTCAGGCCAATCGCTGGTCGTGCTCGGCCCCAACGGCGCCGGCAAGACGACGCTGCTACGAATCCTCGCCACGCTGCTGCGCCCGAGTGGCGGCGAGGTGGTCGTGCTCGGCTGCACACTGCCCAGTGAGGCCTGGAAGCTGCGCGGACGGATCGGCTACCTCGGTCACGAGCCGCTGCTCTACCGCGACCTCAGCGGCCGCGAGAACCTGCGCTTTCACGCCAAGCTGCACGGGATCTCCGGCGCCGCGGCCGAGGCGCGCATCGCCGAATTGCTCGGCGCCGCCGGGATGGAGCGGCGCGCCGACGAGCGCATCGCCGAGCTCTCGGCCGGAATGCGGCAGCGGCTGGCGATCTGCCGCTGCGTCCTGCACGAACCGGAGCTGCTGCTGCTCGACGAGCCCGACTCCAACCTCGACGCCGAGGGGCGCGAGCTGGCCCGCGGCCTGATCGGGCCCAGCGCCGGCCACACCCGCGTCGTCGTCACCCACGATCCCGAGCGCTTCCTGCCCGAGGCCGACCAGGTGCTGCGGCTCGGCATCGGCGAGACGGCGGCGGTCTCGTGAGCTCGCGCCGCGCACACTGGAGGCGGGCCTCGTGACCCCCTCCCGCGTCGCCTTCGCGGCGATCCTCGCCAAGGACCTGCGCTCGGAGCTGCGCACCCTGCAGTCGCTGCCGGCGATGGCGCTTTTTGCCATCACCAGCTTCGTCATCTTCCGCTTCGGGCTCGACCGCACCCAGCTCTCCGGCAGCCTCGCCGCCGGCGTGCTCTGGGCGACGCTGCTGTTCGCCGCCGTGCTCGGGATCAACCGCCTCTTCGTCGCCGAGCGCGAGGAGGGCGGCTTCGACGCGATCCGCCTCGCCCCAATCGACCGCAGCGTCCTCTTCGCCGCCAAGGCGACGGCGCTGCTGATCTACCTGCTGGCCCTGGAGCTGGTCGCGGTGCCGATCTTCGCCCTCTTCTTCTCCAGGACCTGGGCGGCCTGGCGCCGCTGGCGCTGATCCTGCTGCTGGCCGACCTCGGCCTCGCCGCGACCGGCACCCTGATCTCCTCGATGGCGGTCAACTCGCGCGCCCGCGATCTGCTGGTGCCGCTCGTCCTGCTGCCCCTAGTGGTGCCGCTGATGATCGCCGCCACCGGCGCCACCGAGCCGCTATTGGCTCTGGGCGGTCCCGGTTACGAGCGCTTCGGCACCTGGCTGATGGTGCTCGGCCTATACGATCTGATCTTCGCCCTGGTCGGTTACGCGGTCTTTGACTTCCTCCTGGAGGACTGACCGTCCGGCCTCCCCCTCACCCCCGCGAAGCATGTACGGCAAAGGACTGAGACCACTTTCGATCGCCACCGTGGCGATGCTTGCCGTGTCGCTTTCCCTGATCTTCTTCTACGCCCCGCTCGACGCCAACCAGGGCTTCATCCAGAAGATCTTCTACCTGCACGTGCCGCTGGCGATCGTGGCGCTGGTCGGGTTCGTTGTCGGCGGCGCCTTCGCGATCGCCCACCTGCGGACCGGCAACCGCAAGTGGGACGCGTATTCGTACGTCTCGATCCACATGTCGGTGATCTTCGGCGTTGCCGTCCTCATCACCGGGGCGATCTGGGCCAAGGCCTCCTGGGGGCACTGGTGGGTCTGGGACGAGCCGACCCTGGTCAGCTTCCTGATCGTCTTCCTCATGTACGCGACCTACTACCCCTTCCGCTACGCGATCGAGGATCCCGAGCGCCAGGCCCGCTACGCCTCGGTCTTCGCGATCACCGCCGGGGCCTTCGTGCCGCTCAACTTCATGGCAGTGCGGATGGCCGAGAGCCTCGTCCATCCCCGCACCTTCGCGACCGCCAACGGCGGCCTGCCCGGCGAGATGATGTTCGTCTTCCTCTGCGGCCTGGTGACGATGGCGCTGCTCTGGGTGACCCTGGTCAAGTTCGAGCTGACCGCGAAGAGCGCTTCCGGCCAGGTCAAGCGCCTGCGCCGCGCCCTCGACGCGCCCGCGCCCGGCGGCGCCTCGCGGATCGCCCCGGAGGTGAGCTAGGTGATCGACCTGCTGGCCGCCACTCCGGCGCTGCCGCTCGACGAGGCCGGCAAGTACGTCGCCGGCGCCTTCATCGTCTTCATGGTGTTGCTCGTCGTCTACGTCGCGATCATGGCCGCCAAACTGCAGCGGATCGAGCGGGAGCTGCGCGAGCTGGCCGGCTTTGCCGAGCAGCGCAAACAGGAGGAGCAGCGCCAGGAGGTGAGCGCCCGATGAGCGAGCTGCTCGCCCTTGGCGTCTCTCACAAGACCGCTCCCCTCGACCTGCGCGAGCGGCTGGCACTGACCGAGGGCCGCGCCGTCAGCGCCCTGCGCGAGCTGACCGCCGCGGCGGGGATCCACGAGGCGGCGGCGATCTCGACCTGCAACCGGACCGAGCTCTACCTGATCGTCTCCGACCCGGTCGACGCCGAGTCCACAGCCCTCGGTGTCCTCACCCGTCAGGCGGAGATCCGCCCGACCGAGCTGCTCGGCCACCTCTACTCGCTGCGCTCGGTCGAGGCGGCTCGCCACCTGCTGCGGGTCACCGCCGGCCTCGACTCGATGATCGTCGGCGAGGCCGAGATCCAGGGCCAGGTCAAACGCGCCTACGAGCTGGCCCTGGTCGAGGGCGGCACCGGGCCGATCCTCAATCGCCTCTTTCGCGGTGCCCTCGCCGCCGGCGGCCGCGCCCGCGAGGAGACCGGGATCAGCGAGAAGGGCGTCTCGATCCCCTCGGTCGCGGTCGAGTTGGCGCGCCGCGCGCTCGGCGACCTTTCCGACCGCCGCGTCCTGGTCGTCGGCGCCGGCGAGACCGCCGAGCTGGTCGCCAGGGCCCTGGTCGCCCGCGGCGTCCGCACCGTCTTCGTCGCCAACCGCCACTACGACCGCGCGATCGGACTGGCCCAGCGCTTCGACGGCAGCGCCGTTCGCTTCGAGGAGCTGCCCGAGCAGCTGACCGAGGCAGACATCGTCGTCACCGCGACCAACTCCCCGCACCACATCGTCGAGCGCGACGACCTCGCCCAGGTAATGGCGAGCCGGCCCGAGCGACCGCTGCTGGCGATCGACATCGCCGTCCCCCGCGACATCGAGCCGGCCTGCCGCGAGATCGCCGGCGTCAGCGTCCACGACATCGACGACGTGCAGACGATCGTCGAACGCAACACCAGCGGCCGCGAGTCCGAGGCAAAGCAAGCGGAGCACATCATCGAGGCCGAGCTGGACCGCTTCGAGCGCTGGCTCGCCTCGCTCGAGGTGGTGCCGACGATCGCCGCTCTGCGCGAAAGCGGCGACGAGGTGGTGCGCCGCGTCCTCGCCGAGAACGACAGCCGCTGGGAGAGCCTCAGCGAGGCCAACCGCGAGCGGCTCGAGGCGATGGCGAAGGCGATCGCCTCGCGGCTTCTGCACGAGCCAACCCTGCGCATGCGCCGCTCGGCCGGCAGCGATGACGCCTACTTCTACGTCAGCGCCATGCGCGAGCTGTTCGGGCTCGACATCGGGACCGAGCCGGAGGAGGGCGAGGCCGGGACCAACGTGACCGAGCTGCGCCGTCGAGAGGGAGCTTGACACTGCGCATATCAGCGTCCTCGGTCCTTGATCTGCCTGGTCACGCTCCTTTCGATATCTGATGATTCGCATCGCAACCCGGGGCAGCAAGCTGGCGTTGACCCAAGCCGGAATGGTCGCCGAGATGCTCGGTGGGGCGGAGCTGGTCGAGGCCTCCTCCGACGGCGAGCCGGGTGACAAGTCGCGCTTCGTGCGCGGGGTCGAGCGAGCGTTGCTGGCGGGCGCGGCCGAGGTCGGCGTCCACTCCGCCAAGGACCTGCCCGGGGAGATGCCCGAGGAGCTGGAGATCGCCGCGGTGCCGCCGCGCGAGGACCCGGCTGACGCCTGGATCGGCGCCGGCTCCTCGCTCGAGGACGCGCCGCGGGGAGCGCGGGTCGGCACCGCCAGCCTGCGCCGCCGCGCCCAGCTGCTCGCCGCCCGCCCCGACCTGCGGGTGGAGGAGCTGCACGGCAACGTCGACACCCGCCTGCGCAAGCTCGCCGAGGGTGAGCTCGACGCGATCGTCCTCGCCGCCGCCGGCCTGCGCCGGCTCGGCCGCGAGAGCGAGATCGGCTTCCGCATCCCGGTCGAGACGATGGTCCCGGCACCCGGGCAGGGGACGCTGGTCCTGCAGGTGCGGGCTGGCGACGAGGCCACGGTCGAGGCGGTGGCGGGAATCTTCGACCTCGACGCGGCCCGCGAGCTGACCGCCGAGCGCGCCGCGGTGCGCCTGCTGGACGCGAGCTGCACGACGCCGGTCGGCGTCTTTGCCCGGACCGAGGGGCAGGGCCTCGAGATCGACGCCTTCGTCGGCCTCCCCGATGGCAGCGAGTGGCTGCGCGACCGGATCGAGGCCGATGCAGCCGAGCCCGCGGTGGCCGGAGTGCTCCTCGCCGAGCGCCTGCTCGGCGCCGGCGCCCGCGAACTCCTCGACCGCGCGGAGGAGATGGCATGACCGCCTCGGGCAGCGCCCTCTCCCAGGCCCGATTCCCTATCCGCGTATTTCGGGCACAGGGAACCGAGCGGTGAGGGCGCGGGCCGGGGTTGTCTATCTGGTCGGCGCCGGTCCCGGCGACCCCGGCCTGATGACGACGCGCTCGCTCGACTTGATCGCCGGCGCCGACGCGATCTTCTATGACCGGCTGATCCCACCGGGAGCGCTCGATGGCGCCGAGGAGGGTGCCGAGCTCATCTACGTCGGCAAGCAACCCGGTGTGCCCTCGGTGCCCCAGGAGGAGATCGGGGCGCGACTGATCGAGGCCGCCCAAGCCGGCAAGAGCGTTGTCCGCCTCAAGGGCGGCGATCCCTTCGTCTTCGGCCGCGGCGGCGAGGAGGGCGAAGCGCTGCGCGCGGTCGGGGTGGAGTTCGAGGTCGTGCCGGGAGTGACCGCCGGCATCGCGGCCACCGCCTACGCCGGCATCCCCGTCACCCACCGCGACGACGCCTCGGCCGTCGCCTTCGTCACCGGCCACGAGGATCCGGAGAAGGCCGAGTCGGCGCTCGATTGGAACGCCCTCGCCCGCTTCCCCGGCACCCTGGTCTTCTACATGGGCGTCAGACGGCTGGCCGAGAACGCGGCGGCGCTGATCGCCGGCGGGCGCGACCGCGAGCAGCCGGCGGCGGCGATCGAGCGCGGCACCTGGCCCGGTCAGCGCACCGTGGTCGCGACTCTGGGCACGATCGCCGCAGCGGTCGAACGCGAGAGCGTCAAGGCGCCGGCGCTGATCGTCGTCGGCGCGGTCGCCGCCCGCCGCGAGGACCTCGCCTGGCTCGAGCGACGCCCCCTGCACGGCCGTCGCGTCGTTGTCACTCGCGCCCGCGCCCAGGCCAGCGGCCTCGCCGCGACCCTGCGCGACCTCGGCGCCGAGGTCGTCGAGCTGCCGGCGATCCGGATCGAGCCGAGGCTCGAGACGGCAGAGGTCCGGGCGGCCGCGGCCGCGATCGGTGTCTACGAGCTCGTCTGCCTGACCAGCCCCAACGGCGCCCACCTCCTCTTCGAGGCAATCGCCGGGGCCGGCCTCGACGCTCGCGCGCTGGCCGGCGCGACCGTGGCCGCGATCGGCCCCGGGACCGCACGGGCGCTGGCCGAGCATGGGGTCCTCGCCGACGTGCTCCCCGAGCGCTTCGTCGCCGAGGCGCTGGTCGAAGCCCTTGCCGACATCGATGTCAAAGGCGCCCGCGTCCTCGTCGCCCGCGCCGCCGAGGCCCGCGACATCCTCCCCGACGCCCTGCGCGAGCGTGGTGCCGAGGTCGATGTCGTCTCCCTGTATGAGACCGTGCGCGAGCAGCCCGATGCCGAGGCAATCGAGGCTGCCCAGGGCGCCGACTACGTCACCTTCACCTCCTCCTCCACGGTCACCAACCTGACCGAGGCGCTAGGAGACCGCTTCCCCACCAACGCCCGCATCGTCTCGATCGGCCCCGTCACCAGCGAGACCGCCCGCGACGCCGGCCTCAGCGTCGACGTCGAAGCCGCCCGCCACGACATCGACGGCCTCGTCCAAGCCCTCTTGGAGGATGCCGCGAGGTGACCGCCAGATTGCGGCAGTCCTTTGTGACGCATAGGGGTACAAAGGACTGCCGCAACCGCCGGCGATGAGCTTCGGCGAGCCACACCACCACTTCAGCTCGATCGACTCGACCAACACGCGCGGTCGCGAGCTCGCGGCGGAAGGCGCCGCGCACGGCACCATCGTCACCGCCGACGAGCAGACCGCCGGCCGCGGCCGCCAGGGCCGCGTCTGGATCGCCCCCCCGGGAAAAGCCCTCCTCTACTCCGCCATCGTCCGCCCCCTCGACGACCGCCACCTGATGCTCCCTCTGGCCGTCCCACTGGCGGTCTGCGAAGCAGCGGAGGAGCTCGCGGGCACACTCGCCCCCGACGGCAGAGCGACGACGACCGGCTTTCGCTGCGGCGTCAAGTGGCCGAACGACGTCCAGGTCGAAGGACGAAAGCTGGCCGGAATACTGGTGGAGGCGCGCCCTCAAGACGGCTGGGCAGTAGTCGGCATCGGCCTGAACCTCACCATCGCTCCCGACGAGTTCCCCCCCGACCTCCAGGACAAAGCGGTCTCGATCTTCACCTCCAGCGAGCGGGGTCGTGGGGGGGTCCGGCGGAGCCTCCCCGCTGTTGCTCCGCCGGACCCCCCCACGACCCCGCTAACGGCGGCCGCAGTCTTGAGCCGTCACCTGGAGCGCTGGGTCAAAGCGGACCCAAGCACAGTGCTGAAGTCCTGGCGCAAGCGCGACGCCCTCAAAGGCCGCGAGGTCGCCTGGGACGACGGCTCAGGCGTCGCCGACGGCGTCGACGACCGGGGCTACCTGCTTGTCGTCACCCCCAGCGGCGACCGCATCGCCATCGGTGCCGGCGAGGTCCACCTCACCCGCTGCTGATTTGGCGTCGGCCCTGGGGCCGGCTTTGCGCCGCTTGCGCGGCCGTTTCTTGCGCGGTTTCGCCTCACCGTTGCCAGCCTGGTTCGAGCCGCCCTCCGGGGCGCCGCCATTCTCTCCCTGTTGACCGCGCTTGCCGCGCTTGCGCCGACGCTTGCCGCCTTTGGGGAAGTTGCGCAGCAGCTCGCGGGCGACCGCTGAGGGTTTCCGCGCCATCCGCATACGGGCGCCGCGCAGCACCTCCTCGCCCTCAGGCGTGTGCGAGACCGAGGCGGCCAGCACCGAGACCGCTAGGCGCCGGTCCTGTTTGCGGCTGGCGTGGACCAGTCGGCGCGCGTTGCGCCCGTGCGCCCGCCCGGAGGAGTTGACCAGCAGCCCGAGCAGGCGCTTGGTCTCCGGCCAGCGCTGCACCGCGTACTCCTCGTGCAGCTCCCGCGTGTAGGAGGCGAGGCGCCAGACCCATGCCTGCGCCTGGTCGCGGCGGCCGATCCGCTTGTCGACCAGCGCCTGCAGCAGGGTCTTGGTCCCGGCCCGTTTGTCCTCGCGGCTCCAGGTGCCGACGATGTCGATCGCGTCGTCGAAGGCCTCGGGGTCGCCGAGGTCGGCGATCTCCCCCAGCGCTTTTAGGCGCAGCTGCGCGTTGCGGTTGCGCTGCACGCAGGTCAGCAGGAAGCGGCGGCGCAGCTCCTTGGTCTTGTCGTTCTGCAGCATCGCCCGCGCCCGGCGCCAGCCCTGAGTGTTGACTCGCGCCCCGGCCAGCGCCGCCCAGGCGTGCTGCTCCGGGTAGTCGAGATTCTCGACCGCGATCCGCCAGATCTCCCGTTCCAGCACCTCCATCCGTTTCTCCTCGACGTCGGAGACCGGCACGATCCGGCGCTCGACCCGGACCTTGCGCCCGCGCCCGCGCCGCACCGGCCCGACGACGATCGCGCCGCCGCGGTAGACGTCGCGGTCGAGCAGGCTGTGCAGGGTGATGATCGTCTCGCTGTGGGTGGTCGCGGGGTGGACGAAGTCGATGACCAGGCCCGCCTCCTTGCCCGGCGCCCGCCGGGTGACGCGACCGACCCGCTGCTGGTAGATCCGCCGCGAGGCAGTCGGCGCCAGATGCATGCAGATGGTCGCCCGCGGCGAGTTCCAGCCCTCGGCCAGCAGCATCGCGTTGCAGAGCACGTCGACGTCGCCGCGCTCGAAGCCGGCGAGGATTTCGGCCAGCTCGCGCTTCGGCGTCTCGCCGGAGACCGCCTGGGCGTTGATGCCGGCGGCACGAAAAGCCTTGGCGACGTTCTTGGCGTGCTGGACACCCGCGGTGTAGAGGACACCGGGAACTTTGCGGAAGCGCGAGCGGTAGAGGTCGGCGATGGCGACGTTAAAGGGCTCCTGGTCGAGCAGCGCTGCCAGCTCCTCCTGGTCGAAGTCCTGGTCGACCTCGCCTTTGCGCAGCGGCACCTTGGCGATCGTCCGCACCCCCGGGCCAGGCGGGATCCGCAGGCAGCGCAGCGGCGAGATGACGCCGCGCCGCGCCGCCTGGGCGAGGTCGAAGCGCGAGGTCTGGGTCGGGAAGAGGTCGGCAACGTGGCGGGCGATCAGCGCCCCGGTCGCGGTCATGCCGATGAAGACGGGACCGTCCCAGGCGCGGATGCAGGCACTGGTTTTCTCTCCCAGCGCGGTGTGCGCCTCGTCGCAGATGACGATCGCGTAGGCGTCGGAGACTTTCTTGTGGTTGCGAACGAACCACTGGTAGGTCTCGACCGTGATCGCGCCGTCGGGGTCGTCGCGCCCGTCGAGCAGCGGCGGCCGCAGACGCTCTTTGTAGCCACGGTCGGAGATCTCGCCGATGAACTGGTCGACCAGGTTGCGGCGGTGGGTGAGGATCAGTACGCCGCCGGTCTTGGTCGCCTCGATGAAACCGACCGCGGCGACCGTCTTGCCGGCGCCGGTCGCGTGCTCGAACCAAAAGCGGCGGGCGGCACCGGGGTCGTCGGGGGCCTCCTCGACGACCTCCTCGTCCTCGCCGGCGGGCGCTTCCTCCCAGTCCTGCGGCTCCTCGTCGGCGGCGAGCTCCTCGTCCTCCTCCTCCTCGAGCTCGTCCTCGTCCTCCTCGTCGAGCTCTCCGTCGCCGTCGGCGCTCGGATCGGCGATCGCTTCGGCCGCGTCCGCTTCGGCTTCCTCGGCCTCCTCGTCGACTTCGGCTTCGGCCTCGGCGGCGGCCAGGTTACGGCGCTCGTCGTCGGTGATCACCTGCTGCTGGGCCATCAGCTCAGCCAGGGTTCCCGACAGCGCGTCGACCTGATGCGGGTTCAGCTCGGCGCCGTCGCGCAGCTTCGGCGGTTCGTCGGCGAGGAAGCGCTCCAGTCCCAGCAGCAGCGAGAAGTCGCGGCGCCACTCGATCGAGGGGTACTCGGCACCGGCGTCGATCTCCGCCAGTGCGGCATCCATGGCGCGACGGCGTGCAGTGCCCGGTGCCAGCGCCTCGGGCCCCTCGCCGTCGAGCAGAAAGGGCTCGCGGGCGAACGCCGCCGCACGCTCGATATCGGCGCTTGAAGGAACTGCCGCGTTAGCGGCAACGTCGCTGGTCTTGGCCATAGAAAAGGCTTCTGGATCCGCCCCCACCGAACACAGACAGTCGGCTGAAGGCAAGTAGACGAGGGTCACCGGGAGTCCGTATTCCCTTTCCCCCGGAAATCTCAGCGGCTCGCAAACCGGCGAACCGAACGTACGTATTGTAATCACGGAACGGATGACCACGCGATTCACATTGCGCATTGCCCTGTTCGGACTGGCGCTGGCGGCCCTCGCCGCGACCGGCTGCGGCTCCTCGGAAAGCGGCGAGGGCAGCGGCGAGCACCCCGACTACGGCCGCGCTCTAGCCGGGGCGCCGGCACCCCTCGCCGCCCTCCACGCCCAGGCCAACCAGCTGCTCCCGGGGGGCACCGATGCTTATGAGAAACGGATCGTCGCTCTGAAGGGATACCCGATCGTCGCCAACGTCTGGGCCTCCTGGTGCGGGCCCTGCCGCTTTGAGTTCCCGACCCTGCAAAAGCTGGCCGCCCGTTATGGCAAGCGGGTCGCTTTCATCGGTATCGACTCCGAAGACTCCGACGACGCCGCCCGGACGTTCCTCGCCGAGGCCCCGGTCCCCTACCCGAGCTATACCGATCCCGGCAAAGACATCGCCAATTCGCTCGGCGCGACCCACGGATTTCCCGACACCGCCTTCTACGATCGTGCCGGCGAGCTCATCTACCTCAAGCAGGGTCCCTACGTGGACGACTCCGAACTCGAAGCCGACGTTCGTAACTACGCGCTGAAGAGCGGATAATCGAGCGATGGAAGCTTTCGTCGTCATCGCCCTCGTCGGCTTCGCCCTGCTCATCGCCGAGCTGCTGTTGCCGACCGGCGGGCTGCTCGCGCTTGTCGGCACCGCCGGCATCGTCGCCGGGGGAATCGTCGCCCTCGGCTCCAACAGCGACAACGCCGACATCGTCGGACCGGCCCTGATCACGCTCGGCATCTTGTCCGGAATCACCTTCTACGTCGTCACCCGCAAAGTGATCGAGGCCCACCGCGACCAGCCGGTTCGGACCGGGACCGAGGAGCTGATCGGCACCAGCGCGCAGGCGCGCTCGACGATCGATCCCGAGGGCCAGGCCTGGGCGCAGGGGACGATCTGGGGAGCGCGGCTGGCGAACGGCAGCCCCCCGGTGCGGGCGGGGGATAGAGTCACCATCGAGGCGGTCGACGGGCTGACGCTGGTGGTCAGCGCCGAGCCAGTGGCCGCGGACTCGACCAGAGAAGGAGGCAGCTGATGGAGGTTGCGCTCGGAATCATCGTCGTCGTCGTCTTCTTCGGGCTGATCGCGATTGGCGCCTCGGTACGGGTCCTGCGCGAGTACGAGCGCGGCGTCATCTTCCGCCTCGGCCGCCTGATCGCCCAGAAGGGGCCCGGGCTGATCCTGCTGATCCCGTTCATCGACCGCATGGTCAAGGTCGACCTGCGGACGGTGACCCTGAACATCCCGCCGCAGGAGGTGATCACCCGCGACAACGTCCCCGCCAGCGTCAACGCGGTCGCCTACTTCCGCGTCATGGACCCGCGCAAAGCGATCGTCGAGGTCGAAAACTATCTGCTCGCCACCTCGCAGATCTCACAGACGGCGCTGCGCTCGGTGCTCGGCAAGGCCGAATTCGACCAGCTGCTCTCCGAGCGCGAGCGACTCAACGAAGAGCTGCAGGGAATCATCGACGAGTCGACCGAGCCCTGGGGCGTGAAGGTGACCGCGGTCGAGATCAAGGACGTCGAGATTCCCGAGCAGATGCAGCGGGCGATCGCCCGCCAGGCCGAGGCCGAGCGCGAGCGACGAGCCAAGATCATCAACTCCGAGGGCGAGTTTCAGGCGGCGCAGAAGCTCACCGACGCGGCCGACATCATCAGCACCAACCCGGCCTCGCTGCAGCTGCGCTACCTGCAGACGCTGCTGGAAATCGGCAGCACCAACAACACCACCGTGGTCTTCCCGCTGCCGATGGACATCATCGAGCCCTTCCTCGGCCGCGCCGATCACAAAGCCGGCGGCAGCAAGGCGAAACCGCCGACCCCCCCGGCGCCACCGCCGCCTGAGATTCCCGACGACCTCCCCCCCTCGCGGTCCTGAGCGCCCCCGAGATACGCATCGACCAGCTGGGCGGGCTGAGGACGATCCTCGCCCCCGGCCGCGCCGACCGCCCGGACAACTTCTCGAGCGTGGCAGCCGAGCCGAAGGGTCCGGAGAGCTGCCCCTTCTGCGAGGGCCACGAGGACCGCACGCCGCCGGAGCGCTACGCCCTGCGACCGGGCGGTGGCCCGCCCGACAGCCCCGGTTGGCTGACCCGGGTGGTGCCGAACCTCTATCCGGCGCTGGGCGGTTCGGACTCGGGTGACGCCGGCAGGAAGCCGGGAGCGGCGATGGGGACCGGTGCCGAAGCCGGCGCCTTCGCCAGCAGCGGCGACCCGCTGCTGGCCTCGCGCAAGGCAGGCGAACCCGATCTCTTCTCCTCGCTGCCGGCGACCGGCGACCACGAGGTGATCGTCAACTCGCCGCGGCACGTGACCGCGATGGCCGAGCTCGACGAAGAGCAGTTCGCCGCCGCCATCGCCACCTGGCGCGAGCGGATGCGGGCCCACGCCGATGCCTCCTACGTGCAGGTGATCGTCAACGAGGGTGGCGGCGCCGGGGCCTCGCTCGAGCACTCCCACGCCCAGCTCTACGCCCTGCCCTTCGTCCCGGCCGCGATTGCCCGCGAGCGCGAGCGCGCCGGGGCCTACGCCGAACGCACCGCCGGGTCGGGCCTGCTCAGCGACATCCTGGTCGAGGAGGTGCGGCGCGGCGAGCGCCTGGTCGCGATCGACGACGAGGCGGCGCTGATCTGCCCCTGGGCCTCGCGTTCGCCGTTCGAGCTGCGGGTGATCCCGCGCCGCGCCGCCGCCCGCTTCGAGAAGGACGAGGGAGGCGCGACGATGATCCGCACCGCGATGCGCGTCCTCGCGGCCCGTTTCGGCGGCCCGCCGGAGCTGAACCTCTGGATCCGCACCGCGCCCCACGGCACCGAGGACCGGTTCGGCTGGCACGTCGACATCGCCCCCCGCCTGACGATCAAGGCCGGCTTCGAGCTCGGCACCGGCGTCGACATCAACATCTACCCGCCCGAGCGGGCGGCCTCCGATCTGCGCGAAGCCCTGGAAGACTGAGCGGCATGGCACCGAACCCGAGACCGATTCCGCACTTCATCGCCGACACGACCCAGGAGGGGATCCCGCACGGGCGCTTTGCCGAGCGACTGACCACTGCCTTCCGCGAAGCGGTCGAGGGGATCGAGGACCTGCCGGCGCAAGCGGCGACGCCGGACCAGATCGACTGGTTCCCGGAGCGCGCCTGGGGCGGGCGGATCTGGGTTCCCTGCTCGGCCAACACCGAGAGCGCCGAGGGGACCCTGGAGCTGTTCGGCCATGTCTCCTACGTGCAGCCCCCCGGCGGCGACCCCTCCGACTTCCAGGCCAAGGCCGACTTCACCGACGTCCTCGCCGCCGACAACCCCGACTGGCGGATCGACCTCAATGACGACGTGATCGGCCGCTGGCGTGGGGAGAACGGTCGCGCCGGCGCGGTCACCCTGGTTTGGGGCCGCCCACTGCTGCGCAACGCCGTCGCCGCCACCGCCGAGCTCGACGGCGAGACCGTCGACCAGGAAGAGATCTCCAAAGACCGCTTCACCCTTGTCGCCCTCGACGCCCTCGAGGGCTACGGCGACGAGTTCTTCATGCAGGTCAAGCTCTGGAGCGCCCGCGCCCAGGAGCTCGCCTCCGAGAGCCTCTACAGCTAGCGCCGGGGATCTACGATGGGGCGCTCCCGCCCCGATAGCTCAGCTGGATAGAGCGATCCCCTCCTAAGGGATAGGCCGCTGGTTCGAATCCAGCTCGGGGCACTTTGCTGCAAGCCAGCGCCCGCGGGGCAGCAACTTTCGGGGTGGTGGGCTGGTTGTAGCGAGAGTGCAGCGAATGAGCCGACGAGGCCCACGGATTTTCCGCGCCCTGGCGCTGCCCGTCTGGGCTGGCGTTTTCACGCTGGCCCTGCTGGGCTATTGGGCGAGCCTGCTCGCGCCTGCCGGCGCCTTCGCTCGCACCCTTCACTTCGATGGCCAGCGGGTCGAGGCGCCCCGGGACTGGCCCGTCTACCGGCTCAGCGAGCGCCCGGGGATGTGCGTGCGACTGGACCGCCGCGCGGTCTATCTGGGGACGCCCGCAGCCAATCAGCACTGCCCGGTCGACGCGGTTGTTGGGCGCCAACGGGCGATCGTGCTCGAGCCCCGTGCCGCCGCTCGCGCCTCGGGCGTGGCGCTGCCAAGTCCAGCGCGGCGGATCGCCACCGCCTCGGCCGGGGGCAGCGTCTTCACCGGGCTCGGCTTCGATGCCTGCACGGCCCCCTCCTCGCGCTCGATGGCCGCCTGGGGCGACTCGCCCTACCGCGCGATCGGGGTCTACATCGGCGGCAGTAACCGCGGCTGCACGCAGCCGAATTTGACCTCCAGCTGGGTCAGTGCGCAGACCGCGGCGGGCTGGCACCTGATCCCGACCTACGTCGGCCTGCAGGCACCTACCAGCAGCTGCTCCAGCTGCGCCAAGCTCAGCGCCAGCAAGGCAACCGCGCAGGGAGAGGAAGCGGCCGTCGACGCGGTCGCCCAGGCCGCCGCGGTGGCGATGGGCCCGGGCAGCCCGATCTACTTCGACATGGAGTCCTACAGCCGCACCTCCAGCGCCACCGCCGCCACCCTCGCCTTCCTCGAGGCGTGGACCGAAGAGCTGCACTCGCTGGGCTACGTCTCCGGCGTCTACAGCAGCAGTGCCTCCGGCATCGCCGATCTTGCCGGCCAGCTCGGCACCGGCTACAACCTGCCCGACCACCTCTGGTTCGCCAACTGGAACGGCCAGGCCGATGCCACCGACTCCTACGTCCCCGCCAGCGGCTGGAGCCAGCACCAGCGGATCCACCAGTACCGCGGCGGCCACGACGAGACCTACGGCGGCGTCACGATCAACATCGACAACAACTACGTCGACGGGGGGACGGTCGGCACCGCCGCCTCGCCCACGACCAACGAAGACCCGGTCGGCTCGCTCGACCTGGTTGGCTCGCCAATTCCCGGCCAGGTGCGGGTGAAGGGCTGGGCCTTCGACCTCAACGCCCCTACCGAACCGCTGGCGATACGCGCCTACGTCGGGGGGCGGCCCGGTGCTCCCAGCGCCATCGCCTACGACCTCGGGATCGCCAACCAGCCTCGTCTCGACGTCGGCTCCAAGTTCCGGCGGGCGGGAGCGAGCCACGGCTTCGACGTCACCTTCCCGACCGTGAAGTCGGGGCCGCAGCCGGTCTGTGTCTACGCGCTCAATACCGGCGGCGGCACCGACCGCCTGCTCGGCTGCAAATCGACCACGGTCCCGGTCGCCGTGACGCTGTCGGTGCTGAAGACGACGCCGACCGCGGTCAAGGTCTGGGTCGCCTGCGAATGGCCGCAGGGAACGGTCTGCCCCGGCCAGCTCGCCCTCCGCACCCGGGTCAAGATCGCCCTCCCCCACCGCCGTGGCACGCCGGCGCGGATCCGCGCCGTCACCCGCTCGCTCGGGCGGCGGGCCTTCCAGCTGACCGGCAAGACGGGTCACGGCTTCGTGATCCCGCTCAGTACCGGCGGCCGGGCGCTGCTGAAGCAGCGCGGCAGCCTGCAGTCCCAGCTGATCGCGGCGATTCCCGGCGGACGCCGGGTCGTCCCGGTCGGGCTCGGGCGCTAACCCTCGCCGAGTGCCTCGCGCAGGCGCCCGAGCTCGGCCCGCAGCTCCGACAGCTCTCGCTCGAGCCGGGTGAGTCGGTCCTCGGCCGGGACCAGGCCAGAGTCGGCTTCGGCCGTGGCCGTGCTCGCCGCCTCCCCCTCAGTAGAGGAATCGTCGTCGCCCACCGCGGACTCCGCGACCACCGACGCTGCCGGCTCCTCGGCGAAGCCGCCGAGCAACTGCTCGTAGCGCAGCTCCTTCTGCCCCGGCCGACGCTCGTGGCGGGCGACATAGCCGCGCTCGACCAAGCCGTCGAGAGCCGCCTGGACGGCAGCGAGGTCGGCAAAGCCGTGCAGGCGTTCGCTGCGCTGCTTCAGCTCCCCCGGCGTCTGCGCGCCGCGCAGCATCAGCACCCCGAGCACGGCCAGCTCAGCGTCATTGACGCCGAGCGCTTCCGGCATCAGCTGGCGGTACTTGCGGGCACGACTGCCGGCGCCGCTGGTCAGCCGCGTCCAGCCGCGCAGGGCAAGCCGTCGCAGCGCCTCGGCGACGGTCGCCTCGTCGTAGTCGACGACCGGGTCGCGGTTGGTCGACTGATTGCAGGCGAGCCGCAGGGAGTTGAGCGAGAGCGGGTAGGCGTCGGGGGTCGTGCGCTGCTTCTCGATCAGGCAAGCGACGACGCGGATCTCGATTGCGTCCGGCTCCACCGACCAGCCTCAGCCGCGGTCCGGCCGGTCCGGATAGATCTCGTCGATCGAGACGAGGGCGCGGTAGGGAGCCTTGGCAGCCGCTTCGATCCTCTCGCCGCCGCCGGCCAGCCGATCGACGACGGCAACCACGCCGGCCACTTCGAGGCCCTCCTCGCGGATCCGCCCGATCGCGGTCGCGGTCGAGCCGCCGCTGGTGACGGTGTCCTCGACGACGAGGCAGCGCAGCCCCGGCCGCACCGGCCCCTCGACCCAGCGCTGCAGCCCGTGCTCCTTGCGCTCGCCACGGACGAAGAAGGCGACGAGGCCGGCGCCGGAGGCCACGGCGATCGCGGCGCAGGCGGGCGGGATCGCGGCGGTGGCCGGGCCGCCGACGGCCTCGGCTCCCAGCTCGGCCGCCACGGCGGCAATCAGCTCGCCGGCGGCGTGGAAGCCGGCCGGCCGCATCAGCGTCCGCCGCGCGTCGACGTAGTACCGGGCGACGGCGCCGCTCGAAAGCGTCACCTCGCCGAGGATCAGCGAGTGCTCCCGCAACTCGGCGAGCAGGACCCCCTTGGCAGCATCGAGATCGGTCAAGGCGGCCATCCTAAGGCGAGGGGAGAGTTCGCCGCTGAGGGGGCCCAGACCGGAATGCGTTCGGCTTTCGCTGCTAGAGCGCGCTGAGGAAGCCCTGTCGCCAACTCGGGAAGGTCGGCTGCCAGCCCAGCTCGCGCTTGGCCTTGGCGTTGTCGGCGCCGCGCATCTCCAGAGCCGCTGCGGCGACGTCTTTGCCGGCGACGAGGCGGGCGAGCCAGGCGGGGACACGGCGGGGCCGCTTGGCGCCAAGCGCCTCGGCGTAAGCCGGCACCCACTCGCGCAACGGCGCCGGCTCGTCGTCGACGACGTTGTAAATGCCAGAAGCGCCGCGCTCGAGCGCGGCGGCCGTCGCGCTGGCGGCATCCTCGGTGTGGATGAAGGAGAAAACGCCGGTGCCCTTGCCGACGATCGGCAGCCGCCGCTTCGTCACTTCCTCGGCCTGCTGGCCGCCGCGGTCGTAGTACGTACCGGGGCCGTAGAGCCAGCCGTAGCGCAGGACGAGCCCATCGATGCCCTCGGCGCCGAGCACCTGTCGCTCGAGGTCGGCGACGGCCTCGAAAGCGACGCCGAAGTTCCCCGGCGCGTCGTCGAACGGCGGTGCCTCCTCGTCCTTGACCCGGCCACCCTGCGGCCGGTAGGCGAAGGCGATGCTCTCGGCGACCAGCCGCCGCGCTCCCGCCGCCTGCGCCGCATCGACGAGGTTGCGGGTGCCCTCGCTGCGGATCCGGTTGGTCGGTGCCAGGTAGTCGCTCTTCGGGTCATAGCGCGGGGGCAGCGCGGTCAGGGCGTGGACGACGGCCTCGGGCGCGGCGGCCACGACCGCGTCCCGCAGTGCCCCGGCATCGAAGGCGTCGCAGACCACCGCCTCGGCGCCGGCTGCCCGGATCTCCTCGGCCCGCCCCTCGCGCCGGGTCATCCCGGTCACCTCGTGCCCGGCGAGCAGCAGCTGCCGCAGCAGTGGCCTCCCGATCGCGCCGCTCGCACCCGCGATGAAGACCTTCATTCCCTACTCACAAGCATCCGCCCCAACTATTGGCCGGAACCGCCGGCCTACCAGACAAAGATGTCCTCGCCGTAGTGGATGCGCTCGTAGATCTCAGGCTGATCGGCGATGAAGGTGCGGATGCAGCCGTGGCTGGCGGGGTAGTCCGGCACCGATTCGTAGCCGTGGACCGCGTAGCCGCCGTAGAAGTAGAAGGAGTAGTACATGCCGTGAGAGTTGTAACCGGGTTCGGTGCGGAGGAAGGTGAAGTGTCCCGTCACGGTCGGGGTCGAGGACTTGCCGGAGGAGACCGGGTAGATCGCGAATGGCTTGTCGCCCTTGGCGAAGACCAGCACCTGCTTGGAGAGCGGCGCCTCGAGGTGTTCGCCGGCCTCGGGGTGGCGCACCTTGTAGGCGCCCTTGCCGCCGAAGACGCCCTTGACCAGCCCGGCGCCGGCCCGCGTGCTGCGGGTCTTGTCGTTGACTTTGCGGTAGGCGAGCACGCCGCGCGCGGTCTTGCCACCGAAGCAGCGGCCGCTGTTGGCGATGTAGCCCATCTCCCGCATCGCCTTCTTGAAGCCGACGACGACGTCGCCGCACTGACCCTGGTGCAGGGAGGGGAAGCTGACCTTCCAGCTCTTGCGGACGGTGCTGTCGGCACCGAGCACCGCGGTCGCCTCGTGGGTGGCGCTGACCGCGTACTTGCCGTCCTCGCGGACGATCACGCTGCTGCGGAAGCTGCCGGTCTTGCCCTTGCCCTTGCCGACCGCCAGCCTGTGGCTGACCAGCTCCTTGCCATCGAGGAAGAAGGTGACCTCGACCCGCTGGCCGGGCACGTAGGGGCTGATCGTGCCGAAGACCGGGACCTTGCCGTAGATCTGAGCGCGGCCCTTGGCGAGGTGGCCGACCTCGATCTTCACCGTGGCGTCGGGGACGACCGCGGTGGCCGCGCCCTTCGATCCGGCGCTCGCCGCGGAGGCTGAAGCGGGGATCAGAAGCAGCGCCGCGAGGGCGAGGAGGGACGCGAGGCGACGACTCACGGGCCGAATGCTACTGAGCGAGGAGGGCGACAGAGTTGTTCAGCATGTGCAGGAGAATGCACGGCCAGATCGAGCCGGTCTTCTCGTAGAGCAGGGAGAGCACGAAGCCGAAGAAGATCAGCGGCGGCACGGCGGTCACTCCGGTCAGCGCGTGCAGGCCACCGAAGATCAGCCCGGCGAGCAGCGCCGCGCCCAGGCGCGGCAGTCGCTCCCGCAGGCCGCCGTAGAGCATCCCGCGGAAGCAGATCTCCTCGCTGATCGGCGCCGCGAAGACGATCAGCAGAATCTGCACCGGGATCGGCCCGAAGCCGTCGGCGATGTCCTCCTGTTCGGGCACGACGACCAGCGCCGAGTAGAGGAAGGCAAAGAGCAGGTAGGCGCCGATCGCCGCCGCCGTCCATTTCAGCGCCACCGATGGCTTGAAGCGCCGCACCCCCAGTCGCCGCAGAACCTCCCCCATCGTCGCCGCGCCGCGCTGGGCGGCAATCGCCATCGGCACCAGCAGGAACCCGATCGCGGTGGCCAGCTGCACGCCGACGTTGCCGAACGTGGTCAGGTCGCCGTTGGGCTTGTTGCCGACTATCGCCGCCGGGACCCCCATCACCAGCCCGGTCCCGAGGGCGAGAAAGACGCCCAGCACCGCCACCCACGGACCCCAGTTGGAATACGGGAACCGTTGCGGCTGCTGCTCGACCCCCTCGACGGCTAGGTTGGCCTCCATGTCGCCGGCAGTTTCACAGGTATCCCGCTCGACCAAGACCCGCCTGCGCTTCCTGCGCCGCCTGGTCTTCGTCGTCGTCCTCGTCGTCCTGGCGATGATCGCGCTGAGCCAGTTCACCGAGCTGAAGCGGCTGGCGGCTGGCATCCTCGCCTCGACCGCGGTGCTCGGGCTGATCGTCGGCTTCGCCGCCCAGCACACGATCGGCAACCTCGTCGCCGGCGTTCAGATCGCGGTCTCGCAGCCGTTCCGGATCGGCGACCGCATCACCTTCGAAGAGAACGAGGGCCGGGTCACCGACATCACCCTCTCCTACACCTACGTCGACCCCGGCGACGGCAGCCACTTCGTGATCCCGAACCAGCTGTTGGTCGAAGGCACCGTCCACAATCACTCGACCGAAGACACGCAGGCCTGAGCGCTCGCCCAGGCGGCGTAGTCTCCACTCGATGACGCAGCGCAACCGGCGACGCCAGCGACGCCGCGGTGGGATCGGCGGCAAGCTCCTGATCGTCGGCGGCGGCGTCCTCGCCGCGATCGCGATCGCCGCGATCGCCGTCACCTCCTGGGTCCTCGACGTCGCCGCCGACGCGCCCTCGCTCGCCACCTGCAGGCCGATCGACAAGGGCGGCAACTCGGCCCTCTACGCCGCTGACGGCAGCAAGCTGGGCGTGATCGCCGCCGACGAAGCCCGCACCCCGGTCTCGATCGAGCGGATCCCCAAGAGCGTGCAGCTGGCGACGGTGGCGATCGAGGACCAGCGCTTCTACGAGCACGGCGGCGTCGACCCCGAGGGCATCCTGCGTGCCGCGGTCAAGGACCTCGAAGCCGGCAAGGCGGTCGAGGGCGGCTCGACGATCACCCAGCAGCTGGTTCGCAACCTCTGCATCAACAACCCGCAGCAGAACCTCGAGCGCAAGATCGTCGAGGCGAAGCTGGCGATGGAGTACGCAAAGCGCCACTCCCGCCAGCAGATCCTCGGCTCCTACCTCAACATCGCCTCCTACGGGACGATCGAGGGCAGCACCGCGGTGGGAGTCCAGGCCGCCTCGCGCATCTACTTCGACAAACCGGTCTGGAGGCTGGACCTGCCGCAGGCGGCGCTGCTGGCCGGGCTGCCCCAGGCGCCCTCCGAATACAACCCGATCCTCAATCCGGGAGCGGCCCTTTCCCGGCGCAACCAGGTTCTGCGGCAGATGGCCAAGCTCGACTACGTCTCCCGCGACCGCGCCCGGGCGGCGGCGGCGGCGGGCCTCGGCCTCAACGTCTCCAACGACTACTTCGAGCACCGCCAGCCCTACTTCTTCGACTACGTCGAGAACGATTTGATCAGCGAGTACGGGGTCAACACCGTGCGCCGCGGTGGACTCGAGGTGCAGACCACGATCGACCCGGACCTGCAACGGGTCGGCCTCGAAGCGATGCGCTCGGCCCTCCCCTACTCGACCGACCCCTCCTCGGCGCTGGTCTCGATCGACCCCCGCAACGGTCACATCCGGGCGATGGTCTCCAGCTCCAACTACGCCGAAAGCCAGTTCAACCTCGCAGCTCAGGGCCGGCGCCAACCGGGCTCGACCTTCAAGGCCTTCGTCCTCACCACCGCGATCAAGCAGGGAATCGATCCCTACTCGACCTACTACACGTCGAAACCGCTCGACCTCGACCTGCCGCACTGGGGCCACTGGTCGGTGGCCACCGCCGACGAGGGCTACCAGGGCACGGTCAACCTGCAGCAGGCGACCGTCACCTCCGACAACACCGTCTTCGCCCAGCTCGACCTCGACGTCGGCCCCAAGAGCGTCGCCCAGACCGCCAAATCGATGGGGATCACGACGCCGCTGGACGGAATCCCGGCCGAGGGGATCGGCGGCCTGCGCCTCGGCGTCACCCCGCTCGAGCTGACCGACGCCTACGCGACCCTCGCCTCCGGCGGCATCCACCACGACCCGGTCTCGGTCGAGGAGGTGACCTTTCCGGGCGGCAAGGTCGACCGGCCCCAGGAGGCGGAGGCGAAGCGCGTACTGCCCGAACCGGTCGCCTACGAGGTGACGAAACTGCTCCACGACAACATCACCGAAGGGACCGGCACCGCGGCCTACACCGGCTGTGCCGGCCAGGCAGGCAAGACCGGGACCACCGACGAATACACCGACGCCTGGTTCTCCGGCTACCAGCCGAACCTGGCGACCGCGGTCTGGGTCGGCTACCCCGAGTCCAACGACATCTCGATGTCCAGCGTCCACGGCATGACGGTGTTCGGCGGCACCTTCCCGGCTGAAATCTGGCACTCCCTCTACTCCAACGGTGGCGTCCCCTGTGAGGAATTCGAGGAGCCGGAGAAGTCGATCAGCTGGGCCCCCTACTACGGCCACTTCACCCAGGCCGGCCCCAGCGACAGCGCCGGCGCGGCGGGCGCTGGGAACAGTGAGCCGCCGCCGCCCGGCACCGCCGCGGTGGGCGGCTATGACCCGAGCGAATACGACCCCGATGCCTACGCGCCCGGGGCCGGCCAGGAACCGGCGCCGCTGCCCCCACCGCCACCCTCGGTCAGCGGTGGTGGCGGAGCCGGTACCGGCGGCGGCTCGGCGGGCGGCGGGTAGCCGAGCATCGACCCGGCGGTTGCCTATGCCCTGATCTGGGTGGGCTTCGCGGCCTATCTCGGCATCCTCGCCGCCGCGCCGGCGCTCGGCCGACGCTTCGTCTGGAGCGCGATCGTCATCGCCGTGACCGGCTTCGCCGTCGCTCCGGTCCTCCTCTCTCACGACGTCTACAGCTACCTCGACTACGCCCGGCTCGGGGTCGTCCACGGCCTCGACCCCTACGTCTACCCGCCGCTCGCCGCTGCCGCCAACCCGGCTTACGCCGACGTCACCTGGACCGAAGCGACCAGTGCCTACGGCCCCCTCTTCACCCTCGCCACCTACCCGCTCGCCTGGCTGCCGGTGGGCGTCGCGATCGCCGCCCTGAAGGCGCTCGCCGCGCTCTCCGTCCTCGGCCTCGCCGCACTCGTGGCCCGCCTGGCCGCCTGGCGCGGCGTCGACCCGCTGCGCGCCGCCGCCTTCGTCGCCCTCAACCCACTCGTCCTCGTCCACGTCGTCGGCGGCGCCCACAACGACGGCCTGACGATGCTGCTGGCGATGCTCGCCGTCGCCGCCATCCTCAGTACCCGCGAGCTCGCCGGCGGAGCCGCGCTCCTCGCCGCGATCGCGATCAAGGCCTCCGCCGCCTTCATCGCCCCCTTCGCCCTCCTCGCCACCGCCCGACCAGGATCGACGGGCCGCAAGCACCCCTATGCGGAGGGAGACAGACCCGTCGACCGGCGTTCGCTCGTTCGACTCCTGGCGGGTGCCGCGCTGGCGGTCGCGGTCACCGGCGGGGCGGCCCACCTCGCCTTTGGCTGGGACTGGCTGGCCGCGCTCAGCCTCGCCGGGGAGAACCAGGGGCGGACCAGCTACATGAGCATCCCGATCGCGGTCGCCCGGCTGACCGGCATCGACCCGGACGCGGTCCGCATCCTCGCCCTCACCCTTTTCCTCACCCTCTTCCTCGAGCTGCTGCTCTGGACCTGGCGCGGCTACGACTGGGTCCGCGCCGCCGGCTGGACCGCACTCGGCCTGCTGCTGGCGAGCGCCTGGCTTCTTCCCTGGTACCTCGTCTGGCCACTGCCGCTGGCGGCGATCTCCCGCGACCGTGCGCTCCAGCTCCTCGCCCTCGTCCTGACCGCCTACCAACTGGGCGCCCGCATCCCCCTTTAGAGAACTTCGGGCGAGTGCCCGCCGCCATCCGGCCCCGCCTCCTGCTCCTCCGGCGAGGGATGGAGGATGCCGGTGGCGACGCTCCAACCCTCGCGGCGGCCGAGCAGGGTGACCGCCCCCACATAGAGGAGTTCGCCCACCGTCATCACGCCGCGGACGGCGATCGCGATCAACGAGCCGAGCGCGAAGCTCTTGCCCGGCAGCGCCGCCTTCAGCCCCCAGGCGAAGGCGGCGTCGCGGACGCCGAGCCCGGCCGGGGCGACCAGCGTCACCAGCGCCGCGAAGTAGCCGATCGCCTGGGCGGAACCGACCAGGAGGATGTCGTTGAAGGGGATGTGGGTGACCGAGCGGGCGACGCAGTAGATGCCGAGCGCGACCACCACCCAGTTCAGCGAGTAGAAGACGATCAGGGAGATGACCCCGCGCAGCGGCAGCACCGCCGGCAACGGCTCGCGGCCAAAGGCGTTCAGCGCCCGGTTGGCAAGCGGCCCGAAGACGCGCGGGTGCAGCACCACGATCGCGGCCGGAATCAGCAGCAGCACCGCCCAGCGCAGCGGCTGTCCCTGCAGGTCGGGGTGGTTGACGATGAAGTAGGCGGCGACGACGATCGCCGAGGTCGCCGAGATCGCCTGTTCGTAGACGATGCTGGCGATCGTGATCCGGCGCGGCACCCCGGCCCGCTCGGAGAGCAGCACCCGCCCGAGCACGTAGAGGACGCTGCCCGGCACGTAGCGCGCCAGGAGTGGCTGGCCCCAGGCGACCTGGGCACGGCCGAACCCGATCGGGTGGCCGAGGAAGCGCAGGATGAACTCCCAACCCAGGGCGCTGAAGACGTAGAAGAGCGGCAGGATGACGATCGCCGGGGCCAGCCAGACCACGTGGAAGTGGACCCCTTCGCTCTGGATCTCCGACCACTGGTCGATGACGGTGAGGACGAGGAAGCCGAAGATGAGGAAGGCGAGCCCCACCTGAAGGGCGAGGCGGACCCGGCGGCTGCGCGGCGGGCGGGTCCCGAACCTCGCTCCGGCCTCACCGACCCGGTGCAGAAATGGCTGGCGGCGCTCCACGTCAGGCGCACCTTAGTGACGGCGGCAGCGCCAACCGCTCGCGGGGGCCTCCCGGCCGGGCGACCGGGCCGGGTTTGGGATAGTCAGCCGATGGGCGAGTTCGAGCTGCTGGCGAAGCTGCGGGAACGACTACCCCCGGCGGGGCCCCGAGTCCTCCGCGGCAGCGGCGACGACGCCGCCGTCACCGTCCCCGGCGCCGCTACCGCGACCTCGATCGACGCGCTGGTCGAGGGCATCCATTTTCGCCGCGAGACGGCGACGCTCACCCAGATCGGTCGCAAGGCGCTGGCCAGCGCACTCTCGGACCTGGCGGCGATGGGAGCGGAGGCCGGCGAGGCCTACGTCGCCGTCGGCGTGCCGAGCGATCTCAGCGAGGAGGACTGCCTCGAGCTGATCGACGGGATCGTCGCGCTGGCGGCGGCGACCGGGACGACCCTGGCGGGCGGCGACGTCACCCGGGCCCCGGCCCTGACCCTCGCCGTCACCGTGGTCGGGCACGCCGCCAACCCCGCCCAGCTGATCGGGCGCGACGGTGCCCAGCCGGGCGATGCGCTGGTCGTGACCGGGGAGCTCGGCGGTGCCGCGGCAGGCCTGTTGCTGCTCGAACAGCCGCAGCTGGCGGCATCCCTGCCGGAGCAGGTTGCGGCGGCGCTGCGAGCGCGCCAGCTCGACCCCACCGCGAGGCTCGCCGCCGGCCAGGCACTGGCCGCGGCGGGGGCGCGAGCGATGATCGACCTCAGCGACGGCCTCGGCGGCGACGCCACCCGCCTCGCCGCGGCGAGCGAGGTCGGCATCCGCATCGATGCCGGCGCCCTGCCGCTGGCGGCCGGGGTCGCCGAGATCGCCACAGCGGCCGGTCGCGACCCGCTCGAGCTGGCGGCCTCAGGGGGCGAGGACTACGAGCTGCTGGCGGCGCTGCCGCTGGACCGGCTCACGAATGCACGGAGGCGAATGGCGGAAGCGGATGAAGCGACGCTGACGCGAATCGGCGAGATCCACGCCGGCGGGGGCGTCGAGATCAGGCTGCCCGGCGGGGGGACTGTGGCGGCGGCGGGGTTCGACCAGCTCGACTGAGCGCGGGGTTGCCGCCGATCAGCAGCTCGCGGACGCCGCGGCGCTGCAGCATCGCCGCCGCGATCCGGGAGGGATCGGGCTTGTAGTGGCCGGACTCGACCAGGCTCTTGAGTTCCTGTGACTGCATCGCTCCCTTTATCGGCCTGGGGCCTCAGATCCTTAGTTCTGGGTACTCGCACATGCGTCCAACCTTCCCGTCGCATTACCCTTAGTCGGTGGCTAACGGGACGGCCCGCATTCTCCTTGTCGACGACGAGCAGTCGATTCAGACGCTCTTGAGCTATCCCCTGCGCAAGGACGGCTACCACGTCACCTCCGCCCTCGACGGCAACGAAGCCCTGCAGCGCTTCGAAGAGGGCCGCTTCGATCTGGTCATCCTCGACCTGATGCTGCCCCGTCTCGACGGGGTCGAAGTCTGCCGCCAGCTGCGCACCCACAGCCAGGTGCCGATCATCATGCTGACCGCGAAAGGCAGCGAGACCGACAAGGTCGCGGGCCTCGAGGTCGGCGCCGACGACTACATCACCAAGCCCTTCTCGATGCGCGAGTTCCGCAGCCGCGTCAAAGCCGCCCTGCGGCGCTCGCGAATGGGGGGCGAGGCGCCCGAGAACGGGTCGATCGAGTGCGGCGAGATGACGATCGACTTCGACCGCCGCATGGTCACCCTGCGCGAGGAGGAGATCCGGGTCACCTACGTCGAGTTCGAGATCCTCGGCGCTCTGGCCCGCTCGCCCGGCCGCGTACTCACCCGCGAGACCCTGCTCGAGCACGTCTGGGGCGACTCCGAGTACCGCGACCCGCGCACCGTCGACGTCCACATCAGGCACCTCAGAGAGAAGCTGGAGAGCGACCCCAAGCAGCCCGAGTTCCTCTTCACCGTGCGCGGGGTCGGCTACCGGTTCAAGGAGTAGCCGAGGCGGTGCGGCGCTTCAGGCTCAGCTACTTTCGCAGCCGCTATACCCTGACGGCGGTTGGCATCAGCGTCGCCACCGTGCTCGTCGTCTATCTCTCGGTCGTCGTCATCGGCGGTGCCGGCAGCGGCCTTTCCGCGGTCAAGGCCCAGATCGTCGTCGGCGGCCTCGTCGCGGCAACCCTGACGACCCTGATCGGGGTCTACTCGACTCATGTAGCGATCGACAGCGTCAGTCGTCTCAAGGACGCCGCCCGCAAAGTCGCCGACGGCAACTTCGAGACGACGATCCCCGTCGCCTCCGTCGGGGTCGGCGAGCTCGGCCAGCTCGCCCGCACCTTCAACGAGATGCAGCGCCGCCTGGCCGAGCTCGACAGCGCCCGCAAGCAGTTCATCGCCAACGCCTCGCACGAGCTGCGCACGCCGATCTTCAGCCTCGGCGGCTTCGTCGAGTTGCTCGAAGAGGAGGACCCGAGCCCGGAGGAGCGGGCCGAGTTCGTGCGCACGATGCGCCAGCAGATCGACCGGCTGACGAAGCTGACCGTCGACCTGCTCGACCTCTCCCAGCTCGACGCCGGGGCGATGGTGATGCAGGCGCGCAACGTCGACCTCGGCGAGTTGGCGCGCGAGGTAACGCGGGAGTTCGGGCCCCGCGCCGAACTCCGGGGCTCGCGCCTGGAGCTGCGCACTCCCGAGCGACCTGCGATTGCTCAGGGAGACCCCGACCGCGTGCGTCAGATCATCCGTATCCTCCTCGACAACGCCCTCACCCACACTCCCGAGGGCACCAAGGTCACCGTGACCACCTACTCCGTCAATCGCCGCGCCGAGCTGACCGTCTCCGACGAGGGGTCGGGGATACCCCAGCGCGTGCAGAGCCGGATCTTCGAGCGCTTCTACACGGCCGACAAGGCCGGCGGCTCCGGCCTCGGGCTGGCGATCGCCAGCGAGCTCGCCCAGCGCATGGACGGTCGCATCACGATCAGCTCCAGCCGCCGCTTCACCGCCTTCACGCTTGACCTGCCGCCGGCTCCGTTGGCGGCCGAGGGCCGTCCCGCGGACACCCTCGCCAAGGCCCCGGCGTGAGCACCCGGACAGGCCTGACGGCCCTGCTGCTCTGCCTGGCGCTGCTTGCCGGCTGCGGCTCCAGCGACGGCGGCGACCCGGGGGCCACCAGCGAGACCGCCGCCCAGTCGGAGCCGTCTCCACAGGTGATCGTCGAGACCGCCGCCAGCGGCTTCGACGCCGCCGAGGTCTACCGCGAGGCCTCCCCGGGCGTGGTCACGATCCGCTCGATCTTCGGCGGCAGCGCCGGCGCCGCCGAGGGCTCGGGCTTCGTCCTCGACAGCGACGGCGAGATCGTCACCAACGCCCATGTCGTCACCGACGAATCCAGCGGCAGGCGCAAGCCCGCCAAGGAAGTCTTCGTCGAGTTCCCCGACCGCAACGTGGTCGAGGCTGAGATCGTCGGCTTCGATCCCTTCGTCGACGTCGCCCTGCTCAAAGTCGACCCCGACGGCTTCCCCCTGCACCCGCTCGAGCTCGGCGACGACGACAAGCTCCAGGTCGGCCAACCGGTGGCGGCGATCGGCAGCCCCTTCGGCGAGCAGCAGTCGCTCTCGAGCGGGATCGTCTCGGCGACCGACCGCTCGGTCAAATCGCTCACGGACTTCCAGATCGAGGGGGCGATCCAGACCGATGCCTCGATCAACCCCGGCAATTCCGGCGGCCCCCTGCTCGACGCCGGCGCCCGCGTGATCGGCATCAACCAGCAGATCGAGACCGGCTCCGGCAGCAACAGCGGCGTCGGCTTCGCGGTGCCGATCTCGGCGATCGAGCGCTCGATCGCCCAGCTGAAGGAAGACGGTAGCGCCGAATACGCCTACATCGGTGTCTCCAGCCAAGCGCTCTACCCCCAGCTCGCCGCCAAGCTCGGCCTCGACACCACCTTCGGTGGCCTGCTGGCCGAAGTCGTGCCGGGTGGCCCGGCGGAGAAAGCCGGCCTCGAGGGCGGCGCCAAGAAACTGCGCTTCCAGGCCGGCGAATACCGCACCGGCGGCGACGTCATCCTCGAAATCGAAGGACACAAGGTGATCCGGCCCGACGATCTCGCCCGTCTCGTCGCCACCAAGAAGCCCGGCGAAAAAGTGACGATGACCGTCCTTCGCGACGGCGAGAAGCGGCAGATCGAGGTCACTTTGGGCGAGCGCCCCGACTCCGTCTCCGGCGGCTAGACGCCACTTCGCCGCCCGGAGGTGTAGAACTCCGCCCTTGCTTCAGGAAGTCGCACTTGGCCAGAAGTCCCTCACCGACTATCAACACATAGTCGGCAAGGAGACGATCGAGCGCATCCGCGAGCTGGCCGAGCCGCTCAAAGGCAAGCGCGTCCTCCACGTCAGCGCCACGGCGTTCGGCGGCGGCGTCTCGGAGATCCTCTACACGATCGTGCCGCTGATGCGGGACATCGGCCTCGACGCGCACTGGCACGTGATCTTCGGCAAAGAGGAGTTCTTCAACGCCACCAAGCTCCTGCACAACTCGCTGCAGGGGGCCGAGGAGACGCTGAGCGACGAGCAGTGGGCCGTCTTCGACGAAATCAACAAGATCAACGCCGATGGGCTGGAAGGCGAGTGGGACGCGGTGATCGTCCACGACCCGCAGCCGATCGGCCTCCGCCGCGGCGCCCTGGAGAAGGGCAAGCGCTGGATCTGGCGCTGCCACATCGACCTCTCGACCCCGAACCCGGCGCCGATCGAGCGGCTGCTGCCGATGATCGAGGAATACGACGCCAGCGTCTGGCACCTGCCGCAGTACGTCCCCAACGGGATGGATGCCAAGGGCCGCGAGGGTGTCAACATCATCCCGCCGGCGATCGATCCGCTCTCGCCGAAGAACATGGCCTTCTCGCCCGAGGACGCCGCCTTCGTCTGCAAACAGTTCGGGATCGATCCCGACCGGCCGCTGTTGACCCAGGTCTCCCGCTTCGATCCCTGGAAGGACCCGATCGGCGTCATCGACGCCTACCGCGAGGTCACCGAGCAGGTGCCGGAGGCGCAGCTGGCGATGGTCGGCTCGATGGCCAGCGACGACCCCGAGGGTCGCGAGTACTTCCAGAAGACCTACGAATACGCGGACAACGATCCCGACATCAAGATCCTCAGCAACCTCAACAACGTCGGCGCGATCGAGGTCAACGCCTTCCAGTCGCAGTCCGACGTCTGCCTGCAGAAGTCGATCCGCGAGGGCTTCGGCCTAACCGTCACCGAGGCGCTCTGGAAGGGGCGCCCGACGATCGGCGGCAACGTCGGCGGCATCCCGTTGCAGATCGAGAACGGCGAGACCGGCTTCCTCGTCGACTCGCCGTCGGAGTGCGCCCAGCGCAGCCTCGAGATCCTCGCCAACCCGGAGCTGGGCAGGCGCCTCGGCCGTGCCGGCAAGGAGCATGCCCGCCGCGAGTTTCTCTCGCCGCGGTTGCTGCGCGACTGGCTCGGTCTGCTCACAGACCTCGACACCTGACCCCGAGGGTCAACCCTTAACCTCTGCGGCGTGGACTCCTCGCCGCTGATCATCGTCTCCAACCGCGGCCCGCTCCAGTTCGAGCGCGACGAGGGCGGGGAGCGAACTCTGCGTCGTGGCGGCGGTGGCCTGGTGACCGCCCTCTCGGGCCTCGTCTCCCACCGCGACGCGCTCTGGATCGCCTCGGCGATGACCGACGAGGACGTCGCCGTGGCGGAGGAGCAGGGCGGCCCGGTCGAGCTCTCGATCGACGGCATCGACTACCGGGTGCGGCTGGTCGGCAGCGATGCCGAAGCCTACGACCGCTTCTACAACGTGATCGCCAACCCGATCCTCTGGTTCATCCAGCACTACCTCTGGGACCTCTCCAACGCGCCGGACATCCGCCAGGAGGAGCTCGACGCCTGGGACTTCGGCTACCAGGCGGTCAACGGCGACATCGCCGAGGCGGTGGTGGCCCAGATCGAGGGCCAGGAGCGGCCGCTGGTGATGCTCCACGACTACCACCTCTACACGGCGCCCGGAATGATCCGCGAGCGGCGCCCGGACG
>CAWEQY010000008.1:0-860499 GCA_963811375.1 uncultured Solirubrobacterales bacterium
CGGGGTCAATATCCCCGTGAACAAACGGATCGAGGTCGGTCTCACCTACATCTTCGGGATCGGTCACTCGACCGCCCAGAAGATCCTCGAGGAGACCAAAATCGACCCCGGCACCCAGGGCAAGGACCTGACCGAGGACGAGGTCATCAAACTGCGCGACGCGGTCGACAACCGCGAGGTCGAGGGCGACCTGCGGCGCGAACGCTCGCAGAACGTCAAACGCCTGATGGAGATCGGTTCCTACCGCGGCCTGCGTCACCGTCGCGGCCTGCCGGTTCGCGGCCAGCGCACGAAGACGAACGCCCGCGGGCGCAAGGGACCGCGGCGCCTCAGCATCGCCGGCAAGCGCAAGGTCTAGGAGCAGACATGGCCGAGAAAAAACCCAGCAAGGGGCGCACCCGTCGTCGCGTCCGCAAGAACGTCACCTACGGGCAGGCCCACATCAAGACTTCTTTCAACAACACGATCGTCACCCTGACCGACACCGACGGCAACGTGATTGCCTGGGAGTCGGCCGGCTCCGTGGGCTTCAAAGGCTCGCGCAAGTCGACGCCGTTCGCAGCCCAGGTGACCGCCGACGCCGCCGCCAAGAAGGGCATGGAACACGGTTTGGAGCGGGTCGAAGTCTTCGCCAAGGGCGCCGGCTCGGGCCGCGAGACGGCAATTCGCTCACTGCAGGCGGCTGGGCTGGACGTGACCACCGTCAAGGACGTGTCCCCGCAGGCCCACAACGGCTGCCGCCCGAAGAAGCGGAGGCGCGTCTAATGGCTCGCGACACCTCCCCGCAGTGCAAGCAGTGCCGGCGCGAGGGCCAGAAGCTTTTCCTCAAGGGCGAGCGCTGCTTCACCGACAAGTGCGGCGTCGAGCGCCGCTCCTACCCGCCTGGCGAGCACGGCCGCGGCCGGATGAGGCAGTCCGAGTACCGGGTGCAGCTGCGCGAGAAGCAGAAGACGCGCCGCTACTACCAGGTGCTGGAGAAACAGTTCCGCGCCTACTACGACAAGGCTTCGCGCCAGGACGGCGTCACCGGCGAGAACCTGCTGCGGCTGCTCGAGTCGCGCTTCGACAACGTCCTGGTTCGCCTCGGCTTCGCCGCCTCGCGCCGCCAGGCGCGGCAGCTGATCAGCCACGGGCACTGGATGATCAACGGCCGCCGCGTCGACATCCCCTCCTACCAAGTTCGTCCCGAGGACATCATCTCGATCAAGGCCGGATCGTCCGCCACCGACACGATTCAGCGGGCGACGGAACTCGTTTCCACCGTCCCGGCCTGGCTGCAGGCCGATCACGATGCCCTCACCGCCAAGATCCTGCGCTACCCCGAGCGCTCCGAGATCTCGGCGCCGGTCCAGGAGCAGCTCATTGTCGAGCTTTACTCCAAGTAGCCCGGAACCCGAAATTTCTGAACACGCATACGCAAGGAACTCATGACCACTGATTTCCAGGTCCCCCGCATCACCTCCGAGAAGGTCGACGACCGACGCGGCACTTTCACCATCGAGCCGCTCGACAAGGGCTTCGGCTACACCTTCGGCAACAGCCTTCGACGCGTCCTGCTTTCCTCGCTGGGCGGCGCCGCAATTACCAGCGTCCGCATCGAGGGCGTCGCGCACGAGTTCTCGACCGTGCCCGGTGTCAAGGAGGACGTCACCGACATCATCCTCAACCTCAAGGACCTGGTCGTGCGGATGCATACCGACGCCGATGAGGTCGAGGCGCCGCTGGTCGCCACCGGCCCCGGCGAGGTCAGGGCCAAGGACATCGACCTGCCCTCCGGCGTCGAGATCCTCAACCCCGAGGCGCCGATCGCGACGCTGGAGAAGAAAACCAAACTCGAGGTCTACCTGACCATCGGCCGCGGCCGCGGCTACTCGCCGGCGGAAGAGAACAAGTCCGACGAGCAGCCGATCGGCGTGATCCCGATCGACTCGATTTTCTCACCGATCCGCCGCGCCTCCTACTCGGTCGCTGCCGCTCGCGTTGGGCAGCGGACCGATTTCGACAAACTCACCCTCGACCTCGAGACCGACGGCTCGATCGAGCCTGCGGCGTCGCTGCGCGAGGCCTCGGAGATCCTGATCAAGAGCCTGGCGATCTTCACCGACGCCGAGCGGGTCGAGGAGCTGACCGCGCGCGAACCGATCCCGGCCCTGCCCGCGGACTCGCTCTCTTCGCCGGCCGGCGAAGGGGGGGCCAGCAGCAACGGCCTCGACGAGATCCTGATCGAGGAGCTGGAACTGGGTGTTCGCTCCTACAACTGCCTCAAGCGCGCCGGCGTCCAGACCGTCGGCGATCTCGTGCGCAAATCGCGCGGGGAACTGAACGCGATTCCCAACTTCGGCTCGAAGTCGATCGAGGAAGTGATCGAGACCCTGCACGCCCGCGGCCTCGATCTCCAGCAAGACTGAGACAACGGCGAGAGCGAAGCGGAGAACCCTGTGCGTCACCGTAAGAAACGGAACAAGCTCAGTCGCGACGCCTCGCACCGCGAGGCGCTGCTCTCCAACCTCTCCAAGCAGCTGATCCAGCACGAGCGGATCCAGACCAGCCAGGCCAAGGCCAAGGCGGTCAAGCCCGAGGTCGAGAAACTGATCACGCTGGCCAAACGCGGCGATCTCCATGCCCGCCGGCAGGCGCTCTCGACGCTGCACAACGACAAGTTCATCGTGCACAAGCTGTTCGACGAGGTGGCACCACGTTACGCGACCCGTCCCGGCGGCTACACCCGCATCGTCAAGCTCGGCCCGCGCCGCTCGGACAGCACCGAAATGGTGTACCTAGAGCTGGTTTGAGCTCCGGCTCCTTCCGCCTCGATATCGAATACGACGGCTCCGGCTTCGCCGGCTGGGCCCGGCAGCCGGGCATGCGCACGGTCCAGGCTGAGTTGGAGGCGGCACTGGAGACCATCCTGCGCGAACCGATCGCGTTGACCGTCGCCGGTCGCACCGACGCCGGCGTTCACGCCTGGGGCCAGGTGGCCAGCTTCGCCGTCGCCACCGACGTGCCCGGCGACCTCGTGCGACGGCTGAACGGCATCACCGCCGCCAACCTCGCCGTCACCGCCGCCACCCCGGCCGTGCCGGGGTTCGACGCCCGCAACGACGCCACCTCACGCAGCTATCGCTACCGGCTCCTGACCCGGCGCCCATCGAGCCCGTTCGAGCGGGGCCGGTCGCTCTGGTGGCCTCACCGCGTCGATCGCGAGGGGCTCGACGCCTGCGCCGCCGTCCTGCCCGGCAGGCACGACTTCACCGCCTTCACCCCAAGTCAGACCGACCACGTCCACTTCGAACGCGAGATATTCGCCGCGGCCTGGGAGGACCGGGGTGCCGACATCCTCGCCTTTCGCGTCAGCGCCGACGCCTTCATGCGCAACATGGTGCGGATCCTGGTCGGCACCATGCTCGAGGTCGCTTCCGGGCGCCGTACGGTGGAGAGCTTCACCAAGCTGCTGGCCGGCGCTCCCCGCCCCGCGGCCGGGGAAACGGCGCCGCCGCACGGGCTCTATCTGGAGTCCGTCTCCTACACCTAGAATCAGGCCCGTGCGCATCCTCCTGACCAACGACGACGGCATCTCCGCTCCCGGCCTGCAGGCGGCGCGACGGGCGCTGCGCGAGCTCGACGACGTCGAGGTCGACGTGATCGCCCCCGACTCCAACCGCAGCGCCACCGCCCGCAGCATCACCACCCGCTCGCCGCTCAGCATCGAGGAGGTCGAGTTCGGCGATGGCGACCGCGGCTACGCCACCGACGGGACCCCGGTCGACTGCGTCCGCTTCGCCGAGCTGGGCCTGGTCGGCGGTCGCCCGGACCTGATCGTCTCCGGCATCAACCACGGCGCCAACCTCGGCGACGACATCACCTACTCGGGCACCGTGGCGGCGGCGCTGGAGGGGATCGTGCTCGGCATTCCCGCGGTGGCGCTCTCCCAGCAATCCTCGGCCGGCGGCATGGGCTACGTCAGCGGCCGCTTCGACTTCGCCGTCGCCGCGGCCTTCACGGCGCAGCTGGTGGCGCGCCTCGCCAGCGAGCGGATGCCGGAGGCGACGCTGATCAACGTCAACTGCCCCGCCGGCGGACCGCACGGGGTGGAGGTGACCAAGCTCGGCAAACGGATCTACAACGACGAGCTGAAGCTGGTCGGCGAGGAGTCCGAGGGCGGGCGCCGTCGCTACGAGATCTACGGCTGGCAGCCGGGCTACGAGGAGATCGAGGGCACCGATCTCTTCGCGGTGGCGCAAGGGCGGATCTCGGTCACCCCGATCCACTTCGACCTCACCGACCACGGCGGGCTGGAGCGGCTGCGCGGCTGGGGCTTCGAGGAGATGCTGGCGGCCTGCGCGCCGGCGGCGTGAACGACTCCGCTCAGCAACGCGCCGCCGAGCTGCGCCGTCAGCTCGAGCATCACAACAAGCTCTATTACGTCCACGACGATCCCGAGATCGGCGACGACGAGTACGACGCGTTGCTGAACGAGCTGCGCCAGCTCGAGGCCGAGCACTCAGAGCTGCGCACGCCGGACTCGCCCACCCAGCGGGTGGGGGCGCCGCCGCTGGAGCGCTTCCAGCAGGTGGAGCACATCGAGCAGATGCTCTCGCTCGGCAACGCCCGCAACGAGGAGGAGCTGCGGGCCTGGGAGGCGCGGCTGGCGAACTACCTGAAGCGGCTCGACATTGCCGCCTCGGAGTTCAGCTACACGAGCGAGCCGAAGATCGACGGCCTGGCGATCTCGCTCACCTACGAGAACGGGGTCCTGGTCTGCGGCGCCACCCGCGGCGACGGTCGGGTGGGGGAGGACGTGACCCAGAACCTGCGCACGATCGGCTCGATCCCGCTGCGGATCGAGGATGCCCCCGAGCTGATCGAAGTGCGGGGCGAGATCTATCTGCCGATAGCGGCCTTCAAAGCCCTCAACGAGCGCCGCGCCGAAGCCGAGGAACCGACCTTCGCCAACCCGCGCAACTCCGCCGCCGGCTCGATCCGCCAGCTCGACCCGGCCCTTGCCGCCGAACGGCCGCTCTCGAACTGGATCTACGGGATCGGCGCCGTCCGCGGCCTCGACCTCGCCACCCACATGGACGAGGTCGAGTGGCTGAGCGCGCGCGGCTTCAAGGTCAATCCCGATACCGACCACCACCGGGGGGTCGAGGGTGTCGTCGAGCGCTGCCACTGGTGGGAGCAGCGGCGCGAGACGCTCGACTACGAGATCGACGGCGTCGTCGTCAAGGTCGACGAGCGGGCGCTGTGGCGGGAGCTGGGCGTGGTCGGTCGCGAGCCGCGCTGGGCGATCGCCTGGAAGTTCCCGCCGACGACGGCGACGACGACCATGAACAGTGTCGTCTGGAACGTCGGCCGCACCGGCCATCTGGTGCCCTTCGCGATGCTGGAGCCGGTTCACGTCGGCGGCGTCACGGTCAGCACCGCGACGCTTCACAACGAGGAGGACCTCGAACGCAAGGACGTCCGCGACGGCGACGAGGTCGTCGTGATGCGCGCGGGAGACGTGATCCCGCAGGTGGTCTCGCCGAAGCTGCCGCGCAAGAACAAGCGCGCCCGCAAGCCGCGGCCGCCGAAGAAGTGCCCGGCCTGCGGCACCGAGACGGTCAAGCCCGAGGGGGCGGTCTTCACGATCTGCCCCAACCGCGCCGGCTGTCCCGGGCAGTCTTTCCAACACGTCAAACACTTCGTCAGCAAGGGCGCGATGGACATCGACGGGCTGGGGGAAAAACAGGCCTCGGTGTTCCTCAAGCGGGGGGTGATCGCCGACGTCGCCGACATCTACGACTTGACCGAGGAGCAACTGGTCGAGCTCGATCGCTTCGGCGAGACCTCCGCCCGCAACCTAGTGACGGCGATCGACGCCTCGCGCCAGCGCCCCTTCAAGCGCGTCCTCTATGCGCTCGGCCTGCCGGGCGTGGGCTACGTCACGGCGGAGGCGCTGGCCAACCATTTCGGCTCGATCGACGCCCTCCACGAGGCCGATCCGGAGGCGATCGAGGAGGTCGAGGGGGTGGGGCCGATCATGGCGGTGCAGATCGCCGAGTCGCTCGCCGACGAGCCAACCTGGGGGCTGGTCGAGAAGCTGAAGGAAAAGCGACTGCGCCTGGAGGCGGACGAGTCGGAAAGGCGCGCCAGCGGTGGCCCGCTGGAGGGCAAGACGGTCGTCCTCACCGGCACCCTGCCGAAGCTGACCCGGGAGGATGCGGCGGCGCTGGTCAAGTCGGCCGGCGGCAAGGTCACCAACTCGGTCTCGAAGAAAACCGACTACGTCGTCGCCGGGGAGAGCCCTGGCTCGAAGTTGGCGAAGGCCGAGTCGTTTGGGACCGAGATTCTGGACGAGGCGGGGTTGCTGGCGTTGCTCGGGGGCTGAGCTGTCAGAGGCCCTCTATACCCCTCCCCAGAAAGCCGTCGCGCAGCTGGGTTGCGGGGCGAGGGCTCAAGCCCCTGTCCTTGAGCTTTCTGGGGAGGGGTATAGAGGGCCTCCCACGGACAGCTCTCATCAGACGGCAGCGCTCGGGTACGAAGCTCCAGACCCTCGGAGCCAGGCCTTCACGGAAGCTGCTCACCTTGGGAGTTCGGTGGCGACTCGTGGGGTGGGTGGGGTGCCCCTCCAGCAGAAGCTCAAGGACGGGGGTTCGAGCCCTTGCCGCGCGCCCCAGCTGCGCGACGGCTTCTGATGGAGGGGCACCCCACCCACCACGCAAGCCGTCCCTCAATTCATCCCACCGTCAGTACCCCGCGACAAGCCCCGCGATGCGGTCTTGTTGGAGATGGGCGTAACCCGTGTCGCCGACCCCGTTCATCAGGATCGAGAAGGCCATGATCCGACCGCTCTCGTTGAAGCAGTAGCCGGAGAGGTTGCTGACGCCGGTGATCGTGCCGGTCTTGGTCCGGCAGCGCCCGTAGGCGGCGGTGCCGCGCATGCGGTCGTCGACCGTGCCCTCCTTGCCGGTCAGGGCCAGGTCCTGGATGAATTCGTCGCCGGCGGGATCGTCGCGCATCGCCAGCAGCAGGTCGACCACCTGGCGCGGCGAGGCGCGGTTGGAGCGAGTCAGGCCGGAGCCATCGATTGCCTGCACGCCGGACCCGTGCGCCCGGGCGAAGTCCTCGACCACCGCGGTGCCGGCGGCGGTCGTCCCGACGCCGCCGAGGCGGGCGCCGAGCAGCTTCATCAGCATCTCGGCGAAGAAGTTGTCGGAGTAGACGTCGGTCGTGTTGACGATTCGGGTCAGGGTGGGGGAGCGGACCACCGCCACCTGCTCGGCATCCACCGGCGTCCTCGCCAGGGCGACCTGTGGCGGCACGGCGACGCCGCTGGCGCTGAGCGAGCGGGCCAGCTTGGTGGCTGCCAGCCTGGCCGGGTCGGAGGAGAAGCCGCTGCTGGCGGTCGAGCCGGCGAAGCCGGAGTTGAAGGCGAGGCCGGAGAGGGGGCCGATGTAGGAGCTGGTCGCGTAGCCGGAGTCGGCGACGCCTCGCAGGCGGTCGAAGATCGTGTCGTCGGCATAGAGGCGACCGCTGATCGAGCGGATCCCGGCGGCGCGGATCTGCGGCACCAGGGCGAAGAGGTTGGTGCCGAGGCCGGCCAAGTAGCTGTTGTAGAAGCTCGGCGTCCCCAGCGTCGGGTCTCCCGCGCCCTGCAGGTAGAGGCTGCCGTGAAGGATGCCGCCGCTGTCGATCCGCCCGTCGCTGAGGACCTTGGTGGCGATGCGACTCTCCGGCCCCAGCCGCGAGAGGGCCGTCGCCGTCGTGAACAGCTTCATGTTCGATGCCAGCAATCGCTGAGTTCCCGGTGCGCGGGCGCAGACCACGTTTCCGCTTTCGGCCTCGACGACCACCAACCCGCTCGCCACCCCGCCGCCCCGGGTCAGCAATCCCCGCATCTGGTCGCATACCTGGCTTGCCTGGGCGCCGCCGGCAAGCAAAAAGGTGGCGGCACAGAGCGCCGTCACGAGGATCGAGGCCCGTCTCATCGTCCCTTCCAACACGAGTGCGGCGCAGGGTAGCGGCCGGGCCAGCCGCCGCGACTGAGATAATCATGTTTTACATGGGCAAAGTCGTCGATATCGAGTCCAAGCCCAGGCGTAAAGCCCGCGGCCGCAAAAAGCCCTCGAAGACCGCTCTGGTCCTCGGCGGTGGCGGTTTCACGGGCGGCGTCTATGAGATCGGCGCCCTGCGCGCGCTCGATCTGCTCGCGGTCAACAGCACCGTCAACAACTTCGACGTCTACGTCGGCACCAGCGCCGGCTCCTTCGTCGCCGGCATGCTCGCCAACGGCATCACCCCGGACGAGATGATGCAGGTGCTCAACACGCGGGTTCCCTCCGAGCTCGAGGACCTGGATCTCAACCGGGTCCTCAAACCCAACTATCTGGGCTTCCTCTCGAAAGCGGTGACGCTGCCGCTGCGCACGGTCGAGCTGGTGCGCCAGCTGGCGCGGATCGGCGAGCTCTCGGCGATCGACATCGGCGTCGGCCTCGCCGAGGCGCTGCCGAGCGGGCTCTACTCCGGCGCCGGGCTCGCCGACTACGTCGAGGAAGCTCTCATCGATGCTGGCCACGTCAACGACTTCCGCCTGCTCGACCGCGAGCTTTACCTGACCGCGACCGATCTCGACACCTGCGAGCGGATCGTCTTCGGCGAGGACGGCTGGTCGGACGTGCCGATCTCGAAAGCGATCGAGTGCTCGACCTGCCTGCCGATCGTCTATAAGCCCGTCGACCTGAAGGGCCGCCAGCTCGTCGACGGCGGCATCCGCTCGACGACCAACGTCGACATCGCGGTCGAAAAGGGCGCCAAGTTCATCGTCGTCGTCAACCCGCTGGTGCCTTACGTCAACGACTTCGAGACGACGATTCCCACCGTCACCGGCAACCGCGTGCGCCGGGTCTCGGACATGGGCCTGCCGGCGATCGCCAACCAGACTTTTCGCCTGATCGCTCACCAGCGCCTGCACCAGGCGGTCGGGATGTGGCAGGAGAAGTACCCGGGGGTCGACATCATCCTGGTCGAGCCGGAGCCGACCGACGAGCTGATGTTCGGCACCCCGATCATGGACTACTCGCGGCGGCTGAAGATCGCCCGCCACGGCTTCGAATCGGTCACTGCCACCCTTGCCAAAGATTACGACCGCTTCCAGGAGATTGCCGAGCGCCACGGTCTCGAAATCTCCGAGCGCCGTGTCCGCCGCGTAGTCGAGCGCGCGGGTGAAGAGGAGCCCGAGCAGACTTCGGCTTGGCGGCGGGTGCTGGAGCAGACGACTTCTGTGCTGCTGCGACAGAGTGGCGAGGCTTCCTGAGCCCGCTTCAACGGGAGGCCTTTCAGCCGGCGTAGAGCTGCTCGATCTCCTGCTCGTGCTTGCTGGTGACGACTGCCCGCTTGACCTTCAGCGTTGGCGTCAACTCGCCGCTTTCCTGTGAGAGGTCGTGGGGGAGGATCGCGACCTTCTTCACCTGCTCGACCCGGGCGTAGTTCTTGTTGATCTCCTCGACGTGGGCTTCGATCGAGGCCTTGACGTCGGCGTTGGCGGCGAGCTGCTCGGGACTCTCCTGGAGGTTGTGCTCCTTGGCGTAGGCGGCGGCCTCTTCGGGGTCGAGGGTGACGAGGGCAACCAGGTAGGGGCGGCGGTCGCCGACCACCACGCACTGGGAGACCAGCGGGTGTTGCTTGATGTCGGCCTCGAGGTTGGCAGGGGTGATGTTCTTGCCGCCGGCGGTGATGATGATGTCCTTTTTGCGGCCGGTGATCTTGATGAAGCCGTCGGAGTCGATCTCGCCGATGTCGCCGGTGTGGAGCCAGCCGTCGACGATCGTCTCCCGCGTCGCCTCCTCGTTCTTGTGGTACCCCTGGAAGACGTTGGGCCCCTTGACGAGGATCTCGCCGTCCTCGGCGATCCTGACCTCGCAGCCAGGGAAGGGTTTGCCGATCGTGCCGATCTTGAAGTCCTCCGGCGAGGAGATCGTCGCCGCGGTCGAGGTCTCGGTCATTCCCCAGCCCTCCAGCACGAGCACACCGGCGGCGTCGAAGAAGCGCAGGATCTCAGGATTGATCGGGGCGGCGCCGGAGACGGCCAGACGCAACTTGCCGCCGAAGAGGTTGCGGATTTTCGACAGCACCTTGTCGTCGGCGAAGGCGTATTGGCGGGCGAGCAGGAAGCCGGGCTTGCGACCGCTGCGCTCGGTCGCGCGCATCTTCGCGCCGACGCCGATCGCCCAGTTGAAGATCGCCTTTTTGAGGCCGCCCTCTTTTTCGATGCCGCTGTTGGCGGCGGTGTAGATCTTCTCGAAGATCCGCGGCACCGAGGGGAAGTAGGTCGGCTTCAGTTCGGCCAGGTTGGGAAGGATCTTCAGCGGGTCGCGCTCCCAGTAGGCGAGCGTGGCCCCGAGGTCGAAGCTGCCGAGTTGGATCAGCAGCGCGAAGGAGTGAGCCAGCGGCAGATAGAGGTAGCTGACGTCTTCGCCCTCGATGACGCTGGTCTCGTTGATCATGTCCAGCATCGAGCGGTAGTTGCCGTGGCTGATGATGCAGCCCTTCGGTGGCCCGGTGGTGCCGGAGGTGTAGATGAAGGTGCAGATGTCGGCCGGGGTCACCGCCGAGTAGAGCGACTCCCAGCGGGCCTGGTCGCCACCGGCGCCCTTGGCTGTCAGGTCCTCGCTCGAGATCGCGTCGTCGCTGGAGCCGGTCATCCTCACGACCTGCTCGAGCTGGGGGAGCTGGTCGCGGACCTTGCGGATCTTCTCCAGCTGTTCGTCGTCCTCGACGACTACGACCTTGGCGTCGGAGTTCTCGAGGACGTAACGGCACTCCTCCGGCGAGTTGGTCTGGTAAATCGGGACCACGGTGGCGCCGATCGAAAGCGCCGCGAAGTCGAAGTAGGTCCACTCGGGGCGGGTGTTGCCGAGGATCGAGACGCGGTCGCCTTTGACCACTCCCAGCTCGGCCAGTCCGAGGGCCAGCGGCCGCACGATCTCCACCACCTCGGCGAAGCTGCGGTCGACCCACTGCTCGCCGTCCTTGTAGCGGACCGCGGGCGTATCGCCGTAAACCTGAGCCGCGAGCGGCAGCAGGTCAGCGAGCGTTTTCGACTTGGTTCCCCGCCCCATGGCGGGGAAGTCTAGTTCAGCCTCAATTGGTCGCGGCGCGACGCGGTTCGCGACGCGGCGAGCGGCTGCGCAGCGAGGTCTCGAAGAGGGTCCTGTCGATACGGCCGTGGAAGATCGGGACACCCATCTCGACGCACTTTCCGATCACCTCCTGCCGTTTCATCTGCAGCTGGTCGGCGAGCTCGGCGGGCGTCAGGTGATGGGCCATAGATGACCTCCCATGTAGTTGAAAGTGGGTAGGTCAAAGGTAGCGCTCGCAGCGGCGGTGTCAACCGCGGCCCCCGCACGTTGCGGCTTCCCCGGCAGCGGGGTCGCGATAATGGGCGCGTGTCCGAAGTCGCCGTCAAAGCGATGCCCCGCCGCGGCCGGCTCTGGGTAGCCGCGGTCCTCGCCCTGGCGTTGTTCGGGCTGGGCTACCTGATCGTCGCGATCTCGACCCAGGAGGAGGGGGATGCCGTGGTCCACGTCGCCGGCATCTCCGACGCGCAGCGGATCTTCGGCGGCATCCCCCAGGAAGGCGACCGGCTCGGCTCCTCCGACGCCCCGGTGACGATCCAGATCTTCAACGACATGCAGTGCTCCGACTGCCGCGAAGACTTCCTCGGCACGATCCCGACCCTGACCGAAGACTACGCCCGCCCCGGCGAGGTCCAGCTCCTCTACCGCCATTACTCCAACAGCGAAAGCCCGCAGGAGTTGAGCTTCTACGGAGCCGAGGCGGCGGCGGACCAGGGCTACGGCTGGCAGTACATCTACCTCTTCTTCCGCAACCAGGACGAAGCCGAGCGCTTCGGCGTCGACCAGGACTTCCTCGACTCGATCGCCGGCGGCGTCGAGGAACTGAACGGGCCGGAATGGGAAGAAGACCTGGAGGACAACGGCGGCCCCGGCGGCGCCATCTCCGAGCGCCTCTCCGGTTACGAGGAACTCGGCCGCGATCTCGGCATCCGCGTCCGCCAGGCCGCGATCGTCAGCGGCCCCAACGGCACCGAGACGCTGCAAGACGGCCCGAAGCTGGGTCAGATCGAACGGGCCATCGAAGCAGTGCAGTAAAAATCGGGGCGCCCGGATTTGAACCGGGGACCTCACCGACCCGAACGGTGCGCGCTACCAGGCTGCGCCACGCCCCGAGAGCGGCGATTATCTCAGAGCGGGGCACGAACGCCGTTCCGCCTCCTGCCCGGTGGGGGCGCTACTTTGCGCGAGGGGCCTGTTCAGTAAGTCGATGACCCGGAAGATCACCCTGATTTTGGCGCTGGCGATGGCGGCGATCGCGCCGCCGGCCGCGCATGCCTACCTGCCGGAAGGCTTCATCGGAGTCTCGCCGCAGAGCGTGGCCAACAGCGCCGACTTCAAGCTGATGGACGAAGCGGGAGTCCAGAGCGTGCGCCTGCCGGTCTACTGGTTCCAGATCCAGGCCAAGCCGCCGACCGTCGCCGATGCCGACTGGTCGGGCTTCGACCGCGAGGTCGGCCTCGCCGCCGAATCCGGCATCCGCGTGATGCCTTTCATCTGGGGCTCGCCGGAATGGGTGGCGCCGCAGCCGGTCGACCTGCCGGTGAAGAGCTCCTGGCAGCGCTGGGGGTGGACCAGGCTCCTGCGCGAAGCGGTCCGCCGCTACGGGCCCGACGGCTCCTTCTGGGAAGACAACCCGGAGCTGCCCTTCCTGCCGATCCGGCGCTGGGAGATCTGGAACGAGGAGAACATCGTCACCTTCGCCGAGCGGCCGGAACCGGCCGCCTTTGCCACGCTGATTCGGATCTCAGGCAGGGCCCTGCACCGCGCCGATCCGGACGCCGAGGTGATTCTCGGGGGCCTCTTCGGAAGGCCTCTGCAGGTACCGCCGAATGTCGGCTCGGGGGACTTTCTCTCCCGCTTCTACCGGGCTCGCAACGTCAAGCGCTATTTCGACGGCGTCGGCCTGCACCCCTACGTCGCCCGGGCTCGGGCGATGGGCGCCCAGCTCGCCAATCTGCGCCGGATCATGCGCGTCCACAACGATGGCGCGACGCCGATTTACGTGACCGAGCTGGGCTGGGGATCGCGCGGTGGCCCGACCCGCTGGGAGCGTGGCCTGCAGGGCCAGGCGAGCCAGCTCTCGCAAGCCTTCGCACTGCTCTCCGCCCACCGGTTCGAGTGGGGGGTTGGCGGTGTCTGGTGGTTCACCTGGACCGACGAAGGCGGCGGCTGCAGCTTCTGTCGCTCGGCCGGGCTGTTGACCGAGAAGCGTAAAGCGAAGCCGGCCTGGTACCGCTTCAACGCCTGGACCGGGGGGGACCCGGACACGGTCCCGCGGGCGCTCTTCGGTCCGGCCGGCGAGGAACTCGAAGTGGCCGAGGAACCCGAGATCGCCGAGGAAGAGACCGCGGCCACCCCGGCGGATCGCCGCCGCTAGGCTCCGTATCTCACTTCGAAATCGACCGAGGAGTCACCAGATGCCTTTCTCCGTACCGGATCTTCCCTACGCCTACGATGCGCTCGAGCCGCACATCGACGAGGCGACGATGCGCGTGCACCACGACAAGCATCACCAGGCCTACGTCGACAAAGCGAACGCCGCGCTCGAGGGCACCGAGTGGGCCGATCGCGACGTCGAGGACGTGCTGAAGAACCTCTCCAGCCTGCCCAGCGACAAGCAGGCCGCGGTCCGCAACAACGGCGGTGGCCACTACAACCACTCGCTCTTCTGGCAGATGCTGAGCCCCGACGGCGGCGGCGAGCCCGACGGCGAGCTCGGTTCCGCGATCGACGAGAAGTTCGGCTCCCTCGACTCGTTCAAGAGCGAGTTCAAAGAAGCCGGGATCACCCAGTTCGGTTCCGGCTGGGCCTGGCTCGTGCACGACGGCTCGGGAATCGCCGTCGTCAAAACCGCGAACCAGGACTCGCCCGTCGCCAATGGCCAGACCCCACTGCTCGGCTGCGACGTCTGGGAGCACGCCTACTACCTCAAGTACCAGAACAAACGGCCCGACTACATCGACGCCTTCTGGAACGTCGTCAACTGGGACTTCGTTGCCCAGCGCCTCACCGACGCGGGCTGAGCGTCAGCTGACCGTCGCCGGCCGCGCCGCCTCGGGGAGGTGGCGCGGCTCGGCCCCCTCCTTGGGCGGGACCAGGCTCATCGCATGCTCGGCCTTGGCGGCGATCGTCAGGCTCGGGTTGACTCCGGGGTTGGCCGGGATCGCGGCCCCGTCGCAGACCAGCAGGTTCTCGTAGCCGTAGGCCCGGTTGGCGCCGTCGACGACGCCGTGCTCGGGGTCGGCGCCAACCACCGCGCCACCGAGGATGTGGGCGGTGGTGGGGGTGTTGCGGATCGACTCGGTGAGCGCACTCCGGGCGGCGCCGCCGGTCCGCTTCGCGAACCATCGGGTCACCTGCGCGGCGGCCGGGATGAAGGTCGGGTTGGGCCGTTCGGGATCCTGCTCGGTCTGCAGGCGGACGCCGCGCCCGAACAGCTTGCGCTTGGGCTGCAGGTGCATCGCCGCGTCGACCGTCTGCATCACCAGCAGGATCACGGTGCGCCGCGACCACTTGAAGGGGACCAGGCCACGCAGGGCCTGCAGCGGGTGTTGTGCCATCGCCGCCAGCCACTTCAAGGGCCGGGTCAGCTTCGTGCCGGCGCCGGTCATCGCCGTGAAGGTGGCGCTCATCGCGTCGCCGCCCTGACCGTAGGTGACGACCTCGATGTGGGTGTCGGGATCGGGATAGATGCTGGAGGTGATCGCGACCGAACGGCTGAAGTCGCGCTCGTCGTCGGGGGCGGTGACCGCCTGGATCGACTCCGAGTTGGTCCGCACGACGGCGCCGATCTGGTTCGACAGTCGTGGCAGCGCCCCTTCGTGCTTGCAGTTGGCGAGCAGCTGGTTGGTGCCGAGCGCGCCGGCGGCGACCACAACCCCTTTGGCCCGTAGCGCCCTGCGTTCGCTGTGGAACCAGGAACCCGAGCGCTCGGCGCTGACCGCGTAGCCATCGGAACCGTCGACCGCCCCCAGTGGGCGGATCTCGGTGACCTGACGCTCGGGAAAGATCTTGACGCCGAGCTTCTCGGCGAACCAGAGGTAGTTCTTGACCAGCGTGTTCTTGGCGCCGTGGCGGCAGCCGACCATGCAGCTGCCGCAGCGGTTGCAGCCGGTTCGGTCCGGGCCCTCGCCTTCAAAGTATGGATCCGGGACCTGCTTGCCGGGCTGGTCGAAGAAGACGCCAACCCGGGTATTGGTGAAGGTCTCGCCGACCCCGATCTCTTCGCCGTATTCCTTCAGCAGCAGATCGGCCGGTCCCATGCCTTCGTACTCGGTGACGCCGAGCATCCGCTCGGCGGTGTCGTAGTGGGGCGCCAGCGTCAGCTCCCAGTTGTCCAGCTCAGCCCACTGCGGATCCTCGAAGAAGGACGGCCGCGCCCGGTAGAGCGTGTTCGCGTAGCCAAGGCTGCCGCCGCCGACGCCGCTGCCGGAGACGACGAAGACGTCCTTGAAGAAGGTCATCCGCAGGACGCCTCGCATCCCCAGCTTCGGGGCGAAGAAGTAGCGGCGCGGTTCGCGCAGGGTGGACTCGGCGAAGTCCTCGTCGCGGAAGCGGCTGCCGCACTCGAGCACCGCGACCGAGTAGCCCTTCTCGGCCAGGCGCAGCGCTGATACGGCGCCCCCGAATCCGGAGCCGACGACGATCCAGTCGAAGTCGAATTCCGCCCGCATGCTCTGCTCTCGCTCGCTCGCGTTCATCGTCACCGGCTATCTGCTCGCTCGCTCCCGCGTCTGTCGCGGGCGGGCCAGCTAGGCCTCGCCGGGCTCCAGCGGGCGAAAGTCCGAGGTACGGGCGCCGCAAACCGGGCAGAACCAGTCCTTGGGGATGTCCTCGAAGGCGGTGCCGGGCGGGATGCCCCCATCCGGGTCGCCGATCGCCGGGTCGTAGATGAACCCGCAGCTGTCGCAGATCCAGAGGGTGACTTCTTGAGTCGCGGTCATGGCCGAATTCTAGAAGAGCCCTATTTGGTGCCGAAGTCGACGGTGGCCGGCTGGCGCTCGGCGTCCTCGATCTCGAAGAACTCGCGCTTGGTGAAGTCGCCGGCGTTGGCGACGATCGAGCCCGGGAACTGTTCGATGTCCGTGTTGTAGGACTGGACGTTGGAGTTGTAGATGCGGCGCGAGGCCTGGATCTCGTCCTCGAGCTCGGAGAGGTTGCGGCTGAGCTGCTGGAAGTTCTCGGTCGCCCGCAGGGTCGGGTAGTTCTCGGCCACCGCTTTCACCTCGGCCAGCGCCTGGGTCAGTTTCTGCTCGGCCTGAGCCGTTTCCTCGACGCTCTGCGCCTGCATCGCCGCGGCCCGGGCCTGGGTCGTTTTCTCGAACGTCTGGCTCTCGTGCTCGGCGTAGCCCTTGACCGTCTCGACCAGGTTGGGGACGAGGTCGTGGCGCCGTTTGAGCTGGACGTCGATGCCGCTCCAGGACTCGTCGACCCGGTTGCGCGAGGCGATGATCGAGTTGCGCTTCGCGATGAAGTAGAAGACCGCGATAACGATGATCGCGACGACGACGATGAGGGCGATGGTCATGAAGGCTCCTGTGGTCGAACCGGGGTAGAGGCCCATCCTACCGTCGATCGACGGCGCTCCCGCTTAGGATCGGACGATGGGCGCCAAGCAAGAAGCGCAGGAGTGGGCCGCGGCGGTGCGCCGCTACGGCGAGCGCAACGGCGTCACCTATGAGGAGGTCGGCGGGATCAATTCCAAAGATGGCCCGGTCGCGCTCTGCGTCGGCGGCGTCAATCGCCTCACCGGCCAGCTCAGCGAGGGTTTCTGGGGTGCCTGCTGCGACGCCGACGAAAAGGAAGTCGGCAGTCTCTTCAACAAGGCGGTGCTGCCGACCGCGCTGCTGGCCAAGGCGCACATGCCGGACCTCGCCCAGGTCGTACCCGCCTTCAACGTCGAGTCGATCGAGGGTCACGAGGCCGTCACCCAGCGCTTCTCCCGCAAGGTCGAGTTCGAGTCGATCGACTTCAACAAGCGCTTCTGGGCGACGGTTCCGAAGGAGTACGACCCGGTCTCGCTGCGCGAGCTGTTCAGTCCCGGCTTCCTCGGTTGGGTGACGACAATGACCGGGGAGATCGACTTCGGGATCAACGACCGCCAGCTCTGGTTTCTATGGCGCCTGCGGGAGCGGACCGAGGGCGAGCTGAAGGCGGCGCTGAAGAACGCCGGCGAGTTGTTCAAGCGGCTGCAGGGGGAGATGGACGAGAGCGGCATCCACACCTACCCGCCCGGGCCCTGGCACGCCGGCCTGGAGCCGTTCCCGGCGAGCTAGGCGGGGTAGTCGGGGTCGCCGGGCATGACCACCCGGTGGTTCTCGCGGTCGCCGAGCACGACCGGCAGGATCGGCTCGATCGGGCGGTCGCGGTGGGCGGCGAGGGCCTCGTCGGAGGTGCGGTAGGGGAGCAGCGACTGCAGCTGGCTGAGGGTCGGGAAGGCGAGCACGAGATCGCCCGCCTCCTGGGCCGCCAGCGCGGCGGCCGGCTTGAACCAGGCCGCCTCGGTGGTCTCGACCCCATCGGGCTTCGGCGGTGTGTGGGCCGGCGCCAGGGCGAGGAAGAACCAGGCATCGAAGCGGGTCGAGATCACCGCCGGCGTGATCCAGCGCGAGAAGAGGATCAGCTCCTCGTCCCGGGGCAGCTCGATCGCCGCCTCCTCCGCGAGCTCACGCGCCGCGCAGGCGCGGTAGCCGCTCTCGCCGTCGCCGTCCTCGGGATCCACCGCGCCGCCGGGGAAGACCCAGACGTTGGGCATGAACCTGGCCTCGGCGCTGCGCTTCAGCAGCAGCACCTCGAGCTCGCGGTCGCCGTGCTTGCCACCGCGCCGCAGAAGCACCACGGAGGCGGCAGGCCGGGGCTCGGCGGGAGTCCCCAGATTGGCTGCCTCGGCCGGTCCCCGCTCGCGCTCAGCCATCGACCCACCCTATCGGGGGTGGATCTGATCTATGCGAGGGTGCGCTCGCGGGCGCGGCGGAGGCGGGCGCGGTTGGCGAGCCAGGCGAGGAGGGCGACAAGGGCCAATGGAGCGACGATGGCGAGGCCGACGACGGTCACACCGGCGGCGATGGCGAGGATGTGGCCGGCGTCGCCAAGCGCGTCGTCGAGGCCCCAGCCGCCGCCACTCTCCGGCGTCGCGGCGGCGCCGGTCTCGATCCGCAGCGAGACCCGCGAGAAGTTTGCCCGGCGCTGCAGGGTCGACAGTTGCGAGCGCAGGTAGGCGTTGTGGCGGCGCTCGGCGCGCAGCTCGGCTTCGGCCGCGTCGCGCTCGGCGTCGGTGTCCGCCCGCGCGAGCTGGGCCAGAAGGCTGTCGATCCTCGCTCGCGAATCGCGCAGCAGTTCGCCGGTGCGGACGGTGGGCGCGGTGATGTCGTCGGTCGCCTCGTGCCGTGAGACGACCAGGTCGATGGCGGAAAAGGCGGCCAGCGCATCGCTGAGCCTGGCAGCGGGGATCAGCAGCTCGAACCGGGCCCCGGCGTCGCCCGCGGCGCCGCCGCTGACCGAGGAGCTGAGGACGATGCCGTCGGCCGCGTGCACGGCGTCGAAGACCGCAGCCGCGTCGCCTCCGACCTCGGCCGGATCGGCGCCGAGAACCATCTCGGCCGAGCGTTCGACGTCGCGGTGGCCGGCTTTGGCGGCGAAGGGGCCGGTCGTGGGGGTGGTGGTGGGGGAGGACTCCGTGCTCGCCGCCCCATCGGCACCGCTGCTGGACATCCCCTTGCCGGGTGCCGCGGCGACACTTGGCGCCGCCGTTTCGTACTGGCCGCCGGTGCTATCGCGGCCTGAGCCCGGCCCGCCTCCGCCCCCGCTCGGCTTGCTCGCTTGAGCGGAGAGACCATCAGAGCCGCCGCCGGCGGACCGAACCTCCGGGGGGGAGGCGAGGCGGTCAGAGGGGCTGCGCTGGGCCAGCGAGGCCGAGTCGGTCCCCGGTTCGCCAATCGCGACGACCGCGGTCGTCGCGACGATCGCGGCGAGGGCGGTGGCGCCGGTGGCAAGCGCCAAGCGCCGCGGGGGGAGCATCCGTAGATCCGCGAAGAAGCGGCCCAGCGACGAGCGCCGTGGGAAGCCCGCGGCGACGCGCTCGTCGAGCTCGGCGCCGAACTCCTGGCTTGGCTCGGGCCGCAGGGAGCGCAGCTCGGCGATCGGGTCCCTGTCGTCCCTAAAAGGCTCCATCGCATGCCTCCCTCAGCTTGGTTACGGCCCGGTGCAACTTGGTGCCGGCGTTGGACGCGGAGATGCCGACCACGGCGGCGATCTCGGTGTTGGTGAGGCCGGCGAAGAACTTGAGGGCGATCAGCTCGCGCTCGCGCGGCTCCAGCCCGGCGAGGCCGGCGGTGAGGGCCAGGCGTCGCTCGCTCGCCTCGGCGCTCTCGTGGGCCGGGGCGGAGACGAGGTCGGCCGGCTCGGCCGCCAGCTCGGCCTGGCGGCCACGGCGGCGCAGCTCGTCGAGGGCGGCGTTGCGGGCGATCCCGAACAGCCAGGCGCGCGGCTCGCCGCGGCCGGGGTCGAAGCGCGCGCGCTTGCGATAGGCGCGCTCGAAGGCGGTGGCGGTGATTTCCTCGGCCGTCGCCGGGTCGCGCACGAGACTGGCCACGTAGGCGTAGACGTCGTCGCGGCTCGACCGGTAGAGGCGGTCGAAGGCGACGTCCGCCTCGCTTGGGGCCTGCGCTGCGGTCGCGACCAGAGTTTCGTTCACCCCTTTACTACGGCCGGAGAAGCGATCCATCACAGGCCCGAGTATCGGGCGCGAGTCCTCAGGCTGCGTAGGGCAGGCGGGCAGAGCCCTGCCGCGGCAGCGCCTGGCGCGCCAGCGGGGCACAGGCCATCTCGATCGACTCAACCGCGATCTCCAGCAGGCGGACCAGGTCGTCTTCGGAGATCGAGAGTGGGGGGACGAGGACGACGGTGTTCCCGAGCGGGCGGACCAGGGCCCCGCGTTCGCGGGCGGCCAGGGTCACCCGGTGCCCCATCCGCAACGCCGGGTCGTGCTCGCCGAGGTCGATCCCGACCATGAAACCGCGCCAGCGGACTTCGGCCACCTCTGGCATCGCCTCGATCTCCTCCAAGCGCCCCGCCAGCAGCTGGATCTTCGGCTGCAGCCGCTCGATCGTCCGCTCGGACTCGAAGACGTCGAGGTTGGCCAGCGCCGCCGCCACCGCCAGTGGGTTGCCGGTGTAGGTGTGGCCATGGAAGAAGGTGCGCTGCTCCTCCGGGGCGCCGAGGAAGCCCTCGTAGATCGCCTCGGTGCTGAGCGTCGCCGCCAGCGGCAGGTAGCCACCGGTGATTCCCTTGGCGAGGCAGAGCAGGTCCGGGGCAACGCCTTCCTGCTCGCAGGCAAACATCGTCCCGGTACGGCCGAAGCCGGTCGCCACCTCGTCGCAGATCAGTAGCACCCCGTGTGCATCGCAGAGCTCGCGAACCGCACGCAGATAGCCGGGCGGCTGCACCAGGATCCCGGCCGCGCCCTGGACCAGCGGCTCGACGATCACCGCCGCGACCTCCTCGCCATGGGCGGCGAGGACGCGCTCGAGGTCGGTGGCGTCGCCGGGCTCGGCGGCGTGGGTCTCGAACAGCAGCGGCCCGTAGGCGGCGTGGAAAAGGTCGATGCCCCCGACTGAGACAGAGCCGATCGTGTCGCCGTGGTAGGCCTCGCGGAGCTTGACGAAGGAGGTGCGCCGGGCGTGCTCGCCGCCGCGCTGGGCCTGGTACTGGAAGGCCATCTTGAGGGCGATCTCCGCCGCCGTCGAGCCGGAGTCGGAGTAGAAGACCCGCGCGAGACCGGGCGGGGCGATCGCGACCAGGCGCGCCGCCAGTTCGGCGGCGCCGGGGTGGGAGAGGCCGAGCATGGTCGAGTGGGCGACGCGGCCGAGCTGGTCGCTGACGGCGCGGTCGATGTCGGGATGGCGATGGCCGTGGACGTTGCACCAGAGCGACGCGGTGCCGTCGATGTAGCGGCGACCGTCGACATCGAACAGGTAGGAGCCCTCGCCGCGCTCGATCAGCAGCGGCGTTTCCTCCGACCACCCTTGCTGCTGGGTGAAGGGGTGCCAGAGATGGTCGTGGTCGAGCTGCGCGGGGTCCGCTGACATCGCCCCGGCGACGTTAGTTGTGACTTCGGCCGGAATTCGGGTAAAGGGTCTCTGTGATTACACCCACAGATGTTACATAGATTCATGTCATGATTGCTCTCAATGGCTGAGCGAGGAGCGATACCGAAGGTCTCGAAAGCGCGGCAGCGAGCGCTGCGCGCCGTCCGCTCGCTATTCAGCCCGCTGCTCCCCGACGACTACCTGGAACTGATCGACCCGCTGCTCTCGACCCGCGAACTGCGGGGACGGATCGAGCGGATCGAGCCGGAGACCGAGGAAGCGGCAACCGTCCTGATCCGTCCCGGCTACGAGTGGGGTGGCCACCAGCCGGGCCAGTACCTGCGGATCGGCGTCGTCGTCGACGGCATCCACCACTGGCGCGCCTACTCGCTGACCTCCGACCCCGGCCGCGCCGACGGCTGCATCGCGATCACCCCGAAGCTGGTCGAGGCGGGCAAGGTCTCGCCCTACCTGGTGCGGCGGGCCAGGCCGGGCGACCTGGTCCGGCTCGGCGGCGTCGAAGGCACCTTCGTCCTCCCCGACCCTGTTCCCGAGAAGCTGCTGTTCATCAGCGCCGGTAGCGGCATCACGCCGATCGCCAGCATGCTGCGCAGCATCGTCCGCAACGACGCGGTCGGCGACGTCGTCCATATTCACTCGGCTCGGACCAGGGAGAGCGTCATCTTCGGCGAGCGGCTGGACCGCTTCCACGCTGCCGGAGTCGGCTTCGACCTGCAGCTGCGGATCACCTCCGAGCAGGGTCGCGTCACCCCCGCCGACCTCGACGACCTCTGCCCCGACTGGCGCCAGCGGCACACGTTCGCCTCCGGACCGGGGGAGATGCTCGATGACCTGACCCGGCACTGGGAGCTGGAGGGAGATCCTGAGCTCCTGGAGATGGAGCGCTTCCAGCCCTTGATCGGCGGTGAGGCCGCCGGTGGTGAGGGCGGCACGATCCGCTTCGACAAGAGTCGGGTCGAGGCGGTCTGCGACGGCGCCACGCCGATCCTCGCCGCCGGCGAAGCGGCGGGCGCCACCCTGCCCTACGGCTGCCGGATGGGCATCTGCCACACCTGCGTCGGCGAGCTGCGCAGCGGCCAGATCCGCGACTTGCGCACCGGCGAGGTCCACGGCAGTGAGGGAGAGATGGTCAGAACTTGCGTCAACGCCCCCGAGGGGCCAATCGAGATCGCACTTTGAGCCAACCGAGAGGAATTCGATGACTGTTGCCACCCCTGAGGTAAGCACCCGGATCGAGAGCCCGTTGAGCCGGCTCTCACCCGAGCAGATCGACGAGCTGGGCCGCGAGTTCGACGCGATCCGCGACCACGTCCGCGCCGATCTAGGCGAACGCGACCGCCGCTACATCGAGAGCATGATCGAGATGCACCGTCGCCTCGGGGTGATCTCGCGGGCGCTGCTGCTCGCCTCCAACAACCTGCCCGCCCGCGCGGCCGGCACCGTCGCTCTGGGGGCGGCGAAGATCCTCGAGAACATGGAGATCGGCCACAACGTCCTGCACGGGCAGTGGGACTGGATGAACGACCCGCACATCAACTCCTCGACCTGGGACTGGGACACCGCCTCGACCGCCGAGGCCTGGAAGCACTCCCACAACTACGTCCACCACACCTTCACCAACATCCGCGGCAAGGACAAGGACCTCGGCTACGAGATCATGCGGATCGACCCGGAGCAGAAGTGGCATCCGGTCTACCTCTTCCAGCCGCTCTACAACCTGCTGCTGATGGCCTTCTTCGAGTGGGGCGTGGCCCTGCACGACATGGACTACGAGGCGATCCGCAAAGGCGAGAAGTCGAAGGCCGAGGTGCAGCGGCAGGTCAAGGGCATCGTCGGCAAGGCGAAAAGCCAGATCGTCAAGGACTACATCGCCTGGCCGCTGCTGAGCGGGCTGGCGAGCGCCGGGGTCGAGCTGGCGCTGGAGGCGGTGGCCGATCGCCGCGAGCCCGGGCGCCGGCGCCGGCGCGGCGGCCTGGCGGGCAACCTGCGGCGCTCGCTCGGCAAAGGCGCGAGGGCTTACCGCAATACGGCGGCGGCCAACGCGACCGCCAACGTCGCCCGCAACGTCTGGGCCTACGCGATCATCTTCTGCGGCCACTTCCCCGACCAGACCTACACCTTCAGCGAGGCCGAGGTCGAAGATGAGACCCCGGGTGGGTGGTACGTGCGCCAGCTCTCGGGCTCGGCCAACATCGAGGGCGGGCCGTTCTTCCACGTCGCCAGCGGCAACCTCGGCTTCCAGGTCGAGCACCATCTCTTCCCCGACCTGCCGAGCACTCGCTACGCCGAGATCGCGCCCCAGGTCAAAGACATCTGCGAGCGCTATGGCCTGCCTTACAACAGCGGCCCGTTCATGCAGCAGCTGGGGATGGTGCAGCGGACGATCCTGCGGCTGGCGCTGCCGGGCGGCAAGGCGCGCCCGAAGCCGGGGCCGTACCGCGGCGAGAAGCACGCGTCTGTGTGACATAGCGCACAGGAGCAACTATTGTGCTTGAGGAATAGTTTCAAATTTGCAACTATTCCTCACATGCAAGCGAGCGATGTAAAGGCGATCGCCGAGAAGGCCGCCGTCAATGTGGCCCCCGAGGCCCAGGAGACGGCGGCGCGACTGACTGCCCTCTTCCGCCATCTCTTTCTCTATGACCGTGGCAATCAGCTGCGGGTGATCGAGGAATCCGGGCTCTCGATGACCCAGTCGAAGGCGCTGCTCGAGCTGGGTGGACTGGGCCAGACCGAGGAGGCCTGGCAGGTCAGCGACCTGGCCGAGGTTTTCGGCGTCTCGGTCCCCTCGATGAGCAGGGCGGTCGACGGCCTGGTCAAGAAGCACCTGGCGACGCGGGTCGAGGACCCCGATGACAGGCGCGTACGGCAGGTGCGGATCACGCCGAAAGGCAAGGACCTGGTCGAGACCCTGGTCGCCGTCCGCCAGTCCGGGTTCGAGGCCTTCACCTCCACCCTCAGCGCCACTCAGCGCCGCAAGCTCGACGCCGCCGTCGACTCGCTGATGGACCGCGACGACATCGCCCAGACCTATGAGCACCTGAAGGGAAGTGGAGCATGACCCGTTACAACCACCTGATCACCGACGAGAACCGCAAGTGGTGGACGCTCGGGGCGATGTGCTTCGCGCTGTTCATGATCATGCTCGACAACACGGTGGTGAACGTCGCCCTGCCGTCGATCCAGAAAGACCTCGGCGCCTCGATCTCCGGCCTCGAGTGGACGATCAACGGCTACACGCTCTCCTTCGCGGTGCTGCTGGCCACCGGCGGCCGGCTCGGCGACATCTTCGGCCGCCGCCGCATGTTCCTCCTCGGCGTTGTCATCTTCACCCTCTCCTCGGCAACCGCCGGCTTCGCGGGCGACGCCACCTCGCTGGTCGTCAGCCGCATCGTCCAGGGCGTCGGCGCGGCGCTGATGATGCCGGCCACGCTCTCGATCATCACCAACGCCTTTCCCGCCTCCGAGCGCGGCAAGGCGATGGGGATGTGGGCGGGCGTCTCCGCTCTGGCCCTGGCCGTCGGCCCGGTGCTGGGCGGCTTCCTCACCGAGCACGTCAGTTGGCGGGCGATCTTCTACCTCAACATCCCGGTTGCGATCGGGGCCGTGACCGCCGCCCTGTTCGCCGTGCGCGAGTCGCGTGACACCACCGTCGGTCGCGAGGTCGATTACGCGGGGGTCGCTGCCCTGACCGGCGGTCTCACGGCGCTGATCCTGGCCCTGGTCGAGGGCAACAGCTGGGGCTGGGGCTCGCCGGAAATCGTCGCCCTGCTGGCCGCCGCCGTGCTCGGGCTCGCCGCCTTCGTCGCGATCGAGCAGCGGGTCAAGGTGCCGATGGTCGACTTCAGCCTGCTCTCGGACCGCAACTTCCTCGGTGCCGTCGTCGTGGCGCTGATCGTCTCCTTCTCGATGCTCGGCGTCTTCTTCTTCCTCGCCCTCTACATGCAGGACATCCTGCGCTACTCGCCGCTGGAGGCGGGGGTGCGATTCCTGCCCTCGACGCTGATGATCGTCGGCGTGGCGCCGGTCGCGGGGCGGCTCTCCGATCGCTATGGCCCGCGCTGGCTGATCGCCGGTGGACTGACGATCGTGGCTGCCTCGCTCTACAGCTTCAGCGGCATTGCCGTCGACTCCGGATACATGGATCTGCTGCCCGGGTTCGTGCTGCTCGGAATCGGCATCGCGATGACGATGTCGCCGATGACCAGCGCTGCGATGAACGCGGTGCCGGTGCACAAAGCCGGCATCGCCTCCGGCGTGCTCTCGATGTTCCGCATGGTTGGCGGCAGCCTCGGCGTTGCCGTCACCGGCGCGATCTTCCAGGCCCGTGTCGGCGCCAGCTTCGAGACCGCCTCGCCGCAGCAGTTCGTCGACGCGCTCGGCTTCGCGATGACGGTCTGCGCCGCGGTGGCGCTGTTCGGCGCCGCCGTCGGCGCCGTCGCGATCCGGGCCAAGAAGAACAACGGCGAGCACCAGCTCAGCGTCGAGGCGGCCGAGGCCAACGTCAATCCCGGCGGCTCCGCGGTCGCCGCCCGCGAGAAGGAGCTGGAGAGGGTCTAGATCGGCGAGGATTGGCGGCGTGCTGATCCTCCTACCGCCCTCCGAGGGCAAGTTCGCGCCCGCGGAGGGCGAGCCGGTTGCCCTCGACTCGTTGGTCTTCGCCGCCGAGCTGGGCGAGCGGCGGGAACGACTGCTCGACGCGCTCGAACGCCTGGGCACGGTGTCGACGGGGCGAGCGCTGAAGCAACTCGACATCTCCAAGGGGCAGGTGGGCGAGATCGCGGTGGACGCGGCACTGCGGACCGCGCCGACGGCGCCGGCCGCCGAGATCTACACCGGTGTCCTCTACGACCACCTGCGCCTGTCGGAGCTGCCGGCGAGGGCGCGGCGGCGGGTGCTGATCGCCAGCGCCCTCTGGGGCGTGGTGCGGCCAGAGGACCGCATCCCCTATTACCGCTTCTCGGCGCAAGCGCGGCTGGCCCGGATCGGGGCGCCGGCAGCCCACTGGCGCGAGGCGCTGGCGGCGGCGATGCCCGACGAGCCCGGCAGCCTCGTCGTCGATATGCGCTCCGGCGCCTACGCCGCCGCCTGGAAGCCGCGGCGGGCGACGCTGCTGGCGGTGCGGGCGTTCAGCGAGGGCGGCGGCGTGCGCAAGCCGATCTCGCATATGGCGAAGGCGGTGCGGGGCGACGTGGCGCGGGCGCTGCTGCTGGCGAAGCGGGCTCCGGTCGATCCCGAGAGCGCCGCGGCCCTCGCTCGCGAGGCGGGCTACGAGGTCGAGCTCTGCGGCTCCAACCTCGACGTCATCGTCGCCAGCTGAGCGCCGGCCAGGTCGAGGGGGCGGCGAGGTCCAGGGGCGGCAGGGCCTGGACCTCGGCCTCTCCGAGCGCGGCGATCGTCTCGCGGTTGGAGCGCTCGATCGCGCTCGGCTCCTCGGGCCAGGGGGTGAGGACGACCAGGGCGACCTCGAGCCCGGCGGCGCGGGCCGATTCGAGCGTCAGCAGCGTGTGGTTGATCGTGCCGAGCCCCGGGGAGGCAGCGACGACGAGCGGGTAGCCGAGGTCCAGAGCCAGGTCCCGGACCAGATAGGGCCGTCCGATTCCCCTCCGCTTCAAGCCGCCAAGGCCACGGGCAAGCGGCACCAGCAGTCCACCCACCCCCTCGCAGACGAGGGCGTCGGCCCCGGCGGCGGCTGCGTCAGCGGCCGCGCACAGCCGCTCCGAGTCGATCATCTCGCCTGCCAGCGTCGCCGCCAGGTGGGGCGAGACCGCGGGCCCGTAGCGATAGGGCGCGATCTCCTCGTCGCTCTGGTCGCAGCCGGCGGCGCGGCGCAGCAGCTCGTGATCGGCTTCACCCTCCTCGTCGAGGCCGGTGACGGCGGGCTTGAAGACGGCGACCCTGAGGCCTTCGCGGTGGAGGGTCTGGGCGAGGGTGGCGGCGACGACGGTCTTGCCGACCTCGGTGCCCGTGCCGGTGACGAAGACGCCCGTCAAGCGGCGACGGGCTGGGGCGCGACGAGGCCGAGCTCGCGGGCGGCCCTGCCGACCAGCTTCGCGGCCCGCTCCAGCTCGCCGACCCTGTGAGTGGCCATCACCGTGAAGCGCAGGCGCGAGGAGCCCTCGGGCACGGTCGGCGGCCGGATCCCCTGGGCGAAGACGCCGCGCTCGAGCGCGCGTTCGCAGAGCTCCATCGTGCGTCCGGCCTGACCGACCTCGATCGGCACGATCTGAGTCCGCGAGGGCCCGGCGTCGAGACCCTCGGCCGCGAGCGCGGCGCGGAATCGCGAGGCGTTGGCCTGCAGGCGCTCGACCCGGTGCGGGGAGACGAGCTCCAGCGCCGCCGCGGCGGCGGCCACCGATGGTGGCGGCGGGGCGGTGGAGAAAATGAAGGGCCGGGCGGTGTTGACGAGGAAGTCGATCGTCTCGGCGTTGGCGCAGGCATAGGCGCCGTAGGACCCGAGTGCCTTGCCGAGGGTGCCGACGACGACGTCGACCTCGCCGCTGAGGCCGGCGGCGGCGACCGAGCCGCGGCCGCCGGGCCCAATCGCCCCGGTCGCGTGCGCCTCGTCGACCATCAGCCGGCAGCCGTGGCGGCGCGCCAGCTCCAGCAGCTCCGGCAGTGGCGCCACGTCGCCGTCCATCGAAAAGACCCCGTCGCTGACGATCAGCGAGCCGCGCCCGTCGACCTGCTCCAGCCCCCAGGCGAGGTGCTCGAGATCGCCGTGGCGGTAGACGAAGGTCTCGGCTCGCGAGAGCCGGCAGCCGTCGACGATGCTGGCGTGGTTGAGCTCGTCGGAGAAGACGACCTCGCCCGCTCCCGCCAGCGCCGCGATGACGCCGGTGTTGGCGAGGTAGCCGGAGCCGAACAGCAGCGCCGCCTCGTAGCCCTTGAACTCGGCCAGCTGTGTCTCCAGGCGACGATGCGGCTCCATGTTGCCGGAGATCAACCGCGAGGCCCCGGCCCCGGCGCCCCAACGCATCGCCGCCTCGGCTGCCGCGCCGCGCACCTTGGGATGATCGGCGAGGCCGAGGTAGTTGTTGGAGCAGAGCAGCAGTACGGGCCGCCCGCTGAGCAGCACCCGCGGGCCCTGCGGACCGCTGACCAGGCGCAGGCGCCGGTAGAGCCCGCGGTCGCGGAGCTCCTCGAGCCGCGCCGCGACGTCGGTCATGCCGCCCGCGGGTACGGGGGCGGCTTCTTCGCCTTCTTGACCACCCGCAGCTGGGTCGAGGGATCCCAGAAGTTGGCTTCGTCCTGGTGGTCGACCAGCTCCTCCATCGGCGTCGCCGGCGTCTCGCCGTCGAGCCAGCCGGAGCGGTTGTCGGGCCGCGGGTTGGCGCCGTTGTCGGGCTGGCGGGCGACGTTGAGGCCGAGCTCCTCGAACATCGCCCGGTCGTCCTCGGGCTCGGCGCCGAGGGTGGTGAGGAAGTTGCCCATCATCACCCCGTTGAGGCCGGCTTTGACCGCCAGCGGCTGCAGCTCGCCGAGGTTCTCGACGCGCCCGCCGCAGAGCCGGAAGAGGGCGCCGGGGATGATCAGGCGGAAGATCGCCACCCACTTGACGACCTCCCAGGGGTCCATCGGGTCGCGGTCGCCGAACTTGGTGCCCTCGCGCGGGTTGAGCAGGTTGATCGGCACCGAGGTGGGGTTGATCTCGGTCAGCTCGAAGGCCATCTCGACCCGCTGCTCCTCGCTCTCGCCGAGGTTGAGGATGCCGCCGACGCAGGTCTCCAGCCCAGCCTCCTTGACCGCCTGGATCGTGCGGATCCGTCCCTCGTAGCGAACCGTCGAGGAGACCTCGGGGTAGTAGGAGCGCGAGGACTCGACGTTGTGGTGGACCCGCTGCACGCCCGCCTCTTTCAGCGACTTCGCGCGTTCGGCCGACATGTGGCCGATCGAGGCGCAGCGCTTGAGGTTGGTCTGCTCGGCGACCAGGCGCGTGCCTTCGAGGATTTTCTGGAAGTCGCGTTTGGAGAGGCCCTGGCCCTGGGTGACCATGCAGAAGCGGTGGGCGCCGGCGGCTTCGGCGGCTTTGGCGTGCTCGAGGATCTGCTCCGGCTCCAACATCGCGTGCATCGGCGTGTCCGCCTCGGCGTAGCGCGACTGGGCGCAGAAGCCGCAGTCCTCGGCGCAGCCGCCGGACTTGGCGTTGACCAGCGAGCACATATCGGTCGAGTCGCCGAAGTTCTCGCGGCGGACCTCCCAGGCGCGCTCGACCAGGGCACCGATCTCGTCGTGGCCGCTCAGCCGCCCGTAATCGAGAGCTTCGTCAAAGGTGATCAGAGAGGGCATTCCTGACTCTTTTCCAGGTATTGGTCCGGGGGTGGATTGACCGCAAGGCTAGGAACCCGCCCGGACGCCTGCGGCCTCCCGGACTCGCCCGGCCCGGGCGCGTAGCATCGGCCCATGGAGCGAGCGACAGCGCGCAGGCGGAGGTTGGCCGTTGGCATCCTGGCCGGCCTCGCCGCCGGCGCCTTCGCCCTCGGCGCCGCGCTCGGGGATTCGCCGCCGCCGCAGGTCGAGACCGAGGTCGCCCGCACGCTTTCGATCCCACGCCTGGCCGGCGAGCGCATCGTCGTCGGTGTCAGTGGCACCGGCGCATCCCCGAGGCTGAAGGCGGCAATCGGCGAGGGACGGGTTGCCGGGGTCGTCCTCTTCGCCGATAACTTCCCCAGCCGTGCCGCCGGCCAGCGCCTGATCTCCAGCCTGCAGGCGATTCGCCGCCCGCCGGCCCTGCGCGACCCGCTGCTGGCGATGATCGACCAAGAGGGCGGTCTGGTGAAGCGGGTTGGCGGCGCTCCCGCGGCCTCGGCGGCGGAGATGGGCGAACGCGGCGCCGCCTTCAGCCGCGAGCAAGGTCGCCGAACCGCGGTCAACTTGCGCGACCTCGGCGTCAACGTCGACCTTGCCCCAGTGCTCGATGTCGCCCGGCCCGGCGGCACGATCGCCGAAACCGAACGCGGCTTCGGCTCGAGCGCGGCGCGGGTCGCCGCGACCGCGATTCCCTTTGCGGCCGGCCTGCAGCGCGGCGGCGTGGCGGCGACCGCCAAGCACTTCCCCGGCCTTGGGGCGGCGCCCGAAAACACCGACTTCGCAGTGCAGCGGATCGGTCTCTCGAGGCAGGCCCTGCGGGACGTCGACGAGGCTCCCTACCGGGCCTTTGTCGCCAGCGGCGGCGATCTGGTGATGCTCAGCACCGCGATCTACCCGGCGCTCTCGCCCGACCCCGCCGCTTTCTCCCGGGCGATCGCGACCGCTGAGCTGCGGACCCACCTCGGCTTCGACGGCGTCTCGATAACCGACGCGCTCAACACCGTCGCCGTGCGCGCCTTCGGCGGACCGGCGAAGGCGGGCGTGGCGGCGGCAGGGGCGGGCGCCGACCTGCTCCTCTACACCGATCTGCCGTCGGCCGAACAGGCGCGGCGGGCGCTGGTGGCGAAGCTCCGCGCCGGTGGCCTCGATCGCGAAGAGTTCGAGGGCGCGGTCCAGCGGGTGCTGGATCTGCGCCGCAAGCTCGCGACCCGCTGAGTTTTCGCTAGCTCGGTTCCGCGGTGTCGTCGCGGACGGCGACCGGATCGAAGACGCGGACGCCGTCGCGCCCCCCGTCCTTGGCCGCGTACATCGCCGTGTCGGCTTCGGAGACGACGGACTCGATGCTGGTGCGCGGGTCGTCGCCGAACATCGCCACGCCAACGCTTGCGGTGATCGGATCGACATCGCCGCGAGCGGGTTGATGCTCACGGATCGCGGTCGCGATCGACTCCGCCACCATCCGCGCCTCGACTGGGCTGGAGCGGGGCAGGACAACCGCGAACTCGTCGCCGCCGAGCCGGGCCAGGGTGTCGCTCTCGCGGGTGCGCTGGCGCAGGACGTCGGCGATCTCCTCGATCGTGCGGTCCCCGGCCGGATGCCCGTAGGAGTCGTTGACCCGCTTGAAGTCATCGAGGTCGAGCATCAGCACCGCCCCTGTCGCCCCCTCGCGCCGCGCCCGCGCCATCGCCATCCGCAGGTCCTCCTCGAAGCGACGGCGGTTCTTCAGCCCGGTCAGCGGGTCGAGGCTCGCTTCGCGCTGCAGTTCCTGCATTCGTTCGTTGCGGCTCCAGGCCAGGATCAACGCGCCTAGCAGCGCCGACAGGGCAATGCCGATCACGGCCAGCAGCAACGGCAGGCTGACGTCGGGGCGGTTGGGATCGCGGACGACCAGCAGCCAAGTGCGATCGGCGATGTGGATCGGTGCGTTGGCCGCATCCTCGAGCTCGCCCTGCTCTCCGATCACGTGGTTGCGGTCGATCCGCAGCTGTACGTCGACCGTGTCCGCGACCGTCGAGACCGCCGCTTGGGCAAGGTCGCTGACGCGGAAGGCGCCGCCGGCAAAGCCGATCAAAGCCCGCCGCCGCTGTGCCACGGTCGCGATCGGGGCGCCGTCGCGGTAGACCGGGCGGTAGATGTTGATGCCTATGCCGCCGATCAACAGCCTCACCGGCGGCGTCGCGACCGGCGTGCCGCGATCGCGGGCGCGGCGCAGGAACGGCCCTCGCTCGGGATCGCTGCCGAGGTCGTAGCCGATCGGGGCCGCGGTGCCGAGTCTGCTGACCGCGAAGACGATCGGGTAGTAGACGGGTCGCACGCGAGCTTTTCGCGGTCCGTCCGGGCCCGATTCGAAGACTGGCGCGCCGTGGCTCCGTTCGAAGGCGGCCCGCTCGGAATTCGGCAGGCGCTGGATGAAGGCGGTCCCGCTCAGCGCCCCCTGCTCGAGCAGGGGCTTGGCGATGATCTCGAACTCGTGCTCCTTGAAGGTCCCCTCGGCCTGAAAGAAGGCGGCGGCGCTGGCCAGCTGCCCGATCGAGAGGCCGGCCACGGACTCGGCCTGGTGCGCCGCTCGTATCGCCTGGTCGCGCTGACTCTCGTGGAAGTCGGCGTTGTCGTCGGCGCTGACGATCAGTGCCGCGGTCACGGAACCGGCGGCGATCAGGAGAACCGCGACGAGACCGATCCAGAAGCGAAGTCGCATACCCGCATTGTCGGCCAATTGGGCTCGCGTGTGAACCCGGGAGGCCTTCTTGCGCGGTGGCTCTGCTCAGGCGCCCGGAACGGCCGCCAGCGACTCCCACAGGTACAGCGAGGCAAGGCTGCGATGCGGGCGCCAGGGCTCGCCGATCTCCAGCACCTGTTGGGGCGTCGGCATCTCCTCCAGCTCGTACTCGATCTGCACCGCTTTGCGGATGCCGAGGTCGCCGCCGGAGAGGACGTCGGGGCGCTCGAGATGAAAGATCAGGAACATCTCGGCGGTCCACTGGCCGAGCCCGCGCACGGCGACGAGCTCGGCGATCACCTCCTCGTCACCGAGCTCGTCGAGCCGATCGATCTCCAGTTCGCCGCTGAGCACGTGACGGGCCAGGTCCTGGATGTACTCGACCTTGCGCCCGGAGAGCCCGGCGCCGCGCAGGTCGGCTTCGCTCGCCTGCAGCAGCTGCTCCGGGGAGGGGGTGGTGCCGCCGAAGATGTCGAGCACCCGCAGGTAGATCGTCCGCGCCGCTTTGGTCGAGAGCTGCTGGCCGACGATCGCCCGCAGCAGGGCTCCGTATGCATCGTTGGGCCGCTCCTCGCTGCGCCGCCGCAGCCGCGTCGCCAGGTCGATCTTGCCGACCCGCTCGATCAGCGCCGCCATCGTCGGGTCGGACCTGGCCAGGGCCGTCCGCACCTCGGCGCTCACCGGCCCGTCCACTCAGGCGGGCGTTTTTCGCTGAAAGCCCGGACTCCCTCGCGGAAATCCTGCGAGGAGAAGCCCGATTCGCGCAGGGCGATCAGGCCGGCCTCCTGCTGGTCGGTCAGGACCGGGCAGGCGTTGAGCAGGCCGATCGCCTGCTTGTTGCCGCGGACCGAGAGCGGGGCGTTGGCGGCGACCGTCGCCGCCAGCTTCACCGACTCCGCCGCGAGCCGGTCGTCGTCGACCACTTCGTTGACGATCCCCAGCTGCTCTGCCCTCGCCGCCTGGTAGTTGCGCCCGGTCAGGAACATCTCTTTCGTCCGCGCCAGTCCGATCGTGTCGATGAAGCGGCGCAGCCCGGTGTGGCCGTAGATGAGCCCCAGTTTCGCCGGCGGCATCCCCAGCTTCGCGCCCGTCGCGCAGATCCTCAGGTCGCAGGTGATCGCCAGCTCGAGGCCGCCGCCCAGGCAGTGGCCGTTGATTGCCGCCACGGTCGGCCAGGGGTGTTTGGCGATCGCCTCGATCGCGTCGTGGAAGGGATGGGCGACCAGTGCCTCGGCGTCGCGCTCGAAGGTCTCCTCCGGGATCGCGGCGATGTCGTAACCGGCGGAGAAGACCGGCGGCGCCCCGGTGACCAGGACGCAACGGGTCTCGATGCCGCGATTCAGCTGCGGCAGGGCGTCGGCGATCGCGTCGAGGATCTCGTGGTCGAGCGCGTTGCGACGCTCGGGGTTGACGATCGTAAGCCGTGCGACCGCCTCGGCGGGCCGGTCGAGGACGAGCTTGCCGCCCGCCAGCCGCTCCTCCACGGACCTACTCCAGCACCACGAGGACGTCGCCTTCGCTCACGGCTTGGCCCTCCTCGCAGCGGATCTCCTTCACCGTTCCGTCCTCTTCGGACTCGACCGGGATCTCCATCTTCATCGACTCGAGGATGGCGACCGTGTCACCGTCGGCGACCGTGTCACCGACCGCGACCTCGATTTTCCACACGTTGCCGGTGATGTGAGCCTCAATATCTGGCATGGGTGGGGACAATAGCCACCGTGAAGGACTCGCTCGCAGTGATAGTCGCCGCCCGCAACGAGGCGGATCGCGTGGGGAAGACGATCGCCGCCCTGCGGCGCGCGTTCCCCACCGCGACGATCTGGGTCGCCGACGACGCCTCCAGCGATAGCACCGCCGAGCTGGCGCTCGCGGCCGGGGCGCAGGTGGTCAGCCGCGCTCGTGTCCACGGCAAGGGCGCCAACGTCGGCGCCGCGGCCGAGGCGGCGCTGAGCGTCGAGCCGGCGCCGACACTCTTCCTGCTCTGCGACGGCGACCTCGGTGCTTCGGCGGCGCACCTGGGGCCGCTGGTGGAGGCGGTCGAGCGCGGCGAGTGCGACCTCGCGGTGGCCGCCTTCTCGCGCCGGGTCGGCGGTGGCTTCGGCCTCGCCCTCGGCTTCGCCCACTGGGCGATCCAGCGCCTCTGCGGCGCGGACACCAGAGCGCCGATCTCCGGCCAGCGGGCGCTGCGGGCCGAGACCCTGCGCGCTGTCCTTCCCTTCGCGACCGGCTTCGGGATGGAGATCGGGATGACCGTCGACGCCGTTCGCGCCGACTATCGGCTCGGCGAGTACGAGCTCGACCTCGAGCACCGCGCGAGCGGGCGCTCGCTATCGGGCTTCCGCCATCGCGGTGCTCAGTTGTGGGACTTCACCCGTGCTTACGCCTTGCGTCGCTAGCCTGGATCAGGGATGAGGCGTGGGCAAATGCGAATCGGAGTGCTGGCGGCAACGGTCGCACTCTTTGTCGCGATCGCGTCGCTGGCCCAGGCGGAGCTGACCGCGCGCGGGGATCTCTTCGTCAAGTTCAGCGGTGGCATCGCCCCCACTGCCCTGCCCCGGGAGACGCGGGCGCCGATCGCGGTGGAGATCGTCGGCACGGTTCGCACTCTCTCCGGGGAGCGCCCGCCGGCGCTGCGGAAAATCTCGATCGCGATCAACCAGGGCGGGCGGCTCGACACCCAGGGGTTGCCGATCTGTCGCCGGCGCCAGATCGAACCGTCCTCCACCCAAGCGGCGCTTGCCCGCTGCGGCCCGGCGCTGATTGGGAGCGGCAACTATGCCGCCGACGTTGCTTTTCCGGAACAGTCGGCCTTCCCTTCCAACGGTCGCATCCTCGCTTTCAACGCCGTCGTCGGCGGCAAGCGAGCGATTCTCGCCCACGTCTACGACCCCGAGCCGCTGCCGATCACCCGCGTCATCGTCTTCCACATCCACGAAAGCAGTGGCACCTACGGGACGATCCTGACCGGCTCCCTGCCGGCAGCGCAAAATCGCTGGGGCTACCTGAAGCGGATCAGCCTGAAGCTGCACCGTGAGTTCGTCTACAACGGTCAGCGACGCAGCTACCTCAGCGCCGCCTGCGACGCCCCCCCGGGCTTCTCCGGCGCCACCTTTCCCTTCGCCCAGGCCGCAATGAGCTTCGCCGACGGCCGCACCCTGTCCTCGATCCTGACCCGCAGCTGCAGGGTTCGGGGCGGTTGAGCGGGTCACAAAAATTTCCACCCAAGTCACCCACATGTGACAGCTCCCATATCAGGGTGCAAATATGGAGGCGATGAGGGAAAAGTGGAGCGACGGCGGCGCAATGACCGCCACCTTCCTAGCCGGCTTCGCCGGCCTCGTCGCCACCCAGCTTTGAGCGGGGCTCGGAGCGACCTGCCGTGATCCTCGCGATCGACCAGGGGACCACCGGCACCACCTGCCTCGTCTTCGACGGCGAGGCCCGAGTCGCCGGTCGTGCCTACTCGGAGTTCGAGCAGCACTTCCCGCGGCCGGGCTGGGTCGAGCACGATGCCGGGGAAATCTGGGAGGTGACCCGGCGGGTCGCCGCCGCGGCGATCGCCGATGCCGGCATCGAGGGCGGCGAGCTCGACGGGATCGGGATCGCCAACCAGCGCGAGACCGTGGTCGCCTGGGACCCGGCGACGGGCGAGCCGGTCCACCGCGCCCTGGTCTGGCAGGACCGTCGCACCGCCGAGCGCTGCGACGAGCTGCGGGCGGCTGGGCAGGAGGCGCTGGTGCGGGAGCGCACCGGCCTGACGATCGACCCCTACTTCTCCGGGACCAAGATCGAGTGGCTGCTGCGGAACGTCGAGGGGGCGGAGCGGGCGGTCTTCGGCACGATCGACTCCTGGCTGCTCTTCAAGCTGACCGGGCGCCACGGCACCGACTACTCCAACGCCTCGCGCACGATGCTCTTCGACATCCGCCGCCGCGCCTGGGACCCCGAGCTGTGCGAGCTGCTCGGAATCGACCCGGCGCGCCTGGCGGAGCCGCTGCCCTCCGCCCATATCTACGGCACCACCACCGAGTTCGGCGGCGAAGTGCCGGTGGCGGGGATCGCCGGCGACCAGCAGGCCGCCCTCTTCGGCCAGGCCTGCCACCGCCCCGGCATGGCCAAGAACACCTACGGCACCGGCAGCTTCGTCCTCCTCAACACCGGCACCCGGGCGCCCCGCCCGCCCGACGGCCTGCTGGCCACGGTCGCCTGGGGGCTGGGAGACGAGGTCACCTACGCGCTCGAGGCCTCGATCTTCGTCACCGGCGCCGCCGTGCAGTGGCTGCGCGATGGGCTCGGGATCATCGAGCAGGCGGCCGATACCGAGGCGCTGGCGGCCTCGCTCGATTCCAACGACGGCGTTTACTTCGTTCCCGCCCTGACCGGCCTCGGCTCGCCGCACTGGGATCCCTACGCCCGCGGCACGATCGTCGGCCTCACCCGCGGCAGCGGCCGCGCCCACCTGGCCCGGGCGGCGCTGGAGGCGATCGCCTACGAGACCGTCGACGCGGTGCACGCCCAGGAGGCCGCGGCCGGCGAGCGCCTGCGGGAGCTGAAGGCCGATGGCGGCGCCGTCGCCAACGCTTGGCTGATGCAGTTCCAAGCGGACGTGCTCGGCGCTGCGGTGGTGGTTCCGGAGATTGCCGAGACGACCGCGCTCGGGGCCGCCTACCTGGCCGGGATCGCGACCGGGCGCTGGACCCAGGAGCAGGTCGGCGAGATGTGGCGCGAGGCGACTCGCTACGAGCCGCGGATCAGCGCCGATCGGCGTCAGTCGCTGCTCGCCGAGTGGCGCCGGGCGCTGGGTCGTTCGCGTGACTGGGCACGCCCCAAGACACCCGAGTAACCGTCCCTTCGCCGCAGGGTAGGCAAGGGCGGCGGCATACCCCGGCCGCCATCTCGTCATGGCGGACATGAGGCCACAGACCTACAAGGACCCGCGCCCGGCGGAGTACTTCACGCAGTTCCACGAGGCCGCCCGCAAGGGGGTCGGCTGGACCTACGCCTTCACCCGCATCGTCCTCACCCTGCCGACGCTGCTGATCTACCGGGTGCGGGCGATCGGGCTCGAAAACGTGCCACGGGACGGCGCCCTCGTCCTCGCCCCCAACCACTTCAGCCAGATGGACCACTTCTTCACCGGCGTCTATCTGCGGCGGAAGATCCGCTTCATGGCGAAATCGCAGATGTTCGGCCCGCCCTTCCTCACCTACATCTATAAGCACGGGGGCGTCTTCCCGGTGCGCCGCGGCCAGCACGACGAGGAGGCCTTCAAGACCGCCTACCAGCTGCTCGACCAGGGGGAGATGCTGCTGGTCTACGCCGAGGGGGGACGCTCGCGATCGGGCGAGCTGGGCGAGCCGAAACCGGGCATCGGACGGATCGCGCTGGAGTCGGGCGTGCCAATCGTTCCGGTCGCGATCCACGGCTCGGCCCGGGTGCGCGGCTGGAAGCGGTTGCACTTCCCCAAGGTGACTATCCAATTCGGCAAGCCGATGACCTTTGCCGTCGAGCCGTCGCCAAGCCGCGAGCGCCAGCTTGAGGCCGCGGCCGAGGTCTTTGCCGAGGTGCGGGAGATGTACGAGCGGATCGCTACTCGAAGCGAGAGTCGAGCCGGGGGTAGAACTCCGGATCGTGCCCTGGCGTGATCGTGGCGTTCGGGAACTGACCGTGGAACAGCCGCAGCTCCTGTAGCGAGCGGCGGAAATTGTGGGCGTCGTAGGGGCGCGGCGGCATCGCCGCGTCGCCGTCGAGCTGAGCGGCCATATACATCGCGTCGCCGCCGATCACGAAGTCGTCCTGCTTGAGCCGACAGATCACCGACATGTGGCCGGCGCTGTGGCCGGGGGTGAAGGCGAGGTGGATCGAGCCATCGCCGAAGAGGTCGAAGCTGCGGCCGAAGCTGGCGTAGGAGTCGATCCCAGCCCGGTCGAAGTCGATCGTGCGGTAATCGAAGGCGTAATCGAAGTGCTGGCGACGGTAACCGTTGAGGGCGGGGCGAGGGCCGGTCGCGGCGCTCTTCCACTCGGTCTCGCTGACGACGAAGGTCGAGTTCGAGAACTCCGAGATCGCCGAGCTGTGGTCGCTGTGCAGGTGGGTCATGACCACGACGGGGATCTCGCCCGGGTCGAGGCCGCGTTTGCGCAGCTGCGCCGGGGCGTCTTCGCCGGCGGCCAGGGACGGCCTGCCGATGCGGTTGCCAAGGCTGCCGAAGTTCTCCTTGCCGTCGGTGGCGATGGAGGGGTGGAGGCCGGTATCGACGAGGATCGCGCCGGCGCTGGGGTGGCGGATCAGGAAGGCCGGGACCGGGATAACGTTGGCCGGCCGGCTGCCCAGCAGCGCCCGCAGCAGCTTCAGGGTGAGGAAGGGACCGCCGGGGCTGACCATCATCGCCTGCGGGAAGTCGACGTGGCCGGCGATCAGCGGTTCGACGACGACAGTCGCTCCCGGCGTACCCCCGGCGAGCGGCTCGTGCAGGGGCTGCGCCTCCACCTGAACCTTCATCGCCGTTGACATTACGCAGAACCGGTCGTCTATAGGCTTGCTCGCCGATGGCTGAAAGCTCGCATTCGCAGGTGTTCCGGGACGGGTTGCTCGAGGGTCAGGTCTGTGTCGTCTCCGGCGCCGGCAGCGGGCTCGGTCGCGAGACGGCGCTGGAGCTGGCGCGCCTCGGCGCCATCGTCGTCGCCTGCGGGCGCCGCGAGGAGCCGTTGGCGGAGACCGCGGAGCTGGCCGCGACGATGCCCGGCAGCTTCGAGCACGAGACTCTCGACATCCGCGAGGAGGAGCCCGTCGGCCGCTTCTTCGATGCGCTGCTGGAGCGCCACGGCCGCCTCGACGTGCTCGTCAACAATGCCGGCGGTCAGTTCCTCAGCCCGGCCGAGGCGATCACCCCCAAAGGCTTCCGCACCGTGATCGACCTCAACGTCCAGGGCACCTGGCTGATGACCCACGCCGCGGCAACCAAGGCATTCATCCCCCAGGGCGGCGGCAAGGTGCTGAGCGTCACCCTCTCCCCGCACAACGGCATGCCGGGGATGGTCCACTCCGGCGCCGCCCGGGCCGCGGTCGAGAACATGATGCGGACGCTGGCGATCGAGTGGTCGCGCTTCGGGATCAAGACCGTCGCCCTCGCCGCCGGTCAGTTCGCGACCGAGACGCTGCTGACCAAGTATCCGCAGGTCGTCGTCGACAACCTCGAGCGCTCGATCCCGATCGGCCGCGCCGGCCGTCCCGAGGAGATGGCCTGGCTGGTCGCCTACCTGGCCTCGCCGGCCGGCGACTTCTACTCCGGCACGACGATCACGATCGACGGCGCCCGCGACAACTGGGCCGGCCCCTGGCCGCCGGAAGCGATCGCCACCGACTCCGGCGACCCGGTCGCCGAGGAGCGCCGCTAGCTGCGGGGCTCGAGCACGACGAGCGGGATCTCGCGGCCCTTGCTGCGGATCGCGTAGTCCTCATAGCCGTGGTAGGCATCGACCGCCATTGCCCAGAGCCGGTCGCGCTCCTCCGGTTTGGCGACGCGGGCACGGACCGGCAGGTGCTCTGAGCCGACCTGCACCGTGGTGTCGGGGTTGGCGATGAGATTGTGGAGCCAGGCGGGGTTCTTCGGGAAGCCGCCTTTGGAGGCGACGATGACGATGTCCTCGCCGTCCCTGACGTAGAGCAGGGGCGAAGTGCGCTTGGTGCCGCTCTTGGCCCCGACGTGATCCAGCAGGAGCATCTTGCCGGGCACGCCGGGGATCGTGTGGCCGAGGCGCCCACCCGTCCTCTGGTACAGGAACGTGTGGGCGCCCATGAAGCGGCGCGTCAACGGCCAGATCTTGTCCCCGATGTCGAGATAGCGAGGGGTCGACCTGCTCTGTGCCGCGTCGCTCATCTCAGGTGTACATCCCGCCGAACATGCCACCGGTGACGTTGAGGACCTGGCCGTGCACGTAGTTGGCCAGCGGCGAGGCGAGGAAGAGGACCGGGCCGGAGGCCTCCTCGGGCGAGGCGGGACGGCCGACCGGAATGATCGCCGAGGCCATCGCCCGCATCTGCTCGGGGATGCCGAGCTCGATCTTCTCGCCACCGGGAGCGGTCATCTCGCCGCCCTCCTCTTTGGCTGCGGTGAGGCGGGTGTCGACGAAGCCGAAGGCGACCGCGTTGACGTTGATCTTGAACTGGCCCCACTCCTTGGCAAGGGTTTTGGTGACGCCGACGACGCCCATCTTGGCGGCCGAGTAGTTGACCTGGCCGGCATTGCCCATCGTTCCCGAGGTCGAGGAGATGTTGATCAGCTTGCGGAAGACCTCTTTGTCTTCGCCGCGCTCGGCCTTGGCGGCCTCACGCCAGTGCGGGGCGAGCGCGCGGGCGACCCGGAAGGGGACGACCGTGTGGATGTCCAGCATCGCCTGGAACTGCTCGTCGCTCATCTTGTGGGCGACGCCGTCCCAGGTATAGCCGGCGTTGTTGACGCAGATGTCGACGGCGCCGAAAGCATCGACGGCGGCGGCGACGAGGTCGTCGCCAGCGCCGGTTTTGGTCAGGTCACCAGCGAAAACGGCGGTCTCGCCATCGATTTCACCGGCCGTCTGCTCGGCGACGTCGGCATCGAGATCGTTGATCAAGACCTTGGCGCCCTCGGCTGCGAACAGCTCCGCGGTCGCTCGTCCGATACCCCGTGCGGAACCGGTGACGATCGCCGCTTTCCCATCGAGAAGTCCCATCAGTCTGCGTCTCCTTTAGTTCGTGAAGTCGGCGCCGGAGGCTACAGGGAACGCTGAAATCCTGGTCAGCCGGCCAGTTTTGTGCGAGCTGCCGCTCGGGGCTCAGCTGAGTCTGGTGCCACCGTCCTCGGTGATGCGCCAGTGGGGATTGTGGGCGACCTCCCAGGGATGACCGTCGGGATCGAGGAAGACGCCGCTGTAGCCACCCCAGAAGGTCTCGGCCGGCTCGCGGCCGATCGTCGCGCCGGCCGCTCGCGCTTCCTCGATCGCCGCATCGACCTCCGCCGGCGAGTCAAAGTTGAGAGCCAGGGTTACGCCTCCCCAGCCAGGCGAGTCCTCGACGCTGCTGTCCTCAGCGAGCCGGTGGCGGTCCCAGAGCGCCAGCACCATCTCGCCGGCCTGAAAGAAGACGACGTCTTCGCCGGGCTTGGCACCGGTCGTCCAGCCCAGCCCTTCGTAGAAGGCGCGGGCACGCTCGAGGTCGGAGACGCCGAGGGTGATGACGCTGACCCGTTGCTTCATAGGTCGATTCTTCCAGTAAGAATGGCGGCGTGAGCGATCTCGCGAGCATCTTTTTCCTTTCGCTGCTGGCGATGTTCACGCCGACGCTCCTCGCCGCGGTGACGGTGATGATGCTGCTGCCGAACCCGAAGAAGTTGATGCTCGGCTACCTGTTCGGCGCCTACCTGACCAGCATCACCGCCGGCCTGCTGATCGTCTTCTCGTTACATGGGTCGGCGAGTGTCAGCACCGCGCACACCTTGGGGCCGATCGAGGACATCGTCGTCGGCCTGGTGGCGCTGCTGGTCGCCTTCGTCCTCGGCAGCGGTCGCGACGCACCACTGCAGGAGCGGCGCCGGCGCCGGCAGGAGGCGAAGGAGGCGGAGGGCACGAAGGAATCCTGGCCCGAGCGGATGCTCGGCCGGGGGTTGGCCCGCGTCACCTTCGCGGTCGGGGTCGTCCTCACCTTTCCGGGCGTCTCCTATCTGACGGCCCTCGACCGCATGGCCAAGCTCGACGCCGGCGTCGCCCCGACGGTGCTGCTCGTCGTCGTCTTCTGCGTGATCCAGCAGCTGCTGCTGGAGGTGCCGCTGCTGGGATACACGTTCGCCCCCGAGCAGACCAGGGACCGGGTCACGCGCTTTCGCGCCTGGCTCGCTCGCAACGGACGTCGGGCGGGAGTAATTCTCGCCGCTGTCGTCGGCGTCCTGCTGGTGGCACGCGGTGCGATCGCGCTGTTGACGTAGTCGCTACTCCATCGAACGCTCCTCGACCACCTCGAAGACGCCGTCGGTGCCGACGGATTCGACGAACTCGTCAGCGGCCGCGCGGCGCTGGTCGTACTCGTTGTCGTCTTTGTTCGCGCGCATCTCCTCCAGGGTGCCGTCGAAGAAGCCGAAGGTGATGACTTCGTTCTCGTCGGCGAGGCCGCGCAGGGCGTAAAAGCGCTTCCAGCCCGGCGGTGGCTCCTGGTCCTCCGCTGGGACGAAGGCCCGTTTGAAGTCCTCCATCGCGCCCGGTTTCAGCTTGCGTACGGTCAGTGCGCAGAGCATCTGGCTCTCCTCTCGTCTGGGCTTCACCCGGCCGGGAGCCCGGCCCGGGGGCCGATCCATAAATCGTAACTCAGAGCTTGCCGATGCTGGCCAGGTACTCGTCCAGCGCTTTGCTTTTCTGCGTGTCCTCGTAGACCTCGTAGTCGCGCAGCAGGCCCCAGGAGATGTGCCCCCAGATCACGTAGCGGTTCTCGTAGACGCGCTTGCCCGCGGGCGTGTCGAGGTAAACGGGGCCGCGAATGCAGATCGTCTGCTTCCAGGGGAAGCCCTTGAGCACGACCTCGTCGGGGCTGATCTGGATGCCGGCATCGGCGAAGCGCCGCAGCCAAGCCTCGAGCTTCTGCTTGCCCTGCAGCTCCGTTGCCCAGGAGCTGTCGCCGGGGAAGCGGAACCGGATGTCCTTCGCGTCCATTTTCAGCAGCGGGCCGAGGTCCCCGGCGCTGGCCGCCCTCATGTTGCTGGCGATCATCTTCTTACCCAGCCACGACAGCATCGGTGCCTCCTCCGCTCGTTGGTCGGGCAACTTAGCGCGCGGGGCCCGTCACACCGCTCGCGTGGCCCAGGCCGTCTGTCAGCTGCGCGCAGCGTCGCCGGGGGACCTTGCGACGATGCGCCGGCGGCTGCTCAATCCGAAGCGGTTGGCGGAGCGATAACCGCCAGGTCAGTGGGTCGCAGCAGCGCCACCAGGGTCGAGCCGTCGACGATCGCCAGCCCGCCCTTGCGCATCTTTGCCCTCGCACCCGTCAGTCGGGCGACCTCACTGGAGAAGTCGGGCTCGTGACCGACGAGGAGGACGTCGCCGCGGCCGGTGGCGAGTGCCAGCGAATCGAAGCTGCCTCCGCTCAGCTCGACCGCAGGCTCCGGCTCGATGCCCAGCGATTCGCAGGCGAGCCGCGCCGTTTCCGCCGCCCGGGCCCTGGGGCTGGTGAGACAGACGTCGATCTCAGCCCCGAGGCCGGCCAGCGCCCGGCCCGCCGCGCGTGCCTGGCGCTTCCCCTTCGGCGTCAGCCGCCGGGCCGCGTCGTTCCCATCGCCGTCCTCGGCGTCGCCGTGCCGGAGCAGATAGATCACATCACGATCCTACGCCCGCAATTTCCGTTTTTTTGGATAAGGATCTTTTAAAAATGGGAGTGCCCGGACCCTTGGGGTCTTTAGCATGCGCCGCTGGTGTTTTCTCGCGCTCATAAAACTCACAGACTGCTCATCGTCGGCCTGGCCCTGGTCGCGTTGCTGTCGCTCCCAAGCGCCGCCTCGCCCGCGGGCCGGATCGTCGTCTTCGGCACCGACTCCGGCTCGCACCTGAAGGTGACCAGGAGCGGAGGCGACGTCGTGGTCGAGGGGACGATGGCCTCGGCCCGGCCGCAGGGCTGCAACCTCACCGCCGGCAACCATGTCGCTGTCTGTCCGATCGCCGGCGCCGGCGGGATCGAAATCGAGATGGGGGCCGGCAACGACTTCGTCGAAGTGCTCGACCCACTGCCCTTCACGCTCACCGCCCACCTTGGCGACGGCGAAGACAAGTTCATCGGCAATGCCGAGAAGGACGTCTGCTTCCCCGAGGGATCGAGGCGCAACCGCTGCATCGGCGAAGGTGGAGACGACGTCTGCATCACCGGCTCCCGCAACAGCGACTGCGTCGGCGGCTCCGGCGACGACTACTGCCGCACGAGCACGGGCAGCGACGGCTGCTGGGGCGGCCCCGGCGACGACGTCTGTTACATGGGCCCCGGCCAGGACGGCTGCCACGGCGAAGCCGGCAACGACCGGCTCTACGGCGAACACGACCCCGACCAGCTCTACGGCGGCGAAGGTTTCGATTTCTGCGACGGCGGCCCGGGGATGGGCTACTCGCGAGCCTGCGAGGCCGGCCCCGGCCGCTAGTCGGGCCAGGCTGGCCTACAGCCCCATCGTCTTGCCGAGGATCTCCTTCATGAAGCCCGACCGTGGAAGCTCCGGACCACAAGGGACGTTCGAGGACATTAATCCCTTGCAAATCGAATTCTTCTGCCGTGACGACGGATGACGGGAGTGACCGCGAGCTAGGGGTGCTGCGTGTCGGAATTGTGTCCGCTCCTCGCTACGCCGGTCGAGCATCCAGAACTTGGCTAGAGGGACAGGGCGGCCAGGTTCTCAGGCGATCGGCCGGGTCGACTCCAGGTCGCAGGGAGTTGAGGGACCGACTCCCGTTTCGCGGATCTTGGGAGCCGCGGATATTTTAGGACTGAGATGGGCAAGGGTGCACGGCTACGCGCTGAACGTCGCGGCGAGCAGGCGCTTCAGGAAAACCTGGAGGGGCTGCTCGAGGCGGTCTCCGAGACGAGAAACGCAGAGGGCATTGCCGAGCTCGTCCAGGAGCGCCCCGAGCTTTTCGCCCCGGAGGTGCTGGCCCACATTGAAACTGCTCGGGATCTGCCCCACGCAGGCCCCTACCTCGAGCCGATCGGCATGCTTGTGCGCTTCGCGCCAGAAAATCCCGAGCGCGCCTGGGAGGCCTACACAGAGGCCCGCGATCTGCTCCAAAGCGCCTTGACGGCAATCGAGCCGCGCTCCGAGGAGCTTGGCTCGATGCTCGATCAGCGCCGCTACGACGAGGCGATCGAGGTCGGAGAGGAGGTGCTTTCTCAGGCATTCGCCGACGGCCTCGGACTGGTGGTGATCGAGACCCGAGAGCGCCTGGTGACCGCCTACCGGAACGCCGAAGGCGGCGACCGGGCTGAGAACATCGAGAAGGCGATCGGTCACGTAGACGAGGTCGTGCAGGCGACGCCGGCGCCTGACCGGGCCGGCGCGATGATGAATTTCGCCGTCCTGGTCAGCATGCGGCTTAAAGGCGACCCGGCCGAAAACTTCGAGATCGGCGTCGGCGTGCTTCGCGACGCCCTGGAGGAAGCAAGGCGTGCCGACGATCCGAAAACCACCGCCACGAGCGAGATGAACCTGGCCCGCACGCTTCAGGTGCGCCAGCGCGGCGAGAAAATCGACAACCTGATCGAGGCTCGCGATCTCTGCCGCCGCTCGCTCACCTTCCGAACGCTTGAGCGTGATCCTGTCGACTGGGCCTACAGCATGCTTAACCTCGGCGGGATCGAGAACGACCTGATCCCACTCGGCGCAGCCGAAGTCGGCGACGCCGAAGGCCCGCTGCTCGAGTTGATCGAGGCCGGAGAGCAGGTCGAGGAGAAGTGGCTCCTCGGCTTTGCCCACTCCTCGCTCGGGGCGGTGCACCGTGACGAGGCCCGACGAATACAGCATGCAAGCGAACGGGTCAGCGTCGGCCCGGGCCGCCCTACGCCGCCGGAGGGGGAGGAGGCCGGACGCCTCGGGCTCGCCCGCCAGCACCTTGAGAGTGGCCTTGGGCTTCTCGACCCGGCCCGCAACCCCGACACGGTCGGGCGCACCTTGGCTGATCTGGCCGAAGTAGCTGATCACTTCGAGGACGAGGATGAAGCGATCGCTCTCTACCGGACCGCCGTAGCCCACGTCGACGCCCGACTCGAACCGCGCCTCGCCCGGGATGCAGGCGGACGACTCGGTCACCTGCTCGCCCAGAATGGCGAGTGGGACGATGCCGCCGCAGCCTTCACGAAGGCCGTCGAAGGGGCCGAGCTGGCGTTTCACGCCCGCTTTGCCACCGCCGACCGAATCGATGAGGGAGAGCGCTCAGGCAATCTCCCGCGCTGGGCGGCGATCACCATTGCCCGCGCCGGCGACCTAGAGAAAGCGCTTCTCGTCCTGGAGAACGGTCGCACCCGGGAGCTGCGTCGGCGCCTCGGCGTCGGCAAGGGCGAGTTGGAACTGCTGCCCGATGATGCTCGCGAGGACTACGAAGCCGCGCAGGCGAGCCTTGCCGCGCTGCCGCTCGGCGCCGACTCCCACGAGGCGGCCTACGTCCTGCAGAGGGTGGTCGCCGCGATTCGGGAGATTCCCGGACGCGAAGAGTTCGGGACCGGCTTCGCCCTCGCCGACGTCTCAGGCGCGGTCGAGGAGGGTTGTCCGCTTCTCTATGTCGACCCGAGCCCCTACGGAACCATGCTCCTCGCCGCTCACCGTACCGGCGGCGAGGTCCATCTGGAGACCACGTTCCTTGAGCGGCCGATCGCCTTCGAGGTGCTGATGCACTCGGCTCTCGGTGATTACGAGAGGCTCTTTCGCGAACCGCAGAATCCAGGGGAGTCGGCTGGATACCTGGCCGCTCTCTCGAACCCCGATTCCGACCCTGATCACCTCGACCGCGCTCTCGTCTATCTGACGGCAACCCTCGGGGAGACCTTGGCTAAGCCGATCGCCCAGTTCCTAACCAAGCTCGGCGCGGCGAAGGCGACGCTTGTCCTCTGCGGGCCCTTGGCCTTCGCGCCGGTGCACGCGTTCCGGTGGGAGGAGGATGGCGTGGAGGTCGCGCTCCTCGAGCGCTTCGAGTTGCGCATCGCCCCTTCGGCCACCCTCCAGGGCGCCAGCATCGAACGCGCGGCTGAGCGCGGCGAGCGCGGGGTCTCCCTGGCGGCGCTCGGAGACCCAGACCTCGACGATCCGGAACTCGACCTGCCGGCGGCGGGCGCCGAGGTGGAAGAAATTGCAGAGCTCTTTGCCAGGGATTCCCGCGAGTGCGCGTTTCGCGCCGAGGCGACTAGCGCGTTCTTGGAGCGCACCGCCCCTAGCGCATCGCACGTCCACCTCGCCTGCCACGGCAGCGGCTCCCTTTTCTCTTCGGATGAGAGCGAAGAGCCGCGCATCTACCTCGCCGACCGCGAGGTGACCGGCTCAGAGCTCGTCACCCTGGGATTGTCCGCCGACCTCACGGTAATTTCTGCGTGCGAGACGGCTGTTTCCTCGCTTGGCTTTCAGGCTCACGAGGCCCTGTCGTTGGGAGCGGCATTTCTCGCCGCCGGCAGTTCGGTCGCCGTTGCAAGCCTGTGGACTGTCGACGACATCGCTACCGCGATGCTGATGGCCCGCTTCTATAGAGAGATGTTCGAGTCGGGCACCTCGCCGGCCGCCGCGCTGCGCTCAGCCCAGCTCTGGCTTCGCGACCTTGACGAGGATGAAGAGCAGGAATTCCTGGTCGCGCATCCGGAAATCGAGGAGGCCTATCGCACGCGTGAGCAGGCTGGCGATCGGCCCGGAAGAAGAGGCGCGGCGGGCGCTGGAGCGGTGGTGGCCGACAGGCCTTACGCCTCACCCGAGTTCTGGGCACCATTCATTTGCTTCGGCGCCGGTTAGTAGGGCCTCGCCTTCGGTTGGTGGGCTCCGAACCGGGCCGTCGGCTGCGATGTGACCACGGGGTCTAATCAGCAGAGGCCAGAGTGGAGATGACGGACGCCGATGCCGAGGATCTAAGCCGTGATCTCGTCATTAGAGAAAATGCTGGAAGAAGTCCCTGCAAAGCGGGGGGTCGCTTTGCAGAAATAGATCCTCAAAGGGCCCGCCGAGGAAACGGATCTGACGTGTCCGGATTGTGCCTCTGAGTCGCTCCCTAGATCATAAAAAACACCCAAATGCAGGGGAAAATCAAAGTCCAAATTGCTTACTGACGATCTCCTTCATGAGTTCCGAGCGTGGGACGGGTGGGCACACGGGATCGTCGGAGGGCAAAGAATCGCCGCAAATGGCTCTCTTTGAGGACGAGGGGGATGATCCGGCGTGGTCGCCCAGGGACCCATAGATATGTCCGTTTTGTGTTGGCCGATGATGGTTTCGCCCAACGCCTCGGTCGGGGATTGCTCAGATCTTTGACCAGCCGAAGGGTTCGCCTCTCAAGGACTTAGCGAGTCGAGCCAGACTGCGTCCCTCACTCGACCAGCTACTAAAGCGGCCGTCTCGCTCCGGCGCGTTCTTTTCTTGGATAGCTACAAGGGCATACGAAAGCCATGGACGCGGCGCCTTCGAGAAGAAGTGATCCGCCGCCGAAAAGTCGTGTTCATCCGACTGGCTACCCCAAGCCAAAAGCGCGCGAGCGCGGACCAACGGATGGTCGTGCTTGATCGCGAGCTCCGCGACTCGGCCAGAAAGTGCTTTCGCTCCACGCGCGGGGATGACTTGAATGGCGCGAAGAATATGAAGCCACTCCTGAGTTCGGTGAAAACGGTCCGACGTGATGTTGGCCAGGGCAGAAGCAACCTCCTCCCTGTGGTCGCTAGTCGCTAGCGACTCTAGGTACCGACAGGCGGCCGCAGTCAGGCCAGGCATGCGAAGCAAAACCTGTGGCAGTGCATTGATGGCATGGGGGTGCTTCTCGCGCGCGAGATGTCGAAGCGCGAAGGTGAACTCATTCCGACGATATTCATCGTTGCCGAGCGCGTGAACTGCATCGTCGAAAATCGCGCAGACACGATCAAGGCGGATCTCGTCGATCTGATCATCGTCAGGCGCATATTCACCCTCCTGCAACTCAGCCAATAGTTGCTCGACCCCCTCTTGCGGGGTCAGCCGGGACAGAACCCGCTCGGATCTCCGGATCCTGGTCTTACCACCCCCGAGGCTCAAGCCGTCTTCGTACAGCAGCTCCTCGATTCTGTCTAGAAGTTGCCTAGCTTCATGGTGGGTCGGGCAGCTGATTGCTATGTCGTCCATGTATCGAACGAACGGAACGCCTTCGGCGCGAAGTAGCTCATCGAGTGGGGAGAGGTAAAAGTTCGCCAGGGATGAGGAAGGAGGACTCCCCTGTGGCAGCCCTCGCACGCCCTGGGCTGCCCATCCGGACAGGAGGCCGCCAAGATCAGTGACCACGCTGCCGTCGCACCCAGCTTCTAGTAGCCGGCGCTCAAGTTGGCTCACGCTGATGTTTAAGAAGAAACTCGCCACATCAGCTTCGATGACATAGCCGTCGAAAGCATCAAACGCAATCTGATGAAGTGCAATGTTGTAATCAACCCATCGAGGTGAATCTGCAAATGGGTCGTCCTCGCTAAGCGGGGAAAGCCGATAAGCGAAGACCTCCTCGCGAGACCCCAAGGCATTCTCTATCGGGGTCTTCATGGCGTCCACCAAGGCTTGATACAGCAGCATGTCGCGTGGATGGACTCGGACAAACGGGCGAACCGTTGCTTGCCCAGGCTTGGTGGCGGGAACGCGCTGGACGCCTTGCACTTGGTGGTTGTTGCAGAGAGCGGGGGAGGAACCCCAGAACCTCGCCGCTACCTCGAACGGCAGCCGATCTGGCACATCCATAATTCCCCCGCGAACCCGATGCAGAACCCGTTGCCACGACCGATCGATACGCAGTTGATCTAGTGATTTCAGATGCATGAACAGATGTGATTGAGAGTGTCGCCCCGCCCGGACTGTTTAGTCCTGATCCTGGATAGGCCGGGTGCGACGGATTGCGCTTTAGGATCTAGCCAAACAAGCGAAGGGGGGCATCATCCGGCTCATCTTCGGTTGATTCAACGATCTCAATGGCCTCCTCGGCCCGGACATCGCCTTCTTGGGCGATGATCCCAGCCGCGCGCTTGAGGTCGTAGACAGGCGCCTCACGAAGCTTCACTCTGCGACGTTGATCATCGGTTTCCCAGAAGCGGACGATCTCGATGTTGCGCTTTCTTGGCTCCATGAAGAGCGCAAAGTCCAACGTATATGCCTCGTAACGACCGGGCCTCCCAGACGCGGCGCTCGTGCTGGGATCGACCAGGTGAATCAACTTGAAGTCCATAAGCTGCTGCATCAACTCGTGCGCGTCGGCATATGCCGCTTTCTGTTCTAGCGGCACCAAAAAAGCCGTCTTGCGCTTCTCCGTCAGGCAAAACTTGACGACGTCAACAAATAGCGCTTCAAGAGCAGGAACCTCACTTCCCGCGTCCGTCCGGAGATCCTTGAGCTTCGTCTCGTTGCTCAGTGCTGCCGCAGCTCGGCGCAGATCCGTCGGAGTGAGATTCTTTCTCTTAGGGGTTCGCGCGGCCCGGTCTAGCCCTCCCACGAAGATGTTGAGATAGTCGCGAGGCACGCCCCCAGAAAGCAACACGAGATCCTTGCTGGCTTCTTCACTCATGATTGAAAGCACGTCCTCCTCGATGCCGACTTGCTTTCCAAGTTCCCGCAGCATCGTTCCGAGATACGCCCCGGTTTGCCCCAGATCTTCGAGGGTTTGATCGAGGTTGAAGCCGTCCACGTCTTGCTGAATCTGGATTCCTATATGCAGCGGGGTAGTCTCAAGGAGCCGGGTTCTGTGGCGTACCGTTCCAACCTTGAAATAGAGATCGGTGTCCCGTAGAAGTCGATGAATGTAGTCGATCACATTTGGCTGCACGCCTGAGTCGATTAGATAGAAGTCATCAATGATGAACACAGCGAACTCAGCACTGGATTCCTCGATGCGATCCTGGATCACGGACTTGTAATCCGGGAGGCGGTTCTCGATCTCTCGGACCTTTCGCTCGTCGCTTTCCCGGACTTCTTGGGTGCTTTCACTGCTGGATTGCTCTGAGTCGAGGCTTCCGCCGATCCCTTTGGTTCCGACGGTGGCCCCTGCGCTGTCCTTAAGGCCTGATGCAGCGTCTTTCGTGACCTTGAGTTTCGAAGCGCTTGGAAGGGAAAGGAGGCCCTTGAGTTCCTTCACCACCTCTTGGACTGGATCGGACTCACTGAACAGCCTGGCCTTCAAACGCTTTCCTGCGGACCGCTTTGGAAGCCCTTGAAAAATGGCGAGCAGAAGGCGGAGCAATACATCCGGATATTCCAAGGTCTTGATGGTGTCCGCGAGGATGTACGCCGAGTGAACGTTTTCCTCGGGCGCTACTTTGTGCCGGTAGTACACGAGGAGGCAGGACTTTCCGCTTCCCCGGCGACCAAAGACAATCTGATGCTGCCTAAGGGCAATACGGTCGAGATTGCCGGCGACATCCACGTAGACGGGCGTTCTGTTGTCGCGGACGCGAAAGCTCTCCCGAATTAGCCTTTCGAGCTTTTTCAGTCGCTTATCGTCTAGCTGGATCTCGTTTCCCTCTGCCATTCCGGATAAGGCTATTCGAGCGATTTTCATTTGGGTCCGTATGGAGTTCTCAAGGGTCATGCCTGTCAACGAGCTTTCCTAGCTCGCCCATCGAGACGCCGAGGGCCACGGCGATCCCTTTGATCGTGCTCCAAGTGGGGTTTGCCTGGCCGCGCTCGATCAGAGACAGGGTGCCGGTCGTAATGTCGGCGTCGTGGGCTAAATCTTCCTGGGTGAGGCCATGCTTGGCACGAAGTTGGCGGATTGCTTCGCCAAGAGCAGGCTGTGGTTGTTCGGAGCGGCGCATTTGAACACGTTTTCAAACGCGAGCGTCATGGGCTAGAGCATAAATAGCTAGCGTTATGTGCTTAGTCCTTGGTAGGCTCTAGCTATCCCAGAAAAGCGCCCCCGCGCTGCGCAAACAGCCGGGGGCATGGCACAGGAGGGTTAGCTCCCATGCACGACAAGCCTATTGGCGCTGGCGATGATGGCCACGCCTCGACCGCCGCCCAGGATCTTCACGACCAGGGCGTGGTCCTGATCCAAATCCTGACGATCTACCCGACGCATCTGCGCCTCTTGGAGCTGGTGCGCGAGATCGGCGCCGGATCGGCCGACTTCTCCGAGAGGGACCGCATCGAACGCGCTGTCCGCGATCTGATCGGAGTGGGCCTGCTGTTCCGCAGCGACGGGCTCGTATTGCCGACGCGGGCGGCACTCCGCTTCAACGAGATCCTCGGGGAGGGGATGTAGCGATGGGGCGCAACGCAGGCCTGCAACGCGAGCAGTTCGCCCGCTGCTTCGGGATCAATCTCGCCAAGGCGCGCGGTGCAGCGGATGTGAGCCAGGACGAGCTTGCCTTCCGGACCTCGACCCACCGCACGGCGATCAACCAGATCGAGCGCGGCCTGTCCCTGCCGGGCCTCGACTCGGCGATGAGGTTCGCGGCGGCGCTGGAAACGTCGCTGGATGAATTGGTCGCGGGAATCGAATGGCAGTCGCCAGAGATGCAAATAGGCAAATTCAAAATTCCAGATCCAGAAGAAAATGAGCCACTACGAACCAGTAGCGAACGATGAGCCAGCCAAGAGGCAGCTGCCAGGTCGAAGCCCATCTGTCAGCCCCTCAGGCAGCTACCCAGAGCCCCTACCTAGCACCCAACCTCAACCCCCGACACACTAGAGACTGGGTTCCCGTGCCCCTCTTCGAGCAGCGTCCAATGACCGGCTTAGCGTCCTCGGCGCGACGGGCTGACACGACATTTGATGTCGCCCAAGAGGCTGACCGACGGGTCTTGTCGCTCGTCGCGTTCGAGGACCGATGGCGTGACCTGATAGGAGCGTGCAAGAGCCCCACCCAGTTCTGTCCGCCGTCGATCCGTGACCGCAAGCCACTCCCCGAGGAGCGCCATTGATCACGATCGGCATCGATCCCCACAAGCAAACCAACACCGCAGTGGCCGCCTCTGACGTCGGCCGCCAGCTCGCCGAGATCACCGTCCCGGCCGACGAGGCCGGCCAGCAGGAGCTGCTCGCCTGGGCCCACGGCCTCGGCGTCGAGATCCGCTTCGCCCTGGAGGACTGCCGCCACGTCAACGGTCGCCTGGAGCGCTTCCTGACCGCCACCGCTTCGACCGTCACGGCAACCGCCAGCTGAACGCGGCCTTCTACCGGATCGCCCTGACCCAGGCCCGCGTTCACCCGGGCGCTCGCGCCTACCTGGCCAAGAAGCGCGAGGAGGGCAAGAGCACCGCCGAAGCGCTGCGTTGCCTCAAGCGCCTGCTGGTCCGCGTCGTCTGGCGGACACTCAGAAGCACCGGTGAGCCCCGCCTTTCTACCTCTCCCTCTTGATCTTGGAGGGGGAGATCCTTGACACCGTTGGCTCACATAGGAGAGACCCTCCGGATTCGTGCCTGAGCCGCGGCTTGTTGATTCAGAACGTTGGCAAGGTTCAGCAGCGTTGCTCGTGGCGATCTCGCCCGGGGGACCGGAGTCCCGATTTTGGCACGGCTCCGCCGTGCGGTCGGGCTCCTATGTCCCCTGGTGGAGGGGTCGCGCAGTGAAGGCGTTGGTGCGTCGGGCTCTCTCTCCTTTCAAAAGCAGGCGATGCATTTCTCGTCTTCGATGGACAGCCAATGCAGAGGAAATGCACGACGGCTCCGACACCGAATTCGAGCGGCTTCTGTCCCCAGAGGACGTTGCCCGCGTCTGCGGACTCTCCCGGCGTGCCGTCTATCGGGCGATTGCGCGGGGGGAGCTTCGAGCCGTGCGAATCTGCCACAGGCTGCGAATCCGTCCAGCGGAGTTGGAGCGCTGGATTGGTGGCCAGGTGAGTTCTTCGGAGTTCCGCAGCCCCAGACGGCGCAACCGACCTGTTGCCGTTGCTCCGCGTGGCAGCTTGCGGTCGATGCTCAATGAGGCCGACGGCCAAGGCGGCAGTCAGTGAGTGTCGAGAGGATCGAGCGGAAGGGTGGGGCCGTATGGCGGGTGCGCTGGCGCGATGAGCAGGGGCAGGCGCATTCCAAAGTGATCGGTCGCAAGCGCGACGCGGAAACCTTCGACGCCGAAGTCCTGCGACGCAAGCGAACCGGAGATCTCGACCTGCTCACCGGGGGCAGCGAAACGCTCGCCGACTTTGCGGAGGAGTGGTGGAAGCTGTACGCGGTTCCGAACTTGGCAAGTCGCACGCTGCGCGGCTACGCGGGGCTTTGGGATCGGCACGTCCTGCCGCGACTCGGCGCAATGCGCCTCAACGCGATCACTGTCGAGGCGGTCGAGCGCTACCGGGCAGAACTGGAAGGCGACGGCGTTGGGCAGCCGACCATCTATCGAGCGCTGGCGCTGCTTCAGGGCGTCCTGCGGCGAGCGGTCGAGTGGCGACGGATAGGCCACAACCCGGTCAAGTCTGTCCGGAAGCCGAACGTCCGTCGCCAGCGCGAGGTCCGGCCGGTCCCTCCCTTCACAGTCGAGCGGCTGCGAGCCGTCGCCGTCGAAAGGCGTAAGCACGGTCCTCGCGATGCCGTCCTGATCGGACTACTCGCCTACGCCGGTCTGCGACCACAGGAGGCGCTGGTGCTGCGCTGGTCGGACGTGCGTGAGCGGACGCTCTTGGTCGAGAAGGCCGCAGACGGTCAGGGCGGGGTCAAGACGACGAAGACCGGGCAGGCGCGCACCGTTCGGCTCCTTGCCCCACTCGCCGGTGACTTGACCGAGTGGCGGCTCCTGGGTGGTGAGCCTGACGACGAGGCGCTCCTTTTCCCAAACGGCAAAGGAGGCATCTGGAATGACCCGGCTTGGCAGACCTGGCATCGCGACTCCTGGCGGCCCGCCTGTCGAGCGATCAGCCTGGAGGGTGCTCGTCCCTACGACTTGCGCCACAGCTTCGTCTCGTTGCTGATCAGCGAAGGTCGCAGCGTGGTCGACGTGGCCCGCCAAGCCGGACACTCGCCAACCATGACGCTCGACGTTTACGCGCACGTCTTCGATGAGTTCGACATCGCCGAGCGGGTGTCTGCCGAGGATCAGATCGAGCAGGCGCGGCGCGATGTGTCCGAATCGTGTCCGCCTGACGCGGAAGATGGGGTGGAGGGGCAGGAAATCCCCGCTAATCCCTACAGCCCCATCGTCTTGCCGAGGATCTCCTTCATCACCTCGTCGGTGCCGCCGCCGATCGGGCCGAGGCGGGCATCGCGGACGGCGCGCTCGATGCCGTACTCGCGCATGTAGCCATAGCCGCCATGAATCTGCAGGGCCTGGTCGGCGATCTCGAGCAGGGCTCGCTGAGTGACCAGCTTGGTCATGCTGACCTCGCGGATGCACTCCTGGCCGCTGTGGAAGAGGCGCAGGGAGTTGTAGGTGAGAGCGCGGGCGGCTTCGGCTTGGGTCGCCATCTCGGCGACTTGGTGGCGGATCGCCTGGAACTTGCCGATCGGGCGGCCGAAAGCTTCGCGCTCCTGCGCGTAGGCGACGGTGGTCTCGATCAGACGCTGCATGCCGCCGATCGCGCCGATCGCCATCAGCAGCCGCTCCCAGGCGAAGTTGGCCATGATCAGCTTGAAGCCGCCGTTCTCCTCGCCGAGCAGGTTCTCCGCCGGCACCTCGACGTCGGTGAAGGCCAGCTCGCCGGTGTCGGAGGAGTGCCAGCCCATCTTCTCCAGCTTCGCCGCCACCTCGTAGCCGGGCATCTCGCGCTCGAGGACGAGGAAGGAGATGCCGCCGTGGCCGCCCTCCTCGTTCGTCTTGCAGGCGCAGACGAGGAAGTCGGCGCGGACGCCGTTGGTAATGAAGGTCTTGGCGCCGTTGACGATGTAGGCGTCGCCGTCGCGGCGGGCGGTGGTGGTGATGCCGGCGACGTCGGAGCCGGCGCCGGGCTCGGTGATGCCGAGGGCGCCGATCTTCTCGCCGGCGATCCCCGGCACCAGCCAGCGCTGCTTCTGCTCCTCGGTGCCGAAGTTGAAGATCGGCGGCATCGCGATCGAGGCATGGGCGTTGAGCCCGGCGGCAACGCCGCCCGAGCCGCCGGAGCGGGCCAGCTCTTCGACCCAGATCGCGTCGTGCAGATGGGTGCCGCCCTGGCCACCGAGCTCCTCGGGGAACTTGAGCCCGAGGAAGCCCAGCTCGGCGCAGCGCCCGTACAGCTCGCGCGGGAATTCCCGCGCCTCCTCCCACTCGTCGACGTGCGGCGCGATCTCCTTCGTGACGAAGCGGCTGACGGTCTCCCGCAGCTCCTCGTGCTCCTCGCCGAAGGGGGGGAGTGGGCGTCGTTGTCCCGTGTCTTTGATGACCGTCATTTGCTGAAAACGAGGTGTATTGTCTGCGCCTTAATCAACTAGCGTGGCCGGGATGGAGCGGACGATGTGGACTGATGAGCGGCTGGACGACATGTCCCACCGGATGGATGCCGGCTTCGATCGCGTGGACAGCGATATCCGGGAATTGCGCAGCGACATCGGCTCCCTGCGATCGGTGATCATGCAGGTTGGCGTCGGCCTGATGATCGGGATGGCGGGCGTGATCGCCTCGATCCTGGCCAGCAGCCACTAGATCTCCCGGCCTAAAGCCCGTAGCTCTTGCCGATCACGTCGAGCATGACCTCGTCGGTGCCGGCGCCGATGCGGTTGAGGCGGACGTCGCGGTAGGCACGCTCGATCTCGTACTCCTTCATGTAGCCGTAGCCGCCGAGGATCTGGATGCACTCGTCGGCCACTTCGCAGGCGATCCGCGAGGAGAAGAGCTTGGCCATGGTGATCTCGCGCACCGGGTACTCGCCGTTGCCGAAGCGCCAGGCGGTCGCGTAGGTGAACTGCTTCGCCGCCTCGGTCTTGGTCGCCATCTCGGCGAACTTGTGGCGGATCGCCTGGAACTTGCCGATCGGGCGGCCGAAGGCTTCGCGCTCCTTGGCGTACTCGAGGGTCTTCTCGATCATCCGTTCGCAGCCGGCGTGGGAGCCGGCGGCGGCGACCAGGCGCTCGCCCTGGAGCTCCCAGGCGATGTGGTAGAAGCCTTTGCCGACCTCGCCGAGCACGGCGCTGGCCGGGACGCGGACGTCTTCGAAGGCCAGCTCGCCGGTGTCCGAGGCGTGCATGCCCATCTTCTCCAGCTCGGCGGAGACGGTGAAGCCGGGGACCGTGTCGCCGTTCTCGTCGCGCAGGTCGACGACGAAGAGGGTGATGCCGGCGTGACGCTCGTCGGGGTCGGTCTTGCAGACGAGGACGATGAAGTCCGCCCGCGGGCCGTTGGTGATGAAGGTCTTGGAGCCGTTGATGACGTATTCGTCGCCGTCGCGGATCGCCGTCGTGCGGATGCCGGCGACGTCGGAGCCGGCGCCCGGCTCGGTGATGCCCAGGGAGCCGACCTTTTCGCCCTTCAGGCCCGGTTCGAGGTACTTCTTCTTCTGCTCCTCGGTGCCGAGCAGGTGGATCGGGGGCAGGACCATGTCGCTCTGGACCGCGAAGCCCATATTGGTGCCGCCGGAGCCGGAGTAGCTCATGCACTCGGCGCGGACCAGCGAGTAGAAGTAGTCGCCGCCCTGGCCGCCGTACTCCTCCGGGAAGCAGAGGCCGAGAAAGCCGAGCTCGCCCGCCCGTTGCATCGCCGAGGTCGGCCAGTAGGTGTCCTCCCACTCGTTGCGGTGCGGCCACAGCTCCTTCTTCACCCACGACTCCATCGACTCGCGCAGGTCTTCGTGCTCCTGGCTGAAGATGAAGTGCTTGCGCCCGGCTGCATGGTCGGGCTTGATGACGCTGGAGCCGTTGGTCGCGGTCGCCACTGGTGTCTCTCCTCGTTCGCGGGATCGGGAGGCGGCAGCGGCCGCCGGAAGCGAGTAGACAGTAGCACTTCTCACTTTCGATGAAAGTCGGCTATGGTGGCGCTCGATGAGCGAGGAGAGCTACGAGCTGGTTGCCTACGAGGTCGCTGACGGCGTCGCCACGGTGACCCTGAACAACCCGGAGAAGCGCAACATGCTCTCCGGTCAGATGCTGGCGGAGCTGGTCGCGGCGATGAAGCAGGCGAAAGCCGCCGAGGAGGTCCGCGCGGTCGTCCTCACCGGGGCGGGCGACAGGGTCTTCTGCGCCGGCGCCGACCTCGGTGGGTTCGCCGCCGATGCCTCGCTGGTCCAGAAACACTTCGCCTCCGACCTCTTCCTCGAGTTCTTCCGGCTGATGCCGCGGCTCGGCAAGCCCTCGCTCTGCGCCGCCAACGGCCACGTCTTGGCGGGGGGGATGGGATTGGCGCTCTCCTGCGATCTGGTTATCGCCAAAGAGGGCGCCGGCTTCGGCACGCCGGAGATCAACGTCGGCGCCTTCCCCTACATGATCATGTCGATCATCTACCGCAACGTGCCGCGCAAGAAGGTCAACGAGATGATGCTGCTGGGCGAGCGGCTCAGCGCCGAGCAGGCGGTCGAGTACGGGCTCGCCAACAAGGTCGTGCCAGCGGGCGAGTTCGACGCCGCCGTCGCCGAGTGGGCGGCCAAGCTGGCCTCGAAGAGCCCGGTGCTGATGCGCCTCGGCCACGACGCCATGTACCGCCAGCAGGACATGGACATCGACGACGCGCTCGAGTTCCTGCGTTCCCAGCTCTCACTGACCTTCAGCACCGAGGACATCGTCGAGGGCGTCACCGCCTTCTTCGAGAAACGCGACCCGCAGTGGAAAGGGCGTTAGTGGCCAGCACCGAGCAAGAGTCGAAGCACCTCCTTCCCGGCACCGCGACGCTGGCGGAGCTGAACGAGCAGCTGCACGAGCGCCGCGCCAAAGCGAAGCTGGGCGGCGGCGAGGAGAAGATCGCCAAACAGCACGGCCGTGGCAAGCTCACCGCGCGCGAGCGCCTCGACCTGCTGGTCGACGAGGGCACCTTCGTCGAGCTCGGCATCCACGGCCGCCCGCACTTTGCCCAGCGAGCGATGGACGGGGTCGATGCTCCCGCCGATGGCGTCATCACCGGTTGGGGCGAGGTCGACGGCCGTCCCACCTGCATCGCCGCCTACGACTTCACGGTGATGGCCGGCTCGATGGGGATGACCGGCGAGCTCAAGGTCACCCGCCTGCGTGAGATGGCTCTCTCCAAGCGGATGCCCTTTATCTGGCTGCTGGACTCGGCCGGCGCCCGCATCCAGGAGGCAACCGGGTCGCTCTTCGCCGGCTCCGGCTTCCTCTTCCGTGAGGAGGTCGAAATGTCGGGCGTGGTCCCGATGGTGGCGGCGATGATGGGTCCCTGCGCGGCCGGCACCGCCTACATCCCGGCCCTGGCCGACTTCGTGCCGATGGTCTCCGGCCAGGGGGCGATGGCGCTGGCCGGCCCGCACCTGGTCAAAGCCGTGACCGGCGAGGACATCTCGATGGAGGACCTCGGCGGGGCCAAGGTGCACTGCCGCAAATCGGGCGTGGGGGACCTCGAGATTCCGGACGACGAAGCCTGTATCGCCGCGATCAAGCAGTACCTCTCCTACTTCCCCGCCAACTGCGAGCAGAAGCCGCCGGTGATCGCGACCGACGACCTCGACGACCGCATGTCGGAGAAGCTGATGGAGATCGTCCCCGACTCCTCGCGCCAGCCCTACGACATGTACGACGTGATCCGCGAGATCGTCGACGACGGCGAGTGGTTCGACCTGAAGCCGAAGTTCGCCAAGACCCTGATCACCTGCTTCGCCCGCTTCGGCGGCCAGCCGGTCGGGATCGTCGCCAACCAGCCCAAGCAGCTGGCCGGGATCCTCGACAACGACTCCGCCGACAAGGCGGCCCGCTTCATCAATCTCTGCGACGCCTTCAGTATCCCCCTGGTCTTCCTCCAAGACGTGCCCGGCTTCATGGTCGGCTCAAAGGTCGAGCACACCGGGATCATCCGCCACGGCGCCAAGATGCTCTACGCGGTCAGCCGCGCCACGGTGCCGAAGGTGACGGTGATCGTCCGCAAGGCCTACGGCGCCGGCTACTACGTGATGTGCGGCAAAGCGTATGAGCCGGACCTGATCGTCGCCTGGCCCGGGGCCGAGATCTCGGTCATGGGCGCCGAGGGCGCGGTCGAAATCATCGGCCGCTCGGCGATCGAGGCGTCAGACGATCCGGAGGCCACCCGCGAGGCGATGCTGAACGCGGTCCGCCAGCAGATCGACCCCTACATCGCGGCCGGCAACGCGGTCATCGACGACATCATCGACCCCCGCGAGACCCGCCCGACGATCGTCAAGGCACTGCGGATGGCCAAGGACAAGCAAGTGCGCAAGCCCAGGAAACGACATGGAGTGATGCCCGTATGAGCCGCTTCGAGGACCCGGTAGTCATCAGCTGCTCGATCTCGGGCGTGATCGCCAACCGCGACCAGTGCCCGGCGATCCCGTACACGCCCGAGGAGTACGCGGCGGAGGCACGGCGCGCGGTCGACGAGGGCGCCTCGCAGATCCACATCCACGCTCGCACCCCCGATGGCACTCCCTCGTACGAGATCGAGGACTTCAAGGCGATCACCGAGGCGATCCTGGCCGAGGTCGGCGACGTCATCGTCAACTACTCGACCGGGGCGATCGGGATCTCGATCGAGAAGCGGATCGAGTACCTGCGAGCTCTGAAGCCCGACGTGGCGGCGCTGAACATGAGCTCGATGAACTACGCCAAGTACTCCAAGCGGCGCAAGGACTTCGTCTTCAAAACGGTTTTCGAGAACAGCTTCGACACGATCGTCGAGTTCCTGACCGCGATGCGGGAGCTGGGGATCAAGCCCGAGAACGAGTGCTTCGACGCCGGCCACGTCGCCAACCTCGATCCGCTGATCGACATGGGGCTGCTCGAGGAGCCGCTGCAGATCTCGCTCGTGATGGGCGTCACCGGCGGCATCCGGCCGACCCCGCGCAACGTCACCCTGATGTCGGACCAGATTCCCGGCGGCGCAGAGGGCCGCAACCAGTGGCAGACGATCGGCATCTCCCGCGACCAGTGGAAACTGCTGGGTGCGGCGCTGGTGCTGGGGGGCAACGTCCGCGCTGGCGTCGAGGACAACCTTTACCTGCCGGACGGGGAGATGGCGCGCTCCAACGGCGACCTGATCGCCAAGGCGCGTCAGATGGCCGAGGACGTCGGCCGCCGCGCCGCCACCGTGGCCGAGGCTCGCGAGCTGCTGGGGATACCCAAGCGTGAGCGCTCTCCCGCTTAGCGACGTCAAGGTCCTCGACCTGACCCGGCTGCTGCCGGGTGGCTTCTGCTCGCTGCTGCTGGCCGACCTCGGCGCCGAGGTGCTGAAGGTCGAGGACACCGGCATGGGCGACTACATCCGTTGGGCGCCGCCCTACTACGGGACGGACGAGCAGCAGGCACTCGGCACCCGCTCCTCTCTCTACCTCTCGCTCAACCGCGGCAAGCGCTCGGTCCGGCTCGACCTCAAGAGCGAGGCCGGCCGCGAGGCGCTGCTGCGCCTGGTCGAGCGCCACGACGTCGTCCTCGACGGCTTCCGCCCAGGCGTCCTCGATCGGCTTGGCGTCGGCTACGAGCGCATGCGCGAGGCCAATCCGGCGCTGGTCTTCTGCGCGATCACCGGTTACGGCCAGGACGGTCCTTACGCGCAGCGGGCCGGGCACGACATGAACTACCTCGGTCTGGTCGGGTTGCTCGGCCTGACCGGAGCCGAGGACGGGCCACCGGTCCAGTCCGCCGGCCAGATCGCCGACCTCGGCGGTGGCGCGCTGATGGCGGCCTTCGGGGTGATGGCGGCGCTGCACGAGCGCCGCCGCTCCGGCGAGGGCCAGATGGTCGACGTCTCGATGGCCGACGGCGCCCTCTCCTGGCTGGCGATGGTCGCCGGCCGCTACTTCTGCGATGGCGAGGTGCCGAAGCGGGGTGAGCAGCAGTTGGCGGGGGGGCTGATCTGTTACCTCCCCTACGAGGTCGCCGACGGCTGGGTCAGCTGCGGCGCCCTGGAGCCGAAGTTCTGGGCCGCTCTCTGCAACGGTGCCGATCGTCCCGACCTGATCGAGAAACAGTTCGAGGCGCCGGGGTCAGATGCCTGGCGCGAGGTCGCCGCGATCTTCCGCTCGCGCAGCCGCGAGGAGTGGCTCGCCTTCAACGACGAGCACGACTGCTGCATCGAGCCGATCCTCGACCTCGACGAGGCCCTCGATTCCGAGTTGGTGCGAGCGCGAGAGATGGTGGTCGAGCTCGAGCAGCCCGAGCTGGGCACGGTGCGCCAGCTCGGGGTGCCGGTGAAGATGAGCCGCACCCCCGGCGACCCGACCCGACCCGCCCCCGCCTTCGGCGAGCACACCGAGGAGGTTCTGCGCGAAGCCGGCTACTCGGCCGCCGAGATCGCGGCGATGCTGGAGTCGGGCGCTGTCGCCGGCGTCGCCACCGAGGCGAAGCCGACGGAGTTCCGAGCGTGAGCGCCACTCCCGCGGAGCTGCTGCGGATGGGCGAGCTGACCGAGGCCTCGGGCGTGCCGGCGCCGACGATCAAGCACTACCTGCGCGAGGGGCTGTTGCCGGAGCCGGTCAAGACCAGCCGCAACATGGCCTATTACCCACCCGAGTTCGTCGACCGAATCAAGCTGATCAAGCGCCTGCAGGAGGAGCGGTTCATGCCGCTGAAGGCGATCAAGTCGGTGCTCGACGAGGGCCCCGAGCGGGCCGGGGCGCTGCTCGAGCTGGAGGACCGGATCCTCGACGGAGCGCTGGTCGGCGAGCGAGCCCGCACCAGGGCGACCGAGGTCCGCAAGCGCTACGGCGTCCCCAAGGAGGTGCTCGATCGCCTCGCCGAGCTGGAGATCCTGACCCCCAATAGCCGCGGCTACTCGCCCTCAGACGTAACGATCATCGAGGCGATCGGCCGCTTCCGCGCCGGCGGCTACGACGAGCAGATCGGCTTCACCGTCTACGACACCCTTCGCTACAAGGAGGCGCTGGAGCAGCTGGTCCACCAGGAGGTTGAGATGGTGATGACCCGGCTCGCCGGCGAGGTCTCGCCCGAGCGCGTGGTCGAGATGCTCGAAGCCGGCGCCCAGCCGCTCAAAGACCTGATCGCCGCCCTCCACACCAAGCTGATGGTCGCCGAGTTGGAGCGCCACCGCGCCGGGCGTAAGCCATAACGTCATTTCGAGTGCCCGCGCCTAAAGGGGTGGGCATGTTTCGGCCGAATTAGAAGTGTTCGTGTCGATCCTGAAAGATATGACGCCGCGCTTGGGCCCGGTGGCGCTCAATGTCGTGGTCGCCTTTGCGCTGGCTGCACTGGCAGGCCAGGCTGAGGCGAAGGTCATCTACGCCTGTGTCCAGAAGCACGGGACCACCACTCACCGCGCCAAGGCAGCAATGCGCCTGGTGCGCAGGTCCGCCCACTGCCTGCCGTCCGAGCGACGACTGACCTGGGGCGCACCCGGGTCGACGAGCTCGGCCGCCCCCAGAGGCCGAGGCCCGAAGGGAGAGCCGGGAGCCGCCGGGGCCCCAGGCGCTCCAGGCGCCACGGGTGCGCAGGCCCCAGTCGGTTCGCCCGGCGAGACCGGTCTCCCCGGGGCCACGGGGTCGCCCGGCGCGACCGGGCCAGCCGGATCCGCGGGCGCGACGGGGCCAACCGGTGCGCCCGGTGCGACGGGCCTCCCGGGTGCACCCGGTGCCCCGGGCGCGACGGGCGCAGCCGGGGCTCAGGGCCCAGCCGGCCCGAGTGGAGAAGCCGGCCCGCAGGGTCCGGCGGGCGCGGCAGGCACGGCCGGGGCTCGGGGACCGGTCGGTCCAGCGGGAGAAGCCGGCGAGGCGGGAGCGTCGGGCCCGGAAGGTGCGGCAGGGCCCCAGGGCATTCCCGGACTTGAAGGACCAGCAGGGCCAGCCGGCCCGATCGGATTGCCGGGGCCCCAGGGCGAAGCGGGTGCGCCGGGGCTCGCGGGGGCTCAGGGCGAACCCGGGGTGCCTGGACTCGCGGGGCCTCAAGGCGAGTCCGGTCCGGAAGGGCCCGCCGGTCCAGCTGGCCCCGCGGGCCCGATTGGACCGATGGGCCCGGAAGGTCCGATCGGCCCGCCCGGGCCGGAGGGATCCCCAGGCCCCGAAGGACAGCCCGGCGCCCCGGGGCCGGAAGGGCCACCGGGCCCGCCCGGCGCCGAAGGGTCTCAAGGCCCCCCTGGGCCCAGAGGAGCTGTCGGGCCGCAGGGCGAGCTGGGGCCGCAGGGCGAACCGGGGTCACAAGGTGAACCCGGGGTGCCAGGCGAACCCGGCCCGGAAGGACCGGCGGGCACCGGGGGCATCGCCAAAGTGATCGTGGTCACCGCTCACGGCGGTGAAGGCGCGCCCGCCGATGCGACCTGCCCGAAAGAGCTGCCCCTGGCGATCGCCGGCGGCAGCGCCCTCGACGACAAGGGTGGGGTCGTCTCGATCTCGGCGCCGATCACCGAACACGAACTCTCGAAAGACGGCCAGCAACCCGATGGCTGGCGGACCAAGGCAAGCGCCGGCAGCTATACGGGGTACGCGATCTGCACCGGCAGCGGCAGCAAGGGATCGGGCGAAGAATCGGGCGAAGGCCCCGTAAAGAAGTGAGCACCGCCGCGCCCACGCCTGGTCCAAGGCGGATGGGGAGCCGGCGCCAGATCGCCGTCGCGGTGGTCGCCATCGGCGCTCTCGGCCTGGTCGTCTGGCTGCTGCTTGGCGATGACGGCGGCGACTCGACGGCCCCGGGTTCGCCCGAAGCCGTCAGCGCCGCGCAACTCCGCGACCTCTCCGCCTCGGTTGGCCACGACGTCTACTGGGCCGGCGATCCTGCCGCCGGCGCCGAGCTCGAGCTGACCCACCAGGCCGATGGCCGGATCTACGTCCGCTATCTGAGCGGCGACGCCGAGGCGGGCGATGCGCGGGCGCGCTTCACGACCGTCGGCACCTACCCGGTCGCGGCGGCGCTGGCCGCGTTGCGCAGGCAGGCGCAGCAGCCGGCGGCGATCACTCGCACCCTCCCGGACGGCGGCCTCGCATACATGGATGCCGATCGCCCGACCAGCGTCTATCTCGCCTGGCCCGGATCCGACTATGAGGTCGAGGTCTTCGATCCTTCGCCCAAGCGCGCTCTCGACCTGGTGCTCGCCGGCGCGATCGCGCCGGTTCGCCAGGAGGGTCTGGCGAACTAGACCGGGACCAGCTCCGCCCGGTCGGCGACGATCTTGCCCAGGGTCGTCCGGTGGCCGAGCCCGGCGGCGATCTCGGCTGCTTCGTCGAGTGCCGCGGCGACTCCATCCTCACCGGCGGCGGCGCGGATCTGGGCCAGCGCCCGCAGCGCCGGCGGCACCTGCCAGTAGATTCCGCGCTCCCGGGAGCCCTCGAGCGCCACTTCCGCCTCGCGGCGAGCCTCCTCCGTGCGACCGAGGCCGAGCAGGACGAGGGCTCGCAGCGTCCCCCGCCAGCCGGCCGACTCGCCCGGTGCGCCCATCGCCTCGCAGTAGGCGCGCTCGGCTAATTCGACGTCCTCCAGCGCCTCGGCGCATTCGCCGGCGGCGAGCCGCACGTACCCGAGGCTGGTCAGGGCCACGGTGTGGGAGAAGACATCCCCCAGCCGCTCGGTCAGCTCGCAGTTGCGCAGTCCCAGGGCCAGCCCCGCCTCGATCTCGCCCCGGTCGGCCAGGACCATCGCCTTCCAGCCGAGGCTCCAGCTCTCGGTCTCCGGATCGCCGCGCTCGGTCGATTCGGCCAGCGCCGAGTCCAGCAGCCGCTCCGCCTCCTCGGGCCGCGCCCGCTCGCGCAGGGCCACCGACTTGACCATCTTGCCCCAGGCCAGCGGGCTGCCGATCACGATCCCGGCCCCGAGGTCGGGGTCGTCGCCGAGGATCTCCAACATCTCGTCGGCGATCTCTTCCATGCGGTCGATGTCGCCCGAGAACATGTGCGGGTAGGCGGCGCCGCCGCGGATCGCCGCGCGCAGCCCCGGGTCGCCCGACTCGTCGGCGAGGACGATCGCCTCCTCCGCGTATCGCACCCATTCCTCGGTGTGGCCGGAGACGCCGGGCCGGGCTGAGGAGAGCAGCCGCAGCAGGGCCTGCGAGCGCAGATCGCCGCAGCCGGCGGCGATCTCCTCGGCCTCGGCCGCTAGAGCGTCGGCGCGCTCGCGGTCCATCCCCAGGCGCCAGGCGTATTCGAGCTGCAGCATCCGCGAGACGAGGGCAAGGGCAAGGGTCTCTTCGCTCTCCTCGAGCGCGTCCGCCAGCTCGGTCACCCGCTGCCACAACCGCAGTGCATCCTGGGGGCGGCTGTGGCCGGCCCAATGGGCGGCGCGGGCGTACCAGCGCGCCGCTTCCAGCCGTTCCTCGCCTTCCTCGAAGTGCTGCGCGATCAGCCCCGCCAGCTCGTCGTGGCGATCTCCCTCGAGCTCGACGGTCGCCCGCGCCGCCGCGGCGTGGGTCGCCGCGCGCCGGTCGGCGAGCTGGGTCCCGTAGGCGACCTCGCGGGTCAGCGGGTGGCGGAAGGCGAGCACCCGCTCCGGGTAGATCTCCGCTTCGTAGAGGAAGCCTGCCTCGATCAGCTCGCGGAGCGTCGGCTCGATCCGCTCCGCCTCCAGGCCGGCGGTCATCCCCAGGGCCCGCCCGCCGACCTCCTTGCCGACGACCGAGGCGACCTGGAGCAGCTCCTTGGCGTCCGGGTCGAGGCGGTCGATGCGGGCCGAGAGAACCGCCTGCACGGTTACCGGAACGCCCGCGCCCTCGATCGGGCGGACCAGGCGGTAGCTGCCGCGCTCGCCCTCCAAGTGCCCCGCCTCGGCCAGCTCGCGGACGATCTCCTCGATGAAGAACGGATTCCCCTGAGTGCGCTCGTGGACCGGCTCGTCGAGGCCGTCGAGCGACGGGTCCTGGCCGGCGATGTCGCGCAACAGCTCGCGCGTGTTCTCGCGGACCAGCGGTCCCAGCGAGATCTCCCGGTAGGCCTCTGACCGCCCCCACGGGGGCGTGTACTCGGGCCTGAAATTGACGAGCGCCAAGGTGTTGGTGCCCTCGATCGAGGCGACGAGATCGGCCAGCATCGCGTTGCTGCCCTCATCGATCCAGTGCAGATCCTCGATCGCGAGGATCAGCGTCTTGCGGCGCTTCGGCGCGTTGACGAGGCGGCAGACGATCCCGCCGAGCGCGCGCTGGCGTGCCTCGGGGCTCATCTGCGGCACCGGCCGCTCCGGATCCGGCACGCCGAGGAAGTCGAACATCAACGGCAGGTCCGCGGCGAAGCCGGCATCGAGCAGCAGCGCCCGTCCGGCGATCTTCTCGCGGGTGGTCTGCTCCGCTTCGCGCTCGCCGATCCCGAAGAAGGCGCGCAGCATCTGCAGTACCGGCATGAACGGGACCGAGGTCCCGTGCGCCTGTGCCTGCGCCTCGAAGACCTCGACCCCGTCGGCACGGCAGCGCTCGAGGAACTCGTACAGCAGCCGGCTCTTTCCCGTACCCGGCTCGGCGACGACGCCGACGGCGCCGCCACGGCCGGCGTTGGCACCCTCCAGCGCCGCTTCCAGCGACGCCATCTCCTCGGCCCGGCCGACGAAGCGCGAGAAGCCGCGGGCACGGGAGAGGTCGAGCCGGGAACGCGCCTGACCGATCCCCGCCAGCTCGAAGACATGGACAGGCTGGCTGGCACCCTTGATCTCGAAGTGGCCGAGATCGCTGAGGTCGAGGAAGCCGGCGGCCAGCTCCGCGGTGTGCTCGGTCACGTAGGCCTTGCCGGGCTCGGCCAGAGCCTCCATCCGCTGCGCCAGCCCGACCGTGTGGCCGATCGCGGTGTACTCGCCGCCGCCCTGCCCGATCGCCCCGGCCACCACCTCCCCGGAGTTGATCCCGATCCGGGTCGAGAAGTTGAGCCCGGGCCCGCGCCGCAGCTCGGCCGCATAGTCGGAGACGTCGTCGAGCATCTGCAGGGCGGCGTAGCAGGCGCGCTGCGCGTGGTCCTCGTGGGCGACCGGTGCTCCGAAGACGGCCATGATCCCGTCGCCGGTGAACTTGTCGACCGTGCCCTCGAACTTGGCCACGGCGTCGGCCAGGATCGAGAAGAAGCGCTGCATGATCTTGCGCCACTCCTCCGGGTCCTGCTGCTCAGCCAGATCCATCGAGCCGCTGACGTCGGCGAAAAGCACCGTTACCTGCTTGCGCTCGGCGTCGTCCCTGGTCGTCGGGATCACCCGACCTAGCTTACGCCCCGGCCTCAGCCGTGCTGTAAGCGTTTCTCTCCGGTAAGCGAAGAAGTGCGCCCGCAGCAGTAGCCTGAACCGGTGCGCTCCACCTTGATCACGGGAGCTTCGACCGGCATCGGCCGGGCCACGGCGCTGCGCCTGGATACCGCCGGATGGCAGGTCTTCGCCGGTGTCCGCAAGCAGGAGGACGCCACCGCCCTGAGCGAGGCGGGCAGCGAGCGCCTGACGCCGCTGATCCTCGACATCACCGACGCCGAGCAGATCGCCGCTGCCGCCACGCGGGTCGAAGCCGAGTCCGAGGGAGGGCTCGACGGCCTCGTCAACAACGCCGGGGTTGCCATTCCCGGTCCCCTGGAGACGCTCGCGATCGACGACTTCCGGCGCCAGATCGAGGTCAACATGACCGGCCAGGTCGCCGTTACCCAGGCACTGCTGCCTTCGATACGCGCCGCCCGGGGCCGCGTCGTCTTCATCAGCTCGATCGGCGGCCGCGTCGCCCTGCCGCTGACCGGCGCCTACCACGCCGCCAAGTTCGGGATCGAGGCAGTGGGGGACATCTTCCGCCAGGAGCTGCGGCCCTGGGGCATTTCGGTCTCGATCGTCGAGCCAGGCTCGATCGACACGCCCATTTGGGAGCGCGGCGAGCGCACCGCCGACGAGATCGGGACGCCGGAGCGCGAAGCCCTCTACGGCAGGGTGGTCGAGCGCTACCGCAAGGTGATCAAGGACACCGCCGAGCGTGGGATCCCGCCGGAGAAGGCAGCGCAAGCGATCGAGCACGCTCTCACTGCCAGTCGTCCCCGGACGCGCTACCTGGTCGGCCTCGAAGCCAAGGTGGCGGCGCGGGCGAAGCTGCTGATCCCAACCCGGATCTTCGATCGGATCGTCGCCCGGCAAATGAATTTGTAGTCGCCCGACCCGAGGACGGGATCGCCCAATCCCGTCCTATACTGAGCGGGCCGATTGACTGGTCAGTCAGCCAGCAGCGACGAACTCTCGGAGGAAGTGTTGCGAGCAGCCGCCGTACAGCTCAACTCGAACGCAGACAAGGCCCGGAACCTCGCCACGGCCGAGCGGCTGGTGCGCGCCGCCGCGGCCGACGGGGCCGAGCTCGCCGCGCTGCCGGAGAAGTGGAACCTGCTGGCCGGGGGCGAGGAGCTGGTGGCGGGGGCGGAGCCACTCGATGGTCCCAGCTTGACGGCGGCCCGCGGTTGGGCGCGGGAGCTCGGAATCCACCTACTGGCCGGCAGCATCGCCGAGCGCGGCGAGGGCGAGAAGGTCGCCAACACCTCGGTCCTGATTGGCCCCGAGGGCGAGGAGCTCGCCGTCTATCGCAAGATCCACATGTTCGATGTCGACGCCGGCGGCGTCTCCTACCGCGAGTCCGAGCACGAGCGGCCCGGCGCGGAGATCGTCACCGGCCCGGTTGGAGAGCTGATCGCCGGGCTCAGTGTCTGTTACGACCTGCGCTTCCCGGAGCTGTTCCGCATCCTCGCCCTGCGCGGCGCCCGCGTCCTCACCGTGCCCTCCGCCTTCACCGCCGCCACCGGTCGCGATCACTGGGAGGTGCTGCTGCGAGCGCGGGCGATCGAGAACCAGGCCTTTGTCCTCGCCCCGAACCAGATCGGCCGGGCTGCGCCTCATTTCGACTCCTTCGGCCACTCGGCAATCGTCGATCCGTGGGGGAAGGTGCTGGCGATGGCGGCCGACGAAGAGTGCTTCGTCGCCGCCGAGCTCGACCTGGTGGCCCAGGAGCACGTCCGCGAGTCGCTGCCCGCGTTGGCCAACCGCCGCCCCCGGGCATATACCTGGCCGCGACTGGCGGAGGCACGGGCCTGATGGCCAAGGCACCGCCGGTCGACAAGCGCCGCCAGATCCTCGATGCGGCGATCCGCGTTTTCGCCCGCCAGGGCTTCCACGCGACCCGGGTCTCCGACATCGCCGACGAGGCCGGCGTCGCCTACGGGCTCGTCTACCACTACTTCCGCTCCAAGGACGAGGTGCTGAACGAGCTCTTCGTCGAGCGCTGGTCGCTGCTGCTGAGCGCGATCGAGGAGACCGACCGCATGGGGGAGACGCCGCGCGACAAGCTCGGAGCGGTGGCGGCCTTCATCGTCGACTCCTACCGCCACGACCCCGAGCTGATGAAGGTGATCATCGTCGAGGTCACCCGCGCCGCCAACTCCTTCGGGCGTACCCACCTGCCGGAGATCCGCCGCGCCTACCAGTCGATCGCCAAGATCGTCGAGGACGGACAGAAGGCGGGCGCCTTCCGCGACGACGTGGCACCGATGTTCGCCTCGATGTCCTTCTACGGCGCCATCGAGCAGCTGCTCTCGGGCTGGATCTTCGACGTCATCCCGGCCTCCGACACAGACTTCGACCAGGCCAAGGAACTTGTGGTGACGACGATTTGCGACGGGCTCGAGCCGCGATAGGTAAGGTCGCAAACCGGGTATGGAAAACGAGATGGTCAGAAGATTGCTCTGGAGCGGCGTGCTTGCGGCAAGCAGCGCCCTCGCCAGCATCGCCGCGGCGCGCCTTGCGGCTGTGATCTGGCGCCGAGTCTTCGACGAAGATCCGCCGGAGTAGGAGGAGCCATGCCCGATCAGAGCCAGACGCCGCCGCCGACGCCACCCGCGGGGCCGCCAGCGCCACCGCAGGTGCCGCCCTCCGGCGCCGCCGCGGAGAAGAAGTCGGTCGCCGAGCTGGTCTTCGACGTCACCGAAGGCACCTCGTCGCTGGTGCGCGAGGAGTTCGAGCTCGCTAAGGCCGAGGTCACCGAAAAAGTCGGCAAGCTGCTGCGCGGCTCGGTGGTCGGGATCGCCGCCGGGGTCTTCGCCTTTCTCGCGCTGATCCTGGTCATGGAGGGGATCGCCTGGCTGCTCAACGAAGAGGTCTTCGACGGCAAGACCTGGCCGGGCTTCTTCATCGAGGCCGCCGTCTTCCTGCTGATCGCGGCCGCCGCCGGCCTGATCGCCTACAAAGCCGTCAAGGCCGGCTCGCCGCCGGTTCCCGAGCAGGCGATCGAAGAGGCGAAGCTGACCAAGACCATGTTCGAGCGCGAGGCCGAGAGCGCGGCCGAGAACGTCCAGCACAGCGTCGTCAAAGGAGGCGGGAAATGAGCGTCGACCCGACCCGTCCCCCGACCGCCGGGATGCCCGGCCGCTCCGCCGCCGAGATCCGCCGCGACATCGATATCCAGCGCCGTCAGCTGGGCGGCTCGGTCGAGGCCCTGCGTGGGCGGGTGACCGAGCTCACCGACTGGCGCCGCCAGGTCGACGAGCACCGCACGCAGCTGATCGCCGCCGCCGCCGTGGTGGGCTTTGCGATCGGCGTTCGGGCGATGCTGCGCCGCAGGCGCTAGGAGGGACTAGCGCAGCGCGACCAGCTCGGTCGGCACGCTGCCGATGCCGAGCAGGCCCGGTCCCACGTGGGCACCGAGGACGGCGCCGATCTCGGAGACGAAGACCGGCTCGCAGCCGAATATTTCGCGACCGTCGTCGATCAGGCTCGCTGCCGTCTCCTCGTCCTGGATGTGCTGGACGACCCAGCCATCGGCGCCCTGCTCGTGGCGCTGGCGGGCGTAGTCGCGCAGCCGCTCCAGCGAGCGGGCGCGGGTGCGGACCCGCTCGACCGGGGTGATCTCCTCCTCGAGGGTGAGGATCGGCTTGATCTTCAGAGCACTGCCGATCCAGGCGCGAGCACCGCCGATGCGGCCACCGCGGCGCAGGTACTCGAGGGTGTCGATCGCGAACCACATCTTCAGCTCTTCGCGGGTCTTCTCGGCGCGGACGAGGACCGCTGCGGCGTCGGCCCCGGTGAGGGCCGCGGCGGAGGCTCCGAGGACGGTGAGCCCCATGCCCCCGGCCGCCGAGCGCGAGTCCATGACGTGAATCCGCTCGCCGCCCTTGTCCTCGTCAACCAGCCTCTGGCGGGCCTGGTTGGCGGCCTCGAAGGTGCCGGAGATGCCGGCGGAGATGTGGATCGAGACGATTTCCTTGCCGGCGTCGAGCAGCGGCGCGTAGACGGAGGTGAAGTCGCCGATCGAGGGCTGGGAAGTGGTCGCGCCGCTCTCGGAGGCCCGCAGTCGCTCGTAGAAGGCGGCGTAGTCGGAGATGTCGAGCTCGCGCTCCTGGCGGTCGTCGACGGAGACGTAAAGGCTGATCGTCTCGATGCCCCGCTCCTTGACCAGGTCACAGGGAAGGTAGGCGGTGGTGTCGCAGACGACGGCCGTCTGGGCGCTCGAGTTCAACTGGGCGATTCTCGCAGACGCGCAGATGGGTGCAGCCCGACCGCTACACTTTGTGAAGTGACGGATATGCCAAACGCCGCGATCACCCTCACCGACAAGGCCGCCGAGAAGATCGGCGAGCTGCTGGGGGGTCAGCCCGAGGGCACCGAGCAGGCACTGCGCGTCGCGGTTCGCGGCGGCGGTTGCTCCGGCTTCCAGTACGCGCTTGCCTTCGACAAGCCCAAGGACGACGACAACGTCTTCGAGGTCGACGGCGTCGCCGTCGTCGTCGACAAGGTCAGCATGCAGTTCGTCTTCGGCTCCGAGGTCGACTACGTCGAAGGCCTGCAGGGCGCGGGCTTCCAGGTCAACAACCCGAATGTTGTCGCTGCCTGTGGCTGCGGGTCGTCTTTTCAGGTCAAAGACGACGCCCCATCCGAGCAGGTCGCCGCGGTCTGACCCGGACTGCCTGGCGAGCTATTCGATCTGAAGCGGCGGCGACTGTGCCGGTGGGCCGTCTGACGGCGTCGCGGCAACTTCCGGCTGCTCGACCCCCAGTGCCTCGGCCAGTTCGCCGGACTCGAACATCTCCTCGACGATGTCGGCACCGCCGATCAGATCGCCGTTGACGTAGAGCTGGGGGAAGGTCTGCCATTCGAAGAGCTCCGCGGTTACTTCACGCAGCGGCTGCAGCGCCGGCAGCACGTCGATCGCGCCGTACTCGACGTCGACCTGGTCGAGCACCTGCACGACGCGCATCGAGAAGCCGCAGCGCGGCATCTCCGGCGTCCCTTTCATGAAGAGCAGCACCGGGTTGGCGGCGATCAGCTCCTGGACTTTGGACTTCAGCTCTGGGTCGGCCATGGCCGCATTGTAGGGAGGCGTTGCCACCGGCCTCGACGCGGCCTCGGCCTCGCAACTAGAGCTGGGTGACGATGAGGCCGGCCAGGCCCAGGAAGCCGGTGAGCATGGCGACCATCAAGGCGATGAAAGCCTGGACCATCGTGTGCTGGAGGCCATCGATGCGAGCGCTCAGCCCATCGACGCGACCGCTCAGGTCGCTGACCCGGTCGTTCAGGTCGTCCAGGCGTGAATCGGTCCAGGTCGAGCGCATTGACTCCATGCTCCGAAGGCTAGGGGTGCGGGCCGCGCAGGGGGCGAACCGAAGTGTAACTTTTTGTCTACAGAGTGGAGGTCTTGACCGAGAGCGCGTGAATCGTGCCGTCGTCAAAGCGGGTTTTCACCGCGGCCTTGACCAGGCGGTGCTGGTCGATCCGCGAAAGGCCCTCGAACTGGGTGGCGCTGACGACCGCTCGCAGGTGGTCGCCGCTGCCGGTTTCGTCGCTGACCTCGACGTCGGCGCCGGGGAGCGCCGCCTCGATCATCGCCGTCAGCTCCGCCAGGTCCGCCGCCACGGGCATTAACCGGGCAGCTTCTCGCCGAGGGTCGAGAGCATCTCCTCGACCCTGACGAACTTGACGCGGGGGCGGCCGTGGGGCTCGCCGCGGCCGACCTCGGCCTGATCGATCGCCTGCCAATCCTCGAAGCTGACGTAGCGGGTGCCGCGCGCGGCCAGCAGCGCCTCGACCGCGGCGGGGTCCGGATTCTCAGGCGCCAGCAGGGTCTGCGACTCGACGTCGGCGAGCAGGTGGGTGACCGTCTCCAGCGCGTCTTTCTTGTTGGTGCCAATGACGCCAGAGGGGCCGCGCTTGATCCAGCCAGCCGTGTAGTGACCGACCTTGTGCCCGGCGTCGTGGGAGTCGAGCACGCGACCGCCCTCGTTGAGGATCAGCCCGCGCTTCGGGTCGAAGGGGACGCCCTCGATTGGGATCCCGGTGTAGCCGACCGAGCGCAGGACCAGGCCGCACTCCAGCTCTTCGCGCTCGCCGGTGTCCTTGGCCCGCAGCGCCCCGCCCTCCTCGACCAGCTCATTGCGGCCGATGACGATGCTTTCGACCTTGCCGTCGCCTTTGATCTCGACCGGCGAGGCGAGGAAGCGCAGGACGATCCGCTGGTGCTTGCCCTCGGGCGTGCGCTGGGAGAACTCGCGCAGGGTCTCGACGTTGACGCGGGTGGTCTTGTCGACCTCGTCGGACTCGAGGAAAGCGGCGCTGGCCGGGTCGAGCTCGACGTCGGCGGGGTCGACGATCACGTCGGCGTCCTCCATCACGCCCAGCTCCTTGATCTCCGGGTTGGTAAAGGCCGCCTGGACCGGGCCGCGGCGGCCGAGCACGACGATCTCGCGGATCTTCTTCGCGTCGAGCAGCTCGATCGCGTGGTCGGCGGTGTCGGTCTGGCGCAGCTCGTGGTCGGTCAGGGCCAGCATCCGGGCGACGTCCATCGCCACGTTGCCGTTGCCGATCACCACCGCCCGCTCGCTGGAGAGGTCGAAGTCGTGGTCGGCGTAATCGGGGTGGGCGTTGTACCAACCGACGAAGGCGGTGGCGGCGGCGCTGCCGGGCAGGTCCTCGCCGGGGACGCCGAGCTGGCGGTCGGTCTCGCAGCCGACCGTGAAGACGATCGCGTGGTAGAGCCGTTCCAGGTCCTCGACCCCGAGGTCCTGGCCGATCTTGACGTTGCCGAAGAAGCGGAAGCCGTCGCGGGCCGCGGTTTTTTCATAGACCCGGGTGACCGACTTGATCTTGGGGTGGTCGGGGGCGACGCCGCCGCGGACCAGGCCGAAGGGGGTGGGGAGGCGGTCGAAGAGGTCGACCTGGGCGTGCAGGTCCTCACCTTTGAGGATGTGCTCGGCGGCGTAGAAGCCGGACGGGCCGGCGCCGACGATGGCGACGCGAAGTGGGTTCTCGGGGCTGCCGATCTTGCTCATTGGACGCGGAAGAATAGGGAATATCGCCGGCGGGGCGACTATGCGGCCAGGAGCATCTCGGTGCAGTCTGGGCAGACCCCGTGGTCGATCGCCGGCATCCTCGGCAGTTCGAAGAGCCCGAGCCGCGCCACCGCCTCCTCGACCTCGACCCACTCGCTGTCGACCAGGAAGCGGTCGCACCAGCCACACATCGTCAGCGTCTCCTCGCCCCGCGGCGTCTCCGCGGCGAGTAGCGGCTGGAACTCGTCGCGCCCCTCTTCCTCGCGCAGGAGGGCCGAGAAGACGACGTACCGGCCGGAAGCCTGAGAGGCGATGTGGATGTCCATTTTGCGCCGCACCTCCGGCCCGTCGCAGCGGAAGGGGAGGTCGACGCTGCGAAGCTCGCCACGGACTCGTCGCAACAGCATCCGCTGCAGTTTCTCCAGCTCTTGCCCGGCGACGAAGTCCCAGAGCAAGCGGCCGAGGCTGTTGCCGGCGCCGTCCCAGCCATTCTCGGCAGCGAAGGCATAGAAGCCGTCGTCGACTCTGACGAGGCGATCCTGGTCGTCGATTACGTAGCTGAGGGTGGTCTGAACGATCGGCTAAGGCTAAAGCGCCTAGCGCAGCGCGTCGGCGGAAACCGCACTGGAAGTGCCGTCGAGCGCGTCGAGCGCCTTGCGGGCCGACATCGCCACGCAGGTGAAGATCGGCGTCTCGCGCTCGGTGTACTCGCTCGACTCGGTCGGGCGCAGCTCGTTGACGAGGTCGAGGAACATCCCCGGGTCGTCGCCCTCGAAGCAGACGACGAACTCCTGGTCGTCGATGCCGAAGGAGTAGGTGGTGTTGATCGTGATCTCGGGGTAGCGGCGCCCGACCTCGATGTGGCTTTTCATGATCCGCCCGCGCTCCTCTGGTGGGAGCCCGTACCAGCGGCGTTGCTTGACCATCGGGTAGAGGAAAAGGTACTTGCGCTCAGAGGTGCAGATCTCCGGCCTAGCCTGCTCCTCGGAGTAGGGCGAGCGTTTGGTCATCGAGAGGAACGAGTAGGGCGTCTCCGCCCACTTGGCCAGGCCGCTCTGGCCGAGGACGACGTGGAAAGTGTGGATGTCGTCGAGGTTGGGGCTCTGGCTGAGCAGGACCAGGTCGACGTCGCCGCGCGTGCCTATGGTTGAGTAGGCCCGCAGCGAGCGGTCGATGCCGAAGTCCTCGCAGGCGGCGAGGAACTCCTGCTTGTCGGCGGCGCGCAGCTCGGCGTCGCGTCGGCGCCAGGCGGGATCGATCTTGAAGAAAGAAAACTTGGCGAACGTCCGATCAGCCATCGCGGTCACGATAGCGGCCGTTGTCCTGCTGGTCGCGGCAGCACCGGCGAGCGCGCGGGTCTCGCTCGTCCTGCTTCCCCCGGGGGCATCCGTCGACGAAGTGGCGGCGGCTGGAATGTCGCCGGGGTTGATGAGTGCGGGCCTGGGGTCGGTATCAGCGGAGCAGACGTACCTGGACATTGGCCAGGGGAATCGGGTCTTCGATTCGCTCTACGAGGGGGAGTTGGCAAGCGCGGATGCGCCGTTAAATCGCCCCGTGACCGATGCCGCGATCCTGCGGCGGGCGGAATCGGCTCCGGCCGAGATCGTGCCGGGGCTGTTGGCGAGGACGCTCGGGCGGGCGGGCAGGGCGCTCGAGGTTCGCGCTGCCTCTGTGCCCCAGCTCGCGGGCCTTGTCGCGAGCTTGCGCGGGAACGACCTGCTGATCGCGATCGAGCGGCCGCCGCCCGAAAAGGACCGGGCTCTGGCCATCGGCATTGCCGGGGCGGGCTACGACGGCAATCTGACCTCGGACAGCACCCGACTCGACGGCTATGTCCTCTCCACGGACGTGGCGCCGACGATCTTGGAGCGCCTCGGCGTGGCGGTGCCCTCGCAGATGTCGGGCGAGCCAATCCGCGCCGAGGGAGAGGTCGATCCGGCCGCGGTAATCGCCCTCGGCGACCGGATGGCGGTGGTCTCTGACCGACGGGGGCCGGTGATCGGGTTGAGCCTGCTGGCCTGGGCCCTGGCGCTCGGGCTCACGGCTGGCCTTGCTGGCGCAGCCGCTGCTCGCACCGCGGTGAGAGTCGCGGGATTGGCTGTCGTGTACGTGCCGCTGCTGCTGTTGGTCGGGGCGGCGATCGCGTCGGGGGAGACGGCGGAAATGCTGTTGACGATGCTCGGCGCGCCGCTGCTGGCGGCGTTGACGCTGGCGCTGTTCGGCGGCTACCGGGCGCTGGCGCTGGCTTCGGCGCTGACGGTGCTCGCCTGCGGGGTCGATGTCATCGCGGGCTCGCCGCTGACGGCGCTTTCCCTGCAGGGGCCCAATCCGGGGCTCGGCGTCCGCTTCTATGGAATCGGCAACGAGCTCGAGGCGCCGCTGGCGGTGCTGACCATCGCCGGTACCGGGGCCGCGTTGACCGGGTTCGCGCCAGGGCTGTCGCCGCGCGGCCGCGCGATCGCCTTCCTCGCGGCCGGCCTCGCCGCAGCCTTCGTCTTCGCGGCGGGGCGTTTCGGGGCCGACGTCGGCGCGGCGATCGTCCTCCCGGTCGGGGCCGCCACCGCGGCGGCGGCGATTGCCGGGCGTCGGCGCCGGGTGGCACTGCTGGTCGCGGTCGTGCCCTTCGCTGCCCTGGCTCTGTTGGCACTCGGCGACTTGCTCTCGGGCGCCAACGCCCACCTCACCCGCTCGGTCCTGGACGCCGGTGGCTTGGGCGATCTCGGCGACGTTGCCGAGCGCCGCTTGCGCCTCTCCGCGCACAGCCTTCTGCGGCCGCTCAGCTTCGTCTTCCTGCCCCTGGTCGCCCTTCTGGCCGCTGTGGCGGTGGCGCGCCGCGACCGGCTGCGCGCCTGGCTGCAGCCCCACCCGGCGCTGCAGGCCGGGCTGATTGGGGCCGCCGTCGCCACCGCGGTCGGCGCCCTCGTCAACGATTCCGGCGCCCTGGTGCTGGAGATCGGAGCCGCCTACCTGCTCGTCTTTGTCGGCTTCGCCTGGGCGGAGGCCGAGCCGCCTCCGCTAACGCAGACAAAAAGTTACACTTCAGTGTCCCGATCTTAAGCAGTCGTTCTCTGGCAAGTCGCATTGACTCGTTGCAGCGAACGATCGTCCAGGTCGGCGGAACTTTGATCGCCGCGTTCGTGGCTGATGGCGGCGGTCCTCGGCTTGATCGCCACCCAGCTCTGATCGCCAGTTGCCAGCAGCTGCGTCGCGGGCGAGGCCGGTCGATGATCTACCCTTAACCGTTCGTGCGCATAGCTCTCGTCTCGCCATATTCCTGGTCCTACCAGGGGGGCGTGAACCGGCACGTGGAAGCGCTTGCCGAGGAGTTCCTCGGCCGTGGCCACGACGTTCGCGTGCTTGCCCCCTATGACCCGCCTGGCCGGGTCAGTCGCGTGCTGCATCGGGCAGCGCCCGAACCGCGCGAGATGCCCGACTACCTGACGCCGCTGGGGCGGACGATGGGCTTCGGTGTCAACGGATCCGTCGGCAACCTGGCGCCGTTTCCAGCTGGCGGCGTGCTGGCACCCCGCCGCGAGGTGCGGCGGGAGGAGTTCGACGTCATCCACGTCCATGAGCCGCTGGCGCCGTTGGTCGGCTGGAACGCGACCCTTGGAGCAAGGACTCCGGTCGTCGGCACCTTCCACGCTTACTCGACCAAGCCGATGCCCAACTACATCGCCAATTCGCTCGGTGCCCGTCGCATGTTCAACCGCCTCTCGGCTCGGATCGCCGTCTCCGAGGCAGCCGCCTGGACCGGGCGCCGCTGGTACGGCGGCGACTACACGATCATCCCCAACGGAGTCGATGTCGACACCGCCCCGAGCGCGCCGTCGGCGCCGGCGGGCGAGCTGCGCATCCTTTTCGTCGGCCGCCCGGAGGAGCGCAAGGGGCTGCCGATCCTCCTCACCGCCTTCGGCGCCCTGGTCGAGCACGTCCCCTGCCGGCTCACCGTGATCGGCGCCGAGCGCGAGGACGTGCTCCGCTATCTCGCCGATCCCGAGCTGCTGCGCTGGATCGACATCCGTGGTCGCGTCTCCGGCGACAGTCTCTGGACGGAGCTGCACGGCGCCGACGTCCTCTGCGCTCCCTCGCTCTCCGGTGAGAGCTTCGGCATGGTGTTGACCGAGGCCTTCGCCGCCGGGACCCCGGTGATCGCCTCCAACATCGCCGGCTACAGCGACGTCGTCAGCGACGGGGTCGACGGTCTCCTGGTGCCACCGGGCGATCCGCAGCGGCTGGCCGAGGAGCTGCAGCGCGTCCATCACGAACCCGATCGCCTGACGTCGATGGGGGCGGCGGCCCGGCGCAGCGCCCAGCGCTACGCCTGGCCCCACGTCGCCAACCAGGTGACGGAGGTCTACGAGCGGGCGATTGCCGCGCCTCAGCCGTCCGGCGTCGGCGAGCGCGTCACCCACTGGGCCGGGCTGCGACCCGCCGACGGCGGCCCTCGCCACCCGGCGCAGAAGCTGCCGTCGCTGGACCCGGCGCCGGCGCGGCCGGGGAGGCGCGGTCGCGCGGTCGCTCGGCGCGCGGGGCTGGTCGTCGCCGGCGCCCTGGGAGTCGGGCTGACCGTGCTCGCCGCGCAGAAGATCGGCGTCGACAACGTGGTCGAAAGCATCGTCCGCTCGAACCTCACCTGGGTGCTGATTGCCTGCGCCCTGATGGCCGCATCGCTCTTTTTCCGCGCTGCCTCCTGGTACTGGATCGCCCGTGCGGCGCTGCCGAACCGGTCCGTTCGGCGCCGCGACGTCACCTCGGCGACGATGATCGGGGTGCTGATGTCGGCGACCTTGCCCGCGCGCCTTGGCGAGCCCGCCCGCGCCCTCGCTCTCGCCCGCCGCACCGGCCGGATGCGAGAAACCTTCCCGGTCCTGCTCGGGACCCTGGTCTCGCAGACGATGCTCAACCTGGTGGCGCTGGCGCTGCTCGGGGTGATCATCGTCTCCTCGACGCCGCTCTTTCACTCCGGCACCCAGAAGCTGTTCGTCTTCAGCTTGGTGCCGCTGCTGCTCCTGGTCATCGTCCTGGTCGCGCCGATGCTGATGCGCCGCAACGGCAACGGCCGTCTGGCCAGGGCCGGCGCCTCCCTGCATCGGGCACTGGTCCAGGTGAGGGCCGGCCTTGCGGTCTTCCGGGATCCGCGCCGCGGGACCGCCGCCGCGGCTGCCCAGCTCGGCGCCTGGGCGATCCAGCTTGCTGCCTGCTGGGCGCTGCTTTACGCGCTCGGCCTCGACGGCAAGGCCGGGATCGGCGCCGCCGCGGCGGTCCTCTTCGCGGTCAACGTCACGGCGGTCGTGCCCGCCACCCCCTCGAACATCGGCGTCTTCCAGCTGGCGGTGATCAGCGTCCTCCACACCGGCTTTGACGTCAGCACCGCGGACGCCCTCGCTTACGGAGTCATCCTTCAAGCCGTCGAGATCGCCACCGCTGTTGCCCTGGGCCTGCCGGCTCTCGTCCGCGAGGGGCTGACCTGGAGCGATCTGCGCGTGCAGGCACTCTCGGCTGCACCAGTGCATCTCGAGTCGAAACCCCGCGAGCGCTCACACGCCAGTCGTGAGGGCGCCGTCTAGCTTGATCAGTCGTCCTTGATGGGTATAAATTGGTACCCATAGAGTCTCTGAGTGGGGAGATTTGCGTTCAGAGCAATCTGAAGGGGTGCCTGGATGAATTACGACCCAGCCTTGCTGGAGCAGGTCGCACAGCGGTTCTGGCGCGACATGTGGAGATCGGTGACGCCGGATGCAGTAGCCGAATCCGGTGTCGAGGTGAAGAACTTCGGGCCGGTCCAGGCGACTGCCTTTGGCGACCTGCCGGAGGTCCACAGCCTCAACCAGATCCAGGGGGCAGCCGAGCCGGGCGCGGTCGAGGGCGGGTATCTGGCTCGAGCGGTCGAATGGATGCGCGCCTGGGAGGTCGACTACCGCGTGCCGGTCGCCGAGAGCCGGCCCGGTGCCGAAGACGCGGAGGCCTGGCTCAATGCCCGTGGCTACGAGCGCGGCAGTGGCTGGGTGAAGATGGTTCGCGAGGCATCCCCACCGGCTCTGCCGGCCAATCCCGACGTGACGATCTTCGAGCTGGGCGAGCATGAAGCCGACGGCGAAGGCTTGAGCTCGATCGCTGCCGAGATGCTCGGCCTGCCAATAACCGCGGGGTCCCTCTTCTTCTCGTTGCCTCAGGAGAAGCAATGGCGCTGCTACACGGCGGCACTGGCGCCGCGGGAAGAAATCGTCGCGACCGGCTCGATGCTGATCGATAATGGAGTCGCCCAGCTGGGCCCCGGCACCACGCTCGAGCACGGACGGGGACGGGGGTGCAACACGGAGCTGCTGCGCCGCCGGCTTCTCGATGCCGTCGAGGCGGGCTGCCACACGGTCTTCGTCGAGCTGGGCGAACGCGAGCCCGAGCTCCTCTCCGCCGCGTACCGCAACCTGCGACGGGCCGGCTTCGAGGAGGCCTACAAGAGCCGCAACTGGCAGCGCCCGGCGCTGCATCCCGCCGAGGTAATCGAGTAGCGAGCTCTAAGTCTGCTCAGGCCCTGGCCGTGGCCGGCTCGGGCGCGTCCTCGTCCGGATCGGACTCGGGCGGCAGCTCGCCACCGCGGTCGGTGCCGGCGATCAGCTCGTCCGGCGCCTTCTCCGCGGGGATGAAGCCGGACTTCATGCCGAAGTAGACGGCCTGGGGGTGGTGGGCGACGATCGCCACCGTCGACTGCTCGGGCATCACCGCGTAGCCGTCGGAGAGGGTCATGCCGATCTCTTCCAAGCCGAGCAGGCGCCAGACCTTCTCGTGCTCGGACTGGTCCGGGCAGGCCGGGTAGCCCCAGGAGTAGCGGCGTCCCTGGTCGGGATCGATCTCGAGCTGGCGGCGGATGTCGGAGTGCAGCCACTCGGCCAGGCCCTCGGCGGACTGCACACCGAGCCCGTGCACGAAGAGCTGTTCGGCGAACTCGCCCTCGCGCTCCAGCTTCTCGATCAGCTCGGTGACCTCGGGGCCGACGGTGACGCCCTGGAGGGCGACCAGGTCGCGCTCGCCCGAGTCGAGCGGCCGGTAGAAGTCGGCGAGGCAGATGCGGTCGTGCTTGGGCTGGCGCGGAAAGACCAGGCGCTCGATCTCGCGCTCGTGGTCCTCGGGGTCGAAGATCACCAGCTCGTTGCCGTCGGAGTTGCAGGGGAAGTAGCCGAGCCGCGCCCGCGGGTGCAGGTAGTCCTGCTCGCGCCACATCCGCTCCAGCCGCGGCGCGAAGCCCTCCTCCTCGTCCGTCCCCTCGACCAGCTGGCGCCAGGCCTCGCCCTTGACCCCGCGCCCGCCCCAGTGCAGCTTGAAGAGCACGTGGCGGTCGAGGTAGGGGTAGACGTTCTCGAGGTCGATCGGGATCTCGCGGGCGCCCCAGAATGGCGGCGCCGGAATCGGATTGTCGGTGGCGGTGGCCGAGCGCACACTGGCATCGGTGACCGGCGGTGAGTCGTCAACTACGACCGGCTTCTCCCGTAGCTGCTTGGCCTCGGCCCGGATCCGCTCGACCAGCGCCGCGCGGGCGGGCTCGTCGACCAGCGCGTCCATCGTGTCCAGGCCCTGGAAGGCGTCCTTGCAGTAGAAGACTCCGGGCTCGTAGATGTCGTCGGACTCGCGGCCCTTGGGGTAGAGCGTGCGGCGGCCGAAGTCGCGATTGATCGCGGCGCCGCCGATCAGCACCGGGAACTCGAGCCCGCGCTGGTGCAGCTCCTGGATGCAGGCAGGCATCTGCTTCGAGGTCGAGACCAGCAGTGCCGAGAGCCCGATCGCGTCGGCCTCGTTCTCGACCGCGGCCTCGATGATGGCGTCGATCGGGACCTGCTTGCCGAGGTCGATCACCGTGTAGCCGTTGTTGGTGAGGATCGTGTTGACGAGCGACTTGCCGATGTCGTGAACGTCGCCGAAGACGGTGGCGATCACGACCTTGCCCTTGGTGTGGCCGTCGATCCGGTCGAGGTGGTTCTCCAGCTGGGCGACGGCGCGCTTCATCACTTCGGCCGACTGCAGGACGAAGGGCAGGATCAGTTCGCCGGCGCCGAATTTGTCGCCAACCTCCTTCATCGCCGGCAACAGCACCTCGTTCAGGGTCGGGACCGCGCCGATCTTCTTCACCGAGAGCTCGATCTGGTCCTCGACCCCGTCCTTCTTGCGACGCAGGATGTGCCAGTGCAGGGCCTCCTCGGGCTCCATCCCGGCGGTCGGGTCGGCGACCTCGGCCTCGGCCTCCTCGCCCTGGGACTCGAAGTGGGAGATGAACTTCTCCAGCGCGTCCTCGCGGCGGTTGAAGACGAGGTCGTTGGTCAGCTCGCGCTCCTCCTCGGAGATCTCGCCGTACGGGGTGATGTGGTTCGGGTTGACCATCGCCAGGTCGAGCCCGGCCTCGACGCAGTGGTGCAGGAAGACGGAGTTGAGGATCGCCCGCGGCCGCGGCGAGATCCCGAAGGAGACGTTGGAGACGCCGAGCGAGGTCTTGACCCCGGGGATCTCCGCCTTGATCCGGCGGATGCCCTCGATCGTCTCGACCGCCGAGGGCTTCCACTCGTCGTCGCCGGTGGTCAGGGTGAAGGTCAGGGCATCGAAGATCAGCGCCTCCGGTTCGAGGCCGTGCTCCTCGCAGGCGATGTCCCGCAAGCGTTCGGCGATCTCGACCTTGCGCTGGGCGGTCTTCGCCATCCCGACCTCGTCGATCGTCAGCGCGATCAGCGCCGCCCCGTGGGCTTTGGCCAGCGGAATCACCTTGTCGGCCTTGTCGCGACCGGCCTCGAGGTTGATCGAGTTGACGATCGCCCGTCCGGGGATCGTCTCCAGCGCCGCCTTCAGCACCTCCGGCTCGGTCGAGTCGATCTGGATCGGCGTCGGCTGGGTCAGCGAGACCCGCTTCGCGACGGCACTCATCTGCTCGTCCTCGTCTTGGCGCTCGGTCAGCGCCACGCAGAGGTCGAGCACGTGGGCGCCGCCTTCGACCTGGTCTTCGGCAACCTGGACGAGGCCGTCGTAGTCGTCGGCCAGCAGCAGCTCCTTGGCTTTGCGCGAGCCCTGCGAGTTGACGCGCTCGCCGACCAGGGTCGGGCGCGGCTCCTGCACCAGCGCGGTCGAAGTCATCATCGAGGAGACCTCGATCGGTCCCGCGGCGGGGCGCTCGTCCGGAACGCGGCCCTTGACCTGCTCGGCGATCGCGGCGATGTGCTCCGGCGTCGTGCCGCAGCAGCCGCCGACGATGCCGACGCCGTAGCGCTCGACGAACTCGCCCAGCGTCGCCGCCAGCGGCCCTGGCTTTTCCGGGAAGATCGTCTCGCCGTCGGGGCCCTGCAGGGGCAGGCCGGCGTTGGGAATGCAGTGAACCGGCAGCGGGCTGGTCTCGCCGAGGAAGCGGATCGCGTCGCGCATGTCCTCTGGCCCGGTCGAGCAGTTGAGCCCGATCACGTCGACGTCGAGCGCCCGCAGCGTCGTCAGCACCGCCTGGATGTCGGTCCCGAGCAACATCTTGCCGCCGTTGGGCAGCAGCGAGACGGAGGTCTGGATCGGCAGCGTGCGGCCGGTCTGGGCGAAGGCCTCGCGGGCGCCGAAGATCGCCGCCTTGACCTCGAGGATGTCCTGGGCGGTCTCGATGATGATCAGGTCGGCGCCGCCTTCGACCAGGCCGCGCGCCTGTTCGGCGAAGACCTCGACCAGGGTGGCAAAGGAGATGTCGCCCAGGGTCGGGTCGGTCGAGGCCGGCAGGAACCCGGTCGGCCCGATCGAGCCGGCGACGAAGCGGTTCTCGCCGGCCGCCTTGCGGGCGATTTCGGCCGCCTTGACGTTGATCTCCAGCGTGTGCTCGCCGAGGCCCCACTCCTCGAGCTTCAGCCGCGAGGCCTGGAAGGTGTCGGTCTCGACCACCTCGGCGCCGGCTTCGAGCATCGAGCTGTGGACGCCCTCGATCACGTCGGGGCGATTCAGAACCAGCGCCTCGTGGCACTTGCCCTGGAGGCCACCGTAGTCCTCCTGGGTCAGGTCGAACATCTCCAGGGTCGCGCCCATGCCGCCGTCGAAGACGACTATGCGCTCTTTGGTTGCGGCTATGAAATCGCGGTCGGGCATGAACTTAAAGAGGCTACCGGGGGCGCCGAACCGCCGGATCGCGTAGCGGGAGGGGTCCGGTCACCCTCCATTCGAATTTGTCGCTCCGCGCCCTATGGGCGCGTCGCTCCGGATGTTGGAGCGCGATCCCGAAGGAGGGGGTACCGACCTCCCTCCCCACAGGGCCTCCGTCCCTAGCCGCGCATCCCCAGCCGCCGCTTGAAGTCACGCGCGTTGAATGCCTGCGCGACCCGGCCGACCAGCCCGCGGCGGGCCTTCGTGTACGGGAACCACGACGGCTCGCGCTTGCCGCTGAATCGGGTCGCCACGATCGACTCGGGGCGGCAGTACTTCTTGATCCCGTACTCGCCGTGGCGGAAGCCGATGCCCGACTCCTTCCAGCCACCCATCGGCACGTCCATCGCCAGATAGTTGACGAGCACGTCGTTGACGTTGACGGCGCCGCACTCGACCCGGCGGGCGACCTTCTCGGCTCGCTCCTTCTCGCCGAAGACGGAACCTGAAAGGCCGTAGCGGGTGTCGTTGGCGAAGCGCAGCGCCTCCTCGGAGTCGCGTACCTTCATCACCCCGACGACCGGCCCGAAGGTCTCGTCGCGCATCACCTTCATCGAGTGATCGACGTCGACCAGGACGGTCGGTTCGAAATAGTCGCCGGGCCCCTCGACCCGTTTGCCGCCGGTCAGCGCCTTGGCGCCGGAGGCAATTGCGTCGTCGACGTGGTCCTCGACGATCGCGGTCTGGTTCGGCGAGGTCATCGCGCCGACGTCCTTTTCGGGAGTCTTGCCGTCGGCTCCCTGGCGCAGGGCGCTGACCTCCCTGGTCAGCTTCTGGACGAACTCGTCGTAGGCGGGCTCCTCGACGTAGATCCGCTCCACCGACATGCAGATCTGGCCGGAGTTCATCATCCCGCCGTAGGTGGCGGCGTTGGCGGCGCGGTCGAGATCGGCGTCGGAGAGGACGATCATCGGGTCCTTGCCGCCGAGCTCGAGGCTGACCGGGGTCAGCGTCTCGGCGGCGCGCGCCATCACCTTGCGCCCGGTCCTGTCGGAGCCGGTGAACTGGATGAAGTCGGCCGCGTCGACCAGGGCGCCGCCGGTCTCGCCGATGCCCTGCACGCAGTCGAGCACGTCGGGGCCGCCGATCTCCTGCTTCCAGGCCTTGACCACCTCGGCCAGGCCCAGCGGGGTGAACTCGGAGGGCTTGATCACCACGGCGGCACCGGCCTGCAGGGCCGGGATCGCGTCGCCGAGGGCGAGGGTCAGCGGAAAGTTCCAGGGGCTGATGATTCCGACCACGGGGTAGGGGCGGTATTGGACGGTGAGCTTCTTCGAGGCGAGCAGCGGCGAGTGTGGCCGCACGTTTTCGTCACCGATGAACTTCTCCGCCTTGCTGCCGTAGAAATTGATCAGGTCGGTCAGGTAGAGCGTCTCGGTGGTCGCGTCGGCGCGGACCTTGCCGGTCTCGGCCTGCATCGTGTCGCCGATCCGCCCGGCGCTGTCGAGCATCCAGTCGCGCAGCTTGCCGAGCCAGAAGTAACGACCCTCGAGCCCAATCGCCTCCCACTCCGCCTGGTTGGCGCGAACCCGGGCAACGGTTTCGGCGACAGCCTGGGGTGAGTCGACCGCGATCGTCTTAATCAGTCCACCGGTGGCAGGGTTGTTGACGTCGAGCGTCGCGGCCGCCGGCGGCGCTCCGGCGCCGTTCGTCATCCCGTTCGCCTGCGTACTCGTCTCGGCGGTGCCGCTCTCCACTGGGCGCTCCCTTCGTCGACCCTTGGCTGGTCAGCCAACTCTAGCCGCTCGGTTAGAGCCGATCGAGAAAGAGACCGAGGATGAAGGTGAGCAGCGCGGCGATCATCAGTCGCTGCAAGGCATCGAATCGTGCGTTCAGGGCCTCGAACCGCGCATCCACTTTGTCGAACCGCGCATCCACCCGGTCGAACCGCGTGTCCATCTCGGACTTGATTTCACTGCGGAAGGAGCGGAGGTCCTGGCGCGATTCGCGAAAGCCCTCGTCCACCCGCGCGGTGAGATCGTCGAGCCGCTCGTCGGTCCACGCCTTTCTCATCGCCTCCATGATGCCACTGTAGACAGAATGTCTCCAGGGCGTGTTAGCAAATTGCCACAAAAGTGTCACTTTTTGACGAGGCGGAATACCGGTCCATCCAACGAGCTGACGTAGAGGTGGTGGGCGTTGTCTTCGCCGAAGGAGCTTGGGCTTGCGACCGCGAGGCCGAGTTTGCGGTCGCCGCTGGCTCGCTTCGGATGGGGGCTGAGGCTGCGCAGCTCGCCCTCGCAGAGGTCGGCGTAGACGTAGCGCTTGTACAGGGAGGGCAGGGAGGGGTCGCGGACGACATAGCCACCGATGATCGAGCAGCTGCCACCGCGGCTGTGGCTGTAGGCGAAGATCGGCTTGGTCGTGCCGCCGGGGTCGGCGGTGCCGCTGTTTTCGTCGCGATAGGGCGCGAAGCCCTCGAACGCGTCCCAGCCGAAGTTGGCGCCGCTTGCCGCCGCGACCGTCGTGTAGTCGAGCTCCTCGAACTCGCCCTGGCCGACATCGCCGATCGCGAGTCGCGGCGGCTGGGCGCCGACCGTGTCGAAGGAGAAGCGGAACGGGTTGCGCAGGCCGTAGCTGTAGATCTCGTCGCGACCGGGCTGGCCGACGAACGGGTTCGAGCTCGGGACCGAGTAGGGCTGGCCGCCCGCCGGCCGGGGATCGATCCGCAACAGCTTGCCGAGCAGGACATCTTTGTTCTGGGCGTTGTTCGGGGGGTCGCCGCCGGAGCCACCGTCGCCGCTGCCGAAGTAGAGGAGGTTGTCGAGAAACTGCATCTGACCGCCGTTGTGGTTGGCGTTGACGGGATGGGGGATCTCGATCACCTGGCGCCGGGAGTCGGGGGCGGCCCGGGTGGCGCTGCCGCGCTTGAATTCGTCGACGCGGATGTTGCCCTCGTCGTCGTTGTAATAGACGTAGAAGCTGCCGCTCTGGCGGTAATCGGAGGGGAAGGCGACTGAGAGCAACCCGCGCTCGGCGCCGTCGTAGCCGACCGCGGGGCGCAGGTCGAGGAAGGGGCGCGAGAGGCGCTTGCCAGCGCTCAGCACGACCACGCGCCCGGGCTGCTCGACCACGAACAGCAGTTTCGGAAAGCCCGGCGCCCCGGCGACGTAGACGGGATGGTCGAACCTGCCGATCTTCTTCAGCGCGACGCCGTTCTCGGTACCAGTGCGCGTCGCGCCAACATCGTCATCGGGTTGATTGGCGGACCCGCAGGCCGGCAGGCCGAGCGTCAACAGGGAGACAATCAGTGCGGCGGTGACGGAGAGGCGTTGCACGCAAGCACGCTACCCGCAAGCGGTGGCGGCTATTCGCCGGGCTCGCTGCGCTGGCGCTGCATCGCCTTTTCGACGACCTCGCCATCGTCGGTCACTTCGGTGTCGGGCGGCACGGCGGAGATTTCGGTGGCGAAGGAGCCGCCAGCGGCAACGCCGTTCGTCTTCGCCTTCGCGGTTCCGCTGAGGCCCGCGTCGATGCGGTAGAGGACGGTGAACTTCCCGGCTTTGACCGCGCTCAGCTTCCAGACCGCATCCGTGGTTGCCCCTGGCTTCAGCGGGCCGAAGGAGAAGGTCTTGCGGTTCGAGGTCGAGGCTCCGCCGGGATCTGCGGAGTCGAGCAGGCGTGGGTAGCCGGCGGCGAGAACCCAGACTGGACGGTCGGGCTGGGCAAGGCCCGTCTGCGGGTCGCTGATCCCGAACGGCAGCGAGGAGGCCTGGCCCTCCTTGCCGGCAAGCGAGATCGTCACGGTCAGCGCCGGCAGCGGCTTCTTGCCGGTGTTACGTACGCCGAGCTGCAGCAGCGAGGTCTGGCCGAGGCGCTGGTCGGTCGGGAAGCTCGCCTCGGTCACCCGCACGTCGTAGGTGCCGGACGGCTGGTTCGCGTCCGAGGAGGATTCCCCACCGCAGGCGGCCAGCAGCACCGCCACGGCCACGGCGGCAACCCCGGTCGCGGTGGCTCGAAGGCGGGTACCCCGGGAATGTCTGCCGGTACCCCGCAAAGCGGCCGGAACATACCACGGGGTTTCCCCGCATCCACGCGCTTTTCGCGGCTACCCAGACGGGTTAGCCGGATCTCAACACTCGGCTAACGGTTAGGCCTGGGCCATCCCATAGACTCAGGTGACGAGTGGGGCGCCGCGTGCGTGCGGCGCAGCTCGTCGGAGGAGCAGATGGTCGGATCCGCGGTCAACAGGGCATTCCTGCCCGCCAAGTCACTGTTCGAAGTGGTCGGGGACATGATGATCCTCACCGCGCGAACGCTCGTGTCCGCAGTCAAGCCGCCGTATCCCTACGGCGAGGAGTTCATCGGGCAGTTCCTCTTCGCCCTGCAGCTCTGCTGGTTCCCGCTGCTGGTCTCGACCGTTGCCTTCGGCTTCGGCGCGCCCGGCCTGCAGGCCGCCAACTTCCTTTCGCTGTTCGGCGCGCTGGACCGGCTGGGCGGCTTCTTCGTGCTCGCCTCGATCCGTGAGTTCGCCCCCTTCGTCACCGCAGTTGTCGTCGCCGGCGTCGCCGGGACCGCAATCACCGCCGACTTGGGGGCCCGCAAGATTCGCGAGGAGCTCGACGCCCTGCAGGTGCTCGGCGTCGACCCGATCAAGAACCTGGTCGTGCCGCGCTTCCTGGCTCTGATGCTGATCACCGGCCTGCTCGACATCTACGCCCTGGTCTTCGGGATCAGCGGCGGCATCCTCACCGAGATGCTCTACAACCAGCCGCTCGGCGGCTTCTTCGCCACCCTCTTCTCGAACGCCTCGATCACCGACCTCGCCGGCTCGGTCATCAAGTGCACCCTCTTCGGCGCCCTGATCGCGGTCGTTTGCTCCTACAAAGGGATGACCGCGTCCGGTGGTGCCGCCGGCGTCGGCCGCGCCGTCAACGAGGCCGTCGTCATCTCCTTCATGGGCGTCTTCGCCTTCAACTACGTCTTCACCCAGACCATGCTTGCGACCAACCCTGAGCTGCAGACGATCCGGTGAACCCCTGGCTCGCAGTCCCGCGCGGCTGGCTCGACTCGCTCGGGGAGATCGCCCGCTTCGGCTCGATGGTCGCCGGCCAGGTCTACACGGGCCGGGTCCTGCGCTTCTTCGGCGAGAGCCTGCGCCAGGCCGGCATCCTGATTCTCGGCTCGGCCCTGATCATCTGGGGCCTGGTGTTCACGCTCGGCCTGCAGTGCGGGATCGAGGGCGCCTACCTGCTGCGCGCCCAGGGCGCTCCCGCCTACGCCGGCGTCTTCGCCGCCTGGTGCGACCTGCGCGAGATCATGCCCTACGCCTTCGGCTACATGCTCGCGGCCAAGGTCGGGACCGGGATCGTCGCCGAGCTCGGGGCGATGCGGATCTCCGACGAGATCGACGCGCTCGAGGTGATGGGGGTGCCGCCGATCACCTTCCTCTGCGCCACCCGGCTGCTTGCCGCCTGGATCACCTTTCCCTTCATGTATCTGGCCGGGATCGGAATCATGTACCTGGCCAGCTACCTGGCCGTCGTCAAACAGATCGCCGACGTCTCTTCCGGCGGCTACTTCCTGATCTTCTGGATGTTCCAGAACCCCCCCGACCTGATCTTCAGCCTGATCAAGGGCATGACCATGGCCACGGCGATCGTGCTGGTCGGCTGTTACTACGGCTACACGGCCTCCGGAGGCCCGGTCGGGGTGGGGACCGCGACCGCGAAGTCGATGGTCCTCAACATCGTCTTAGTCCACATCATCGGGATGCTTGGGACCCTTGTCTTCTGGGGGGCCAACCCGAGGGCGCCAATAGGAGGCTGACAGTGTCGATGGACGAGCAAGAGCGCATCAACGAGACCGAGGGCAGGGACTTTGAGACCGAGGTGGAGACCAGTGCCGAGCTGGCCAACCCGGTCGGGCCCGAGGCCGGCACGGAGCCGGGACATCCCCAAAGCGCCACGGCGAGCGGCCCCTATGTGAGCGAGGACGGCTCGGTCATGGGCCGCGACTTCGTCATCCCCGGTGTCGATCCCCGCGAGCACGATCCCTACCGCTTCCATACCGGCCGCAAGCGCGACCACGGCGGCGAAGACGCGATCGAGATCATCGACCTGGTCAAACAGTTCGGCCGCGCCCGCATCCTCAACGGCCTCAACCTCGGCCTGCCCGAAGACCAGGTGTCGATGGTGCTCGGCCCCTCGGGAACCGGCAAGAGCGTGTTGATCAAGCACATCGTCGGCCTGCTCTATCCGGATTCGGGCGATGTGCTGGTCCACGGCGAATCGATCCCGAACATGACCGACGACGAACTCTTCGACGTGCGTAAAAAGTTCGGCCTGCTGTTCCAGGACGGGGCCCTCTTCGGCTCGATGAACATCTACGACAACACCTGCTTCCCGCTGCGCCAGCACACCGACAAAAGCGAGGAAGAGATCGGCGAGATCGTCAATCGCCGTCTGCGCGAGGTGGGGCTGACCGAGGCGACGTACAAGATGCCGAACGAGCTCTCGGGTGGCATGCGCAAGCGCGCCGGCTTCGCTCGGGCGCTGGTGCTCGAACCGGCGATCGTGATGTTCGACGAGCCCGATTCCGGCCTCGACCCGGTCCGCACGGCGCTGCTCTGCGAGCTGATCCGCGAGGTCCACGCCGAGAACGGCGGCTGCTACCTGGTGATCAGCCACGACCTCGGCACCGCTCGTCGCATCGCCGATTTCATCGCGGTGCTCTGGAGCGGCAAGATCGTTGAGTCCGGGCCCAAAGAAGAACTGTTCGACTCGAGCAACCCGTTCGTGAACCAGTTCCTCAACGCGGACGTCAGCGGCCCACTCTCGATGGACTGAGTTGAGCGCTGGGCAGTGGTTCGGCCGCGTCGCGGCGTGGGCCGCTGGGCACGCCCGGGCGGTGTTGGCGCTCAGCGTCGTGCTGGCGCTCGCCGCCGGGATTGGGGCAACGCGGATCCCGACCGACGCCGGGGTTGGGACGCTGGTCGACACCGACACCGCGACCTACCGGGCGACCCAGCAGGTGCGCGAATCCTTTGGCGAGGAACCGGTGGTGGTGCTTGCCGAGGGGGATCTGCAGGGATTGGTCCTGGGCCCGAACGTCTTTCGCCTGCTGCGCCTCGAGGGCTGCCTCTCGGGAAAGGTGCCGAGGGGGGCAAAGCCAATCCCCGGTCCCTGCGCGGAACTGGCCGAGCTCGATCCGGTCGAGTTCCTGGCCGGTCCAGCGACCTTCCTCAACGAGTCCGTGGTCCAGATCGATGCCCAGTTACGGCGCTTGGCACAGCGGGTGCCGCCGCAGCGGTTCCGCGAATTCCTGCTCTCGGTGGCCACCCGCTACGGCATCACCAGCGCTCCGAGCCTCGCCAACGAAGAATTCGTCGCCACCGTCGTCTTCGACCTGGCGCGGGCCCGCGGCACCCCCAAGTCGCGACTCGCCTACCTCTTTCCCAACAGCCACTCGGCCCAGATCGTGGTTCGGCTCAAGCCCGACCTCAGCGCTGGCGAGCGCCACCGCACGATCGACCTGATCGAGGCCGCGGTCAACGACACGACTCCGCGTCAGGCGTGCGCCGAGAAAGGCGAGCCCGCCCCCTGCTTCGAGCTGAAGGGGGGGAGCTACGTCGTCTCCGGCGCCCCGGTCGTCGTCGATGGCCTCGAAAACGCACTGAAGAACGCTCTGCTGGTCCTCTTCGCCGTGGCCCTGGCGGTGATGGCGGCGACCCTGCTCGCCGTCTTCCGTTCCCGTCTGCGGCTGCTGCCTTTGGCCATCGCCCTCGCCGCGGCGGCTCTCGTCTTCGGGCTCCTGGGTCTCTTCGGCGGCTCCCTGACGATGGCCTCGATCGCCGTCCTGCCAATCCTGATCGGCCTCGCCGTCGACTACGCGATCCAATTCCAGGCCCGCTTCGACGAGGCGGTCGCGGCTGGATCCGAGGGCATCGAGGCCGCCCGAGCCGCGGCAGCCAGCGGCGGCCCCACGATCGCTGCCGCCTGCCTCGCCACCGCGGCGGGCATCCTCGCGCTGCAGCTTTCACCCACGCCGATGGTTCGCAGCTTTGGCTTGCTCCTCCTGATCGGCATCGGCATCGCTTTTCTCCTCGCGTTGACCGCGGGCTTCGCGGCTCTCAGTCTCCGGCGCAAGAACCCTGAGACCGAAGCGTCGCTCGATCACAGGGCCCGCCCGCCGGAACGCCTCCTGTCCCTTGCTCTTTTGCATCCCCGAAGGGTTCTCGGCGTCAGCCTCGCCTTGGCGATCGTTGGCTGGGGCGTGGGCACTCAGATCGAGACCGCCGCCGACATCCGCTCGCTGGCCCCCCAGAACCTCACCGCCGTCGAGGGGCTGAACGAGCTCCAGGACACCACCGGGGTCTCGGGTCAGCTCGATGTCAGCGTCGCGGCGCCCGACCTGACCGATCCGGCGACGATCGAGTGGATGGCCGAGTTCAAGCAGCGCGTGCTCCGGAACAACGGCTTCGGTGGCGAAAATCCCAGCTGCCTCGAAGCCGACGTCTGTCCCGGTCCGGCGCTCTCGGACTTCCTCACCCGAGGCGGCGGCGAGCTGACTCCTCGAGGCATCGACGAAACGCTGGCGGCGCTCTCGCCGTACGCCCTGCGCCAGGTGGCGCCGCTCGACCCGGAGAGTGGCGAAGTCGGGCATGAGGCGTTGCTCTCCTTCGGCATCCGCACCGAGTCGCTGCCCAACCAGCAGGCGCTGATCGATCGGGTTCGCGCGGAGATCGGCGAGCCCGGCTCGCCCGGCGGACCCCCGGCTGGAGTCACGGTGCACCTCGCGGGCCTCTCGGTCATCGCCGCCGAATCCGCCGCCGATATCTCCAGCAGCCGTTACTGGTTGACGCTGATCGGCCTGCTGGCGGTCGCCCTGGCGCTGCTCGCCGTCTACCGCTCGCTCCCCCGGGCCCTGGTGCCGCTGCTGCCGACGCTGTTGGCGACCGGCTGGGGATCGCTGATCCTCTGGCTGACCGGGATCCCGCTGACCCCGATGTCGGCGGCGCTGGGCGTGTTGACGATCGCGATCGCGACCGAGTTCGGTGTGATCCTCGCCGGCCGCTTCCACGAGGAGCGGGGCGGTGGGCGGGGGGTGGAGGAGGCGCTGCGGCGTGCCTACGGGCGGACCGGCGCCGCCGTGCTCGCCTCCGGGGCGACCGCGATCGCCGGCTTCGCGGTGCTGATCGCCAGCGACATCCAGATGCTGCGGGACTTCGGCCTCGTCACCGTGGTCGACCTCGCCGTCGCGCTGGCGGGTGTGATGGTGGTGTTGCCCGCCGCTCTGACCTGGATCGAGCAGCGATGAGGGACCGCTACTCGGTTGTCGTCGGCCTGCTCTTTCTCACCGTGATCGTCGTCGCCACGATCGGGACGCTGAACAGTGGCGGCGGCGAGGGGACGCTCGGCCTCGACCGCCAGCCGCCGCGCTGGCCGCTGCCGGAGTTCGCCGTGCCGGCCGCCGCCGGCGAGCTCGAAGGCGACGCCAACGTCGCCCAGGACGACTGTGAAAGCTCCGCCCTGCCCTGTCCCGAGGACGCCCGCCGCACCGCCGCCTGCCGGATCGATACCGCCGGCGCGCTCCGCGTCTGCGACTTCTTCGACCTGCCGCTGGTGATCTCTTTCTGGTTTACCAAAGGCGGCGAATGCGCCGATCAGCAGGACGTCGTCAATGCCATCTACCGGCGCTACCGTGGACGGGTGAACTTTCTCTCGCTGGACGTGCGCGACGGCCGCGAGACGGTTCGCGAGTTAATCCACCAGCACGGCTGGAAGCTGCCGGTGGGATATGACCGCGACGGCGCCGTCGCCAGCCTCTACAAAGTCGGTGGCTGCCCGACCTTCGCCTACGTCTACCCCGGTGGAACCCTCGCCAGCGCCAGCGTCGGCGAACTCACCGCGGCGCGGCTGGCCGCCAGGGTCGAGCGGCTGCTGAGCGCCTCCCGGGCGGCGGAGAGGGGACGATGAGCTCCGTGGTCGACTCGCAGATGGGCTGGGACCCACCGCCGCGGCAGGGCTGGGTTGCACCGCACATCGCGGCCGAGTTTCCCGGCCTGGGGATCGCCTGGGTCGAGGTCGACGCCCGGCCGGGGCGCAGCCCCGAGCCGGTCCGCCACCGCCTCCGGGACCTCTCCGATCGCTTCTACGGCGCCCAGGCGATCCACATGCGCGAACAACCGATTCCCTGGGCCTACCGCGTCTTCTTCCGTCAGATCGGTCTCGACCCCGACCGCACGCGGACGCCAATCGAGCAGCTCGCCTTCGAGCGCATCCGCGAGGGTGCTTTCAAGAGCTACGGGCTGCCAGCAGACGCGCTCACCGTTGCCACCGTCGAGACCGGTGTCGCCCTGCGCGCCTTCGATGCGGATCGGCTCAGCGGCAGTCTCTGCATCCGCGACTCGGCCCCGGGCGAGGAGCTGCCGGGCCAACCCGGAGAGCTCTCCCAGGGGACGCTGGCGATCGCCGACGAGAAGAGCCCGGTGGGCTTGCTGTTCGGGACCACCGGCGATGGCTATGGGGTCGAGCCCGACAGTCGTCGGCTGGCGATCGTCGCCGTCCAGGTGAACGGGGTGCCGCAGATCGCGGTCTCCGAGGCGCTCTGGATGGCCGCGGCAACGGTTGAGGCGGCCGGGCCCTAGGAGGCCTTAACCGATTTCTGGCTTGCCACGGCCTGGCCGTGATCTACACTCAGAGCCAGGCCAATGCCGGATCTGCTCGTAAGAGACAGCCTGAATGGGCTCCACGTCGAGGTTGACGAGCGCCTTGCCCGTGTTGAGCTGCGACGCCAGGTCGGCCATCTCGAGCGCGAGCTCGCCGGCCTCTTCTCCGAGGCCTTCGGTCGGGTGGAAGTTCCCCACCGCGTCAACGCAGTCACCGCCCAGCCCCGAGTTCTCGGCCTGGGCGAGTTGGAGCAGCTGCGCGACGAGCTGGCGGAACGGGTCGCCGACGCGCGGTCGACTCTGCGCGAGCGCGGTCGGGTGGAGGCCGCTAACCACAGGTTGCTGCGTCAGATGCTGGCTTCGCCGGCGGATTTCAAGTGGGTGCAGGTGAGTCGCGACGACCTCGGGCTGCCGGGCTGCGGTCACTGGCATTCGCGCCCCCGACTCGGCCCGATCGGAATGCTGATGGGCTGGTGGCGGGTCAAGGTTTCATCGGGATGCCCGTTATCCGGGCGGCTTGCGGCCGTTGAGCAAGAAGCGCAAGGGAAAGCGACCGAGACGAGTGGCGCCCGCTGAGAAGCCGGCGGCTGGCGCTCCGAAGCCAGCGCCCCGCGTCGCCAAGCCGGACGATCGCCCTCCCGCTCCCTGGGGGAAGGTGCCGCTGGCGGAGCTGACGATCCTCGCTGGCATCGTCTCGCTGATCGTCGGCATCGTCGGCCAACATCCCACCGCGATCGGGATCGGCGTCGCCCTGGCCGGCCTCGGCGGCATGGAGGTCGCGATCCGCGAGCACTTCGCCGGCTACCGCTCCCACACCACCCTGCTGGCCGGGGCGGTCTTCGTGTTCACGGTTGGCGGCCTCTTCTACCTCGCCGACCAGATCCTCGCGGTGGCGCTGGGCGTCGGCGCGGTCGCTTTCGCGATCGTCTTCTACCTCGCGCGCCGCGCATTCCAACGCGCTTCCGGAGGCCTCAGCTTCCGGATCGGCGGAATGCGCGGCTGAGGCCGCCACTAGGCGGGCAGTGCTTCACGCCCGCTCGAGGAGCGGGAAGCGAGCTCGGCGGAGAGCAGCCGGCGCTGGCGCGAGGTGAGGGTGCCCAGCTGCTTGTTCTCGTTCAGCGAGAGCGGCAGCAGGAACTTACGGGCGCGGGTGCGGCCCCAACGGCGCTGGCTGGTCAGCAGCTCGGCGATGGTCATGCTCTCGGTCTCCCACGGACAATCGCGGATCACCTCCGAGGGATCCGCGTCGCCCCGCGCTATCGAGCGCTTCAGCTCGGCGCGTGCCAGTCGGACCAGGTTGGCTCGTTCGAGTGCCCTCATATGTTGCGGGGCCTCCACCGGAGATGCGATCGTCGTTGCGGGTGCCGTAGAGGCAGCGTCCACTGGGACTCCTCCCTTCAAGGAATCGGTTAACTGGGTATCTCGCTTCCGATCGAGGCCACTGGCTTGAAGGCCGTGACCCGGGTCGGACCGAGTTCTCAATTCGTCCACCCCGCCCGGGGTGTTCGGCGAGAGGGCCAAGCTATGCCGTGCGGGTAGCGGCCGTCAACCCGAGGTGGGAGATACGCACCGCAGGCCGCCCGCTAAGAGCAACAATTTCGGCTCGATCAGAACCTGGTTCCCATCTGGCCAAGTCTGAAACTACCCATGACGGGGGATGTCAAGAAAGCGTTACCGGCGGATTACGAGCGTGGCAGTTCCGGGAAGTCCTGGATGACTCTGGCGATCGTGCCGAGGGCGCCGTCCAGGTGCTCGCGCTCGTGGGTCGCCATCAGGCTGGTCCGCAGCAGCGCCCCACCCGGGGGCACGGCCGGGTGGATCGCGACGTTGGTGTAGACGCCGGCGTCGAAGAGGGCCTTCCAGAGCAGCACCGCCTGCCAGTCGTCGCCGACCACCACCGGCACCACCGGGGTGGTGGCGGTGGTGCCGTCGGGCAGCGTCCCCGGCTCGACCACCTTCAGGCCGAGGTGTCGCAGACCCTCGCGCAGGTACTCGGCGTTCGACAGCAGCGCCTCGAACAGCTGGGGCCCGTCCTCGCGGATCACCCGCAGCGCTGCCAGCGCGGCGCCGACCGCGGCCGGGACCGCGGAGGCGCTGAAGATGAAGGAGCGCGAGGAGACGCGCAGATACTCGATTACGTCGGCTGGGCCGGCGATGAAGCCGCCGCAGGAGGCGAGGCTCTTGGAGAAGGTGCCCATCCGCAGGTCGACCTCGCCCTCGAGCCCGAACAGCTCACTGGCGCCGGCGCCGCGGGCGCCGAGAACACCAGCGCCGTGGGCCTCGTCGACCATCAGCCGGGCACCGTGGGCCTGGCAGAGCTCGACGATTCGCGGCAGGTCGCAGACGTCCCCCTCCATCGAGAAAACGCCGTCGACGACGACGAGGACGCCACCGCCGTCCGCCGCGGCCCGCTGCAGCATCTTCTCCAGCTTGTCCATGCGGTTGTGGCGGAAGGGGCGCAGTTTGGCGCCGGAGAGGCGGCAGCCGTCGAGGATCGAGGCGTGGTCACCGGAGTCGCAGATGACCGTGTCGCCGGGGCCGAGGATGGTGCCGATGCAGCCGACGTTGGCCTGGTAGCCGGTGGTGAAGACGATCGCGTCCTCGGTCCGCATCCACTCGGCCAGCTCGCGCTCGAGGTCGACGTGCAGCGGCGTCGTCCCGTTCAGCAGCCGCGAGCCGGTAACGCCGGTGCCGTAGGTCTCGAGGGCGTCGCGGGCGGCTCCCTTGACGCGCTCGTCGCCGGTCAGGCCGAGGTAGTTGTTGGAGCCGAGCATGATCGTCTCGCGGCCCTCCATCTCGACCACCGGGCCGGCCTGTGAGGTGAGCAGGCGGAAGTAGGGGAGGAGGTCGTGCTCCTTGGCCGCTTCGAGCTGCTCGAGCCGGTCGTGGCTGCGAGCCTTCTCGAAGACGTCGACCGGGGCCTTCGCGGTCTCGCTCATCGCCACCAGTGTAGGTTGCGGCCCCCATGGCAAGCGTGTCGATCCGGCCTGTGCGAACCCGCCGCGAGCGCAAGCGCTTCGTCAAGGTCCCGTTCGCCCTTCATCGCGCTCACCCGCAGTGGGTGGCACCGCTGGTCTTCGAGCGGATGGAGTTCCTCGATCCGGCGAAGAACCCTTACTTCGAGCATGCCGAGGTGGAGCTCTTCGTCGCCGAGCGCGACGGCGAGCCGGTCGGGCGGATCAGCGCCCAGATCGACCACCGCTGGGACGAGTACCAGGGCGGCGCCGACGCGATGTTCGGCTTCTTCGAGACGGCCGAGGACCCCGCCGTCGCCAAGGCCTTGCTCGATGCCGCCAGCGAGTGGGCGGCGGGCAAGGGTCGCTCCCGCGTCCTCGGGCCGATGGACTTCACCACCAACGACGAGATCGGGATCCTGATCGAGGGCTACGAGCGGCGGCCGATGATCCTCGAGCCCTGGCACCCGCCCTTCTACAGGGACCTGATCGAGGCCGAGGGCTTCGCGAAGACGATGGACGTGCTGATGTGGGAGCTGCAGTTCGGCAGCCTCAAGGAGGGCGAGAGCTTCGACCCCTCGATCCACGCCGCCGCCAAGAAGGCGCTCGAGGACGAAGGGATCGTCATCCGCAACCTCCGCAAAAGCGAAATGGCGGCCGAGGTGCGGCGCTTCACCGACGTCTACAACGAGGCCTGGGGAGACAACTGGGGCTTCGTTCCGATCACCGACGCCGAGGTCGAGTTCCAGGCCAAGAACCTGAAGCAGGTGATCGACGAGAACTGGGCCTACATGGCCGAAAAGGACGGCGAGGTGGTTGGCGCCGCGCTCACCCTGCCCGACATCAACCAGGTGATGGCGAAGCTGGACGGGCGACTGCTGCCTTTCGGCTGGGCCAAGTTCCTACTCGGCAAACGCAAGATCGATCAGTGCCGGGTCTTCGCGCTCGGGGTCAAGAACGAGTACCGCCACAGCGGCATCGCCGCCGGCCTCTACCTCCGGCACCTGGAGGAGGCGGCGGTCCCCGGCGGCATCGTCGGCGGTGAGATGGGCTGGATCTTGGAGACCAACAAGCCGATGAACCGGGCCATGGAAGGCATGGGCGGCGAGGTCGTCAAGCGGTACCGGCTGTACGAGCGAGCGTTGTAGGGGCGCAGGGTTGGCGGGGGAGGGGTTGGGTGGGACCCACCTGCGCGAACTGCGGGAGGCTTGGCGGGTCCCACCCAACCCCTCCTCACGAGAGCATTTCCGAACGTTCGCTATTTGCGGTGAGCATTGGGGAAGCGACCTGGAGTCTCGCTAGAGTCGAGGCGGTGAGCGAATTCCACGTAGACGGCGAGATCTTGGCTGAGGAAGACGCCGAGCCGCGGGACGCGGAGCCGGTGCGGGCGTTGCCGCTGCGTTACGAGGAGCCACCCTCGCCAGTGCTGCGCACGGAGGTCCGCAGCGCCGCGATCGCTGCCGCCGGTGGCGTGTTGGCCGGGGCCGCGACCGTCGCCGCCGTACGAGCTGTCAGCGCCGTCGGCGCGAAAACGCGCTCCCCGCGCCGCCTCTCCCGCCGCCGCGACCGCCAGAACGTGGTCGCCAGCCGCTCGTTTCTGGTGGACGTGCACCTGCTCGGCAGGTGACCGCGCTGGAGCTGGAGGTCCGGCCGGCATCGCCCTACCGGTTGCCGCGAGGGAGCGATGACCGCACTCTGTGGATCGAGGGCGGGGTGGCGACGCGGCTGCTGCACGTCGAGGCGAGCCCGGTGCTGGTGCGAGCCTGGCAGCCGGCCCCCGACCGGGTCGTCCTGCGGGCGGAGCAGGTCGATCCGGGACGGGTGACGCTGCCGCTTGTCTGCGACCGCGACCCGGTGCCGGCCGGCACCGCCGAGCTCGAGCTGGCGGTCGAGCGGATGCGCTTCGTGCTCGGGGTCGACTATGACCTCGGCGAGTTCCACCGCCGCTTCCGCCGCGACCCGCTGGTCGGGCCGCTGATCCGCCGTATGCCCAGCTTCCGGCCGCGCCGCCGGGTCTGGCCCTGGGAGGCGCTGTCCGCGGCCGTGGTCGGGCAGCTGATCGAGGCCGACCGGGCGATCCGCATCGAGCGCCGCATCGTCGGCCGCTGGGGGCCGCGGATCGGGGACGGGCGTGAGGCTCTGCGCGACGTTCCGCCGGCGGCGACGATCGCCGGCCGCGCTCCGGCCGAACTGGCCTCGATGGATCTCGCCCCGACCCGGGCGGCGGCGCTGCGCCGGGTGGCGAAGGTCGTCGCCGCCGGCCGTTGTCGACTCGACTCGCCGGGCGCCGACCGCCGCCTGCTGGCGATTTCCCAGATCGGACCGTGGACGGTTCAGTGCCTGGCGCTGTTCGGGCGTGGCGAGATGGACTCGCTGCCGGCTGGCGACCTCGGCTACATCAAGCTGGTCGGCCGGCTCGCCGGCCTCGGCCGCCGCGCCAGCGTCGCCGAGGTGGAGGAGTTCTACGCGCCCTACGAGCCGTATCGGGGGCTGGTTGGCTCCCTCAGCCTCAGCGGGCTTCACCGGTTTGTGGCCCAGGGCCCGCCGCTGCGCCTGGCAGCCTGAGTAGCCCGGCGTCGGCTGCACGAGTTCGTGCCTGGACAGACGTGCGGTCAAGCGTCTGGACGATGTGTCGATAACGACGCGATGCCGGCTAAAGAGGATAGGAACTGGCCCGACCACGAGGTCAACGAATTCCTCGACCAGATCACCGCCGGTGGCCAGGACTACCGCCGGCTGGTCGAGCGCCTGCCGGTGATCGTTTACACCTCGGAGATGGGCGAGTACGGCAAGTGGTACTACGTCAGCCCCCAGGTCGAGGAGATCCTCGGCTACACCGCCGAGGAGTTCAAGGCCGATCCGAAGCTCTGGGCCGGTCTTCTGCACCCGGAGGATCGCGAGCAGGCACTGGCAAACGAAACTGAGATCTACCTCGGCGACCGCAGCACGCGGCCGGTCGAGTACCGGATGCGCACCCGCCAGGGGGAAACCGTCTGGATGCTCGACGAAGCGGTGTTGGAGGCTGACGACAAGGGGGTGCCGGTCTGGCACGGCGTCCTCTACGACATCACCGAGCGCAAGCGGACCGAGGGCGAGCTGCAACGGGCGTTGGCGCAGCAGGCCGTCGTCGCAAAACTGGGCGAGCGGGCGCTGCAGGACGGCGACCCCGAGTCGCTGATGCGCGCCGCGATCTCGCTGATCGGCGAAGTCGAGGGCGTCCACAGCGCCTGTATCTGGGAGCTCGGCCGCGACGGCCGCCGCCTCAACCTGCGTGCCGGCCTCGAGGACGAGGTCGTCGGCGCCGGCCGCCGCGTCTCCGCCGCCCTCGACTCCCACGCCGGCGCCGCCCTCGAGTCGGGCACCCACGCGATCGTCTCCGACTGGTCGAGCGAGAGCCGCTTCACGATGCCGCCGGTGCTGCGCGTCGTCGGCGCCGCCAGCAGCCTGGCGGTGATGATCGACGGCAAAGACCACCCGTTCGGGGTGCTCGACGTCCACGCCACCGAGCCACACCGCTTCACCCCGAAGGACGTGCCCTTCCTGCAGGCCGCCGCCAACGTCCTCGCCGACGCGATCGAGCGCCACGCCGCCGACCAGGCCCTGCGTCACCGCGTGCTCCATGACTCGCTGACCGGCCTGCCCAACCGGCTCAGCTTCGTCGACGCTCTCAACGACTCGCTCAAGCGGGCGACGGCATCGGGGTCCCCGATCGGAATTCTCTTCCTCGACCTCGACCACTTCAAGCTCATCAACGACAGCCTCGGCCATCACGCCGGCGACGCCCTGCTGCGGGCCGTCGCGCCGCGCCTGCGCGCCCACCTGCGGCCGGGCGACGTCGTTGCCCGCTTCGGCGGCGACGAGTTCGGCGTCCTGATCGACCGCCTCGCCGACGAAGAGGAGGCCGTGGCGATCGCCGACCGCGTCGCCGCCGCTTTCACCCAGCCCTTCTCGATCGACGGGGTCGAGCACTTCGTCAGCGCCAGCATCGGCATCGCCGTCGCCCGTCCCGCTGGGCAGCGCAGCGCCAGCGCCGAGCTCTTGATCCGCGATGCCGATGCGGCGATGTACCGGGCGAAGGAAGGCGGCCGCGCCCGCTGCGTCCTCTTCGACGCCGAGATGCGGGCCAGCGCGATGCGCCGGCTCGAGGTCGAACGGGAGCTGCGCCACGCGCTCGATCGCGAGGAGCTCGCGCTCCACTACCAGCCGGTGGTCAGCCTGCAGACCGGCGAGATCTCCGGCCTCGAGGCGCTGGTGCGCTGGCAGCACCCCGACCGCGGTCTGCTCGAACCGGGCGACTTCGTCTCGATTGCCGAGGACAGTGGCCTGATCGAGCCAATCGGCCGCTGGGTGCAGGAGCGCGCCTGCCGGCAGATCCTCGAGTGGCACGAGCAGCGGCCGGACGGGCGGCCCTTTGACGTTGCCGTCAACCTCTCCGCTCGGCAGGTGGCCCACCGCGACCTGCCCGCGACCGTGGCCGAGATCATCGCCCGCACCGGCATCGACCCGATCCACTTGCGGTTGGAGATCACCGAGAGCGTCCTGGTCGAGGAGTCGGCGACGGCGATCGCCTCGCTGGAGGCGCTGAATGAGATCGGCGTGCGGCTGGTCCTCGACGACTTCGGCACCGGCTACTCCTCGCTGGCCTACCTGAACCGCTTTCCCTTCCACGCGCTCAAGATCGACCGCTCCTTCGTCGACGCCCTGGGAATCGAGCAGGAGCGCACGGCGATCGTCGAGGCGATCATCGGCATGGCCCGGGCGCTGTCGCTCGAGGTGATCGCCGAGGGGGTCGAGAACGAGGCGCAGCTGTCCGAGCTGCGCCGCCTCGGCTGCGATTACGCCCAGGGACACCTCTTCCACGCCGCGATGCCGGCCACCGACATCACTCGGCTGCTCGGCGAAGGGGCGTTGCGCTATTCGGGTATCTCGCCCGAGAGGTAGGCGTTGCTGAGCAGCTCGTCGGGCTCCGGCAGCGACTCGATCAGGCCGTTGTCGCGCATCCAGCCGGCAAAGGTGCTCCACTCGCCGGGATCCAGGAAGCCGTACGGCCGGCCGGACGCCCGTCCCGCCAGCAGCGGCAGCGTCGCTTCGACCTCGGCCTGGGTCAGTTTCGGGTCGAGGCCGTTGTTGGCCTCGAGCACGGCCTGGGTCGCCGCGCCCGGCTGTTTCACCGCCGCTTCGGTGCCACGCCGCAGGGCGGCGATGAAGAGGCGGTACTTCTCCGGGTCGGCGGTCAGCGCCTTGCGGTTGGCGACCAGGACCAGCTCGTCGTAGGTGGGGACCCCGAGCCGATCGACCGGGGTGATCACGGGGTCTTTGCCGCGCCGGCGCAGGTCGACCCCCTCGACGTTGCTGTAGCCGCCGAGCATTGCCTCGGCGCTGCCGCCGAGCAGGGCGGGCAGCAGGCCGAAGCCGACGTTGGCTTCCTTGACGGCGCTGGGGGAGAGGTGGGCGCGAGCGAGGATCGTCTTCAGGAAGGCCTGCTGGTAGGGGATGCCGGCGGTGGCGACGGTCTTGCCTTTGAGGTCGCCGACCCCTTCGATGCCCGATTTCGCCAGCCAGATCAGCGAGGTCAGCGGCCGGTCGACCAGGGCCCCGATCGCGACCACGTCAAGGCCCTGCTCATGGGCCAGCACCACCTCGGGCTCATAGGAGATCGCCAGATCCGACTGCCCGGCCGCGACCAGCTTCAGCGGCGCCGCCGGATCGGAGGGAGCCTCGATGCTGACGTCGAGACCGGCTTCCTCGAAGTAGCCGAGCTTCTGCGCCATGTAGATCCCGGCGTGATCGGCGTTGGGGTAGAAGTCCAGCGTCAGGCCGAAGGACTGCGCTTCGGTGTCGCCGCCCTCCGACTTCTCGCCGCAGGCCGCGAGACCGAGCGCGAGGACGAGCAGGACGAGAGCGGTTGCGATCGCCGGGATGCGAGGCATCTTCATCCCCTGTGTTCTATCGCCAAGTGACGACGCGTCGCTCTGCGAGGGCAAGCAGGCCGAAGAGCGCGATCGAGATGGCGGCGAGAACGGCGCTCGCCGCGAACGCCCGCGCCGTCTCCAGCTGGGAAGTGTCGAGACGGATCAGCCAGCCGAGGCCGGAGTTGGCGACGATCCACTCGCCGAAGACGGCGGCGATGACGGCGACGGCGACGGCGATCTTGGCGCCGCTGAATACGTAGGGAAGGGAGGCCGGCGCCTCGACGCGGTGAAAGATCTGCCAGCGGGAGGCGTCGAGCGTACGCATCAGCTTGATCGCGTCGGGGTCCACCGAGCGCAAGCCGTCGAGCGTGTTGACCGTGATCGGGAAGAAGCAGATCAGCGCGACGATCGCCAGCTTGGGGCCGATCCCGTAACCGAACCAGACGATCAGGATCGGGGCGAGAATGATGGTCGGTGCCGCCTGCGAGCCGACCAGCAGGGGATAAGTTGCGCGGCGCAGCGTCTCCGAGAGGTGCAGGAGCACGGCGAAGCCGAGTCCCGCGACCAGGGCGCAGCCGATGCCGAGCAGGATCTCGCGCAGGGTCACCCAGGCGTTTTCGGCCAGCAGCGCGCGGTTCTGCCACAGCGACTCGGCGATTTCGGCCGGGGAGGGGACGAGGAAGGGTTCGAGGCTGAGCGCTTCGGCGATGGCGCCGGTCGAGGCGGCGAGCTGCCAGGCGCCGACCAGGGCGAGGACAACCAGGCTGGGAAGGGCCCAGCGCTTCATCGCATGCCCTCGTGAAGCGCCCGCAACGCTTCCTCGCGGACGGCGACGAAGGCGGGGTCGGTGACGGCGGCGTCGCGATCGGGCGCGCGGGGAGCCGGTGCTCGCAGCTCGGCGACGATTCGGGCCGGGCGAGCGGAGAGGACCGCCACCCGGTCGGAGAGATAGAGGGCCTCCTCGACGTCGTGGCTGACCAGGACGACGGTGCGCGGGTCGGCGAGCAACCCTGCCGCCAGCCACTCCTGCATCTCCGCCCGGGTGATCGCATCGAGCGAGGCGAAGGGCTCGTCGAGGGCCAGCAGCGGCTTGCCGGAGACGAGGGTGCGGAGGAAGGCGACGCGCTGGCGCATCCCGCCCGAGAGCTCGGCCGGGGCTGTCCGCTCGAAGCCGGCGAGGCCGAAGCGGGCGAAGAGGGCGCCAGTGTGGCGGCGTGCCTCGGCCTTGCCGAGGCCGCGGTTGCGCAGGGCCAGCGCCGCGTTGTCGATCGCCGAGTACCAGGGCAGCAGCAGGTCGCGCTGGGGCATGTAGGCGCAGCGGCGGAGACGCTCGGCCGCGGTCTCCGCGGTGCCCACGGCGACCGACCCGGCGCTCGGCTCCCGCAGGCCGCAGACCAGCTCCAGCAGCGTCGACTTACCGCAACCCGAGGGCCCGACCAGGCCGATCACCTGCTTGGGCTCGATCTCCAGATCGAGCCGCTCGATCGTTCGCAGCTCGCCGTAGGCGTGCCCGAGCGAGCGAATCGAGACTCCCGCGGCCTGCCTGGCGCTGGTCTCGAAGGGGTCCGGAGACGCCGCAATCTGGCTGATTTCTCCGCTCATGCTGGTATCCTGGCGCACTCCGTGCTCCTGACCAACCAGGTCAGGAAAGTCGATAAGTATCCCGCGCGGACGCATCAGGCGGCACATGGACCCGGCAATCGTCATCTTCGGCTTCGGCATCGGAGCAATGGTCGGCATGACCGGCATGGGTGGCGGCACCCTGATGACGCCGCTGCTGATCTTCTTCTTCGGGATCAAACCGGTGACCGCGATCGGCACCGACATCTTCTACGCGGCGGTGACCAAGACCGTCGGCGGCTGGCGCCACCTGCGCATGGGCACGGTCAACATGAACCTGGCCCTCTGGCTGGCTGCCGGTAGCGTGCCCGCCGCGGTGACCGGGGTGTGGGCGATTTCGGTCCTGCAGAGCAAGGTCGGCGAAGAGCGGCTCGACTCGATCGTCTACGCGCTGCTCGGCGGCACCCTGCTGATGGTCGGGATCATCACCTTGGCGCGAGCGCTGATCCTCAGCAAGCTGATCGAAGAGCGCGACGACTTCGAGCTGAAGCGGCGGCACAAAGTGGCGGCGGTGGCGATCGGCGCCACCACCGGCTTCGTAATTGGCATCACCTCGGCCGGCTCGGGCACGGTGATCGCGATCCTGCTGATCTCCGTCTACCGCCTCACCCCGCGCAAGGTCGTCGGCACCGATGTCTTCCACGCCGCGATCCTGCTCTGGGCGGCGGGCATCGCCCACTGGGTCGGCGGCAACGTCGACTTCATGCTGGCCGGCAACATCCTGCTCGGCTCGGTGCCGGGGGTGATCGTCGGCTCCAACTACGCGGCACGCGCCCCCGTCTCCTTCCTGCGCACCGCGCTTGGCGTCGTCCTGATCGCCTCCGGGATCGTCACCGTGCAGAAGGGCGACCCGGTCGTCTGGCCGATTGCCGCCGTGGTCGCCGGCCTCGGCCTCGGCCTGCTGATCTGGTTCCCGCGCTGGTGGAACGAGCGCCGCGAGAAGCGCGAAGCCGAGGAGCAAGCTCGCGACCGCTCCGACGATCTCACCCCTGACGCGGTCGGCTGATTGGTTTACTAGACAGATGCGCGTCTCAGCCAAGGCCGACTACGCAGTGCGGGCAGCCGCGGAGCTGGCGGCTGCCGAGGAGGGTCCGATCAAGGGCGAGCGCCTCGCCGACGCCCAGGACATCCCGCTGCAGTTCCTCGAGCACATCCTGCTCGAGCTCAAGCATCAGGGCATCATCCGCGCCCGCCGCGGCGCCAAGGGCGGCTACTGGCTGGCCAAGCCGGCCGACGAGGTGACGATCGCCGACATCGTCCGCGCCGTCGAGGGCCCGATCGCCCACGTGCAGTCGACGCCGCCGGAGGCGATCGAGTACCACGGCAATGCCGAGTCCCTGCAGAAGGTCTGGATCGCCGTGCGCGCCAGTCTCCGCACCGTGCTCGAGAACGTCACCCTCGCCAACCTCGTCTCCGGCAACCTGCCCCCCGTCGTCGAGGAGCTGATCGCCTCTCCCGACGCCTGGGTCGCCAGTACCGGGACCAAGGAAATGGCGACGAAACCCTCCTAGTCCCTCCTAGGCTTTGACCGGCACCAGGTCGAAGTCGGTGCCGAGCCTGAGCTCGCTGTAGCGCTTGACCCAATCGTCGTTGACGTTGTCGGACTGACGCTTCATCCGCGGTTCGAACTCGAAGTCGTCCGGGGGTGAGAGGTCGAGGCGCTCGAGCAGGCGCAGGGTGCTGGTCTCGTAGTCGGCGGCGAAGTTCTCGTAGAGGACCAGCACCGGTCTGATCCCGGAGTGCTCGAAGAAGGCGTCCCAGCGCGACTCCTCGATCAGGATCTGCTCCAGCAGGTGCTCGATCGCCCGGTAGTGGAAGCGCAGCTGCGGCCGGTGCTCCTCGATGAAGTTCCGGTATGGCGGCGAGCCGTCGTCGTCCAGCGAGGCCGCCTTGGCGCTGGCCTGGTCCTCGCGCCAGGTCGCGGTCTGCACCGCCTTCCACAGCGAGACCGCCTGGCGCACCTTGTTGGCGCGCACGACGCGGACGAAGGTCAGGTCCGGGAAGACGGTCGGGAGCAGCTCGGCGAGCGGGACCTCGCGGTAGGCCGGGACGTTGCGCAGGAGGCTGACGAAGTCCTCGAAGTAGCCCCACATCAGCTTGGCGCCGAAGATGCCGTTGGACGTGGTCCCGGCCTCGAAGGCCCACTCCAGGTAGCGGTCATAGGCGGCCCGGCTCCACAGCGGCGAGCGCGGCTGCAGCTCGCCGCCGACGGCGCGCTCGCCGAGGTGGTCGCGGATCGAGGGGTCTTCGACGCCGACGAAGTACTCCTCGGGGCGGCGTGGACGACCGCTGTGGCGGAGCGCCTCGAAGTACTCCTCGGGGCGGCCGGCGACGCCGGTTTCCTCGAGCCCGTGACAGACCAAAGTGCTCCCGCTTCGGGGAGTGGCGCAGACGAGGTAGGAGCGTTGGGGTTGCATGGGAGACGACATCTTGCCGAGTAAGTTAATCAACAAAAACAGCAACAGCGCGGCTGGCCCGTCTCAATCGTTAACCTCTCTCGCACTTCGAACCTGGGAGTACCCGCTTGAACTCAGCACCGAACATTCTCTATATCCACTCGCACGACAGCGGCCGTTTCGTCCAGCCCTACGGGTTTCAGGTCCCCACCCCGAACATTCAGATGCTGGCCAACCAGGGGGCCCTCTTCCGCGAGGCCTTCTGCGCGGCGCCAACCTGCTCGGGCAGCCGTGCCAGCCTGCTGACCGGCCTGCATTGCCACAACAACGGCATGCTCGGCCTCGCCCACCGCGGCTGGGCGCTCAACGACTACGGCCAGCACTGGGTCCACGCGCTGCGCCGGGCGGGCTACCGCTCGACCCTGATCGGCGAGCAGCACATCTCCGTCGACCCCGGCGTGATCGGCTATGACGAGATCGTCCCGGTCGACTCCAACCACGCCGAGTACGTGGCGCCATTGACGATCGAGTCCCTGCGCGAGGCACCCTCGGAGCCCTGGTTCATGTCGGTCGGCTTCTTCGAGACGCATCGCAACTTCTTCGCCCCGACCTCGGTCCGCGACACCCTCTACTCGCTACCGCCCGAGAACCTGCCCGATGTCACCGCCACCCGCAAGGACTTCGCCGCCTTCAAGGCCAGCGCCCGCTCGCTCGACCAGGGGATCGGCGCCGTCCTCCACGCCCTGCACGACTTCGGCCTGGTCGAGAACACGCTGGTGCTCTGCACCACCGACCACGGGGTCGCCTTCCCCGGTGCGAAGGCGACGCTCTTCGACCGTGGCATCGGGGTGATGATGCTGATGCGGGGGCCGGGTGGGTTCAGCGGCGGCAAGGTCGTCGATACGCCGGTCAGTCACCTCGACGTCTACCCGACTCTCTGCGAGTTGGCGGGGGTCGAGGCGCCGGACTGGCTGCAGGGCTCCTCGCTGATGCCGCTCGTCCGCGGCGAGACCGAGCGCCTGCACGAGGCGATCTTCGCCGAGACCACCTACCACGCCGCCTACCAGCCGCATCGCGCGGTCCGCACCGAGCGCTGGAAGTACATCCGCCGGTTCGACGACTACGAGCACCCGGTGCTCGCCAACTGCGATGACAGCCCCAGCAAGGACCTGCTCGTCGCGGCGGGCTGGGGCGAGCAGATCGTGCCCGAGGAGCAGCTCTACGACCTCGTCCTCGACCCGGCCGAGGGCGACAACGTCGCCGCCAACCCGGCTCGGGGCGAGGTGCTGGCGGAGATGCGCGGCCGGCTCGACGCCTGGATGCGCGAGACCGAGGACCCGTTACTCGAGGGGCCGGTGCCGCCGCCGCCGGGGGCGATCGTCAACGAGCAGTGGCAGCTCTCGCCCGACGATCCACCCCGCGTCGTCACGGCGGATCCCACGGCCGCCGCATCCAGCTGAGACAGGTCCAGCCGGGGACTCCGGTGCCGCCGGGGTCGCGCACCTCGCCGTGCGAGAACAGACTGAGCCCGCAGTTGTAGGAGCCGAGGTTCCAGATCCCCGCCGCCATCGGCGGCGCGAATTCGTCGCCGAGCACCGAGTCGAGCAGGAAGAAGCGGATGAAGATGCCGTGGCCGACGAGTAGCGGCAGCTCCCCAGCGGGCAGCGCCTCCAGCTCCACCTTCAGCCGCCGCACCCGTACGACCAGGTCCTCGAAGTTCTCGCCCTGGCCCAGCTCGTGGACGTAGGAGAGGGTTTCGGGCTCGAGGTCGAGCGCGGCTCCGACCGCCGCCGCGGTTTCGGCCGCGCGCCGCATCGGGCTTGCCAGCAGGCGGGTGATGCCCTCGCCGGCCAGGGCCGGCCCGGCGGCGCGAGCCTGTGCGAGCCCGAGCTCGGTCAGGCGGTCGCCCTCCTCCTCGCCCAGCGCCTCGCTGCCGGTATGGGCGTTGTGGGCCGACTCGCCGTGGCGCAGCAGCAGCGCCCGGCTCATTCGGGGGCGGGGATGCCGCCGGCGACGACGTTGACGAAGTTCTCCAGGTGGCGGGTGGTCCAGCACTCGAAGGCGCCGTCGCAGTAGCGCTCGTAGGCGGCCATCACCGAGTCGCCGTAGTTCCAGTAGAGCTTCGGCTCGGGGTTGAGCCAGAAGAGGCGGCCGGCATGCTCGGCGACCTGGGCGAAGACCTCGGCGTGGGGCTCGCGGCCGTTGGTGCGGGCGTCGCCAAGCACGATCACGGTCGAGCGCGGGTCGAGCTCGTCGGAGATCTCGGTCAGGAACTCGAGCCAGACGCGGCCGTAGTCGGTGTAGCCGGAGACGTCGGCGACGCCGCCCTCGCTGGAGATCCGCTGGGCGACGACGGCGAAGTCGCGCTCGTGCTCGAAGACGTCGGTGACCTCGGAGATCCGCTCGATGAAGACGAAGCTGCGCAGTTTGCGGAACGAGTCGTGGAGGGCGTGGAGGACCGAGAGGAAGAAGACGCTGGCCGAGGTGACCGAGGTGGAGACGTCGCAGAGCACGTAGATCTCCGGCCGCCGCGGGCGCTTGGGCTTGTATTTGAGCCGCAACGGCACCCCACCGGTCTCCAGCGAGGCCCGCATCGTCCGCCGCACGTCGACCGTCGCCGCCTTGCGGTGGCCGCGCTGCTCGTGCCCGAGCGTCGCCAGTCGACGCTTCATCTGCGAGACGGCGCGGTGGACGGCGGCGAGGTCCTGGGTCGGATTGGTCGGCAGAGCGCGGTCGAGCTCGGCCAGGGGGCGGGAGGGAGGGAGGGTTTCGGTGCGCTCGATCAGGTCGCGCTCGAGCTCACGGCGCAGGTGACGCTCGAACTTGTTGAGCTGGTCGCGGTCGATCGCCGGCCGCTCGTCGCCCTGCTCGGTCGGCGGCTGGGCGCCGGCGGTCAGGCCCAGGGTGCGGCGGATTCGCTGCACGTCGACGCCGACCACGCCGGAGCCCTCGGCCTGTCCGAAGGCGGCGATCGCCAGCCGCGCCAGGTCGCGCAGCCGATCCTCGTCACCGGCTTCGATCGCGTCGCGGATCTGCTCGCGCAGCTCGTCCATGTCGAGCCGCTCGCCGCCCTCGCCGGCGTTGTCGCCTTCGCCGCCGCCCTCACCGCGCTCGGTGATCTCACGCTGCACCGCCTCGGCCTCGGCGGCGCGGAAGAAGAAGCGCTCGAACAGCAGCTCGAAGACGCGGCGGTCGTCCCGGGACTTGGCGATCGTCGCCGCCAGCGCCTCGCGAAAGTCGTCGCGCGAGGTCCAGTCGACCATCTCCAGCGCGGCGAAGGCGTCGAGGATCTCCGAGGTCCCGACCGCCACCCCCTCGCCGCGCAGCTCGTCGCAAAAGCCGAGCAGCTTCGCCGCCAGCCCGGCCGGCCCCGGATCGGCCTGTGGCCCGTAGGGCGAGACCGCCACCGGCCTCACCCCGTCCGGCTCGGCGCCTCGGCCAGTTTCATCCCGACCCGCTCGGCGACGAGGTCGATGTCGGTGCGGTGCTTGACGATGATCGACATCGACTGGGTGAAGGTCTCGCGGTCGATGTCCTCGGCGCCCATCAGCAGCAGCGTTCGGGCCCAGTCGATCGACTCGGCGATCGAGGGGGGCTTCTTCAGGTCCAATGCTCTGACCATCTCGATCACCTCGACCAGCCGCCGCGCCACCGACTCGGCCAGGTCGGGCACGTGCAGGCGGACGATTTCCATCTCGCGCTCAGCTCCGGGGTAGTCGAGCCAGAGGTAGAGGCAGCGCCGCTTCAGCGCCTCGGTCAGCTCGCGCGAGTCGTTGGAGGTGAGGACGACGATCGGCATCGTCGTCGCCGCCACCTGGCCCAGCTCGGGGATCGTGATCTGGAAGTCGGAGAGCAGCTCCAGCAGCATCGCCTCGAACTCCTGGTCGGTCTTGTCGATCTCGTCGATCAGCAGCACGACCGGCTCGGGGCTGGAGATCGCCTGCATCAGCGGCCGCGTCAGCAGGAACTCGTTGCTGAAGATGTCCTCCTGGACGTCGTCCCAGCCGCCCTCGCCGCCGGCCTGGATCCGCAGCAGCTGCTTGCGGTAGTTCCACTCGTACATCGCCTTGGCCTCGTCGAGGCCCTCGTAGCACTGCAGCCGCACCAGCTCGCGGCCCGTGGCGCGGGACAAAGCCTTGGCGAGCTCGGTCTTGCCGACCCCCGCCGGGCCCTCGACCAGGACCGGCTTGCCGAGCTCCTGAGCGAGGTAGGAGACCAGCGCCGCGGGCTCGTCGGCGAGGTAGCCGACCTTGGCCAGCGCCTCCTTCACCTCTGCCACAGAGCTCTTGGCCATGCGGGCGATGATAATCCGGGGCCGTGCTCGACCTCGTACCGCCCCTCGCCGAGCTGTTCCCCCACAGCCCCGGCCCCTACATCGCGCTGATGCTCGCTGGCTTCGCGCTCGGCATCCTCGGCCACGTCTTCCGGGTCAAGGCGATGATCGTCGCCGGCGTCACCCTGATCTTCCTCGGCGCCCTGCTCTTCCCGCTCGCGGCCAACCTGACGACGGAGAACCGGCCGCCGCCGATCGACGAATCGCGCGGGGATTCCGGTCCGTAGAGCTGCGATCGCTGGATGGGGGCCGGGATGCGGCGCTGGGGCAGGAGCCGCCGCCACCTAGAATCCCGGCTCCAACCATTGTCGATCAGGAGGAGCCACCCCCTTGAGACGTTTCCGCATTTTCGCGCTGCTTGCCGCGCTGGCCGCGCTTGCGACCGCCTTCGCCGCCTGTGGCGGCAGCAGCGACAAGAGCAGCGAGGACCCGCAGAAGGTCATCGACAGCGCCAGCCTCGAAGGGGTGAAGAGCGGCGACATCGATCTCTCGCTCGGCATCAAGTCCGAAGGGGACGAAGGCGGCGACATCGACGTCAGCCTCTCCGGCCCGTTTCAGAGGGGAGCCAAGGGAGACCTGCCGCAGCTGGCGATGACGGCCAGCGCCAAGGGCTCGGCGAAGGGCGAGGACATCGACTTCGAAGGCGGCCTGACGCTGCTCTCCGACCGCGCCTACGTCAACTACGAAGGGACCGAGTACGAAGTCGACCCGACCACCTTTGGTTTCGTCAAGTCGGGCTTCGAACAGGCTCAGCAGCAGGGGGGGTCCGAAGGCAATCCCGCTGACGTCACCGCTTGCCAGGACGCCGCGACCGGTCTCAAGGTCGGCGACTTCGTCGACAACCTGACCAACGACGGCAGCGCCGACGTCGACGGCACCGACACGACCAAGATCAGCGGCGACCTCAACGTCGGCGGCACGATCGACGCGATCATCAAGCTGACCGAAAATCCGGCCTGCAGCGCTCAGCTCGAAGCGGCCGGGCCGCTGCCGATCGGCGAACTCGAAGAGGCCAAGGGCGAACTCACGAGTGCGGTCAAAAAAGCTCACGTCGAGGTCTACGTCGGCGACGACGACATCATCCGCAAGCTCGAAGCCGAGATGACGATCGAACCGAAGGGCAGCACGAAGGAAAAGGTCGAAGTCGACCTCGCGCTCTCGCTCAGTGGCGTCAACGAGGACCAGGACATCTCCGCTCCGGCCGACGCCAAGCCGCTCGAAGGGCTGTTCCAGAAGCTCGGCGTCAACCCGCTGGAGCTGCTCGAAGGCGCCAGCAGCGGCGAAGGGCTTGGCGACCTGCTCGAAGGCGTGACCGGCGGCGGCTCCCCCTCCGGCGGCGAATCGTCGGGAGGCTCAGGGAGCTCCGGCGGCGCCAGTCAGCAGGCTTACCTCGAATGTCTGCAGGGGGCGAAGACGCCCGCCGACCTGCAGCGCTGCGCGAGCATGATCCAGTAGGGACCTCGCGCCCGCCGGTTTTTGCGAAGGGCGTCGCCACGGCGACGCCCTTCGCGTTTCCGCGTACGCTTGCCAGCCCTTGAGCCAGGCCACCAACCCCAACCAGCCGCGCTTCGACGCCGCCTTCTTCCGCACGCCGCTCGGCTGGCCCTACCTGCTGACGCCGCTGATCCCGATCGCGGTCGTGCTCGAGATCGTCGGCGCCCCCGCGACCGTCGTCTTCGCCGCTTCGGCGCTGGGGATCATTCCGACGGCGGCGCTGATGGGGCGCGCCACCGAGGAGCTGGCGGCGCGCTCGGGCCCCGGCATCGGCGGCCTGCTCAACGTCACCTTCGGCAACGCGCCGGAGCTGATCATCGCCCTCTTCGCCCTCGGTCAGGGCCTGCAGGAGGTGGTCAAGGCCTCGATCGTCGGCTCGATCATCGGCAACATCCTGCTGGTGCTGGGCGCGGCGATGCTGGCCGGCGGCATCGGCCGCGAGAAGCAGACCTTCAGCCGCACCAGCGCCAGCATCCAGACCTCGATGCTGATGCTCGCCGCCGCGGCGCTGATCATGCCGGCGATCTTCGAGCTGGTCGAGGGCAAGGGGCTGCCGGCACCCGGCGCCGAGGCGATCCACTACGGCGGTACCGTCGAGCACCTCTCGCTGGCGGTCGCGATCGTGCTCATCGCCACCTACGTGATCGGCCTCTTCTTCTCGCTGAAAACCCACCGCGACCTCTTCAACCCCGAGTACGAGGACGAGGACAGCTGGGGCTGGTCGACGCGGACCTCGATCGGCGCCCTGGCAATCGCCGGCGTCCTCGTCGGCCTGATGTCGGAGGTGCTGGTCGGCTCGATCACCGAGGCCTCGCACTCGATCGGCCTCTCCGAGTTCTTCATCGGCGTCATCGTCGTCGCGATCGTCGGCAACGCCGCCGAGCACTGGGTCGCCGTCCTCGTCGCGATGAAAAACAAGATGGACCTGGCGGTCAACATCGCGATCGGCTCCAGCGGCCAGGTCGCCCTCTTCGTCGCCCCGGTGCTGGTCCTCGCCTCCTTCTTCATCGGCCCCTATCCGCTGGCCCTGGTCTTCAACGGTTTTGAGCTGGGGGCGATCCTGCTGGCGATCCTGATCGCCAACCAGGTCACTCAGGACGGCGAGTCGAACTGGTTCGAGGGGGTTCAGCTGTTGGCGGTCTACTTCGTGTTTGGGCTCGCCTTCTACTTCGCCTGACCCGTCTCTCCGAGCTGGTCGAAGGAGACGGATAGCCTGCTCGGATGGAAGTAGTCCTCCTGATCTTCAGCTTTGCGATTGTGCTCGCGGGAGCTTTGTTGTTCACGAATGCGGTCGAGTGGGCGGGGCACGAGTTGGAGCTGGGGGAGGGGGCGGTTGGCAGCGTCCTCGCCGCCGTCGGGACGGCGATGCCGGAGACGTTGATCGCGATCGTTGCTCTGCTCAGCGTCGACGCGGGCTCCGAAGACGTCGCGATCGGGGCGATCGTCGGCGCGCCCTTCCTGCTGGCGACGCTGGCGATGGGGCTGGTCGGCCTCTTCGCCTACCTCTATCGCGACAAACGCGAGCAGGGGGTGAAGCTGGACGTGCACAGGCCGACGCTGGAGCGCGACCTCAGCTTCTTCCTCGTCCTCTTCGCGCTCGCCGGGCTGCTCTCCTGGGGACCGCCGGCGCCCGTTCGGATCGTGGTCGGGATCGGCTTCCTGGTCGCCTATGTGTTCTACATCCGGCTGACGCTGCGGGGCGGGGGCGAGGTCCAGAAAGAGGAGACGCTCAACCCGCTGATCTTCGAGCGCCGGGCGGAGCGTCGGGAAGATCCGGCGCTGGCGCTCTGCGTGATCCAGCTCCTAACCGGCCTCGGGGCGATGGTCGGCGGCGCCCATCTCTTCGTCGAGGAGCTGCTTCACATCGCCGACAGCATCGGCGTCGAGGCCCTGGTGCTGGCGCTGATCCTGGCGCCGCTGGCGACCGAGCTGCCGGAGAAGGTCAACAGCTTCTTCTGGGTGCGCGAAGGCAAGGACGCGCTCGCGCTCGGCAACATCACCGGGGCGATGGTCTTCCAGTCGATGATCCCGGTCGGGATCGGGCTGATCTTCACCGACTGGGACCTGAGCGGCAACGCGATCCTCTCGATCGGCCTCGGCCTCGCCGGCGGCCTCCTCGCCTACGAGAGCCTGCACCTGGCGCGCCGCTTCAAACTCCCCGCGGTGATCGGCTGGTTCGCGCTCTACGCCAGCTTCATCTTCGTTGTGGCGCTGAGCGCCTGAGCTCAGGCCGGAGCGAGTTCGCCGAGTGCCTTCAGCACCAGCGCATCGTGCTTTTTCGGCTGAACCTTGGGAAAGGCGCGGGCGATCTTGCCGTCGGCGTCGATGATGAAGGTCGAGCGCAGCATTCCCATGTACTTCTTGCCGTACATCGACTTCTCGCCCCAGGCTCCGTAGGCATCGGCGACGGCGTGGTCGGCGTCGCCGAGCAGAGTGAAGCCGAGGTCGTGTTTGCCGTCGAACTTCCGCAGCGCCGCCGGCTCGTCCGGCGAGACGCCGATCACGCGAGCGCCGGCCGCGGCGTACTCGTCCCCGCGGTCGCGGATGCCGCAGGCCTGGGTCGTGCAGCCCGGGGTGTCGGCGCGGGGGTAGAAATACAGTACGACCGTCTCGCCTCGCAGGTCGGAGAGGCTGACGCTGTTGCCGTCCTGATCGGGCAGCGTGAAGTCGGGCGCCGCGTCCCCCTCGACCAGCACGCTCAGTCCTCGCGCCCCGGCTCTTGCCCGTTCTCGTCCTCGTCGATCTCCTCGTCGCCCTGTTCGAGCGCGGTTTCGGAGACCGACCCGGTCGAGCCGGGGTGGTAGTGGGTCTGGAAGGCCTCGAGGACGCGGTCACGCCCGTCCTCGTCGATCGGGATCTCGTCGGAGACCCGCACCCAGTCGGCCCCCTCGTAGGCCTCCATGTTGAAGACCTCCTGGTCGATCGAGGCGGAATCGTCGACGACGACCACGACCTCGGTCTGCGGGTTGAAGTAGGTGCCCGGCTGGACCAGCAGTTGCTCGACCTCGTAGAGATTGTCCTCGGCGCCTGCCATCAGGGCGATCCTACGAAATCTGCGAGCTGTCGTTCGGTCTCGGCCTCGACGTCGAGCGGGTCCAGGCCCCTGCGCATGCGTCGTTCGTTGCGAGTGACGACCAGCTGGCGAACCTCGGCCCGTAGTTCGGCATCCTGGCGAGCGCCGGCGCCTGTCGCTTCGTCCGCCGGCGCCAGCAGCCTCGTGGCCTCGGCGTCGACGTCGATCGGCGACTCGCCACGGCGCTTCTGTCGCTCCTGTTTCGCCTCCAGCATCTGGCGCACCTCGGCGGCCTGGATCGCCGGGTCGACGGCCGGGGCGGGGCCCGAGAGGTATCGCGGCACCAGCGGCAGCTGCTGCTCGATCGCGAAGGGGCCCTTGCCCACCGAGTCCCAGCCGCCGGCAACGCGGCGGAAGAGCAAGCCCGCGAGCGGTGCCGCGACACCGGTGAACAGCAGCACGACGGCGCACTTTCCACTGGGGGACATCGCCAGCACCAGATCCACATGAACAAGGGTAAACGGCCCATGGAAGCGGGGTCATTCGCTAACCTTTTGGCCTGGTTGACTGACCAGTCAATCGGCGGAACGCTCGCCCCGGCGGCGGCGCTCCAGATCAAGACTTATGCACCGACGAAAAGGAGCCCCGACCGGTGGTTGACTTCACCCTGACCGACGAACAGAAGGACCTGCAGGAGCTGGCCCACAGCTTCGCTGAGAAAGACATGCGCAGCGTCGCCTGGGAGTACGACGTGGACGGCACCTGGCCCCAGGACGTGATCGACAAGGCCTGGGAGGTGGGGTTGATGAACACCCACATCCCCGAGGCCTACGGCGGTCCCGGTCTCGACTACCTCTCCGGTTGCCTGATCGAGGAGGAGATGGGCTGGGGCTGCTCCGGCATCGGCACCTCGCTGATGGCCAATGGCCTCGCCTCCGCCCCGATCACCCTCGGCGGCTCCGAGGAGACCAAAAAGAAGTACCTCGGGATGCTGACCGAAGCCCCGAAGCTCGCCTCCTTCGGCCTGACCGAGCCGGACGCCGGCTCCGACGTCAGCGGCATGAAGACCAAGGCCGTGAAGAAGGGCGACAAGTTCGTCATCAGCGGCTCCAAGTGCTTCATCACCAACGGCACCTACGCCGACTACTTCACGGTGTTCGCGAAGACCGATCCCGAGGGCGGTCACCGCGGGATCAGCGCCTTCGTCGTCGACGCCGATCTCCCCGGGGTCAGCATCGACAAGAAGGAGGACAAGATGGGCCAGCGGGCGTCCAACACCGCGACCATCTCCTTCGACGAAGTCGAGATCCCGGCCGAGAACCTGTTGGGTGAGGAAAACAAGGGCTTCAAGCTGGCAATGATGACCCTCGACCGCACCCGTCCCGGCGTCTCGGCGATGGCCGTAGGCATCGGCCGCGCGGCGCTCGAGTACGCGACGGACTACTCGAAAGAAAGGGTCCAGTTCGGGGTCCCGATCGCGATGCACCAGGCAATCCAGTTCATGATCGCCGACATGGCAACCAAGGTCGAAGCGGGTCGCCTGCTGGTCTGGAACTCCGCCTTCCTGCTCGATCAGGGCATCCGCAACAGCCGTGTCTCCTCGATGGCCAAGCGCTTCGCCGCCGACTCGGCGATGGAGATCACCACCGACGCCGTCCAGGTCTACGGCGGCTACGGCTTCATCAAGGAGTACCCGGTCGAGAAACTGATGCGCGACGCCAAGATCATGCAGCTCTACGAGGGGACCAGCCAGATTCAGCGCCTGGTCATCGCCAAAGAAGTACTGCTACCACGCCAGGTCGACGACGCCCCGGCGCCGGATGCGAAGGCGCAGGCCTCAGAGCAGAGCCAGGCCGAGCAGGCAGCCGCTACGGTCTAGCCAATGGACGCCCCCGAACGCGCCGCTGCAGGAAAGGCGGCGCGTTCGGAGGTGCGTCGCTCCTCCCACGCCAGGTGGGAGCCATCTGAGGGCCGCGCCGACCCGGTCGCGATCCTCGAGCGCCAAGCCGCCACGCGCGTTCCCGAGCTGGTGCCGATCCGCTACGGGCGGATGTCGGCCTCGCCCTTCGCCTTCTTCCGCGGCGCCGCCGCGGTGATGGCAGCAGACCTTGCGATCACGCCCGTCTCGGGCCTGTGGGTCCAAGCCTGCGGCGACGCCCACCTCTCCAACTTCGGCGCTTTCGCCGCTCCCGACCGCCGGCTCGTCTTCGACCTCAACGATTTCGACGAGTCGCTGCCGGGGCCGTGGGAGTGGGACGTCAAGCGGCTCGCCGCCAGCTTCGCGATCGCCGGCCGTGAAAACGGCTTCGGGTGCAGGGACCGCGGCGCCGCGGTGATGGAGGCGGCGCGCAGCTACCGCGACTCGATGCGGGCCTTCGCCGCCCAGAGCAATCTTGAGGTCTGGTACGCGCGGCTCGATGTCGAGTCGGTGATGGGGGAGATCGAGGCCGAACCGAAGCTGACCAGGCAGGTCCGCAAAGGCGTCGCCAAGGCGCAGGCCAAGGACAGCGTGCGAGCGCTGGAAAAGCTGACCCACCTCGTCGACGGCGAGCTGCGCATACGCGCCGACCCGCCGCTGATCGTCCCGGCCGAGGAGCTGATGCCCGTCGATGAGACCCGCGACCTGGAGGAGTTCATGCTGCAGATGCTCGACGCTTACCGGGCGACCCTGCCCGGGGATCGCCGGTACCTGCTCGACAGCTACCGCTTCCGTCATCTCGCTCGCAAGGTGGTGGGCGTCGGCAGTGTCGGCACCCGGGCCTGGATCGTCCTCCTCACCGGAGCCGACGACTCCGACCCGCTCTTCCTGCAGGCGAAGCAGGCCGAGGCCTCGGTGCTGGAGCCCTACGTCGGCGCCAGCCGTTTTACGAACCACGGACAGCGGGTGGTCGAAGGCCAGCGGCTGATGCAGGCGGCCGGCGACATCTTCCTCGGCTGGTGCCCGGCGGTCGGCTTCGACGGCGGTGAACGCGACTTCTATGTGCGCCAGCTCTGGGACTGGAAGCGCTCGGTCGAGATCGAGCGACTGAGCCCGCACGGGCTGGAGCTCTACGCGCGGATGTGCGGCTGGACCCTGGCGCGCGCTCACGCCCGCTCCGGAGACCGCATCGCGATTGCTGCCTATCTCGGTGCCGGTGACGCCTTCGACCGGGCAATCACCGAGTTCGCCGAGAGCTATGCCGACCAGAGCGAGCGCGACCACGCGGCGCTGGTCGCGGCGATAGATTCCGGTCGCATCGTGGCCGAGGCGCTCTAGACATGGCCCGCAAAGCGGCTGCTGGCGCCGCCGGCCTGATCCTGATGACGCTCTGCGTCGGGCAGTTCCTGATGATGCTCGACAGCTCGGTGATGAACGTCTCGATCGCCACCGTCGCCAAGGACGTCGGCACCACGGTCACCGGGATCCAGACCGCGATCACCCTCTACACGCTGGTGATGGCCTCGTTCATGATCACCGGCGGCAAGATCGGCCAGATCATCGGCCGCAAACGTGCCTTCGTGATCGGCTGCGTGATCTACGCCTGCGGCTCGACGACCACGGCGCTCGCTCCCAACCTGACCGTGCTGCTGATTGGCTGGTCGTTCCTGGAGGGCCTCGGGGCGGCGCTGATCCTGCCCGCGATCGTCGCCCTCGTCGCCGCCAACTTCGGGCCCAGCGAAAGGCCCCGCGCCTATGGCCTGGTCACTGCCGCCGCGGCGGTCGCGGTCGCGGTCGGGCCGATCGTCGGCGGCTTCTTCACCACCTACCTCTCCTGGCGCTACGTGTTCGCCGGTGAGGTCCTGCTCGTGCTCGCGATCCTCGTCCTCGCCCGCCGCATCGAGGCCGGTGAGGCGGAGCGGAAGGTGAAGCTGGACCTGGTCGGGACCGCGCTCTCGGCCCTTGGCCTCGGGTTGATCGTGCTCGGCGTCCTGCGCTCGGGGACCTGGGGCTTCGTCAGGGCCCGGCCCGACGCGCCCGAGTGGCTGGGGCTCTCGCCGGTGATCTGGCTGATCCTCGGCGGCGCCTCCGTGCTGGCGCTCTTCCTCGCCTGGGAGAACCGCCTGCTGGCCCGCGGGCGCGAGCCGCTGGTCAACCCGGCGATCCTGCGGGTCTCGGCCCTGCGCGGGGGGCTCACCTCCTTCTTCTTTCAGTACTTCCTCCAGGGCGGGATGTTCTTCGCGATGCCGCTCTTCCTCTCGATCGCCCTCGGGCTCTCGGCGATTGAAACGGGGGTGCGTCTGCTGCCGCTCTCCTTCACCCTGATCCTCGCCGCGGCTGGGATCCCGAAAGTCTTCCCCGACGCCTCGCCGCGACGGGTCGTCCGCCTCGGCTTCCTCGGCATGTTCGCCGGGCTGGTGGTGATGGTCGCCGCGCTCCAGGCCGGGGCCGGGGCGGAGATCGTGACCTGGCCGCTGCTCCTGGCCGGCCTCGGGATGGGCGCGCTCGCCTCGCAGCTCGGCAGCGTCACCGTCTCCTCGGTCCCGGACGAGCAGAGCGGCGAGGTCGGCGGCCTGCAGAACACGGTCACCAACCTCGGCATCTCGGTCGGCACGGCGCTGACCGGCGCGATCATCATCGCCGCCCTCAGCTCCTCCTTCCTCACCGGGGTCGAGGAAAACCCGACCGTGCCGGCGACGGTGAAGGCGAGGGCCTCGACCGAGCTCTCCGGGGGGATCCCGTTCCTCTCCGACACCGAACTGGAAACCGCGCTCGACGAAGCGCCGGGGGTCTCGCCCCGGGCCACTGACGCGATCGTCGAAGAGAACGAAGAAGCGCGCCTGGTCGGGCTGCGCAGCGCCCTCGCCCTGCTTGCCCTGCTGGCCCTGGTCGGGCTTGCCTTCACCGGGCGGATCCCGACCCAGCAGCCGGCCGCCGCGGCGGAGCCCGCCGCGGCTACCTAAGGAAGAGGGGCTAGCTGGCGACGCCGGCGCGGCTGCGCTGGCGCGCCGCCTTCTGGCGCGCGGTTTTGTCCAGCACCAGCTTGCGCAGGCGGACCGACTCAGGCGTCACTTCGACGCACTCGTCGTCGCGCACGAACTCCAGCGAGTTCTCCAGCGAGAGCCGGGTGGCGGGGGTGAGGCGGACCAGCAGGTCGGCGCTGGCGGCGCGGACGTTGGTCTGGTGCTTTTCCTTGACCGCGTTGACGTCGAGGTCCTCCGAGCGGGCGTTCTCGCCGACGATCATGCCCTCGTAGACCTCCTCGCCGGGGCCGATGAAGAGGGTGCCGCGGTCCTGCAGGCTGAAGAGGGCGAAGCTGGCGGTTTTGCCCTGGCGGTCGGCGACGAGGGCGCCGGTCGGACGCGTGCGCAGCTCGCCGGCCCAGGGCTCCCAGCGGTCGAAGACGTGGTGGAGGATGCCGGTGCCGCGGGTCTCGGTGAGGAACTCCGTGCGGAACCCGATCAGGCCCCGGGCCGGGACCAGGTACTCCATCCGCACCCACCCGGTCGAGTGGTTGACCATCTGCTCGAGGCGGCCCTTGCGCCCGGCCAGCAGCTGGGTGACGGAGCCGACGTGCTCCTCGGGGACGTCGATTGCCAGCCGCTCGACCGGCTCGTGGACCTTGCCGTCGACTTCGCGGGTCAGGACCCGCGGTTGCCCGGCGGTCATCTCGAATCCTTCGCGGCGCATCAGCTCCAGCAGCACCACCAGCTGCAGCTCGCCGCGGCCCTGGACCTCCCAGGCATCCGGGCGCTCGGTGTCGAGGACGCGGATCGAGACGTTGCCGACGAGCTCGGCATCGAGCCGGTCGCGGACCTGACGCGCGGTCAGTTTGGTGCCCTCTTTGCCGGCCAGCGGCGAGGTGTTGATCCCGAGCACGATCGAGAGCGAGGGCTCGTCGACGGTGATCACCGGCAGCGGTCGCGGGTCCGCGACGTCGGCCAGGGTCTCGCCGATCGTCACCTCTTCCATCCCGGCGACGGCGATCAGTTCGCCAGGACCGGCCTCTTTGGCGGAGACCCGATCCAGGGCCTCGGTGATGAAGAGCTCGGCGACCGTCGCCCGGGCGACCGTGCCGTCGGCCTTGCACCAGGCGATCTGCTGGCCGGCGCGGATCGTCCCGTTGCGGACCCGGCAGAGCGCCAGGCGCCCCAGGTAGGGCGAGGCGTCGAGGTTGGTGACGTGCGCCTGCAGCGGGTGGTCCTCCTCGTACACGGGGGCGGGAATCCGCTCCAGCATCAGGTCGAGCAGGGGGGAGAGGTCGGTTCCCTCGACGCCCTCCTCCAGCGCCGCCCAGCCGGCCTTGGCGTTGGTGTAGACGATCGGGAAGTCGATCTGGTCGGAGTCGGCGTCGAGATCGATGAAGAGCTCGTAGACCTCCTCGACGACCTCGGCGATGCGGGCGTCGGGGCGGTCGACCTTGTTGACGACGAGGATCACCGGCAGTTTCGACTCCAGTGCCTTGCGCAGCACGAAGCGGGTCTGCGGCAGCGGCCCCTCGGAGGCGTCGACCAGGAGCAGCACGCCGTCGACCATGGTCAGGGCGCGCTCGACCTCGCCGCCGAAGTCGGCGTGGCCGGGGGTGTCGACGATGTTGAACTTGACGTCGCCGCGGGTCACCGCCGTGTTCTTGGCGAGGATCGTGATCCCCTTCTCTTTCTCGAGGTCCATCGAGTCCATCACCCGCTCGGCGACGTCCTGGCCTTTGCGGAAGGTCCCGGTCTGCCAGAGCATGGCATCGACCAGCGTCGTCTTGCCGTGGTCGACGTGGGCGATGATCGCGATGTTTCGAAGGTCAGCTCGTGTGGCGGTCATATCGATTCCGGAGGGTAGGGGACGCGGGTTGGCGGCGAAAAGGGTCCAGGCAAAACGAAGCCCGCCGGATGGCGGGCTTCGCAAGCTGCTTAAGCGTGGTGCGCGACTAAGAAGTCTGCTGAACGCTCGCGGCGGCCGGGCCCTTGGGGCCTTCTTCGGACTCATAGCTCACTTTGGCGCCCTCGGTCAGGGACTTGAAGCCCTCACCCAGGATGGCGCTGTGATGAACAAAAACGTCCTTCGAGCCGTCGTCGGGCGTGATGAACCCGTAGCCCTTGTCGTCGCTAAACCACTTAACAGTTCCAGTAGGCATGCTTGCCTCCACATAGTGTGCTGCGAACGCGGAGCATGCGATGAAGCAACGACGCGAGCGCTAGACACAAACTTTGCCGGTCTTTACCGGCCCTAACGCAGGGGACCGTAGCAGGATCGGCGCCGCCCGCGCCGCAGATTCGGCCCTTGCGATGTCCGGGTCCCGATCTAGCGTTGCGGTGTGCGCTTCCTCGACAGCATCGACCGTGACGAGATCGCCGGCCTGCTGCAGCGCGACGAGTACTTCTGGCTCGACCTGACCGCTCCGAGCTCCGACCAGGTGGAGGCCCTCGGCGAGGTCTTCTCTTTCCACCCGCTCGCGCTCGAGGACATGATCAAGCGCGGGCAGCGGCCGAAGCTGGAGGATTTCGACGATTGCATGTTCCTCGTCTACTACGGCGCGGCGGAGGCCGAGGGCGCCGGGATCGAGCTGGAAGAGGTGCACGCCTTTCTCAGCGGCAGCTACCTCGTTACCTCTCATGCCCGGCCCTGCGCCGTGCTGGAGGAAGCCCGCCAGCGCTTCGACGCGCAGGTGCCGAGCTCGGAGCAGTTCGTGATCTACCGCGTCCTCGACGGCCTCACCGACTCCTTCTTCCCGATCCTCGAGCGGCTCGACGACCGCATGGAGCGGCTCGACGGCGAGATCTTCGAGCGCCCCGACCCAAGTCAGCTGGAGGAGATCACCTCCCTGCGCCGCGATCTGGTTGCGCTCAGGCGCGTCGTCACTCCACAGCGCGACCTGCTCGCCCGCGGTGTCGACGACATCCTCGAACTTCCCGGCCTCGAAGCTGACTCGCGCAACTACTTCCGCGACGTCTACGACCACGCGATCCGGATCTCCGAGCAGATCGACTCCTATCGCGACCTCCTCGCCGGCAGCCGCGATGCCTATCTCTCGGTCGTCTCCAACCGGCTCAACCAGATCACCAAGCAGCTGACCGTGGTGGCGACGATCTTCCTGCCGCTCTCCTTCGTCGTCGGCTTCTTCGGTCAGAACTTCAAGTGGCTTGTCGTTCACATCGACAGCGCCGAGGCCTTCCTCGTGCTCGGGATCGGCAGCCTCGTCCTTTCCGTGATCGGGCTGCTGGCCTGGTTCCGGCGCGGCTCCTACATCTGAGGAGCGGCGCTCGGAATCCCGCTCCGTCGTGTTTCAGGGAATACCCAGCAGTGTCGATACTTCGCTCCAGATGAACCCCCAGCGCAGTCCCCGCAGTTGCTTGGCATGGCGAGCCTCGCTCGCCGCGCTGCTTACCGTTGCCGCGCTGGCTCCCGCCTCGGCCGCGGCGATGTCGTCGTCGCTCGCCGACCCGAAGCTCTCCGCGCGACTTGACGAGCTCGCTCGGCCAGCGCTGCGCTCGGCTCCGCGGGCGGCGCAGGCGGCTCGGCTCAGCCTCGCCGCCAGCGGACCCGGCAGCCTGCTGCGCGACGGCAACCGCGTTGTCGCCGAAGTCCGCTTCGAGGGCGACGCCGCTCTCGACGTCGCGGCCCTGCGCGCGACCGGCGCCGAGATCCTCCACGTCGGGCGGCGCTACCGGACGGTGACGGTCGCGGCCCGGGTGGCTGACCTGCCGCGGATCGGCGCGCTGGTGGGGGTTGCCGTGGTGACCGAGGCGCTGACCCCGCTCGCTCGCGGCGCCGACTGCGGAGGAGCGGTCAGGTCCGAGGGCGACGCGCAGCTCAGCGCCGCCAGCGCCCGCTCCGCCTTCGGGGTCGACGGCAGCGGTATCACCGTCGGCATCCTCTCCGACTCCTTCGACCGCGACTCCTCCGCGGCGACCCGGGCCACGGAGGATGTCGCCAGCGGCGATCTCCCCGGGCCGGGAAGCCCCTGTGGCTCCAGCGCGCCGGTCAGGACCCTCGACGACACGGAATCCGGAGGCAGCGACGAGGGCCGGGCGATGGCGCAGATCGTCCACGACCTGGCGCCCGGCGCCGCGATCGACTTCGCCACCGCTTTCAGCGGCGAAATCGGATTCGCCGCGAACATCCGGGCGCTGGCCGCCGACGGAGCAGAGGTGATCGCCGACGACGTCGTCTACTTCCAGGAGCCGTTCTTTCAGGACGGGCCGGTCGCGGTCGCCGTCAACGAAGTCGCCGCCGCCGGTGCCTCCTACTTCTCCGCCGCCGGCAACGACAACCTGATCGACGCCAGCGGCCGCGACATCGCCTCCTGGGAAGCGCCGTCGTTTCGCGACTCGGGCGACTGCCCGCCGGCGCTGGTCGAGCTCTCCGAAGAGATCGAAGCGGCCGAAGAAGACGCAGGAGTACCCGCTCCGCAGGGCCTGCGCGCCAGCCACTGCCTGGACTTCAACCCCAAAGCGGCGCAGGACGACAGCTTCGGAATCGCGGTCGAAGCCGGCGAGGAACTCGCCGTCGACCTGCAGTGGGCGGAGCCGTGGAATGGGGTCGACACCGATCTCGACGCCTTCCTGCTCGACGACGAAGGGAAACTCGTCGAAGTCGAAGGCACCCCGGTCGGCGCCGTCGAAGACAACGTCGGCGGCTCCCAGCGGCCCTTCGAGTTCCTATCTTGGGAAAACGACGGGCCCGCGCGGGAAGTCCAGCTCGTCGTCAACCGCTTCAGCGGTACCTCGCCCCGGCTCAAGTTCGCTCTGTTGGAGAACGGCCGCGGCGTCAGCGAGACCGAGTACCCGCAGTCGTCGCTCGGCGACGTCGTCGGCCCGACCGTCTTCGGCCACAGCGGCTCCGCCGCGGCGATCGCCGCGGGAGCTGTCCGCTACGACGACGCCAGCAAGCCCGAGCGGTTCTCCTCGCGGGGCCCGGTCAAGCACTACTTCGGACCGGTCCTCGGCCCGGCGCCCGCCGCGGCGACGAGCGAGCAGGCGATCTCCAAGCCCGACCTGGTGGCGACCGACGGCGGCGCCAACACGTTCTTCGGAGTTCTCCAGGCCGGCACTTGGCGCTTCTACGGGACCTCGGCTGCGGCCCCGCACGCCGCTGCCGTCGCCGCCCTGACGCGGCAGGCCAATCCAGGCGCCTCTGCCGCACAGGTGCGGGCGGCGCTCGTCGCCAGCGCCCACCGGGTTGGCGCCTTTGGTCCCAGCGCGGTTGGGGCCGGCCTCGTCGATGCCTATGGCGCCGTCGCCGCGCTGGCGCTGCCGCCGACGATCGCGATTACGAAAGCACCGCCGCCGCTCAGCCGCGAGCGCCGCCCGGCGATTGAGTTCAGGGCCAATCGGCCGGTCGCCTTCAGCTGTGAGGTCGACGGCGGTCCCGCGCAGCCGTGCGCCTCGCCGTTCGGCGTCCCGGCGCCGCTCGCCGACGGCAACCACGGCATCGCCGTCACCGGCGTCGATCTCGCCGGCCGCTCTGGCACCGCCGTCACCAGCTTCGCGATCGACACCAGGCGGCCCCGCACGAGGATTGCCAGGCACCCGCCGAAGCTGATCCGCACTCGCCACCGCAGCATCCGGGCGCGCTTCCGCTTTGCTTCCGACGAGGCTGGCGTCAGCTTCGTCTGCAAAGTCGATCGCGGGCTGCTGCGGTTCTGTGGCCGCAAGATCTCGCGCCACTTTGGCCAGGGCAGGCACCTGGTCCAGGTCCGCGCTCGCGACCGCGCCGGCAACGTCGACCGCACGCCGGCCGTCTTTCACTTCCGCGTCAAGCGAGTCGACTGAGGCTCAGGGGGCGGTGCGGGCCGAGTGTCGCCGCAGCACCCGGTGGCCGCCGAGCAGCAGCGCCAGCAGCCCGACCGCGGTACCGATCACCAGCGGGTCGGTCAGCGAGAGGCCCTCGAGGCGGGTGCCGAAGTAGACCGAGATCGCGGTGATCGGCAGGTAACCGAGGGCGGTCGTCCAGAGATAGCGCCAGATCGGCACTCGCGCGGCGCCGGCCGCGTAACAGACGATGCTGAAGGGGAAGATCGGGATCAGGCGCATCCCGATCAGCAGGGTCGGGCCGCCGCGCTCGATCGCCGCCTCGATCCGCTCGAAGCGCTCTTTTCCCACCCAGCGGTCGAGCAGCGGTCGCGCCACCGAGCGACCGATCGCGAAGCAGAGCAGGGCTGAGAGCAACCAGCCGCTCATCACGAGCAGGAGGGCCGGGAAGAAGCCGTAGGCGTAGCCGGCCGCGGCATCGACGATCTCGGCCGGGTAGAAGACGACGGAGTGGATCAGGGTCAGGCCCAGGATCAGCAACGGGCCCCAGGCGCCGAGGCTGTCGATCTCGTTGCGGACCTCCGCGTGATCGCCCTGGATCGCGGCGCTGAAGGCGTCGCGGAGGGCCGGGACCGCCAGCACCAACGCCGCCATCAGCGCGATCCCGGCAAGCGTCAGTCCGATCTCCGCCAGCGGCAGTCTTGGCTTGGCCTCCTCTTTCACCGGCGAAGTATCCCTGCGCGATCCATTGCGGCTGGGCGAGGCGGTGGGGGCGGTAAGCCGGTCTAGCCTCGCAGCCGCTCGGCCAGGCCGGAGTGGCGGTCGCCGCCGTCGTCGCGGCGCACCGCCCCCGCCAGCGCCGCCGGGTCGCCGACCAGCACGCAGCTGTTGCGGGCGCGGGTGATCGCCGTGTAGAGCAGCGGCCGGGTCAGCATCCGCGAGTGCGAGCGGTGGCAGACGCCGACCACCACCGGCACCTCGCAACCCTGCGCCTTGTGGACCGAGATCGCGTAGGCGAGGCGCAGGGTCGCGGTCTCGCCGTAGGGAATGACCAGGCTGCCGCCCTCGTCGGTGTCGACGACGATCGCCTCTTCGTCGGGATCGTCGGAGCGGAGAAAGACGATCGAGCCGTTCATCAGCCCCAGCTCGTGTGAGTTGCGGGTCTGGATCAGCCGATCGCCGATCCGGAAGCGGTCGTTCAGCGCCCGTTTGCCATCGCCGTTGAGGCGATCCTGAAGCCGCTCGTTGAGCGCGTCGATTCCCACCGGCCCCTTGTACATCGGCGCCAGCACCTGGACGTCACGGATCGGGTCGACGTCGAAGCGCTTCGGTGCCCGCTCGGCGACGACCTCGACCACCGTCTCCAGCGCCCGCTCCGGGCTGGGCCGGTCGATGAAGAAGAAGTCGTGATCCTGCTCCGCCGTCGGCTCCAGGTGCGGCGTTCTCCCATGGTTGATCTCGTGGGCGGCGGTGGTGATCATCGAGCGCGCAGCCTGGCGGAAGATCTGACTGAGCCGCACCACCGGCGCGGCGTCCGCGGCGATCAGGTCCTCGAACGGTTTGCCGGCGCCGATCGGCGGCAGCTGGTCGGCGTCGCCGACGAGGACGACGTGGGTGGTCTCGGCGAGCCCGGCCAGCAGCACCTCGGCCAGGCGCAGGTTCAGCATCGAGGACTCGTCAACGATGATCAGATCGACCGGCAACGGGTGGCCGGGCCTGAAGGCCGGCTCGCGTCCGGGCATCCACTCGAGCATGCGGTGGATCGTCTGGGCCTCGTGGCCGGTCGCTTCCTCGAGTCGGCGGGCGGCACGGCCGGTTGGCGCGCAGAGAGCGATCTTGGCGTTGGCCGCTTCCGCCTCGGCGACGATCTCCCGCGTGCAGACGGTCTTGCCGACGCCGGGGCCGCCGGTGAGGACCGAGACGCGCGAGGCGAACGCCCCCCGCACCGCCGCCCACTGCTCGTCGGTCAGCTGCTCGCGCGGGGTGTCGCCGGGATCGTGGACGAGGTGGGGAGGAGCGGCGGTGCGGGCGCGCAGCGTCGCCGCCACGGCCAGCTCGCTGGCATGCGTCAGCTCGCGGTAGACCCGGCCTTCGTCGACCAACACGCCGCGCGCCGCGGCCAGCACGTCGGGGTCGGGTGCCAGCCCGATCAGCCGGCCGGTGCGCCGGGTCAGATCGTCCAGCGGCAGGAAGCTGCTGCCCTGCTGCTCGGCCTCGGCCAGGGCGAAGACGGCGGCGGCTTGGGCGCGGCGGCTGGACTCGGGCGGAACGTCGGCGGCGAGGGCGATCTTGTCGGCGCGGGCGAAGCCGACCCCCTCGACCTCGGTCAGCCGGTAGGGGTCCTCGTGCAGGATCGTCATCGAGCGCTCGGCGTAGCGAGCGTGGATCGGCGCCGCCAGGTGCGCCAGCCCGTGCGGGGCGAGCTGGACGTGGAGATCGCGGACGGCGCGGCTGGCGTGCCAGGACTCTGCCGCTGCCGCCGCCTGGCTTTCGCTGACGCCGCGCAGCGAGCCGAAGACGCCGTTCGGGTCGGCGGCGATCGCCCCCAGCACTCCCTCGCCGTGCTCGTCGACCAAGCGCTCGGCCCGGGCGGGACCGATGTGGCGCAGCGAGGTGAGGTAGGCGACCTGCCCCGCGCGATCGGCGGGGTCGAGCGGCAGCGCCCCTTGCGCCCGCAGCTGGCGCCCGTAGCGGTTGTGGGTCTGCCAGTCGCCGCTGACTTCGGCCCGATCTCCTTCGCCGAGATGGGCGACGGGGCCGACCAGCGCGAATCCCTCTCCCGACTCCGCGTCCTGCACCTCGAGCACCGCGTAGCCGTCGTCCTCGGCCCGGAAGATGACGCCGATCACCTCGACCGTGCCCGTATAGGCGGCCGCGTCAGCGTCGAAGAGGGTCGCCACGCCGTTCACAGCTAAAAGCTAGCCGTAGCCGAGGCGGGATCCAGTCAGTTTCGCACCGCAAATAGCATGGTCGCGTGAGCGCTTCCCCCGAGCGGCTGCCGCATATCGACGAGCACGCGCTCGTCGTCGAGGCCGGCCGTGACGCCACCTGGACGGCGCTGCTGCGGGTGGTGGAGGGCACGGTCTCTGCCAGCATCGCCCCGCGGCTCGCCCGGATCCTCGGCTGCGCCGACACCGCGGCGGCCGGGCCGCGACCATTGACGGGGGGTTCGGCGGTCCCCGGATTTCACGTCGCCGCCGCCGAGCGTCCCGCCGAGCTGGTCCTGGCCGGCGACCACCGCTTCTCCGACTACGCGCTGATCTTCCGGCTCGACGAGGAGGGGGAGGGGCGTACCCGGGTGCGGGCCGAGACCAGGGCAGAATTCCCCAATCTCAAGGGAGCGATTTACAGGGGACTGGTGATCGGCACCCGCATGCACGTCCTCGCCGCCCGTCGCATCCTGGCGGGCGTCAAGCGCAGCGCCGAGCGAAGCTGAGTCGGGCGCCCGCGGCTTCTCTACCATCCCCTGGAGCATGGCCGCCGTTCTCAAGATCACCCCGACCGAGTCGGTCGAGATCCGCTCCTCCAGCCCGGCCGCGCTCGAGGTGGAGGCGACCTACGGGACCGGCGAGCCGCCGCCGAAGCACTTCCACCCGGCCCAAGACGAGCACTTCGAGGTATTGGCGGGCACGGTCCAGGTCAAGGTCGACGGCGAGGCACGCGCACTCGTCGCCGGCGATCAGATCGAGGTTCCGCGGGGCGCCGTGCACCAGATCTGGAACCCCGCGATCGAGCCCGCGCGGGTGCTCTGGCGGACCTCGCCGGGCGGCCGCACGGAACAGTGGTTCCGGGCGATCGACCGGCTCCGAGGGGAAGGCAGGGTGGGTCGCAACGGCATGCCCGGGCCGCTCGCCTTCGGCGTGCTGCTGACCGAGTACCGCGACGTCTTCAGGCTCGCCGGCCCGGACTGGCTGCTGCGCCCGGCGCTGGCCGGGCTCGGGGTGCTCGGCCGCGCTCGCGGCTACTCGAAGTGAGCTTGCGCTCGAGTCACGCCGGCGCCGGCCTCTGCGACAGCTGCCGCCACCAGCGGCTCGTCCCCAACACCCGCGGCTCGGTCTTCTCACTCTGCGAGCGCTCGCGCACGGACCCCACCTACCCGCGCTACCCGCCGATCCCGGTGCTCAGGTGTCCGGGCTTTGAGCCGGATCCGTCGGCTGCCGCGCCGCCCCGATAGCAGCCCCGATCAGGCCGAGGCCGAAGACCAGCGCGGCGATGCCGACCACGGTTCCGAGGACGGGAACGAAGGCGACGACGCGGAGGGCTCCGAGCCCGGCCAGGAAGGAGAGCATGCGATGGCGTGGCGGCTCCACCATCCGCCGTCCCAGCGCGTAGGCGGAGGCGAGGTAGGCGACGGCGCCGAGGGGCAGCAGCAAGAGGCCGACGCCGATCGCCAGGGGGAGGCCGACGAGAGTGACCGCGGCGATCAGCGCGATCAGCGGCAGCACGATCAGGATCGCGATCCCGATCGCGATCGTCGGCCCGAGCCGCTCCCGCGAGCGGGCGTAGAGGACGTCGGCCGCACGCGGAGCGATCAGCAGCAGGAGGGCACCGAGGGCCAGCAGCGAGAGGGTGACGGCGAGCCAGATGACGAAGGCCCCGATCCCGGAGAGGACGCCAATGTCGGGCCAGTCCTGCTTGGTCACGTCGCCGTGGACGCGAGCGTCGAGCGCGACCCGCGGGTGCTCGTCGCCGTAGCCGACGTCGCCGCTCACTTCGGCGCTCGGCAGCAGGTGCGCCTCGCCGCTGGCGGTGAAGAGGTCGCCGTCGATCCGGCCGGAGACGAGGACGTCGCCACTGAGGACGATCACGTCGCCCGCCACTTCGCCGGCGATCGTGGTGTCGCCGTTGGCGACGAAGACGCCGTCGACGGTCTGGCCGCGGGCGACCGTGACGTCCCCGGAGACGACGACGATCGCGTCTTCGCTGTCGCTGCCGGTGCTGGCGGCGCTCGCCACCGCTGGAGTGGCGAGCGCCATTACCGTCAGGAGCGCCGCTGTGGACGGAAGCCGTCGAAGCACAGCGGCAGCCTAAGGGCTAGCTGGCCGCCATCGGGTCCGGCTCGCCCAGCTTGCTGACGTCCGGGGCCTGGTAGGACTCGCCCGGGGTTCCGCCGAGGACCACCAGGCGAATCCCGTCCGACCCCGGCCAGATCTTGCGTTTCGTCTCCGGGCCGACTCGGGCGACATGGTTGTCGTCGAGCGGGAAGCGCTCCCCCTCGATCTCGATCTCGCCGCCGCCGCGCATGACCAGGAAGACCTCCTCCTGGTTGTCGTGCGTGTGGTCGTGCTCTGGGTAGTGCTCGTAGTTGGGGGGCATGTCGATCACCTGCATGCCAAACGACTCGACGCCGAGCTCGGCGCGAGCACGCTTGAAGGCGCCCCGGAAGACGGCCTCCATCTCGTCGATGTCCTTCACCGCGTAGCTGCTCATAGTTCTCCTCTTCGATTGGTCCCTGTCTGGGCCGCGGCGGCATCCTAAGCGATTTGCACGAACGTTCGTGCTTTTTTGTAGTCTGAGGACGTGATCACTGCGACCAAGGGCGCCCAGACCCGTGCCGCGATCCTCGACCGCGCCGTCGACCTCGCCTCGGTCGAGGGGCTGGAGGGGCTGACGATCGGTCGCCTCGCGGCCGAGCTGCGGATGAGCAAGAGCGGCCTTTTCGCCCACTTCGGCTCCAAGCAGGAGCTGCAGCTGGCAACGATCGAGGCCGCCGCGGAGCGCTTCCGCGCCGCGGTGATCGAGCCGGCGATGTCGGCGCCGGACGGCGCTGCCCGCCTGCGGGCGATGGGAGAGCGCTATCTCGACCACCTCGAGCTCTATACCGGCGGCTGCTTCTGGGGCGCGACCTCGGCCGAGTACGACGACCGGCCCGGTCCCGTCCGCGATGCAATCGCCGGCGCCCTCGACGCCTGGCTGGCGGAGCTCGAGCGCCAGGCCAGGATTGCCGGCGTGGAGCAGCCCGAGCGCTTCGCCTTCGAGCTATATGCGGTGATCATGGGCGCCAACGCGCGCTACCGCCTCAGCGGCGACCGCAAGGTCTTCGACTACGCCCGCGGGGCACTGGCGCGGCTCGAAGCGGAGCTGCCGGCGTGAGCGACGCGGCCGAGTTCGTCGAGCGCTTCCGCGCCTACTGGCGGGCGCCGACCCCGCGGGGGCTGGAGGCGGTCCTGGCCCCCCGGGCCCGTCTGGTCGCGCCGCTCACCGCCACCACCGATACCCGCGAGGAGGGCATTCGCGCCTTTGCCGCCCTCTTCGAGCTGGTCGAGGAGATGAGCGCCGAGGTACACCGCTGGGGCGCCACCGCCGACGGCGTTCTGATCGAGTTCACGGTCACCGGCAAGGCCGGCGGCAAGCCGATCTCATGGCACGCCGTCGACCGCTTCGTGATCGGCGCCGACGGCCTCGCCAGCGAACGCGTCTCCTACTTCGATTCCGCGCCGCTGGCGCTGACACTTGCCCGCCGCCCGCGTGCCTGGCCGGCCTTCGTCCGCGGTCGCCTGCGGCGCTGAGGCCTTCCAGGCGAAGAGGCCGCGCCTGAAGGCTCCGGCGGGAGGCGCCAGAATGCCGCGATGGCCGACGATCTGCCAATCCTCCTCTTCGCCACGCCGTCCGACTTCGAGGAGTGGCTGGAGGAGAACCATGCCCAGCCCGAGGGCTTTTGGCTGAAGGTCGCCAAGAAAGGCTCGGGAGAGCGGAGCGTCACCTACGCGGAGGCGCTGGAGCTGGCGCTCTGCTTCGGCTGGATCGACAGCCAGAAGCGCGGTCTCGACGAGAAGTTCTTCCTGCAGCGGTTCACGCCACGGCGCCCGCGCGGCCGCTGGTCGCGGATCAATCGCGACAAGGCCGAGGAGCTGCTGGCGGCAGGATCGATCCGGCCGGCCGGCCTGGCCGAGATCGAGGCCGCCAAAGCGGACGGCCGTTGGGACGCCGCCTACGAGGGTGCGAGCACGGCGCAAGTCCCGGACGACCTGCAGCGGCAGCTCGATGCCAACCAGGCCGCCCGTGAGTTCTTCGCCACGCTCGACAGCAGCAACCGCTACGCGATCGTCTATCGCCTCAACGACGCCAAAAAGCCGGAGACGCGGGAACGCCGCCTGCGCAAATTCGTCGCCATGCTGGAGCGCGGCGAGAAGATCCATTCCTAGCCGGCGCCCCGTGCAGCGTCGTAGGTGGAACAATCGGGGCCTGTTCGGCCCGTCCCTCACCCGTCGCCTCGGCCTCGCTTCGCTCGCGGCAATGCTCACGGTCGCGTTGGCCTCGGTCCCGGCAGAGGCCGCCTCGTCGACGACGGTGGCGGATCAGGCCCTCGACCGCGCGATCAGCCGGCTTACGGGGATGACGGGCGGCCCGCCGGGGGTGGCCGTGGTCGTCCAGCGAGGAGAGCAGCGCGGCTTCCATACGGCCGGCTTGGCGAACGTCGCCAACCACGCCCGCTGGAAAGCGAGCGACCACATGCGAATCGCCAGCGTCGCCAAGGCCTTCAGCGGCGCCGCTGCGCTCGGGCTGGTCGACCGCAGCGAGCTGTCCCTGAGCGACAGCATCCGCGTCTATCTGCCCTGGTTACCGGCAGCCTGGGGGGACGTCACCGTCGCGCAGGCCATGCAGCACACCGGCGGGATCCCGGACTACACCGACTCGTCCGCCTTCGGAGAATTCTTCGCCAAGGACCTGCATGCCTACATCGCGCCCCGCGCTCTCGTCGAATTCGTCAGTGGCGACCCGCTCGACTTCAAACCGGGCTCCGCCTACCGCTACTCCAACACCGACAACATCGTCATCGGCCTGATCGCCGCCGCGGTCAGCGGCCGCACCTACAGCCAGGTCCTGCGCGAGAACGTCTTCGGCCCGCTGCGGATGCCGCGGACCAGCTTGCCGAGTGGCTTCCGTTTGCCCGGCCCACGCGTGAACGGCTATGAAGTCTCGCCGTCCGAGCCGCCGGAGGACGTCACCACTTTGCTCAGCATGTCGGGCGCCTGGGCCTCGGGCGGGATCCAGTCGACCGCGGCGGACCTCAACCGCTTCATCCGCGGCTACGTCGGACGCAGCCTCTTCGATCGCGATACCCAGAGCCTGCAGCTGCGCTTCGTCAAGGGCCACTCCGAGCCACCCGGGCCCGGGGTCAACTCGGCTGGACTGGGGATCTTTAAGTACAACACCAAGTGTGGCGTCGTCTACGGGCACACCGGCAACCTGCCCGGCTACACCCAGTTCGCCGCGGCGTCGCTGGACGGTCGCCGCTCGGTCACCGTCTCCGTCAACGCCCGGATCGTCCCGGAAGCGAAAAGCGCCGCCGTTCGCGCCGGCTTCCAGGCCCTGCGCCGGGTCGATTCGCTCGCAGTCTGCGCCGCCCTCGCCGGCCCCTGAGCGCTATCCCTAAGCTCGTAGCGTGGATCGCGCCCTGCTCGACAGCACTCTCGCCGATGCCGGCGAGCCCTCTTACCGCGCCGCCCAGGTCTGGGCGTGGGTCGCCCGCGGGGCCGCTTCCTACGAGGAGATGACCAATCTGCCGGGAACGCTGCGCGACCGGCTCGCGGCCGCGGTGCCGCTCTCGACGCTCTCGCTCGAGGCCGAGGCGAAGTCCGACGACGGCACCGTCAAGTCGCTCTTTCACACCGCCGACGGCCGCCCGATCGAGGCGGTGTTGATGCGCTACCGCGACGGGCGCCGCTCGGTCTGCGTCTCCTCGCAATCCGGCTGCCCGCTGACCTGCAGCTTCTGTGCCACCGGGCAGATGAAGTTCGGCCGCAACCTCAGCGCCGACGAGATCGTCGACCAGGCGCTGCACTTCCGCCGCATCGAGGAGATCGACCATGTCGTCTTCATGGGAATGGGGGAGCCGACGATGAACATCGACGCCGTGCTCGCCGCCTGCGAACGGCTGCCCGACCTCGGCGTCACCAACCGTCGCACCGCGATCTCGACCGTCGGCTGGGTGCCGGGGATCGACCGCCTCGCCGAGTGCGAGCTGCCGGTCGCCCTCGCCCTCTCCCTGCACGCACCCAACGACGCCCTGCGCTCGCGGCTGATGCCCGTCAACGACCGCTACCCGCTGGCCGCGGTGCTGGCCGCCTGCGACCGCTACCGGGCCAAGCGGCGCCGCAAGGTCTTCGTCGAGTACGTGATGCTCGACGGCGTCAACGACCAGCCCGAGCACGCCCGCGAACTGGCCGCCCTGCTCGATCCCCGCGTCTACAAGATCAACCTGATCCCGTACAACCCGACCGGTAGCTACGACGGCTCCTCGCCACAGCGGATCGAGCGCTTCCGGGCGATCCTCGCCGAGCACCGCCTCACCGCCACCGTCCGCCTCACCCGCGGCCAGGACATCGCCGCCGCCTGCGGCCAGCTCGCCGCCACCGCCACCTCCTGAGCGCGCTTTGACATTTGACCCCACCGGAGTGGGGAGAAGTGTCAAAGCGGAACTGGCCAGGCAGCCAGTTATGATCGACGCGATGGCTACCGTCGACACCTCGGCCCCGGTCGCACGGCCGCCACTGAGGTCTGCCAATCCGTTGCGGCGAGTGGCGGGGGACATCTACGAGGAGTGGCGGGAGCGGGGCAAGTTCCCGCCGGGGCCGACCGACTTCAGCCTTGCCCGCACCCATCAGATCGCCCACGAGCCGCTGCCGCTGCTGCTCGGCGCCTACGAAGAGCACGGCCCGATCTTCAGCATGCGGCTGCTGCACTCGCGGGTCATCTTCATGCTCGGTCCCGAGGCCAACCACTTCATCACCGTCGGCCACCCCGAGAACTTCCACTGGCGCGAGTCGAGCTTCGGCGATTTGATCCCGCTGCTCGGCGACGGCCTGCTGACGATCGACGAGGACTACCACGACCGCGCCCGGGCGATCATGATGCCGGCTTTCCATCGCGAGCAGATCGTCGCCGCGGTGGCGGCGATGGCAACCGAGGCCGAGGCGGCGATCTCGAGCTTGCCGCCGGGTCAAACGGTCGACATCTACGACTGGATGCGCAACCTGGCGATGCGGATCGCGATGCGGGCGCTGCTCGGGCTCGACCCCGGCGAGGCCGGCAAAGGCGCCGCCGCGGCAGAGCACTTCGAGCGTGCCCTCGGCTACTACGGCATCGACTTCCAGCTGCGGCTGCTGCGCGGCCCACGTTCGCCCTGGAACAAGATGGTTTCCTCGCGGCGGGTGCTCGACGAGATCGTCTTCGGCGAGATCGCCCGCCGCCGCGCCGGCCCCGATCGCGGCCGCCACGACATCCTCAGCCTCCTGGTCGGCGCCCGCGGCGAGGCGGGGGAGGCGTTCAGCGACCGTGAGATCCGCGACCAGGTGATGACCCTGATGTTTGCCGGCCACGACACCTCGACCTCGACCCTGACCTTCCTGTTGCACGAGCTGGGGCGCCATCCAGAGGCCCTCGCCCGCCTGCACGAGGAGCAGGACCGGGTGCTGGGAGGAGGGACCCCCAGCGTCGAGCAGCTCGAACGCGAGATGCCCTACCTCGACATGGTGCTGGACGAGGTGCTGCGCCTCTACCCGCCGGCCTGGATCGGCCCGCGCCGCGCCGTGCGCGAGTTCGGGTTCGGCGGCTACACCGTGCCCCGGGGCGCTTACGTCAACTACTGCTCCTGGGCCAGCCACCGCATCCCCGAGGTCTTCCCCGACCCCGAGGCCTTCATCCCCGAGCGCTTCACCCGCGAGCGCAAGGCGGCGCTGCCGCGCGGCGCCTACGTCCCCTTCGGCGGCGGCTCCCGCATCTGCATCGGCAAGCGCTTCGGCCAGACCGAGGTGAAGCTGGTGGCGACGATGTTGCTGCAGCGGCTGCGGCTCGATTCCTTGCCCGGCCGCACGATGACGATCCGCCAGATGCCGACGCTCTCGCCGGTCGACGGGCTGCGGATGCGAGTCCACCAGCGCGCCGCCTAAACTCGCGCGACTCGATGCGCGCGCTGGTCATCTCCGACACCCACTTCGGCGCCTGGACGGGCCGGGACCTGCTGGCCGAGGAGTTCTTCCTCGAGCGGCTGGCACCGCAGCTGCAGGACATCGACGAGCTGATCTTCCTCGGCGACCTCTTCGACTTCCTCTTCGGTGCCGTCGAGGAGGCGGTCGACGCCGCCGACGGCCTGCTGCGGCTGATCGCCGGGAAGATGGCGGGCGGCAAGCTGGTCTTCCTCGCCGGCAACCACGACCACCACCTCGTCCACCGCGACGACGAGGACCGTTTGGAGACGAAGCTGGCGAGCGGGCACCGGCCCACCGTGCCGCCGGGCCCCGGTTTCTTCCGCGAATTCCTCGAGCGCCGCCTGCCCGGTGTCGAGATCGAGATCGCCTACCCCACCTACCGCTTCGGCGACGTCCTCTGCACCCACGGCCACTACCTCGACCCGCACGCTCGCCTCAGCGGCTCGCGCGGCGACCGTCTGCTGACGCGGACGTTGTGGGCGATTGCCGCCGGCGGGCCGGAGCAGCCGAGCTGCGTCGAGGACTACGAGTCGGTGACGACGCTGCTGACCGAGTGGCTCTACATCGCCGCCCAGATGCCGCACGGCACCCACGCCCAGCAGAACGTCTTCCGGGCGGCGCAGCGGGCGGGGCGCTTCGCCCAGGCGCTGGGCGCGCCGGTGCGCGGCGCCGAGCGCCTGGCGGCGAAACTGCGCGACCGCGGCAAGGGCGAGACCGGCGGGCCCGAGCCGCTGCCCAGCGAGGCCCACTTCGATGCTGTCGTCCGCGGCGAGGCCGCGCGTCAGGCCCGCGAGCAGCCGTTGACCGGGCCGGCCGCCTCGCGGCCGATCTACCCCGAGCCGACCGTGGTCTCGCGCAGCGACCCGTCCGAGCACGCGCTCGAGGCCTTCGCCCAAGTCGTCGGCAACCTCGACTGGGGTGGGGAGGAGCAGCAGATCGTCTTCGCCCACACCCACCAGCCGCTGGCCGACGTCCGTTGTGTCGGCGATGGCCAGAACCGCTACTGGAACACCGGCTCCTGGATCTACGAGCCGGACCTCGGCTCGCGCCAGGCCTACGCCCGCTACCTGCGCTACGCCTGGCCCGGCACCGCGATCGAGATCGACACCAACCAGCCGCAGCCGCGCCTGCTGGAGATGCTGGCGGACCTCAATCCGCTGAACGGCGGCCCCGGCTTGCCGAACCCGTGACCCCCAGCGCCACCGACGCCCTCCTCAGCTAGCTCGCGGCAAGGCAGCGCGACACGGCCGCCCGGCCGGATGGGGGTGGAGCGTCTTCAACTTTTTCGCGGCTGGCAAATGCGGACGCCCGCAACCGATCCTCGAAAAAGTTAAGCGGAACCCCCGTCCGGCCGGGCGGCCTCGCCCGCTACTTGATGAAGAGCATCTCCTCGTACTTCGGCAGCGGCCAGAAGTCGTCGGCGACGATCTTCTCCAGCTTGTCGGCGGCCTCGCGCACGGCATCCATCGCCGCCAGCTGCTTGTCGCGGGCGTAGGTGGCGAGCTCCAAGCCCTCCAGCTCTTCCGGGTAGGAGTTGGCCGCTTTCAGCTCGCCGAGCGCGGCGACCAGCTCGTCGACCAGCTCGCGCACCTCGCCCTCGAGGCTGGATACGCCGGCCTCGCCGATCAGCGCCAGCTGCCGCAGCCCCGCCGGCAGCAGCATCGTCTGGGCGATCGCGAAGCTCTCCTCGGCCTCGATGTTGGCCCGGATCGAGTACTGCTCGAGCCAGACCTCGTAGCGGGACTCGAGCTCGCGCTTGTTCAGCACGCCGTACTTCTCGAACGCGGCCACGGTGTCGTCGGCGACCACCTCCGGCAGTGCGTCCGGGGTGGTGCGGAGGTTCTTCAGGCCGCGCTGCTCGGCCTCGGCGTGCCACTCCTCGGAGTAGTTGTCGCCGCTGAAGCAGACCGCTTTGTTCGCCAGGTAGGACTCTTTGACGATCGCCATCACGGCCTCCGGCATGCCCGCGCCGGAGGCGAGCTTCTCCTCCAGCTTGCCGGCGAGCTCGTCGATCGCCTCGGCGGCGATCGTGTTGAGCACGGTGTTGGGGAAGGCCAGTGACATGCTCGATCCCAGCGCTCGGAACTCGAATTTGTTGCCGGTGAAGGCGAACGGCGAGGTCCGGTTGCGGTCGCCACCGTCGAGCGGCAGCGGTGGCAGCACCGTCGTCCCCAGGTCGAGGAAGGAGGCTGGCGTATTCGGGTCGCCCTCGCCGCTGGCGATCGCCTCGAAGACCTTGTCGAGTTCGGCGCCGAGGAAGATCGAGATGATCGCCGGTGGCGCCTCGTTGGCCCCGAGCCGGTGGTCCTGGCCGATGTTGGCGACCGAGGCCCGCAGCAGGCCCTGGTGTTTGTTCACCGCCTGGATCACCGCCGTGCAGAAGAACAGGAAGTGGATGTTGTCCTCCGGCGTGTCGCCCGGGTTGAGCAGGTTGGAGCCGGTGTCGGTCCCCATCGACCAGTTGTTGTGCTTGCCGGAGCCGTTGACGCCGGCGAACGGCTTCTCATGCAGGAGGCAGACCAGGCCGTAGCGGCGGGCGACGTTCTCCAGCGTCTGCATCAGCAGCTGCTGGTGGTCGGAGCCGACGTTGGAGTTCTCGAACATCGGCGCGATCTCGTACTGCGCCGGCGCAACCTCGTTGTGGCGGGTCTTGACCGGGATGCCGAGCTTGCGCATCTCCAGTTCGGACTCCATCATGAAGGCGAGCACCCGCTCCGGGATCGAGCCGAAGTAGTGGTCGTCGAGCTCGTGCCCCTTCGGCGGCTTGGCGCCGAACAGGGTGCGGCCGGTGCTGATCAGGTCCGGCCGCTCGAAGAAGTACTGCTCGTCGATCAGGAAGTACTCCTGCTCGGGGCCGACCGTGGTGAAAACGCGCTGGCTCTCCTCGTCGCCGAGTAGGCGCAGCGCCTTCAGGGCCGAGCGCGATAGCGCGTCCATCGAGCGCAGCAACGGGATCTTGGCGTCGAGTGCCTCACCGGTCCAGGAAGCGAATGCGGTTGGGATGCAGAGCAGCGTCCCGTTCGGGTTCTCGAGGATGAAGGCGGGGCTGGTCGGGTCCCAGGCGGTGTAGCCGCGGGCCTCGAAGGTCGCCCGCAGGCCACCGGTCGGGAAGGAGGAGGCGTCGGGCTCGCCCTGGATCAGCTCCTTGCCGGAAAAGCCGGCGAGCATCTTGCCGTCGCCGGAGGGCTCGAAGAAGGAGTCGTGCTTCTCCGCGGTCGAGCCGGTCAGCGGCTGGAACATATGCGTGTAGTGGGTGGCCCCGTTCTCCAGCGCCCAGTCCTTCATCGCCTCGGCGACGGCGTCGGCGAGGCTGGGGTCGAGCGCCTTGCCGCCGGCCAGGGTCGCCTGCAGCTTCTCGAAGGCGTCGCTGGGCAGTCTTTCGCGCTGCACCTCGACCGAGAAGACGTTGGCGCCGAAGGCTTCGTTCTCGGGAAGGGTCAGATCGACGGCGCCGAGAGCCTCTCCGTTGGAGCTCCATTGCGCTGCGGTCACGTTCTGCTGGCGGATACGAGTCATCGCTTGGCTTGTCCCTCACTTGGCGCGCGCCCGGTCAGGCGCGATCGATTACCGGTCTCACTCCCTTATGAAGAGCCAAAAGAGCCTAACCGGAGGGCGTCCGGGACGCCTTTGTACCGGCGTACAGCGTTGCCGGCCCGCGGTTATCCCTGCTGTCGGCGGGTTTGCGCGGGAACGCGGCTAGGAAAGCGGGATCGCGTGTTCGAGCCCGAGCGGGTGGCGCAGGCGAAAACCACCGGTCGGCCGCATCTCTTCGCTCCAGCCCGGGCCGCTGCGGTCGCCGTCTTCGCTGTAGGAGGTGTCCCAGCGCAAGCCGGCGATGACCGCGAAGACGTGCTCGCGGTTGGCGTAGATCCGCACCCAGCTGCCACCCCCGCCGCCGCCCCAGCGCATGAATCCGGTCGAGTCCAGCGGCGATTCGAGCAGGCCGGCGGCGTGCATCACGTAGCTGACCGAGCCCGAGCAGTCGTATCCGTGCGAGTTCCAGCTGCGGTGACCGCCGCCCCAGCGATAGGGCCGGTGGTGGATGCGGTTGGCAGCCTCGATCATCGCCTTGACCGCGGGCGGGGCGGAGGGCGGAGCTATCGCACGGCCGCCGGGCGTCAGCGTCGCCTGCGCTACGTCGGCCGCTGCGGTGGAGCCCTGGGAGCCGAAGACCGCGGCCAGGGCGAGCAGGCCGCAGAGAAGCGAGGGTCTGCCGGGGAAGCGCATGAAAAGCGTCTATCGGCAGGGCACGGCGGCACCTTTAGAGCTGGTTGCGCGCGCCCACTCGCTGTGCCCAATAGCTGGGGGAACCAAAGGGCGGCCGATCTCGCGGTTCTCGACTTCCTCCGCGACCTCGACAGATACCTCTCCGGCCGGCGGGGAAGGGGGTAGGCCGGGTGCCGGAGACGGAGACGGCCGACCGGATAGCCTCCGGCCTCGCGGCATAGGCCGCGTCCCAAAGCCAAAACTCCGGAGGACTCACTCGCAATGTTCGTTTCCAAGGCCGCCGTCGTCGGCGGCGGCACCATGGGCGGCGAGATCGCCCAGGCGATCGCCGCTGCCGATATCCCCGTCGTCGTCAAGGACATCGACCAGAAGTTCGTCGATGCCGCCGTCGAGAAGGCCCGCGCGGTCACCGAGGGCCAGCTGGCGCGGCTGGTGAAGAAGGAGAAGCTGACCCAGGAGCAGGCCGACACCCGCCTCGCCGCGGTGATGGGCCTGGTCACCGGCACCACCAGCTACGACGAGTTCGGCGACGTCGACTTCGTGATCGAGGCCGTGCCGGAGAAGATGGCGATCAAGCAGGCGGTCTTCCGCGAGATCGACGCCGCCACCCCCGGCCACGCGATCCTCGCCTCCAACACCTCCTCGCTCGCGATCACCGAGATCGGCGAATCGACCCTGCGCTCCGACAAGGTCGTCGGCTTCCACTTCTTCTACCCGGCCTCGGTGATGCCGCTGGTCGAGGTGATCGTCGGCGAGTACACCTCGCAGGAGACCGCCACCGCCGCCTACAGCTTCGCCCAGGCGATCAAGAAGCAGCCGATCGTCTGCGGTGAGGTCCCCGGCTTCGTCGTCAACAAAATCCTGATGGCGACGATTGGCGAGATCTGGCGCGCCCAGGAGGAGCACGGGCTCTCCCTGGCGCAGATCGACCAGGCGATCGCCGAGGCCAAAGTGGCCCCGATGGGGCCGTTCTTCCTCACCGACCTGCTCGGCCTCGACACCGTCCTCCACGTCGCCGAGCACCTCAACGAGTCCTACGGCGAGACCTTCTACGTCCACCAGGGCCTCAAGCAGCTGGTCGCCGACGGCAAGCTCGGCGCCAAGAGCGGCGGCGAGGGCTTCTTCAAGGACGGCCAGCAGACGATTCCGGGCGACGCCGCTCCGGACGCGGAGGAGCTGGTGGCGATGTTCATCGGCCGCGCCCTGATCGAGTCCTGCCTCCTGGTCGAGGAAGGGATCTGCTCGGTCCGCGACATCGACCTCGGGATGATGGCCGGCGCCGGCCTCGACCCGCGCCGCGGCCTGCTGCCGCCGTTCTGGAAAGCCGACGTCGAAGGGCTCGACAAGGTGCTGGAGCAGCTCGAGCAGCTGGAGGAGAAGCACGGCGAGCGCTTCGCCCCGCCGGTCACCCTCAAGCGCTTGGTCGCGCAGGGCCGCCTCGGCCTCGCTTCCGGCCAGGGCTTCTACCCCTACCCGCAGCCCGACGAGGGCGAGCAGGCGGAGACGGTGAAGCTGGAGACCCGCGACGGCGTCGCGATCGCCTGGCTTGCCAACCTGCCGATGAACGCCGTCTCCCCCGACGTGATCCGCGACCTCGGCACGGTCTGGGAGAAGGTCAAGGCGGCTGACGACGTCGGCGCGATGGTGATCGCCTCCGCGGTCCCGGTCGTCTTCTCGGCCGGCGCCGACATCAAGGCCTTCACCCAGATGGACGAGGCCACCGGCGAGAAGCTGATCCACGAGGCGCATGCGCTGCTGCGGGAGTTCGGCAGCGAGCGGGTGGCGACGATCGCCGCCGTCAACTCGATCGCCTTCGGCGGCGGTTGCGAGGTGGCGATGGCCTGCGACGTGCGGATCGGCGCCGAGGCGGCCGTCTTCGGCCAGCCGGAGATCAAGCTGGGGATCATCCCCGGCTTCGGCGGCACCCAGCGCCTGGCCCGTCTCGTCGGTCCCAACAAAGCGCTGGAGATGAATCTGACCGGCGACGCCGTGCTCGCCGAGGAGGCGCTCGAAATCGGCCTCGTCAACCGCGTCGTCCCGGACCACGAGCTGTTCGAGACGGCGCTGATGTGGGGTCGCAAGCTGGCCGCTCAGGCGCCGGTCGCGGTCGGGCTGATCAAGTCGGTCTCCCACCAGGGCGATCTCGACGCGGGCATCGAGGCCGAGAAGCAGGGCTTCGCGACCGCCTTCGCCAGCGACGACGCCAAGGAGGGCATCGGCGCCTTCCTCGGCAAGCGCACCCCGAAGTGGAGCGGCAAGTAGCACCGATAGCTGTGGAGCGACTCGCGGAGCTGATCCGCGAGTCGTCTTCCACCGTCGTTCTCACCGGTGCCGGGATCTCGGTGCCGTCGGGGATCCCGGACTTCCGCACGCCGGAGACCGGTTTGTGGGCGAACGTCGACCCGATGGAGGTCGCCCACATCGACGTCTTCGAACGCGACCCGGCGCGCTTCTGGTCCTACTACCGGCCGCGCTTCCAGTCGCTCGGCGACAAACGCCCCAACCCCGCCCACGAGGCGCTGGCCGAGCTCGAGCGCCGCGGCCTGATCGAGGGCGTGATCACCCAGAACATCGACCGCCTGCACCGCGCCGGCGGCTCGCGCAACGTGGTCGAGGTGCACGGTTCGATCGAGACCTCCTCCTGCGTCCGCTGCGCCACCGTCTTCGAGATCGACGAGGTCGAGGCGCTCTTCGATGCCGACGGCGTCGCCATCTGCTCCAGCTGTGGCGGCGCCGTCAAGCCTGACGTGATCCTCTTCGGCGAGCTGCTCTCAGAGAGCGCGATGGCCCGCGCCCGTGCCCTCGCCGAGCGGGCCGAGCTGATGATCTGCGTCGGCTCCTCCCTCGCCGTCTATCCGGTTGCCGGGCTGCCCCAGCTGACGCTTGAGCGGGGCGGACGCCTGGCGCTGGTGACCAAGGGGGAGACTCCCTACGACGCCGACGCCGAGTTGAAGCTGGACGGCGAGGTCGTCGCGGAGCTCGGTGCGGTGATCGCCGCGCTCGCTTAGCCCATGGCGCCGGACGCGATCAGGGCTGCGGCCAGCTGACGCCAGAGCGCTTGACGACGAGGATCAAAGCCATGACCTCGGGGTCGCGGTTGTCGATGCGCTCGACCGCGGCGGACCAGGGGATCTGCTGCGTCGGCCGGCCGGCTCGCAGGTCAGCCAGCGCCGCCTCGGCCGAGTCGGCCTCAACCACCATCGCGGTCTTGGCGGGAGCGCTCGCCTCGGCTGCTTCGAGCAACGGACGGGTGACGTCTTCGGCCGCGCGCAGTGCGTCGGACCAGCTCCCCCCGCTGTCGACCGCCGCCAGCTCGGGTCCCTCGAGAATCGTCAGCCGGCTCTCCCGCGGCGCCCAGGCGCGATCGCCGAACTCAAAGGGGAGCCCGGCTACCCAGGGCCCGAGGACTGTCCTGGCCAGGTCCTCCTTGCCGAGGTTGAGCACACGAGCACGATTGACCGGTGAGCTGATTTCGACGTGAAAGGGCATGCCGCGAACTTAACCGGTTCGCGATGATGCGTCCATGGAGCCGGTCGCCGCCCCCGATGCCGTCGTTTTCGACAACGACGGCCTGCTCCTCGATACCGAGTCGGTCTGGACCCGGGCCGAGCAGGATCTCTTCGCCAGTCGCGGCGCCGATTTCACCCCCGCCGACAAGCGTGAGCTGGTCGGAACCTCAGCCGCGATCGCCGGCGGCGTGCTGGAAAGACGACTGGAGGAGCCCGGCCGGGCGGGAGAGCTGATCGAGGAGCTGAACGCCCTGGTCGTCGCCGAGCTCGAGCACGGGGTGGAGGCGATGATCGGGGCGCGGGAGCTGCTGCGGACGCTGCGCCAGCGCGGCACGCCGATCGGCCTCGTCTCCAACTCACCGATCGCCTTCGTGACCAGGTCGCTCGAGCTGGTCGGTTTCGGGGACCACTTCGACGTCGTTCTCAGCGCTCACGAAGTCGCGGCGCCAAAGCCGGCCCCCGACCCCTATCTCGAGGCTTGTCGCCGGCTCGGGGTGAGGCCGGGGCCGGCGGTGGTGGCGCTGGAGGACTCGCCGACGGGCGTGGCGGCGGCGCGGGCGGCGGGGTTGACGGTAATCGGGGTGCCTTCGATCGACGGGGTCGCGCTCGAGGAAGCGCATCACCTCGCCGACTCGCTGCTCGACGACGTCGTCGCTCATCGCCTTGCCCTCTGAGCTCAGGGCTAATCCTCACCTTAAGCTTAGGCTTTCGTGGTCGAGATCCGACCGCGATCCGGCGGTGGGTATCAGGTTCGACATTTCTCCTCCTCGGGCACAAGCGTGTTCTACTGGGCGCTTACGCGACGCATCCCCATTTTGGATAGCCGTCGACGAAGTCCTGATCGCAGCCTCAAGAGGCTGACGGAATTGCGCTCCGCCAGGGGATTGTGGGCGCGCGGGCGAGCATCATCGGCTCGCCGAGAAGCTCGTGGCCGACGAGCCCGGCCGGTGCCGCCTAAAGAGCTGCCGGCGGCGATGGCGCCGGGAGGGATCGCGATCTACGTGGCCCGGGCGGTCGGCCCCGCGATCGGATCATCTCCCCGCGCGGCAGGGATTGCGGCGGCGGGGGTCAGGGTAAGACCTTTTAATGACTGAGACGCCGGTATGACCTCGCCCAAGCGGGGGGAAAGCGTGAGCGGCGAAGTCGAGATCGGCTATGCGCTCTCAAGCGAGAAGTTCGACGCGCCGACGCTGGTGCTGCCGCGGCTTGGCTGACTCGATGCCCACGACCGCGAAGCCACCGCTCCTGCCCTCGCTGCTCATGGGCATTGGCTTCGGAGGGTTTGTCGATGGCATCGTCCTCCACCAGATTCTGCAGTGGCACCACATGCTCAGCAGCGAGGGTTGTTGCCCCACCTCAACCGTGCTTGGGATCGAAGACAACACCCTCGCCGACGGCCTCTTCCATCTCGCGACTTGGGCCGCCGTCTTCGCCGGCACCGTAATTGCCACCCGCGCTTGGCAGCGCGGTGAGCTGGCCCCGCCTTGGCGCCACCACTTCGGCGGTTTGCTGATCGGCTGGGGCGCCTTCAATGTGATCGAGGGCCTCGTCGACCATCACCTGCTCGGCCTGCACCACGTCCGCGACGATCTCGGTGCGCCACTTGGTTGGGATCTCGGATTCCTGGCCTTGGGGGGCGCTATTGGTGGCGGTAGGTTTGGTCCTGATCCGTTCTGTCCAGTCATCTGAAAAGAGGCCACAGGGCGACGTCCTGGCGCGCTGAGAAGTGCAGCAGCGGCTCGTTTTCGAGGGCGACTCCGAAAGGACTGGTCATCGTGTTGGTCTCGATCTCGGCCCAGGCGGGTTGCAGCGGCCACGGAGGGTGATGGATCTCGCCTCGCAAGGTCCGCTGACGCTCGTCAAGCGTGTACAGGCAGTAACGCTCGGTCAACCAACGCTCCAGCGATCCGTCGCGGATCGGCATCCGCCCTCCCTCCGGCCCATACCTGGCGTCGAAGTACGCTGGCGGCCCGTCCGAAGACGTCCGCATTGAGTCAAAGCGGAAGCTGTCTTCTTCGCCACTGGTCGAGATTCGCGACTGGAAGTAGGGAAGTCGGTAGGAACGGCGGGCGGCGGCCACCGCTGCGCGGCTGTCTGCGTCGAGGCTGAGGAAGTAGATGCCGGGCTTACCATCGCCCGTGACGTAGGTGCGGACGTTGATCTCGGGAAATGAGGAGAGCCGCGGCAGCGGGGTCGTGCCCCGCAGCCGCAGACCCCGGACCAGGAAGGGAGTGACGCCGATCCAGGCTGAGCCGTCAAAAGTGTCGATCTGCAGCTGCGCCGGCACCACCGCTTCGAGTGCCGGGGTCGGCACCCGCCAATGCGCGAAGAGCAGGTTGATCCAGGTTTGGCCCATCAGCCAAGGTCGTTCCGGCGCCGGCCAGGGTCGGTGCCCGGTTTCGGCGAGAACCGCCCGCTGGCGAAAGCTGTCGGAGAGGAGCTCGGCCGGGGTCAGCGCCAGCTCAGCCGCACCCTGCAGGATCTTCAGCGGCCTTGCTCCGGCACGGCTCGCCGATCGGCCGAGCGCGGACCCCAACCGGCTCAGCCGCCCTTGAAGCCCTTCAAGGGGCCTTCTGGTTCGTAGGCCGGGTCGTTCTCGATGTTCTCGGGGGGTGGGACGCGGCCATCCTCGATTTCGATTCTAGAAGGGCCGCGGAAGCGCAAGGCCACATAGACAGCGATCGCGCTGAGGACGGCCATGGCCGTAAGACGACCTGGGCCGCCGAGAAGTTGCGCCATCAGCCGCCACCAATTGCTTCGATGACACGGCCGGTGCCCTCGCAGTTCGGGCACTCTGAGCCGCCCTTTCGGCCGCTGCCAGCGCACTCCGGACAGGCGTTCTCGCCCGCGGAGGTATCCGCCGGCGCCTCGTCTCCGGGGCGCGTTGGCTCCTGGGATTCGGGTTTCTCGATCATTGATCCACGTTTGCCCGGCCGAGCTAGCCGCCAAACCTTAGGCCGTCGTAAACGTCAACAAGGAGCTCTCGCAGCGGCTCCCAGATGGGTGCGGGCGCCGCCAGGACGTCGCCGCTCGGTGGCCAGCGATCAGCGGTCTGCCCGGCCAGATCTCCGACCGACCCGCCCGCCTCGGCGACAAGCAGGGCTCCGGCGGCGCCGTCCCACGGCTGCAGTCCCGGACCCCAGTAGGCGTCGGCCCGCCCATCCGCAACCTGGGCAAGCGCCGCCGCGGCGCTGCCCCCGCGACGGACGTCCCGGATTCGGGTCAGGAGTCCCCCGACCAGGTCTCCCGCCAGGTCTTTCTGGGCGCCACGGCCCAGGTTGACCTCGATCAAAGTCCGCGAGAGATCGGTCGCCGTGTTGCAGCGCAGCCGAGCGCCGCCGCTCCATGCTCCCCCGCCAGCGGCAGCCTCGCTGACGCGGTCGAGCGCCGGCTCGGCGACGACGGCCACCAGGGTTCGAAGATCGTCGCGGCTGACCGCGGCGACACTGACCGCCCAGTCAGCGCGGCCGTAGAGATAATTGGTCGTCCCGTCGATTGGGTCGACCAGCCAGCGGACAGCGGAGGTCCCTTTGGTCTCGCCGTCCTCCTCGCCGAGAACCGCGTCGGCCGGGCGCAGCCAACCGAGGACCGCCCGAATCGCCCTCTCGACATCGCGGTCCGCCTGGCTGACGAGGTCGTCGGAGGCCGCCTTCTCCTCGACCTCGAGGGTCGCCAGGTCGCGCCGCCACGACATCGCCATGGCGGCGCCCTCGCGAGCTGCCTTGCGGGCCACTACAAGCAGGTCTCCGATCTCATCCCCCGGCGTTGCCTTCATCGCGACCTCCGCCGGATTGGAGGCGCCACGATGTCGGTTCCAGCGTCAACCCCAGAACGGAGGCGCGAGAATGCTTCATGGGCCGCGCAACGCACCGGATGGGGGAGCGTTCGCGGGCTCTGGGCCGTGAAAAAGAGATGGGCGCCGAGGATGGCGAGCCACGGCAGCTCGGCCAGGCCGGGGCGCGGCGAGCCGGCGCTCGCCAGGATGACCGTGAAGGCGATTCCGGCAACGACCCAGGCACGCCATCGGTGTCGCCCCGCCAGCACCATGCTGGCCAGCAATGCCCCACAGACCACTGCCAGCAGCGCCTCGAGCGGATCGGCCGGACCCGCCAGGAGGCGGCCGGTCAAGGCCGCCGCGGCCGCCGCGACGATCGCCGCGACGTTCCATGGCGCGGCTAGGGAGATCCCGCCCCTCAGCGCCCGCCAGCCTTCGAGCCGGCTGACCCCTCGGGTCATTTCGGCCCGCCTCGGGGTGGCAGTCGGGAGCCAGCGAGCCAGTGCCAGCGAGTGCTCGCGGGCCAGGCGGCCGGCTACCTCCCAGATGATCCTCCCGTCATCGCGCCGGCGCGCAAAGGCAAGGCTCTCGAGTGCCCAGCGAGCGGTTACGAAGGCGATACCGAACGACCACATGGTCGTCAGAGCCGCGGCTGCGACCAGCGACCTCGAGCCGAGGTCGTAGCCCAGTGCCAGGCCGGCGACACCGCGCACGGCATATCCGGCGCCAACGACGAGCCAGAGCGCCACCAACCCGGGACGGGGCACAGCCGTTTGGTCCGAGCCGCCAGTCGTGAGGGAGCGCGTCCACTCATAGACGACGGCGACGCCGAACACCGCGACGGTAAGGCCGGCCAGCATCGAGCCGAGTTGCAGCGAAGGTAGTGCCAGCGCCAGCAGCGCGACCAGGGCCAGTCGGCCGCTGGCCACCGCGGCGCTCGCGGCGGTGTGCCGGCGACGCCGCGAGAGCGGGCCGGGCAGGCGGCCGCGGCCGGCGGCATCGGGGTGGCGTTGGTCGGCGGCGAAACCACGGATGTCGTTCCATTGGTAGCGGGCCTGGTAGATCAGCAGCTCCAGCGCCATCCAGACAGCTGCTGCGCGCAGCAGTTCCCGTCCGCCCGCACCGCCTTCGGCGAGGACACCGAGACCGAACGCCGCCGGGAAGATCCAGCCCTTGACGAGGTCTCCCGGCCGCGGCAGCAGCAGGTAGTTGCTCAGGCTGCGTTCCCTTGCCGCGAGCGTCGAGACGACACTCATGCCCGCACCGGATCCGAGACAGCGGTAGCGGTCAGTCCGGTAGAACCGAGCAGCCGCTCGAGCTCTGCCCAGGAGGAGATGACGCTGGCGGCACCCGCTCGCTCGAGGTCGGCGATGCGGTCCGGTCGCTCGAGCGGCGGCACGAACATCACGTTGCCCAGGGTGGGGAAGCCAGCCGCAATCGCCGCTTGCACGCCGGGCATAGAGTCCTCGATGGCCAGTCCTCGCGGCGGCGAGATGCCGAGTCTTTCTCCGGCGAGGGCGTAGATCGCCGGGTTGGGCTTGCTGGTCGGTGCGGGCAGAGAGCTCTCGGCGCTGAACCGCCGCTCGGGAGGAAACAGCCGCTCAAGGTCGGTCGCCCGCAGGCAGACATCGAGCCGGGCGCTGGCGCTCGAACTGATCAGGGCGAGGGTTCGCCCCTCGGCAAGTCGTCCCAGCGGCTCGCGGACTCTGGGGTCCGGCGTCAGCACCCTGCCGAGGTGGGACGCTACCTGCCGCCTCTCGGCCTCGACCCAGCACTCGAGATCGGCCGGGTCGACGTGCTTCCCTTCCGCCTCCGCCAGGGCGGCAGCAGTCGTCCGGAAGTTCTTTCCGGTCGTCGCCAGACGCAGCTCCTCGGCGTCGAAGCGGGCCGTAGCGCCGATCGCCTCGAGGAAGTCGTTGGTCACCGCGACAGAGGCGGCGAAGGCCGGCTCCTCCGACGGAAAGAGGCAGCCGTCGGCGTCGCACAGCAGCACCTCGATCGCCGCCGGGTCGATCTCCGTGGAGGCCGGCATCAGGCGGCGAGGGCGAAGCGGTCGGCAACGCAGGCCTCGATTGCGGCCGCGGGGCCTCGTCGATCAAGACTTTGAAGCGCCTCTTCGAGCCTGCCGACAAAGGCGTCGTTCTCACTGAGAGCGCCGAAGACCGAACGCACCTGCAACAGCGACAGCAGGTCCTCGGAGCGGGCGAGCGGCTGCAGGGTCGCTCTCAGCTCGTCTTCGACCTCGATCCGGTTGCCGTCGAAGTCGATGCCTCGCAGGTAGCGGATCCAGGCGGCGACGGCCAAAGTCAGCTTGTCGTGCGGGAGCCCGCGCTCGATCGCCTCGGTCAGCGAGGGCAGGAGGTAGGCCGGCATCTTCGTCGAGCCGCGTCCGCATAGCCTTTGCAGGCGGTCGCCGATCCTGGGATTCGCAAATCGCGTCAGCAGGGTGCGCTTGTAGGCGGCGAGGTCGACCCCCTGGATGCCTGGCAGCAACGGTCCCACCTCCTCGTCCATCAACGCCTCGGCGTAACGACCGAGGGAAGGATCGGAGACGGCCTCGTCGATCCGCTCGTAGCCACTGAGGTACCCGAGGTACCCGAGGGCGCAGTGACTGCCGTTGAGGAGTCGCTTCTTATGCAGTTCGTAGGGGGTCACGTCCGTGACGAAATGCGCTCCGACTTCCTCCAGGGGCGGCCTGTTGTTGCAGAATTCGTCCTCGACTACCCACTGCAGGTAGTCCTCGGACACAACCGGGCCGCGATCCTTGATTCCAAACTCCGCTTCGAGCAGGCGGCGATGTTCGGCGGTCGTCTCGGGCGTGATCCGGTCGACGACACTGGCCGGGAAGGCAACGTTCTCTTCGATCCAGCTGGCCAGGCCCTCGTCGCGCAGGGCCGCGAAAGAGACGACCGCTTTGCGTGCCGTGGCGCCGTTGTTGGGAATGTTGTCGCAGGAGAGCACGGTGAACGGCGCTATTCCAGCCTTGCGTCGCAACCTCAGGCTCTCGGTCAGGTAGCCGAGCACAGAAGCCGGCTGCCGCGGCCGGGCGAGGTCGTGGACGACGCTGGGGTCATCGACGTCGAGCTCTCCCGTCGTATCCACGCCGTAGCCGTTGCCGGTCACGGTCAGGCTGACGATTCTGGTTCCCGGCCTGGCAAGGGCGGCAAGGACTGCGGCACGATCCTCTGGCCCGTACAAATAGTCGAGCAGGGCTCCCACCACACGGGCCTCATCGCGGTCCGGGCTCCGCTGCAGGACGGTGTAGAGGCAGTCCTGGCTGAGTAGCTCCCCACGTCCCTTGCCGGAGCGAAGCCCGACGCCGATCACCCCCCAGTCATACGAGATGCGCTGCTCGGCCAGTTGATCGAGGAAGACGCACTGGTGGGCGCGGTGGAAGCCGCCGACACCGACATGGACGATGCCTGGAGCCAAGGCGGTTCGATCGTAGGTCGGCAGCGAGACTCTCCTCGACCGTCGACCGGCACCATTGTGTTCAAGCACGGTTCTCTCCGTTCCAAAGTCAATCGCTTCGGTCCGAAGGTCACCCCTGCTGGTGGTGACTGCTTACCGTGTCTGAGATGGCGTGCCACGTCGTTGCCGGGGCCCGCTCGCCACTTAGTCCCCGATGCCCGGGCGCGCCAAACATGAACCGGCTCCGGCAAGAACGCGGAGGTCGTGTTGCCGAGAGTCCACCGTGCCCATAGGCTTGTGCCGTGCCTGACGTGCCCCAACCCCCGCAGCCTCCGCTCGAAGGTCAGACGGGAGCCTCGCTCCTCTCCGCGATCTCGCGCGAGATGGTGAAGGCGATGAAGGGCTTCTACGGTCGGGGCCCGACGAAGGCGAAGTCCTACATGATCGACGACCTCCTGTTCGTCGTCATGCGCGGCGGCATGACCGAGGCCGAGCAGACGCTGCTCGACGCCGGGGAAGGGGACGCGGTTCGCGCGTTCCGCCAGCACTTCGAGAACGTCATGGGCGAGCGTTTGATCGGGACGGTCGAACAGCTGACCGAACGCAAGGTCGTCACCTATCAGAGCCAGGTTCTCTTCGATCCACACACCATCATCGAGATCTTCCTCTTCGAGAAGCCGTTCGGGCGCACGACGATCGAAGAGACCGCACGGTCGCTGTTGGCCGACAACAGCGATGAGGGCGGCGACGATTTAGCGGGGGTGTAGGATGACGCGACGCTTCGGGAGCAAGCTCCTGCCGCGTCGCTGAAACCATGAGGCACGTACCTTGGCTATGGCCAGGCTGCGGACTCCGACCGAGAAGAACCACTTCGGAGGTGTCATGTTTCATGATCAACGCCGTGATGGCGACCTGGTAGCGGGCTCGAAAGACCTCGCGGGAGCGGCCACGATGAGTCGGTTCGCGCTCACCGAAGCTGAGATCGAGGATGGCTGTCGAGAGATCAGGGTCGAGGGTGAGCTCGACCTGGCGGTGTCCGACCAGCTGCAAGAGGCGATCATGGGTTGTCCGAGCGATCGGATCTTGATCAGCCTGGAGTCTTGTCAGTTCATCGATTCGACTGGCATTGCCATAATCGTCGGCGCCCATTGCGGTGACGGTTCTCAGATTGTGTTTCACAGTCCCCGTGATCAGGTGCTGCGCCTCCTCGAAGTCACCGGCCTGACCGCCAACGGAGTTGTCTTGGCAGATCGCGAGCAGGCGCTCGCGACAGTCGCCGGGACCGTCAGCTCATAGCCTGTTAGGGCTTCGGCTCCGCATTCCCCGCGGTCGCCAAGAACGCGACTAACTCTTTTAATTCGGCTCGAGGGATGATCTGCTCGTAGTTGGATGGCATGACGTTTGGCGGAAAGCCCCGGGCGATCTTTGAGTCGGGTTTTACGATCGATTTTTCGATCGCCGCTTTCGGCTGATCCACGATGGATTCGTCGAGGTTGGGACCGACGGTGCCGCCCGTCTGGGCCTCCGCCAAGGTGTGGCAGCCGCCGCATCCGTTGTTGGCGAAGACCTGCGCCCCGGGGCCTCCCGGCACTCGGGGTGGGGCAGCCCCAGGAACCCCAGCCCACTTCGCCACATAGGCGGAAACGTTGACTCGATCCTGTCCGGTGACGAGGTCAGCCGGCATCCCCGGGCCGTACTCGGCGATCCCCTGGGAGCGCGGATGCTCAATCTGGTTGGAAACGATGCCTTCAACCGTGTCACTGTCAAAGCCCACCTGGCGAGCCGACGCAAAGGCCTTGTCGAGATCCGGTCCGACCTGCGCTTTCGTTCCAGCCTGCGCCAGCTGGTGGCAGGTGCCGCATTTCTGGATGAAGAGCATGCGGCCCCGGGAACTGTCGGCGCTCTGCGTCCCGCAGCCGATGCTTGGGAGGCAGAGCCCGAGGCCGAGCAGCGCGACGGGCAGAAGCCGCTGCTTGAGGGAGCCCATCTCTAGAGCACCAGCACCAACACGGCGGAGAGGACGACCGCGATCGGGGTCCCGATCAGGCTGAGACGGGCGAAGAACCGGCTGAAGATGCCGTTGTAGCGAACGCTCTGGAAGAGGAAGAGGCCGACGACGTGGGCGAGGTTGATCAACGCCATGCCGAGCGCGATCAGGATCGCCGCCGCCGCTTCCGGGTCGAGGCGGCCTTCCTCGTGGTCGTGGGCGCCCTCGTGTGAGTTCGAAACACCCTTCGCCGCCAAGACACCGAGCAGCAGGGTTCCGACGATCGCGACCAGGATGCCGCTGACCTCACGACGAGTTAGCGGCGGCCAGTTATAGGACGGACGCCACCCTTTGCGCCGTCCGGCCACCGGCCGGGTGCTCTTCGCGTCGAGAAGCTCAGGTTCCGCCTCACGGGTGACGACGAGCTCCAGGACGGGGAGGTCAAAATCGCGTTCGGCCTGCTCGAGTAGACCCTTCTCCGCGAACGCGCCTTCCTCGTCGGTGTGGGCCACGACGAGGATCTGGTCGGGTTGGAACTTGACGATCTCGTCGCTGATCGCCTGGATCGGATCGGAGTCGCCGACCTCGCCCCGCGCCTCGACCCCGGCTTCGTGAAACTCCTTTAACGTCGTCTCCAGGCGCTCCCGCGCCGCTGGAATTGCCGCATCGACGTCGCCCATGATGTGATCGAGGGCAGAGTCGGCGAGGGCCGGAGCGACGACGAAGACCTCCTCCACTCCCGCGCCGAGGTGTTGGAGCACGGACCCGACAAGTTGCTCGCCGCCGATCTTCTCGTTTGCGACGACCAGGGCACGCTTGCCGGTGGTCGAGCGAGCGCCTTGAGGAAAACGGTTCTTCTCGGTGCTCGGCTCGTGTATCGGGGTCTGATCCATCTCGTTTTACTGTTCTCGTGGGAGGTAGGCGCGTGCTTCGGCGCTGAAGGGCAGCGCCGAAGCACCTAATCCGGGGGGCGGTCAGGGAGTAACGGCGTCCTTGGCCTTGCGTAGGAAGCCGCTCTCGGCCGGAATCGGCGTGCTGTGCAGCTCCGGCCGCGCCTCGGCCGGGGCGAGTTTCGGGACCTCGCCCATTGGCTCCGCCTCGCGGACCGAGAACTCGCCCTTGGAGTCGACCGAGCTGCCGCTGGTCCAACGCGCGTCGTCGGGCACTTCGCCGTCGGAGTGGACAAAGAACTCGTAGGCGAACTCCTGTGCTTCCTCCTCGCGCGGGAAGTCCGGCGGCACCGGCAGCCCCATGTCCTTCTGCTCCTCGAGCACCGCCATCCACTGGTTCTGATGCATGGTGTCTCGGGCGATCAGGAAGCCGAGCATCTCTTTCATGCCCAGGTCATCGGTCATCTCCCAGAGGCGGGTGGCGAGCAGCCGACCGCTCGCCTCGGCGTGGACGTTGGCCAGCATGTCGGAGCCGACGTTGCCGGTGGCGACGACCCAGGAGCCGTTGAACGGGTTGCCGTTGGAGTCGACCGGCATCGCCGCCAAGCCGGCGGAGAGCACATGGCGGGGGTCTTGGCCGCCGAGGATTGCCTCGACCGTGCCGTTCTTCCCGGCAATCTCCTCGGTTAGCTTCGCCGGCGCGCCCTCGAGATTGAGCGCGACTGCCGTCGCCAGCATCTCGATGTGGCCGATCTCCTCGGTGCCGGTGTTGAGGAGCATGTCTTTGTAGCGGTCGGGGCCGCGGTTGCCCCAGCCCTGAAACAGGTACTGCAGGCAGACGCGGATCTCGCCCTCGACCCCGCCGATCGCCTGCTGCAGGTGCTTGGCGAAGATTGGATTGGGCTCGTCGACTCTGACTTTGTACGCAAGCTGTTTGGTGTGCTTGAACATCGGGACTGCCTTTCTTTAGAAATGTCTGTGCGAATCGGGGGCGGCGCTCAGTGCCTGAGCGTCGAGCGCGAGCGGTGATCGACCGCCGAGTCCGCGGCTTCAAGCGGATCCCAGCGAGTGGAGAGGGCGGTGAGGATCTCCAGCACGCCGGCGATCACCGTGAAGCGGGTGGCACCGCCTTGATCGCTGAAGCCGAGCACGAACGGCGAGAGGATCAGGACCGCGCCGAGCAGCAGGTCGGTGATCAGGTGCATGCGTAGCGGAATCACCCTGGCGATCGAGAGCCGCCAGTCAGTGATCGAGCCGGCGATCAGCATCACCAGGCCCACCGCGATACAGACGACCTTGGCGTCGCCGGCGTCGCTGAAGCTGAAGATCCACGGTGCTGCGATGATCACGAGCGCGATCAGCGGCTCCAGAGCTGCGTGAGCATTCAGAGAGATCGGGCCTCGCCGCATCAGGTTCCTCCTTGGGGAGTGGGTTCACATAGAGCCCGTCGTCCGCCCCCAGGCTTCGATCCGATGCCGGGTGAAACGTCTTTCGAGTGTCAGAGCACCGGGCTTGAAACGCTCGGTGCTGTCGTATCTTTACCCCCTCTCCCGCGAGGGTAATCATCCCTTGTGCGGGCCTCAAATAGGGCGGAGATGTGGCTAGCCGCCACCTCATCCAGGCCCTCGACCTCATTCACTCGCCGGGTCGAATCGACTATGCCGGTTCTTGATCGAGCGGTCCTACGGCCGAGCGCTCGCACTTTGCCAGCGCCGAGGTCGCGAGAAACCACCGTCGTGGATGACCGCCGCGATCGACCGGGCAGATTTTGTCTGTGCGAACGTTGGCGAGCAGCCAGTCGATTCCCGGAAGGTGTTTTCCGAGTGGTCTCCCGGGGGAGTTATCCCAAGATGAACAAGATTGCCGAAAAGCGCGAGGATTCAGGGAAGGCGCTGCCCTCGACGGGGCCGGTCAGCGACCTGGTCGTGAGGATGCTCTCCACTCCGCATGAAGATGCTTCTTTTTCCGCCGAGCCCGCAGGGGAGGCGGCGCGGCTTGTCGCCCTCGTCAAGGACCCACTCGGCGACGACGATCTGCAGCTGGCGCTCTACCTCTGCTTCGAGCTCCACTACCGCTCCTTTCCAAATGTCGACTCTGCTTGGGAGTGGGACCCGACTCTCTTGGCGGTGCGGGCAGTGCTCGAGCAGGCCTTCTTCGATGCTCTCGAAGCCGAGCTGATCCCCGGCGAGCCGGTCGATCCGACCCAGGTCGGGGATGCGCTCTATCGCCTCGAGTCCGAGGACGAGGGCGTCTCACTCTCGCGCCATCTGGAGATCGAAGCTGGGATTGAGGAATTCCGTGAGTTCGTCGTCCACCGCTCCTTCTACCAGCTGAAGGAGTCCGACCCCCACAGCTGGGCGATTCCGCGCCTCGACGGGCCGGCGAAGACGGCGCTGCTCGAGGTGCAGGCCGACGAGTACGGCGGCGGTCGGCCGGAGCGCATGCACTCACGCCTGTTTGCGAAGACGATGCGGGCGCTGGGTCTCGATGACCGCGAGAACAGCTACCTCGCCCACGCACCCGGCGAGACGCTGGCGACGGTCAATCTGATGTCGGCCGCCGGTCTGCGCCGCAGCCGCCGGGGTGCGATCGTCGGCCACCTGGCCATGTTCGAGATGACGTCGCCGCTGCCCAATCGCCGTTACGGCAACGCGCTGCGGCGTCTCGGCTTCGGCCTCGAGGCAACCGACTTCTACGACGAGCACGTCGAGGCCGACGCCGTGCACGAGAACATCGCCGCCTACGACCTGGCGGGGGGATTGGCGCGCCAGGAGCCCGAGCTGGCCGCTGACATCCTCTTCGGTGCGCGGGCATTGCTTTTCCTCGAAGACCGTCTCGGCAGGCATTTGATCGAGGCATGGGAGGACGGCCGTACCTCGCTGCGTCAACCTCTGGTTGGCGCTGGGCTCTGACCCGATGAGTGGGGCCGCCGCCAGCGTCTCTTACGTCCTGCCGCTGCGCTGGACCGAACCCGGCCCGATCGAGGAGTTGCGCGCCTATCTCCACTCGATCGCCGGGGTAGTCGACGAGATCCTGGTCGTCGACGGTTCGCCGGCGCCAATCTTCGCGGAGCACGCCGCGGCCCTGGGCGACGTCGCTCGCCATCTGGCGCCGCACGCGGATCTCGATTGCCAGATGGGCAAGGTGAACGGCGTGCTGACCGGGGTGCGCGAGTGCCGCGGCGAATCGATCGTGCTCGCCGACGACGATGTCCGCTACGACCCACTGACGCTGCGCCGTACGGTGGAGTTGCTCGGCGAGGCCGATCTCGTGCGGCCGCAGAACTACTTCGACGAGCTGCCCTGGCACGCTCGCTGGGACAGCTCTCGCTCGCTGCTAAACCGTGTCTTCACCGGCGACCCGACGTTTCCGGTCGGCGATTTTCCCGGCACGCTCGCCGTCCGTCGCAGCGCTCTTCTCGCCACCGGCGGCTACGACGGCGATGCGCTCTTCGAGAACCTGGAGCTGATGCGGACGATCCGCGCTGCCGGCGGAAAGGTGGTGACCCCGCTCGATCTCTACGTGGCGAGGAGGCCGCCGAGCACGGCCCACTTCTTTTCGCAGCGGATCCGCCAGGCCTATGACGACTTCGCTATCCCCGCTCGCATCGGCGCCTTCCTCGCATTGCTCCCCTTGGCGGCGCACTCATTGCGGCGAGGTCGTATTCGGGCCGTTCTCGTCGGCGCAGCCACCTCGATCCTCGCCGCGGAGGTCGGTCGCAGGCGGGCGGGGGGGAAGACGCACTTTTCCCTCAGCGGCTCACTGCTGGCACCCGTCTGGGTGCTGGAGCGCTCGGTTTGCTCCTGGCTTGCCGTGGGGGCGAAGCTAAGGGGTGGAGCTCTCTTCGGGGGTCGCCGAGTCCCTCGCTCGGCGACCCCGTTGCATCGACTGCGTCAGCTCCACTCGGGGGTCCTCGATGGACACGGTGAGTCCGCTGTCGGCCTGGAAGCCGATCGCCTTGTGCGTCCCATCGCAAAACGGTCGGATCTGTGAGCGTCCGCATCGGCACAGTGCCACCACGCGTCGCTTGATCTCAATCTCATTGCCGTTCTGGTCGACCATCACAAAGGGACCACGGATGAGATACGGCCCGTTGCGATAGGGAGTGATCTTCGTCGGAGAATTGCTCATTTTCAGTTGGCGACTTCCCCCGTCGGCTCTTTGGGCAGTCCAGCCGCCTTGCGCAGTTTCTGAGCGATCTCCTCGATTTCGCCCGCTTCGGGACCGGGCGCGAACACGGCCGGCTGGGGAGGCAGGTCATAGGCGAGCGCGCCCTCGGGGTGCAGCTCCTCGGCGACTTCGAGCTCCTCGCCGGTTTCCGGGTGGGGCCCGTTGAAGACCGCGGACAGCTCCTGGAAGTCGTCCGGGGACCAGCGATAGAGCTTCAGGTGTTCGCCGCGTTTGATGTGCGGCTTGCACTCGGGGATTTTGTCCGTTGGGATCCGGGGCGACGGAAAGAGCTTCGTCATGTCCGCGCCGGTCAGGTTCTCGAGGGCTCTCGCGTAGGCGACCTGATGCACGCCGCCGCGGACCAGCAGGTAGCCGGTGAGGGCGCGGGCGGCCGGATGGTCGACCGCCTCGTAGACCTTGAGCTTGTTGTTGCGGGCGCCGGTCTCGAGGAAGAAGTTGTGGGTCAGGTCTCCGATCAAGTCACCGGTGGCATTGACGTAGTCGCCGTTCCACGGCTTGCCCATCGAGTCCTGCACCATCGCGGCGGCACCACCGGCGAGGAACTGCTGGCTGTTGGGAGCGTCCTTGATCCCTTTCAGGGACCCTTTTTTGCCGGCTTTGCCTTTGGCGGCGCCGGTCAGCATCGTGTTGATCGCGGTCGAGACCAGCTCGATGTGCGCGAACTCCTCCGCGGCGATGCTGGCGATCAGGTCATAGAAGGGACGGGCGCCCTGGCGATTGCGGAAGTTGAACGACTGGTAGGTGTAGTTCATGAAGGTCGACATCTCGCCGAACTTGCCGCCGAGCAGCTCCTGGACCAGCGAGGCTCCTTTGGGATCAGGATCGGAGGGAGGCGGGATTTCGGCAATCAGCCGGTCGAGGCGCATGATCATGGTGATCTCCTGGCTAGAGGGGGGGTCCGGAGGTCTCTCCCTACCCGCAGAGGAGAGGGGCAAGCGTCGGCGCCGGATCTAGCCGGCTTGCTTCGGGCGTTCGTCCCCCGGGCGGTTGGGTAGAAGCACAGCGATGGCACCGGAATCGGAGAGCCCTCGAGGCCCCAGGCACGAGCGGCACCAGACCGAGTCCGCCGGCACGGCCCTGATCGTTGTGGACATGCTCAATCCCTACCGCCACCCCGAGGCTGAGCGTCTTGCTCCTCGCGTCAGCGATGCCCTGCGGGGGATCCGAACGCTGCTCTCACGAGCCGGGGGGGCCGACGTCCCGATCGTCTACGTCAACGACAACTACGGGGATTGGAACTCCTCCGCGGAGGAGCTGACCGAGAATGCCCTGAGCGGTGCCCATCCAGAGCTTGTAGAGCCGGTGCTTCCTCCCGATGGGCAGTCCTTCGTGATCAAGGCCCGCCACAGCATCTTCTATGAGACCCCGCTCGAGTATCTGCTCGATCAGATGGGAGTCGATCGGCTTGTGCTTTGTGGGCAGGTCACCGAGCAGTGCATTTTTTACAGTGCCCTCGATGCCCATGTCCGTCACTTCAAGGTGGCCGTGCCCCCCGACGGGGTAGCCGCGATCTACGATCATCTCGCGAAGGCCGCGCTGGAGATGATGGAGCGCAACCTCTCGGCAGAGCTGAGCGAGGCTGCGGAGTGCTCGCTTGAAAGAAAGTAGCTCGGGTACCGTGCTGCTGCGATGAAAGTACGTTCTCGCCATAACGTCGTCGAGCACGGATCTGCAGGACAGGCGATGCTCTTTGCGCACGGCTTCGGCTGCGACCAGAACATGTGGAGGTACGTCTGGCCGCGTTTCGAGGACGACTATCGCGTGGTCCTCTTCGACCACGTCGGTGCCGGCGGCTCCGACCTTTCCGCCTACGATCCCGAGCGTTACTCGTCGCTGCAGGGCTATGCCAACGACGTCCTCGAGATCTGCCGAGAGCTCGATCTCGAGGACGTCGTCTTCGTCGGCCACTCGGTGAGCGCGATGATCGGCGTCCTCGCCGCCGCGGCCGAGCCGGAACGATTCGCGCGTCTCGTCCTGGTCGGTCCTTCTCCCCGCTACATCGATGATCAGGACTATGTCGGCGGCTTCGCCGAGGAGGACATCAAAGACCTGCTCGCCTCCATGGACAGCAATTACCTCGGCTGGTCGAACCAGATGGCGCCGGTGATCATGGGCAACGAGGAGCGTCCCGCGCTGGGCGAAGAGCTGACCGAGAGCTTCTGTCGAACCGATCCGGAGATCGCCCGCCGCTTCGCGAAGGTCACCTTCCTCTCGGACAATCGGGCCAACCTGGCGAAGGTGCCAACCCCGAGCCTCGTCCTCCAAGCCTCCGACGACGCGATCGCGCCGGAGGAGGTCGGGCGGTTCGTCGCTCGAGAGCTGCCTGACAGTCGCCTGGTCCTGCTCGATGCGGTCGGCCATTGCCCGAACCTCAGCGCTCCGGACGAAACGGCTGAGGCGATCGCGGAGTTCCTGCGCGAGTGAACAGAGGCGGCGATCTTCCTGTGGAGAGCGCCGAGGACCTCTTCGAGAACGCGCCCTGCGGTTACCTGACGACGGCGCTCGACGGGACGATTCTGAGGGTCAACAGCACCTTCGAGGCCTGGACCGGACTGGATCGCGAGGAACTTTTCGGAAAGAAGCGCTTCCAGGATCTGCTCGGCGCCGGCGGTCGCATCTACCACGAGACCCACTATTCCCCGATGCTGCGCATGCAGGGCGAGGTGAGAGAGATCGCCTTCGAGATCGAACGGGCCGACGGTTCGCGCCTTCCCGCACTGGTCAACTCGGTGCTCGACGAGGGGCCCGGCGACGGTCCTCGGATCATCAGGACGACGGTCTTCGATGCCAGCGACCGGCGACGCTACGAGCAGGAGCTCCTGCGGGCGCAGCAGCGCGAACACGAGATCGCCCAGCAGCTGCAGCGCAGCCTGCTGGCGGGCGCACTTCCCGCCGCGACCGGCCTCGAGGTCGTCGCGAGCTACCGGCCGGCGGCCGGCCAGCTCGAAGTCGGTGGCGACTGGTACGACGCATTTTGGCTCGACGAGGACAGGGTGGGACTCGTGGTCGGCGACGTTGTCGGCCGCGGCATCGAGGCCGCCGCCGCGATGGGGCAGTTGCGTAGCGCCACCCGGGCCCTTGCCTCCACCGACCTGCAACCAGGACGCCTGCTGGAGGCGCTCGACGCTTATGCGAGACGTCACGACGTCGGTCTCATGGCGACGGTCGTCTATGCCGAGCTGCATCTCCGCTCGCTGGAACTGCGGTTCGCGTGCGCAGGCCATCTTCCCCCTGTCCTGGTCTCCGGGGGCGAAACCCGGCTCCTCTGGGAAGGCCGTTCGCGTCCGCTTGCCGGATATGGAAAGGAGCGCCGCCGCCGTCCGGAAGCTACCTGTCAGCTGACGCCCGAGACCCTGCTGGTGCTCTATACGGACGGCTTGGTCGAGCGCCGCGGCCGGGGGATCGACATCGGACTGGAGCTCCTGGTCGGTCAGGTGCGGGCTCTGGAGCGCGACGCCGGTTCGAGCCTCAGCGCAACTCTGCTTCATGCGCTCGATGACAGCGACCACAGCGACGATGTCTGCCTGCTGACCGCGAGTTGCTTCTAGACGTCCCGGACGTACTGTCGGGATCGCTCTGGCGGGTCAGCACACTCTCTTTTCGCTCAGGAGGGAATCGGTACCTGCATCAGAACTTTCGTCCCGCCCCCTGGGCTGTGAGAGATCTCGAAATGATTCGACAGGGTCGACATCAGACCGAGGCCCAGCCGCAGGCTGGAAGGTTGGGCCTGGACCATGGGCCGCATCCCAATCCCCGAATCGCGAACGATGACCGTCAAGTTCTCGCCCTCCGGTAGCGCTTCCAGCTCGAAGCTGCCCTCGCCTTCCGGATAGGCATGCCTGACGACATTCGCGCAGGCCTCGCTGACAATCGTCTTCAGGTCCCCGAGCCCCGGTTCCTGGATCCCCAACCGCTTCGCGAGATCGCTGACCGCCCGTCGCGCCTTGACAACGTTGTTCGGTTCGGCCGCAAAGGACAGGCGCATCGCGCCTTCGGTGCCAACCATGTTTTGCGCGAGATACCTTTCTGCCCAGCCGCAGGCGAAAATTCGTAGTCCGGTAGTCGGCAACCTACCCCGCGCCCCAGCGCTGAAAACGCCTAACTACAGCGGAGTGCTCCACAGGGGAGCGGCTATATTCAGCTTGCGTTTGGGCTTCTGGAGCAGTGTGCGGTTCCTTGTCCCCACCGCCTCAAAATGAATCCATTCAAATTGATCGAGACCGACCTCGGTAACGGGCAAACGGAGATCGAAATCCATGGGGAGCTCGACCTCGCCGTCGCGGACCAATTGCGCGAGGCAATCGAACGCCCGGACCAGAAACAGGTCTTGATCAACCTCTCCTCTTGCGAGTTCATCGATTCCACCGGTATCGCGGTCATCGTGCAGGCCAGCCAAGTGGACGGTCGGAAGCTGGTCGCGCACAGTCCGACCGCCCAGGTCTTGCGAATGCTCCAGATCACGGGCCTCACCGATAACGGCTTGATCTTCGAAGACCGTGAGGCAGCGCTTTTCGCCTGCCGGTTGGCGTGAGTCACGCCCGCCGGCAGAAGGAGTGAGGAAGCGCTGTACTGAGTGGGACTAAGTTGAGCGAGACTGGGTCCAGCTCGGACCAGCTCAAACCGCTTGAACAAGCCAAAACTGGCCTGCTCAGCTTTTCCCGGCACTTTTCGCCGTTTTTTGAGTTCTCCTGAAACGCGAAATAGCGGAGCAGGATTCGAACCTGAGTGAGAGCGGGAACCGAATCGCGGGACGCGGGCATATAGAGGTGATGGCAGATGACCTGCAGCTCTGGGAGCGCACAAGATCCGGCGACGCCGAGGCGTTCGGCAACCTCTACGAGCGCCATGCCCGCACGATCCAGTCCTACTGCCTCTGGCGCACCGCCAACCTGCAGGCCGCCGAGGACGCGACGGCGACGGTCTTCCTCGAAGCCTGGCGTAAGCGCCAGCGCCTGACCCTGAGCACGGACAACGCCGCACCGCTGCTGCTGGGGATCGCCAACAACGTCGTGCGCCGCCAGTGGCGGAGCCAGCGACGCTACCGCGACACCCTCGAGCGGGTGCGAAATGTCGGCCAGCTCCCCGATGACCTCGAGGGCGAGGCGATCGCCCGTGTCGATGCGATCCAGCAGCTGCGCGAGGGCAGCGAGGCGATCCGGGCGCTGCCGCGGCGGGAGCGGGAGGTGCTCGCCCTGCTCGCCTGGAGCGATCTCTCCTACGGGGGGATCGCCGAGGCCCTCGATCTTCCCGTCGGCACGGTGCGCTCCCGCCTCGCCCGCGCTCGCGCCCGCCTCGGAGATGCCTTCCCCGACCTGACCGCAGTAACCAGACCCGCGGAGGAGTCGCTGTGACCAAGCCCAACCCAGACCTCTCACCCCTGCTTCCCGATGACGCCACCCTGAAGGCGCGGCGGGCGGCGCTGGTCGACGCGGTTGGCCCCGGCGGGCAAGGTCCGCGGCCCGCCAGTGCCTGGCGTCGGCGCGGTCCGCGCCTGGCGCTGGGCGCCGCCGCGGCCCTCGCCGCGATCGTGGTCGCGCTGATCGTCAGCGCCGGCGGCGACAACTCCTCCAAGGCCTTCGCCGTCGAACCGCGGGAGGGCGGTGGAGTCACGATCGAGATCTACAGCCTCGAAGATGCCTCTGGCCTCGAAGCGGCCCTCGAGGACGCCGGGATCCGGTCCCAGGTGACCTGGCTGCCGGCCGGCAAGGTTTGCCGGGAACCGCACTACACGGAATCGGTCGTACACCTTCCGGGCGGTGGATCTTTCGGCGGTATGACCATGGGAGGGCCGGGCGGACCTATAACCATCGGGGTCGGCGGCACCCAGAGATCGCGTGAGAGCTTGCGCGAGAGCTTTCGGAAATACAGGCGCGGCGAGATTTCCCAAGAAGAAATGCGCAAACTGGTTCCCAATATAAATCTGGATCCTAAAGCATTTCACCCCGACCAGAGTGTGGTTCTCTCCGGAACTCCCGTCCCCTATGACGGGGATCCCGAGGGGGGGAGCATCACGAAGATGGGGATCGCGGAAGGCCCGGTTGAAGACTGTGAGCAGGTCCCGGCGCTGCCCAGCGGTTTCGGTGGTTTCGGGCTTAGCGAGGGGGGCGGGTCGGACTATGTCCCGACCGGCGACGAAGCCTTGTCCCAAGCCGCTGTCGCCGCCGATCTGCGCCAGACCGCCAGCGCCGCCGAAGCATCCGAGACCGAGGTCGAAGCGCCGCCGGCACCCGGGCAGCTCCTCTACACGAAGACCAAGGAGGTCCAACTGCAGGGCTGGCTCCCGAAAGGCCATGGGACGGGCTCGAAGAGGCATCCCAGGTACTTCGTGCCGATCAGCGATCCGAGCGCCCGCTATGCCCTGGTGCCGACGTTGAAGGAAGTCTGGACGGACGCTGACGGGACGACGCGCGAGCGGGAAGCCCTCGGCCGGATCGGCTTCTTCTCAGCCGCGGACCAAAGGCTTTGGGAAGGGGCTGGCTCACCGCCCCCCTTCGCCTACGACCCCGCCGAACATCATGTGGGGCGCGACAGCTCCGGACGTCCCCTGAAGGCTTACTCATCCAAGGCATTCCGGGGCCGCCGTGAATTCTCCTACCTCTCCAGGCTCTCCCAGCTTCCGACCGAGCCTGAAGCTCTGCGCCTGACCATCGAAAACCGCCGCGATGGAAGCAGGTCGGTTGATCCGTCCCCGGCCGCTTCGCCCAGAGGCGGGGCGACGGTCGAAAGGCTCCTGGAAATCCTCAGCGAACCGATCACGGGCCCGGCGCTCCGCGCGGCTGCCTTCAATGCCCTCGCTGAAATTCCCGGCATCGGGCTCGAGCGCGATGTGGCCGATGGCACCGGGCGTAAGGGCGACGCGATCAGCTGGGTCAGGGACGGCGGATTCGGCCGCAGGTACATCTTTGATCCACGCACCTCCGAGATCCTCGCTGAGGCCGAAATGATCTTCAACGCGAAGGCCGCCGGTTACCCCGGGATCCCCGACGACACCGTGTTCCGCGAGACCGCTTACCTGCAGTCAGGAATCGTCAGCTCCGCGCGCGAGCGGCCCCAAGATTGACGCCTGAAAGGACGACTCGAGCTGTGAAGCGCATGCTTCTCGTCTCCTGCTGTGCGATCGCGACTCTCGCCGCGGGTGCCGGCTCGGCCGCGGCCTCGAACTGGACGGAACGGCAGCTGCCTCCGACGCCGGGCTCGGCTTCCTGGGGGCCGCCGTTGTCCGGGGTCTCCTGCCCGACCGATTCCCTCTGCGTCGCGGTCGGTGGCTTGAACACCCTCGCCTTCTCGCAGGCGCCAACCGCCGGCGCCGACAGATGGCACGTGGTCAACCCCTCCTATCCTGTCGGGCCCGGGAAGACCTGCACCGAGGGAGAACCGCACTGCCCCGAGCCGGGCGGCAGGCTGAAGGCGGTCTCCTGCGCCTCGCGGAGCTTCTGCGTCGCGGCCAGCTACGAAGGCTTCGTCTACGTCGCGACCGAACCGACCGGTGGTGCCGATGCCTGGATGCCGACGGTCATCAACGAAGGGGGCGGCCACGGCGCCACGCACCTGAACGCGGTCTCCTGTCCCACGCCATCCTTCTGCGCCGCGGTCTCCGGCGGCTACGGCGCGAGCGGCAAGGTCCTGACCTCGACCAACCCGACCGCGGGCCAATGGGAGGCGACCCAGCTCGGCGATCCGCTCGACCTGCGCGGTGTCTCCTGTGGCACCCCCTCGCTCTGCGTCGCCGTCGCCCGCGGAGGCCAGCTCTTCGTCTCCACCAACCCCACCGGCGGCGCTTCGGCCTGGAAGGAGGCGGGGACGCCAGGTGGGCCCGGTGACCTCGAAGGAGTCGCCTGCGTATCGACCCTGCTCTGCGCCGCCGGCAACCTGACGGGCAACATCCTCACCTCGACCGCTCCCGCCAGCGGGGGCGCAAGCTGGAGCGAGGCAAACGCCGGCGGCTCGGTGCAGATCACCGGTGTCTCCTGCCCCAACGCGAGTCGCTGTGTGGCGGTCGACAACAACGGCGACATCCTCGCCTCGACCGACCCGACCGGAGGCGCCGGCTCCTGGCACTTCGAGAACCTCGTTCCCTTCCGGCCCACCGAGAACGAAGAAGAAATGCAGCCACCGCGAAACGCGCTTTTCGCGGCGTCCTGCGCCTCGACCTCACTCTGCGCCCTGGTCGGCATCGACGGCCGGATCTTCACCGCCACCGATCCGTTCTCAGCCCCAAGCGATCTGCCCGGTCGTGACGGGGCCCGCAAGGTCGCTCGGCGCCCCCGCACGATCCTTGTCTTCGCCGAACACTTTTGGAAAGTCTCGATCACGCGCCAGCGCCACATTCGTGCCCGGTTTCGCTTCTACTCACCGGCCAGGGCAAGGGGATTCGAATGCAAGCGCGACCGCGGTCGCTACCGGCTCTGTGACTCACCGCTGCGTTACTGGGCAGCGCCTGGGCGCCACGTGCTGCGTGTGCGCGCCATCGGCCCGACCGGACTGCGCGGACCAGCGACGATCAAGCACTTCCGCGTGCTGGCGCCGATTACGCATCCTCGCTAGCGGGCACTGTCTGTCCGGTGACCGCGGCCGGCGCCTGCGTATCACGCGGTGCGTAACGGGCTGATCGTCCGTTGGATAGATACCCCGGGGTGAGTGGCAAGGAGCGACGGCGGTCTGAGGGGTCGATCCGGTGCTCGCACGCCGCTACGCTCGCATCGTGACTCCGGAGGAGCTCGCCAACCTCGCGCACCTGCGCCGCGCCCGCGATCTGATCGACCGCGAGTACGCGCGCCCCCTCGACGTCGAGGCGCTGGCCCGGACGGCGCTGATGTCCAGCGCGCACTTCTCGCGGCAGTTCCGCGCCGCGTACGGGGAGACGCCCTACGCGTACCTGATGACGCGGCGAATCGAGCGGGCGAAGGCGCTGCTGCGCCGTGGCGACCTCTCGGTCACCGAGGTCTGCATGGAGGTCGGGTGTTCGTCGCTCGGCTCGTTCAGCGCCCGCTTCACCCAGCTGGTCGGCGAGACGCCGACGGCCTACCGGGCCCGTGACCACGGCGCGCTTGCCGGGGTGCCGGGCTGCATCGCCAAGGACCTCACCCGCCCGAGCCGCAAGCCGAGCAGGATTGGAGAAACGAGCGGGGCGCCGACGCCCTAGCCTTGCGGGCATGAACCTGACTCTCTCCCAATGCTTCGTAATCGTCCATGACCCCGACCTCGCTCTGGCGTTCTACCGCGACACGCTCGGCCTCGAGCTGCGCAACGACGTCGGCAAAGAAGACTTCCGCTGGCTCACCGTCGGCGCCGCCTCCCAGCCCGACGTGGCGATCGTCCTCACGAACTACCTGAACGGCAGTCCCGCCGACGGCGAGGCGGTTGCCGCGCTCGTCGCCAAGGGCGCCCTCAACGGCGTCCACTTCCACAGCGACGACCTCGACGCCAGCTTCGAGAAGCTGCGCGCCTCCGGGGCCGAGATCGTGCAGGAGCCGACCGACCAGCCGTGGGGCACGCGGGACCTTGCCGTGCGCGACCCGTCCGGCAATATGGTCCGCATCGACCAGCCGCCCGCCGCGTAGAGCGTTGGCCAAGAAGGACACGCGGTCGCCCGCGCCAGACGTTGCCGATAGCCACGATTTGATCCGCGTGCGGGTCGCGCGCGCGAACAACCTCAAGGACGTCAGCGTCGAGATCTCGAAGCGTCGGCTGACGGTGTTCACCGGCGTCTCCGGCTCGGGCAAGAGCTCGCTGGTGTTCGGCACGATCGCCGCGGAGTCGCAGCGGCTGATCAACGAGACCTACAGCGCCTTCGTGCAGGGCTTCATGCCGACGCTGGCGCGGCCCGAGGTCGACCTGCTGGAAGGGCTGACGACGGCGATCATCGTCGACCAGGAGCGCATGGGCTCCAACCCCCGCTCCACGGTCGGCACCGCCACCGACGCCAACGCGATGCTGCGGATCGTCTTCAGCCGGTTGGGAGTGCCGCAGATCGGCTCGCCCAACGCTTTCTCCTTCAACACCGCGACGATCAGCGGGGCCGGTGCGGTCACGATCGAGAAGGGCGGCAAGAAGACGAGGGAGAAGCGCTCGTTCAGGCGGACGGGCGGCATGTGCCCGCGCTGCGAGGGCGTGGGATCCGTCACCGACTTCGACCTCTCCCAGCTGTACGACGACAGCAAGTCGCTCAACGAGGGGGCGCTGACGATTCCCGGATACAGCATGGACGGCTGGTACGGCCGCATCTTTCGCGGCTGCGGTTTCTTCGACCCGGACAAGCCGATCCGCAAGTTCACCAAAAAGGAACTCCACGACCTGCTCCACAAGGAGCCAACCAAAATCAAGGTCGACGACGTCAACCTGACCTACGAGGGTCTGATCCCGAAGATCCAGAAGTCGATGCTCGCCAAGGACAGGGAGGCGATGCAGCCGCACATCCGGGCGTTCGTGGACCGGGCAATCACGTTCACCGCTTGCCCCGAGTGCGGCGGTACCCGGCTCAACGAGGCCGCCCGTTCCTCCAAGATCAAGGGGATCAACATCGCCGACGCCTGTGCGATGCAGATCAGCGACCTCGCCGAATGGGTCGCCGGCGTCGACGAGCCGTCGGTGGCGCCGTTGCTCGAAGCGCTGCAGCAGACCCTCGAGTCGTTCGTGGAGATCGGGCTGGGTTACCTCTCGCTCGACCGCTCGTCGGGCACGCTGTCGGGCGGCGAGGCACAGCGCACCAAGCTGATCCGCCAGCTCGGGTCGTCGCTCACCGACGTCACCTACGTCTTCGACGAGCCGACGGTCGGGCTGCACCCACACGACATCCAGCGGATGAACGAGCTGCTGCTGCGGCTGCGCGACAAGGGCAACACCGTGCTGGTCGTCGAGCACAAGCCGGAGGTGATCGAGATCGCCGAGCAGGTGGTCGATCTCGGTCCCGGCGCCGGCACTGCCGGTGGCGAGGTGGTGTTCGAGGGCAGCGTCGACGGGCTGCGGGCCAGCGGCACGCTGACCGGACAGCACCTGGACGACCGCGCCTCCTTGAAGCCGTCGGTGCGAGCACCGTCGGGAGCCCTGGAGGTGCGCGGCGCCAGCACCCACAACCTGGAGGACGTCGATGTCGACATCCCGCTCGGCGTGCTGGTCGCGATCACCGGTGTGGCCGGGTCGGGAAAGAGCTCGCTGATCGACGGCTCGGTTTCGGGGCGGGACGGAGTGGTCTCGGTCGACCAAGCGGCGATCAAGGGCTCGCGGCGGAGCAACCCGGCGACGTACACCGGGCTGCTCGACCCGATCCGCAAGGCGTTCGCAAAGGCCAACGGCGTCAAGCCGGGGCTGTTCAGCGCCAACTCCGAAGGCGCCTGCCCCAACTGCAACGGCGCCGGCGTCATCTACACCGACCTGGCGATGATGGCCGGCGTCGCCACCACCTGCGAGGAGTGCGAGGGGAAGCGGTTCCAGGCCGAGGTGCTCCGATACAAATTCGGCGGGGTGGACATCAACGAGGTGCTGGCGATGTCGGTCACCGAGGCGGAGGAGTTCTTCGGCGATGGCGAGGCGGGCACGCCGGCCGCGCACAGGATCCTCGACCGGCTGGCCGACGTCGGGCTCGGCTACCTCAGCCTCGGTCAGCCGCTCCCGACGCTGTCCGGTGGCGAGCGGCAGCGACTCAAGCTGGCCACCCAGATGGCCGAGAAGGGCGACGTCTACGTCCTCGACGAGCCAACCTCCGGCCTCCACCTCGCCGACGTCGAGCGGCTGCTCGACCTGCTCGACCGGCTCGTCGACTCCGGCAAGTCGGTGATCGTCATCGAGCACCACCAGGCGGTCATGGCGCACGCCGACTGGATCGTCGACCTCGGCCCCGGCGCCGGCCACGACGGCGGCCGGATCGTCTTCGAGGGCACACCCGCGGACCTCGTCGCCGCCCGCTCCACCCTCACCGGCGAGCACCTCGCGGCCTATGTCGGCACCTGAGCGCGTCCTCCCCGAGCCGTCTTGAGCCGCGAACCGGGACGGTAGTGTTGCTCACATCGTGTTACTGGTAACGCTGCGCGACGACCTGGCCGCCATCAACCGTGCTCTCGATGAGGCCGAGAGCACGCGCGACGAGGCGAAGCGGGCGGAGTATCTGGAGCGGGCCCTGCTGACTTCGGCACGGGCGGTGGACGGCTTCCTCGGGAAGTCGGATCTCGCGGAGACGGTCGCCGCGGCAGGGGAGGCAACCGCTCAGCATCGGGATGCAATTGAACGGACCTGGGAAGACGCGATGCTCTTCCAGGCGTTTCTGGAGGCGGAGAGCCGTCTCTTTGGCGACCTTGGACTCGACCGCAGCAGCCGCGATCGCCTGACGGCGACGATGCGTCAGATGCACGCCGCGGCCGAGTGGCAGCTTCCTGACCCGGAGGGGGTCAACCCTGGTCTCGAAGAGTTGCGAGAGCAGCTGGCGGCGGCATTGGAGCAACATCGGGGCGAGGAAGACCGTCGATCCAGGCTTCGTATCGTTCGCCGGGGGTTTCTCGTCGTCGGCGGCGCATTCGCACTGGGCGCAAACGCGCTTATCGGTGCTCCGGCGGCACCTGTGACCGGAGGTCTTTCAATCGTGGGCGCTGGAGTCTCGATGGGCCTTGGAGGCGCGATGTTGGACCGCGGCCTCTTCCCATAGCGTCTCTCGCTGTGGGGAGTCCAGTGTGTTGTCAGGGGGATCCTGTCGATGGCGCCGGCCACGCCCTGAGCCAGGCCAGCACGTCACCTCCACCATCTGCCGCGTCCGGCGTTGCGGAGGGTTCCCCCGGGCTGGCAACGTCGTGCTTCTCGACGTTGCGCTTATGCATCTCGACCAGATTTTTCATCTTCGCCTCCCTTTCTTCCTTGCTGGGGAGACGGATGCGGTCTGATGGTGGGGAAGCGTCTGTGTCGGTATTCGACGGCTTCCCGGTTGGCGACCCCGAATCTCCTGCCATGACCAGAGGATAGGCCCCGGCAAGGGGTCGAACTGCCCGATCGTCAAAGATGACCCGATGCGACGGTGAAATCGTCGCCTCTCACTATCCCGTCCTGCTCTTGTCGCCGAGTTGGTACCCGCCGAGCGCGAACAACGTGCCCCACCTGGAACTTCACCGTCGCCCACTGTTACAAGGCGCCGGAAATCCTCGGCGAGGAGGAGAACCTCGCGGTCCTGACCCGGCTGCCGATCTCCCGCTTCGTCTGCAAGCGCAAGCTCAGCCAGAACAAGGATGTGGAGACCCGGCGGCAGGTGATCGACGCCCTGCGCGAGCCGGGGCCGTACGGCCATCCCGAGCTCGCCGAGGAGATGGAGCAGGCGCTCGAGCCCGGGGAGAACTAGGTGGAGAGCTTGACCGGGAGCGTTTTCAGCTGGTTGAGGAAGGCCGACTCGACGAACGTCGGCTTGCCTGCCAGGGAGATGTCCGGGTAGCGCGCGAGGGTCTCCTCGAGCAGGATTTTCAACTCGAGGCGGGCAAGGGCGGTGCCGAGGCAGAAGTGGCGCCCGCCGGCGCCGAAGGCCTGGTGCTCGGGGTTGCGGAGGACGTCGAAGCGGTCGGGGTCCTCGTAGCGGCTCTCGTCGCGATTGGACGAGGCGTACCACATGACCACCTTCTCGCCTTTCTTGATCTCCTTGCCGTTGAGGACGGTGTCGCGGGTCGCGGTGCGGCGGAAGTGGGCGAAGGCGGGGAACATCCGCAGCGACTCCTCGACCGCGCCGGGGACCAGCGAGGGATCGTCGCGGACGAGCGCGAGCTGCTCCGGGTCTTCGAGCAGCGCCCGCATCCCGCTGGAGTAAGTCGCCTTGGTGCTGTCGTTGCCGGCGGCGACGAGGAGGAAGAAGCCCATCACGATCTCGTGCTCCTCGAGCTTTTGGCCTTCGACCTCGGCGTGGACGAGGACGCTGGTCAGATCGTCGGTCGGGTTCTCGCGACGCGCGGCGATCAGCGTGCCGCAACGGGTGAAGACCTCGGCGATCGTCTTCTGGATCGTCTCTTCGATGTTGTCGAGGCCATCGGGGCTGTAGTCGGGGTCGCTGGCCGCAAGGGCCGAATTCATCAACTCGGCCCAGATCGCGTCGTCTTCCTCGGGGATGCCCATGAAGGCGCCGATCACGCGGGAGACCGCGGGCTGGGCGACGTCGGTGACCAGGTCGCAGCTGTCGCGGCCCTCGAGCCGGTCGAGGACGCCGACCACGATCTTCCTGATCTCGTCCTCGTGGGCGGCGATCCGCTTTGGCGTGAACCCCGCCTGAAACAGGGCCTTGAGGCGGTCGTGCTTGGGTGGGTCCATGCCGATGAACATCGCCCGCGCCAGCTCGATCGGGAAGACCTCGTCGATCACGACGACGCCGCCGAGTTCGGAGGAGTAGGTCTCCCAGTCGCGGCTCACCGCGTGCACGTCGTCGGCGCTGGTCACGGACCAGAAGCCCGCCGCGGCCGGGACCTCGGTGACTTCGGGAGTCCAGTGGACGGGGCACTGCCCGCGCATCTCCTTGAAGAGGGCCTGGGGCGGACCCTCGACCCAGTGCTCGCGCTCCAGCACCATCTCCTTCTCGACCTCGCGCTGGGGCGCTCTCGTCTCAGTTTCGTCAGCCACCGCTGGAGATCGTACTGGCTGGCTGGCCAGTTTGGGGACTTTCCTGGATTGCCTGTCGATCGACTTCATCGAGAACGAGTGCTGCACCCGTCACCCCGCTGTTACAAAACATAGATTTGTGTCGTGAGCACGACCGACTTCGCGCAGGTGGGGGCCGAACCGGCCAGCGATTTTCGCTTTGCCTACTGGCCGCAGGTACGGCGCGGCGCGCTGGCGCTTTACTTCGTCTCGCTGATCGCCTGGAGCGTGCACTACGGGGTTCCGGTCCAGCGCGAGCTGGTCATCGCCTGGGTTTGCGGGGCGCTTGCCTGCAACTCGATCGGCCGCCACCCGCGGGAGATCCTGCAGATCGTCGTCGACTGGCTGCCGATCGTGATCGTGCTCTGCGCCTACGACCTCACCCGCGGCGCCGCCGACTCGCTCGGCATCGGCGTCCACGTCCACCCGATGATCGACTTCGACCGCTTTCTCTTCTTTGGCGAGACACCCACCGAATGGCTCCAGGCCCGCCTCTACGAGCCCGGCGTCGTCAACTGGTGGGACGTCGCCTTCACGCTCGTCTACACCTCCTACTTCATCGTTCCCTTCGCGCTCGCCGGCATCCTCTGGATCCGCGACAGGCTCGGCTTCCTGCGCTTCGCCAAGCGCCTGGTCTCGCTGGCCCTGGCGGGCGTCGCCACCTACATCGTCTTCCCGGCGGCACCGCCCTGGATGGCGGCGGAAATGGGCCTGCTCGAAGATGTCCATCGCACCACCTCGGAGGGCTGGGGAGTGCTGGGGGTGGGCACCGCCGGACTCTTCTCCAAGGGCCAGACGAGCGCCAACATGGTTGCCGCCGTGCCCTCGCTGCACTCCGCCTTCACGGCACTGGTGGCGATGTTCCTCTGGGGGCGGGTGCGCCCGCGCCTGCGACCGTTGCTGGCGCTCTATCCGCTGGCGATGGGGTTCACCCTCATGGCCACCGGCGAGCACTACTTCTTCGACGTCTTGCTCGGCTGGCTCTACGCCGGCGCGGTGATGGTCGGTTGGGCCTGGTGGGAGCGGCGGGGGGCCGTCGAACGGAACTACTCGAAGGGAGCCCAACCCTCCGAGGCGAAGGGCAGCGCCGCCTTGTGAACGGTAGCGGCGATCTTGGCGACGGTTGCGGCCGGGTCTTCGAAGATCGCGCGGACGAGCGTCTCGGCGTTGGCGTCGGAGCCAATGGCAAGGGTCGCGGCGGCGTCGAGGAGCTGCTCCTCGGTTAGGGCGACAGCAGTGCGGCCCGTGGCTGCGGTCGCGGCGAGGGCGACCGGCTCGCCGCGCGGGCAGAAGGTGCCGAAGCGGGAGACGAAGACAAGGACTTCCTCGAAGCCGACGGCGATCTCCTCGACGGCGAAGCGAGCGCGGAGGCGGCCGAGGCGGTAGGTGATCTCCGACCAGGCGAGCTGGGTGAACTGAGCTGGCGTGACCCAGAGCATGGTGGCGCGGACCGCGGTTCCCGGGCTGCGGAAGAGGGTGGCGGGCATCGATCCGTACATCGTCGGCTGGGCGGCGACGCCGATGTCGAACTCGTGCAGGCGGCCGGTCAGGGCGAGGACGGTGCGGTCCTCGGCGTCGCCGAAGTGGGCGAACTTGCGCTCCAGCGCCGTCGGCGCCGCGTTCGAGCCGATCGAGAGAATCGGCAGGCGTCTGCCGTCGGCGGTGGCGAACCGGGCAATGAGGAGTTCGCGGGCCCGGGCCTCCATGGCCACGAGCGGGTCGACCGCTCCGGCCGCCAACAAGTAGGAGCCCGCCGGGCGCTCCCACGGGTATCCCACCGCCAGGGCTACCGCTGCCGCGTCGCAGGCGCGTGGCGCCAGTTGGGAGACGACGCCGCGGATGAATGCCGCGAACTCCTCGTCATCCATCGCCAGGCGTTTGCGCAGCTCCGGCTCGTCGATCGGCGGCCACTCGGGCATCGTCCGATCTTAGGCGGGTGCGGCACCTTGCAGATATGGTCTCGGCAGTGTCGAAGCTGAGGTTCGAAATCACGATTTCGGCGGACGGTTACGTCGCCGGGCCCAACCAGAGCGAGGAGCACCCGCTGGGCGAAGGCGGCGGTCAGCTGCACGAGTGGGCCCTCAAGCTCGATGCCTGGCGGAAGTCGCACGGACGCAGCGGCGGCGAGGTCAACCCCAGCAGCGAGATCGTCGAAGAGGCGATGGAGAACGTCGGCGCGGTGGTGATGGGCCGCAACATGTTCGGCGGCGGTCCAGGTCCCTGGGACGATTCCTGGCGCGGATGGTGGGGAGAGGATCCGCCCTTTCACGTTCCGGTCTTCGTCCTCACCCACCATCGGCGCGAGCCGCTGGAGATGGAGGGCGGGACGACGTTCCATTTCGTCACCGACGGCATCGAGTCCGCGCTGGCGCAGGCCCAGGAGGCGGCGGGAGGCAAGGACGTCAGGCTCGGCGGCGGCGCCAGGGCCGCGCAGCAGTACCTGGCGGCGGGTCTGATCGACGAGCTGCAGCTCAACGTCGTCCCGGTCCTGCTGGGTGATGGCGAGCGGCTGTTCGAGAACGTCGGTGCCGACCTGAAGCTGCAGCAGACCCGCGTCGTCCACACGCCCGAAGTCACTCACATTCGTTACCGGGTCGAAGCAGCCTCCTAGCGGTGTTCGAGCAGGCCGGCGACGGCCTGGGCCAGGCGCTGACCGCGCCGGGTCAGCGTGTACTCGGTGTGGGGGGGACGGCCGGCGACCGTCTGCCGCTCGACGATCCCCGCCGCCTCGAGTTGCTCCAGCCGCTCCGAGAGCGTCGTCGGCGAGACCCCCGGCAGCGACTGGCGGAACTCGTTGAAGCGGGCGGCGCCGCTGGAGCAGGCGTAGATCGTCGCCATCGTCCAGCGGCGCTCGAGCAGGCCGGCGGCCGCCCGCAGCTCGGTCGGGACGGGGGAGCAGTTACGACATCGCGGCGACATCGGCACCCTTCTCGGCCGGCTCCAGCGCCTGCTCGAGCACCTCGCCGATGCTCATCACGGGATGGAAGCTCATCGCCTCACGCACCTCGTCCGGGACCTCGTCGAGGTCGCCGCGGTTGCGCTCGGGCAGGATCACCTCGGTCAGCCCGGCCGCGTGGGCGGCGAGCACCTTCTGCTTCAGCCCGCCGATCGGCAATACCCGGCCCTGCAGGGTGACCTCGCCGGTCATCCCGACCGTGTGCTTCACCGGCCGCCCGCTCAGCAGCGAGACCAGGGCGGTCGTCATCGCCGTGCCGGCGCTGGGGCCGTCCTTGGGGATCGCTCCCGCCGGGACATGCAGGTGGAACTCGCGGTCGAAGCGAGCCGGGTCGATCCCCAGCTCCTGGCTGTGGGAGCGGACGTAGGAGAGGGCGATTCGCGCCGACTCCTTCATCACGTCGCCGAGCTGGCCGGTCAAGACCAGACCCTTGTCGCCCTCCATCGCCGTCGCCTCGATGAAGAGGACGTCGCCGCCGCTGCCGGTGACAGCCAGGCCGGTGGAGACGCCCGGGATCGCCGTGCGCTCGACCGACTCCTGGAAGAAGCGCTGACGGCCGAGGGCGTCGTACAGCGCCTTGGCGTCGAGCACGATCGGCAGCTCGGACTCGCCGGAGGCGATTCGGGTCGCCGCCCCGCGCAGCAGCTTGCCCAGCTCGCGCTCGAGCTGACGCACGCCCGCCTCGCGGGTGTACTCGATGACGACGCGGCGGAGGATCTCCTCGCTGACCTCGACCTCCTCCGGCTCCAACCCGTTGCGCTTGAGCTGTCGGGGCAGCAGGTAGCCGCGGGCGATCGCCAGCTTCTCGGCGGTCGTGTAGCCGTCGAAGGCGATCAGCTCCATGCGGTCGAGCAACGGCGCCGGGATCGTGTCGGTCAGGTTGGCGGTGGCGAGGAAGACGACCTCGGAGAGATCGACCTCGACGTCGAGGTAGTGGTCGCGGAACGAGTGGTTCTGTGCCGGGTCCAACACCTCGAGCAATGCCGCCGAGGGGTCGCCGCGCCAGTCGGCGCCAACCTTGTCGACCTCATCGAGCAGGATCACCGGGTTCATCGTCTTGGCGTCGCGCAGGGCGCGAACGATTCGTCCCGGCAGGGCGCCGATGTAGGTGCGGCGGTGGCCACGGATCTCGGCCTCGTCGTGCAGGCCGCCGAGGCTGATGCGAACGAACTCGCGCCCGAGCGCACGGGCGATCGACTCGCCGATCGAGGTCTTGCCGGTGCCAGGAGGCCCGACCAGGGTCAGAATCGCCCCGTTGGCGCGGCTGTCCTCCTCGCTCTTTCCGCGCTCCTCGCGCAGCTTGCGAACGGCGATGAACTCGGTGATCCGCCGCTTCACGTCCTCGAGACCGGCGTGGTCGGCGTCGAGCACCTCGCGGGTGTGGACGGGGTCGAGCCGCTCCTCGGAACGCTGGGACCACGGCACCGCGATCAGCCAGTCGAGGTAGCTGCGGATCATCGAGGACTCGGGCGACTGCTCGCCCTGGCGCTCGAGCCGGCGCAGCTCCTTGCCGGCCTGCTCGGCGACCTCCTCCGGCATCCCGGCCGCGGCGATCTTGCGCTCGTACTCCTCGATCAGGTTGCCCTCGTCCTCGCCCAGCTCCTTGCGGATCGACTCCATCTGTTTGCGCAGGAAGTAGTCGCGCTGCTGCTTCTGGGCGCCGGACTCGACGTCGTCGCGAATCTTGCTGCGCACCTGCAGCTCGGCCAGGCGCTCGCGCTGCAGCTCGACCGCGACCTGCAGGCGCTCGCTGACGTCGAGGGTGTCGAGCAGCCGCAGTTTCTGCTCGTCGGAAAATTCGGGGCTGAGTCCGGCCGTGTCGGCGAGCGCGCCCGGCTCCTGCACGGAGCGCAGGAAAGCGGAGATGCGGCCATCGTCGCCGCGCAGCTCGAGGATCTCCTCGACCACGGCGCGGTACTCGCGGGCCAGCTCACGGGTGTGCTCGTCGTCGGGATGGCCGTCGTGGAACTCCTGGACCTCGATGTGCAGGGTCCCGGGGTCGTCCTCGCCGGCGATGGCGATGCCGGCCAGCCCGCGGTGCAGGCCGAGCACGGTCGCAACCGGGTTGCCGCGGCGCGACTGGCCGCTCTCGAGCACCTCGGCGACGACGCCGACGCGGGCGAACTCGCCATCGCTGCGAGGGAGGAGGAAGACACGGTCCTCGCCGCCGACGTCGATCGGCAGCGTGGCGGTGACGGTGGGAAAGACGATTGCCTCGTCGAGGGGGATCAGGCGATAGGCCATAACCAAGTCCACTTTCTGTAGTTAGTCCTAAGTCAGGATAGCGCGCCGGCCCCCCGGTCAAGCTGCCGGCGCCGGCTGGAGTACGGTGTTCACATGGATTCCGACCGCGCACGCCAACTTCTCGCCGCCGAGCGGGCCAAACTCGAGCAGGAGATCGCGGCGGTCGAGCGCGATAGCCCGGAGGAGGGCGACGAGCGTCGCGAGCCCGGCGACTTCAACTCCGAGGGCCTCTACCAGGACGAGTTCGACGCCGGCCGCGCCCAGGACCTGAAAGACCGCATGGCCGCCCTGGAGCGCGCCGAGGCGCGCCTCGCCGACGGCACCTACGGCCTCTCGATCAAAAGCGGCGAGCCGATCCCGGACGGGCGGCTCGAGGTGAACCCGACCGCGGAGCTGACGGTCACCGAGCAGGACCCCAGCAGTCGCCCCGCTCCTCAGTAAGTACCTCGCCCCGCCGGCAGGCGGCGATCAGCCGCCGAGCAGCTTGGCCTTCTGGGCCGCGAACTCCTCCTCGGTAAGGATGCCCTGGCTTTTCAGTTCACCGAGCTCTTTGAGCTGATCGATCATCGAGGGCGCGGCAGCGGCCGGGGCAGGCGTAGGGGCCGCCGCCACGGGAGCCTGCTGGGGGGCTTCCTGGGCTTCCTGCTGCGCCCAGCGTTGGCCCTGGCGGCGGGAGACGCGGTTGCTGACGGAGGTGGCGGTGCCGGCGATGACGGCGGTGCGGGCGACGCCTCTGAGTAGTCCTGGCATGGGGTCTCCTTCTCTTAGGAAGTCGCCTCGGCCGCGTCGAGGGCGGCGAGAACGGCTTGGACGGGGATACGGCCGCTGGCGACCAGCTGGCCGCCGGAGCGGCGGACGGCGCTGGCGAAGGGAGCGGCCCAGGTGTTCTCGAAGACCAGCAGCGCCGCCGAGGTACCGGGCTCGAGCGCGCCGGCCGCCTCGTCGATGTCTTCGTCTGAGAGCAGCCCCGAGGAGGCGCCCTCGAAGATCGCCAGTTCGGCCACCTCGCCGCCGACGTCGGCGATCTCGAGGCCGGCGACCGAGCCATCCTCGGCCTTGGCGATGAAGGCGAGGTCGAGGATCCGGATCAGGCCGCGGTCGACGAGGTCGACCAGGTGGGGCGCCACCTCACCGTTGGGCTGGCGGCCCGGCCACTCGACCAGGATGTAGTCGATCGGGCCCATCTCATTGAGGTCGTCGCCGTGCAAAGCCGGTCCTTTCGTAGCGAATCGAGAAACTTAAGCGGTAGCGAGCTGCAGGCACGATAGCGTGACCGAATGCCAAATTCACACAGTGCCGACGAGGCCGCCATGCTCTACGGAAATCGCTTCCTCACCGAGGACGCGCCCGCCCAAGACTTCCCCGCCAGCGGTATGTCGGCGCTGGACGCGATGCGCCTGGTCGACGAGGAATTGGCCGTCGAGGGGGATCCACAGCGCAACCTCGCCACCTTCGTCACCACCTGGATGGAGCCCGAGGCGCAGCGGCTGATCGGCGAAAACCTCTACCGCAACTTCATCGACCACGCCGAGTACCCGATCTCGGCCGAGATCGAGCAACGCTGCATCCGCATGCTCGCCGATCTCTACCACGCCCCCGGCGAGACCACCGGCGCCCGCACCCAGGGCTCCTCGGAGGCGATCATGCTCGGCGCGCTCTCGCTGAAGTGGAAGTGGAAGCAGCGCCGCGAAGCCGCCTCGAAACCGGTCGACGAGCCGAATCTGATCTTCGGCGGCGACGTCCACGTGGTCTGGGAGAAGTTCTGCCGCTACTTCGACGTCAAGCCGAAGATCGTGCCGCTGCAGGAAGGCAAGTACACGATCGGGCCCGAGGACGTGGAGCCGCTGATCGACGAGAACACGATTGGCGTCGCCGCCGTGCTCGGCACCACCTTCACCGGCCACGCCGACGACATCGTCGGCATCAACGACCTCCTGGTCGGACTCAAGGAAGAGAAGGGGATCGACATCCCGCTGCACGTCGACGCCGCCAGCGGCGGCTTCGTCTGGCCCTTCCTCTACCCGCACTCCGAGTGGGATTTCCGGCTCGAGCAGGTGCGCTCGATCAACGTCTCCGGGCACAAGTTCGGACTCGTCTACCCGGGCGTCGGCTGGCTCGTCTTCCGCGAGACCTCCGACCTCGCCGAGGACCTCGTCTTCTACGAGAACTACCTGGGCAAAACCGACGCCACCTTCACCCTCAATTTCTCCACCGGCGCCTCGATGGTGCTCGCCCAGTACTACAACTTCGTCCGTTACGGACGCCAGGGCTACACCTACATCATGGAGGCGATGGAGAAGAACGCCCGCGCCCTCGCCAACCGCCTCGAGGCCTGCGGCGACTTCGAGCTGATCGGCGCCGATCGGGAGCAGCTGCCGCTGGTCGCCTTCAAGCTGATCGAGGGCAAGAACTACGACGAGTTCGACCTCTCCTGGCAGCTCTCGGCCGAGCGCGGCTGGATGCTGCCCGCCTACACGATGCCGGCCAACGCCGAAGACGTGAAAGTGCTGCGGGCGCTGGTCAAGGAGACGCTCAGCCGCGAGCAGGTCGACCGCCTCGCCGACGACATCGAACAGGCCTGCTCGACCCTGGAGAAGAAGGGCGGCGCCCACCCCTCCGAGCGCAAACAGGTCAAGACCGGGACGGGTTACTGAGGCGCGACGGCCACCAGGTGCGCTCGCCGAGCCGGTAGGCGATCGCGGGGATCAGCAGAGCGCGGACGACGAAGGTGTCGAGGAGGACGCCGATTGCCACCGTCGCCCCGATCTGGACCAGCTCCTCGAGCGGCAGCAGGGTCAGGGTGGCGAAGGTGCCGGCGAGGATCAGGCCGGCGCCGGTGACAACGCCGCCGGTGTTGGCGAGGGCGACCAGGGTGCCCTCGCGGGTGCCGCGGACGGCGGCCTCCTCACGCGCCCGGGTCATCAGGAAGATGTTGTAATCGACTCCGAGGGCGACCAGGAAGAGGAACGAGAGCAGGACCAGGTCGAACGCGATCCCTTCGCTGCCCAGCTCTGAGAAGGCAAAGGTGCAGAGGCCGAGCGTCGCCGCGAAAGAGGCGACCACGGTGACGATCAGGAAGGCCGGCGCGACCAGTGCCCGCAGCACCGCCGCCAGGATCAGGGCGACGACGAGCAGGACCAGGGGCACGATCAGCTTGGTGTCGCGAGCGTTGGTCTGCTCGATGTCGTAGTTCTCGGCCGGGATGCCGCCGAGCAGGCCGCCCGGGGCGATCGCGTGGAGGCGCTCGCGAATTCCCTCGACCGCGTTGGCCGCCTCGCCCGAGTAGGGGTTGCCGCGCAGGACCACGACCACCACTGCCTCGTTGCTGGCGCCGGTGGGCGGTACCGGCAGCGCCAGCTTGACCGTGGCGAGCTTCTTCATCCCCGCCGCGACCCGGCTCGCCTCCTCGGCCTTGACGACGGCGGTCAACGGCGAGCCGATGCCGGGGGGGAAGTGCGCGTCCAGGACCGCGGTGCCGCGGCTGGAATCGGTCGGGCGCGTCTCGCCCTGGCCGAACCCGATCGTGCCGTGGTGGGTGAGGTTGCCGAGGGCCAGCACGACCAGGAGGCCGAAGACGCCGAGGACGATCGCCCGCGAGCGGCGTCGCACCAGGTCCGCGACCCGGCTCCAGACATTGCTTGCTTCCTCAGCGTCGGTGTGGGTCACAAGGGAACCGCGGGTCGCCGATCCAGCCACCGGCCAGAAGGCGCGCTCGCCGAGCAGTGAGAGCAGGGCGGGCAGAAGGGTGAAGGCGGCCGCGAGCATCACCGCGATCCCGATCGCCAGGATCGGGCCGAGCCAGTGGGTCGACTCGAGGTTGGCGACCAGCAGCACCAGCATCGCCGCGATCACGGTCCCGCCCGAGGCGGCGATCGCCGGGACGCTCTCTCGCAGCGCGGTGGACAGCGCCAGCGCCGCCGTTTTGCCGCCGCGCAGCTGCTCCCGGTAGCGGTGGACCAGCAGCAGCGAGTAGTCGGTACCGGCGCCGAAGATCAGCACCAGCAGGAGGAAGGTGCCCTCGGTGTTGACCGTGATCGCGCCGGCCTCGATCAATAGGTAGGCGATGCCGGTCGCGAGCAGGTAGGCGGTGCCGACGACAAGCAGCGGCAGAACCGCCAGCAGCGGCGCGCGATAGACGACGAGCAGCAGGATCAGGACCAGGCTCAAGGTCGCGATCAGCAGCGTCTGGCCAGCTTCGTCGGCGACCTGCTCGAGGTCGGCGGCGATCCCGCCGGGGCCGGTGACGTAGGCGTTGAGGCCGGGCCTGCCGTGGGCGGCGAGGTAGGCGCGAATCGTCTCGACCCCGGCCAGGATCGCGCCGCGGTCGCCGGCGTCGATCGCCAGCACCACCAGCGCCGCTTCGCCGTCGCGGGAGATCGGCCCGATGCCGTCGGCGATCTTGGCGACGTCGCCCAGCGGCGCCTTCGCGTCGGCCGAGAAGGGATCGACGATCGGCGTGGCGCCGACGATCTTCAGTTCGTTGAGGCCGTCGCCGGTCCGCCCGATCGTCTCGAGGTCGGCCTTGGTCAGGCCGCCGTTGCGCTCGAAGACGATGACGACCGGGACCTCTTCGCCACCCCCCTGGCTGCGCTGGAGGAGGTCGAGGGCGCGGGTCGATTCCGCGTTCTTGGGCAGGAAGCTGTTCTGGCCGGCGGCGGTGACGTCATCGATCTGCGTGCGGCCGAGGAAGCCGGCGACCGCGATCAGGGCCCATACCGCGATCGTCAGCGAGCGCCCGCGCGGCCCGGTGACCGCCGCGGCGAGGCGCTCGATCAACGACGGCGGAGTTCGACGGCGCTCACCCAGCGAACCCTAGCTGCGACCCAGGAGGGCCCTAGTTCTTCTCGACCACCTCGACGGTGCCGTGCATCGTCGGGTGGATCTCGCAGAAGTAGGTGAAGGTGCCCGCCTGCTTGAAGGTCTCGGACTTGATCTTGCCGCGCTCGAGAGTGCCGGTGTCGAAGCTTCCGTCGTCGGCGGTCGCGGTGTGGGGCGCGGTGTCCTCGTTCTGCCAGGTCACCTTGCCGCCGACCTGGACCGTGACCGGATCGGGGCCGTAGACGAATTCGACGATCTTGACTTTGGCGGCGCGGACCGCCTCACCGCTGGGCGCGGGAGCGTTACCGCTCGGCTCCGAGGTCGTCTCCGAGCTGGCGCTGCTCTCGGTCGAGCTGTCTCCCGAATCGCCGCAGGCCACGAGGGCGAGCACGAGCACGAGCAGGACGGGCGCGAGGAGCAGCTTCAGCTTCATGCGGGCAGGCTACCCCGATATGACCGAGCGCCAAACGGCCGCTAGTCGGCCACCGGCGCACAGCCGACGCCGCCGACGAGAAAGCCGGAGCCGAGGTGGGCGCCGAGGACGGGGCCGACCTGGGTGCAGAAGAGGGGCTCGCTGCCGAAGATGGCCCTGCCCTCGGCGACGAGGGTTGCCGCGTCGTCGAACGACTGGGCGTGCTGGACGATCCAGCCACCGGCGCCGCGCTCGTGCAGCTCCCGCAGGTAGGCGACCATCCGCTCCATCGCCCGCTTCTTGGTCCGGACTTTGCCGACCGGGGCGATCTCGGTGCCGAAGGTGAGGATCGGTTTGATTTTCAGGGCCGAGCCGACCAGGGCCTGGGCGGCGCCGATGCGCCCGCCCTTGCGCAGGTACTCGAGGGTGTCGAGGCAGAACCACATTTCGAGGCCGGCACGGGTGCGCTGGACGGCCTCGACCACCTGCAACTGCGATTGGCCCTGCGCGGCGGCTTCGGCGGCGGCGAGGACCAGGCAGCCGAGCCCGCCGGCACCGGTCTGGCCGTCGACGACCTCGACCCGGCCGCGGTGTCCTTTGTCCTCGATCACCCGCGCCGCCTCGCGGGCGCTGTCGCAGGTACCGGAGAGTCCGCTGGCGATGTGGATCGAGACGATGTCGCGACCGGCTTCGGCCAGCGGCTCGTAGCAGGCGAGGAAGTCCCCGACCGACGGCTGCGAGGTCGAGGGCAGGTCGTCGGAGTCGCGCAGCCGCGCATAGAACTCTTCGAGGTCGTACTCCTGCTCAGGGCGGTGGTCGCCGGCCCAGCCGACGTAGAGGCTGACCTGCTCGATTCCCCAGCGCTCGATCAGCCCGCCGGGCAGGTAAGTGGTGCTGTCGGTGACGACGGCGACGCCGCTGCGATCGCCGGCTGCGGGCGCATCTGGGGAGGTGCTCATCGTCAAGAGACTCTATGTTGAGCCCATGAACGACGAGTGGCGGTTGCAGATAGAGGTTCAGGGCGAGCGCGACGCCGGCTCGCTGACCGAGCGGCTCGCCGCCGCCGAACTCGAGCACGAGCTCAGCGAAGCCTTCCACGATCGGCTGATCGTTTCCGGCGACGGGCCGCGGGTCTTCGTATACGCGGGGAGCCGCGATCAGGCCGAGCGGGCCCGCGACCTGATCGCGAAGCTGGCGGGGGTGCACGGCTGGGATCTCACCACCGAGCTGACCCACTGGCACCCGGAGGCGGAGGAGTGGGAGGACCCGGAGCTGCCGCTGCCCGCGAACGATGCCGCCAGGGTGGCCGAGCACGAAGAGCGAATCGCGACCGAGCGCAAGGAGCTGGCGGAACGGGGCGAGCCGGAGTTCGAGGTCCGGGTCGACCTGCCGTCCCACCGCGAGGCCGTCCGTTTCGCCGAGCTGCTGCGGGCCGAGGGCCTGCCGGCCGTGCGCCGCTGGAAGTACCTGGTGGTTGGCGCCGCCGACGAGGACAGCGCCAAGGACTTGGCAGGGCGACTCGAAGGCGAGGCGCCTGCCGGCAGCAAGGTCACCGTCGAGGGCAGTGGCCAGATCGCTTATGCCGAGCGCCCGGCCAACCCGTTCGCGGTGTTCGGCGGTCTCGGCGGCTAGCGCTCGATGCCGGATGGCGGTGGCGAGCGCGACGACCTGGCCGAGCTGCTCGCGCGCCGGGCGCTGACCGAGGACGCCGCCCGCGCCGACGCCGTCGATCGTCGCCACGCCGGCGGTGGCAGAACGGCGCGGGAGAACATCGCCAACCTGGTCGACCCCGGCTCCTTCGTCGAGTACGGGCGCTTCGCGATCGCCGCCCAGCGCGGACGGCGCGAGATCGAGGAGCTGATCGCGCGGACGCCGGCTGACGGCCTCCTCGGCGGCACGGCACGGGTCAATGGCGAGCTGTTCGGCGAGCGCGCCGGTTGCGCCGTCCTCTCTTACGACTACACGGTCCTGGCCGGGACCCAGGGGGCACTTGGGCATCGCAAGAAGGACCGCCTCTTCGAGCTGATCGAGCGGATGCGGCTGCCGACCGTCTTCTACGCCGAGGGTGGCGGCGGCCGGCCGGGGGACACCGACTACCCCGTCGTCTCGGCGCTCGACACCCGCGCCTTCGCGCTCTGGGCGAAGCTGTCGGGCCTGGTGCCGCGGATCGCCGTCGTCGCCGGGCGCTGCTTTGCCGGCAACGCCGTGATCGCCGGCTGCTCGGACCTGATCGTCGCGACCGAGAACGTCTCGCTGGGGATGGGCGGGCCGGCGATGATCGAGGGCGGCGGGCTGGGGAAAGTCGATCCCGACGAGGTTGGCCCGATCGCGATGCAGGCGGCCAACGGCGTCGTCGACGCGGTCGTCGCCGACGAGGCGGAGGCGACGGCGGTGACCAAGCGGCTGCTCGGCTACTTCCAGGGGGTGACGCCGCCGGGGGCCGAGCCCGATCAGGCCGCTCTCCGCGAGGCGATCCCGGCGCGCCAGCGGCGTGCCTACGACGTGCGGCCGATCGTCGAAACGCTCGCCGACGAGGGCTCGGTCACCTTCCTGCGCGAGCGCTTCGCCCCGGAGCTGGTGACCGCGCTGGCGCGGATCGAGGGACGCCCGCTCGGGTTCATCGCCAACGACTCCCGGCACGTGGCCGGGGCAATCACCAGCGACGCCTCCGACAAGGCGGCGCGCTTCCTGCAGCTCTGCGACAACTTTGGCTTTCCTCTCGTCTCGCTGGTCGACACGCCCGGCTTCATGGTCGGTCCCGAGGCCGAGGCGACCGGGTTGGTGCGGCACGCCTCGCGGCTGCTGGTCGCCGGGGCGGCGCTGCGGGTGCCGCTGGTCGCGGTGATCCTGCGCCGCGGCTATGGCCTCGGCGCGCAGGCGATGGTCGGCGGCAGCCTGCACGAGCCACTGCTCACCGTCGCCTGGCCGAGTGCCCACCTTGGACCGATGGGCCTGGAGGGGGCGGTGCGGCTGGCACTGCGCAAGGAGTTGGAAGCGATCGCCGACGAGGCCGCGCGTGAGCAGCGCGTTCGCGACCTCACCACCGCCGCCGAAGAGAACGCCAAGGCGCTCAACGCCGCGGCGTTGTTCGAGCTCGACGACGTGATCGACCCGGCCGAGACCCGGGCCCTGATCGCGGCGACGCTGGCGGCGGCCGGCCCGGCGCACGGCACGAATGCCCGCGGCTTCGTCGACACCTGGTAGGTCCGAAGTTCGTTCCCGGGGCAGCGGGAGCTAGCTGCCCCCGCTGCACCCACCGCCACCGCCCCCGCACCCACCGCCGCTGCCCCCGGAGCAGCCTGAGGCACTGCATCCACCGCCACCGCCGTCCGAGCTGCCACCGCCACCGTCGCCACCCACGAACGCGCCCCCGGTGGCGCAAGCCCATCCTGTCGCAGCGGGGAATGGCACGCGAGAGCGAGCGGCGGTCAGCTCCATGCCGCCCACTCGCAGCGGCTGCTCGACCCCGAACCGCTCGTCGAGGTTCCACAGCACCGATTCCTCACTCGAGCCGAGCTCGGAGCGATCCCAGGCGCGGACGGTATCGGCGAGCGCATCGGGCATCGGGGTCGACATCGCCTCGTCGGGGGTGTGGTGGAGGTACTCGCCAAAGGCGGCCTCGCAAAAGCGGATGTAAGAAAGGGAGTCGAGGATGAACTCGTGCCAGGCCTCGTCGACCAGGCGCGACGGCATGCCGAGAATCGTGCGGCCCCGCCAGGCGCAACAGACGAACCACTCGCGCAGGCCCTGCTCGACCAGCCCCCAGTTGGCCTCGTCGAGCTCGGGAACCCGGCGAGTGACTCGAGCTGCGACGTGGGCCGGGAATTTGTAGGAAGCGATGTAGGCCTCGGCCTTACGGGCGGCTCGGCGACGTCGGGCGACCAGCAGCCTGCCCGGCTTGCGCTGACGACCACCGCGTGCCACGCGTCGGGTACCTGCGTATCGCTCCATCTGCAGCCTCCGTTCCGGTCCCTGCCCGCGGATCGCGGCCGGAAATAGTCCCTGGTCGGAGAGAAAAGATCAAGCTCTCTTGCGGCAATGGCCCAGCCGCATCACCAGACCGCGTCGTGTTCCTCCATGACCCCGAAGCCCTCGGCCAGTGCCAGGTCGCCGAGAGAGCCGGAGAAGGTGCCGAAGCGGTGGCGGTAGCGGGAGCTGAAGAGGAGGAAGTTCTCGTCGCGGGAGTGGCGGGACTCGGAGGCGAAGTCGAGGCGCTCGCCACTGCCGAGGTCGATCGCCTCCATGCCGTCGAAGGCGACCGGTGCCGGCTCAGTCGGCTCGCCGTCGATCCAGATCGCCCGCTCGCTGTTCATGGTCGGATCGTTGACGCCCTCGACCAGGTTCCAGGCGAGCGCGCGGCCGTCCGTGGCCCGGCCGACACCGGCCAACCAGTTCCAGCTGGTGTGGCGCTGGTGGTAGCCGGCGGACTCGTCGTCGACGCCATGGGCCGAGACCTCCCAGCGCTGGCCGGGGACCTCGACGACGCCCTCGATCGGGACACCGGCGCGCTTGCGGGTCCAGCCCCAGCTGGAGCCGCTGGGGCAAATCGATTCGATCGGGGCGATCTCGCCGAGCTGCAGACTGGCGCGCAGGCCGGGGGAGTCGATCTCCAGTTGGGGGCCGTCCATCCACACCTCGCGGCTGCCCGGGCGCAGCGTCGTGCGGGCGTCGTGGCGACGTCCCTCGCGGTCCCACAGCACCCAGAAGGACTGGCCGAGCGGGCCAACCTCGGCGCGGGCGGCGCAGAGCATCAGCTGCTCGCCGAAGACGCCGATGTAGCGCCAGCGCTTGCGGGTCTGCCCGTCGCGGCGCAGCGGCATCGGGCCGGGAGGGAGGGACAGGTCGGGCCGGCCGGGCCCCGGGCCGCGCCACGGGATCTGGACCGAGGGCATCGACCAACCGTACTCGCGCGCCTCTAGGCTCGGGCGATGGACCAGGTGATTCAGGTGATCGGCGCGCTGCTGATCCTCACCGCTTTCGCGGCGGTCCAGTTCGACCGCATGCAGCCGAGCTCGCGGCTCTACCTCGTCCTCAACCTGGTCGGTTCGGTGGTTCTTGCCGTGCTCGCGGTCCACTCCGCCCAGTGGGGATTCGTCCTGCTCGAGGGCGTCTGGGCGATCGTCTCCGGCTGGGGGCTCGTCGCCGCGCTGCGGGCCCAGCCGCGTCTCTGAACGACGCCGTTCCCAGACTTTCCACCCTATGGTGGGGAAAAGTCTGGAGACGCTACGAGTCTTCGTGTTCGAGGCGCTCGGCCAAGCGGTTCATGCCGCGCTTGCGGGCCGCGGCGGCGGCTCCGGTCCAGTCGGTGGCGCGGTCCGGCGGTGGATCGACACCGGCGTCGCGCAGGGTCGCGATGTCCTTGAAGGCGATGAGGTCGTCGCGGGATTCGATCAGGGCGGCGCGGAGTTTCGGGCGACGCTCGCGGATCGCGTTGTCGAGCACGCCCTGAAGGGAGCCATGCTCCCGCAGTAGTTCGGCGGCTTTCTTCGGGCCGACGCCTTTGGCGCCGGGAAGGCCGTCGGAGGGATCGCCGCGCAGGGCGATGAAGTCGGGGACCAGCTCGGGCCCGATGCCATAGCGCTCGCGCACCTCGTCCGGCCCAACCTCTTCGGCGCCTTTGCCACCGGTGCGGACGTAGAGCACGGTGACTCCCTCGCCGGCGCACTGGTACATGTCGCGGTCGCCGGTCAGCAACAGGGCATGGCCGCCGGCCTCGGCCTCGCGCTCGGCGTAGGTGCCGAGCAGGTCGTCGGCCTCGAGCTCGTCGCTGGTCGCGACGGTCCAGCCGAAAGCCTCGAAGAAGTCGCGGGCGGCGGCGAACTGCGGCTCCAGCTCGTCGGGCATTTCCTCCTCGCGCTTGGCGTGGTAGGCGGGGTAGAGCTCGGTCCGGTAGCTGGCGGCGTCAGGCCCGAAGCAAAGGACGACGGCGCGCGGTTGGTGGATCTCCACCTCTTTGAGGATCAGGTTGGCCGAGCCGAGCAACGCGTTGACCGGTTTCCCGTCCGGGCCGACGATCTTGCTCGGCAGCGCGTAGAACGCACGGAAGAGCATCGAAGGCGTGTCGACGGCGAGCAGGGGAGCAGCGGCCATCGGTGACTTATATAGGGGCGTGTACGGGTTTGAGGGGGCCTTATAGGTCGCCAAGTCAGACACGCTCCCCCGTTGGGCTACGGTCAGCGCGTGGCAGCAGGGCACACTCCGCGCCTTCGTCCCGGCACTCGCCGCGAGATCGGTTGGGTCAACGCCGGCCTCGTTCGCGTGCTCGGGCTTGCCACCGGCGGCCGGCCGCCGAACATCTTCACCACGCTGGCTCGCCACCACGGTCTCTTCCGACGCTGGCTCTGGTTCGCCGGGGCGCTGATGCCCGGCGGCAAGCTGCCGCGCATCGACACGGAGCTGGTGATCCTGCGAGTCGCCCACAACACCGGCTGCGAGTACGAGTGGGGACACCACGAGCGTTTCGGTAAGCGGGCTGGGCTGAGCGGGGAGGAGATCGAACGAGTGCGCTCCGGCCCGGACGCTCCCGGTTGGAGCGAGCGCCAGACGCTGTTCCTGCGGGCCGCCGACGAGATGCACGCGGACGGCCGGATCGGCGACGAGCTCTGGGCGCGGCTCGCCCGGCAGCTCGACGAGGTACGGCTGATCGAGCTCTGCATGTTGATCGGCCACTACGAGATGTTGGCGATGACCCTGAACTCGCTCGGCGTCGAGCCCGAGCATCACCGCGATCGGCTCGGCTAGTCAGGTGCCGGTCGCGAGCCTCAGCGGCAAGCGCTGCTTCCTCACCGGCGCCGCCAGCGGCATCGGCCGCGCCACCGCGCTCGCCGCCGCCCGCCGGGGTGCCGACCTGTACCTGACCGACATCGATGCCGAGGGGCTGGAACGAGCCGCCGCCGAGATTGGCGTTGCCGGCAGGGTCAGCTATGCCAGGGCGATCGACATCCGCGACCACGACGCCATCGTGGCTGTGGCCGAGGAGATCCACGCCGCCCACGGCAGCATGGACGTGGTCATGAACGTCGCCGGAGTCTCGACCTGGGGGACGATCGACAAGCTCGAGCACAGCGACTGGCAGCAGATGATCGACGTCAATCTGGTCGGCCCGATCGGCGTCCTCGAGTGTTTCGTGCCGCCGATGATCGCCGCCGGTCGCGGCGGCCACGTGGTCAACGTCTCCTCCGCCGCCGGCCTCTTCGGACTGCCCTGGCACGCTGCCTACAGCGCCAGCAAGTTCGGCCTGCGCGGGGTCTCCGAGGTGCTGCGCTTCGACCTGCGCCGGCACGGCATCGGCGTCAGCCTGGTCTGCCCGGGTGGGGTGCGGACGCCGCTGGTCGAGAGTGTGAACATCGTCGGCGTCGACCCCGAGAGCCCGCGGATCCGCAAGCTGAAAGAGCGCTTCGAGAAGCGCGCCGTCAGCCCCGAGCATGTCGCCGAGAAGATCGTCGAGGGGATCGAGAAGAACCGCTACATGGTCTTCAGCTCGCGCGACATCCAGGTCGGCTATTGGTTCCAGCGCAAGTTCGCGCCGCCCTACGAGCTGGCGATGCGGTTGGCGAACCGGCAGCTGACCAAGGCCGCCGAGCGCGCCTGAATAGATTGGTCGCAATGAGCGACCCGACCTCCGCCGGTAGCGGCGGCGCCGAGAAGGCACTGCACATAACCGACCTCGTCAAGCGCTACCCGGCCGGGGTGGAGGCGCTGCGCGGGGTCTCGCTGGACATCGAGGAGGGCGAGTTCTTCGGCCTGCTCGGCCCCAACGGCGCCGGCAAGTCGACCCTGATCCACTGCACCACCGGCTTGGCGCAGCCGACCTCGGGCGCGATCCAGGTCTTCGGCCACGACGCGATCGACAACTACGGCCCCGCTCGCCAGGCCGTCGGCCTGGCCCCGCAGGAGCTCAACATCGACTGGTTCCTGACCGTCGAGGAGACGCTCGACTACCACGCCGGCTACTTCGGGATGCCGGGGCGCGAGCGCCGCGAGCGGATGAACGAACTGCTGGAGACCTTCTCGCTGACCGAGAAGCGCCACGAACGCACCCGCAACCTCTCCGGCGGGATGAAGCGGCGGCTGATCCTCGCCCGTGCCCTGATGCACCGGCCGCGCCTGCTGATCCTCGACGAGCCGACCGCCGGCGTTGACATCGAGCTGCGGCTGGAGCTCTGGCACTACGTGCAGCGGATCAACGGCGAGGGGACGACGATCCTGCTGACCACCCATTACCTCGAGGAGGCGGAGCAGCTCTGCAGCAAGATCGCCTTCATCAACGACGGCGAAATCGTCGCCCAGGGCAGCAGCCGCGAGCTGGCCAACCGCTACGGCGTGCCCAATCTCGAGGACGCGTACCTGACCTTGGTCGGCCGCAAGGAGCTCTCGCGCTCGCAGGTCGAGGCCGAGGTGATCCCGTGAGCGCCGCCCAGATCCGCCTCTTCACGCTCTGGCGGCGCGAGGTCAGCCGCTTCATGAAGATCAAAAAGCAGACGATCGGGGCGCCGCTGCTGGAAACCTTCCTCTACATCTCCGTTTTCGGCGCGGCTCTCGGCTCGCGGGTCGGCGAACTGCACGGGATCGACTACGTCGTCTTCGTCATCCCCGGCCTGATCATGATGGCCTGGTCGATCAACGCCTTCACCAACAACTCCTCCTCGATCCTGCAGCAGAAGTTCCAGGGGGCGATCCAGGACCAGCTCTCCTCGCCCGCCTCGCCGCTGGAGCTGCTGCTCGCCTTCTCGCTCGGCGGCTTCATGCGCGGCCTGATCGTCGCCGTCCTCACCTTCATCGCCGCCTCGTTCCTGGTCGACCTGCCCGTCGACCACGTCCTCGTCCTGATCCCGGCCCTGTTCCTGGTCGGCTTCTTCTTCTCCCAGCTCGGCGTCCTGATCGGCGTTCGCGCCGAGCAGTTCGACGACGTCTCCTTCGCCCAGACCTTCGTCCTGCAGCCGCTGATCTTCCTCGGCGGCGTCTTCTACTCGGCCGAACTGCTGCCGCAGCCGTTCGAGACCCTGACCCACTTCAACCCGATCTACTACATGATCAACCTCGTCCGCTATGGCTTCGTCGGCTACACCGAAGCCAGCATCCCGCTCTCGCTGCTGGCGCTCTTCGCGGCGACCGCAGCCCTCTTCGTCGTCAACCTGCGCCTCTTCTCCAGCGGCTACAAGCTGCGCGCGTAGAGGCGGACGCGCTCGCGAACTGGGCCGAGGACCTGGACGCAGGCGGCGAGTCGTCCCTCGACCAGGGCCTCGCGATCCGCTGGGCCTCTGCCTCCGAGCCGACGGTGGTCAGGACCTGGGCGTAGTCGCTCGCCGCCATCGCTCTGGGCTACCCGGGATCGGCCACCGGAACGCCAATCGGGCCGCCGTCCTCGGGCACGACCAGGATCGCCCCCTCGCCGGTGACGTAGGCCTCCTCGCCATGCTGGACGACGTCCATGCCCTGCGCCTCCTCGCGGCTGGTCGCCCGCAACGGCATCACCGCTCCGATCACTCGCAGCAGTACGTAGGTGGCGACGAAGGCGTAGACGGGTGCCGCCAGCGCGGCCAGCGCCTGGTCGCCCAGCTGCGCGGCGTTGCCGTAGAGGAGGCCGTCGGAGGCGCCGTTCCAGGCGACCTCGGCGAAGAAGCCGATGAAGAGGATGCCGAAAAGGCCCGCGGTGCCGTGGGCGGCGAGCACGTCGAGCGTCTCGTCGACCCGGGTCCGCGTGCGCCAGACGATGATCGCGTAGCTGGGCAGCGCCGCCAGGGCCCCGAGCAGCATCGCCCAGCCGGGGCTGACGTAGCCACCGGCGGGGGTGATCGCGACGCAGCCGACGACGATCGCGGTGGCGGCACCGATCGCGGTCACCTTGCGGCCGCGAATCAGATCCAGCGCGAACCAGGCGATCAGCGTGCAGGATGGGCAGAGCAGAGTGTTGGTGAAAGCGAGGACGCTGCCTTCTCCGGTCGAGAAGCCGCTGCCGCCGTTGAAGCCGAACCAGCCGAACCAGAGCAGACCGGCTCCGAGCAGGACGTAGACGGCGTTGTGGGGGAGGAGCGCCTGACGGCCGTAGTCTTTGCGCGCTCCGACCACGAGCGCCGCGGCCAGAGCCGAGAAGCCCGAGCCCATCTCGACCGGGATGCCGCCGGCGAAGTCGAGGGTGCCGCCGGCCTGCAGCCAGCCGCCGCCGAAGGCCCAGTGGGCGAGCACGGCGTAGACCAGCACCGACCACAGCGCCGCGAAGACGAGGAAGGGACCGAAGCGCATGCGCTCGACCACGGCGCCGGAGACGAGGGCGACGGTGATGATGCAGAAGGTCGCCTGGAAGGCGAAGAAGACCAGCTCCGGGATCGTCGTGCCGTCGCGGGGGGCGAAGTCGACGCCGCTGAGGAAGGCGTTGCCGAAGCCGCCGACGATGCTGCCATCGCCGTCGAAGGCGATCGAGTAGCCAACCGCGGCCCAGGTGACGGTGGCGACGGCGATCGCGGCGACGCACATCATGAAGGTGTTGAGGGTGTTCTTCGAGCGCACCAGGCCGGCGTAGAAGAGGCCCAGGGCAGGGGTCATCATCAGCACCAGCGCCGTCGCGATCAGCATCCAGGCGGTGTCGCCGGTGTCGATGCCGGCGGCCGCGGCGGGCAGCCCCGCGAGCCCGCTCATTTGCCCACCGGCGTCACGGCGCCGTGGTCGGTGTCGCCGGTGCGGATCCGCACCGCCCGCTCCAGCGGCAGGACGAAGATCTTGCCGTCGCCGACTTCGCCGGTGCGGGCGCCCTCGCAGAGCGCCTCGACCGTGGCGTCGACGAAGTCGTCGGAGACCGCCACCTCGAAGCGCACCTTCTCCTCGAGGCCCATCTTCACGGTGGTGCCGCGGTAGGTCTCGACCCGGTCGAGCTCACCACCGTGGCCCTGCACCCTGCTGATCGAGAAACCGCGCACCTCGGCCCTGTAGAGGGCCTCCAGAACCTGGTTCGCCTGCTCGGGCCGGACGATGCCGATCACGAGTTTCAAAACTCTCCTCTCTCCGAACTGCTCTCCCGTATGCCGCAGCGGCGCGAGCCTATCCGCTCGGCAAGCTGGATTGCGGCGCTGTCTCAGTGCCAGGCCCGGAGATCGCCCCTCTCTACAATCGCTGGCCCCGATGGCTACCCGTATCCGCAGGCGGCGGCGCAAGCCCCCCGCTTCCCGTTGGCACAAGTTCGCGATCCCGCTCGTCGTCATCGGGGGGATCGTCGCGGTCGCCGGCGGCATCGGCGCCTCCTGGGCGCTCAGCGTCTACAACTCGGCGCCCCCGCTCTCGAGCCTGAAGCCGGTGCAGAAGGGCCGCTCTTCGGCGATCTACGCGGCCGACGGCAGCCTGATCGGGTTCATTCGCTCCGACAACATCCGCCAGCCGGTTCCCGAGCGGGCACTGCCGGAAACCCTCAAGGAGGCGACCGTCGCGATCGAGGACAAGAACTTCTTCAAGCACGGAGCGATTGACCCCGAAGGCATCGCCCGCGCCGCCTGGAAGGACCTGCTCGCCGGCGGTAAGCCGGTCCAGGGCGCCTCGACGATCACCCAGCAGCTGGTCCGCAACCTCTATATCCAGGACCCCGACCACACGATCAAGCGCAAGCTGATCGAAGCGCATCTAGCCCAGGAGATGGAGGAAGCCCACGACAAGGAGTGGATCCTCACCGCCTATCTCAACACCTCGCCCTACGGAACGGTCGAAGGGCAGACGGCGGTCGGGGCCGAGGCGGCGGCGCAGACCTATTTCAGCAAGCCGGCCAAGGACCTCAACCTGAATGAGGCGGCGTTGATCGCCGGTCTGCCGCAAGCGCCCTCCGAATACAACCCCTTCCTCGACCCGGCGGCGGCGACCGAGCGGCGCAATGAGGTGCTGGGGACGATGGAGGAGCAGGGCTACATCACCACCGCCGAATACAGCAAGGCGATCGACAAGGGGCTCGGCCTCAACCCGGGCGACAAGTACCAGGTGATCCACGACGCCTTCCTCTTCGACTTGGTCCAGCAGCAGCTGATCGAGCGCTATGGGATCAACACCGTCCGCAATGGCGGCCTCAAGGCCTACACGACGATCGACCCGGATCTGCAGGCGAAGGCCGAGGAAGCGGTCGAGAACTCCTGTTACGTCTGTTACCCGGAAGGCGGGCCGGCGGCCGGGCTCGCCTCGGTCAACCCCGAAACCGGCGAGATCGTCGCCCTTGCTGCGACCGAAGGATACGCCTCCGAAGAACAGTTCAACTACGCCTGGCAGGCCCACCGCCAGCCCGGCTCCTCGTTCAAGACCTTCGTCCTGGCCACGGCGATCAAGCAGGGGATCGACCCCGACAGCACCTACTACGACGCCAGCTCGCCAAAGACCCTGGCCCTGCCGGGCGGCGGCACCTGGACCGTCAACAACTCCGAGGGCGACGGCGGCGGCACCGAGTCGCTGGTCGATGCGACGGTGCACTCGGTCAACGTCGTCTATGCCCAGCTCGACCTCGACGTCGGTTCCGAGAACGTGACCCAGACCGCGCAGGAAATGGGGATCACCTCCTCGCTGGAATCGGTGCCCGCCGAGGGGATCGGCGGTCTTGCCGAAGGCGTCACGCCGCTGGAGATGGCCGACGCCTACGCGACCCTCGCCAACGGCGGCATCCATCACGACCCGACCGCGATCAGCAAAGTCGAGTTCCCCAACGGCAAGGTCGACGAATCCGGCGCCGATGACGGCGAGCGGGTGCTGACCGAGGGCCAGGCCTACGAAGTGACGAGGATCCTGGAGGGCGTGATCACCTCCGGGACCGGCGCCGGCTACACCTCGATCGGCTGCTCCGCCGAGGCGGGCAAGACCGGCACCTCCGAGGAAGAGTCCGACGCCTGGTTCGTCGGCTACACGCCGATGTACTCGACCGCCGTCTGGGTCGGCCACCCGCAGTCGCGCGAATACACCGGCTACGGCGGCCCGACGGCGGGCCCGATCTGGCAGTCCTTCATGTCGGCCGCCCAGGAAGGCGAATGCCCGGAATTCGAAATCCCCGACAGCCTGCCCGAGCTCTCCGGGCTCGACAGCGAACACACTTCTTCGTCCGGCTACTCGAGTGGTTACGAAGAAGAAGAAACTTACGAAGGCGAAGAAGAAACGGCGGAAAAGGGCGGCGACAAGAACGCCGAAGGCGGCGATGAAGGCGGCAACGAACCGTCCCCCGAAGCCGCACCCGCGCCGAGTCCGGCACCGACGCCGGCTCCGAGCAGCCCGCCCTCGAGCGGCGGCGGCATCAGTCCCGGCTGAGTCGGGGCGCTACTCGCCGATCGGCTCGATGCGGTAGCCGTCCGGACCGCGGACGAGATCCGCGCGGTATCAGCCGAAGCTCAGTTCCCACTCCCAGAGACCCAGCTCGGCTCCGAGCAAGCGGACGAGGACGAAAATCGCCCAGAGGACGTTGAGGGCGCAAAAGATGGCCAAGAGTCCAACAGCGAGTCCAACGACGCCGAGCAGGGCCGCCTTGGCGATCTGCTGCAAGCGCTCGGTCCAGGCAACTCTCTCGGGCATAGCAGCCGAGTACCCCAAGCTTGCGCAAAGGTCACAGGTTCCGCGGAGGAGGCCCCCCGCCGCCCGCCCCAGCCGGACTCAATCGCCAATGATCTCAATACGGTACCCGTCCGGGTCGCGGACGAAGCAGATGCGATGGCCCTCGGTGCGGGCGCCGGGGCGGTAGGGGGGCTTCTCAGGCTCGACGCCTTCGGCAGCGAGCTGCTCCAGGGTCCCGTCGAGATCGTCGACGGCGAGGGCGATGTGGTTGTAGCCGCTGCCAAGCTCGTAGGAGTCGACGCCGTGGTTGTAGGTCAGCTCCAGGCGCGGGTCCTCGTCGGGCATGCCCATGAAGACGTTGATCGCCTCGTCGCCGATCGGCATCCGCGCCACCTCCTCGAAGCCGAGCTTGGCGTAGAAGGCGACCGAGCGGTCGATGTTGCCGATCCTGTAGCAGGTGTGGAGGAAGCTGGCCATCGCCGGAAAGGCTACATGCAGCCGCCATTGGCTCTGTGGAGCGCTTGAACTCGGCCGAGGCGAGCATTACCTTTGCAACTTCTGCACAACCTTTTGAAAGGAATCTCTTGAAAAAGCATCTCGTCCTCGCGATCGCAGCCGCCGCGGTCCTGCTCGCCTCGTTCGGCCCCGGGCTGGCCGGTGCAGCCGTCACGCCAACCGGTGTCACCGACACGATCACCATGAACGTCGAAAAAGGCGCGCTGGGATTCGTCGCCCCGGCAACGGTGCACCAGGGCGATGAGCTCAACATCGTCAACGAAACCGATCCGAAAAAAGTCGGTCCGCACACCTTCTCGCTGGTCACCAAAGGCTCGCTGCCAAAGACTCCGAAAGCGCGCAAAAACTGCTTCACGCCGAAACACATCTGCCTCGCGATCGCCCAGTGGCACGGTTTCAACCCGAAAACGGAACAGATCACGATCAACCCGGCCAAGGCGGGCCTGCCCGGCTGGAGCACCATGGGCAGCGCCAGCAAAAAGGGCGACTCCTGGTTCACCGGTGAAAAGAAAGGGACCTCGTTCAGCCAGCAGGTGACGGCTGAACCGGGAACGCTCTACTTCATCTGCGCGATCCATCCCTGGATGCAGGGCAAGACCACGGTCCTGCCGGCCGGCAGCTAGCGGCACGTCCGGGAACTCCAAATTCACGCCTCGCCTGGGGCGCCGAGCTTTCCTCGGCGCCCTGGGCGGTGGCGCGCTCGCCTACCTGCTGCCCGTCAGGGGCGGTGACCTGGGCCAGCTGCTCCCGTTCGGGGAGGAGACCCCGAGCGCGGTCGCGGCCGTCCCGTTCCAGGCGCGGCTGCCGATCCCGCGGGAGCTGACAGGCTCGGAGATCGAGATCCCGATCTGCGAGGCCGAGGCGCAGATCCTGCCCGGTCGCAGGACCAAGCTCTGGACCTACGGCGGCACCTTTCCGGGGCCGACGGTTCGCCGCCCCGCCGGCCAGCGGACCAAGGTCACCTTCCACCACGAGCTGCCGGCCAAGGCCAGCGAGCTCTCGGTGCACCTGCACGGTGGCCACAACCGCAGTCAGTTCGACGGCCAGCCGGGCGGTCTGACCAAGTCGCACCCGATCTCCTACTTCTGCCGCATCCCCAAAGGCCTGTCCGCCCGCGAGTCCGGCAACGACCTGCTGCTGGCGCCGGGGGAGAGCAAAACCTACGTCTTCGACCTGCGCGAGGACGGCCGTCCCGAACGGGCCGCGTTCCAGTGGTACCACGACCACCGCCTCGACAAGACGGCGCCGCACAGCTGGCGTGGCCTCGCTGGGATGTGGATCGTCGACGACGAGTTCGAGGAATCGCTGCCGCTGCCGCGGGGCGAGCGCGACCTCCCGCTGATGATCGCCGACCGCACCTTCGACCGCCACAACCAGCTGACCGATCCCTTCAGCGGCGGCCTGCAGCCGCCCGCCGACGGCATCGCCGGTCAGAGCGTCCTCGTCAACGGCGCCTACATGCCCCACCACCGGGTCAAGCCCTGTCGTTACCGGTTGCGGGTGCTCAACGTCTCGCAGTTCCAGTCCTACAACTTCCACCTCTCCAACGGCGTCTCGATGATCCAGATCGGCAGCGACAGCGGCCTGATGCCGCGGCCGATCCGCCGCAACCAGATCCTCATCGGGCCGGCCGAGCGGGCCGAGATCGTCGTCGACTTCGCCGCCGCCGCCGGCGAGTCGGTGGAGCTGCGCAGCAGCCCCCACGGCGGCCGCAACCCCGACGGCGCCCGTGCCTACATCGGCGCCCTGATGCAGTTCCGGGTCGAGCCCGGGCGGGTGGCGGACCGGACCCGGGTCCCGCGCCGGCTGCGGCCGCTGCCGAATTGGGCGGAGCGGGCGCGCCAGCGGCGGGACGGCAGTCCCGACCACACCTGGGAGGTCACCGTCGGTGGCCTCTTCAGGACCACCTGGCTGATCAACGGCAGGACCTTCAACCCCGCCCGCGCCGATGCCTTCCCCCGACTCGGCACGACCGCGGTCTGGGAGATCCTCAACCGCACCGCGGTCGCCCACGTGATGCACCTGCACCACAGCGACTGGTACCTGCTGACCCGCGACGGCAAGCCACCGCCGCCCTGGGAAGACTGCCTGAAGGAGACCTTCTTCGTCTTTCCCGGCGAACGGATCCGCATCGCCGGCCGCTTCAGCGATCACACCGGCAAGTTCGTCATCCACTGCCACATGTTCGACCACGAGGACCACGGGTTGATGAGCCAGTTCGAGGTCGTGCGCTGAGCCCTTCCTCGTAGAAATCCTGCGGTTCTTCAAGGATCGACGGTCGTTGCCGATGCATAGTGCGACTTGGCGTCGATACCCAAAAATCGCGAGGAGCTCCGGGCTCCCGGACGTTCCGAAGCTCGCGCGGTCGGAGCGCTGCTCGGCGCCGGTGCCGGGCTCGTCGTTCTCTCGCTCGTCCTGCCTCATCCGAGCGGTGGCGATACCCGGGCGCTGATCGGCACCGCGGCGGCCATGGCCGCCGCCGGCCTGCTCTGCTGGATCCTCTCCCGCCGCGTCCCGGTCGCGGTAACCCACCTGGCCCTCGCCGCCACCGCGGTCCTGACCGGGCTGCTGATCTACGAGAGCGGTGTCGCCGTCGGGCAGTACGGCTCGATCTTCGTCTGGGCCACTCTGATCGCTGCCTACTTCTTTCCTCGGCGCGTGGCCATCGCCCACCTCGCCTGGCTACTCGGCGTCTACGCCGTCGCCTTGGCCGTGGTCGAAGGCACCGGCGGCTACTCACCGCTGACCCGCTGGTTCTTCGCCGCCGTCTCGTTGACGGTGGTGATGACCCTGACCAGCGCCATCGTCGCCCGGCGCACGAAGGCGGATCTGCGTGCCCGTCGCTTCTTCGACCTCTCCCACGACATGCTCTGCACCGCCGATATGAAGGGCTACTTCGTCGAGCTCAACGCGGCCTGGGAGGAGTGCCTCGGCTACTCCAGCGCGGAGCTGCGAGCGGGCCCGTTCCTCGAGCTCGTCCATCCGGAGGACCGCAAACGCACCGAAGCCGAGTCGGCGGGCCTTTTCGAGGGGGTCGACACGGTCGGCTTCGAGAACCGCTACCTGGCCAAGGACGGCAGCTGGCACTGGCTGCGCTGGAGCTCGACGCTGGCCCCGGACGAGTCGCTGATCTACGCCCGTGCCACCGATGTCACCCCCCTGAAGCGGGTCGAGTCCGAACGCGAGAACCTGCTGACCGAGGTGGCGACGCTGGCCCGCAGCGACGCGCTCACCGGGCTTCCCAACCGGCGCGGGCTCGATGAGCAGCTGCCGCGCGAAATGGCGCGGGCCCGCCGGGCCGATTCGGATCTCTGCCTGGCGATCGTCGACATCGATCACTTCAAGGCCTACAACGACGCCAACGGCCACCTCGCCGGCGACGCGCTCCTGCGCGAATGCGCGGTCGCCTGGGATGCGACGCTGCGCGGCGAAGACACGATCGTGCGCTTCGGCGGCGAGGAGTTCCTCGTCGTCCTCCCGGACTGTCCGCTGGCACAGGCGGCGGAGACGATCGAACGGCTGCGCCAGGCGACCCCGAGCGGGCTGACCTGCTCGGCCGGCCTCGCCTGCTGGGACTACGCGGAGACGACCGACGACCTGGTCGACCGGGCCGACAGCGCTCTCTACCGGGCCAAGGCCGCAGGTCGCGACCGGCTCGTCCAGTCCCCGCCAATCGAGTCATGATGGCCGCATGGGTAACCATGAGCTCACGGTGCGCTTCCGCAAAGCGCGGCGTGACCCCGAGCTGACCGTCGTCGAGGGCTTCCACGCCCTCAAGCACGCGCTGCGCTTCGGCGCCGAGCTGGTCGAGGCGGTCGCGGTCGACCCGGACGGCCTCGAGCGGCTGGCGGCCGAGTTGGCGCCCGACCTGGCCGGCCAGTTGGGCGGCGGGGTGGAGAAGATCGAGCCCGGGGACCTCGCCAACCTGGCGCCGCTGGTGCCGCGCACGGGCGTCGTTGCGATCGCCCGCCGCCCGCCGGTCGATCTCGCCGCCGTGCTCGCCGAGCCGCGACCGGCGCCGGTGGTCCTGCTCGAGCAGCCGAAGAACATGGGCAACATCGGCGCCTGCATCCGCGTTGCCGCGGCGGCCGACGCGGCCGCGGTGCTGACCACCGGCGAGAACGACCCCTGGTACCCCGACGCCGTGCGCGGCGCCGCCGGCCTGCATTTCGCCCTGCCGGTCACCTCGATCGAGTCGCTGCCGCCGAGCGACCGTCCCCTGCTGGCGATCGACCCGGAGGGGGAGGAGCTGCACCCGGACCGGCTGCCGGCTCGCGCCGTTCTCACCTTCGGCACCGAGCGCCACGGCATCAGCGGCGAGCTGCTCGAGCGCGCCGACGCCCGCATCGCGATTCCGATGCGGGCGGGGGTGTCCAGCCTCAACCTCGCGACCTCGGTCGCCGTGACGCTCTTTGCGATGCGGCTTGCCTCCTGAGCAAACGGCCCTAGGATGGGGAATGTGACCCGCGTTGCAGCAACGAACGAAGAGGCGGTCGAAGCCTGGAACGGCGTTCTCTTCGATCGCTTCGTCCAGTACCGGCATCTCGTCTCTGGCGGCCTCGGCGCCCACGGTGAGGAGGCGCTGCGGATCCATCCCCCCACGACCGGAGAGCGGGTTCTCGACATCGGCTGCGGCTTCGGCGAAACGACGCAGCGGATTGCCAACCTGGTCGGGCCGGAGGGCTCGGTGCTCGGGTTCGACGCCGCCGAGCGCTTCATCGACCTGGCCCGCGAGGAGGCCGCGACGGCCGGGATCGGGAACGTCGGCTTCGCCGTCGGTGACCTCCAGGTCACCGAGTTCGAGCAGAGCTTCGATTACGCCTTCTCGCGAATGGGGACGATGTTCTTCGCCAACCCGGTGCCGGCGCTGCGCAACGTGCGCAGGGCGCTGGTGCCGGGCGGCCGACTCTGCATGGTGGTCTGGCGCCGCAAGCTCGAGAACGAGTGGGTGCGACGGCCGGAGGCCGTGGTCGAGCAGTTCGTCGAGGAGCCGGAGGAGTCCGACGAGCCAACCTGCGGCCCCGGGCCATTCTCGATGGGCGACGCCGACGTCACCAGCCAGATCCTGCTCGGCGCGGGCTTCGAAGAGGTCTCCCTGCGTCGCTGCGACATCCCGATCCAGACCGGCCGCGACCTCGACGAAGCGGTCGATTTCGCGATGGCACTGGGGCCAGCGGGGGAGGTGATCCGCCTTGCCGGCGCGGAGGCGGAGCGGATCCGGCCTGAGATCGCCGCCGCTTTGCGCGAAGAGCTGGCTGATTTCGCCGGCCCGGACGGCGGAGTCTGGGCGCCGGCCTCGACCTGGATCGTCAGCGCTCGCGCGCCGGCCCTGGACGAGAATCTCGATGCATAAAGCAGGCAGGGGCAATAGCGTGAGGAATAGAAGTCTGCGGCGACCAGGCCGCAACTAACCGAAAGGAAGCACCTTGTTGCCGTTTGCCGATGTCTCTCTGGGAGAACTTCTCCTAGTCACCTTCGAGATCTTCTTCTTCGTGATCTGGATCTGGATCCTGATCACGATCATCTCCGATCTCTTCCGCGATCACGAGCTCTCGGGATGGGCGAAGGCCGCCTGGGTCCTGTTTCTCGTCTTCATCCCGTTCCTGACCGCGCTGATCTATCTGATCGCCCGCGGCAGCGGCATGCGCGACCGCACGATCAAAGCGCAGGCGGACGCGAAAAAGCATTTCGACGAATACGTGCAGACGCAGGCCCACAGCACTCCGGCCGACGAACTGCACAAACTCAATGACCTCAAGGAAAAGGGCGCTCTCTCGGCCGAGGAGTTCGACAAGGCGAAGGCCAGACTTCTCGCCTAGCGGCCGTGCAGGAGTCGAGGCGCCCGTCTCGACTCCTGCAAAGTGCCTGATTTGCAAGGGAAGTTGCAAGTTATTAGCAACTCCTCATAGTCTTTAAGCGACTTCGCTAGCCTGCGCGACCCGCTGCCGAACCCTTCCGGGAACGGCGCGGATCTCGATGCGGGCTTTCTTCCTCGACACTCATCCGAGCGCGTCCAAGAGGCGCGCGCTGCTCTTCGCGGGCCTTTTGCTGGCGGCGATTTGCACCCTCGCCCTGACCGAGGCGAGCGCGCCGGCGAAGACGCCGCAGCAAAAGCTCGAGGCGACCCAGGGCAAGCTCGAAGGTGTCCGCGAGGACCAGAGCTCGCTGGCGGAAACGATCGCCGAACAGAACGCCGCGATCGACACGATGATCGGCGAAGTCTCGGCGCTGCGCCAGAAGCAGGCGACGGTCGAGGCCGAACTGAGCGAAAAGCAGAGCGAGCTGGAACAGGCGACGGCGGCGCTGGAGAAGGAAAAGAAGCACCTCGAAGAGGTGCGCGAGCAGCTCAACCGCGCCCTCGACGTGTTGCGCGAGCGCCTGGTGGCGATCTACGAAGCGGGTTCGCCGGACGTTGTCAACGCGATCCTCGAATCGGACAACCTGTCCGAGATGGCGGCCCAGACCGAATACCTGAACCGGATCCAGAGCTATGACGACTCGGTCGTCGACCGGGTCAAAACGCTGCGCGACGAGGTCACCGGCGCGGTCGCCAAGCTGGCCGACAACCGCGCCAAGGTCAAGGACGCGCGCGACTCGATCGCCGTCATCGAGCGCGAAGTCGCCGCTGCCCGGGCCGAAGCCGAGTCCCGCTTCGCCGAACTGAAGTCGGCCCAGGCCGAGCGCCGCGAAGCGATGGCGGCTTTGGAAAGCCAGGAAGAAGCGCTCAGCAACAACCTCGCCTCGATCTCCAACCAGATCGCTTCCGAAGGTGGCGAAGCGACCACCGGCCAGGTGCCGGCGCCGCTCAATCCCGGCGAATCCGCCCAGGTGATCAGCGAAAGCGAAGCCAGCGCCCCGAGCGCGGCGCCGCAGGCGGTCCAGGACGCGATCTCCGCCGCCAACTCGATCGCCACCACCCCTTACATCTGGGGCGGCGGCCACGGCTCCTTCGAATCGTCGGGCTACGACTGCTCGGGCGCGGTCAGCTTCGCCCTGCACGGTGGCGGCTTCCTCGAAAGCCCGCTCGACTCGACCGGGCTGGAGACCTGGGGCGAAGCCGGTCCCGGTAAGTGGATCACGGTCTACGCCAATGCCAGCCACGCCTGGATGGTGATCGCCGGCATCGCCTTCGACACGGTTGGCGGCCCCGGCCCGCGCTGGCACGATCCCTGGGTCGACTCCCCGGAAGGGTTCATAGCCAGGCATCCGGCGGGGTACTAGCGAGGACGTGCACGACCGGCGCATTGCGGCGTCCTCGGTCACTTGTGTGCAGAGCACACGGCGTTCCCTGCGTCCTGGAACTGCTTGGTCGTGCCCGCCCTAGGTTAGTTTTTGGGGATGGGAGATTTGGAGCGGGAGCTTGAGTCGCTATTGGAGGTGGAGAAGTTCGAGCCGCCGGCGGAGTTTCGCGAGCGGGCGCTCTGGAATGACCCGAAGGTGTATGAGGAGGCCGCCGCCGACCCCGAGGGCTGGTGGCTGAAGCAGGCGACTGAGCTGCTCGATTGGGACGTCGAGCCCACCCAGGGGCTGAACGACTCCAACCCGCCCTTCTACAAGTGGTTCGAGGACGGGCGGCTGAACGCTTCGGCCAACTGCCTCGATCGCCACGTCGAGGCCGGCATCGGCGAGCGGGTCGCCTACCACTGGCGCGGCGAGGAGGGTGAGGAGCGCGACGTCACCTACGCCAACCTGCACCGCGACGTCCAGCGCTTCGCCAACGCGCTCGAGGACCTCGGGGTCGAGAAGGGGGACGTGGTCGGGATCTACCTGCCGATGATCCCCGAGGTCGCGGTGGCGATGCTGGCCTGCGCCCGCATCGGCGCCGTCCACAACGTCGTCTTCGGCGGCTTCTCGGCCGAGTCGGTGCGGGAGCGGATGGAGTTCTCCGAGGCGAAGGCGCTGGTCACCGTCGACGGCGCCCGGCGCAAAGGCAAGACGGCGCCGATCAAGGCTGCGGTCGACGAGCAGATGGGCGATCTCTCCTCGCTGGAGACGATCGTCGTCATCCGTCATACGGGCATCGAGTGCCCGATGACCGGCGGTCGCGACGTCTTCTACGACGAGGCGATGGCGGCGGCCGAGCCCGAGTGCCCGGCGGAGCCGATGGAGGCCGAGCACCCGCTCTACATCCTCTACACCTCCGGCTCGACCGCGAAGCCGAAGGGGATCCTGCACACCACGGGCGGCTACATGACCGGCGTCACCGCCACCCATCGCTACGTCTTCGACCTCAAGCCCGAGGCCGACGTTTACTGGTGTGCGGCGGACGTCGGCTGGGTCACCGGCCACTCCTACATCGTCTACGGACCGCTTGCCAACGGTGCCACCAGCGTGATGTGGGAGGGCGCACCGGACTACCCGAGCAAGGGCATCTGGTGGGAGCTGATCGAGCGCTACGGGGCGACGATCCTCTACGCGGCGCCGACCGCGATCCGTACCTTCATCAAGTGGGGCGCCGATATCCCCGCCAAGTCCGACCTCTCCTCGCTGCGGCTGCTGGGCTCGGTCGGCGAGCCGATCAATCCCAAGGCCTGGCTCTGGTACCACAAGGTGGTCGGCGCTGAACGCTGCCCGATCGTCGACACCTGGTGGCAGACGGAGACCGGCGCGATCATGATCACGCCGCTGCCGGGAATCACCGCGACCAAGCCGGGCTCGGCGACGCTGCCGTTCCCGGGCGTCGAGGCGCAGGTGGTTGACGAGAAGCAGGGCGAGCCGATCGACGAGGGCCAGGGCCTGCTGGTCCTCGAGCGCCCCTGGCCCTCGATGCTGCGTGGCCTCTACAAGGAAGACGACCGCTTCGTCGAGACCTACTTCTCCCGCTTCGGCAAGGAGCGTTACCTGGTCGGGGACGCCGCGCGGCGCGACTCCGACGGCTACTTCTGGGTGATCGGCCGGATCGACGACGTCGTCAACGTCTCCGGCCACCGGCTCTCGACCGCCGAGGTCGAGTCGGCGATAGTCGCCCACGAGAAGGTCGCCGAGGCGGCGGTGATCGGCCAGACCGACGAGGACACCGGCCAGGCGATCTGCGCCTTCGTCACCCTGCGCGGCGGCACCGAGCCAAGCGATGAGCTGGTCGAGGGGGTTCGCGCCGCGGTCGCCCAGCACATCGGCAAATTCGCCCGCCCGAAGCGGATCGTCTGGGCCGACGAACTGCCGAAGACCCGCTCCGGCAAGATCATGCGGCGGCTGCTGCGCGACATCGCCGAAGGCCGGGCGCTGGGCGACGTGACGACCCTGCGCGACCCGGACGTGATGGCGGAGCTGGAGACGAAGATCGCCGAGGAGCGGGCCGGCGAGGAGTAGCGCGAACGCACTTGTTCCCGGTAGGCGGGAGGGCGTTCTCAGTTGTCGCGTTGCTTGGCCATGCGCTCGACCGCGAGCTCGAGTGCCTGCAGCTGCTCCTGAACGCTGCGCAGTTCACGTAGCGCCACGGCCTCGGCGGAGAGCCCCTCGTCCTCGAGCTCCTGCTCGATCTCGGCGATTTCGGGAGCGAGGAAGCGCTGGGCGAAGGAGCCGGTGAGCAGGGCGACGAAGCCGATGCCGATGATGAGGACGACCGTGGAGACGATCTCGCCGCCGGTCGTCGTCGGGGCGATGTCGGAGCCGAGCGTGGTCATCGTCGTGATCGCCCAGTAGAGGTCGTCCCAGAAGCTGAGGTTCCCCTGGTGGCCCTCGAAGGCGCCGAAGAGGGCGGCGCCACCGACCGCCGTCAGCACCGCCAGCAGGGCCGCGTAGCGCAGGCCCTCCAGCGAGAAGACCTCGCGCGAGAGCTGAGCCAGGCGCAGCAGGCGCAGGAGGCGGAGCAGGCGCAGGACGCGCAGGCTCTGCAGGCCGGCCGGCAGGACCGGCGGGGTGAGGAAGACGATGATCAGATCGAGTGGGCGCCGCCGCACGTAGGCCCAGCGGTCGGGAACGACCGACATCATCACCACGAACTCGATCAGGAAAGCGGTCCAGGTGATCCAGTTGAGAACGATCGCGATGTTCTCCAGGGTGCCACCGGGTTGGGACTCCGTGATCGCCACCGTCGGCAGGGTCAGAGCCGCCGCGATCAGCATCGGCGTGTTCAGCTTTTCCGCCACGCGGGTGCTGCGAGCATTCATCCCCGGGGCGTAGTGGACGGGCTTGGTTGCCGCTTCCGAGCTCACCGCGACTTGTTTCGACGCCGCCCGCCCGACCCCCTTTGCGTACCATGGCCAAGCAATCAACTAACTCAGGAGATGTTTACTCGATGACCGTCAGCACCGCCACGCAGGACTACAAGGTCGCCGACATCGGCCTCGCCGACTTCGGGCGCAAGGAGATCGCGCTGGCTGAGGTCGAGATGCCCGGCCTGATGCAGACCCGCGAGGAGTTCGCCGCGAGCCAGCCGCTGAAAGGCGCCCGCATCACCGGCTCGCTGCACATGACGATCCAGACCGCCGTGTTGATCGAGACCCTGGTGGCGCTCGGCGCCGAGGTGCGCTGGGCCAGCTGCAACATCTTCTCCACCCAGGACCACGCCGCGGCCGCGATCGCCGCCGCCGGGATTCCCGTCTACGCCTGGAAAGGCGAGACGCTGGAGGAGTACTGGTGGTGCACCGAGCAGGCGCTGCTCTGGCCCGACGGCGAGGGCCCGAACATGATCCTCGACGACGGCGGCGACGCGACCCTGCTCGTCCACAAAGGCACCGAGTTCGAGCAGGCGGGCGCGGTTCCCGACCCGGAGACGGCCGATTCGGGCGAGTTCAAGATCATTCTCGAAACGCTGCAGCGCTCACTCACCGAGGACCCGCAGCGTTGGACCAAGGTGGGGGAGGGGATCCAGGGGGTCACCGAGGAGACGACCACCGGCGTCCACCGGCTCTACCAGCTGGCCGAGGCCGGCGAACTGCTCTTCCCGGCGATCAACGTCAACGACTCGGTGACCAAGTCCAAGTTCGACAACCTCTACGGCTGTCGTCACTCGCTGGTCGACGGCATCAACCGCGGCACCGACGTGATGATCGGCGGCAAGGTCGCGGTGATCTGCGGCTACGGCGACGTCGGCAAGGGCTGCGCTTCTTCGCTGCGGGGCCAGGGCGCCCGCGTGATCGTCACCGAGATCGATCCGATCTGCGCGTTGCAGGCGGCGATGGAGGGCTATGAGGTGAAAACTCTCGACGACGTCGTCGAGACGGCCGACATCTTCGTCACCGCCACCGGCAACAAGGACATCATCACCGCCGAGCACATGGCGCGGATGAAGCACAACGCGATCGTCGGCAACATCGGCCACTTCGACAACGAGATCGACGTCGCCGGGCTCGAAGGCGGCGCCGCCGAGCGGATCAACATCAAGCCGCAGGTCGACGAGTGGCGCTTCCCCGACGGGCACTCGATCGTGCTGCTCTCCGAGGGCCGGCTGCTCAACCTCGGCAACGCGACCGGGCACCCGAGCTTCGTGATGTCGAACTCGTTCACCAACCAGGTGATCGCCCAGATCGAGCTCTTCGGCAAGAGCGTCCAGTACGAGGCCAAGCAGGTCTACGTCCTGCCCAAGCACCTCGACGAGAAGGTCGCCCGGCTGCACCTCGAGGCGCTCGGCGTGAAACTGACCGAGCTCAGCGCCGACCAGGCCTCATACCTCGGCATTCCGGTCGAGGGCCCGTACAAGCCGGACCACTACCGCTACTAGTCCCGAAGCGCAGGCCGCGGTCTGAGATGCCGACCGCGGTCGTCACCGGCGCCTCCAGCGGGATCGGCGCCGCCACGGCACGGGCGCTGGCCGGGGACGGCTACCGGGTCGTCCTCGGGGCGCGCCGGCTGCCGCGCCTGCAAGAGCTGGCGGGCGAGATCGGGGGGCAGGCGATCGCGCTCGACGTGACCGATCCGCAGTCGGTCGAAGCCTTCGCCGGCCAGGTTCCCGAGTGCGACGTGCTGGTCAACAACGCCGGCGGCGCCCTCGGTCTGGAAGCGCTGGGCGAGGCCGACGAAGAGCTCTGGCGGACGATGTACGAGGCGAACGTGCTGGGCACGATGCGGATGACGCGGGCGCTGCTGCCGCGCCTGATCGCGTCCGGCGACGGCCACGTGGTCGGCGTCACCAGCATCGCCGCCTTCGAGACCTACCGTGGCGGCGCCGGCTACACCGCGGCCAAGCATGCCCAGCGGGCGGCGCTGCGGACGCTACGGCTGGAGCTGCTGGGCGAGCCGGTCAGCGTCACCGACGTCGCTCCCGGCATGGTCGAGACCGAGTTCTCGCTGGTCCGCTTCGAGGGCGACGAGGAGGCGGCGGCCAGGGTCTACGAGGGAATGGAGCCGCTGCGGGCCGAGGACGTGGCCGAGTGCATCCGCTGGGCTGTGACCCGGCCCACGCACGTCAACATCGACGAGATCGTCGTCCGCCCGCGCGACCAGGCACGGGCGACCGAGGTTCACCGCCGAGGGTAGTCGGGGCGTCGCGACCTGCTTAAACTGAGGCTATGTGTAGAAACATTCGCACCCTCCACAATTTCGAGCCAGCCGCGACCGAGGACGAGATCCAGGCTTCAGCGCTCCAGTACGTGCGCAAGATCAGCGGCTCCACCAAGCCCTCCCAGGCAAACAGGGAGGCGTTCGACGAGGCCGTCGAGGAAGTCGCCGAGGTCACGGCGAAGCTGCTCGACCGCTTGGTCACCACGGCGCCGCCGAAGGACCGCGAGGTCGAGGCCGCCAGGGCCCGCGCCCGCTCCGAAAAGCGCTTCGCCGCCTGATCTCAGCTCGGCCGGCGCAAGCATCTGGAAACGACAAGACCCGCCGGAGCGGGTCGCGTCTGGTGATGCGGGGAACCACCCCGCGAGTATCTCCAGGCGATCGACCCTTGCCGCTTGAGCCTACCCCCAGTCTCGACCCGCTTTGTCGCTTGGGGATACCCATCCATCGCCCTCCTGCCGGCGAGCCTAGTCGTAAATTCGGGCTTGAGAGGAATATAGTTTGCTAAACTAATTACCAGAGCTAATCAATGTCGCCGAAAGCCAAAGACACCTCACTCACCGACGCCGCCGCCCAGCTGCGGCTGGGGATCGTGCGGACGGCGCGGCGGTTGCGACAGGAGGCGGCGGCGGAGGCGAGCGGGCTGACGCCGACCTCGACCTCGGCGCTGGCGACGATCGAGCGGCACGGGCCACTGACGCCGAGCGAGCTGGCGAAGCTGGAGCGGGTGCAGCGACCGACCGTGACCCGCACCCTTGGCTGCCTCGAGCGCGAGAGGCTGATCGCGCGCACCCCGGACCCCGCCGATGGCCGCAGCGCCCTGGTCAGCGTCAATGCCGCCGGGCGCGAGCGCCTGCGGCGCCTGCGTGGGCGCAAGAACGCGTATCTGGCGCGGCGCATGCGCGACATGTCGGCCGCCGACGTCGAGGTGCTGGAGCGGGCAGCGGAGATCCTCGAGGGCATGCTGGAGAGTGAAGACGCGCCGGCCCGGCGCGGCCGCTCGTGAGCGCCGCCCTGCGCCGATCCTTCAACTCGCTCGAGGTCCCCAACTACCGTCGCTACTTCGCCGGCCAGCTGATCTCGCTCTCCGGCACCTGGATGCAGACGGTGGCGGCGATCTGGCTGATCCTGACCCTGACCGACAGCGGCATCGCCGTCGGCCTGACCACGGCACTGCAGTTCCTGCCGATGCTCCTGATCGGGGCCTGGGGCGGGCTGCTGGCAGATCGGATCCCCAAACGCAAGCTGCTGATCGCGACGCAGGCGCTGATGGCGATCCCCGCCGTCGGCCTCTTCGCGGTCACCGCGACCGGGATCGTCGAGCCCTGGATGGTCTTCCTGGCCGTCTTCGCGATGGGGACGGTCAACGCCGTCGACAACCCCGCCCGCCAGAGCTTCGTGATGGAGATGGTCGGGCCCGGCCGGGTCGTCAACGCGGTCAGCCTCAACAGCGTGATCGTGCAGATGGCGCGGATCGTCGGACCCGCCCTGGCCGGGCTGCTGATCGCCGGCTTCGGCGTCGTCCCCTGCTTCGCGCTGAACGCGCTCACCTTCGTGGCGATGATCGTCGCTCTCTGGGGGATGGACCCGGGCGGCCTGCACACCGAGCCGGTGGCCCCACGCGAGCCAGGCGCGATCCGGGCCGGCCTGCGCTACGTCCTCCGCACCCCCGAGCTGGCGATACCGCTGGCGTTGATGGCGCTGGTGGGAACGCTCGGGTTCAACTTCCAGGTCGTGCTGCCGCTGCTGGCCAAGTTCAGCTTCGACGGCGGCGCCGGCACCTACGCGGTGATGGTCTCGGCGATGGCGGTCGGATCGATCGCCGGCGCCCTCGTCAACGGCGCCCACGGCCAGACCGGCCCGCGCCTGATCGCCGGCGGCGCGCTCGCCTTCGGCGCCTCGGCCCTGCTCTCGGCGGCCATGCCCTCGCTGGCTTTCGAGATCCCGATGCTGGCCCTGCTCGGCGCCGCCGCCGTTACCTTCGCGGCGACGATCAACTCGACCCTGCAGCTGGCGGTGGCGCCGAAGATGCGCGGTCGGGTGATGGCCCTCTACTCGGTCGTCTTCCTCGGCTCGACCCCGATCGGCGGCCCCCTGACCGGCTGGCTGGCGGAAACCTACGACCCCCGCGTGGCCCTTCTCCTAGCCGGCATCACCGGCCTCTCCGCCGCCTGGGCGGCTCACGTCTCCTTCTCCCGAATGCGCAGCCGCCAAGCGAACCCGAGCACCGCCGAACTCACCGCCTAGACCGGTGGGGAGGCCGGCGGGGAGGGGCTCGCCGGACACTCCCCGCTGTTGTCCGCCGAGCCCCTCCCCGCCGGCCTCCTAGGACTGCCCTAGCCGGTGTACCCCGCGGACTTGAGGTAAGCCGCCGCCGCTTCCTTGGGCGTCTGCTTTTCGAGTTCGACCCGGGCGTCGAGCTCCTGCATCACCGGGAGGGTCAGGCCTTCCTGAACCTGGACGATGGTCTTTTCATAGTCGGGCCCGGCTTTCTCGGCCGTCGACTGCTTGGTCACGAAGAGGACGTTCCCGGAGGGGAAGACTTCCTTGTCGTCTTCGAGGATCACGAACTTGTCCCTCTCCGCCGCCAGCTGCGGGTCGGTGGTGAAGAGGATCGAGAGATCGGCCTGGCCCTTTTCGAGGACCGTGTAGCGGAGGCCGATGTCGACCGGTTTGAACGACTTGAACTTCAGGCCGTAATATTTTTCCAGTCCGGCCAGGCAGTCGATCCGCTGGCGGCACTCGGGCGAGCCGTAGAGGGCCAGTTTTTCCGACTGGCCTTCGAGGTCGGAGATCGTCTCCAGGCCGTACTTCTCGGCCGTCGTCTTCAGGGTCCCGACCGCGTTGGCGCTGGCGAACGGGGTGGGGGGGAACGCCGTCAGTTCTTCCTTTTCGAATTCGGCTTTGGCTTTTTCGTAGGCGCCCTGGGCGTCGGACGGGACGTCTTCCGGTTCGAGCCCGAAGAAGGACGTGAGGGCCGTGCTCGCGTACTCCGGGTAGCCGGAGATCGCCCCGGATTTGACCGATCGCAAGGCGACGGTTTCGGAGCCGAGGTTGAGGTCGGTCTTCACCTTGTAGCCGGCCGCGGCCAGGGCCTGGGCGTAGATTTCCCCGAGGATTTCCTGTTCGGGGAAGTTCTTCGAGCCGATCGTCAGGCTGACCTTGCCGTTGTCGGGGTTGGAGACGATCGCGCCGCCGCCTTCGCTGCTTTCGGTCGAGCTGCTGTCGTCGTCGCTGGAGCCGCAGGCGGCGACGCCGAGAGTCAGCGCCAGCGCCAACAGCATCGCCACCGCCGTCCTCAGTCTCGTCTTCTTGGTCCTCACTTACTGCCTCCTTGGTTGGTGGTCAAATCAGGCATTGCTCAGCTTCAGACCCTTCGAGGTGAGCAGGCGCTGCACCCCGGCAAGTGAGAACTCGAGCGTCAGGGCCAGCAGGGCGACCACGATCGCTCCCGCCAGCACTCCGTTGCTGCCGTAGACGTTCTGGTTGATGATGAAGTCGCCCAAGGTCAGAACGCCGGCGATCGGGGCGATCGTGGCGGTCGCGACGATCGCGATCGCCGCCCCGCGAATGCCGGCGAACAGGGTCGGGATCGCCAGTGGGATCTCCACCCGGCGCAGGATTTCGAACTCGGTCATGCCGATGCCACGGGCGGCCTCGACGCTGGCGCGGTCGACCTGGTGGATGCCGACGAAGGTGTTGGCGAGGATCGGCGGGATGCCGAGCACGGCGAGGGCGATGGTCAGATTCAGGACCCCGACCCCGATCAAGGCGGCCATGAAGGCGATCAGGGCCAGCTCCGGGATCGCCCGGCCGAGGTTGCCGATCACGATCGCCAGCGATTCTCCGGTGCCGCGGTGGCCGAGGTAGAGGCCGAGCGGGAACGCCACCACCAGCGCCAGCGCCATCGCGAAGACCGTCAGTTCGATCTGGGCGAGCAGCAGTTCGAGCACCTGGTCGATGCCGCCGACGGTCTTGCCGCCGGTCACGTTCGAGGTCTGCGGGGTGAAGATGAATTCGATCGCGCCCTCAATCGAGGCGAGCAGGGGATGGGGGAGGGGAACGCCAATCATGCCGCCGCGGCCCGTCGCCAGGGGGTCAGCAGGCGCTGGATCCCGAACAGGATCAGGCCGAAGGCGATCGCCATCAGGAAGGCGAGGCCGCCGGCGATGATGATGTTGGTCAAGAAGCTGATCCCCTGGCGGAGGATCGGTTCGCCGAGCCCGCCGCCGCCGACGAAGGCAGCCAGGGTCGCGATCGCCACGGTGCTGACCATCGCGATCTGCAGCCCGGCGAAGATCTCCGGCGCCGCCAGCGGCAACTCGACCTTCCAGAGGATCTGGCGCTCGGTCAGCCCCATGCCACGCGCCGCGTCTTTGACCGGCTCGGGGACGTTGGCGAGGCCGACGATCGTGTTGCGGTAGATGATCTGCAGGGTGTAGGCGCTGAGAGCGATGATCGCGGTGTCGCGACCGCGGCCGGTGAACGGTTCGAGCAGGAAGAAGAAGGCGATGCTGGGGATCGTGAAGAGGATGCCGGTGGCTGCCAGCAGCGGCGGTTGCAGCCAGCGGCGGCGGTGGGCCACAAGCGCCAGGGCAAAGGCGACGGCGAAGCCGAGCACGACCGCGATCAGGACGAGTTCGACGTGCTGGATCGTCGGCGTTTCGTAGCGGTCGATGTTTTCCTTGGCCCAGTCCCAGCAGAAGAAGTTGCTGGGATCGGCCTGGCAAGGAAGGGTTTCTGAGCTCCGTTCCTGGATGAAGCCCTTGCCGACTTCGCCGACCGCGGCAAACAGCGCCGCGCTAGCCATGGGGGCGCTCCACGGCGCTGTGCTCGTCCGTTTTCGCCTTGGGCGATTTGAGGAACTCGGAGATGATCTCGACCGAGAGCACGCCGCCGATCCGCCCTTCGTGGTCGACGACGGCCGCGTACTGGGCACCGCCCTGCAGCATGTCGGCAAGGGCGTCGCGCACGATGTCGTCGCGGTCGATCAGCGGGCCGAGTGGGGAGTCGGGTTTGGCGGGCACCACGTCGGCTTCGAGGTCGCGCTCCGACAACCAGCCGAGCGGGCGACGCTCGCTGTCGACCAGCAGCGGGTAGGGCACTTCGACGTCGGGCTCGACCAGCTTCGCCCGCACCTCGGCGGTCGGCTGACCGACGTAGGCGAGCGGTGCCTCCCAGAGGTCGATGTCGGCGACCCGCATCAGCGCCAGCCGCTTCAGCGCCCGGTCGGCGCCGACGAAGTCCTCGACGAACTCGGTCGCCGGCGCCATCAGCACTTCGGCCGGGGTCGCGTACTGCTCGACCCTGCCGCCCTCGCGCATGATCGCGATCCGGTCACCCATCTTGATCGCCTCGTCGATGTCGTGGGTGACGAAGAGGACGGTCTTGCGGACCTGCGCCTGCAGGCGCAGGAATTCGTTCTGCAGGCGCTCGCGGCTGATCGGGTCGATCGCCCCGAAGGGCTCGTCCATCAGCATCACCAGCGGGTCCGCGGCCAGCGCCCGGGCGACGCCGACGCGCTGCTGCTGGCCGCCTGAGAGCTGCGCCGGGTAGCGCTCGCCGAGCTCGGGGTCGAGCCCGATCAGCTCCAACAGCTCAGTCGTGCGGGCCCTGGTGCGGTCCTTCTTCCAGCCGAGGAGTTGCGGCACCGTCGCGATGTTCTCGGCGATCGTGCGATGAGGGAAGAGGCCGATCTGCTGGATCACGTAGCCGATCTCCCGCCGCAGCTGGGCCGGGTCCTTGTCCCGCACCGACTCGCCACCGACGAGAATGTCGCCCTCGGTGATCTCGACCGTGCGGTTGACCATCCGCATCGCCGTCGTCTTGCCGCAACCCGAGGGGCCGACCAACACGCAGATCTCGCCGGCGGGAACTTCGAGAGTGAGGTGGTCGACGGCGAGGGCGTCGGAGTTGCCGTAGCGCTTGGTGGCGCCCTCATAGCTGACGGAGGAGGCTCCGGGCTGGGGCTGGGTCTCGCTAGTGGCCTTTGCCTCGGGCACTGGAGGCGAGCCTATACCCCACTGGTGCTGGATTCACTCATCTCGGGGCCGGAATGCGCGGCGCAGTGCGGAGTCTGGGCGCGTCCCCGGGTCAACCAGAAGAGCGCGACGAAGATCGCCGTGCCGAAGATGTTGAGGAAGAGCTTGTAGTCGAGCGCGATCGAGCCGAAGACGTCCATGCGGGTGGGGCGGGCGCCGCTGGGGATCAGCCCGGCGATTCCGAAGAGGGCGTCGACGACGAGCGCCGCGATCACGATCGTGACGAACATCAGCGCCGTGATTCGCAGAGCGAAGGCGGTGCCGTAGTACTTGCGGTAGGCGAGCACGATCGGCAGCACGATCAGGTCGGCGAAGATGAAGGCGATAACGCCGGCGAAGCTGATTCCACCGGACCAGAGGACGGCCGCGAGCGGCACGTTGCCGACCGAGCAGACGAAGCTGAGGATCGCGATCAGCGGCCCGACCAGGACGTTCTCGATCGTCCGCACCAGCGGCGGCGCGTCGGTGACGAAGAGGAAGTTGAAGAAATCGTCGCCGAGCAACCCGATGAAGCCGGCGAGCAGGAAGCCGAGCCCGATCTCCTTCCAGAGCATCGTCCAGTCGCCGCGGAAGTTGGCGGCGACGTCGGCCCAGGCCTCGGCGGAGGTGAGGCGCTCGCGCCAGCCGCGGCTGTCCTCACCGCCGCTGTCGTGCGCGTGGCCCTGCTGTGCCTCCCGGGCATGGCGGCGTGCCTGCTCCTCCAACCGCGGCGAGACGAAGCGGCGCAGCAGCAGTGCCATGAGAACGATCAGGAGGATGCCGCCGACGTACTCGGCGAGCGCGAACTGCCAGCCCATCAGCACCCAGAGGACCAGCCCCAGCTCCCAGACCAGGTTGGTCGAGGCGAACTGGAAAGAGAGCGCGGTAACCGCCGAGGCACCCTTCTGGAACAGCGACTTGGCGATCGCGATCGCCGCGTAAGAGCAGGAGGAGGACGCCGCCCCGAGCCCGGTCGCCTTCGCCACCGGCCCGAAGCCGTGGCCGGAGAGGTTGGCCTCGATCCGCTCGCGCGGCACCCAGGCCTGGATCACGGCCGAGATCGCGAAGCCCAGCACCAGCGCCCACCAGACCTCATAGGCCATCAGGAAGGACTGTTCGAACCCCTCCGCGACCTTGTTGAGGACGCCGCTCACCGGCCGACGAAGCGGCCCAGCGCCGCCATCAGCTCGTCGACCTTCTCAACCCGCTCGCCGCCCTCGGCCTCGACCACGCAATGGCGCGTGTGCTCGTCGATCAGGCCCAGCGCGACCTTGTCGAGCGCCGCCTGGATCGCCCCGATCTGGGTCAGGACGTCGATGCAGTAGCGCTCCTCCGCGACCATCTTCGAGACCCCGCGGACCTGCCCCTCGATCCGCGAGAGTCGCTTCAACACCTTGTCCTTGTCTGCTTCGTACCCGACCATGGCCGGACTGTAGCAAATACCCCCTGGGGGTATTAATCAGAGGCCGAGTCGACGGGCCCGCTCGCTCGCCCGCGCCACCACCTCGTCAAGGCCCGGCAGCTTGCCACCGCGCATCGGGACACGGCCGCCAACGACGGCGGTGTCGACGACGGAGCCGGAGGCGGCGTAAACGAGGTCGGAGGCGAGGTCGCCGATGCTCAACTCGGGGGAGCCGGGGCGCAGCAGCAGGAAGTCCGCCGGAGCGCCGACGGCGAGCAACTCGCCGGCCCCCAGCCGCGGTGCCCGGGCGCCGGTTGCCACCGCCCACGCCTCGGCGGCGGCGATCGCCGTCGGGTCGCCGGCGGCGTGCTTCTGGGTGAGGGCGAAGAGCTTGAGGTCGGAGAGCAGATCGAGCGAGTCGTTGGAGCCGGCGCCGTCCGTGCCGAGCCCGACCGCGACACCGGCCTCCCGAGCCCTCGGGTAGGGGAAGACGCCACCGACCGCGAGCTTCATGTTGGCGACCGGGTTGGTGACCACGGTGCAGCCGCGCGCGGCGATCAGCTCCAGCTCCTCGTCGTCGAGCCAGACCCCGTGTGCGAGCACGGTGCGCTCGCTCAGCATCCCCACGCCGTCGAGGTAGGCGGCGGGCCGCAGGCCGTGCGCGGCGACGCAGTCGGCGACCTCCTGCTCGGTCTCGGCCAGGTGGATCTGGATTGGTACCTGCCGCTCGGCGCTGAGCTCGGCGATCCAGCGCAGCGAGGCTTCGCTGACGGTGTAGATCGAGTGAGGGGCGAGAGCGGGCGCGATCGCCGGCCCCAACCCCGCCAGGCGGTCGAGGCTGAGCAGCGCCCGCTCGCGCATGCCCTCGACGTCACCGTCGCGATCGAACAGCGGCGTGCCGATGACGGCGTGGAGGCCGGCGTCCGCGACCGCGCGGGCCGTCGCCTCGGGGTGCCAGTACATGTCCCAGAAGCGGGTCGTGCCGGTGCGGGTCATCTCGGCGCAGGCCAGCCGCGCCCCCCAGTAGACGTCCTCGGCGTCGAGCTTTGCCTCGATCGGCCAGATCCGCTCCTGCAGCCAGGGCATCAGCGGCAGATCGCCACCGCTGCCGCGAAAGAGGGTCATCGCGGCGTGAGTGTGTCCGTTGAGCAGGGGCGCGACCAGCGGCGCGCCAGCGGCCGCGATCGTCTCGTCACCGGGGTTGGCCACCACATCGGGTCCGATCGCGCCGATCCGCCCATCGACGCAGCGGAGCCCGACGGTCTCGCCGTCGAGCCTGGCGCCGGTGACGGTCAACGGCAGCGCGTCGCCACGACTGGCGGGTTTGTCACTCATAGGGCCGCAAATCCCCAGTGCCGCTACCGGCCGACCGCGCCGAGCTGCGGCAGCACGGCCGCCAGGCCGTCGCGCAGGCGCGTCGCGTTGGCGATGCGGTCGTCCTCGAGCCCGGCGACGTCGAGCTCGCCCGTCCCGACTCCGTTGGCGAGGTTGTCGACGACGCAGAGTGCCGCGTAATCGAGGCCGAGCTCGCCGGCGACGACGCACTCGGAGGCGATCGTCATCCCGACCACGTCGGCGTGGGAGGCGATCAGGCGGATCTCGGCCGGCGTCTCGAAGCGCGGCCCGCGCGTCTGCCAGTAGACGCCGCCGTCGCGCGGTGCCTGGCCGCCCGCCCGCCAGGCCTCGATTACTTCGTCGCGCCAGCGCGGGTCGAAGCCGGGTGCCGAGTGGGCGCGGGCGTCGGCGAAGACCGAAGGGCCGATCCCGAGGGCGATGAAGTCATCGGGGCAGAGCAGGCTGCCGACCGGCAGCTCCGGGCTGAGCGAGCCAACCGAGCCGATCGCCAGCACCCGGTCGCAGCCCTGCTCGGCCAGTGGCCGCAGATTGGCGGCGTGGTCGATCTCATGGGGGAGGACGTAGGCGGCGTCGATCGCCCCGTGGCGCTGGACGATCGCCGCCCCCTGCTCAGCCGCGGCTGCCGCGATCTCCACGCCGCCGGGGCCGAGCGCATTGCTTCCCAGGATTACGGCCAGCCGTCCCATCGCCCGATCCTACGCGCCGGCCGCGCCCCGAACGCATTTCTTCCCGCATACCGGGAACAAGCGCGTTCGAGCTTCCGGCTCAACCCGCGCGATGGGCTCGGAAGGCGGCTGCTGCCTCGTCGTGGTCGACGATCGGCCGCGGGTAGTCGAGGCGCTCGAAGCCTTCCATCAGCCAGGGGCGGAAGATCGCCTTGCCGCGCACCGACTCCAGCTCCGGCAGGTAGCGGCGCACGTAGATGCCGTCGGGGTCGAAGCGCTCGGCCTGGCGCACCGGGTTGAGGACGCGGTTGGGGCGGGTGTCGTTGCCGGTCCCCGCCACCCACTGCCAGTTGCCGGCGTTGTTGGCGATCTCGCCGTCGCTGAGCAGATCCCAGAAGTGCCAGGCGCCGGCGCGCCAGTCGACGTAGAGGTCCTTGGTCAGGAAGGAGGCGACGGTCATCCGCGCCCGGTTGTGCATGAAGCCCTCGGTCGCGAGCTGGCGCATCGCCGCGTCGACGAGCGGGTAGCCGGTGCGGCCCTCTTGCCAGGCCTCCAACGCCCGCTTGGAGCGCGACCAGCGGTCGCCGCGGGGCCGGTAGTCGCGCCGGGGGAGAGATGGGGTGGCGGCCAGCACCTGATGGTGGAAGTCGCGCCAGCAGAGCTGGCGCACGAACGGCTCGCCGCCCTGGCGCTCGCGTGCTTCCTGCATCAGCGCCAGCGGCGAGACACAGCCGAAGCGTAGATGGGCGCTGAGCCGCGAGGTGCCGTCGCCGGGGAGGTCGTCGTGATGCTCGTCGTAGGCGCCGAGGCCGTCGCGCAGGAAGGCCTGGGCGAGCCGCCGCCCCTCCTTCTCGCCACCCTTGGCACGGTCGGGGGAGAGGGAGCCGCCACTCAACTTCGGGAGTGCGGGCAGGCGCCCGGCGCGGAGGCCACTGGGGACGGCGAGCTCGCGCGGCGGCCCGACCCGGCGCCGCGACGGCAGCTCGCCCCAGGCCCGGTGGTAGGGGGTGAAGACCTTGAAGTGATCGCCGCCGGTCGGGGTGACGGCGCCGGGCGGCACGATCGTCGTCCCGGGATGGGCGTGGAAGTCGACCCGCTCCTCTTTGCAGGCGGCCGCCAGCCGCCGCTCGCGCGCCTTCGCGTAGGCGCTGTAGTCGGCGCTGACGTGCAGCTCCTCGGCGCCGCATTCCCGCGCCAGCGCGATCGCCTCCGCGACCGGGTCGCCGCGGCGCAGGAAGAGCCGCCCGCCCGCCCGCCGCAGCGCCTCGTCGAGGTCGACCAGCGCCTCGCGCATGAAGGCGACCCGGTTGGGCGCCGCGAAGCGGGAGCCGAGCAGGTCGTCGTCGAGGACGAACAGCGGCAGCGTGCGCTCGGCCCGCGCCGCCGCTGCCAGGGCCGGGTTGTCGTGGACCCGAAGGTCGCGGTTGAAGAGGACCAGGGCGGTTTTCATTGGCTCACCTTGAGGGTAGGGTGACGCGATGGGCGAACGGCCGTCAGGGCGAGAAGAGACCGAGGAGGAACGCCTCGATCGCAACCTCGGCGAGCTCTTGCAGGAGCTGCGGGTGGCGCTGCCCGGCGTCCAGGTGCTGTTCGCCTTCCTGCTGGCGGTCCCGTTCCAGCAGAACTTCACCAAAATCACCGCCTTCCAGGAGAAGGTCTATTTCGCGACCCTGTTGTTGACCGCGATCTCGGCGGTGCTGCTGATCTCGCCCTCCGCCTATCACCGCATCACCTTCCGCATGCAGCAGAAGGACCACCTGGTCTTTCTTGCCAACCGCTTCGCGATCGCCGGCCTAGGAGCGCTGGCGCTGGCGATGACCGGGGCGATCGTGCTGATCACCGACGTCCTCTATGGCCCGACCGCGACGGCGGTGACCGGCGGTCTCGCCCTCTTAACCTTCGTCCTCTTCTGGTACCTGCTGCCGCTGAAGCGGCGGCTCAGCTCCGCGGAGGAGCCGGACCCGCCGACCGAATCGAAGTAGCGCGCGTCTCGCGCAGCCGCGCCAGCTCGTTGGCGAAGTCGTCGACGAAGGGGAGGTCGGGGGCGCGGCGGCGCAGCATCTCCAGGTCGTCCGCCCAGACACGTTCCTTGAGGTCGAGCGGCGCCTCGAACTCTTCGCCGGCCGCCTCGCCTTCGTTGGCCAGGGCACGCCGCAGGACACGGATGTTGGAGAGTTTGTCGGCGGCGTAGATCGCCAGCGCGTCGCGGCCGGCCTCTTCGACGTGGCGCCGGTGCGCGTCCTTGCGGCGCTCGAAGGGCTCGATCGACTCGTCTTCGGTCAGGGCCGCGACCAGGTCCGCGACCCGCGGCCCGAAGGCGGCGGCGATCTCGTCGATGCTCGCGTCGCTGTCCTCAACCACGTCGTGGAGCAGGGCGGCGGCGACCGTCGACTCGTCGAAACCGTGCTGGGCGAGCAGTTCGGCGACTGCGACCGGGTGATGGATGTAGGCCATGCCGCCGCTGCCGTTGCGGGTCTGGCCGGCGTGCGCCTTTTCCGCCATTTCCAGCGCCTTGGCGATCAGCTCCGACTCGGCGGCCGCGGCCTCGATCGTGGGGGACGGCATCTGGCGAAGCCTAGCGGGCGGCAGGCGTGGCTCAGGCGGGCGCGACGGCCCGCGGCGCCCGGGCCGGAAGCTCGTACTCGGCCCGCTCGGCGGCCAGCTCAATTGCCGCCGGGTCCCCACCCAGGGCCGCCCAGCGCTCCTTCGCCTCGGCGCTGAAGCGGTCGAGGAAATCGTCGGAGTGCATCGGGTCGTGGTGGAAGAGAACGGTGCGCTCGGCGCCGGTGCGGCGGGCGAAGGCGAGCGAGTCGCGTAGGGGCGAGTGGCCCCAGCCAACGTGGCAGGGGTACTCGGCATCGGTGTACTGGCCGTCGTGGATCAGCAGCGAGGTGTCGCGGGCCAGGGCGAAGCCGGAGATCCAGTCGTCCTCGAGCCGGTCGAGGTCCGCCCCGAGGCCCGGCTCGTGGTCGGGGATGTAGGTGAGCGAGGAGTCGCCGTCGTCGATCCGGTAGCCCAGCGTCGGCCCGCGGTGGGAGACGGAGGCGGCGCGGATCCGCGCCGGGCCGATCTCCCACTCGGTCTCCGGGCAGTGGCGGAAGGAGACGTCGCAGGGCAACTCTCTCACCTCGACCGGCGAGAGCGGCGCCGAGATGTAGCGGGCGATGCGGTCGCGCAGCGATGCCTCCGGCGAGGCGGGCCCCCAGATCACGATCTCGGTCTGCGGTCGGAAGGCAGGGGCAAAGAAGACGAGGCCCTGGATGTGATCGAGGTGGAGGTGGGTGAGCAGGATGTGCAGCCGTGTCGGCTCCTCGCCGAGGTCGATGCCAAGGCTGCGGATGCCACTGCCGGCATCGAGCGCCAGCAGCGATCCGTCGGAGAGGGTGACGCCGACGCAGGAGGTGTTGCCGCCGTAGCGGATCGTCTCCGGCCCGGGGGCGGGGATCGAGCCACGCGTTCCCCAGAGCTTGACCTTCATGCCGGCAGCGCCCCGTTGCCGTTTGTCGCGGTCGGCCAGAAGATCGCGATCCCGCCCTGCGAGCCGTGGGCGGTGAGGATCGGGAAGGCGGAGACCTCGACCTCGTGGCTGACCCCGTCGGTCGAGTGGATCACGTATTCGGCATGGGCCGGGCGGCCGCTGCGGACAGCGGTGACCAGCGGCAACTCGTCATAGGGAATCGGCTCCCCCTGCTCGTCGAAGGGGCCGAACAGGGAGCCCCACTCGGCGGCGCCAACCGTGCCGAGCTCCTCGAAGCGCTTGCCGAGCATCATCCCGGCCGCCTCGTTGTAGAAGACGAGGACGCCGCCCTCGTCGACCAGGAAGGCCGGCGTCGAGAGCGCCGACATCAGGTTGCGGGCGAGAATCAGCTCGAGGGGCCGCTGCGTCACAAATGACACTTTAGATCTTTGGGTTGAAAGAGCTAGGCATTGGCCGGGTTGCCCTGCAGAAAGCCAGAAGGCAGCCTCCTCGGCTGCCGTACCCGGCAAAGTGATTTTCATCACACCGACTGGGAATCGATCACATCCAGGCAGGAATTCGGAGCTGCTCCGCCGGTCAGCCGACCTTTGAGTGCCCCGACCGCGTAGAACTCACGGCCCGATGCGCGAGCGAACCCGCACCTACGGCGTGGCGATGACCCTCAACCGGCCGGTCGCCGCTTGGGGCGGGCTGAAGGTCGAGGGCCTCGACGCGATCCCCGAGAGTGGGCCGCTGTTGATCCTCGGCAACCACGACAGCCACTGGGACCCGATCATGGTTGGCATCGCCGCCCGCAAGCGCCGCCAGATCCGCGCCCTGGCGAAATCGGACCTCTGGAAGGTGCGCGGCCTGGCTCCGATCCTCAACGGCATGGGTCAGATCCCGATCGAGCGCGGCAAAGGCGACAAGCAGGCGCTGGCGCGGGCGATCGAGGCGCTGCGGGCGGGCGTCTGCATCGGCGTCTTCCCCGAAGGCACGCGCTCGCGCGGAAAGGTGCTGCGGGCTCGCAGCGGCGTCGGCCGCCTGGCGCTCGAGGTGCCGGAGGCGCACGTCACCCTGGTCGCGATCGAGGGCACCTCGGACCTGACCGGCTTTCCGCGCCGGCCCAAGCTGCGCGTCAGTTTCTTCAACCCGGCCGGCGGCCAGCCCCGCCCCGACGAGGACCCGGGCGAGCTCTCGGCCCGGCTGCTGGCAGAGATCCGCGCCAAAGTCGCGCCATCGATCTCCCACCGCAAGCGCGGCAAGGTCGACCCGGCCTAGTCCTCGGCCTCTTCGCCGTCGCCCTGCAGGGCGTACCACTCGGCGCCGTAGGAGTCGATGTCGTGTCCGTTTGCTTCGCCCGGTTTCCTGTCGGCTGCGTAGGTGTAGAGCGGATGGCCGGCGTAGGTCACCTGGACGCTGCCGTCTTTGCGCCTGGTCGTGCCGAGCTTGGAGGCCGACGCGCCTTCGCCGACCTGGGGGGTGCCCTCGGTGATCACTGGGGGCCAGACCCCGGCGCAGGCGCCGTAACAGGCGGAGACGGTGCCCTTGTCCTTGTGGAAGTCGTAGACCGTGAAGCCGTCCGAGTTGACCAGGACGGCGCCGACCCCGGGGGCGGTGGCGACGGTCAGTACCGCGGCGCCGCTTTCGGCGCCGGGAGGGGACTTCGCGGGTTCGGCTTCGGTGCCGGCCCCGCCCTTGCCGCCATAGACGCCGCCGGAGCTGTCGTCGCTGCTGCCGCAGCCGGCGATCGCCAACGCTGCGGCGAGCGCCAGCAGCGCCATTGCATGGGTGGTCCTGGACCTGGTCACGTCACGTCCTCCTGGTTCGAGTTGGCCCTTGCCGTCGCCCCGGCCACCTCGACCGGGGCGACAAAAGTTCGGTTGCCGGCGCGAACGCCGATCGCGCGGGTGCGGGAGAGGTCGAGCGCCGAGCTCAGCACCGCGTCGGAGTCGTCCCCCCAGCGGTAGGTGAAGGTGCCGGCGGGGACCCGTTCGCCGCGCGGTCCGCGCAGGTAGACCCGGCAGAGGGTGCCGGAGCGGACGCCTTTTACGTACATGTGGATCTCGGTTCCGTAGGCGTGGGGCTCGAGCGTGGCGTAGATCCTGATCCCGTCCGGGAGCGTGCCGAACTCGACCTGCTGCTCGGGGCTGCCATTGCCGCCGCCGGGGAGGACGAGGATCGCCAGCGCCGCGGCCGCGGCTGCCGCGGCCCCGCTCAGGGCGAAGCCCAAGCGCCAGCGCCGGCGGCGCTCGACGACCCGGCGCTCGCGGCCGATCGTCACCGCGATCTCCCTGCCGAGGTCGGGCGAGGGCAGTGGCGCCGGGCGGCTGAAGCGGTCCGGATCGGCCAGCGGCAGCAGCCGTGCGACGCTGTCCAGGGAGTCGGCCTCGGCGCGGCACTCGGCGCAGCCCTCGAGGTGCGCCTCGACCCCGGCTTGCTCCTCGGCGCTGAGATCCCCGAGCGCGTGGGCACCGAGCAGGTGACGCCAGTCGCGGCAACCCTCAGTCTTCATAGCCCATCTCCTCCAGCACGACCCGCAGCGCCCGCAGCCCGTAGTAGACGCGGCTCTTCACGGTTCCCTCCGGCACGCCCAGCTCCGCGGCGACCTCGACGTACGGTCGGCCGCGGAAGTGGGTCTCGACGAGGACGTGGCGATGGTCCTCGCCGATCCGCCGCATCGCCTCCTCGATCTGCCAGGAGAGCAGCGCCTGCTCGAGCGGCTCTACCGTGGGCTCGATGCCGCCCTCGGCGACGCGCGGCCGGGCGGCGCGGGCACGGCCGAGGTCGATGACGACGTTGCGGAGGATCGCGAACAACCAGGTCCGCAGCGAGCCGATCTGGGGATCGAAGCGCTCACCGGCGCGCCAAGCACGCACGAAGGTCTCCTGCACGGCCTCTTCGGCCAGGCCGGAGTCGCCGAGCGAGCGCAGGGCAAACCCGTAGAGCTCGCCCGAGTGCGCCGCGTAGGCCTCGCGGACGTCCCGCTCGCGTGTCAGTGCCCCGGACTGCATCCGCCTCCGTGTACGGGACGGACGCAGCCCGGGTTCAAGCTCTATGCCTCGAGTTTCCCGATCTTGAAGATCTTGGTTCCACAATCGGGGCAGACACCCTGGATCGCCGGGCGGCCATTTTTCATGGTCACCTGTTTGGCGTCTTTGATCTCGACCTTCTTCCTCTCTTTGACGCAGTAACCCTCGGGCATAACGCGCCCTCCTTTCGCTGCCGTTTGACGGCAGGGCTCGCGTTGCACGCGAGGTGGATTGAGGCGAATGTAACGCAGGTAGGGGACATGACGCATGCGTATCGTGCGTTTTCGCACAAACCGGCGAGGTGCGCGGTCAACTACCCTCCGGCCCGCACTTCAGCACTCACCAAGCGCTTAAGGAGATAACCGAATGCCCGAAGCAGTCATCGTCGACACCATCCGCACGCCGATTGGCCGTGCCTTCAAGGGCTCGCTGGCCCAGCTGCGCCCGGAGGAGATGGGCGCCTTCGTCGTCGACCAGCTGCTCGAGCGCAACCCCGATGTGGACCCGGCTCTGGTCGAGGACGTGATCTGCGGCTGCGGCATGCCGCAGGGCCTCGAGGCCTTCAACGTCGGCCGCATCATCTCGCTGCTCTCCGAGAAGCTGCCCCAGACCGTCAACGGCGTCACCGTCTCCCGCTACTGCGCCTCCAGCCTCGACGCGATCCGCCACGCCGGCAACGCGATCAAGGCCGGCGAGGGCGACGTCTACATCGCCGCCGGGGTCGAGTGGGTGAGCCGCTTCAACGAGCGCACCGAGCCCGCGGGTGCCGACGATCGCAACCCGAACCTGATCGGCGAGAACGGCCAGCCCAACGCCTACATCGACATGGGGATCACCGCTGTCAACGTCGCCAACCACTACAACGTCAGCCGCGAGGACATGGACAAGTTCGCCCAGCGCTCTCAGGAACTGGCGGTGAAGTCCCAGGAAGACGGCTTCTTCGACCGCGAGATCGTGCCGGTGACGCTGCCCGACGGCACCGAGGTCAGCAAAGACGACGGCCCCCGTGCCTCCTCGACCCTGGAGAAGCTCTCGACCCTGCCGGAGGCCTTCGGCGGCGGTGGCGTCACCGCCGGCAACTCCTGCCCGCTCAACGACGGCGCTGCCGCGGTGCTGATCATGAGCGACACCAAGGCCAGGGAGCTGGGCCTGACCCCGCGCGCCCGCATCGTCACCGCGGCCACCTGGGGCAACGAGCCCGAGTACATGGGCGTGGCCCCGATCGGCGCGATCAAGAAGGTGCTCGAGCGCAGCGGCATGGCGATCGGCGACGTCGGCGCGGTCGAGCTCAACGAGGCCTTCGCCGCCCAGGTGATCCCGATCATGGACGAATGCGGGATCGAGGAATCGAAGCTCAACACCCACGGCGGCGCGATCGCCCTCGGCCACCCCTTCGGGATGACCGGCGCCCGCATCATGGGCACCCTGCTCAACGTGATGGAGACCGACGACCACCAGGTCGGGCTCGAGACCATGTGCGTCGCCGGGGGTCAGGGCGAGGCAATGCTGGTCGAGCGCGTCTGAGGCCATTTGGCCGGCGCATATCGGCGTCCTCGGTCGCTTGTGTGCGGAGCACACGGCGCTCCCTGCGTCCTTGATCTGCTTGGCCAACTGGCCTCAGACGGAGGTAGGGTCAGGTCATGGACGGTGATTTATGAGACGGGCGACAGGGTCGCCCGTCTCACCTTGAATAGACCTGAGCGGGGCAACGGCATAACGCCGCGCATGCCGGCTGAGATCGCCGCGTGTGTCGAGCAGGCCAATCTCGACCCCGCCATCCACGTCATTGCCCTGGCCGGCAACGGCAGCGGTTTCTGCGGCGGTTACGACCTGGTCGCTTCGGCCGAGGGCGACATGAGCGAGCTGGGTGGGGTCGAGGCGCCGGAGGGCTCGCCGCTGGATCCGGCGACGATCGGCGCCAACCACGCGCCGGAGTCGAACTGGGACCCGGTCACCGACTACCAGTTCATGTCTCGCAACGTGCGCGGCTTCATGAGCCTCTTCGACTCCGAGAAGCCGGTGCTCTGCAAGGTCCACGGCTACTGCGTCGCCGGCGGCACCGACATGGCGCTCTGTTCGGACCTGCTGATCGTCGCCGACGACGCCAAGATCGGCTACCCGCCGGCGCGGGTCTGGGGCTCGCCGACGACGGCGATGTGGGCGCTGCGGCTGGGGGCGATGCGGGCCAAGCGACTGCTCCTGACCGGCGACTCGCTGACCGGAGCCGAGGCGGCGGAGTGGGGGCTGGCGACCGAGGCCGCCCCGGCCGCGGAGCTGGACGAGCACTTCGAGCGGCTGCTGGAGCGGGTCGCGCGAATGCCGATCAACCAGCTGGTGATGATGAAGCTGCTGGTCAACCAGACCGTGCAGGCGCAGGGGCTGCAGCAGTCCCAGACCCTCGGCACCTTTTTCGACGGCATTGCCCGCCACACCGAGGAGGGCCACGCCTTCGTCCGCCGCGCCGCCGAGTCCGGCTTCCGCGAGGCGGTGCGCGAGCGCGACGAGCCCTTCGGCGACCACGGCCTCGACGGCTTCGGGCTGGGCTAGAGATGGCGCGGGCCGTGGACCTCTCATCCGTCACCGTCGAGAACGCCCGCGAGTTCCTCGCCGGCAGCTTTCCCGGCGACCTCGGGATCGAGCCGCTCGAAATCGAGGACACCCACGCCCGGGGCAGGATCGTCGTCGACCGGCGGCACCTGCACCCCGGTGGATTCGTTCACGGCGGTGCCTGGACCGCGCTCGGCGACACCGTCGCCGCCTGGGCGACCTTTCGCAGCATCTCGCCCGGGCACGACTTCACGACGATCGAGCTGAAGCTCAATGTCTTCGGCTCCGGCCTGCCGGGGGATGAAATTGTCGCCGTGGCGACGCCGCTTCACGTCGGTCGAACCACGGTCGTGATCGAGGTGCGGATCGAGCGGATCAGGGAGGGCGGCGAGCCGAAGCTGGCCGCGAACCTGATCGTGACGCAGTTCGTGCTTCCCCCGCGCGAGTCCTAGAGGACTAGCCGCCGGGCACGAAGTCAGCCGCCAGGAGGCCGACGAGGCGGGGCAGCGATCCAAGGGCCGCGGCCTGCTCCAACTGGCGCTGGGCGCCGGTGCGCTCGCCGAGGCGGATCACCCCCTCGAGCTCGGCGGCGCAGCCGAGCGCCTCGGCGTGGGGGCGACAGACGGCGACGAGGTCGGCGAGCAGCTCCCGGGCCGGCAGCCGTCGGCCCAGCTCCGGCTCGATCAACTCGGCGTCCATGCCGTCGCGGGCGGCGAGGAAGCGGTTCTCCTCCAGCACCTCCTGCGGCATCGGCCGTTCGAGGTGGTCCTCGCCCTCGACCTCGGCCCGGACGATGCACTGGACCAGGGCGGCGATCGCGGCGGTGTCGGCGAGCGTCGCCTGCGCGTCCATGATCCGCACCTCGACCGTGCCGAAGCGCGGCTGCGGGCGCACGTCCCACCAGAGGAAGGTCGGCTCCGGCACCGCGTCGCAGCGGATCAGCACGTCGACCGTCTCCACGTACTCGGCGTAGTCGGCGAAGGCGCGCGGGATACCGACCCGGGGGAAGGCCTGGAAGAGCGGCGTCCGCGCCGAGGCCAGGCCGGTGTCGCGCCCCTGCCAGAAGGGCGAGTTGACGGAGAGCGCCAGCAGCAGCGGGATGTGGGTGCGGAGGCGGTTGGCGGCGTGGATCGCCGCTTCGGCGCCGGGAACGCCGACGTGGACGTGGAGCCCGAAGGTCGGCTCGCGGCGGGCCAGCTCGCGCATCGAGCCATAGACGAACTGGTAGCGCTCGCCAGCCGAGACGACGATCTCCTGCCAGACCGCGAAGGGGTGGGTGCCGGCGCTGGCGGCCCGCATCGAGAGCGGCCGCAGGGTCGCGTCGAGCTCGCGGCGCAGGGTCGCCAGCTCCTCGACGGCGTCGCCGATGCGGGGGTGGACGCCGGTCTGGATCTCGAGCGCCGAGCCGTGGGTCTCCGCCGTGAAGCTCTCCGTGCCGGCGCGGGGGAGGCGCGGCAGGACGCTGTCGATGCGGTGGGCCAGGGCCCAGCTGGTCGCGTCGAGCAACATCACCTCTTCCTCGACCCCGACCGTGTAGGGGCCGAGCTCGTGCGGCTCCGCCCAGGTTGCCCAGGCGGGCGCGGTGCCTGCCAGCGCCCCCTCGCTCACGCGACCTCGCGGCCGCTGCGGCGCTGGAACTCGGCGCCATCGTCGCGGCAGGCGTCGACGAAGTTGCGAAACAGCGCCGCCTCGTAGACGCGGTGGAGCAGCGTCTCGGCGTGCCACTGGACGCCGATCAGGAAGGGACGGCTCGGGTCCTCGACTCCCTCGATCGTGCCGTCGGGGGCGCAGGCGCTGACCACCAGGCCCTCGCCGACCCGGTCGAGCGCCTGGTGGTGGAAGGAGTTGACGTCGATGACGTCGATCTCGGTCCCGCCCAGCGCCGCCGCTAGCTCGCTGCCGGGAACGACCTCGACCGGGTGGCTGGTCTGGTTGCCGGGAGTCCGCTGGCGGTGGGAGATCTCGGTCGAGATCTCCGGCAGGTGCTGGTGCAGGGTGCCGCCGCGGACGACGTTGATCGCCTGGGTGCCGCGGCAGATCGCCAGGATCGGCATCTCGCGGGCGTCGGCGCGACGCGCCACCGCCAGCTCGAAGCGGTCGAGGTTGGGCTCGATCGGTCCCAGTTCGGGATGGGGCTCGGCGCCGTAGCCGGCAGGGTCGAGGTCGGGGCCGCCGGAGAGGCAGATGCCGTCGAGGCGGTCGAGCAACGGCTCGATCGCGTCCTCGCCGAGCGGCGGCATCACCAGCGGCAGCGCCCCGGCCGCCTCGAGGCCGCGCAGGTAGGGCAGGCCGAGCGCCATCTCCAGCCGCGTCGGTGGCTCGCCCTCGGGGGTCGGGTTGAGGCTCTCGGCCCGCCTCATCTCCGAGGTCGTCACCCCGATCAGCGGCCGCTCGCGGCGGGAGGCCAGGGAGCGGGTCTTCATCGTCCCTCCGTCGCCGGGGCGTCGATCACCCACGTGTCCTTGCAGCCGCCGCCGCGGGAGCTGTTGACGATCATCTCGTTGGCACCGCGGGCATAGCGGGTGAGGCCGCCCGCCATCGTGCCGGCGCCGGCCGCCGAGCTGACGACGAAGGGACGCAGGTCAACCCGGCGCGGGCGCAGCCGCCCCTCGCAGACGGTCGGGTGGCTGGAGAGCTGCACCGCCTCCTGGGCGACAAAGCCGTCGGGGCGCCGCCGCAGCAGGCCAATTGCCCGTCGCCGCTGTGGCTCGGTCGCCCGCGGCATGATCGTCACGCCCTTGCCGCCGAAGCCGTCGCGCGGCTTGATCACCAGCTCGTCGAGACGGTCCATCGCCGACTCGCGGGCCAGCTCGTCGGAGAGGTCGAAGCTGGGGACCGAGCGCAGCAGCGGCTCTTCGCCGAGGTAGAAGCGGACCATGCTCTCGGCGTAGGCGTGGGCGAGCTTGTCGTCGGCGAGGCCGCTGCCGAAGGCGTTGACACAGCGCAGGCGGCCCGACTCCAGCGCCGGCAGGAGCAGCTCGCCGAGGCCGGTGAGGCCGCCGTCCGGGGTGCTGAGGCGATCCTCGTCGAGGCGCCGGTAGAGGACGTCGAGCTGCCGGCGCTCGCGACTGTGGCGGGCGAACAGCCGGCCGCGCTCGACCTCGAGCTCGTCGACCGCGACCACGGGGATCCCCAGCTCGCGGCCGAGCCGGCGATGCTCGTACCAGGCACCGCTGTCGGGGCCGTCGGAGACGATCGCCGCCGCCGGGTCGTCGCGGCCGTCGGGAGCGGCGGCGCGGATCGCGGCACCCAGCCTGCTCACGTAGGAGTCCAGCGGACGCGGCCGCAGGGAGGCACCGAGCGCCGGCTCGACCGCTTCGCGAACGGCGACGGCGTAGCTGGCTCCGGAGGGCATCCTCAGATTGTCCTCCAGAACCAGTAGAGCGCCATCGGCACCCCTGACGAGGTCGAGGCCGGCCACGCTCGCCGGCGGTACGCCGGGATCGAGCAGGCCCTGCATCCGCGGCTCGTAGCCGGATGAGGTCTCCAGCAGGCGCCGCGGGACGATGCCCGCGTCGAAGATCCGCTGACCGCCGTAGGCGTCGAGGAGGAAGGAGTTGAGGGCCTTGGCGCGCTGCAGCAGGCCAGCCTCCAGCCCTTCCCACTCGGCGGCGCCGATCGCCCGCGGCACCGGGTCCACGGTCATTGCCTGCCCCTCGCCGAAATCGAGCCCGAGCGCGGCGGCGGAAGCTTGGGCGCGCTCGCGCAGCACCGTTAAATCGTGCCGCGCGAGCGCGTCGAGCACCGCCGCGTAGGGAAGGCGCGGGGTGCCACCAGTGGCGAACGCCTCATCGAAGCGACCCGGGTCGAGCGGGTACTTCCCGGCGCCGGGAGAGGGGCGGGCCGGATCCAAGGTCGTCGCCATTTATGGAAGCTACCCGCGCCGTGGGGGCTCTCAACATGGCCCGGGGTCGAAAAATCGAGCGCCCGGGCTGGACAATCGTCAGACGGCCGCTTCGGGCTCCGCCGGCGGCGCTTCCAGCCGTTCGATCTGCGGCAGCTTCCAGAGCACGCTGGCGATCGTCAGGCCGACCGCGGCCGAGAACAGGGCGAGGAACCAGGCGGTCGCGTCGAGCAGCTCCATTTCGAAGAACTCGCGAACCGGGGCGGCGGCGAGGATCAGCGCGTAGAGGGCGCCGAGGCCGGCGACCAGGGCCAGCATGTAGCTCTGGATCGCGATGTGCTCGCGGCCGGGGCCGCGCTCCAGCAGCAGCACGAAGGCGAGCCCGAGCACGATCAGGGTCGTCGTCGCCGCGGTGCGGCCGGCATCGAGGCTGCCGCCGAAGACGGTGTCGACGAGGAAGAAGGAGAGGATCGAGCCGAGCGCCGTCGCCACCCCGGCCGGCACCGCAAAGGCGGCCAGCGCCCGCAGCAGGCGACCGCGGTAGAGCGGACCGTCGGAGGGCGCCAGGGCGAGCACGAAGGAGGGGATGCCGATCGTCAGGAAGGCGGCCAGGGTGAGGTGGCGGGGCAGGAAGGGGAAGGCGAAGCCGGGCACCCCGACCAGCAGGATCAGGGTGGCGGCGTAGACGGTCTTGGTCAGGTAGAGGCGGCCGAGGCGGTGGATGTTGCGGGCGATCCGCCGTCCCTCGCCGATCGCCTCCGGCAGGCGCGAGAACTCGTCCTTGAGCAGGACGACGTCGGCGACGCCCTTGGTCACCTGGGTGCCGGAGCCCATCGCGACCGCCATCCGCGCCTGCTTCAGGGCCGGCACGTCGTTGACGCCGTCGCCGATCATCGCCACGTAGCGGCCGGCGGCGACCAGGGCGGCGACCAGGGCCTTCTTCTGCTCCGGTTTGATCCGGCAGAAGATCGTGTTGGCGAGCGCCACCTTGCCGAGTTGTTCGGGGTCGTCGGGCAGGTCGGAGCCCTCGACCACCCCCGCCTCGCGCTCGACCCCGACCGCGTAGGCGACGGCGGTGACGGTGGCGCGGGCGTCGCCGGAGATCAGCTTCAGGTCGATTTCCTGCTCGCGCATGTAGGCGATCGTTTCCGCCGCGTCGGGGCGCAGCGTCTCCTCCAGCACGACCAGGGCCAGCGGCGTCAGCGCCGGCGGCGGCGCCGCGGCGGCATCGGCCGGCAGCGCCGCGCTCGCCTCGCCGAAGGCGACGACGCGGCGGCCGGCAGCGGTCTCCTGCTCGAGCCTGCCGGCCAGGTCCGGCGGCAGCGTCAGTGCCCCTGCCTCGGCGAGCACGTCGGGCGCGCCCATCACGTAGGTCGAGCCGCCCGAGAGCGCGGCGCCGCTCCACTTCCACTCCGAGGAGAAGGGGACCTCGGCGCTGACCCGCTCGGCTTCGCCCGGGAAGCGCTCGGCGATCGTCTCCAGGGTGCGGTTGCGGTCGCCGGCGCTGGCCGCGAAGGTCCCCAGCGCCGCCTGCGCCGCGGCCGCCTCGACCCCGGCCGCGAACTCGACCCCGCTCAGGCGCAGCTCGCCGGCGGTCAGGGTCCCGGTCTTGTCGACGCAGATCGTGTCGACGGCGGCCAGGCTCTCGCTGGCGCTCATCTGCTGGACCAGGGTGTTGCGTTTTGCCAGCCGCACCGCCGCGACCGCGAAGGTGACGCTCATCAGCAGCACCAGGCCCTCGGGGATCAGCGTCACCAGGCCCGCGGTCGCGGTCTGCGCGGCCTCCTCGAGGCCAACGTTGCGGATGCTGAGGCTGAAGACGAGGAGCGCCGCCAGCGGCAGCATCACGTAGGTCGAGGCGATGATCACCCGGTTGACCTCTTTCTGCAGCGGCGAGGGCGGGTGGCGGAAGGCGCGCGCCTCGCCGGCGAGCTTGCCGGCGTAGCTCTCCTCGCGCACTGCGTCGACCAGGTAATGACCGGAGCCGGAGATGCAGAAGGAGCCGGAGAGCACGCGGTCGCCGCCCCCCTTGCGGATCCCGTCGGCCTCGCCGGTGAGCATCGACTCGTCCAGGGTCATGCCCCGGCTGGCGATCGCCTCGCCGTCGGCGACGAGCTGGTCGCCGGGCTCGATCCTGACGACGTCGCCGGGGACGATCTCAGATGCCAGCACCTCGGTCACGGCGCCGTCGCGCATGACCTTGGCCCGCGGCGCCACCAGGACCGCCAGCTCGTCCAGGGTCGCCTTCGCCTTCAGCTCCTGGCGGATGCCGATGTAGGAGTTGACGACGGCGATCACGCCGAACAGGGAGTCGGCGTAGAGCCCGAGTCCGAGATCGAGCACGAAGAAGACGCCGATGATCGCGTTGAAGAGGGTGAAGACGTTGCTGGCGACGATGCTCGAGGTCGAGCGCGAGGAGTTCTCCGGCGGCGGTCCCAGCTTGCGCAGGCGCTTGCTCGCCTCGGCGCTGGAGAGGCCCTGCTCGGGAGTTGGCTGTTCCTCTTGCATGGCGTCTATTCAATAGGGTGCGACGCGGATGGCTCTAAAGCTTGGATTGAACCTGGGTTACTGGGGCATCGGCCCGGCCGGCGAGGATGCTCTCGAGCTGGTCAGCGCCGCCGAGAAGCTCGGTTACGAGTCGGTCTGGGCGGCCGAGTCCTACGGCTCCGACGTGGTCAGCGTGCTGGCCTGGCTGGCGGCGCAGACGACCGAGATCAACCTCGGTGCCGCGATCCTGCAGGTGCCGGCGCGACCACCGGCCGCCGCCGCGATGGCCGGCGCCACGATCGACAAACTCTCCGGCGGCCGCTTCCTCTTCGGCTTCGGCCCCTCCGGCCCGCAGGTCTCGGAGGGTTGGTACGGCGTTCCCTACGCGAAGCCCTGGGGCCGCACCCGCGAGTACATCGAGGTCGTGCGCGAGATCATCGCCCGCGAGGGCCCTGTCGATCACCAAGGCGAGCATTACCAGCTGCCCCTACCCGGTGGCGAGGGAAAGGCACTCAAGCTCAACTTCCACCCCGAGCGCAACGAGATCCCGGTCTTCGTCGGCGCGATCGGCCGCAAATCGGTCGAGCTGGCGGCGGAGATCTGCGACGGCTGGATCCCGATCTTCTTCAGCGTCGACGCCTTCGAGGCGACCTGGGGCGAGCACCTCGAGGCCGGCTTCGCCAAGGGCGGCCGTCAGCGCTCCGACCTCGAGGTCAGCCCCTCGCTGCAGGTCGCGATCGACGGTGACCTGGAGGCGGCCAAGAGCGTCGTCAAGGCCGGTCTCGTCCTCTACTTCGGCGGCATGGGCAGCCGCAAGACGAACTTCTACGTCGACCTCGCCCACCGCTTCGGCTTTGGCGACGTCGCCGACGAGGTCCAGCAGCGCTTCCAGGACGGCGATCGCGATGGGGCTTTCAAGGCGATGCCGGACGAGATCGTCGAGGCCACCTCGCTGGTCGGCACCGAGGCCGAGGTGGCCGAGCGGATCGAGCGCTTCCGCGAGGCCGGCATCGACCGCCTGATCGTCTCCGCTGTCCACATGGACCGCGCCGAGCAACTGCACACCCTCGAGCGCCTGGGCGCCATTTCCGGCGTGCAGACGCGCGGCTGACACTTCGCATAATCTTCCGCGCCGCGTGAAGATCGGAGTGCCGAAAGAGACTGCTGCTGGGGAGCGCCGCGTGGCGCTGGTCCCTGACGTGGTCAAGTCGCTGAAGAAGAATGAGCAGGTCGAGGTGCTGGTCGAGCGCGGTGCCGGCGACGCTGCCGGCCATCCCGACTCCCAGTACACCGAGGCCGGGGCCGAGGTCGTCGAGGGCGAGGTTACTTGGGGCGCCGACGTCGTCCTTCGCGTCGCCGCCCCTTCCACCGCCGAGATCGCCAAGCTCGACTCGAACCAGATCTTCATCGGCCACCTGGCGCCCTGGACCGCGGCCGAGTCCAACAACGCCCTGGCCCAGGCCGGCGTCACCAGCTTCGCGATGGAGGCGATCCCGCGTACGACCCGCGCCCAGGCGATGGACGCACTCTCCTCGCAGGCCGCCGCCGCCGGCTACGCGGCGATGCTGATCGCCGCCCGCGAGTCGGGCCGCTTCTTCGGGATGATGACCACCGCCGCCGGCACCGTGCCGCCGGCCAAGGTCCTCGTCCTCGGCGCCGGCGTCGCCGGGCTGCAGGCGGTCGCTACCGCCAAGCGCCTGGGCGCGATCGTCACCGGCTTCGACATCCGCCGCGCCGCCTGGGAGCAGATCGCCTCGCTCGGCGGCCGCCCGCTGGAACTCGACTTCATCCCCGACGCCGAGGGCGAGGGCGGCTACGCCCGGCCGTTGACCGACGAGGAGAACGCGCAGGTGCGCGACGCCCTCACCGACAACGCGGCCAAGCAGGACATCATCGTCACCACCGCCGCGATCCCCGGCCGCCCGGCGCCGCTGCTGATCACCGCCGCGGCGGTGCGCGGCATGGCGCCCGGCTCGGTGATTGTCGACCTTGCCGCCGAGACCGGTGGCAACTGCGAGCTGACTCAGGTGGGGGAGACGGTGGTCGAGAACGGCGTCAAAGTGATCGGCCCGCGCAACCTCGCCAGCGAGATGCCGGCGCCGGCCTCCCAGCTCTACGCCAAGAACCTCGAGAACCTGCTCGGCCTGCTGGTCGACGACGAGGGTGCGGTCAGCGTCGACTTCGAGGACGACATCGTCGCCGCCGCCTGCATCACCCAGGGTGGCGCGATCAAAAACGAGAGGGCCGCGCAGTGAACGCGCAAATCGGCGCGGTGATCGCCGGTCATTCGAGTCCGCGCCGATTTGCGCGTGAGAGAGGTGCTCTATGAGTCTGATGACCGAGATCACGATCCTCGTCCTCGCCGCCTTCGTCGGTTTCGAGGTGATCTCCAAGGTCCCGACGACGCTGCACACGCCGCTGATGTCGCAGACCAACGCGATCCACGGCATCGTCATGCTCGGCGGCCTGATCGTCGTCGGTTACGCCAACGACCCGCTCGAGTACGTGATCGGCACGATCGCGATCGCCTTCGGCGCGATCAACATCGTCGGCGGCTTCATGGTCACCGACCGCATGCTCGGCATGTTCTCGAAAAAGCCGAAACCGAAGGCCGACGCTGACGGAAAGGGCAAGTCCTGATGCTCCTCGCCGTTCTGAAGCCGGGTGGCGACGCCGCCACCGCGCTCTACATCGTCGCCTTCTCCCTCTTCATCATCGGGATCAAACGCGGCACCCACCCGACCACCGCCAAGCAGGGCAACCTGGTCGCCGCGGTCGGCATGGCGGTCGCCGTGATCACCACGCTGCTGCTCGACGGGATCGGCAACTGGGGCCTGATCGCGCTCGGCCTCGGGACCGGCACCGCGATCGGCGTGATCGCTTCGACCCGCGTGCAGATGACCGAGATGCCGCAGATGGTCGCCCTCTACAACGGTGTCGGCGGCGGCGCCGTGGCGCTGATCGCCTGGGCCGAGATCCGCCACGGGATCTCTTCCCACGCGGAGATCCCGCTCGACACCCTGATTCCGATCCTCTTCTCCGCGGTGGTCGGCTCGATCTCCTTCTGGGGCTCGAACATCGCCTTCGCCAAGCTCCAGGACCTGATCCCGACCAGGCCGTTGGCGGTGCCCGGCCAGCAGGTGATCAACGTCGTGCTGCTGCTCGGCATCCTCGCCGCCTGCGTCAACATCGCGGTCAACAACGACGATCCCTCGCAGGCGATCTTCATCCTCGTCCTGCTCGCCGCCGGGCTGCTCGGCAACCTTGTCGTGCTGCCGATCGGTGGCGCCGACATGCCGGTCGTGATCTCGCTGCTCAACGCCTTCACCGGCCTCTCCGCCGCCGCCGCCGGCTTCGCGCTCGACAACGTCGCGCTGATCGTCGCCGGCACCCTGGTCGGCTCCTCGGGAACGATCCTGACGATGGAGATGGCGACGGCGATGAACCGCTCTGTCGCCAACGTCCTTTTCGCCGGCTTCGGCGGTGCCCCCGCCGGTGGCGGTGGCGGCAGCACCGAGGAACGGCCACACGTCTCGATCGGCGCCCAGGACGCGGCGATCAAGCTCGCCTACGCCGACACCGTCGTGATCGTCCCCGGCTACGGCCTTGCCGTCGCCCAGGCTCAGCACGCGATCAAAGAGGTGGGCGACGAGCTGGAGAAGCGTGGCGTCACCGTCAACTACGCGATCCATCCCGTCGCCGGCCGTATGCCGGGGCACATGAACGTCCTCCTCGCCGAGGCCGACGTGCCCTACGAGCAGCTGAAGGAGATGGAGGAGATCAATCCGGAAATGTCGCGCACCGACGTCGCCGTCGTCGTCGGCGCCAACGACGTCACCAACCCGGCCGCCAAAAACGATCCGGACAGCCCGATCGCCGGGATGCCGATCATCGAAGTCGACCAGGCCCAGCAGGTGATCGTGATCAAGCGCTCGCTCAGCCCCGGCTTCGCCGGCATCGACAACGACCTCTTCTACGAGTCGAACACCTCGATGCTGTTCGACGACGCGAAGAAGGCGGCTGCGGACATCGCGGCTGAGATTCAGAACCTTTAGGTGGGGAGGGGTCGGGTGCCCCTCTCGCTTGCTGTCTTTTTCGCCTGAACTGATTGCGGCCGTTCGAGGTTGTGGTGGGGCGAAAAGGGAGCGCCGCCGCGCGAGAGGGCACCCGACCTCTCCCCGCGGACGCTTTGATGGGGGAGGGTCGGGGTGCTGTCAGCTCTTGAGGTGGCATGGGCTCGGAGCGCGGCCAGTCGACTGTGGAGTGGGTAGGGATGCTTGGCGTCGTCGCCTTGCTGCTCGTCGGGCTGGTGGCGGCTGGGGTGAGGGTGCCGGGAGCGGATCTCGCGCGAGCAATCGCTTCGCGGATGCTCTGCGCGGCTTCGCTGGCGGATGGGTGCGGGGACGAGCCGGGGTTGATTGCGGCGTACGGGACCGAGGTGGGGAAACTGGTGCGGGAGCACATGCCGATGCTGGCGTTCGAGGAGGGGTCCCGGGCGGTGCCGATTGACTTTCGGCGTTGCCGTCGAACCGCTTGCGCGGACGACTCCGGGCACGGGGAGGTCCATCGCACGGATGCGAGGCTGCCGGTGACCGCCTTCGTCCACGTGGTCGATTGCAGGGTGGGGGAGGCGGAGCGAACCGTGGCCGACGGTGCCAATTGCTCGGGTTCGCGCGCCGGCAACCTCTACATCCAGTACTGGACCTACTACGCGGACTCGGCGACGCTGCGGGATGTCCCGATCGCCGGCGAGGCGGGCTTCCACCTCGATGACTGGGAGGGCGTCCAGATCCGTATCGCTCCGGACGGCCGGATTGACCAGAGGGCTTCCTCCCATAACGGCTACAACTACGGCCGCAGCGCCGGCAACTGGGGCTCCGATGCCGGGGTCGATCTGGTCAATAGTGCGGCCGAGGCCCTCGGGGCGCGCGAGCGCGACGGCTGGGGCTCGGAGACCGGGATCGTCCTTGTCTCCGGCGGCAGCCACGCCGGCAACGCCGCCGGCATTCCCCACGTCGACCACTTCATCCCCGGCCGCCGCGTCCACCTGATCCCGCTCGAGGGAATCGCCGTCACCGACCCATCGACTTTCGCCATCGACCCACCGTGGCGCAAGAAGGCCTGGCGCGACCCGGAGGCCGAAGGGACCGACTGAGCGACGCGCCGATCTACTTCGGCGGCATCCGCAGGGCGCCGTCGAGGCGGATCGTCTCGCCGTTGAGCATCTGGTTGGCGACGATCTCGAGCACGATGCGGGCGTACTCGTCGGGGCGGCCGAGGCGAGAGGGAAAGGGGATGCCGGCGCCGAGCGCGGTACGTGCCTCCTCGGGCAGAGCTGCGAGCAGCGGCGTGTCGAAGAGGCCGGGGGCGATCGTCATCACGCGGACGCCGCGCGAGGCCATGTCGCGAGCCGCGGGCAGGGTCATGCCGACGATGCCGCCCTTGGAGGCGGCGTAGGCGATCTGGCCGATCTGGCCGTCGTAGGCGGCGATCGAGGCAGTGTTGACGCAGACGCCGCGCTCGCCCTCGCCCTCGGCATCGGGCTCGTTGCCGCTCATCGAATCCGCCGCCAGCCGCAGCACGTTGAAGCTGCCGATCAGGTTGACCTTGACGACGTTGGAGAAGTATTCGAGGTTGTGGGGGCCGCCCTTGTGGGCAACCCGCTCCGCCCAGCCGATTCCGGCGCAGCAGACGGAGACGCGCAGGCCGCCCTCGGCGCTCGCGGCGCGCTCGACCGCGGTGCCAACCGCATCGGCGTCGGTGACGTCGGTGGCGACGAAGCTCGCCCCGATCTCGGCCGCCAGCGCCTCGCCCTTCTCGACGTTGAGGTCGGCGATCACCACTCGGGCCCCGGCCTCCGCCAACGCCCGCGAGGTCGCCGCCCCAAGCCCGGAGGCTCCGCCCGCAACCAACGCTCCCGCTCCCTTGACGTTCATCTGGACAAAGCCTATGACGAGGAGTGCATTCACCGCCCTATGGCCGGTGAATGCACTCCTCGTCGAAATTCACACCTCGGTAATCCGACCTGTATAGGGTTTTCGTATCGCCACCGAGGTGACGGCAAACTCCAAGGCAGCGATTGCGGAACGGCTTGCCGAGGTGCGCGAACGCACTCTGGCGCTGGTCGAGCCGCTCGACGACGAGCAGCTCAACACCGTTTATTCGCCGCTTCTCAGCCCGCTGGCCTGGGACCTCGGCCACATTGCCAACTTCGAGGAGCTCTGGCTGGTGCAGACGATCGCTGCCCGCGAACCGATGCACGGTGAGCTCGGTCGCTTCTACGACGCGATCGAGAACCCACGCAAGACCCGCGGCGAGCTGCCGATCCTGCGCGACGCCGAGCTGCGCGCCTACATGGCCGACGTTCGCGAGCGCGCGCTCGATGTGCTCGACACGGTCGACGTCGCCGCCGCCGCGGGGGAGCCGCTGCTGCGGGAAGGCTTCGTCTACGAGATGTTGATCGCGCACGAGCTGCAGCACAACGAGACGATGCTGCAGCTGCTGCAGATGGTCGATGGCTACCGGTCGGAGCCGGTCGACGAGGCACTTGCCGTCGAGGCGCCTGCCGACGGGCCGGAGGCGATCGCGGTCGCGGCCGGCGAGTACGAGATCGGTGCGCCGGAGCGCGGCTTTGCCTACGACAACGAGCGCCATCGCCATCGCGTCGAGCTGGCCGCCTTCGAGATCGATCGAACCCCGGTCGGCAACGGTGCGTATGCCGAGTTCATGGAGGCCACGGGCGCCGCAGCGCCGATGTACTGGGAGCGCGACGGCGAGGGCGGCTGGATCAGCGTCGCGATGGGTCGGCGGGCGCCGCTCGATCCCGCCCATCCCGTCCTCCACGTCTCCTGGGAGGGGGCCGATGCCTTCGCCCGTTGGGCTGGGAAGCGATTGCCGAGCGAGCAGGAGTGGGAGGCCGCACACCCGCGCCTGGAGGGCGTGGGGCACGGCTGGGAATGGACCTCGTCGGACTTCGTCGCCTACCCCGGCTTCGCGGCCTTCCCCTACCGGGAGTACTCCGAACCGTTCTTCGGCCCCGAGCACAAGGTGCTGCGCGGCAGCTCCTGGGCGACGCACGCCGACGTCGTGCGGCCGAGCTTCCGCAACTGGGACCTGCCGCAACGGCGCCAGATCTTCGCCGGCCTGCGCTGCGCGAGGGACGCATGATCGCGATCGACGTCCACCTCGATGCCGACGCCGCGGCGACGATGGCGCGCGACGTCCGCGCCGGGCTCAGCTCCTACCCAAAGGAGCTGGCGCCGAAATACTTCTACGACGAGCGCGGCTCGCAGCTGTTCGAGCAGATCACCGGGCTGCCCGAGTACTACCCGACCCGAGCCGAGCGGGAGATCCTCAGCCAGCGCTCGGCGGAGATCCTCGCGGCCGCAGGCGGCCCCGGCACGCTGGTCGAGCTCGGCTCGGGCTCGGCGGCGAAGACCCGCCACCTGCTGGACGCGATGCGCGACGCCGGCAGCCTCGATACCTACATCCCAGTCGACATCTCCGAGGAGATCACCCACGAGACGGCGTCGTGCCTGGTCGACGAGTACCCCGGCCTCACCGTGCGGGGCCTCGTCTGCGACTTCGAGCAGGATCTGGAGCGGATTCCGGCGGCCGAGGGAAACAGGCTGATCGCCTTCCTCGGGGGCACCGTCGGCAACCTCTACCCACGTCCCCGTCAGGCTTTCCTGGAGCGGATCGCGGCCCTGCTGGGGCCCGGCGACCAGTTGCTGCTCGGCACCGACCTGGTCAAGGAGGCCGAGCGGCTCGAAGCGGCCTACGACGACGCCGCCGGGGTCACCGCCGAGTTCAACAAGAACGTGCTCGAGGTGCTCAACCGCGAGCTCGGCGCCGACTTCGACCTCGATGCCTTCGAGCACGTCGCCCGTTACGACGCCGAGGCCGAGCGGATGGACATCCGCCTGCGCTCGCTCGCCAACCAGGAGGTCGCGATCGACGATCTCGACCTGGATATCTCCTTTACGGCCGGTGAGGAGATGCGGACCGAGATCTCGACCAAGTTCACCCGCGAGCGGCTCGAGTCGGTCTACGCCGGCGCGGGCCTGGAGATGTGCGGCTGGTTCACCGACGCGGCCGGCGACTACGCGCTTTCGCTGGCGCGCCTCACCGACTAGACAGCGGGCACCTGCTGGGTGATGCAGTGGATGTTGCCGCCGCCGAGCAGGATCTCGCGTGAGGAGATGCCGACCAGCTCGCGCTGCGGGAAGCAGTTTTGGAGGATCGCCGCCGCCTCTTCGTCGTAGCGCTCGTCGAGCAGCGGCATGACGACGCGGGAGTTGCCGAGGTAGAAGTTGGCGTAGGAGGCGGCGAGGCGGTCGCCCGCCCGGCGCGGCAGCGTCCCCTCGCGGGGCTCCACCCCAGCGGCCTCCTCGGCCTCGATCAGGAGCGGGCCGGGGGAGGGGAGGCGGACGACCTCGAACGGGCGGCCGCGGGCGTCGGTGGCGGATTCGAGGCGCTCCAAAGCGTCCCGGGAGATCGCCTGCTGGGGATCGGAGGCGTGCTCGGCCCAGGTCAGGAGGACCACGCCCGGTCGGGCGAAGCAAGCGAGGTTGTCGACGTGCCCGTCGGTCTCGTCCTCGTAGACCCCTGGCCCCAGCCAGACGACCTTCTCGGCCCCGAGGTACTCGAGCAGCGCGCGCTCGATCCGCTCCCGGCTCAGATCCGGGTTGCGGTTGGGGTTGAGCAGGCACTCTTCGGTGGTCAGCACCGTGCCCTCGCCGTCGACGTGAATCGAGCCGCCCTCGAGCACCAGCGGGGCGCGGTAGCGCTCAGCGCCCTCGAGCTCCAGGACCTCGGCGGCGACGCGTTCGTCGTCCGCCCAGGGGGAGTAGATCTCGCCCCAGGCGTTGAAGTGCCAGTCGACGCCGCGCCGATCGCCGCTGCCGTCGACGACGAAGGTCGGGCCGGTATCGCGGATCCAGGCGTCGTTGGCGGGGATCTCGACCACGCGGACTGCCGGTGAGAGCAGGGAACGGCAGCGCTCGAGCTGGGTGGCGGAGGCCGCCATCGTCACCGGCTCGGAGACGGCGATCGCCTCGGCTACCGCCGCGTAGGCCTCCTGCGCCGGTCGCGCCCCCAGGCGCCAGTTGTCGGGACGCTCCGGCCAGGCCATCCAGCAGCCGCTGTGCGGCTCGAACTCGCCGGGCATCCGGTAGCCGTCGGCGGCCGGGGTCGAGTCGATCGGCTCTCTCACGGGTCCCATCATCCTGCTGCATGCACCTGTTCTCGAATACCGGGACGAAATTACCTGCAGCATCGCCGCGCGGGGCTACAGTCGTTGGGAGATGGAGGAGATCCGCCTGATCGTCGCCACGGAGCCGCCGGACTCGCCGGCGCGGACCCGGCCGCCAAGTCGCGAGCCCTTTCGGATCGCCGCCGTGCAGCAGCGCTGGCATCCCGATCCGGACGAGCACGAAGCGGCGCTCGCGGCCGCAATCCGGCTCGCGGCTGAGGAGGGAGCGCGGCTCGTCTGCCTGCAGGAGCTGACCCTGAGCCGCTACTTCGCCGTCGATCCCGCCGGTCCGGAGGGCGCCGGCGCCGAGCCCGAGGAGCTTCCCGGCGGCCCGACCCACCGCTTCGCCGCCCGCATGGCCGCGGAAACCGGCGCCCACATCCACGCCTCGCTCTACGAGCGGGCGGACGCCGAGGACGGGCTCGGCTTCAACACCGCGATCGCCGTCGCCCCCGACGGCGAGCTGCTCGCCCGCACCCGCAAGCTGCACATCCCGGTCACCGCCGGCTACCGCGAGGACCGCTACTTCCGGCCGGGCCCCGCCGGCCCGGAGGCATTCCCGGTTGTGGGGCTCGGAGAGGCCCAGCTCGGCCTGCCAACCTGCTGGGACCAGTGGTTCCCCGAGGTCGCCCGCGCCTACAGCCTCGCCGGCGCCGAGGTGCTCGTCTACCCGACCGCGATCGGCTCCGAGCCCGACCACCCCGACTTCGACACCGAGCCGCTCTGGCAGCGGGTGATCGTCGCCAACGGAATCGCCAACGGCACCTTCATGGTCGCTGTCAACCGCTGCGGCGAGGAGCCACCGCTGAGCTTCTACGGCTCCTCCTTCATCTCCGACCCCTACGGCCGCGTGCTCGCCCGGGCTCCCCGCGACGGGCCGGCCGTCCTCGTCGCCAACCTCGACCTCGACCAGCGCCGGGACTGGCTGGAGCTCTTCCCCCTCCTCGCCACCCGTCGCCCGGACGCCTACTCGGGGCTTACCGACTAAGCGGGCGCCAGCGCCTCAATCGTCTCGCCGAGCTTGTCGGGGGTGACGATCGGGGTCAGGATCGGCAGCGTGATGCCGCCCGCGACGAAGCTGGCGAGCCGCTCCTTCATCTCCTCCGGACTGCCGAAGATGAACATCTCCTCGATTGCCTCCCAGGGTGCGGCCGCCGCGGCCGCCTGGCGGTCGCCGGCCTCCCAGGCGGCGACCATCGGGTCGATCTGCTCGCCGTAGCCAAGCCAGCGGTAAAAGGCGGTGTAGACGGGGACGGTGATGTAGGAGGAGAACATGAAGCGGGCCAGCGGCTCGACCTGCTCGCGCTCGCCGGGGATGCAGAAGAAGCGGCAGAGCAGCTCGAAGCCCGCGGGAGCGTCCTGCAGTTGGGCCGTCACCTTCGGCAGTCCGCCCAGCGGCAGGAAGTTGGTGAAGGCGCCGTCGGCTCGCTCGACCGCCAGTTCCAGCATCTTGCCGCGCAGCGCCGCCAGCACGATTGGCACCCGCTCGGCCGGGGGCGCTTCGAGCTTGAAGCCGGTGGCGGTGCGCTCGCCGGCCAGCGCCGTCTGCAGGAAGTCGAGCGTCTCGCGGACCTTGCTCAGCGGCTTCTCGAAGGGGATGTCGTTCCAGCCTTCGACGATGCGGTCCGAGGAGGAGCCGATCCCGAGCACGAAGCGATCGCGGGAGGCGCTGGAGAGCGCCGCCGCCTCCTGCGCCAGCAGCGCCGGCCCGCGCTGGAAGACGCCGACGATTCCGGTCCCCAGCCGCATCCGCTCGCTCCAGGCGGCGCTCAGCGCCAGTGGGGTGAAGCCGTCCGGGCCGGCGGTCTCGCCGCTCCAGAGGTCGGTGTAACCGAGCGCCTCCGCCCGGACCACATGCTCTTTGTGATCTGCCAGCGTGATGCCCGGCAGTGGCAGGGTCAATCCCCAACGCTGAGACATGGCGCGACCCTATAGCCTCCGCCGCCGATGCCCGAGACCTCTCAGGCCAAGCCGGACCGCAACCTCGCCCTGGAGCTGGTGCGGGTGACCGAGGCGGCGGCCCTCGCCGCGGCTCGCTGGGTTGGGCGTGGCGACAAGCTCGCCGCCGACGGGGCCGCGGTCGACGCGATGCGCTTCGTGCTCGACTCGGTCGCGATGGATGGCGTCGTCGTGATCGGCGAGGGCGAGAAGGACGAAGCACCGATGCTCTTCAACGGCGAGCAGATCGGCGACGGCAGCCCGCCTGTTTGCGACATCGCCGTCGACCCGCTGGAGGGGACGACGCTCTGCGCCCGCGGCATGCCCAGCGCCCTGGCCGTGATCGCCCTGGCCGAGCGCGGCTCGATGTTCGACCCCGGCCCCTGCGTCTACATGGAAAAGATGGCCGGCGGCGAAGAGATCGCCAACCTGCTCGACCTCGACCGGCCGTTGCCGGAGACCTTGAAGCTGATCGCCGAGCGCAAGGGGGGCAGCGTCGGCGACGTGATCGTGGTCATGCTCGATCGCCCCCGCCACGAGGAGGCGATGCGGGAGGTGCGCGAGGCGGGCGCCCGCATCCGCCTGATCAGCGACGGCGACGTCTCCGCCGCCCTGCTCGCGGTCAGCGAACGCTCCCCGGTCGATCTGCTCTGGGGAATCGGCGGCACCCCCGAGGGCGTGCTCTCGGCGGCGGCGCTGAAGTCGATGGGGGGCGAGCTGCTGGGCCGGCTCTGGCCGCGCGACGATGGCGAGCGCCAGGCCGCGCTCGACGCCGGCTACGACCTCGACCGCGTCCTCACCGCCAACGATCTCTGCTCCGGCGACGACGTCTTCTTCTCCGCCACCGGTGTCACCGATGGCGACGTCCTCCAGGGCGTCCGCTACCGCGGCAACGGTGCCACCACGGAGTCGCTGGTGATGCGCTCCCGCTCCGGCACCGTGCGCCGGGTCCACGCTCGCCACGATCGCTCGAAGCTGCGGGAGATCATCGGCGGCGAACGCTACGGGTAGGTAGTCGCCCTCCCTCTACGGTTAGGGGGTGATTGCCGTTGCCGGGGCGACCGGCTACATCGGAGGACAGCTCTGTGCGCGGTTGCGCGAGCAGGGGATGGAGGTACGGGCCCTGGCTCGCCATCCGGAGACCAGCCCCGAGCTCGGGGAACGCGGCTGCGAGGTCCGCAGGGCCGACGTGCTGGAGCCGGAGACGCTGGCGCCGGCGTTGGCGGGAGTCGACGTCGCCTACTACCTCGTCCACTCGATGGGCCGTGGCTCAGACGGCGACTTTGCCCGGCGCGACAGGGAAGGAGCACGGAACTTCGCTGCCGCCGCCAGCAGGGCCGGGGTGCGGCGAATCGTCTACCTGGGTGGGCTGGGGGAGGGGTCGAAGCATTTGGCCAGCCGGCACGCGACGGCTGAAACCCTGCGGAGCGGCGATGTCCCGGTCACCTACTTCCGCGCCGCCGCGGTGATCGGGGCCGGCAGCGAGTCCTTCCTCACGGTCTTCTACCTGGTGCGGCGACTGCCGTTGATGGTCACGCCGCGCTGGGTCACCACCCGTACCCAGCCGATCGCCATCGACGACGCCGTCGCCTTCCTGGCCGGCGCGGCCGATCTCGATGCTCCGCTCAATCGAGAGGTCCAGATCGGCGGCCCTGACGTCACCACCTACGGCGGCATGATCGACGAACTGGCCCGAGCCCTTGGCCGCCGTCCGCCCCTTCGCGTCACCGTCCCGGTCCTCACCCCTGGGCTCTCCTCGCTATGGATAGGGCTGGTGACCCCGGTGGACGCAGGGGTCGCCCGCCCGCTGATCGAGGGCCTCGCCGCGGAGACCGTTGTCACCGACTCCTCGGGAATGCAGCTGTTCCCTGAGACCGCTCGAACGCCCCTGTCCGAGGCGCTGCACGCGGCAGTAAAAAACTTAACTGTTCGTGATTAAAACATATTCGTTCGAATATAAGATCTTTGCTAGTCTGGTCAGGAAGGGATGAGTTTGGGCAACCCTGACGATGATCCAATCCGGCGGAGTGGCGCCGCAGAAGCGGTGGTCGACCCTTCTCGCCTGCAGGTCCGGGCTGGCGGGCAGGCCTTGTCCATCCTCGCCACCCCACTCAACTTTCAGATTTTGCAGGCCCTCGCCGAGCGCCCGATGCGCTTGGCCGAGTTGCGTAAAACGACCGGTTTGCCGGCGCAGACCACGTTGCGCGGACACCTGGCGAGCCTCGCCGATATCGGCGTCCTGAGGAAACGCCCGACTCAGCAGATGCCCTACGCGGTGGAGAACGAGCTGACGCCGATGGGGCACGAACTGCTCGATGTCGCTGGCCAACTCGAGGTCTGGCTCGCCCAGGCGCCCGACGGCCCGATCTCGCTTGAGAACGGCGCCGCCAAAGGAGCGGTCAAAGCGCTGATCGACGGCTGGGGTTCGACGATGATGCGCTCCCTCGCCGCCAGCCCTCTTTCCCTGACCGAACTCGACAGCCTGATCTCAGATCTCAGCTACCCGGCCTTGGAGCGGCGCCTGTCGAGCATGCGTATCGCCGGTCTGGTCGAGGCTCAAAAGAGCCGGGGAGCCGGAACCCCGTACGCGGTTACCGACTGGGCGCGCCGTGGCGTCGGACCGCTCACCGCCGCCAGCCGCTGCGAGCTGATCCACATGGGCCGAGACGTGGCTCCGGTCACCGAGATCGACATCGAGGCGGTCTTCCTTCTTGCCACCCCACTGGTCGGCTTGCCAGAAGACGTGGCGGGTTCCTGTCAGCTCGAGGTCGAAGCCAGTCCCGAGCTGGTCTCCCGCCCCAGCGGCATTCAGGTCACGATCGAACGGGGCAGGGTCGTCTCCTGCATCTCGCGTTTGGAGCCGAGCCCGAGCGCCTACGCGGTCGGGCCGGCGGTCACGTGGTTCAACGCAGTCAGGCACGGCAAGATCGACCAGCTGCGCTTCGGCGGCAGCCGGCAGATCGCCGAAGACGTGGTCAGCGGGCTGCACGCGACCTTCGTTCGGCCCTAGGGGGCGAACGCGGCGGCGGCGCGGCGGCGCTCGACCTTCGCTGCCTCCTCGCCGATGAAGGGTACGAGCAGCTCGTAGGTAAGTTCGGGCAAGAGTTTGGGCAGCTCGGCGGCGCGCCCGCGAACCACCTCCTCGTAGACCCTGGCGAACCCGGCGCCGATCGCCAGTTCGGAAGCCTGCGGTCGGGCTGCGGCAAGGCCGTCGAGATCGCGGCCATCTTCCAGAAGCTTGGTGAAGCGGAGGAAGTCCTCCTGAAAGCGCTGGCGCGAGATCGCCCCGATGGCGGCCAGCTCGACCACCGTGACTCTGGCCGCGGCCGGGTTGGCGGCGAACCAGTCGAGCATGGCCGCCAGCGACTTGCGGACGCGATCGACCCATGGGCCGGGTTCGTCGTAGGCGGCTTTGACGGTGGCTTCGAGATGGTCGACGAGAACCGAGTGGGCGGCCAGGATGCAATCGCGTTTGTCGTCGAACAACTCGTAGAACGACTCGCGCCCGACCCCTGCTTCTTCGAGGATGTCGGCAACCGAGGTCGCCTCGTAGCCCTTGTCGGCAGTTACGCGCACCACCGCGGCGAGGAGGCGTTCGCGCTGAGAGCGGACAACCAGCTCGCGGGGGAGACCATGGCGCCCGCGCGGCAAACGCCATTTGCGCAGGTCTTCGTCGCCGTTCTTCGTCACTGCGACCCGGGGCCACCGAAGCCGGCATCGTCACCGGCCAGCCGCGCTTGTCTGGTTGCCTCGTCGTGACCGGCAAAGGGCAGCAGGGCGATGTAGACGATTTCGGGCAAGAGCTCCGGGAGCTGGCCGGCGCGGCCCGCGGCAATCTGGCTGAAGACCAGTACCTGCACCCTGCCGAAGGCCAGGCGGGGATCGGAGTGACGGGGCTTCGGCTCCCCGTTCGCGTCCCAAAGGTTCGCCAGGGCGGGCAGGAGCAGTTTGCGGTAGCGGTTGACGACTGCCGGTTCCACCGTGACGGCGTCGCCCATCACCAGCTGCGCCAGCGCGGGCTTGGCTGCCAGCAGCTCGAGCGTGGCGGCTGCGGCCTTACGCACTGCCTCAGCCGGCGTGTCGGACGGGGCATGGGCCGCGATCGCCGTGGCGCGCAGTGTTTCAATGCAGAAATCGAGCGCGCCGTCGAAGCAGGCCCGCTTGTTGGGAAATCGTTTGTAGAAGGTGGTGCGGGAGATGCTGGCCCGTTTGACGATGTCGGCGATCGTCGTCGCGGCGTAGGTCTTCTCGGCACAGCACTCCATCATCGCCTCGATGATGCGCTGCCGTTGAGAGCGCTCGCCGATGTCGACCGGAATAGTTGGATCGAGGACGCTTCCCACAGCCTGAGTACCCCGCCGTTTTTGCATCAAAGCGATTGTTTCAATCTTGCGCCGCCTACCCCTGCGAGCCGATCGACAAACTCCCCGGTCTCCAGAACCCGGAGCGACCAAGCCCCACACCGAAATATGACAGTTTTTTATTAAGGACCGGTGGACGCGGGTGGGGCGGGGCCCCCGTCGGCGGCGTCATCGCAGCCGTTGCAGGGCCGCTTGGCGCCGTAGGGAAGTTCGCCGGTGTCGTGGACCTCGAAGCGCAACGAGTTGATCACCGCCCCCGCCAGCAAGGCCAGGCTGAGCACGTAGAACCAGAGCAGGGCGATGAGGATGAAGCCCAGGGTCGAGCCGAAGTGCGAGAGGCTGGAGACGTTGGCGAGGTAGATCGGGAAGAGCCAGTTGGCGAGCCCGGCGGCGATCGTGACAAAGGCGGCTCCAGGCCAGACCGCGCGCCAGGGCATGTGCCCTTTCGGCACCGCCCAGAAAATCACGGCGCAGATCCCGAAGGTGACCAGCAGGGCGCCGGCGAGCAGCAGCACGGTGTCGATCGCCTTGATGTCGGAGAGGCCAAAGGGCAGGCGGTCGGTGCTCGAGATCAATCCGCTCTCGACGGCGGGCACGAAGATGCTGGCGGCGATGAAGAGGAGGACGACGCCGAGCATCGCGAAGGAGAAGCGCTTCTGCTCGACCCAGCCACGGCACTCGACGTGGTAGATGCGGCAGAAGGCGGTGTCCATCGCCCCCCAGAAGGAGGCGCCAATCCAGAGCGAGCCGATGAAGGCGGCGATTCCGATCGTCGTCGAGTTGTCCTGGATCCGGTTGAGGACGTCGGTCAGCGTTTGCTGCTCGACGCTGGGAAAGAGGCGCTCGAGGTCGTTGACGACGCTGGTCTCGACCCCCTTGATCTTCAGCACCTGACCGAAGACAAAGAGGACCAGCAGGGCGAAGGGAAAGACCGCGAGCATCAGGTTGTAGGCGACCATCGCCGAGAGGCCGGTGACGTTCTCGCGGTACGCGCGCTGCCAAAAGGCGCTCAGCCAGGCTTGGGTTTGGCGCGTCGAATTCGGCATTGACTTCACAAACTGAAGCGACTACGATACGAACAAGCGTTTGACGAAGTTTCGACGCAAGCCCTCCGGGCTACATCGCAGTCCAGATGTTGATGCTTTCTTCGCGGACCAGGTTGCCGGTCCGCTTTTTCATCGGCCGGCACGACTTTCGATCCGCAAGGGCGTTCCATTGCCAGGACTAAACACGAACCGCTAGGGAAACGAGTAGATCGCATGCTGGTAGCAGAGCTTCAGGAGTTGGAGGAGGTCAAAGGCCTCATCAATCGCGGGCAGCAGCTCGGCGTACTGACCTTCGGCGACATCGCCTCGGCCGTGTCCGAGGTCGATCTCGACGAGTCGGACGTCGAGGACCTTTATGGGCACCTCGAGAAGTCGGGGATCGAGCTCGTCGAGGACATGGACCCGGCCCAGAAAGCGGCCGCGGACGCGATGCCCGCAGACACCGGCAAAAAAGGCCGTCGTCGCCAGAAAGCGGCGCTCGACCTGAAACCGGACATGACCACGGATTCGCTGCAGCTGTTCCTCAAGGACATCGGCAAAGTCCGGCTGCTGACCGCCGCGGAGGAGGTCGAACTCGCCAAGCGCATCGAGCGTGGCGACCTCGACGCGAAGCAGAAAATGGTCGAGTCCAACCTGCGCCTGGTCGTCTCGATCGCGAAAAATTACCGCAACCAGGGCCTGCCCTTCCTCGACTTGATCCAGGAGGGAACGCTGGGCCTGGTCCGCGCGGCGGAGAAGTTCGACTACCGCAAGGGGTTCAAGTTCTCGACCTACGCGACCTGGTGGATCCGCCAGGCGATCGCCCGTGCCCTGGCCGACAAGGCCCGCACGATCCGAATCCCGGTCCACGTGGTCGAGAAGCTGAACAAGATCGGCCGTGCCGAGCGCAAGCTGGTCACCGAGCTGGGCCGCGAGCCCACCCCGGAGGAGATCGCCGAGGTAACGGGGATCGATCCCGAGGAGGTTGACTCGATCAAGCGCTCCGCTCAGGCCCCGGTCTCGCTGGAGAAGCCGGTCGGCGACGAGGAGGAGTCCGAGTTCGGTCAGTTCATCGCCGACGAGAAGGCCGAGTCCCCGTTCGACCGGGCCGCGGACCTGCTGACCAAAGAGGCGCTGAAGGAGGCGCTGGAGAACCTCTCCTACCGTGAGCGCCGCGTTCTCGAGCTCCGTTACGGGCTCGGCGGCGAGCACCCGCGCACGCTCGACGAGGTCGGTCGTACGTTCAACGTCACCCGCGAGCGGATCCGCCAGATCGAGAATCAGAGCTTGAAAAAGCTGCAGAGCCTGGGCGAGGCGCAGAAACTGCGCGAGGTCGCTTAGCTCGATTGCCCTGCCACGGCCCGTCTTGGGTCGTGGCTGTGCGGGGGAGGGGTCCGGTCGCCCTCCATTCGAATTTGTCGCTCCGCGCCTTATGGGCGCGTCGCTCCGGATGTTGGAGCGCGACCTAAAGGTCGCGCAGAAGACAGATTGCATTTCGCGCGCTTCGCGCACATTCGAATGGAGGGCGACCGAACCCCTCCAACGACAGGCATTGCCGGGACGGCCCGAGGAGCGGAATCTCCATGCAAAAGCTGGGGCCAGTCAGCTCTGGAAGTGGGGATCCGGCCCCCGGCGCCGGCGACTCTCTCCGTCCTGGGAACAGCTCCCGTGAGAGGGGTGCCGATAGCCCTCCCCGGGAATGTCGCGAAGCGGCGGAAATGCAATCCGATTCCTGCGCGCCATAGGCGCGCAGCATGTTGCGGAGCAGCCCGCTTCAGCGGGCGCGACTGAATTCACGGGGAGGGCTATCGGCACCCCTCCCGCAAGGCTTTGCACAGCGGTTTAAGCCCTTGAAGGTCCGCGCCGATAACCACCGGGATGTTTGACATCGATTCAGCGCTGCGCACTCTTGTTGAGCGGGAGGGATCGGACCTTCACGTGAAGGTCGATTCGCCCCCGGTCGCGCGCATGCACGGGGAGCTGATTCCGCTCGAGGGGTTCGGCGAGCTCAGCGCCGAGGACACCGAGGCAGCCTTCCGCGGGATCGCGGAGGCCCGGTCCATCGCCGAATTCGAGGAGGACGGCGAGGCTGATTTCTCCTACGCGCTGCCGGGGGTCTCCCGCTTCCGCGTCAACTGCTTCAAGCAGCGCGGCTCGATCTCGATCGTCTGTCGGGCGATCCCCTTCGAGATCCGCTCGATCGAGCAGCTCGGGCTGCCCGAGGTGGTCCGCGGCCTGGCCGAGGAGCAGCGCGGGATCGTGCTCGTCACCGGCACCACCGGCTCGGGCAAGAGCACGACGCTGGCGGCGATGATCGACCACATCAACGTCACCCGGGCGCGGCACATCGTCACGCTCGAGGACCCGATCGAGTATCTGCACGCCGACAAACGCTCGATCGTCAATCAGCGCGAAGTCGGCTCCGACACCAAGGGCTTCGGCCGGGCGATGAAACGGGTTCTGCGCCAGGACCCCGACGTGATCCTGATCGGCGAGATGCGCGACGAGGAGACGGTGCGCACCGCGCTCTCGGCGGCCGAGACCGGCCACCTCGTGCTCTCCACGGTTCACACGCTCGACGCGACCGAGACGATCAACCGCATCATCGACTTCTTCCCGCCGCACCTGCAGCAGCAGGCGCGGGTGATGCTGGCCTCGACCCTGAAAGGGGCGATCGCCCAGCGGTTGGTTCCCGACGTCAGCGGCGAGGGGCGGGTGCCCGCCTCCGAGGTGATGGTCGTTACCGGCCGCGTCCAGGACCTGATCCTCAACCCCAAAGAAACCGGCAAGATCACCGAGGTCATCGGCGAAGGCGAGTACTACGGGATGCGCACCTTCGACCAGTCGCTGTTGACCTACGCGATGGCGGGCAAGATCACCGAGGCGACGGCGATGGACTACGCCTCCAGCCCGCACGACTTCAAGCTGATGCTGGCCGCCGGCGGCCAGCGCGCCAGCGGCATCGAGCAGCTCGACAAGGCGCCGGTCCCGCAGTGAGGGACAGGCTCAACAACAGCCCGGCGGCCCAGGTCGGGCTCGTTGTCGTGCTGATCGCGGCCGCCGTCTTCATGTTCCTGAAACCGGGTGGCGGCGAAGAAAGCGAAGAAGCGGCATCGACCGAAGCGACCGTGGCGATCGCCGGCACCGGCGCCAGTGGCACCGCCACCGGCGCCAGCGCCGGCGAAGCCGTCGAAGGCGCGATCGAAGCCGCCACGGCGGCAGCCTCGGCCGGTGCCATCGCCGCCTCGATCCCGGCGCCGCCGATGCCGGCCCCGGTCGCGCATGCCTACGACGCGGGCAGGACCGTGGTCCTGCTGGTCGTCCACGACGGCGGTATCGACGACCGCCTGGTCGAGGATGCCGCCCAGCAGCTGAAGTCCCATCCCGACGTCGCCCTCTTCGTCGTCCCGGCCCAGCGGATCTCCCGCTACGCGGCGATCACCCTCGGCGCCGATGTCCAGCAGGTGCCGGCGCTGCTGGTGATGAAACCGCGGCGGCTCAGCAATGGAGTGCCGCAGGCCTCGGTCGACTACGGCTTCCAGACCTCCCAGGGCATCGTCCAAGCGGTCGTCGACGCCGGCTACAGGGGCCCCGAAGCGACCTACCACCCGAACTGATCCCGGCGATGAGCTCCAACGACAAATTCCAGTACCCGAGCCACCTGCAACCGGTGCCGGACTCCGGGAGCTCCGCCGCGCCGGCGTTGCCACCCGGGGAGCAGGGCACGCCCGGCCTGACCCCACCCCTGCACCGCGGTCACTCGCGGGGCTTCATCAGCGACGTTCTGGTCGAGCTCGGCTATGTTCCGGCGGAGTCCGCGCAGGCGGCGATCGAGGCGGCGCGGACGGCTGGTCGCACGCCCGAGGCACTGTTGCTCGAGCAGGGGGCGATCAGCGACGACCAGCTCTCGCGGGCGACCGCCGAGCGCTACGGCCTCGACCACGTCGACCTCGCCGTCTACAGCGTCGATGTCGCCGCCGCGGCGCTGTTCCCGGTGACGATGGCGCGTCGTTACATGGCGGTGCCGGTCGGCTACGCCGATCAGCACACGCTGCTGGTCGCGGCCGCGGACCCGGCCAACGTCCTCGCTGTCGACGACATCCAGATCGCCACCGGCCTCGACTGCCACATCGCGGTTGCCGCCAAGGCGGACGTCGAGGCTCTCCTGGGGCGGCTCGGCACCCTGCAGAACGCCGCTGCCGAGGCGATCATCGAGGAGCAGGACGAGGAAGAAGACGCGGGCGAAAGCCTCGCCGCGGTCAGCGACATGCAGGCCAGCGCCGAGGACGCGCCGGTGATCAAGCTCGTCTACAGCATCCTCGCCCAGGCGGTGGGGGAGGGCGCCTCCGACGTCCACCTCGAGCCCGAAGAGGGCGAGCTGCGGGTCCGCTTCCGGGTCGACGGCGTGCTCAAGGAAGCCGCGCACGTGCCGAAGCGGATGATCGGCGCCGTGATCTCGCGGCTGAAGATCATGAGCGAGCTCGACATCGCCGAGAAGCGGGTTCCCCAGGACGGTCGCGTCAGCGTCGCCGTCGAGGAGCGTCGTGTCGACCTGCGCGTAACCACCCTGCCGACCCAGCGTGGGGAGGGGGCGACGATCCGCATCCTCGACGAAAGCAACGCCCAGCGCACGCTCGACGACCTCGGCATGGACGGCTCCGCCCGGGCCCGTTTCGAGGACGCCTTTCAGCAGTCATACGGTGCCGTCCTCGTGACCGGCCCGACCGGCTCCGGCAAGTCGACGACCCTCTACGCGGCGCTGACCGAGCTCAACGACGTCGAGCGCAAGATCATCACGATCGAGGACCCGGTCGAGTACCGGATCGGCGGCGTCAATCAGATGAACGTCAACCGCAAAGCCGGTCTCGACTTCGCCCGCGGCCTTCGCTCGATCCTGCGAGCCGACCCCGACGTGGTGATGGTCGGCGAGATCCGCGACGCGGAGACGGCGCGGATCGCGATCGAGGCCGCCCTGACCGGCCACATGATGTTGACCACGCTGCACACCAACGACGCCCCCGGCGCGATCGCCCGCCTGACCGAGATGGGCATCGAGACCTTCCTCACCGCCTCCGCGGTCGATTGCGTCGTCGCCCAGCGGCTGGCTCGCAAGCTCTGCACCAACTGCAAGCGGCGGACGATCATCCCCTTGCGGGCGCTGGGCGAGGCCGGGGTCCGGGTGGGGGCCGACGTCGAGGCTTACGAGCCGGTCGGCTGCGGGCGCTGCAACAACAGCGGCTACCGCGGTCGGGTCGGCCTCTACTCGGTGATGAGCCTCAGCGACAAGCTGAAGGAAATGACGATCGCCCGTGCCGCCGAGCCCGAGATCGCCGCCGTCGCCCGCGAAGAGGGGATGCTGACCCTGCGCGAGGACGGCGTCTCCAAGGTCCGTGCCGGCAGCACCAGCCTCGAGGAGATTCTCCGTGTCACTGCCTGACTTCGATTTCTCCGCCGTGCTCGGCCAGATGGTCGAGATCAAGGCCTCCGACGTCCACATCACCCCGGGCTTCCCGCCGGCGATCCGCGACAAGGGGAAGATCCGCCCGATGGAGGGCTTCCCGGTCCTCAACTCCCAGCAGACCCGCGAGGTCGTCTACGGGATCCTCAACGACGACCAGCGCAAGCGCTTCGAGAACAACCAGCAGCTCGACTTCGCCTATGCGATTCCCGGAGTCGCTCGCTTCCGGGTCAACTGCTTCTTCCAGCGGGGGACGGTCAGCGCCGCCTTTCGCCTGGTGCCGCAGGAGATCCCGGCGCTGGACTCGCTCGGGGTGCCGCAGGTGCTGCGCGAGCTGACCGCGAAACCGCGCGGCTTCGTCCTCGTCACCGGCCCGACCGGCTCCGGCAAGAGCACCACCCTGGCGGCGATGATCGACGTGATCAACGTCGAGCACCAGGATCACATCCTCACGATCGAGGACCCGATCGAGTTCCTCCATGACCACAAAAGCTCGATCGTCAACCAGCGCGAGGTCGGCTCCGACGCGCCCGACTTCGCCCTCGGCCTGCGGGCTGCCCTGCGCGAGGACCCCGACGTGATCCTGGTCGGCGAGATGCGCGACCTGGAGACGATCTCCACCGCCCTGACCGCGGCCGAGACCGGCCACCTCGTCTTTGCCACCCTGCACACCCAGTCCACCGCCCAGACCGTCGATCGCATCATCGACGTCTTCCCGCCGGAGCAGCAGGGCCAGGTGCGAACCCAGCTCTCGATCGCCTTGCAGGGAATCGTCACTCAGCAGCTGCTGCCAACCGCCGACGGCTTGGGCCGGACCGTGGCCACCGAGGTGCTGATCCCGACCCCGGCGATTCGCAACCTGATCCGCGAGGGCAAGACCCACCAGATCTACGCTGCCCTGCAGACCTCGGGCGCGGTGGGAATGCAGACGATGGACGCCGACCTGGCGCGGCTCGTACGGACCGGCAAGATCAGCCGCTCCCTGGCCGAACAGCGGGCCTCGGTACCGGAGGAGCTCAGCCGCTTGCTCGGTGGGGCACCGCTGGATCAGGCGGAAGCGGAGATGGCGACCGCGAACGCGCTCCCACCCGCCTACGTCCAAGGGGGGTAGCCGGCGATGTCGGCCACCACCTTCGAGTTCCGGGCGATGGATCTGGCGGGGGCGACCTCGGCAGGCGAGCTCGAGGCCGACTCCAAGGCTGCAGTGACCGAGCAGCTGCGCCAGCGCGGCCTGATCGTTCTCGACGTCAGCGAGAAGTCGAGCCCGATCAACATCGAGGATTTCTTCAAGCGCTGGAAAGGCGTGGACATGCGCGAGCTGGCTGTCTTCTCGCGCCAGTTCGCGACCCTGATCGCCTCGGGGATGCCGATGCTGCGGACGCTTCGCACCCTGGAGGAGCAGACCCAGGACGAACAGATCAGCGAATCCGCCGCCGGCGTGCGCGGCGACGTCGAGGCCGGCAGCTCGCTGGAGCAGGCGATGGAGCGCTACCCCAAGGTTTACGACCGGCTCTTCCGCGCGATGGTTCGCTCCGGCGAGCAGTCGGGCCGACTGGACGAGGCGATGGACCGGATCGCCTTCCAGGTCGAGAAAGCCGACGTGCTGAGGCGCCAGGTCAAATCGGCGATGATGTATCCATCGCTGGTGTTCGGCTTCGCTGGCGTCGTGCTGATCGCGATCGTCGCCTTCGTGATCCCGGTCTTCGCCAAGATCTTCGAAGAGTTGGCGGAAGAACATCCAGAGGAAGCGACCGGGCTGCCACTGCCGACGCAGATCTGCGTCGACGCCTCCAATGCGTTGACGGGTTACTGGTTTGCGATCGTTCCCAGCCTCGTGCTGTTTTTCGTCGTCTTCTTCAAATGGAAGAAGACCAACCGCGGCAACGAGCTCTGGGATCGCTTCAAACTGAGGTTGCCGGCAAAGATCGGCGACGTGATCCAGAAGGTGGCGCTGGCTCGCTGGTCGCGCACCTTCTCCGGCGCCGTCTCATCTGGCGTGCCGATGCTGCAGGCGATCAAACTGACCGGCGACACGGCGGGGAACGTCGTCGTCGAGCAGGCGATGGAGGATGTCTATGCCTCCGTCAAGCGGGGCGGGACCCTTGCCGGCCCGATCCAGGAGAATCCGATCTTTCCGCCGATGGTCGGTCACATGGTCGCCGTGGGTGAGGAAACCGGTCAACTCGAGCACATGCTGAGCAAGATCGCGGACTTCTACGAGGCGGAGGTCGACGCCAAGGTCAAGGCTCTCACCGCCCTGATCGAGCCGCTGATGATCGTCTTCGTCGGCGGCATCGTCGGCTTCATCGTGATCGCGATGTACATGCCGATGTTCAGCATCTACGAACACATCCGTTAGTCGTTAGACGTTCGTACGGTGCCGGCTCCCGAGTATTGCGGTGCCGATGATCGTGGCTCGGCATTTTTTGTGGCACCGCCACCCACTTTTCATCATTTGCTGGCGAAAACTCGAACTTCGCGCATTTAGCCGTGCAGGGGCTAAAGGTGGCACCACGGGCGCCGATGAGGAAAGAGCAAATGACAGCCAGTGCCTCGGTGCCAAACGGTAGATCCCGAGTCCTGGCGCAAACGATAGGACCACTAGGAGGTACCTATGTTGCTCCAGAATCTCCGGGCAAAGATTGGCGCCCGGCTCAACGGTGACAACGAGAGCGGCTTCACCCTGATCGAGCTTCTCGTAGTCATGCTCATCCTCGGAATCCTGGCCGCGATCGCGCTGCCCGCCTTCTTCAATCAGAAGGACAAGGCTGGCGACGCCCGTGCGAAGGAGTACGCACACAGTGCTCAGGTCGCGATGGAGACCTTCGCAACCGACCATGGCGGCAGCTACGCCGGTGCCGACAAAGCGGCCCTGGAAGCGATCGAGCCAACCCTTTCCAACGCGCCGTTCAAAGAAGCCAAAGTGGCGTCCGCGACCGAAACCGGTTACGAACTCATCATGGTTGGTAGTAAAGCGACCCAGACGTTCACCATCAAAAACGTCGGCGGGACGCTTACCTTCCCCTGCACCACCGGCGGCAAAGGCGGATGTCCGGCCGCCGTCGCCCCAGCTACCCCCGAATGGGATAACTGATCGATTCCAGTCCTTGGCATGAATAAGCCAGGTATGAGTTTCAGCGAGGGGCGGGCCGGCATGGCCCGCCCCTCGCTGCTTTTCGCCATCGTCATCGCTGTGGGAGCCCTCTTCGCGGCGCCGGCACAGGCAGAACCACCGGCCCTGATCGGGACGGATCCGGCCTCCCCGAACACCGACCTCTTCCCACTGGTGCACGGCAGCTCCTCCGGCGTAATCGTCTCCGTGGCGCCGCTGGCGCGGACCAGCGCGGTCCGGCTCGCGGGGGAAGGCGAAGGGACGATCAATATCTTCAAGAACAAAGCCTGTGAAGGTGCTCCAGCGGCGACGGGAAGCGCGATCCAGTTCGACAGCAGCGGGATTCAGATCGGCGTCGACCCCGAAACGACCACGTACATCTCGGCGGAGCGGGTCGACTTGGTGGGCCCGTCGGGCTGCTCCCAACAGTGGATCGAGTATCAGCACGTGAAAGAGCTTCCTCCGCCCAAAGAGGAACCCCCGGCCAATCCAAATCCCCCGGCTGGTTCGCCGGCACAGCCGCCCACCGTCGGCCCCGGGCAGGACACCTCGTCGCCGCCGAGCGCGCCGCATCTGCGCACGATCCCGGGCGGGTTCGCCAATGACAACACTCCCATAGTGACTGGCTCGGCGCCGGGTGCAGCTTCGGTCAGGATCTTCACCAACCCCAAGTGCGACGGCTCGCCGGTCGCGAAGGGCTCCGTCAACCAGTTCGAGGACGGCCTCGAGGTGCGTGTGGTCGACAACGCGCTTGTCGCCTTCTACGGCATCTCGATTGGTCCGGGCGGTGCACCGTCGAGCTGCTCGGCGCCCGTTTATTTCGTCGAGGACTCGCTGACGCCGCATACGCGGATCACGATGGGCCCTGCCTCGAGGACGCGCAAACGCAAGGCGGTCTTCCGATTCACCGACACGACCGGTGACGTCGCGGGAACGACCTTCTTCTGCAAGTTCGATCGTCGCAAGTGGATGCAGTGCAAGTCGCCGCTCAACCTGCGGCGCCTTCACCTCAAACGCCACGTGCTGCGGGTGAAGGCGGTGGATCCGGCGGGGAACGCCGAGACGAAGCCGGCCCTGCGGCGGTTCAAGGTCGTGCCGCGCCCGTAAGGCAGGCGCCGCCTTCGGCAGCCGCCCTCTCGGGTACAACTCCCGCCCCCATGGCTGGCCTCGTCCTCTTCGCGCTCGTCCTCGGCCTCGTCGCGGGTAGTTTCGTCACCGCGGTCGCCCATCGCGTTCCCCGCGGCATGCCGTTCGTCCTTGCCCGCTCCGAGTGCCCCGCCTGCGGGGCACAGATCGCCGCCTACGACAACGTCCCGGTCGTCGGGTGGCTTTTCCTGCGTGGCAGGGCCCGTTGCTGCGGCGCTCGGATCTCCGGCCGCTATCCGCTGACGGAGCTGGCGCTGGGCGTGCTTTTCGCGGTCACCGTGCTCGTCCACGACGACAGTTCGATTGCCGAAGTGACGATCGACCTCGTCCTGGTGACGATGCTCGCCGCGGTCACCCTCACCGACCTCGAGCGGCGCATCATCCCCAACAAGATCCTGCTGGCGGGAGCGATCCTCTGCCTCGCGATCGCCGCGCCAACCGACCCCAGCGGCCTCCCCGAGCGCCTGATCGCCGCCGCGGCTGCTGGCGGCCTCCCCTTCCTCGTCGTCCTCGCGTACCCGAAGGGCATGGGTCTCGGCGACGTCAAGTTGACGGCGACGATGGGACTCTTCCTCGGTCGTGCCGTCGCCCCCGCCCTCCTGATCGCCCTGCTGGTGGGCAGCCTTGTTGGCCTGGCGCTGATCGCCCGCCACGGCCCCCAGGCCCGCAAGATGGCGATTCCCTTCGGTCCCTTCCTGGCCCTGGGCGGCGTCGCCGCGATGCTGGTCGGCGACCAGCTGGTCGACCTTTACCTCGGCTGACTCCCGGGCTCGTCGGCGACGCCGGCGCGCGCAGGATTGTTCGCCTAGCCGCCCTGCTTGGGCTCGGTCTTCTTCGGCTTGCCGAGCGGGGCGCGGTTGAGCTTGTCGGTTGCGACCAGATGGACTTTGAGCAGTTCGATCTTGAAGCTGCGGCCCTCGCCGCCATAGACGAAGGTCTGGGGGACGCCAGGTTCCATCGCCAGCAGCTGGCAGGAGTCGGCGCCAAGGACGCACTTGCCGTCGCCGAAGATCGCCTCGACGTTGGAGGAGATCAACATCAGCGCCTTCTCGCCGTCCTTGGTCGCGCCCATGTAGACGGCGGCGGGGGTCTCGCGACTGGGCAGCATCGTCAGCTCCGGCAGGTTGCGGCGCACCTGCGCCTCGGCGCTGCTGGGCTCGCCGTTCTGGGAGCCGCCGGGGACGACCCTGACGTCGATCGCGTAGGAGAAGTAGGTCAGCTCGCCGGGGCCCGGTTCGCCATCGGCTTCGGATGGCGACGGTGAGCCCGGCACGAAGGTTTCCGCCGGACTCGACCCCGTCGGTTCGCCTTCGGAGCCGGTCGTGCCGGTCGGGGACGGGCCGCCTTCCTTGGTCTCGGCGCTGTACTGCTGCTTGAACGGGTCCCTGGCCTCCATGCGCTCCAGGCGGCGGCGGTAGTCGCGCAGGCCCGGTGCCGATTTGGCCACCAGCACACCCGCTTTGCCGCCGGCGGAGCTGGGGGTGGCGATGGCGGATTCAGCGGGGATTTCGGCCTCGGTCCCTTCCGAGCCCGACTGGCTCAGCGCGATTGGCACGGCGACGATCGCCACGACCAGGAGGGTCACCAGCGGCAGTAGATGCCGATCCTTCAGGTCGTAGTAGAGGTCGCGCAGGAAGTCCGGGACCTTCAGGTCCGACAGCTTGATCTCGGGGCCTTTCTTGAGCATGTTCATTGCTCGCCGGAGACCGGGGTCGATTCGGCTTCGCCGGGTTCAGAGGAAGGAGCGGTCGCCGTGGCGGCGACCGGCAGCGGTTCGGTCGAGGTCGCGCCGGCGGTTATTCCCTGGGTGGGTGGCGTCAGGTAGGTGGTTACCGAGAAGTTCGCGTCGAGGTACGGGAAGCCACGTTCGGGATCGGCGTTGAGAGCGAAGCCGTCAAGCGTGATCAGGCGGCCGTCGACCGCGACCTCGGGCCCGCCCGTGTCGACCAGCGAGTCGATGCCCTTGATGAAGTCGGCGACATGGAAGAAGTCGCCACTGAAGTTGAGGCTGTATGGCATCACGCCGAGTCCAGCGGCGCCGATCGTCGCTCCCAGAGGCAGCACCGAGGCGGCCGCCTCGGTCGGCGGGATCGTCGCCGCTGCCGGTACGGCACCCGAGGAGGGAGGGCTGGCGGCGGGCGTCGTGGGCGCAGTGGCTGCCGCCGGCGGCGCCGTAGCGCTGGGCACGGCTTCGGCGGTCTCGCCCAAGCCGTTGAGTTGGATGCTCTCGAACTTGACCCGCGAGCGGTTGGCGATGTGGTTCAGCTCGATGAAGAGGGAGGACGTTTCGTCGCTTGCCGGGACCGCCTTGCCGAGCACCACGAGCTGGCGGTAGTCATCCGCGAACTCGCGCTTGGCGGCCGCGGCTTCGGTGATCTTGCTCTGCGCTTCGGCGAGGGAGACCTGGAGCTGTTCGACCTCGGTGGCGAGCTTGTCCGCTTCCTCGCGCTTGGGGCCGAGGGCGAGCATCCAGAAGGCCACCGCGAGCGCGGCGACGGCCAGGATCGAGACGATCAGGCGGTTGGAGGAGCCCATCAGCCTTCGCCTCCCGAGCCCGGGGGAACCGGCGCCGCGTCGAAGGCGGCGACCATCTGGAACTGGGCGATGAAGTCCCGGGTCTGACAGGTCGAAGTGCTCCCGGCCCCTTCGCCTGAGCCCGTGCCCAGCGTCGAGGACTGGACCCCGACGCGGGTGACGCCATCGATGTCCTCGAGCGCTTTGACAAAGCCGGCGACGGCGTCCTGGCTGCGGGCGCAACCGACCAGCTCGAGAGCCGGTCCGGCGACAGAGCCGCGCAGGGACACGCTGGCGGCCCCTTCGGGAGCAACCGCCGGGCTGGCCGTCCCGGTCAGGGTGCTGAGCCAGACGTTGCCGGGCAGGACCAGCGCCAATTCGCGCATCACTCGCTCCCAGTCGAAGCGGCTGTCGGCCAGGCTGGCGATCGTCGCCACGCGCAGTTCGTGGACATCGTGGAACTGGGTGTAGGCGTCGAGCGCCTGCGCCCGCGCCTCGACCACCGCCTTTTCGCTTTCGAGTTGGGCGACTTCGGACTTGCGGTCCGAGATCTGGTTGCCGGTGGCGACGAGGACCGTCACCCCGAGCAGGGCGGCGACGAGACCGCCGACGACGATGTAGGCGAGTGGGCCGCCGCGCATCGGGCGGCGCTCGCCGGGGCGTTCCTCGCGGGGGATCAGGTTGACGGGGCGCATCGCTAGAGGTCGAGGGCGAGGCCGTAGGGGAGGGTCAAGCGAGCGGCGGAGGGAGCGTCGAGGCCGGACAGGGCAGCGGGGCGGCCGGGTGCGATCGGCAGGCCGAGGATCGGTTCCAGCCGTTCGGCGAGGCCGGGGATGGCGCTGCCGGGCCCGCAGATGACGATTCGCGCGACCGCTACCGCCGCCTCCTGGGCACCGTAGAAATCGAGCGAGAGCCGTAGCTCGTCGAGCAGTGCGGAGGCGCCGTCGTCGAGGGCGGCGCGGGCTTTCGCGACCACCGTGGGGTCGCCCTCCACCAGCTCCAACGGCTGGGTCAGGCCGACGTGCTGGAGCCACATCCGCGCATGCTCCTGGCTCAGTCCGACGGCGGAGGAGAAGCTCGCGGCCATGTCCTCGAGCCCGACCGGGGAGACCCTGGTGAAGAGGCAGGAGCGACCCTTGGCCACCGCCAGGTTGGTGACGTCGCCGACATTGCAGTAGAGGACGGCAGCGTCCGCTGGCTGGCTGTTCGCCTCTCCGTTCTCGGCGATCGGCGCGCCCTCGCCGGCGAGGGCGCGGATCATGCCGAAGGCGGAGAGGTCGACCCCGACCGGCTTCAGGCCGGCGTCGCGCAGCGGCTGCAGCGAGGCGGCGATCATGTCGCGGCGGGCGGCGACGACGATCACGTCGATCTGGGGAGCGTTGCCGTCGGCGCCCGGGGCGCCGCCGACGACGCGATGGTCGATCACGGCCTGGTCGAGCGGCATCGCGATCTGCTCCTGGGCGGTGAAGCGGATGGCCGAGTCGAGCTCGACGGGATCCTCGATCGCCGGTAGCCGCAGGGTCCGCACGACGACGCGCTGGTTGGCGATGCCAAGGCGAACCCGTTTGGAGAGCTTGTGGGTGGCGAAGAGGGACCGCAGCGCCTCGGCGACGATCTCGGGCTCGCGGACCTCGCCGTCGTGGAAAGCCTCCGGCGGCAACGGTTCGACCGCGGCGGCGGTGACCCGGGCCTGGCCGTTGACGTGCACAGCGGCGGCGCCGATGCTGCCGGCCTCGATCTCGAGCCCGGTCACGGGCTCGTCCTTCTTCTGCTTCCTCGAGAACATCGAGTTCTGCATCGACCGAAAAGCCATAAAACCTTTGCCTCTGGCTACCTAGAATTGAAAGTTGCGATCAGCCGACCGTCTCGCGGCCGATCACCCAGTCCGACTGGACCGGCTCGATGAAGCTCGGGGGGGTGATCGTGTGCAGGCGGTCGTCGTAGACGTAGTCCTTGATGTAGCCGGTGGCGCCGCTGTTGGTCCCGACCGCACCGCGATATTTCTGGGAGATCGCCCCCAGCACGTGCAGCGTTCCCAGGGCCGCGCCGCAGTCGTAATTGTCGACGATGAAGGAGTGGTTAATGGCGAGGATCGCCGCGTCGATCTCAACGTCCTGGAGCGTCCCCGTCGTCGCGTTTTTGCATTCGAGTTTTTTCGTTTCCGGGTTTTCGTAGAGCGGGTGGTAGACGCGGATGAAGTTGTTGGCGATCAGCCCGAGCATGCCTTCGTCGCTGGTGCTGACGAGGTCGTCATCGATGACGATGTCGTTCGCGGCGGCGATGGTCAGCTGTCCGGAATAGCTGCCGTGGACGAAGACGTTGCCGCATTCGGAAGCGGACGGGTAGGTGGTGTAGAAAGGGCTGTAGGCGCCGGTGCAGGCGCCGCTGATGCTGCTGGAGACGTAGACGACGCCGTTGGAGGGGAGCGGCCCCGAGTAGAGGATCGTGCCCCCGGTGGTGCAGTCCGGCCCGGATTCGATGCTGTTGTTGACCGTCATCTGGTCGCCGCTGAGGCAGATGCGGACCTGTTTTTCGAAGCGAAACTGCGGTTCGGCGATGGTCGCCAGCTGCGTGTTGGTGGCGGGCGGGATCAGCACCGCGGAGTTGGTCCGGAAGGTGCCGACGAATTGCGGTTCGGTGGTGAAGCTGCAGTTGCCGCCGGGGGTTTCGGTGGTTTTGTACCAGCCTTTGGGTGGGGAGCTGACCTCGATCGCGTCGCTGGCGGTGCGCCCGAAGATAGGTTTGCCGCAGACCACGACCGCGTCGTTGGTGTGCAGCGGCCCTTTGATTTCGTCGCGGGTCGTGGAGTTGCTGACGAAGGAGATCGTCCGGCAGTACTGGGTCGGGCTCGATTCGGGGATCGTTTCTTTGTTCCTGCCGGCGAGGATCGTTTTCGCGCACTGTATTTCCGCGCCTTTGATCGTTTTTTCGTTGCCGTAGGTGACCGGGTCGGAAGTCTCCAGCTGGGTGAAGTAGACGTAGTCGAGGAAGCTGGCCGGCTTGAAGGTGGCGGTGATCGAGGAGCGGGCTTTGCCGGCAAAGCCGGTGGAGCGAACCCTAAAGGTGCCCTTCATCTCACCCAGCGACTCGAGCATGCTGGCGGTGGCGGTGACGATGTTCTCCGAATTGCAGGTTTTGGGATTGGGGCCGGTCGTCGCCGGGATCAGTTCGATCGCGTATTCGGCGCCGCTGTTCCCCGGTACGGGGCGCCGCTTTTTGGTCGAGCCCTGCTGGTTGACCGCGTGGGGCTCTGCCACTTTGTCGTCGCATTTGGACCAGTAGCCGTTGTCGGTGTGCAGGCGGTAGGCGTAGTCGTCGATGCCGGCCTTGGCCGCCTCGTAGGCCCGTTTCTGGTTGAGGTCGTAGCCGGAGAGGTTGCTCTCGCTGCCGACCGCGGTGACCCCGACGAGGACCAGCGTCGCGATCAGCGAGAGGCCGATCATCGTCATGATCATCGTGAACCCCTCCTGACCCCTGCGATCGGTCACTGGCATGGCAGGGCGGGCGCCGCTTCGTTGAAGGACGGGGGGGTCAGGCGCAGGGTCGCGCCGCCGCGGACATTGGCCGCCGCGCCCGGATCGGCGACGGCGCTCTCGCCGCGGCTGGGCTCGGCGCTGAGGGCGACGCGCACCTGAATCGTCAGCGGCGTGGCGCTGGCTTCCAGCGGAGTGGCCTGGGGGGTTGGGGTGACCGAGCCATTGGAGGAGGCGTAGTAGCTGAAGACCGAACCGCTGGGCGCGATCGGCCCGACATCGGTCAGCAGCTGCTTCGTCGTCGGCGTCGCGGAGTAGGTCCAGTTCGGGTAGCTGCCGCCGGCCGAGGGCCAGTCGGTCTGGGTCAGCACGCCGCCACTGAGGCTGATCTGGGTCAGGGTTGGCAGCGGCGCCACAGCGGTGCCCTCGGACAGGGGGGCGTGGATGAATCTGAGCGACGTGCCCGTGCTCCCGGACTGGATCGGCGCGATCTTCGGCGCCACACAGGCCGAGTGCAGCTGCTGCAGGATTTTGGTGACGACGAGGCGGGCGCGCTGGGTCGCGTCGACCCGGGCGCTGACCCGAGCGTTGGCGTGCATCGAGACGACGATCACCAACGTCAGGGCGGAGAAGACCACCAGCCCGGTCGCGGTCGAGACCAGAACCTCGACCATGGTCGCTCCCCGCTCATCCCGCCTGATCGAGTCGAGGTGGGTCACGGGCAGCCCCCGCTGAAGGTGATGGAGCCGAAGTCGATTTCTTTCGAGGTGGCGGCGGCGAGGTTCTGGACGGTGACGCCGCTGAGCGTCCTGCGCACGATCGAGGAGCCGCTGCCGGTCTGGGCGCAGACGCTGTAGGTGCCCCACGGCAGGCCCACGTCCAGGATCGTGCCGGTCGTCGTCGTGTAGTCGCGCGTGAAGGAGCAGGTTCCCGTGATCCTCACTTTGGCTTCCACCGGCGACCCGCTTTTTTTCACCAGCAGGTTCAACGCCGGCAGCTGGATCGTCGTTTTAGGCGCGCCGCCGGGCGCGACGGTGACGCTGGCGACGGCTCCGGCGCCGGGTGCTTCCGGTTTGCTTTCGGGGTTCGGATTGTTTTCGGTGCAGCTGCCCGCGTAGACCGCATAGGGCGAGGTGAAGGGGAACAGCGACGCCGATTTGATCGCGGCAACGGGGTTGCTGCCGGCGCTGACGAAGGTGGGCGTCGACTGGCCGGTGCCCGAGTTGAAGATCGCGATCGAGCGTTGATTCGAGGATTTGAATTCGGCGCTGGCTCCGACCCGGTATTTGAAGCTGGCTTCGATCGTCCCGGGTATGTCGTACTGCACCTGGGCAGTGTTGGTGCCGCTCGGGATCACTCCAGGGCTTGGATTCAGCGTCGCCGGCGCTTTGCCGAATTTGTCGACCAGACCGGTTGCGGAAGGGGTCACGGTGTAATTCCCGGCGGGGAGGTTGGCGAAGTTGGCGCAGCCGCTGGCGTCGGTGGTGCCGGCGAAGGTCCCTGCGCCCGTCCCGGAGATGGCGACCCCCGGCAGCGGCAGTCCGGCGGCGTTGATTGCGGAGAAGGTGAGCGTGCCGTGCCCCGGGTCGAGCGAGCCGTTCGAGGGCGAGACGATGCTCTGCATCGTTACCGCCGGCCGTTTGCCCAGCCCTTTCCAGGTGACGCTCGAGCTGATGCGGACGTAGTCGGCCGACGTCTGGCCGCTGGTGCAGGAGGCGGTCTGGGAGGTGTTGTTGACGAAGACCCCGGTCGAGGTGATCGAGAAGGTCGTGCCGTCGAGCGTCACCGGGTAGGTCTGGTTGAGCTTGTTGAGGCTCGAGATCCGCATCGAGCGCAGGCGCGCCTGGTCTTCCTGGGCCAGCGCCTGGGCCATCGAGTGGTTGCGGGAGTCGCCGGCCGAGCGCGCGGTCGCCTGCAGGGTCGTGAGCACGGCGCCGCCGACGATGACGACGATCAGGGCGCTGACCAGGATCTCGATCAGGGCGAAGCCGTCCTCGCCGGGGAGGGACGATTGCGCAGGGGCGGGCATCACCTGTTCCCATCGGAACGCCCGGGGTGGGGCTTTAGCTGGCCGTTGGCCGCAAACCCCGATCCCGCCTCGCTTTTCCCAAAGCTTCAGTTAGTGAAGCCATGTGGCTACACTTGTTGAAGCGAGGCAATTCCAAATCCGCCTCCTGCCATCCGATGAGCGCATTGAGCAACTCAACCTGTCCCGTCTGCCGGACCGCCGAGGTCGTCTGCGGCAAGTGGACGCTCCTATTGATTCGCGATCTTGCCGACGGCAGCAGCCGTTTTTGCGAGCTGGAGCGCTCTTTGGAGGGGATCAGCCCGCGGACGCTCTCCTTGCGCTTGCGGGCGCTGGAGGAGGAGGGGATCGTCGAGCGGCACACCTATCCCGAGGTTCCGCCCCGGGTCGAGTACGCCTTGACCGTCAAGGGCGAGGCGCTGGTGCCGCTGATCGACGACATGCGCAAGTACGGCACTCGCTGGCTCTTGGCCGAAGAGCCCGAGCCCGCCGCCGCCTAGATCAAACGTCCAAACTCCGGTGTTTGCAAGGCGACGTGCAGGCGCAGGAGCGTCGCCTGACGGGCGGAAGCCTGGGACGTGCGTGATTTCCTCCTCAACGAAGCGCTGAAGCGGCTGGCCACCGAGGCCGCGACGCGGTTCAGCACGCTCGTCGCCAGCGGCGACCAGATTCCCTTCGACGTCGCCGCCGAGAGTGGCGATGACTCCGCCTTCTACAGCTACGTGCCGCTGACCTCGCGCTTCGTCGAGGAACGTGCCCACGAGCTCCGCTCGCTGCCCAGCTTCGGCCCCGCCCGCGAGGCCGCCGTCGAGGCCGGCGTCGCCTCCCCTTACCTGGAGTCGCGCGGCGAGTCCGTCGCCGCCGACCCGGGGGAGCGGGCCGAACGGATGCTCACAGTCTTCATTTCCGCGCTCTGGGAGGGGTCGACCGAGTTCTCGCTCGACCGGGCGCGGCTCGACAGCGCCCTCTCGATGCTCGACGCCGAAGCGCGCGATGCCGACGACGCCGAGGTGGTGATCGTCCCGGTGGTCGGTCTGCGGATGTCGGGCGCCCGCCTGCAGCTTCCGCACGGTGTGCGCATCGTCCGCGCCGACGCGATCGATGCCCCGATCGACGCGATGCGCAGCGAGGGCATGGGACGCGCCTCCTGGGAGCCGCAGTACCTCGCGGTCGCCGACCAGCACGAGGAGGAAGGCGCCGAGGCGGCCCTCAACCAGCTGCGCGAGCTGATCAGCGTGATGAGGCTCTTCAAGGGCGGCGGCATCGGCCTCGGCCCGTTCGCCTTCGCCCCGACCGGCGAGGACTGTTGGCGGCGGATCGCCACCGGCGCCCCCGCGACCCGCCCCGGCGGCTACCGCCTCAGCGAGGAGGAGGCCGGCGAGCTGGTCGAGCTGGCTCGCACCCTGGAGGCTCGTCCCGATCCCGACAGCGCCCTCACCTGGGCGGTCGGTCGCTTCGAGATGGGCTGCGAGCGCGAGAGCGCGCTCGATGGGCTCAGCGATCATCTTCTGGCTCTGCGGGCGGTGCTGGAGGGCCACGGCCCGGTCGGTGCCTCGCTGCCGATGCGCGCGGCGGCGCTGATCTCCGACGACTCGCTGGATCGCATCGAGGCCCGCGAGAAGGTCGAGGACACGCTTGAGCTGGAGCGGGCGCTGATGAACGGCCGCTCGCTGGAGAACGGTGTGCGCCTGGCCGGCTGGGCCGAGGAAGGGGTGCGCAGGCTGCTGTTGCAGGCCGCCCTCGGCGAGCTCGGCAACGACCTCAACGCCACCGCCGACGAAACCCTGATCGCCACCGGCCTGGAAGGCGGCGATGCCGAGATCGCCTTCACCGCCGGCGAGGAGATCGAGGCGGCCAAGGCTCCCGCGCCGATCGCGACGAGCGCTCCGTCCGCGCCGGTCGAGGCGATTCGTCCCCCCGAGCCGATCGAGCCCGCCCCCGAGTTCCGCGTCGAACAACTTTCGCCCCCCGCAATGCCCCCCGAGCCCATCGAAATCGCGTCAACCGAGGAGACCGACATGGAGCAGGAGACCCGCATCATGGAGCCGATCCCGGCCGAAGACGAGATCAAGATCACGGCGACGCCGTGGCTGGAGGAGGTCTCGGACCCGCGTCGCGGCGACTCGCTCGAATGGCCGGCGGCGAGCGAGCGCGACATCGAGCACCGCGAGCGCATCGACACCCCCCGCGTCCGCCATCTCTTCCCGGTTCCCGAGGACGCCGACTGGGAGGTCAGTCACCTCGAGTTCGACTACGGGCATTACGGCGCTGACGGGGCCTGACCGGCGCATACCGGCGTCCTCGGTCGCTTGTGTGCGGAGCACACGGCGCTCCCTGCGTCCTTGGTCTGCTTGGTCAGGCCCCGTCAGTCAGGCTCGACCGGCCGCCATCGCCACGCGTTCCTCAGCCGTGGCGAAGAGGTAGCGGTTGATCTCGGCCAGGCCGGCGAGGTCGTGCACGTCCTCGTCCAGGTAGGGGACGCGGATCACGCTCCTGGTGTGCAGCTCGTTGGCCAGCCGTTTGATGTTGCGGGCGTCGCGCTCGGCCAGTGCCTGGTAGTCGGAGAAGTTCGCCGCCACCCGTCGCCCCAGGTCCGCGTCGCCGAGCTTTTCCGCCAGCGCCGCCGGCAGGTCGACCGACTCCTCGCCCAGCTCCTCGGCCGGGTAGTGGACCTTGTTGACGATGACACCGCCGAAGGGCAGTTTCGCCTCGACCAGTTTGCGGTGGAAGTAGACGGCCTCGTCGACCGGCTCGCCCTGCGGGCCGCAGACGACCAGGAAGCAGGTGCCAGGGTCGGAAAGCAGCTTGTCGACCCGCTTCGCGCGAGCCTGAAAGCCCTCGACCATGCCGCTGAAGGCGTTGAAGAACTCGGCCAGGTCGGCCAGCAGGTCGAAGCCGACGAGTTTCTTGAAGACGCTGAGCGCGACCGAGGCGCCGCGCCCGGCGACCTTCGCCGCCAGCCCGGTCGGCTTGATGAACATCCGCATCGAGCGTCCCTCGATGAACTGGGTCAGTCGCTTCGGGGCGTCGAGGAAGTCGAGCGCGTTGCGGGTCGGTGGCGTGTCGAGCACCAGCAGATCGAATTTGCCCTCGCTGTGCAGCTCGAACAGCTTCTCCATCGCCATGTACTCCTGGGAGCCGGCGAGGGCGCTGGAGATCTGTTGGTAAATGCGGTTTTCGAGAACCCGGTCGCGCGCCTCCTCGTCCGGCGCCTGGCGGGCGACCAGCTCGTCGAAGGTCGCCTTGGCGTCCAGCATCATCGCCCACAGCTCGCCCTTCATCTCGACACCCTGCTTCTCGAACAGGGCTGGATCGACCTGGCGCGCCTCGTTGCCGAGCTCCTCCAGGCCGAGCGAATCGGCGAGTCGCTTGGCCGGGTCGATCGTCAGCACGCAGACCTTCAGGCCCTGCGCCGCCATCCCGGTCGCGATCGCCGCCGAGGTGGTCGTCTTACCGACTCCGCCGGAGCCGGCGCAGATGCAGATCTCCTTGCCCTCGAGGATGTCGGCCAGCGTCGGCATCAGGAGAGCCTCCTGGAGAGTCGCCGCGCCGCCTCGGGGCCGAGGTCGGGCTCGAAGAGGAAGGGGAGGGTCTTGACCGGCGCCTCGACCCGACGCCGTAGGCGAGAGAGCTGGGCGCGCTGCGAGCGGGCGCGGCTCTGCTCGGAGAGGGCCGCCCGCGCCGCCGCTCGTACGGCACCCTCCTCACCCTCGGCAAGCCCGGTGAGCCGCTCGGTCTCGGATTTGGAAAAGCGCTCGGGATAGAGGCCGTTGAGATAGACGCGGTCGACCGCGACGCCGACCTCGTCGCGCAGGTCCCGCTCCAGTGCCGCCGACTCGTTGACCGGCATCTCCTCCGGCAGGGCGACGATCGCGACACCGGTGTTCTCGTGATCGGTGATGAAGCGGTCGAGGGTCTGCGCCTGCGAGTGGATCGGGCCGACGCGGGCGATGTTGGCGAAGGTGCGCGGCGTCTGCAGGAAGCCGACGCCGTGGCCGGTGGCGGGGGCGTCGACGATCACGAGGTCGTATTTGCGGCCCTTCCTGACCTTGCGGTCGAGCTGGGCCAGCTCCCAGATCTTGCCGATCGTGACCAGCTCCTTGAGGCCGGGGGTGGCGGCGGCGAGGTAGTTGAAGATGCGGCTGCGGAAGAGCATGTCGCGCATCGCCCGCACCTTCAGCTGCAGTAGCACGTACTCGCGCATCGACTCGTCGGGGTCGATCGAGATCGACCAGAGGTTCTCCTCCATCTCGACCTCGTGGAAGCCGACCTCGGTGTGATCGAACATCCGCGAGGCGTTCTCCTGCGAGGAGACCTCGCAGACGATCGTGCGCTTGCCTTCGGCGGCGGCGCGCAGCCCCAGGCCCACGGCGACCGTGGTCTTGCCGACGCCACCCTTGCCGGTGACGATGACCAGTCGCTTGTCGAGGAGTTCGGGGATCGGGCAATTCCTAGCAATTTCGAGAGCCGGCAGGAAAAGCGGCCCCCCATACGAATATCGGCGCAATGGGATTTCTAAGCCGCAAGCCGAAGCCAGCCCCTATACAGGTAGACGAGCAGCACCCGATCGTCGAAGAGCTCCAGCGTATGGAGGAAGCAGTACCCGAGCGGTCGGGTCCTGACACCTGGGAGGGGGACGACGACCGAGGGACTGAGGAGTCCCGGCCCGCGGGTCCTGTCGCGGAGACGGGGTCCTCGTCCTCGCAAGCTGCGGGCGAAGACCCCATCTCCACGCCACCCACGGGAGAGACCCCTGAGGCTTCGGGATCGGCCACTTCGGTTGGGGCAGCACCCGCGGCGCCGGTTGAGGTGGCTGCGCCGACTGAGCGCGCCGCTGCGCCCATGGCCGCACCGGTTGCATCCCCTGTGGTGAAGGCTGAGCCCGCTGCTCCCGAGGAGCCGGCGCGGATGATGCCCAGGGACTTGATCGCGCCGAGCAGGTTGGATGCCGTGCGGGAACTGCATGCGGAGCCGGAGGTTCCGGTCAAGCACGCCGACGTCATCGCCTTCGCCAACCAGAAGGGCGGGGTCGCCAAGACGACGACCACGCTCAATCTGGCCGTCGCCTTCGCCGAGTCCGGCTATCGCGTCCTCTGCATCGACCTCGACCCCCAGGGCAACCTGACGATGAGCCAGGGGATCGATCCGGACAAGGTCGAAAAGAGCCTGTACGACGTGCTCGTGAACGACATGCCGATCTCGGAGATCATCGTCAAGCGCGAGATCGACATCGCCGTCGCCTCGATCGACCTGGCCGGGGCGGAGATCGCGATGAGCACCAAGATCGGCCGCGAGCGCTCGCTCGAGAAGGCCCTGAAAGAGGTCGACGGCGAGTACGACTTCATCTGCATCGACACCCCGCCCAGCCTTGGTCTACTGACGATCAACGCGCTGACGGTCTCGAACAAAGTGATCGTCCCCGTGCAGTGCGAGTATCTCTCGATGCGTGGGCTGGTCCAGCTTCAGAACACGCTGAAGATGATCCAGGAGAACCTCAATCCGGATGTCAAGATCGAGGGCATCCTGCCGACGATGCTGGACACCCGGACCGTCCACGCCAAGGAGGCGGTGGAGATCCTCGAAGAGAACTTCGGCGACCTCGTCTTCAAGTCCCGGATCCGCAAGGCGATCAAATTCGCCGAGGCTCCCGTCAAGGGCGCCAGCGTCCTCAAGTACGATTCCGGCAGCAGCGCCGCGAACTACTACCGGGAGTTGGCGAAGGAGGTTCTGGCGAATGGCTCGACGCAATAAGCGCGCAAGCATGCGTGAGGGTCCCCTTTCCGACCTTTTCCGCTCAACCGCCGAGGACGCGCCGGTAGATCCGCCCGAGGCGCCTCGCTACGGCCGCCAGGATCCGGCCGAGGCCAAAAAGGCCGAAGCCGAACAGGAAGCGTTGCCCGTAGAGGAGCCAGTGGCCGCGGAGCCGCCCGCGCCGGAGCCCGAACCCGAGCCCGCGCCTTTCGTCAACCAGGAGCCTGCCGCCGAGACCCCCCCGGAGCGCCTCAAGCGCGTCTTCTCCGAGGAACCGAAGCCGCGCTACGAACGTCCCGAGGAACCGTCCGTCAGCAACCCGCGCTACGGCCGCGAGGAGCCCGCTTACGAGCCGCCCGGCAGCGGCGAGCCGCACCAGCCGGTGATCAAAGTCGTCGGCGTCGGCGGTGCCGGCGTCAACGCCGTCAACCGCATGGTCGATGCCCGCATTCCCGGGGTCGAGTTCATGGCCGTCAACACCGACCTGCAGTCCCTGCAGCTCTGCGTCGCCGACGTCACCGTCCACATCGGCGACGAGCAGACGCGTGGCCTCGGCGCCGGTGCCGATCCCGAGGTCGGCCACCGCTCCGCCTTCGAGGAGCAGGACAAGATCAAGCGCCTGCTCAAGGGCTCCGACATGGTCTTCGTCGCCGCCGGCGCCGGCGGCGGCACCGGCAGTGGCGCCGCCCCGGTGGTCGCCCGCCTCGCCCGCGAGGTCGGCGCCCTCACCGTCGGCATCGTCACCAAGCCGTTCACCTTCGAGGGCAACCGCCGCGGCACCCAGGCCAACAAGGGGATCGAGGAGCTGGCCGCCGAGGTCGACACGCTGATCGTCGTCCCCAACGACCGCCTGCTCGAGGTGCTCGACCAGCAGACCTCGATGGTCGAGGCCTTCCAGGTCGCCGATGACGTCCTGCGTCAGGGCGTGCAGGGGATCTCCGATCTGGTCACCCTCCCCGCGGTGATCAACCTCGACTTCGCCGACGTCCGCACGATCATGTCCGACGCCGGCCGGGCCCTGCTCGGGATCGGCATGGCGCACGGCAACGAGCGTGCCATCCTCGCCGCCGAGAAAGCGATCTCCTCGCCGCTGCTGGAGACCTCGATGGAGGGCGCCCGGGCGATCCTGCTCTCGATCACCGGTGGCTCCGACCTCTCGCTGGTCGAGGTGAGCGAGGCGGCGAAGGTGGTCGGTGAGGCCGCCCACCCCGACGCCAACATCATCTTCGGCGCCAACGTCGACGACGAGCTCTCCGACCAGATCTGGGTCACCGTCGTCGCCACCCGCTTCGACGGCCGCCCCAGCACCCCGCGCCGCGCCGCCGAGCCGACCATCCGCCGCACCAAAGACAGCGGTCGCGGTCGCCCGCCCGAGCGTTCGGGTGAGCTTGGCATCGACGTTCCCGAGTTTCTGCCCGGCTGAGTAGGGCAACCATGAGAGGGGTCGTCGCGGCCGGTCACCCGCTCACCGCCGAGGCCGGTGCCGGTGTCCTGCGCGAAGGCGGCAACGCGGTCGATGCCGCGGTCTGCGCGGTGCTTGCCTCCTTCGCCGTCGAGAGCCCGCTGACCGGGTTCGGCGCCGGCGGCTACATGATGGTCCACCGGGGCGAGGAGGCGACGCTGATCGACTTCTTCGTCGCCGCCCCCGGTCTGGAGGGTATCGAGCGCCGCACCGAGCTGGCGCCGGTGCCGGTCCACTTCGACGCCGAGACGGTGCAGACGTTCTACGTCGGCCCCACGTCCTGCGGCGTGCCGGGCACCGCCGTGGGCCTGGAGCGGGCGCTGCGGCGCTTCGGCTCGGTATCGCTCGCCGAGCTCGTCGGTCCCGGCGTTCGGCTGGCGCGCGAGGGGGCGCCGGTCAACGCCGAGCAGGCCTACATCCTCGACATCCTCGCCCCGATCCACGAGCGGTTGGATGGCACCCGTGAGCTGTACGCGCCGGGGGGGAGGCCGCTGCGGGAGGGCGACGTGTTCCGCTTCGGCGAGCTCGGCGAGGCACTGGAACGGTTCGGTGTCGAAGGGGCGGAGCCGTTCTGTCGCGGCGAGGTGGCGGCGGCGCTGAGCGACTTCGTCGTCGCCAACGGCGGCACCCTCGGTCGTGGCGATTTCGCCGCCTACGAGGCGATCGAGCGGCGGCCGATTCGGGCCCCGTTCCGCGGCGCCGAGGTCTTGACCAACCCGCCCCCATCCTCGGGCGGAATCCTGATCGCCTTCAGCCTCGGGCTGCTGGAGCGCCTCGGCGAGCGCAGCGGCCCCGAGCAGCTGGTCGCGGCGATGAACGCCGCCAATCGCCGCCGCGGCGCCGAGTTCGCCGAGTCCCTCTACGAGGAGGACATGGAGACGGGGTTCCTCGAGCCGGCGGGCCTGGACCTGGCTGCCGGCGATCTGCTCGGCTCGACCACCCACATCTCGGTGCTCGACGGCGATGGGATGTGCGCCAGCGTCACCTGCTCCAACGGCTCCGGCTCGGGGGTGTTGGTTCCTGGCACCGGGGTGATCCTCAACAACATGCTCGGCGAGGAGGACCTCAACCCGCTCGGCTTTCACCGCATCCCGCCAGGGCGACGGGTCCCCTCGATGATGGCGCCGACCGTGGTCCTGCGCGAGGGCGAGATCGTGCTCGGCGTCGGCAGCGCCGGCTCCAACCGGATCCGCTCGGCGATCCTGCAGACCGTCGTCCGCGCCGTCGAGCAGGGGCTGCCGGTGGCGGCGGCGGTGGACGCGCCGCGCCTGCACTTCGAGCAGGATCTCCTGCAGGCCGAGCCGGGGATCGACGAGGCGGCGCTGGCGCGGCTCGAAGCCCGCGGCATCGCCGTCGCCCGCCGCCCCGCGATCAACCTCTTTTTCGGCGGCGTGCAGGCGGTTGCCCGCGATCCTCGCAGCGGTGTTCTCAGCGGCGCCGGCGACCCGCGTCGCGGCGGCGCCGTCGCCTACGCCTGACTTTCGCCGTCAGGTTCCTTGCACGAATGGCGGGCGCAAGGAACCACGGAACTGGTGGAGGCGGAAGAATGCGCCGATGGCCACCGCCCGCGAAATCGATTTCGAGGCCGAGGGGCTGCTGGGCGACCTCGAGGGCGAGGCCAGGCGGGCGCGGCTCGTCCTGCTCGAAGAGCTCGCCGCCGAGGGCGTGCCGCTGGAGGAGCTGCGCGAAGCGGTGAGCGCCGGCCGGCTGGCGCTGCTGCCGGTCGAGCGAGCACTGGCTGGGGACGGGCGCCGCTACACGGCGCGCGAAGTCGCCGAGATCGCCGGAATCGACCTCGAACAGCTGCGGCGCTTCAGCGCCGCCCTCGGTGTCCCCTACACCGACCCCGACGAGCCACGCGCGACCGAGGCCAACCTCGAGGCAGCGCGGCGGATGAAGGCGTTCCGCGACGCCGGTCTGCCGGAGGAGGGAATGCTGCAGGTGGCACGGACGATCGGAATGGGAACGGCACGGATTGCCGAGGCCAACCGCGAGCTGGTGATCAGGACCCTGGCGCAGCCCGGGGACAGCGAGCGCGACCTCGCCCTGCGCTTCGCCGCCGCGGCCGAGCACATGATGCCGCTGGTCGGCCCCACCGTCGTCCACGCCCTGCAGGCGAACATGCTGGAGCAGATCCGTCGCGACGTGATTGGCGCCGCCAACCTTGCCGCCGGCGAGATCGGTGGCGCGGTCGAGCTGACGGTCTGCTTCGCCGACCTGGTCGAGTTCACCCGGCTGGGAGAGGAGATCCCGGCGGAGGAGCTGGGCCTGGTTGCGGGTCGCCTCGAGGAGATGGCGATCGCCGTGGCGGAGCCGCCGGTGCGGCTGGTCAAGACGATCGGCGACGCGGCGATGTTCGTCTCCACCGCGCCGGGACCGATGCTGGAGGCCGCGCTGCAGCTGATCGCCGCCGCCGAGGCCGAAGGGGAGAACTTTCCCTGGCTGCGAGCGGGGCTCGCCTGCGGCTCGGTGCTGCCGCAGTCCGGCGACTACTACGGCCGCCCGGTCAACCTCGCGAGCCGGGTGACCGGCGTCGCCAGGCCCGGCAGCGTCGTCGTCGACGCCGCCGTCAAAGAAGCGGTGGAGGACGGCTTCGCCTACACCTTCATTGGCGAGCGCCGCTTGAAGGGGATCGACTCGCGCGTGAAACTGTTTCGCGCCCGCCTCGCGTAGGTTCGGCGAGACCGATTCCGGCGGGCCTTCGTTGCGCGCGCGCAACGTCCCGTCAGGCGACATTTCCAGCGATTCCGCCCTCCGGCGGCGGAACGGTCGTCGCCCTGCGGGGCAACGATTGACCCCTGCCATCGCCGTCCGGTAGGGCTAGCGGAAAACGTCCCTGTCCCAGAGTGGAGGAAGCGACAGATGACTCGACGATGGAAGGCGCTAGCGCTCGGCCTGCTCGCCGTCGCCGCGATCGGCGCGGCGGCCAGCTCTTTTGCGACGGCTGAAGAAAAAGAAACCAAATTCCATTCGGAAACCGCGCATACGGTGGTCAGCGGTCACAACGAAGGGACCACCGAACTGATCACCCCGGCAGGCAAACTGAAATGCGGCAAAGCCACCTATGCAGGCACACTTACCGCCGCCACAAGCACCGAATTCGAACTCGTGCCGGAATTCTCGGAATGCACGTGGTCCGGTTTTCCAGCATCGGTCGAAATCACACGTAACGGGTGCTTTTTCGCCATGCAGGCGGGCGTCTTGGATGCGAAAGGGAACCTCGAGGGCGCCGTCAGCTTTCTCTGTCCTGCGGGCAAAAAATTCGACGTCCACATTCGTGTCGCCAACGTACTCAAATGCACAATTCAGATCGGGCCCCAGAATGGCCTCGTAAAAGCGACATACACAAACAAAGGGTCGGGGATTCTGCGCTTTCCCGAAGTGGATCTGCACCTGTTCGGAATTCAGATCAACCTCAGCCCGGGATTTGGGCTCGGTTCGTGCAGCTCCGAAACGGCGGAAGGCGAACTCGTCGGCACCGCGGCCCTCGCGGGCAAATCCCTGGAAGGGAAATCAGTGGGCTTCTGGGTCGAATGAGGTAGCGCGGGCGGGCGGCAGAACCTGCCGCTCGCCCGCGCCTCAGCCCGGCTTGCGAGCCGAGACCAGCAGGTTGTAGAAGAGCTCGGCCGGCAGGTGTGGCTCGAGCAGCCGGGTGTCGACTTTCTGCAGGGCGATGTAGCTGCGGAAGGCGAAGTTGCGCCAGCCCCAGGAGACCGAGTCCGGCTCGGCGGTCGACTCGACCGTGCGCAGGCCCCAGCCCCAGGCGTTGGAGAGCAGCTCCTCGCCGCCGACGTGGCGGTCCTCGAAGCCGCCGTCGCGCAGCAGCTTGCGCAGGTCGGCAGGGGCGAAGGCGTGGACGTCGACCTCGCCCTCGAGCGAGTGGCCGTTGGAGAGGTCGGCCTCGGCGACGGCGCGTTGCGTCGCCCCGGTCAGCCGCCGCCAGGCGGGCGCCGCCAGCATCCCGACCCGCTTCGGCAGCGCCGCCAGGCGGTCGCCGTAGCGCGAGGGCTCGCCGGCGAAGGCGATCATGCCGCCGGGGCGCAGCACGCGCCGAAATTCGGCGAAGGCGCGGTCGAGGTCGGGGATGTGGTGGAGGACGGCGTGGCCGAGCACGAGGTCGAAGCTCGCGTCCGCGAAGGGCAGCGTCTCGGCCTCGGTGGCGACGGTGGTGACGCCGGCGACGCCGAGCGCGTCGGCGGTGGCACTGAGCCGCTTCAACATCCCCGGGGAGATATCGGTCGCGGTCAGGCGCTCGATGACCCCGAGCTGGACCAGGTTGAGCGAGAAGTAGCCGGTGCCGGAGCCGATCTCGAGGGCGTCGCGGAAGGACTCGCCCTGGCGGCCGCCGAGCGCCTTGACCAGCTTCAGCCGCACCTGCTCCTGGCCGGTGTCGCCGAAGTCGATGCCCCACTTGGCGTCGTATTCGTCGGCGGCGGCGTCGTGGTAGCGGGTGTTGGCGTCCTTGATGTGCTCGGGGGTGGCGCTGGGAGAGGCTGGCATCGGCGCGGAACTCTACGCGGAACGGCGCAATCCGCGGCGACTCCAGGGGCGCGGCGGTCATTTGGTCCGCGATGCGACCGAAAAGACGTCCGCGCTGAGGGAGGTCGCTCCAATACGGTGCGGGCGTGGAGCCCGAGTACCTGCAGCTGAACCAGCCCCCGGGAGTGCCGCCGCTGCCGCTGACCGGCGAGCGCACGCTGCCCGACGTGCCGGAGGAGAACTACTGGTACCGGCGCCACCTCGTCGTCTACGAGTGGATCGCGGCGCGGACGGCCGGCCTGCGCGTGGTCGACATGGCCTGCGGCGAGGGCTACGGGTCCAATGTGCTGGCCGGATCCGCCGCCGCCGCGGTCGGCGTCGACGCCAACCCGGAGGCCCACGAGCACGCCCGCCTGCGCTACACCCGGCCCAACCTGCGCTTCGAGCGCGACCTGGTCGAGAGCTTCGCCGAGCCCTGCGACGCCGTCGTCTTCCTGCAGACGATCGAGCACGTGCAGGACGCGGGGGCGATTCTCGAGCACTTCAAGTCGATGCTCGAGCCGGGCGGCGTCGCCTTCGTCTCGACGCCGAACCTGCTGACCCTGGCGCCACCGGGGGCCGAGAAGTCAGACAACCCCTGGCACCTGCACGAGTACCGGGCCGAGGAGTTCCGCCGGCTCTGCGTGGGCCACTTCGCCGAGGTCGAGCTCTACGGCCTCTTCCACGCCCGCAAGCTGCGCGTCCACGAGCTGGCGATCAAGCTCGGCTGGGATTCGGTGCACAAGCGCCTGGGCCTGACCAAGCCCTTCTACGACCGCTTCACGCCGGCGATCGCCGCCTCGGACTTCGCTCTCAAGAAAGGGAACCTCGACGCGGCACTGGATTTCGTAGCCGTCTGTCATGTCTGAGAGCTCGGCTGGCGATCTCGCGATCGTCCTCCATTCCCACATGCCCTATGTGGAGGGGTTCGGGACCTATCCGTTTGGCGAGGAGTGGCTCTTCGATGCCGTGATCCGGTCCTATCTGCCGGTCTTGGAGATCGCCGATCGACTGACGATGACCGTCACCCCGGTGCTGGCCGATCAGCTGGAGGCCGTCGGGGTTCGCGAGCGCCTGCGCGACTTTCTGGTCGAGTGGCGGATTGGCGCAGCCGAAGCCGATATTCCCGAAGTTCCGGCAGAGTGCCGGCCCGCCTGCGAGGCCGAGCTGGTCCGCTACCAGCATGCGCTGGAGTTGCTCGATCGGGCCGGGGGGGACCCGCTGCTGCCTTTTCAGCGGGCCGCCGCCGAGGGCCGGGTGGCACTGGCGACCTCCGCGGCCACCCACGCGGTGCTGCCCCTCCTGGCCAGCCGCGAGGGGCTACGGCTCCAGCTCGATGCCGGAATCCGCTCCCACCGCCGCCGTTTCGGCTGGGAAGGCGGGCTCTGGCTGCCCGAGTGCGCCTACGCGCCCGGCCTCGAGTGGCGCCTGGCCGAGGCGGGGGTGAAGTGGTTCTGCGTCGATCAGAGCGCCCATGAGGCGCCCCAGCAGGCGCTGGCGCCGGTGCGGACGCCGGCGGGCCCGGTGGCGCTGCCGATCGACTGGGAGGCGATCGGCTGGCTCTGGTCGCTCGACGGCTACCCATCCGATCCCGCCCACGCCCAGTTCGCCGGCAAATCGCTGCGCGGGGTGCGGCTGTGGAAGGTGGGAGGGGGGGCGTACGACCCGGTCGCCGCCGAGCTTGCCGCCCGGCGCCAGGCGGAAGAGTTCCTCGCCGCCGCCGCGGCCCGCCTGCGTCGGTACGCCAGCGAGCACGAGCGCCGCGGCCTGCTCGTCTTCGCGATCGACACCGAGCTGCTCGGCCACTGGTGGTCGGAGGGGCCGATCTGGCTGCGGGCGGTGCTGGACGGCGCCGAGGCGGCGGGAGTGCGAACGGTCACCGTTCCCCGGGCCCTGGACGAGCACGAGCCGGTCGAGCGCGAGCTGGTGGCTTCGACCTGGGGCGAGGGGAAGGACTTCGCCACCTGGGACTCGCCCGCCGTCGCCGACCTCGCCTGGGGGGCGCGGCGGCTGGAGCTGCGGCTGCTGCGGGCGCTCTCCGCCGGCCTGGACGGTGACGCCGCGATGCGCTCCGCGCGCGAGCTGCTGGCGGCCCAGGCCAGCGACTGGGCCTTCCTCGACAAACGCGGCCAGGCCGGCGACTACGCCTACCAGCGCGCCACCGGCCACACCAGGGCCTTGCTGGAGGCCATAGACTGCGGCTCTGCCACCGATCCGCGTATGCGCTCTCTCGCCCCGGACTTGAGCCTCGCTCCGCTCCTGGAGCCGTAGCACCCCTCGCGATGACCCGCGTGTTGATCCTCTCCTGGGAGTACCCGCCGCTGATCGAGGGCGGCCTCGCCCGCCATGTCCGCAAGCTCTCCGAGGCGATGGTGGAGCGCGAGGTCGAGGTCCATGTGCTGACCCGCGGCGGCGAGGAGTCGCCAGCTCAGGAGCTCGCCAACGGCGTCGTCGTCCACCGCATCCGCGAGCCCAAACGGCCGACCGACCTCGGCGAGTTCGTCACCTGGGTCGAGCGCATGAACTCCGACATGCTGGCGGCCGGGGTGGAGCTTGGCGACCGTTTCGAATTCGACCTCGTCCACGGCCACGACTGGCTGGTCGCCAACGCCTGCGACCATCTCGCCAAGCGCTTCGAAGCGCCGCTGGTGACGACGATCCACGCCACCGAGTACGGCCGACACCAGGGCTGGGTCGACAAGCACCCCCAGACCTACATCCACGGGGTCGAGCGCTGGATCACCAACCGCTCGCAGCGGGTGATCGCCTGCTCCCACTACATGCGCGAGCAGATCGTCGACATCTTCGGCGTCGCCGAGAAGCGGATCAGCGTCATCCCCAACGGGATCGACCCCGATGACCTGCAGGCCCAGAGCCCGGCCGAGCTGGAGCGTCTGCGGGGTGAGTTCGCGGCGCCGGAGGAGAAGCTGGTGCTGCTGATCGGCCGCCTCGTCTACGAGAAGGGGTTCCAGCTGGCCCTGGAGGCGATGCCGCGGCTGATCGACGCCGTTCCCGGGACCCGCTTCCTGGTCGCCGGCTCCGGTACCCACGAGGCCGAGCTGCACCGCCAGGCCGAAGAGCTGGGCCTGATGGAGCACGGCACATTCCTCGGCTGGATCGGCGACGACGTCCTCCACTCGCTCTACCGGATCGCCGACCTCACCGTGGTGCCCTCGATCTACGAGCCCTTCGGCCTGGTGGCGCTGGAGGCGATGGCCTCCGGCTGTCCCTGCATCGTCGCCGACACCGGCGGCCTGCGCGAGGTCGTCGTCCACGAGGAAGGCGGCCTGCGCTTTCGCGCCGACGATCCCGATGCCCTCGCCGAGGTGGCGATCCGCGTCCTCTCCGACGACGAGCTCGGCCGCCGCCTGGTCGCCGACGCCTACGAGCACGTGCGCCGCTTCGACTGGGGCGACGTCGCCGAGCAGACCGCCGCGGTCTACGCCGACCTGGTCGGCGAGGCCAGTCCGGCCTGAGCCCGTTGGCGCCCGTGCCCGGGGGCCTCAGTTGTCGCTGATCGTGAGCTGGCCGATCATCGTCCCGCCCGGCGTCCACTGCAGGCCCTCGAGCAGCATTTCCGGCGAGATCCCCAGCGATCCGGCGAGCTTGACGACCGTGTCGGCGCGGGCGACGCGCTCGCCGCGCTCGAGCTGACCGACCGCGGTCCGGTGTAGCGAAGCCCGTACGCCCAGCTCTTCCTGGGAGAGGCCCGCCTGTTCGCGGTGGCGGGCGAGGTTCTTGCCGAAGCGGGTAGCGAAATCCACCGCAGCATTCTTTTGTCTACAGCCCCGACGATCTACAGATGGCATATGTGAGTCCCCACACTCTTGTGCCGACTGGCAGCGCTTGCACGACGACAAAACATCTACAGACAAAACACTTCATCTCTGTTATATTGCGCCCCGCCAGAACTTGCGTAGTGGCCCCGACGAGCTGGCATCGCTTTCCCAAATGTCATTGACCATCAGAGATCTGGAGACCGAGCGTTTAGCCGAGGAAGTCGCGGAGTTGACCCGCGACACCAAGACCGGTGCGGTGAGGCAGGCGTTGCGTGCGGAGCGCGATCGCCTCCGCTGCAATTATTCGGGCGAGTCCCCGCCAGCCGAGGCCTGGCTCTTCGTTCTCGTTCGCGAGCTCGGCCGCGCCATACGAGCGGCTGGCAGGGCTAGGAGATCGCTCGGCTGAGGAAGTCGACCTGGTGCTGCTTGCGCAGGATGAGGTGCTCCATCAGATGCTCGAGCGCCTCGGAGCGACCCTCCCGCCCAGTGGGCTCGATCGCTTCCTGCAGCGCCTCGACCGCGGCCTGCTCGCACTCGATCAGCCAACCGATCGCGTCCTTGACCGCCGGCTCGAAGCGCAGCTCGGCCACCTTCGTGGTGGGCTTGCCACCGAAGGAAACGATCTTTTCGATCAGCAGCCGGGCGTCGCCCAGCTCCTCATCGCCGAAGCCGGTCAGCTTCGCGCCCAGGGCCTGGGCCTCGATGCCGACCAGGCTGGCGGCGGTGATCGAGTATTGGAGAGCGGAGCGGAGCTGCAGCTCAAGCGCGGCGTTGAGGCGCTCGATTGCTTCCTGCTCGTCAATTTTCTCTTCGGAGTCGGGCAAGGTCGAGAGACCCTCTACCCGCCTCGACTGCCCCTAAGCAGGCTGGGGGAGGGTGGTGTGAGCGGCGGGATCGGGCTCGACCGGGTTGGGCCAGCTGAGCCGCTCGGGCGTGTCGCGCATGCGGATGATCCGCGCCGGGATGCCGGCGACGACGGCGTTGGCGGGCACGTCCTTGGTCACCACCGAGTTGGTGCCGACGATGGCGTTGTCGCCGACGCGGACGCCGCGCAGGACGCAGGCGCCGTAACCGATCCAGACGTTGGAGCCGACTTCGACGTCGCGCATGTAGATGCCCTGGACGCGAATCGGGCGCTCGACCTCGACGACGCCGTGGTCGAAGTCGATGAACATCGCCCGATCGGCGATCACGCACTCGGCGCCGATCCGCACCCGGCGGTAGGCGGAGATCGTGCACTCCTGGCCCATCACCGTTTTTTCGCCGATCTCGACCTCGCCCTCGTGGCAGCGGATCTTCGAGCCGTCGCCGATCCAGACGAAGCGGCCGAAGCGCAGTGCCGCCTCGCGGCCGATCTGGACTTCCAGTCGCCGCCCGAAGAAGACAAGGCCATCGGTGTGCCAGCGCCGCCCGGCGCGGGTCAGCAGCCGCCGCCAGAGGTAGCGCCAGAGCAGGCGGGCGTAACGGTGGTTGAGCATCCGTTGGCGGGCGAGGAAGCGGGTTGTGCGAATCACGGCGGGCCGCACTTTAGACTGGCCCGCCGTGAGCGCGGAACCAGCAAGCCTGCATCTCTGGTTCTGCGCGCCGCGAGTGAAGCGCGAAATTTTCTGATGCCCGATGCCGCCAAATCCGTCCCGCTTGCCGAGCGCCTCGTCGCCGGCGACAAGCGAGCGCTGGCGCGGGCGATAACGCTGATCGAGTCCGACGACCCCGCCGGCTGGGATCTCGTCCGCGAGGTCTACCCGCGCACCGGCAAGGCCCGCATCGTCGGCTTCACCGGCCCGCCCGGGGTAGGCAAGAGCACCCTGATCGGGGCCCTGACCGCGGAGCTGCGCAAGACCGAGCGCGAGGTCGCTGTGCTCTCGATCGACCCCTCCAGCCCCTTCACCCGCGGCGCCCTGCTCGGCGATCGCATCCGCCTCTCTGATCACTTCCTCGACCCCGGCGTCTTCATCCGCTCGATGGCTTCGCGGGGCGCGCTCGGCGGCCTCTCCGAGGCGGCCCTGCAGGTGGCGTTGGTGATGGACGCGGCCGGGAAGGACGACGTGCTGATCGAGACCGTCGGCGTCGGCCAGGCGGAGATCGACATCGTCGACCATGCCGACACGATCGTGCTGGCGCTGATGCCGGGCTCGGGCGACTCGATCCAGGCGCTGAAGGCGGGCGTGATGGAGATTCCCGACGTGATCGTCGTCAACAAGGCCGACCACCCGATGACCGACACGATGGTGCGCGAGGTGCGCAGCGTCCTCGCCCTCTCCCAGGAACCGGGCAGCTGGAAGGTGCCGATCCTGCGCACCGAGGCCGCTCGTGGAGAGGGGGTCGAGGAGCTGGCGGCGGCGATCGACGAGCACCGCGCCTTCATCGAGGCCGCCGGCACGCTGGCCGAGCGCCGGGCCCGCAACCTGCGCAGCGAGGTGCTCGGCATCGCCACCGCGCGGATGCGGCGCCGGCTCGAGTCGACCGCCGCCGAAGACCCGCGCACCGCCGAGCTGCTGGAGCGGGTGGTGCGGCGCGAGCTCGACCCGGCCAGCGCCGCCGCTGAGCTGCTGGAGCGCCAGGTCGATGGCTGAGTCGGCGGCGATGCCCTCGCTGGCCGAGGCGACGGGTTGGGTCGGCGCCGATCTCAGCGAGATCGACGGCGCCACCGTCGGCAAGGTCGAGGGCATCTTCGTCGACTCCGAGACCGCCGAGCCGGCCTGGCTTGTCGCCCGGGTCGGCCGGCGCCGCCACGCCAAGCTCGTCGCCGTGCCGCTGCGCGCCTGCGCCGGGGCCGCCTTCGGCGTCTGGGTCGCGGAGGGCGCCGAGGCGCTGAGCACGGCGCCGGTCGTCGATCCGACGCGGCCGCTGCGCCGCGAGCACGAGCTGACGATCTGCTCCCATTTCGGCATCGGCGAGCGAGTTGGGCGGGCGGCCGAGGTCGCCGGCCGGCCCGAGGGCGAGATCACCGCCTCTCCTGCCGGCGCCTGAACCCGGCGCAGCCGCGGATTGAGCCGCGGCCGTCATCTCCTCGTAATCCCCAGTTGGGAAGGTTGACGAGATGGCACTGCTGATCCTCTTCGGGTTCATCGCCGGCGCCGCCACGGCGCTTTCGCCCTGCGTGCTGCCGGTGCTGCCGATCGCGCTCTCGGCGGGGGCGACCGGTGGCCGCCGCCGTCCGCTCGGAATCGTCGCCGGGCTTGCCCTGTCCTTCACCTTCGCGACGGTGGCGTTGGTCTACGTCATCTCTGCTCTCGGCCTGCCCAACGACTTCCTCCGCAAGCTGGCGATCGCCGTCCTGATCGGCTTTGGGATCGTGCTGATGGTGCCGCCGCTCGCTGCCCGGCTGGAGGCCTGGATCAGCCAGTTCGCCAGCCGCGCCGGCGTCGCCCGCTCGCGGGGCGACGGCTTCTGGTCGGGGACCGCGGTCGGCGCCAGCCTCGGCCTCCTCTACGCCCCTTGCGCCGGTCCGATCCTGGCCGGTGTCATCACCGTCTCCGCCTCGCAGTCCTTCAGCAGCGGCCGGCTCGCGGTCGCGCTCAGCTACGGGATCGGCTCGGCCGTCGTCCTCTACTTCCTGATGCTGGGCGGCCGCAAGGTCGTCGCCCCGCTAGCCCGCCGCGGCGTCGGCCTGCAGATCGCGACGGGGGCGGTGATGGTGGTCGTCGCCCTGGCGATGCTGCAGAACTACGACATTCGCTTCCAGAACACGATCGCCAGCGACCTGCCGAGCTTCCTTGTCAACCCCAGCGAAGGGCTGGAGGAGACCGCCGCGGCACAGTCGGCGCTGGCTGACATCCGCGGCGCCTCCGCCCACGGGATCGGCGCTCGGGCGGCGAGCGCGTCGGCCTCGAACGCGGCCGTCGGCCCCGGCTCCAACTCTGGCCTGCCGGTGCTCGGGGTGGCCCCCGAATTCGTCGGCAACCAGCAGTGGTTCAACACCCCCGGGGGGCGGCCGCTGACCCTCGCCGGCCTGCGCGGCCGTGTTGTCCTCGTCGACTTCTGGACCTATAGCTGCATCAACTGCATCCGCACCTTCCCCTACCTGAAGGCCTGGGACGAGCGCTACCGCGAGGACGGACTGACGATCGTCGGCGTGCACACGCCCGAGTTCCCCTTCGAGCGCGAGGCGGGCAACGTCGAGACCGCGATTGGGGAAAACGAGATTCGCTACCCGGTGGCCCAGGACAACGACCAGGCGACTTGGAATGCCTACGGCAACCAGTACTGGCCGGCCGAGTACTTCATCGACGCTCAGGGACGGGTCCGCTACGTCCACTTCGGCGAGGGCGAATACGAGGAGAAAGAGCAGGTGATCCGCGAGCTGCTGGCCGAAGCGGGGAGGAAGGTGCCGGAGAAGCGGACGCGAGTCAAGGCGATCGAGCCGTCGGCCACGGTAACGACGCCCGAGACCTATCTCGGCGCCGCCCGCGCCGAACGTTTCACCAACGCGATGCTCTCGCCGGGCCTGCATGACTTCAGCGCTCCCGATCCGGTGCCAGAGAACGAATTCGCCTTCCGTGGCAAGTGGCGGATCGCGCTCGACTCGGCGACCGCCGCGAGCAATGCTTCGCTGGACCTCAACTTCGGGGCGCGACGGGTTTACCTCGTGCTCGGCTCGCCTGGTCAGAGCCGACAAGTGCGGGTGCTGCTCGACGGCCAGCCGATCTCGCCGGCCGCCACTGGCGCCGACGTCCACGGCGGCGCCGTGACGGTAACCGGGCACCGCCTCTACGACCTCGTCGATCTGCCCCGGGTCGGCCACCACGTCCTCACCCTGGAACCGGAAGCGGGAGTGGAGGGATATGCCTTCACCTTCGGCTAGCGAGCGCCCGTCCCCAACCGCGACAATCGCCGCGATGGCCGACTCCTCCCAGGGCACCGTGCTGGTCGTCGACGACGAGCCGACGATCCTCGACGTCGTCGGCCGCTACATGGAGCGGGCCGGCTACGAGACCCACCGCGCCGCCGACGGACCCGAGGCGCTGCGGCTGGCCGCGGCGCATCGTCCCGACCTGGTCGTGCTCGACCTGATGCTGCCGGGGATCGACGGGATCGAGGTGATGCGGCAGCTGCACGAGGCGCCCGGCCCGCGGATCGCGGTGATCCTCCTGACCGCCCGCGGCGAGGAGTCCGACCGCCTCGTCGGCCTGCGCCAGGGCGCCGACGACTACGTCGTCAAGCCGTTCTCGCCAGCCGAGCTGGTCGCCCGCGTCGGCGCCGTGTTGCGCCGCGTCTCGCCGCCGGACGAGGAAGCACCGCCGATCGAGCACGGGGCACTGCGCGTGGAGCCGGCGAGCCGCCGGGTGTTTCTCGACGGTGAGGAGCTCGCGCTGACTCAGCGCGAGTTCGACCTGCTCGCCTACCTCGCGATGCACCCCGGCCGCGTCTACTCGCGCGACCAGCTGATGGAAGCGGTCTGGGGCGAGCCCTTCTTCGAGGACACCAGCACCGTCACCGTCCACGTCCGCCGCCTTCGCGCCAAGCTCGGCGACGACCCCAACGAGCCCCGCTTCATCGAGACGGTCTGGGGCGTCGGCTACCGGTTGCGGCCATGAGGCGCGCCGTCGTCATCGCCATCGCAGCCTTCCTCGCCGGCGCCGCCGCGGTCGCTGTGCCCAGTCGCATGGGCGCGGCGCAGGTGCTGCTGGTCGTGCTCGCCGCCGCCGGCGCCGCGCTGGCAGCCGCCCTCGCCGTCCGCTTGGCGATGGAGGAGCGCTCCCGCCGCGAGATCGAGGAGGCGCGGCGCCAGCTCGTCGCCGCCGCCTCGCACGACCTGCGCACGCCGCTGGCCTCGCTGCGACTGCTGGTCGAGTCGATCGACGACGGAGTGGTGACGGGGGAGACCCGCGACCGCTACCTGCGGGAGATCCGCACCCACGTCGCCGTCCTCAGCGACCTCATCGACGACCTCTTCGAGCTTTCGCGGATCGAGGCCGGCGACATCTCCTGGACCATGCGCCAGGTCGAGCTGCATGACCTGATCGGCGACGCCGTCGCCGCGATGCGGGCGCCGGCCGACGAGCGCGGCGTCAGCGTTACCGCCGAGCTGCCGGCCGGCGACCTCGTCGCCAGCGCCAACGCCGAGAAGGTCCAACGCGTCCTCTTCAACCTGATCCAGAACGCGATCCGCCACACCCCCGCCGACGGCAGCGTCACCGTACGCGCCCGCAGCGCCGGCGGCGGCGTCGAGGTCGAGGTGGCCGACAGCGGCGAGGGAATCCCGTCCGGCGACAGCGACCGCGTCTTTGAGGCCTTCTACCGCGGCGACGCCGCCCGCGGCGACGACGGCGCCGGCCTCGGCCTGGCCATCTCCAAAGCGATAGTTGAGGCACATGGAGGCAAGATCTGGCTGGAAGACGCTATGCCTGGCACCAGGGTTCATTTCACTTTGAAGTCGGCGTAGGGGGAGGGTTGGGTGCCCCTCTCCCGGAGACCGTCGCGCAGCTTCGGAAACGCCCACGGACAGCAGCCTGTCTGGGGTCGAAGCTGAGTCACGATCTCTCCCCGACCGCCCCGAAGAACGCCGTCAGCAGCCCAGCTGCCGCGCGATCACCATCTGCTGAACCTCATCCGTCCCCTCGCCGATCGTGAGGATCTTGGCGTCGCGGTAGAAGCGGCAGACCGGATACTCCTCGATGAAGCCGTAGCCACCGTGGATCTGCACCGCCTCCTCGGTCGCTTTGACCGCGAGGCGGCCGGTGATCAGCTTGGCCTGGGCGGCGGTGAGGGTGAAGGACTGGCCGGCGTCCTTCTCCAGCGCTGCCCGCCAGGTGAGCAGCCGCGCCGCCTCGATCTGGGCCGAGAGGTCGGCGATCTTGGCCTGGATCGACTGGAACTTGGAGATCGACTGGCCGAAGGCCTGGCGCTCCTTGGCGTAGGAGATCGCCTCGTCGAGGGCGCCCTGAGCGAGGCCGACGCCCATCGCGGCGACCCCGATCCGGCCGCCGTCGAGGATATGGAGGAAGTTCTTGAAGCCCTCGCCGCGGCGGCCGAGCAGGCTCGACTCGGGCACCTTGCAGTTCTCGAAGGAGAGCGGGCGGGTGTCGGAGGCGTTCCAGCCCATCTTGCGGTAGCTCTCGCCAACCTCGTAGCCCGGGGTGCCGTTGGCGACGATCAGGTTGGAGATCTCCTTGCGCCCGTTGGCCTCGCCCGTGATCGCCGTAATCGAGACGCAGCCGGAGATCTCGGTGCCGGAGTTGGTGATGAATTGCTTGGCGCCGTTGACCGTCCACTCGCCGTCGGCCAGCGTCGCCCGGGTGCGGACGTTGCCGGCGTCGGACCCGGCCTCCGGCTCGGTCAACCCGAACGAGGCGAGCCGCTGCCCGCTGCACAACCGCGGCAGCCATTCGTCCTTCTGCTCGTCGCTCCCCCACAGATAGATCGGCATCGTTCCCAACGAGGTGTGCGCGGCCATCGTGATGCAGACCGAGGAATCGATCCGCGCCAGCTCTTCCACCGCCAACACATAAGACAGCGTGTCCGCTCCGCCACCGCCGTACTCCTGCGGAAACGGAATCCCCATCAGCCCCAGCCCCCCGAGCTTGGCGACGATCTCGTACGGGAAGGACTTGGTCCGATCCAGCTCCTCCGCGACCGGCTTGACCTCTTGGAGCGCAAATTCACGCACCGTGTCCCGCAGCAGCTTCTGCTCATCTGAAAGGTCGAAGTTCATGCCAGTCAGCCTATTTCGCTTCGTGGGGGCTGCGTTGGGAGGGTCCGAGAACGGAGCCAGTTTGCCCCGCCCGCAGGACCCTCCCAACGCAGCCCTCGCTAAAGCTGAAGACTCTTGACCTGCAGCAGCTCCTCGAGCCCATAGCGTCCGTTCTCACGCCCATGCCCCGACTGCCCGTACCCACCAAACGGCGCCAGCGGGTTGAATGCCCCACCGTTGATCTCGATCTGCCCCGAGCGAATCCGCTTGGCGACTCCGATCGCGCGCTCCTGGTCGCCCGACCAGACGCCGCCGGCGAGCCCGTAGGGACTGTCGTTGGCGATCCTCACCGCCTCGTCCTCACCGCCGTCGTAGGGCTGGATCGCCAGCACCGGGCCGAAGATCTCCTCCCGGGCGATCGTCATCTCCGGCGCCACCTCGGAGAAGACGGTGGGGCGGACGAAGTAGCCGCGGTCGAGCCCGGCGGGCGCCTCGGCGCCACCGGTCACGAGCTTGGCGCCCTCGGCCTCGCCCTTCTCGATGTAGCCGCGTACGCGCTGGCGCTGGACGTCGGAGACGAGCGGGCCGAGCCGGGTCGAGTCGGCGAACGGATCGCCGGGGGTGAAGGCCTCGGCGGTCGCGGCGGCGATCTGCTCGGCTTCGGCGAGCTTGTCGCGCGGGACCAGCATCCGGGTCAGGGCGCTGCAGGTCTGGCCGGAGTTGAGGAAGCACTTGGCGACCCCGTCGGGGACCGCCTTGGCGAGGTCAGCGTCGTCGAGAATCACGTTCGGCGACTTGCCGCCGAGCTCCATTGCCACCGGCTTGACGCTGGCCGAGGCGAGCTCGCTGACCCGCTTGCCGGCCCGGGTCGAGCCGGTGAAGGAGACCATGTCGACGCCGGGATGGGCGGCGATCGCCTCGCCGACGACCGGGCCGGTGCCGGTGACGAGGTTGAAGACGCCGGCGGGGAGGCCGGCGGCCTCGATCACCTCGGCCAGCAGGAAGGCGTTGAGCGGGGTCACCTCACTGGGCTTGAGGACGACGGTGCAGCCGACGGCGAGGGCGGGGGCGACCTTGCAGGCGATCTGATTCAGCGGGTAGTTCCAGGGAGTGATCGCGCCGAGCACGCCGACCGGCTCGCGCAGCACCCGCGAGTTGCCGATCTCCTCCTCCCAGGCGATCTCGCTCATCAGCTTCGGCATCGCCCCGAACTGGGCGGTGGGGAGGCCGACCTGGATCATCTGACTCAGCTTCAGCGGCATCCCCAGCTCCTGGGTGATCGTCGCCGCGATCTCGTCGCTGCGCTCGCCGAGCCCGGCGGCGATCGCCGCCATGTAGTCGGCGCGCTCCTCGCGGGAGGTGCGGGACCAGGAGTCGAAGGCCTCGCGGGCGGCGCCGACGGCACGGTCGGCGTCCTCGGGAGAGCAGGCGGGAACCGTGCCCATCGCTTCCTCCGTCGTCGAGTTGACCACCTCGATCGGCTCGCTGCCGGACGGCGCGACCCACTCGCCGCCGATGAAGATCCTGTCACGCACCTGAAGCTCTGCCGCAGTCGCCATTCCCACTCCTCCTCAACGCTCGCTCACCCGATTGGCCGTCCAGCCAACGCTAGCGCCTGAGCGCCGCGACGTGGGGAGGAGGGAGTCCTACGCTTCGGCGCCGGTGCCGGCGAGCGCCAGTGGGGACCCGGGGCCGGGGATTTGCCGGGCATCGCGGGCGTGCAGCACCTTGTCGCAGCTCTCGCAGATGCCGCGGTCGCTGACCCGGCCGCCGCACTCCTTGTGGACGATGATTTTTGGCGGGCCGGCGGGGTTGGTCGAGTAGCGGTCGCCCCAGTTGAGCAGCGCGATCAGCGCCGGCCAGAGGTCGAGGCCCTTCCCGGTCAGGAAGTACTCGAAGCGCTCCGGGCTCTGTTGGTAGGGACGGCGCTCGAGGATCCCCTCGGCGAGCAGCCGCTGCAGCCGTGCCGAGAGCACGTTGCGGGCCACCCCGAGCGAGGCCTGGATCTCGCCGAAGCGGCGGTTGCCGTTGAGCACGTCGCGGACGATCAGCAACGACCAGCGCTCCCCGATCACCTCCAGCGACTCGGCGATCGAGCAGGTCTGGCCCGGGTACTCGTGGTTCAGCACCGTGTGATCTTCGCACACTTGGTTGCATCAAGCAACTCACTGAGGTAGGCTTGGCGCGGTATCGGTTGCTTGAAGAAACCATGGCGCACCAGCCAATCGGAGGCGAGGCAATGAGGCTGATCTCAAGACATAGGAACAACCACCGCGCAAAGGCTCCCCGGATCGCGATAAGCCAGGCGGAGATCACCGCCGACCTTCACTACCGAGGCGGATCGCGCCTCCCTCAGCATTCATCCGTGGCAGGCCGGCGGAGCGGCGGCCGGTGAGCGGCGCCAACGGCGTCGTTCTCGCCCCCGACGGCACCGCCGCCGACGTCGCCGCGGCCTTCGCCGCCTCCAGTCCCGAGACCTCGCGCAGCCGCACCCTGGTCTGGCAGGACCCGGTGGCGACCGCGGCGGCGGGGGCGACGATGACCGGGATGGAGTACATGACCGCCGTCGTCACCGGCCGGCTGCCGCCGCCGCCGATCGCGGTGACGATGCGACTGCGGCCGGTCGAGCTGGAGGAGGGGCGGGTGGTCTTCGAGGGCGAACCGGGCGAGGAGCACTACAACCCGATCGGCGTCGTCCACGGCGGCTACGCCGCGACGCTGCTCGACTCGGCCCTCGGCTGCGCCGTCCACACCACGCTGCCGGCCGGCGTCGCTTACACCTCGCTCGGCTTGGAGGCCAAGTACGTGCGTCCGATCACCCGTGACACCGGTCGGGTCCTCTGCGAGGCGACGGTGCTCTACCGCGGCCGCAAACAGGCGACCTCAGAGGCAACCCTGACCGCGGCCGACAGCGGCAAGCTGCTCGCCTCCGGCACCGCGACCTGCATGGTCCTCGGCAGCTGAGACAGGCCACCGTGGAACTGCATCGACTTCTCAATCCACCAGATTCAGAATTCGATGCGGTTCGGGGCGGGCGAGCGCTAGTTGCTGCTGAAGTGGCGAGCCAGCTCGACCAGCAGGCGGACGCCGAAGCCACTGGCTTCGGTGCCGGTGTACTCGCGGCCGACTTCCCAGGCGGTGCCGGCGATGTCGATGTGCGCCCAGGGCGTCTCGCCGACGAACTCCTCGAGGAAGGCGGCGGCGGTGATGGTGCCGGCCTTGCGCTTGGAAGCGAGGTTGGAGAGATCGGCGACGGTGCCCTTCATCAACGCCTTGAACTCGGGGTGGAGGGGAAGGCGCCAGGTCAGTTCGCCGCTGTCGGTGCCGGCACGGGCGACCGCGGCGGCGAGCTCGTCGTCGTTGGCGATCACCGCGGCGTAGGTGGAGCCGAGGGCGATGACGACGGCGCCGGTCAGGGTGGCGAGGTCGACCAGTCGCTCGGCGCCCAGCTCGACCGCGTAGGCGAGCGCGTCGGCGAGGATCAGACGGCCCTCGGCGTCGGTGTTGTTGACCTCGACCGTCACCCCGTTGTACTGGGTGATCACGTCGCCGGGCTTGATCGCCGATCCGGAGGGCATGTTCTCGGTCGAGGGGATGACGGCGACGAGGTCGACGGCGAGGCCCAGCTCGGCGATCGCCGCGACCGACTCCAGCACCGCCGCCGCTCCCGACATGTCGTACTTCATCTCCTGCATGCCGGCGCCGGGCTTGAGCGAGATTCCGCCGCTGTCGAAGGTGACTCCCTTGCCGACCAGGCCAAGGGTGGGGCTGGAGCCGCCGCCGGCGTAGCGGAGGACGATCAGGCGCGAGGGCTCGCCCCCACCGCGGTTGACGGCGACCAGGCCACCCATGCCCTTGGCGGCGATCTGCTCGGGGTCGAGCACGTCGACCGTGACCGCGTCGTGGCCGGCCGCGATCTCCTCGGCACGCGCCGCCAGGTAACTCGGCGTGGCGACGTTGGCGGGCGTGCTCTGCAGGTCGCGGGCGCGGTTCTGCGCCTCGGCGTAGACGCGCGCCGTCTCGGCGGCCGCGGCGACGCGCGCGGGGGCGAGCAAAGTCAGCGACTCGATCGCGGGCGCCGGCGAATCCTCGGCATCAGCACCCCTGCCCTTAAAGCGGTCGAAGCGGTAGGAGCCGAGGATCGTGCCGGTGACGAGCGCTTCCGCCGCCGCGTCGTCATCGCCCGACTCCGGCAGCGCCCAGGCAACCGAGCTCGCCTCCAGCCGCCCTGCCTCCTGCGCCGCCAGCGCGGCGGCCACGCGCAGGCGCTCGGCGTCGACCTCCTCGCGCCCGCCGAGCCCGGCGACAAGCACTCGCGGGCCGTCGGCCGGGTGCAGCAGCATCAGCTTCTTGAAGGCACCCTTGGCGTCGGCGGCACCGGGCAGGCCCGCGATCGCATCCGGCAGCGCCTCGTCCTCGAAGAGGCCAACGACCGCCAGCTCCGTCGCCGCGGCGGTGGGCTCGCTCTGGAGAACCTCAACCTTCATCGGGCGCGAGTCTATGCGCTCGCAAGTGCCGCGGCGATGCCTCCCGGTATCGTCCCGTCCGGGCCTGGTGCCCGCACGATCAGACCCCCTGAACTCGCAGAAGAAAGGCAGTAGATGCCCAGCTCAGTGATCCTTGGAACCGCGCGTACCCCCTTCGGCAAGATGGGCGGGGCACTTTCCTCTCTCGACGCCACCGACCTCGGCGGTCAGGTGATCGAGGCGGCGCTGGAGCGCTCCGGCGTCGATCCCGCGCAGGTTCAGCAGGTCGTCTTCGGCCAGGTCCTGCAGGCCGGCCAGGGGCAGATCCCCTCGCGCCAGGCCCAGATCAAGGGCGGCGTTCCCAAGAACGTCCCTTCGGAGACGGTGAACAAGGTTTGCGCCTCGGGCATGCGTACGCTCGGCATCGCCGACATGGCGATTCGAGCCGGGGACACCGACGTAGCCGTCACCGGCGGCATGGAGTCGATGAGCCAGGCGCCGTACCTGCTGCCGGGCGCCCGCTTCGGCTTCCGCATGGGTGACGTCACCGCGATCGACGCGATGACCCACGACGGCCTCACCAATCCCTTCACCGAAAAGCAGATGATCAACGAGGCCAGCGAGGTCTCCAACGAGCTCGAGATCACCCGCCTCGACATGGACCGCTTCGCCGAGCGCTCGCACCGGCTCGCCGCCGAGGCAACCGACGCCGGCCGCCTCGCCGACGAGATCGTCGGCGTCACCGTGAAGTCGCGCAAGGGCGAGAACACGGTCGAGGCCGACGAGGCGATCCGCCCCGACACCACCCTGGAGACGTTGGCGAAGCTGCGCGCGATCGGTGGCGAGGACGCCACCCACACCGCCGGCAACGCGCCGGGCGTCAACGACGGCGCCGGCGCAATCGTCGTCGCCTCCTCCGACTGGGCCGAGCGCGAAGGCCGTACCCCGCTGGCCCGCGTCCTCTCCTACGGCATGGTCGGCGACGACTTCGCCTACCTGGCGAAAACCCCCGCCAACGCCGCCAAGCAGGCACTGGAGAAGATCGGCAAGAGCCCTGAGGACGTCGACCTCTGGGAGATCAACGAGGCCTTCGCCTCGGTCGCCCTCAACTCGGTGAGGATGCTCGGCGTCGACGAGGAGAAGGTCAACGTCAACGGCGGCGCGATCGCCCTCGGCCACCCGATCGGCGCCTCCGGCTCCCGCATCGTCGGCTCGCTCGTGCACGAGCTGCAGCGCCGCGGCGGCGGTCTCGGCGTCGCCGCGATCTGCTCGGGTGGCGGGCAGGGCGACGCGATCGTGATTGAGGTGGCCCCGCAGTAGGGCGGCCCCTCGGAGCCGTGCGAGGGACTGAGGGCGCATGACTCCGGGAGCCGCATTCTTTGATTTGGACAAGACCCTGATGGCGGGGTCTTCCGGGATGCAGTTCGCCCGCGTCGCGGCCCAGCACGGGATCGTCAGGCGCCGCCAGCTCGCCAGCTGGGGCGTCGAGCACCTGCGCTACCGGCTGCGGGGGACCACCGACGAGCGCACGGGGGAGGTGCTGCGGGCCGCCCGCGAGCTGATCCGCGGCGTGCCGGCGCTGACGGTCGAGCGGATGGGGCCGGAGGTGATGGCGGCGGTCCTGCCGCGCGTCTTCCCGCAGATGCTGGACGAGGTCCACGCCCACCAGGACGCCGGCCGCCCGACCTTCATCGTCTCCGCCGCCGGCAACGACGTGGTCGAGTCGTTGGCCCAGGTGCTGGGGATGGAGGGCGGCATCGGTACCCGCTACGAGGTCGACGCCGAGGGCAACTTCACCGGTCGCTTCGAGGGGCCCTTCGTCTACGGCCCCGGCAAGGTCGAAGCGATGCAGGCCTTCGCCGAGCGCCACGAGATCGACCTCGACGCCTCTTACGCCTATTCGGACTCGCTCTCGGACCTGCCGATGCTGCGCGCGGTCGGTCACCCTGTCGTCGTCAATCCCGACCCGCCTCTGGCCGCGCTCGCACGCGAAGAGGGTTGGCAGACGCTGCGCTTCGAGCGCCTCGGCCGCCGCCTCGTCGCCGTCGTCGTGACCCTGCTGGCGACGGTCGCCGGCTTCGGTGCCTCCCGCGTCGCCGCTCGCCGCAAACCGCCGCCCCGACGCTTCGCCACGCGGCGTTAGCCCGAACCGCATCTAGACTGGGGCAATGGCAGCCGAACCAGGGTCCAAGCCCGAGTTCAAGCAGCGCGAGGCGAATTTCTCCACCATCTCCGGCCAGGAGATCGAGCCGCTCTACAGCGAGGCGGACCTCGAGCCCGGTCTTGAGGAGCGGGTCGGACAGCCGGGCGAGTACCCCTTCACGCGCGGCCCCTACCCGTCGATGTACCGCGGCCGGCTCTGGACGATGCGCCAGTTCGCCGGCTTCGGCACCGTCGAGGAGACCAACGAGCGCTTCCACTACCTGCTCGACCACGGCCAGACCGGGCTCTCGACCGCCTTCGACATGCCGACCCTGATGGGCTACGACTCCGACCACGAGCGCAGCCTTGGCGAGGTCGGGCGCGAGGGCGTCGCCGTCGACAGCCTCGACGACATGGAAGGGCTCTTCGCCGGCATCCCGCTCGGCGGCGTCACCACCTCGATGACGATCAACGCCCCGGCGGCGATCCTGCTTGCCTACTACGTGCTGGTCGGCGAGAGCCAGGGGGTGCCGCCGGAGAAGCTGGGGGGGACGATCCAGACCGACATCCTCAAGGAGTACATCGCCCAGAAAGAGTGGTGCTTCCCGATCGAGCCGGCGATGCGGCTGGTCACCGACATGATCGAGTGGTGCACCGAGACGATGCCGCGCTGGCACCCGGTCTCGATCTCCGGTTACCACATCCGCGAGGCCGGATCGACCGCCCAGCAGGAGCTTGCCTTCACGCTCAAGGACGGCTTCACCTACGTCGAGCGGGCGCTCGAGCGCGGCCTCGACGTCGATGACTTCGCCCCCCGCCTGTCCTTCTTCTTCAACGCCCACGTCGACTTCTTCGAGGAGATCGCCAAGTACCGGGCGGCGCGCCGGATCTGGGCCCGCGAGCTGCGCGACACCTACGGCGCCAAGCGCGAGGAGTCGATGCGGCTGCGCTTCCACACCCAGACCGCCGGCGTCTCGCTGACCGCCCAGCAGCCGCTCAACAACATCGTCCGCACCTCGCTGGAGGCGATGGCGGCGGTGCTCGGCGGCACCCAGTCGCTGCACACCAACTCCTACGACGAGGCGCTGGCGCTGCCGACCGAGGAGGCGGTGCGGGTCGCCCTGCGCACCCAGCAGATCATCGCCAGCGAGTCCGGGGTCACCGCCACGGCCAACCCGCTCGGCGGCTCCTGGTTCGTCGAGAAGCTGACCGACGAGATGGAGGCCGCCGCCTATGGCTACTTCGCCCGCATCGACGAGCTGGGGGGGATGGTCGAGGCGATCCGTCGCAACTTCCCCCAGCGCGAGATCGCCGATGCCTCCTTCACCTACCAGCAGGAGCTCAACGACCGCGAACGGATCGTCGTCGGCGTCAACGACTTCGTCCAGGAGGACGAAGACCCGACCCCGATCCTGAAGATCGACCCGAGCCTCGAACGTAAGCAGACCGATCGCCTGGCCGCGACCCGCGCCCGCCGCGACGGCGCCGCCGTCGAGAGCGCCCTGGCCGAGCTCAAACAGGCCGCCGCCACCGAGATCAACCTGATGCCGCCGATCATCGCCGCCGCTCGCGCCCGCGCCACCGAGGGCGAGATGATCGCGGCGATGCAGGAGATCTTCGGGACCTACACCGAGTCGCCGGTGTTCTAGGCGGGGCGCTACGCTTCCGCGGCCGATGACCACCGCCACCGCCCGCAAGATTCGCGTCGTCGTCGCCAAGCCGGGCCTGGACGGTCACGACCGCGGCGCCAAGATCATCGCTCGCGCCCTGCGCGACGCGGGCATGGAGGTCATCTACACCGGCCTGCACCAGACGCCCGAGCAGATCGCCGAGACGGTGATCCAGGAGGACGCCGACGCCGTCGGCCTCTCGATCCTCTCCGGCGCCCACATGACCCTGGTCCCACGCGTGGTAGCGCTGCTGAACGAGCAGGGCGTCGACGACGTCCTGGTCACGGTCGGGGGCACGATCCCGGCCGACGACATCCCCGAGCTGAAGCGGCTCGGCGTCGCCGCGGTCTTCACCCCGGGGGCCGGCACCGAGGAGATCGTCGACTTCATTCGCGCCGGCGCCACCGAGCGCCACGAGCGCGGCGAATAACTTCCGGGCGCAGCGGCTATCATCGCCCCGATTGACTGGTCAATCAACCAGTCGCTCGCAACCGATAACATGCCCGGCCGCTACCGGCCCGCGAGGCGCAATCCGCAGCCCGCGACCACCTGAGAATCGTTTCCCCAAGGAGGCTTCACTTGAAGATCTGCGTCCTGGTCAAGGAGGTTCCGGACGCCGCGGTACAGAAGCGCATCGATCCGAACACGATGCGTCTGGACCGTGGCGGCGAGAAAAACCTCAATCCCTTCGATACGCACGCCCTCGAGGCGGCCATGCAGATCAAGGAGGGTGGAGCGATCCCGGTCGAGGAGGTTGTGGCCGTCACCATGGGCCCCGGCTCCGCCGTCCGCGCTCTGCACAAGGCCGTCGCCCTCGGCGCCGACCGCTCCGTGCATCTCTCCGACGACGCCCTGCAGGGCTCCGACGTCTGCGCCACCGGCTACTCGCTGGCCAAAGTGCTCGAGTCCGAGAGCCCGGACCTGGTCCTGCTGGGCCAGCAGTCCGATGACGGCGAGTGCTACACGATCGGCGCTGTCGTCGCCGACCACCTGCGGATGCCCTCGCTGACCCAGGTGATCCAGATCGACGTCAACGACGGCAAGCTGCGCTGCGAGCGCCAGGCCGAGTACGGCTACGACACCGTCGAGATCGAGCTGCCCGCTGTGATCAGCGTCGGCGACGCGATCAACGAGCCTCGCTACCCGAGCCTGAAGGCGATCATGGGGGCGAAGAAAAAACCACTCGACACCAAGGCCACTGCCGACGTCGGCATCGACGGCGGCATGGTCGGCGAGTCCGGCTCCAAGACCAAGGTTCTCGCGCTCAACCCGCCCCCCGCCAAGGTGGCCGGCGAGATCATCGAGGACGAGGACACCAACGAGACGGTCGAAAAGATCGTCGCCTGGCTCGACGAGAGGAAGCTGATCTAGATGGCAGGCATCCTGGTTTACGCCCTGCACGACGACGAGGGCAACTTCAACAAGAACTCACTCGGGGCGATCTCCGAGGCGGCCAAGCTGGCCGGCGAAATCGGTGGCGAGGCCGCGGCTCTGGTCGTCGGCGAGATCGCCGACGACGCCTGCGCTTCGCTCGGCAACTGGGGCGCGGCCAAGGTCTACCGGGCCAAGAGCGTGCCCGAGGGCCTGGCCCAGCCGATCGTCGACGCGATGGCCAAGGTCATCGGCGAGAACGACATCTCCTACGCGCTGTTCGGCGGCGGGCTGCTCGGCTTCGAGATCGGTGCCGGTCTGACCGCCCGCCTCAACGCCGGCGTCACCATGGAGGTCACCGAGGTCAAGGTGCAGGACGGCAAGCTGGTCGCCGAGCGCCCGATCCTGCAGGACTCCGAGATCGCCGACGTCGGCTACGTCAGCGAGCCCGGGATCGTCATCAGCCGCCTCAACGCGTTCGACGCCAAGGAGAGCGGTGGCACGGCCGAGGTCGTCGACGTCGACGTCGAGCTTTCGGCCTGGTCGACCAAGGCGACGATGGTTCAGCGCGGCGAGCAGCGCGGCGCCGACGTCAACATCGAGGACGCCGACATCCTCGTCGGCGGTGGCCGCGGCCTCGGCGCTGCCGAGGGCTTCAAGCTCGCCGAGGAACTGGCCGAGTCGATGGGTGGCGCCGTTGCCGCGACCCGCGCGGTAGTCGACGCCGGTTGGTACCCCTACGCGGCCCAGATCGGTCAGACCGGCAAGACGGTCGCGCCGAAGCTCTACCTGGCCGCCGGTGTCTCCGGCGCGATCCAGCACAAGGTCGGGATGCAGAACTCGGAGAACATCCTGGCGATCAACAAGGATCCGAACGCGCCGATCTTCGAGTTCTCCGACCTCGGCGTGGTTGGCGATCTGCACAAGATCGTCCCCAAGCTGACCGAGGCGATCAAGGCGAAGAAGGCCGGCTGAATCACCCGGGGGGCTTCGGCCCCCCGGCTGCTGTTCCCCCTGACGAATTGACGGAATTGGAGTCGAGATGCCCGTAGCACCGAGCGAGTTTCCGCCCCCGTTCGATCCCGCCGAGGCGATCGGTCCGCCAACCGACGCGCCCGACGAGCGGATCGAGGTCGGCGTCGCGATCGTCGGCGGCGGTCCCGCCGGGCTCGCCTGCGCCAACAAGGTGATGCAGCTGCTCGAGCACGAGCCGGAGCTGACCGAGAAGCTGGGCGAAGTCCCGGTCGCGGTGATCGAGAAGGGCAAAGTCGCCGGTGCGCATCTTCTCTCCGGGGCCAACATGCGGCCCTCGGCAATGGAAGAGCTGTTCCCCGACCTCGACAAGTCGGAGTGGCCGGTCTACCAGGAGGTCACCAAGGACGCGGTGTACCTGCTGACGCCGAAGAAAGCCCTGCCGCTGAAGCCGATGCCGCCGAACTTCAAGAACCACGGCAACTACGTCACCTCGGTCGCCAAGCTCGGTCGCTTCCTCGCCGACAAAGCCGAGGAGGCCGGCGTCTACATCCTCTCCGAGACCGCCGCGACCAAACTGCTGGTGGAGGATCGCGTGGTTCGGGGCGTGCGCTCCGGCGACCGCGGTCGTGGCAAGGACGGCGAAGAGCTCGGCAACTTCGAGCCCGGCTCCGACGTCGTCGCCAAGGCCACCGTCCTCGCCGAGGGCACCGTCGGCCACCTCACCTACGCCGCCTACGACTACTTCGACATGCACGGCGCCAACCCGATGCGCTGGGAGCTCGGGGTCAAAGAGGTCTGGGAGGTCAATGAGCCGCTCGACCGCGTCATCCACACGATGGGCTGGCCCCTGCGCAAAGGCGCCAAGTGGAACGAGTTCGGCGGCAGCTTCATCTATCCGATGGGGGAGGACAAGCTCTGCATCGGCCTGGTCGCCGGGCTCGATTACACCGACGCCACCTTCTCGGTCCACGATGCCCTGCAGCTGCTCAAGACCCACCCCTTCATCAAGAAGATGCTCGAGGGCGGCAAGCGTGTCGCCTGGGGCGCCAAGACGATCCCGTCGGGTGGTTACTTCGCGATGCCCAAGCGGCTCGCGGTGCCGGGGATGATGGTCGCCGGCGACGCCGCCAGCATGGTCAACGTGCCGACGCTGAAGGGCGTCCACTACGCGATGCACGCCGGCATGTACGCGGCGGAGACCATCGTCGCGGCGCTCAAAGAGGACATCGACTCGGTCAACTTCGAGGCCTACGACGAAAAGGTCCACAAGTCGGCGATCGAGAAGGACCTCTACGAATCGCGCAACATGCGCCAGCCCTTCTCCAAAGGCTTCTTCCTCGGCGGTGCCCTTGCCTCGGCGATGACGGTCACCAAAGGCAGCTTTCCCGGCGGCCACTGGAAGCAGGAGCACGACTCCGAGGTGCCGATGGAGATCGATCGCGCGGCGGACAAGTACCCGAAGGCCGACAACGAGCTGACCTTCAACAAGCTCGATTCGGTCTTCCTCTCCGGCAACGCGACGCGCGACGACGCGCCCAATCACGTCCGCATCCAGACCAAGGTGCCCAAAGAGATCGCCCAGACCTGGGTCTCGATGTGCCCGGCCCAGGTCTACGAGATCCCCGAGGACCAGTTGGAGAACCAGGCGGCCACGGTGGACGTTCACGTCACCGCCTCCAACTGCGTCCAGTGTGGCGCGATCACCGCCAAGGGCGGCCGGCTGACGCTGCCCGAGGGCGGCGACGGGCCGCTGTACCAGGAGACGTAGGGCTGGCTACTCACAACGGGCACGATTCGCGCGCCCGTTGTGCAATATCGACTCATAGGGTCGGAGGATGCTGCCGATCGCCTCGATCTCTGCCGATGCGGCCACCGCCATAGGCCTGATTGCGGGCTTGATCGCGACCGCTGGCTTCCTGGCGCACGCCAGTCCGGTGCTGCGCGGGGACGTCCCCGCGGAGATCCAGAAGGCGACCGTGATCGGCGGCCTGGCTGGATGCGGTCTCGGGGTTTTTGTAGTTGTTTTGTCTGCATTGGCGAGCTAAGGTGGATCGGTGACCGAATTCAGAGCCCTGCTTTTGGTTTTCACCGGTGCCCTGCTCCTGGAGGCGGCCTGCCTGCTCGGTTTGTCCGCGCTCGGGGCGGGCCAGCTCGGTGTGGCGCTCGGCGTGATCGTTCCCCCCGCGTTCGCTGCCCAAGGGATCGCGCTGGTGGTCAGGCACTACGGGCAGTCGCGCAACCGCAACCGTTGAGCAGCCCGCGAGGGTGGATATGGTCGCGCCGTGCTGGTCCTTGGGATAGCCGCGGCGGTAGGGGCATCGGTCCTCTACAACACCTCGATCGCCCTGCAGGCGCTGGAGGCGCGGGATGTGCCGCACGAGCACTCGTTGCGAATCTCGTTGATCGGGAAGCTGGTGCGGAACCCGAAGTGGCTGGGGGCGACGGCGCTGGGACTGCTGGGCTGGCCGCTGGAGATCGTTGCCCTGCTGCTGGCGCCGCTGACGGTGGTGCAGCCCTGCCTGGTCAGCGGCTTGATCGTCCTGCTCTGGCTCGGGGCGACGCGGCTGGGAGAGACGCCCGGGCGGCGCGAGTTCCTGGCCGTGGGGGCGATCGTAGCCGGGGTGGCCGGGGTCGCCTGGGCGGCACCCGACCGGACGACCGACCATGCGGGCACGGTCGCGATCGCGGTCGCCCTGGGCCTGGTCGCGATTCCGATCGTCGCTCCTTATCTGTTGAGGCGCCGGGCCGCCACCCTCAGCTTCCTCGCCGTGCTCAGCGCCGGCTTCGGCTACGCCTGGACGGCGATCGCCAGCAAGCTGTTGACCGACGAGCTGGCGGCGGGGACGCTGCTGGTGGCCGTCGCCTGGCTGGCTACGGCGCTGGCCTCGGAGGGGCTGGCGCTGCTGAGCGAGATGAGCGCCTTGCAGCGGCGGCCGGCCACCCACGTGGCGCCGGTGATGTTCGCGGTGCAGGTGCTGGTGCCGGTGATCCTGGCGCCGCTGATCTTCGAAGAGAAGTGGTCGACGACGCCACTCGACGGGGCGGTCCTGATCGCCTTCATGGCGGTGGCGATCGCCGGCACCGTGCTTCTGGCCGGCTCGAAGGTGGTCGGAGCCGTGATCGAGTCGGCTCATACGAACGATTGAAGTACGGACGATCTGCGTATCCAGTCCGGTTTCGCTGGTAGCCTTGCGCCCGCCTTCGGCGAATAACACTCAACTGCCGCCAGGGCTATGCCAGTCACGCCACCAGAGGAGCCATCGTAGGGCCCGCAGAGACAACCCGGCCCGATGCGACCAAGTTCGCAATCGGGTTCGATCATCGCGACCGCACGCGCTTGTTCGAGCTATGGACCGAGGTGCTCGATTCCGAGCAGTGGTCGGAGGGGGCCAAGCTCGCCGCCTTCGAGCAGCGCTGGGGCGAGTGGAACGGACTGCCGAGCCTCGGCCTCTCCAGCTGGGCCGGCGGCGCTCTGGCCGCGCTCGAGTTCGCCGCGGTCAAGGGCGAGACCGTGCTCTGTCCCTCCAATACCTTCATGGCGACGCCGCTGGCCGCGATCGGCGCCGGCGCCGCGGTCGAGTTCGTCGACTGCAACCGCGAGGACCTCTGCATGTCCTTCGAGGACTTCGAGCGCAAGGCCGAGCGTCACAAGCCACGCGCCGCGATCCTCGTTCACATCGGCGGCCACATCGCCTTCGACGCCGAGCGCATCGCCGCCTACTGCCGCGAGCAGGGGATCTTCCTGCTCGAGGACTGCGCCCATGCCCACGGCGCCGACTGGAACGGTGGCAAACCGGGTGGCTTCGGCGACGCCGGCGTCTACTCGCTCTACGCGACCAAGACCGTCTCCACGGGCGAGGGAGGGGTGCTTGTCTCCGGCAACGAGGAGCTGATCGAGTTCGCGACCAGGTTCCGCAACTACGGCAAGTTCGAGCACGAGGTCGACGGCCTCAACTTCCGCATGAGCGAGTTCACCGCGGCCCTGGCGCTGGTCCAGGCCGAGCGGATGGAGGAGATCGTCGCCTGGAAGAACGAGTACGCCCGCGACCATCTCGATCCGGTCCACCCGGCCCGGTTGGAGTTGCCCGAGGGAATGACCTCGGGCTACTACAAGTACATCGTCTTCGATCAGATCGAGAAGTCCACGGGCCGCGTCTACGACCAACCCTGTCACCGCATCATGGGCCGTTCGGAGGAGCTTCCCAACACCGACTGGGTGGCCGAGAACCACTGGTGCGTGCCGCTCTACTACCGACCAGAGAGCCGCCAGGCGGCCCTGAGCAAGGAGGCTGCATGAGGGTCCTGGTAACCGGGGGCGGGGGCTTCATCGGCTCCCACGTGGTCGACCGCCTGCTCGATCGCGGGATCACGCCGCGCATCTTCGATCTCAGCGCCTCGCCGTACCACTCGCCGCTCGAGGTCGAGACCTTCACCGGCTCGATCACCGACCCGGCCAACCTCGACCTGGCGATGCGCGACTGCGACGCGGTCATCCACCTTGCCGCCGTCGCCGACGTCGGCCACGTCCTCGCCGACCCGGTCCTGGCCGAGGAGGTCAACACCCGCGGCACCCTCAACGTGCTCGAGGCGGCCGCGGGCGCCAAGGTCGGCCGCGTCGTCTACGGCTCGACCACCTGGGTCTACAGCGACTGCGTCGAGTCCGACGTCGACGAGGAAACGCCGATCCCGGCCCCGCGCCACATCTACACCGCGACCAAGCTCGCCGGCGAGACCTACTGCGCCGGCTACGCCGAGCTCTACGACCTCGAGAGCACCGTCCTGCGCTTCGGCATCCCCTACGGCCCGCGCGCCCGCGCCGCCGGCGTCGTCGCCAAGTTCACCGACCTCGCCTTCGAGGGCAAGTCGTTGACGATCGCCGGCGACGGCAGCACGACCCGCAGCTTCATCTACGTCGAGGACCTCGCCGACGGCATCGTCGCCGCGCTGGCGCCCGAGGCCGCCGGCCGCACCTACAACCTCTCCGGCGAGGAGGTCGTGACGATCCTCGAAATCGCCGAGCGAGTGCAGGAAAACACCGACAACTGCGAGATCGTGCACACGCCGCCGCGGCCGGGCGACTTTCCCGGCAAGGCGATCTCCAACGAGCGCGCGCTCGAGGAGCTCGGCTGGAAAGCCGAGACCAGCTTTCGCGAAGGGGTGAAGAAGTACGTCGAATGGGTGCGCGGCAGCATCCGCCCGCCCGATCCGATCCCGGGCAAACAACCCTCGTTGAACGGCAACGAACACGCCGCCGGCGCCCTCCTCTCCGGCGCCGCCCGGGCCGAGGAGCGCCCGCCGCGGGTGCTGGTCCTGACCGCTGACATCGGCGAGGGACATGATTTGCCGGCACGGATCATCAAAGCCGACCTCGAAGAGGAAGTGCCCGGCTCCGAGGTGGAGATCGCCAACGGCCTCGACGCGATGGGCAAGATCTGCGCCGCCGTCCTGCGCAACGGCTCCAAGGTCACCTTCCGTTGGATGCCGTGGCTGTTCGACGTCCAGTACTGGCTGATCACCAAGTTCGCACCCGCCCGTTGGCTCTTCCACCACATCGGCTACCTGATCGGCGGCCGTGGCCTGCTCAAGCTGATTGCCGAACGCGATCCGGACACCGTCATCTCCACCTACCCGGGCGTTACCGCGGTACTGGGGATGCTGCGCGAGAACCGGCGCCTGGAGATCCCGGTGCAGTCGGCGATCACCGATCTGGCCGGCCTGCGCTACTGGGCCCATCCCGGCGTCGACCTCCACTACGTCACCCATCCCGAGTCGATCGAGGAGATCGAGAAGCTGGTCGGGCCCGGCACGGTCGAGTGGGTGCGCCCGCCGATTTCGCGCGACTTCCTGATGCCGCGTACCCGCCGCGACGCTCGCGAGGCACTCGCCGTCCCCGCGCACGCGCGGATCGTGCTCGTCTCCGGCGGCGGCTGGGGGGTCGGCGACCTCGAGGGCGCGATCCGCTCGGCCCTCGCCGGCGACGACACCCTGGTCGTCTGCATCACCGGTCGCAACGACGCCGCCCGCGAGAAGCTCGAGAAGAGCTTCGGCGATAACGGCCAGGTCCGGATCCTCGGCTTCACCGAACAGATGAGCGACTGGATGGCTGCCGCCGACGCGATGATCCACGCGACCGCGGGGCTGACCGTGCTCGAGGCCCACATTCGCGGTTGCCCGGTCGTCTCCTACGGCTTCTCGGCCGGCCACCTGCGTGCCAACAACGCCGCCTTCGAGCGTTTCGGCCTGGCCGAGGTCGCCCGTTCCAGCCACGAGCTGGTGTCGGTGCTGCGCCACGTCACCCGCGAGCGCCAGTCGCCGGACTCCTCGTTCGCCTCGCTGCCGTCGATTGCCTCCCGCGCGCTCAGCGTGCGGCCGCGGGTGAAGCCGCAGCCGGTCTGGCGCCTGCGTTCCGAGCGTGTTGCCGCGGCGGTCACCTTCGCCGCGGTGGCGATCGTGCTCCTGCTCTCCGTCGTCCACTGGGAGAGCCCCTGGAGCGTCGCCAAGCCGGTCACCAGCCGGATCCACCTCGGTAAAGAGAACGAGCCGAACTCCACCGCCAAGCCGGCGGCGCAAGCTGCCAGCGGGACGCAAGCTTCGGCGGACGCGCCCAGTTCGCGGGGAACCGCGGCGACCGTCGCCCCTTGATCGCGGGCCTCGCCGGGGCCGGCCTCGCCGCCAGCGCGGTTGCCTACGCCGGCCCGGCGCTGGCGCCGGTGGTGCCGGCGATCGGGGAGGCGCTCCCGGTTGTCCTGCGCCAGGACGGAATCGAGGGCGTCGCCCTCACCTTCGACGACGGGCCCCATCCGCAGGGGACTCCGGCGATCCTGGAGGCGCTGCGCGAGGCGGATGCGCCGGCGACCTTCTTCCTCGCCGGCGAGCAGGTCGTGCAACGGCCGGCGCTGGTGGCTGAGATCGTCGCCGCCGGCCACCGGGTCGAGCTGCACTGCCACCGTCACCGCAATCAGCTGCGGCTCGGCTCTCGCCAGCTGCTCGAGGACGCCGAGCGAGCCAAGGCGGCGATCGAGGAGGCGGGTGGACAGGCGGTGAGCGACTACCGCCCGCCCTACGGGATCTTCAGCGCGGTTGGGCTACGGGCGGTGCGCGGCCGCGGCTGGCGGCCGCTGCTGTGGTCGCAATGGGGAAGGGACTGGACGCGCCGGGCCACGCCGGCCTCGATCGCGCGCAAGGCGACCGCGACCGTGCGGGCCGGGGACATCCTGCTGCTGCACGATGCCGACTACTACAGCGCGCCCGGCTCCTGGGTTCGCACCGCCGCCGCCCTGCCGATCATCCTCGAGGAGCTCGAGGGGCGAGGGCTGAAATCGATGCTGCTGCGCCGCGGCGCAGCCACGACGGTCCACTGATCGCACCCGGCAAACGCTTCGTCGAGTTGCCGCGCCATCGTGCTCTTCGGTCGTGCCTGGTCGAAGATCTGCTTGGCCACTAGCTCTCCGTCCTCCTGGTAGGGGGTTGGGGAACATTCCCCCTCTGGTCGGACGAAAAAGCTGCACTTTGCGAACTTCTGGGAACGTCTGTTCGCTTTGAGTCGTTCTCAGGCGCTGCCGACGAACGTCGCGATCTCCTCGCTCAGGCGCTGGGGCTGGTCGAGCGGCACGAACGTGTTCGCGTCCGCGATCTCGACGATGCGGGCGTTGCCGGCCTCGGCGGCGAGGCGTTCCGCGTAGCGGATCGGGAAGAGCCTGTCGCCAGGAGCCCAGGTGAGCAGGATCGGCAGCTGCGACCCGCGCAGCTTCTGCGCCGCCTCGAGCGTGTAGCGCTTGTTCATCCCCACGGTCACCTTTTTGAGGTCGTGGCGAACGCCGCGATCGTTGAGCCCGGGGGCCATCCAGGAGGCGATCAGGTCCGGCGGGATCGGCTTGCGCGTGAACGGCTTGAAGGCGGCGCGGGCAATCGCGGCGGAGCGGAACGGGAGCGCCAGCAGCGTCATCCCCCCGGGCAGTTTCGCCAGCGGCGGCATCGTCTTGAAGATCCCGGGCGGGAAGTTCTCGTGGGTGTCGCAGTTGGTGAGGACGAGGCGGCCCACGCGCTCGGGATGGCGGGTGACGAGGACCTGCGACATGGCGCCGCCGGAGTCGTTGCCGACGATCGTCACGTCGTCGAGGTCGAGCGCCGCGAGGAAGGAGTCGATCGTCGCCGCGACCCCGGGCGGAGAGAGGTTGGCGTCGGGCTTCATCGCGATCTGCTGGGCTCCGATCGGCCAGTCCGGAGCGATGCAGCGGTAGCGGTCGGAGAGCCGGTCGACGACGCCGTCCCAGAGGCGCCCGTCGACCAGGTAGCCGTGGACGAAGACCACCGGCTTGCCGGTGCCCGCTTCGCGGTAGCGAATTCTTCCTGCCGGCAGATCGATCTCTTTGCGCTGATTCGCTGCGGTCGTCATCGCGGCCTCCTGGCTTGTCTCACTGATGGCGCTCTGGATTGAGCTGGCGTTGGCATAGTCGCTGTCGATGATGAGTTGTAACATACGTGCAGTATGAATGTAAATCTCAATCCTGAAGAGAAGGGCCCGAACTCGAGCTCTGCGCGCCGCACCCAGGCCGAGCGGGCGGAAGCGACCCGGGGTGCGCTGATCGCCGCCGCCCGCCGCCTCTTCACCGAGCGCGGCTATGACGAGGTTGGCACCGAGGAGATCGTCCGTGCGGCCGGAGTCACCCGTGGCGCCCTCTACCACCACTTCGGCGGCAAGTCGGGCCTGCTGGATGCCGCTTACGAGCAGCTCGAGGCGGAATCGACCGCGCGGGTGGCGCGGATCGTCCTCGGTTCCGACCTGCACAGCCCGCTGCAGGCGATGAAGGCGGGGATCGAGGCCTTCCTCGACGAGTGCGCGAAGCCGGAGCTGCGGCAGATCGCCCTGCACGACGCGCCGGCGGTGCTCGGCTGGGACCGCTGGCGGGAGATCGGCGCCGCCAACGGCCTTGGCCTGATCGAGGCAAGCCTGGCGGCGGCGATCGAAGCGGGCGAGATCCGCGAGCTGCCGGTCAAGCCGATGGCCCACCTCCTGCTGGGGGCGCTCGACGAGGCGGCGATGCTGGTCGCCCGCAGCGACGACCCGATCGGCCGGGCCGAGGTGACGACCGTTCTACTGGCCGTGCTTGAGAGCTTCGCTGTCGCCGACCGCGCCTAGGCGCACCGATACGTCGGCGCCCTCGATCGCGATCGCGTCGTCGTGGGCGAGGCGGCGCGACTCCTTCTGGGCGTACATGCGGACGTCGGCAAGTTGCATCGCGGCCGCCGGCTTGTCGGCTTCCTCGGGGATCGCCACCGTGCCCCAGGCGGCGCTGAGCTCGAATCCGGTTCCGCTCGCTGTCAGCGCTTCGGCCGCGCGTTTGGCGACCTCACCGTGGCGACCGTCGGCACCGGCGGTCAGCACCGCGAACTCGTCGCCGCCGATCCGGTAGGCGGACCCGTCCGCTCCGACGGCCTCGTTCAGCTGATTTCCCAGTCGCCTCAGCATCGCGTCGCCGGCTGGGTGGCCGAAGGTGTCGTTGTAGCGCTTGAAGCCGTTGAGGTCGAGCAGGAGCAGGGTCAGCGGCTCCTGGTTGGAGTGCAGGCAGCGCGTGGCGAGGTCGACCTGCATTCGCCCCTGGTTGCCGAGCCCGGTCAGGTGATCGGTCCGCACCTGCTCCAGCAGCTGCTTGTTCTCGCGGACGCTGAGGCCGAGGCGGGCGATCACGGCGATCATCGTCGCCGCCCACAGCACCGTGGTCAGACCGCCGGCGTGGCTGAAGTACTGCATCGCGAAGAGGCCGATCATCACCGCCGCGAAGAGGGCCGGGACCATCAGCTCGCGCCAGCCGTCGAAACGGGCCATCGGCTGGATCGTGTCGGCCCGGGTCTGCCAGGCCTCGGCGCCGATGCAGGCGGCGGCGAGCAGGTAGATCGGTTCGATCCAATCGCCGCCGGGCAGGCTGGCGTCGGTCGTCTGCAGGGTGTAGGCAACGTCGGCGACGACCAGGGCGGCGAGGCCGGCGAGCAGCAGCGACCAGGTCCGGCCCGGGCGCCAGCGGGTCAGGGCGACGACGCCGACGACCAGCGCCAGCATCAGGATGTCGCCGATCGGATAGGCCAGCGTCGTCGCCACCTGGATCGGGGTGCCGCTGGTGCGGTTGGCGACGAACTCGAAGATCAGCGCCGCTCCCAGGGCCGCCGTGCCCAGGGCGGCGATCAACCCGTCCATCCACAGCCGCCAGTCGAGCTCCCGCGCCCGGGCGCGAACGAGCAGCAGCACGCCGCTCGCCGCCAGCGGGTAGAAGGCGAGATAGCCGACATCGGCAGGCGACGGATAGGGGGGTGAGGGATCGTTGGCGAGGGCCGCGGTCCAGTAGATCTCCGAGGCGCCCCAGCAGAGCACCGCCGCCGCCAGGGCCAGCCAGGCGCCGCGCTCGCGCCCGGCGCCGCGGGCTTTGAGGAGACAGGCGAGGCCGGCGCTGACGACGACGGCGTCGTACAGAGGTCCATTTACGAAGTCGGTGAGACTGGAGCCGCCGATTCCGAGCCAGTCGTGAAGCGTGACCAGGAGGGTTCCACCGAACAGCACTACCCCGATCGCGAGGCGCAGCGCGCTAAATCTGTTCAGTTGCCGCGCCTGGCTGGTGTCTTCCACATGGAAGTATCGGCAGACTTGACCAATTCTCTAGACTTAAGAGCAATGAAGGCAGGAATTCACCCCGATTACACGCTTGCCAACGTGCATTGCTCGTGTGGCAACCAGTTCTACACCCGGTCGACCAAGGACGATCTGCACGTAGAGCTCTGCTCCGAGTGCCACCCGTTCTACACGGGCAAGCAGAAGCTGGTTGACACCGGCGGCCGCGTCGAGCGCTTCCAGCGCCGCGCCGCCAAGCACAGGGCCGGGAAGTAACCCGTGAGCCCGCCGGTGGGCTCGGCACAGGCATCCCCGACCTCCTCTTCGACCAACGGAGGGGACCCGCTGCGCATGCCCGACGGCGCCCTCGTCGCCAAACGCGACGCCCCGGTCGGCGGCCAGGCGGTGCTCGAGGGAGTGATGATGCGCGGCATCTCGGTCTGGGCCGTCGCGGTGCGCACCCCCGAGGGTCAGATCGAGATCGAGTCCGAGCAGCTCGTCCCCTGGGCCCAGCGCCACCGCATCTGGCGCCTGCCGATCATCCGCGGCGTCGTCGCTCTCGGCGAGTCGATGAAGATCGGCTTCAAGGCACTGGCAATCTCCGCCAACGCGCAGATGGAGGAGGACGACGAGGGCGAGAAGGAAGAGATCGGCGGCTGGATCTGGGGCCTGACGATCGTCTTCTCCCTGCTGCTCTCGATCGGGCTCTTCTTCGTGGTCCCGGTCGGGCTGACCAGCCTGATCAAGGACCAGCTCGGCTCGCCGCTGCTGTTCTGGCTGGTCGAGGGAATCCTGCGCACGGCGATCTTCATCGGCTACATCGTCGCGATCAGCAAAATGCCCGACTTGCGGCGCGTCTTCGAGTACCACGGCGCCGAGCACAAGACGATCTCCTGCTACGAGGCCGAAGACGAGCTGGTCCCCTCGCGGGCCAAGCTCTACTCACGGCTGCACCCCCGCTGCGGCACCAGCTTCCTGCTGATCGTGATGGTGCTGGCGATCTTCGTCTTCGCCCCGATCGGCCTGCCGGCCTGGTACTGGCTGCTGGCCTCGCGGATTCTCGGCATCCCGCTGATCGCCGGCCTCTCCTACGAGGTGATCAAGTGGGCCGGCAAGAACCGGCGCAAACGCTGGGTGCGGGCGGTGATGTGGCCGGGCCTGATGCTGCAGAACCTGACCACCCGCGAGCCCGACGAAGAGCAGCTGGCGGTGGCGATCGCCTCCTTGAACGCGGTCCTGGCTCGGGAGAACCCCGAGGAGGCGGCGCGTCAGCAGCACATCGAGATAGTGGCTTGAGCCCACCGGCGCGCGGGTCCCTTGGGAGAGGGGTCCTGCGGGCGGGCCAAACTGGGTCCGTTCTCGGACCCCTCTCCCAAGGGACCCGCGCGTGGAGCCGCTGCATCCGACGTAGCTAGGGTTGAGTGATGATCGAGCGGTTGGTGGAGCAGATTCAGGCGCGGTTCGCCGACCTCGAGGGGCAAATGTCCGATCCCGCTGTGATCGGTGATCGCGAGCGCTATGCCGAGGTCGGGCGCGAGTACCGCGAGCTGCAGCCGGCGCGCGAGCTGGCCGTCGAGTACGTGACCCTGAAGGACGATCTCGAAGGCGCTCGGGAGCTGCTGGAGGAGGGCGAGGACGAGGAAATGCGCAAGCTCGTCGACGACGCCCCGGCGCGGTTGGAGCAGTTGGAAGAGGGGATCCGCCTGGCGATGGTCGAGCGCGACCCCAACGACGACAAGAACGTGCTGGTCGAGATCCGCGGCGGCACCGGCGGCGACGAGGCGGCGCTGTTCGCCGGCGATCTCTACAAAATGCTGAGTCGCTACGCCGAGGAGCGCGGCTTCGCGACCGAGGTTCTTTCGCAGTCGGTCTCGGAGATGGGTGGATTCAAGGACGTCACCTTCGCGGTCAAGGGAGACGGGGCTTACTCGGTCTTCAAGTTCGAGGGCGGTACCCACCGCGTGCAGCGGGTTCCCGAGACCGAGTCGCAGGGCCGCATCCACACCTCGACGGCGACGATCGCGGTGCTGCCCGAGGTCGAGGAGGTCGAGGTCGAGGTCGACCAGAACGACCTCCAGATCGACGTCTTCCGCTCTTCCGGCCCGGGCGGGCAGTCGGTCAACACGACCGACTCGGCGGTGCGGATCACCCACAAACCGACTGGCATCGTCGTCTCGATGCAGGACGAGAAGTCCCAGCTGCAGAACAAGGACCGGGCGATGCGGGTGCTGCGGGCGCGGCTGTACGAGCGCGAGCTGGCCGAGCAGCAGGCGAAAATCGCCTCCGAGCGCAAGGCCCAGGTCGGCAGCGGGCAGCGCTCCGAGAAGGTCCGCACCTACAACTTCCCCCAGGGCCGGGTTACCGACCACCGGATCAAGCTGACTTCGCACAATCTGGAAGGCGTGCTTGGCGGCGACCTCTCCGAGTTCACCGATGCGTTGTCAGCGGAGGAGAAGCGACAGCGCTTGGAGACTGCCGCGGTTGGCTGACGTGCGTCGCTCGTATGCCCGCCAGTAGCGTCAGACAGGCATTGGGTGCCGCCACGGATGGCCTGCGGGCAGCCGGGGTCGAAGACCCCCGCCTCGACGCCGAAGTAATGCTGGCGGAGGCCAGCGGCCACGATCGGGCGACGCTGGTTACGGATCCCGCGATCGAGCTGGCGCCGACGGCCTCGCGGCTGTTCGGCGAGATGGTGCGGCGGCGGTTGCGGCGCGAGCCGGTCGCCTACATCGTCGGGCGCAAAGGCTTCCGCGGCATCCAGGTCGAGGTCGATCGCCGGGTATTGATTCCGCGGCCCGAGACCGAGCTGCTGGTCGAAATCGCGCTCGAGCGCGAGCCGGCGACACTGCTCGACGTCGGCACCGGCTCCGGTGCGATCGCCCTTGCCGCGGCCACCGAGCTGGCGGCTTGCGAGGTCACCGCGACGGATGCCTCGGGCGACGCGTTGGAAGCGGCGCGGGCGAATGCCCACCGGCTCGGGCTCGAGAATCGGGTCCGGTTCCTGCCCGGCACGGTGCCGCCCGAAGAGGACTTCGAACTGATCCTCGCCAACCTGCCCTATGTCGCCGAGCCCGACTGGCCCACGCTGCAGCCGGAGGTGAGGGACTGGGAGCCGCGCGAGGCGCTGGTCTCCGGCGCCGACGGCCTCGACGCCATTCGCGCCCTGATCCCGCGGGTGGAAGTCGGGGCCCTGGCGCTGGAGGTGGGGGAGGGTCAGGCGGAGGCGGTGCGCGAGCTGCTGCGCCAGAGCGGTTTCGGCGCGATCGAGACCCGCCGCGACTTGGCCGGCATCGAGCGGGTAGCGATGGGAGAGCGATGAACGGATCCGGCACAACCGAGATCGTCAAGCTCGAAAGCGGCGGTGCCCAGGCCGCCCGCGCCGCCCTCGAACGCTGCATCGCCGGCGGCGGCGTCGCGGTCTTCCCCGCCGACGGCCTCTACGGGCTCGCCTGCGACCCGCTCGACTCGGGCGCGATCGCGCGGATCCACCGCCTCAAGGGGCGCGACGACGGCAAGCCCTCGGCGGTCATGTACTTCTCGCCGCTGGCGATGCGCGAGCTGGTCGCCGGCCTCGGCCCCCGCGCCGCCGCCGCGGTCAGCGCCCTGCTGCCGGGGCCGGTGACGCTGGTCATCGCCAACCCGGGGCGCCGCTACCCCTTCGCCTCTCGCGGCGACGCCGAGCGGCTCGGCGTCCGCCTCCTCGCCGGCCCCTTGGCCGGAGTCATGTGTCCTGTCTTCCAGACCTCGGCCAACCTCAGCGGCGAGCCGGCGCCGGGCCGCTTCGAGGACGTCCCCGCCGCGATCGTCGCCGCTGCCGATCTGGCGATCGACGGTGGCGAGCTGACCGGCCTGCCCTCGACCGTCGTCGACATCGCCGCGATCGAGGAGGACGGCAGCTGGACGATCCTCCGCCACGGCGCCCTCTCGCCGGGCGACCTCAGCAGCGCCCTCGCCTCGGTCGGGCTCGGCTAGGGAGCTGGTGAAGGCTCCACCCGCCTAGCAGCCGCGGTTGCCGCGGAAGGGCAGGCGGACCAGGCGCTGGGAGCTGTTGTCGTCCTCGTTGGACTCGAACAGCAGCCGCTGTGGGTCGACGGTCATCACGAAGGCGAAGCAGCCGCGCAGGCCGGCGACGTCGATCCACTGCTTGTCGTAGTCGGCCGGGTAGATGTCCGACCAGCCAACCGAGGTTCCCAGCGTGACCCGGTCCTGGTAGGGGTTCTGGTTGCAGCCGGGGTAATGACGGCTGGTTGGAGAGCGGCGCCCGGCCCGGGTCCGCTCGAGATCCCGCAGGCAGTAATTGAGCTTGGGGCTGACGCGGACGACGCCGCCGAGGTTGCCCTCGGGCCCGACCCGGCGCAGCTCGAAGCGGGCGAGCTGGTGGACCTTCCAGTAGGAACCGCCGAAGTAGGCGCCGACGCCGGCGAAGCGCAGGGTCGCCTCGCTGGCGACGTCGAGGTGGCCGCCGCCGACGCGGTAGATCCGCTGGTCGGTGCGCATCGTGCGCCGACCGCTGCGCTGGCCCCGCACCTCGATCGGCCCGCGACCGCGGCTGCGCACGTCGCTGGTCGCTCGCAAAAGCTTGCGGCTGCCGCTGTCCTGGACGTAGATGTCGGCGGGAGGTCCGATCCGCAGGTTTGGACAGAGCAGGCCAGGTGCTTCGGGGCCGGTGCAGGGGTCCTCCGCCGCCGTCGCCGGGGTGGCAGTGAGGAGGGCCGCGGCGACAGCGAGCGCGGCGACGGAAAGGCGGGCTCTCACCCGGCCCAGAATATCCCGAGCCGTTGCTATGGTCGTTCGCCCATGGCCGAGCTGCCAGACAACTTCCAGACCGCCCCGCTGGCCGAGGTCGACGCCGAGATCGCCGCCGTCCTCGACGGCGAGCTGCGACGCCAGCAACGCACCCTGGAGATGATCGCCTCGGAGAACTTCGTGCCGCAGGCGGTGCTCGAGGCGGTCGGCTCGGTGTTGACCAACAAGTACGCCGAGGGCTACCCGGGTCGCCGCTACTACGGCGGTTGCGAGGAGGTCGACGTCGCCGAGGAACTGGCGATCTCGCGGGCCAAGGAGCTGTTCGGCGCCGAGCACGCCAACGTTCAGGCCCACGCCGGCGCTCAAGCCAATAACGCCGTCTATATGGCCCTGCTCGAACCCGGCGACACCTTCCTTGGCATGGCGCTCGACCACGGCGGCCACCTCAGTCACGGGATGAAGATCAACGTCTCCGGCAAGCTCTACAACCCGGTGCCGTACCACGTCCGCCGCGAGGACATGCTGGTCGACATCGAGGAGGTCGCGCGGCTCGCCGACGAGCACAAGCCGGCCCTGATCGTCGCCGGCTGGTCTGCCTATCCCCGCCAGCTCGACTTCGCCGCCTTCCGCGAGATCGCCGATTCGGTCGGGGCCAAGCTGATGGTCGACATGGCCCACTTCGCCGGCCTGGTTGCCGCCGGCGAGCACCCGAATCCGGTCGAGCACGCCGACGTCGTCACCACGACGATCCACAAGACCCTCTGCGGCCCCCGCAGCGGCATGATCCTCTGCCGCGAGGAGCTCGCCAAAGCGGTCGACAAAGCGGTCTTCCCCGGCCAGCAGGGCGGGCCGCTGATGCACACGATCGCCGCCAAGGCGGTGGCGATGAAGATCGCCGCCAGCGAGCAGTTCCGCCAGCGCCAGCGGCAGACGATCGCCAACGCCAAGGCCCTCGCCGCCGGCCTCGAAGCCGACGGCATCCCGGTCCTCACCGGTGGCACCGACGTCCACCTGGTCCTGGTTGACCTGACCCCGACCGGGCTCGACGGGCAGACCGCCGAGGACCGGCTGGAGGCGGTCGGGATTACCGTCAACCGCAACGCGATTCCCTTCGACCCGCGCCCGCCGATGAATCCCTCGGGGTTGCGCATCGGCACTCCGGCGTTGACCACGCGGGGGATGGGCGAGGAGGAGATGACCGAGATCGCCGCGGTTATCGCCACGGCGCTCGGGGGCGACTTTGAGGCTGAGAAGGACGGGCTCGCCGCTCGCACGGCCGCGTTGATGGATCGGCATCCGCTTTACCCGCAGCTTTCTCCAGCGGCTGTTTAGCGACCCGCCTCCTCGCGGGTCCGGGGGAGCGCTGGAGGTAGGGTCCGCCGATGCTGGTTTGGGTCGATTGCACTGCTGCCGCGCATCCGCTGGTCCTGAGGCCGATCATCGAGCGGCTGGAAGCGCAGGGGCACGAGGTCTTCATCACGGCCCGTGAGTACGGGCAGACGCTTGGCATCCTTGAGCGACTCGGGATGCCTTACAGCGTGGTTGGCGAGCACGGAGGTGCGTCCAGGCTGGGCAAGGTTCGGGCGCTGGGGGGGCGGTCGGCGCGGTTGGGGCGGCTGGTCTGGAAGCGGCGACCGCAGCTGGCAATCGGGCACGGGTCGGTCGATCTGGCCGTCGTCTCTGCCGCCTACCGGGTTCCTTCGGTGCAGATGCAGGACTACGAGTTCGCGCAGTTGCAGCGGCAGGTTGCCTTTCGGCTCGCCCGGCGGGTGCTGGTGCCGGACTCGATCCCGCTCGAGCGGTTGGCGAAGCTGGGCGCCAAGGGGAGGAAGCTGGTCCGCTACCCGGGGTTGAAGGAGGAGTACTACCTGGCCGACTTTGAGCCCGACCCGGCGGTGCTGGACGAGCTGGGGCTCGACCGCGAGAAGGTGCTGGTGGTCGTGCGGCCGCCGCCGGAGACCTCCGAGTACCACGCCCGCAACGATCTCTACGGGACGACGATCGACCGGCTCGCGGCGAGCGAGGCGCAGGCCGTGGTCATACCCCGCACCGGCGCCCAGGGGGAGGCGGTGCGCGCTCTCGGCGCTCCCAACCTGATCGTGCCCGAGCGGGCGATCGATGCCCAGAGCCTGATCGCCTACGCCAACCTCGTGGTCAGCGCGGGGGGGACGATGAACCGCGAGGCGGTGGCCCTCGGCACTCCTGTCTTCACCACCTTCACGGGTCGCATGGGCGGCGTCGACGAGGCGTTGATCGCCGATGGTCGTCTGCAGGTCCTCGCCAACCCGGCGACGCTGGTGCTGCGCAAGCGCGATTCGCCGGTCGGGGTCCGCCACCCGCGCGACGCCACGCCGCTGCTCGAAGGGGCTCTCGGCGCCGTCGCGGAGCTCAAGTAGCCTGATCCGGCCCGCTCTCCGTCAGGGGCAAAGAGCCCAATGGACGTGACGACCACCGACGCCGTCTTCGCCTTCCTCCTGGCCGCGGCCATCGCCTGGCTGCTGGTCCCTTTCGCCGAGCGTCTCGCCTTCCGGGTCGGGGCGATCGACCTGCCGAAGCCGCGCGGCCTGCACAGCAAACCGATGCCGCGCCTCTCCGGGCTGGCGATCCTGGTCGCGGTCGAGGCGGCCGGTTGGATCTGGCTGCCCGGCGAAGGCGAGAGCCGCTCGATCCTGCTCGGCGCGATGGCGATCGCTGCGGTTGGGGTCATCGACGACGTCCGCGGCCTCTCCGCCTTTCCGAAGCTGGTCGGCCAGATCGCCGCGGCGGCGATCCCGGTCGCCGCCGGGGTCCGCGTCGACAACCTCACCCTGCCCTTCGTCGGTGGCTTCGAACTGGGCTGGCTCGCCTACCCGCTGACCGTGCTGGGCATCGTCGCCGTCGTCAACGTGATCAACTTCCTCGACGGCGTCGACGGCCTCGCCGCTGGCGTCTGCACGATCGCCGCGATCGCCCTGGCGGCGATCGCGCTTTCGCTCGATCGCAATGCCGCCGGCGTGCTGGCGGCGATCACCGCCGGTGCCGCGCTCGGCTTCCTCCGCCACGGCTTCCCGCCCGCCTCCAGCTTCATGGGCGACACCGGCTCCAACCTGCTCGGCTACCTGCTGGCCACCGCCTCGGTCCAGGGAGCGCTGAAGACCAATGCGGTGATCGCCCTCGCCTTCCCGTTGATCGTCCTCGCGGTGCCGATCCTCGACACCGGCTTCGTCGTCGCCAAGCGGCTCAAATACCGGCAGCCGATTTACCAGGCCGATAGCTGGCACTTCCACCACCGCATGGCCAACATCGGCTTCTCCCAGCGCCGCACCGTCACCTACCTCTATGCCTGGACGCTGGTGATGGCGGCGCTGGCGCTGGCCCTGCGCTTCGTCCCCTACAGCGACAACCACGGGCACTTCGACCTGTTCTGGACGTTGGTGATGGGCGCTCTGATCCTGCTCGCGCTTGCGGCCAGCGTCTACCTCGTTTACGTGCTGGAGATCCTCAAGCTGCGCCGCGGCCGGATCAATCCGGAGACGGGCGAATTCGAGGCGATCGATCTGGAGCCGCCGGCGGGGTAGTGGCAACCCTCACGAAGTGGCTTCACAAAGCCATTCCCGGGGCTGGTTGGCTATAGTCGCCAGTCCGCCCGCTCGCCCGAGCCGGGCATCTTTTATGTCTCCTCCCAAGTACGTCGACCTACTGCTGCTGGCCGTCGCCCTCGCAGTCTTTCTGCTGGGTGGGCTACCGATGCTCGGTTACGCCGTGGCCGCCGCCGCCTGGCTCGCCCAGCGCGCCGTCCAGACGCTCGCCGGCCGCCGCGCCCAGGCCGAGCTCGCCGCCGGCAATCGCCAGAAGGCGATGGGGATCGTCGCCGCGACCACGCTCGGCCGTGTCTGGTTGATGGCGACCGCGGTACTGCTCGTCGGCCTGTCCGAGCGCGAAGCCGGCCTCGCCGCCGCGATCCTCGTCCTCGTCCTCTTCACCGTCTCCTTCGTCGCTCAGGGCTTTGCCCATCTCTTCGGCGAAGAGCCCGAGGGGCAGGGGGCGTAAATGGCGGACGAGGCAACCCCGGTCGTCGCGCCCGCCGACGCGGTCGAGCAGCAGAGCGACCCGGGCAAGTCGGGGCTGAGCACCAAAGCCAAGGTCTTCATCGGGCTCGGCGTCTACCTCGGGATCGCGATCCTGATGGTGCTGATCTTCGGCAGCTCCGGCAAAAACGAACACTTCCAGCCCCAGAACGAGTTCAAGCTCGAACCGTGGATCTCGATCGACATCGCCGGCATCGACATGAGCATCAACAAGGCCGTTCTCTACCTCTTCCTCGCCAGCGCCCTGACGATCGGCACGATGGTCTGGATCGCCCGCCGGATGCACCAGAAGCCGAACCGGGTGCAGACCGCGATGGAGGTCGCCTACGACATGACCAAGAACACGATCACCGGCGGCAACCTCGAGCCGAAGATGGCCAGCCGCTGGTTCCCCTTCCTCGCCGCGCTCTTCTTCTGGATCTGGTTCTCGAACATGATCGGCTTCATCCCGTTGCCAACCAATACCGAGCACACCGTCAACGTCTTCGGCGCCGAAATCCCCTCCTTCGCGATCTACGCCGCCACCGCCAACCTCTCGATCCCGCTGGTCCTGACCCTGGTCGTCTGGGTCTCCTACCACGTCGAAGGGGTCCGGGCCAAGGGCCTCTTCAAGTACCTGGCCAGCTGGCTGCCCCCGGGCCTGGAGGACATGAACCCGGCCGCCAAGGGCTTCATCTTCGTGATCGAGGCGATCTCCCACTTCGCCCGCTTGATCTCGCTCTCCGTCCGGCTTTTCGCCAACATCCTCGCCGGCCACCTGCTGCTGCTGTTCATGGGCGGCGGGCTGGCGGTGCTGCTGGGGATCGCCGCCCTCGGAGCCCTGACTTTCCCGCTTGCCTTCTTCTTCTTCATCCTCGAGGTCGGGCTGATCGCAACGCTGCAGGCATTTATCTTCTCGACTCTCACTGCCATCTATCTCGGCGGAGCCACCTCCGCCAGTCATTAGAAAAGGAGCGCTTTTCATGGATCTGTCCCCCGTAATCGCCGCCGTCTCGGACGAAGGCGTCGAAGCCGCCGGTAAGGCCATCGCCCTCGGCGTCGGTGCCGGACTCGGCTCGATCGGCGCCGGCATCGGCATTGGCTTCATCTTCGGCAAGGAGATCGAGTCGGTCGCCCGTCAGCCGGAGATGAAAGACGAGCTCCAGAGCATCCGCTGGCTCGGCTTCGCGCTGACCGAGGCCGTGGCCTTCTACACGTTCATCTTCGGCCTGATCGCCTTCTTCCTCTAGGCGCATGGAGTTGCTCGGCTACATAAACGCACTCCCGCTGGCAGCGGAGGCGGCAGGCGAGGAAGGCGGTGGCAGCTTCCTGGTCTCGCCGGGTCTGGGTCTGATGATCTGGACCCTGGTCCTCTTCCTGTTCACGATGTGGGTGCTCAGCAAGCTCGCGTTCCCGAAAATCCAGGAGGCCCTGGACCGGCGGGCGAAAACGATCGCCGAGTCGCTCGACACGGCCGAGCGTCAACGGCGTGAATCCGACGAGCTGCTGGCCGAGTACCGCGCCCGGCTCGCCGAGGCACGGGAGCAGGCCGACGACATCATGGCCCGCGCCCGCAAAGCGGCCGAGACGGCCGAGGCCGAGGCGACCGCGGCCGGCAAAGAGAAACGCGAGGACCTGGTCAACGCGGCGAAGCGGGACATCGAGGCCGAGACCCGGCGCTCGCTGGACCAGATTCGCCATGAGGTCGCGAACCTGACCGTGCTGGCGACCGAGAAGGTCACCCGTAAAAGCCTCAACGCCGAGGATCAGCGCCGCCTTGTCGAGGAGGCGCTCGGCGAGGTCGACTTCTCGAAGCTGTCGGGGTCGGAGAACTAACCGATGCAAGACGCCGCACATGCCTACGCCGAGGCCCTCTTCGAGGTCGGCAAGGAGAAGGGCAAGCTCGATGCGCTGCGCGATCAGCTCGGCCAGTTCGTCGATGCCCTTGACAGCAACCGCGACCTGCAGGTCTTCTTCTTCAGCCCCTACTTCTCGTCGGCCGAGAAGATCGACGGGGCCCGGCGCGCGATCGACGGCGCCAACCCCGAGTTCATCAACTTCCTCGAGCTGCTGATCGATAAGGGGCGGATGCCGGAGATCTTCCGCATTCGCCGCGAGCTCGAGGAGCTGTGGAAGCACGAGAACCGCCGCATCGACGTGACCGTGACCAGTGCGGTCGAGCTCGACCCCGCGGTCGTCAGCAAGATCGGCGAGGAGATTCAGCGCCAGACCGGCCAGGAGGTCGATCTGGCCAGCCGCGTCGACGAGGACATCCTCGGCGGCGTCGTCCTGCAAGTCGGAAACAAGGTCCTCGACGCGAGCATCCGCAGTCGCTTGGAGAAACTTCGAAAGAGCGTCGCCCAGGCGGCGCACTAGGGGGCAGAGAAAAAAACTTATGGAGATCAAGCCGGACGAGATCGCAAGCATCCTGCGTGAGCGCATCGAGGGATTGGCGGCGGATTCCGCCAACCTCTCGGAGGTTGGAACCGTCCTTTCCGTGGCCGACGGCATCGCCCGCGTCCACGGCCTCGACAACTGCATGGCGCTGGAGATGCTCGAATTGCCGCACGGGGTGACGGGCCTGGCCCTGAACCTCGAGTCCGACAACGTCGGCGTCGTGCTGTTCGGCGAGTGGGACAAGATCGTCGAGGGCGACACGGTCAAGCGCACCGGCCACCTGCTGCGGATCCCCGTCGGCGAGGAGCTGCTCGGCCGCATGGTCGATCCGCTCGGACGCCCGCTCGACGATCGCGGTGAGATCGCCACCACCGAGACCCGCCCGGCCGAGTTCAAAGCGCCCGGCGTGGTCGAGCGCCAGCCGGTCACCGAACCGGTCCAGACCGGCCTGATGGCGATCGACGGGATGATCCCGATCGGTCGCGGCCAGCGAGAGCTGATCATCGGCGACCGCCAGACCGGCAAGACGGCGATCGCGATCGACACGATCATCAACGCCCGCGACAAGGACATGGTCTGCATCTACGTGGCGATCGGCCAGCGGATGTCGACCGTCGTCCAGCTCAAAGAGGTGCTCGAGGAGAACGGCGCGATGGAGAACACCATCATCGTCGCCGCCCCCGCCGACGAGGCGGCGCCGATCAAGTACATCGCTCCCTACGCCGGCACCGCGATGGGCGAGCACTTCCTCTACAGCGGCAAAGCCGCGCTGGTCGTCTACGACGACCTCACCAAACACGCCTCCGCCTACCGCCAGATGTCGCTGCTGCTGCGGCGCCCGCCGGGTCGCGAGGCTTACCCCGGCGACGTCTTCTACCTGCACTCCCGCCTGCTGGAGCGCGCGGTCAAGCTCAACGACGATCTCGGCGGCGGCTCGCTGACCGCCCTGCCGATCATCGAGACCCAGGCCTCCGACGTCTCCGCCTACATCCCGACCAACGTGATCTCGATCACCGACGGGCAGATCTTCCTCGAGTCCGATCTCTTCTTCTCCGGCGTGCGGCCGGCGATCAACGTCGGCATCTCGGTCTCGCGGGTGGGCGGCAACGCGCAGACCAAGGCGATGAAGAAGGTGGCCGGAAAACTGCGCCTCGACCTCTCCCAGTACCGCGACCTCGAGGCCTTCGCCCAGTTCGGCTCCGAGCTCGACGCCGAGACCCAGAAAGCGCTGACCCGCGGCGAACGGCTGGTCGAGCTGCTCAAACAGAAAGAGCGCGAACCGCTCAGCGTCGGCGACCAGGTCGCCTCGATCTACGCCGGCACCGGCGGCTTCCTCGACCGCATCAAAGTCGAGCGCGTCGGCGAGTTCCTTGCCAACCTGCGGGTTCGCCTCCACTCCGAGAAGGCCGAGCTGCTGAAGCGGATCGAAGAGACCGGCAAGCTCTCCGACGAGGACGAGGAGGAGCTGGCCACGGCGATCAGGGACTTCGTCGACGATTTCGGTCCCGACTTCGACGAGAACGGCGAGCCGCTGGAGGAGGGCGAGTCCGACCGCGTCAAGTCGAAAGACGAGCACGCCGCCCCCGCTCGCACCGCCGAGGGTTCCTCCGAGGACGCCAAGGAGGCGACGCCGGCGTAGTTCGCCCGGCGCTCCGCTATGGCCAACCAGAAGGAAGTCCGCGCGCGCATTGCGTCGATCAAGAACATCAACAAGATCACGCGGGCGATGGAGATGGTCGCGGCGGCGCGGCTGCGTCGCTCCGAGCAGCGGATCGATGCCCTGCGGCCCTACGCGGAGGGGATGCGCAAGCTGACCCGGCTCGCCGCCGAGCAGGCCGGTGGCCTGCCGCGGGTGCCGGTTCTCGACGAGCACGAGAGCGTCGACAGGGTCGGTGTCCTCCTGGTCACTGGCGATCGCGGTCTCGCCGGCGCCTTCAACACCAACATCATCCGCGAAGGGGTCCGGGTTCGCGAGCAGGTTCGTGGCGAGGGGGCCGAGGCGTCGTTCTCTGTCGTCGGCCGCAAGGGCGTCTCCGCCCTGACCTTTCGCAAGCTCGACGTCCGCACCTCTTACGTCGGCTTCACCGACCGTCCGGCCTTCGCCAACGCCCGCGAGATCGGCGAGGAGCTGGTCGCGCGCTACGTCGAGGAGGATCTCGACCGGGTCGAGCTGGTCTACAACCGCTACGTCTCGCCGCTGACCCAGCACGTCTGGCGCCAGACCCTGCTGCCGCTGCAGCAGGCCGACGTCATCGGCGAGGGCGCGGAGGAGGCCGGCACCGACGAGGAGCCGAGCGAGGCGGAGCAGGCCCAGGCCAAATCGCAGTGGGAATACGAGCCCGAGCCCGAGGAGCTGCTGGCCCGGCTGATCCCCGAGTACGTGACGATCTCCGTCTACCGAGCCCTGCTCGAGTCCGCGGCGTCGGAGCTCGGCGCGCGGATGACCGCGATGCGCAATGCCGCCGAGAACGCGGAGACGATGATGGAAGACCTGACCCTGGAAATGAACCGGGTCCGGCAGGCGGAAATCACCCAGGAGATCTTGGAGGTCGTAGCCGGCGCCGAGGCGCTGGGCTAGACCCAAAACGAGCAAAGGAACCCATGGCTGAGAGCAACAACGGAACCAACGTAGGACGCGTCGAGCAGGTCACGGGAGTGGTCGTCGACGCGGTCTTCCCCGACCAGCTGCCGGAGATCTACGCGGCCGTGAAGATCGAGATGGCCGGCGACGGCGACAACGAACCGACCGAGCTGGTCTGCGAGGTCCAGCAGCACCTCGGCGACGATCGCGTGCGCACCGTCGCGATGGACGCCACCGACGGGCTGCAGCGCGGCGACAAGGTCACCGACACCGGTGGCCCGATCACGGTTCCGGTCGGCGACGTCACCCTGGGCCGCATCTTCAACCTGCTCGGCGAGCCGATCGACAACGGCGAGGAGATCAGCGAGGTGGAGCGCTGGCCGATCCACCGCCCGGCCCCCAAGGCCTCCGACCTGACTCCGACCCAGGAGATCCTCGAGACCGGGATCAAGGTCATCGACCTGCTCGCGCCCTACGCCAAAGGCGGCAAGGTCGGGCTCTTCGGCGGCGCCGGCGTCGGCAAGACCGTGCTGATCCAGGAGCTGATCCGCAACATCGCCGAGGAGCACGAGGGCCTCTCGGCCTTCTGCGGCGTCGGCGAGCGCTCGCGAGAGGGCAACGACCTCTGGCTGGAGATGAAAGAGTCGGGCGTGATCGACAAGACGATGCTCGTCTTCGGTCAGATGAACGAGCCGCCCGGAGCGCGCCTGCGCGTCGCTCTCTCCGGCTTGACGATGGCCGAGTACTACCGCGAGCAGGGTGGGCAGGACGTGCTGCTCTTCATCGACAACATCTTCCGCTTCGTCCAGGCGGGCTCCGAGGTCTCGGCGCTGCTGGGCCGGATGCCCTCCGCGGTCGGCTACCAGCCGACCCTGGAGACGGAGATGGGCGAACTGCAGGAGCGGATCACCTCGACCGCACGCGGCTCCGTCACCTCGATCCAGGCGGTCTACGTCCCCGCCGACGACTACACCGACCCGGCTCCGGCTTCGGTCTTCGCCCACCTCAACGCGACCACGGCACTCTCGCGGTCGATCTCCGAGAAAGGCATCTACCCGGCGGTCGACCCGCTCGACTCGACCTCGACGATCCTCAAGCCCGACGTCGTCGGCGACGAGCACTACCGCACCGCGACCGAGGTCCAGCAGGTCCTGCAGCGCTACAAGGAGCTGCAGGACATCATCGCCATCCTCGGCATCGACGAGCTCTCCGACGAGGACCGCCAGACGGTCTCGCGGGCCCGCAAGATCGAGCGCTTCCTCTCGCAGCCGTTCTTCGTCGCCGAACAGTTCACCGGCCGCACCGGCGAGTACGTGCCGGTCGCCGAGACCGTGCGCGGCTTCCGCGAGATCCTCGACGGCGAGCACGACGAGCTCTCCGAGGGAGCCTTCTACATGCAGGGCTCGATCGATCAGGTCACCGAGAACGCCAAGGCCGCAGCGGCGGCATAGGCAGACGTGGCCGCCGAGCACAAGCTGGACGTCGAGGTCCTGACCCCCGAGGGCGAGGTCTTCGAGGGCGAAGTGCAGCAGGTCTCGACCCGCACCGAGGTCGGCGAGATCGGCATCCTCGCCAACCACGCGCCGCTGCTGGCGGCGCTGCAGCCGGCCGAGCTGCGCCTGCACGTCTCCGACTCCGAGACCAAGCGCTATGCCCAGGCCCACGGCTGGCTGCAGATGTTCGGCAACCGGGCGCGCCTGCTGGTCGAGGAGGCGATCGCGCCGGAGGAGCTCGACGCCGCGACGCTGAAAGAGCAGCTGGCCGAGGCCGAACAGCGTTGCTCCGAGCACGAGGAGGGAAGTGCCGATTACGCCCGGGCGCAGAAAGATCGCGATCGGGCCGAAGCGTTCCTGGCGATCGCCGAGGGATGAGCGGGGAGCTCGTAGCGCTCGCCGAGCGGCTGATCGGCTACGAGACCTCAGAGCCGGAGGCGATTTCCGAGGCCGCCGGGTTCGTCAAGGGGTGGTTGGAGGCGCGCGGGATCGAGGCTGAGCGCGACGAGGTCCGGGGTCTGCCGGTAATCAAGGCCGAGGTCGGGCCCGAGGGGGCGCCGACCGTGGTCCTGCACGGGCATCTCGACGTCGTGCCGGGGCTGTCGGGGCAGTTCGACCCGCGGATCGAGGGCGACCGGCTCTACGGGCGCGGCGCCTACGACATGAAGGGCGCCCTGGCGGCGATGTTGATCACGGCCGCGGCGATGCGCGACCAGGACGCGGTGCGGGTGCGGCTCGGGATCGTCGGCGACGAGGAGTCCGAGGAGGAGGCCGAGCGCGGTTCCGACCACCTCGTCGACAGCGGCTTCATCGGCGACTTCGCGATCACCGGCGAGCCAACCGATCTCCACATCGGCATCGAGGCCAAGGGGGTGCTGGCGCTGCGGCTCGAGGTGGGGGGGACGGCGGCGCACGGAGCCACTCCCTGGCTCGGCGACAACGCCGTGCTCAACGCAATTGACGTTTTCCGCAGTATCGAGTCGCTACCGTTTGCCCGGCACAGCTCGGAGCTGTTCGATCGCCCCTCGATCAACCTGGGCCGGATCTGGGGCGGCGACGCGCTGAACAAGGTGCCCGACCGATGCGTGATCGACGTCGACATCCGCTACCTGCCCGACCAGGACCCTCTCGCCGTGCTGGCGGAAGTGCGTGGCCTGCCCGGGATCGAGGCGACCTCGCTGTTCACACGGCCGCCGGCGACGGTCGACCGCGACTCGCCCTTCGTGCGCGGCCTGCGCGAGTCGGCGACCGCCCACCATCACGGCGAGCCGATGAGCGTCGGGCGCGACGGCGCCTCCGACGCGGTCTCCTTCCTGCGGGTGGGGGTGCCAGCGGTCGAGTTCGGGCCCGTCGGCGCCGGCCATCACGGTCCCGAGGAGTGGGTCTCCGTCTCCTCGCTGGAGACCTACCGGCAGGCGCTCGACTCCTTCCTGCGGGCGATCCCGGGCCGGCTCGATGACTGAGGCCCAGGGCCCGGGCTGGGCCCCGAAGAAGCCACCGGAGTCCGGGGATCCCGAGGCGCCGCCGAAGCCCAAGCGCTATTGGCTGCGGTTCACCCTGGCCTCGATTCTGATCGTCGCCGTTTCCGCCGCGGCGACCGCGACCGCGGTCCTGCTCTACCTCGACAGCATCGCCCAGGCGCTCTCCCACAACAACGTCTACAGCAACAAACTCAAGGGCTACCTGCAGACGGTCGACGGCGGCGAGCCGCAGAACATCCTCATCCTCGGCTCCGACAAGCGGGCCAACTTCGACGAAGACCCGGGGCGCTCGGACACGACGATGCTGCTGCGCCTGGACCCCGACCGCAACGCGATCGCGGTGATGTCGGTTCCGCGCGACCTCAAAGTCGAAATCCCCGGTTACGGCACCGGCAAGTTCAACGAAGCCTACGCCTACGGCGGGCCCAAACTGACCCTGCAGACGGTCAAGCAGCTGACCGGGCTGCCGATCAATCACGTCGTCAACGTCGACTTCCTCGGCTTCGTCCGCGCCGTCTACGCGATCGGCTGCGTCTACGTCGACGTCGACCGTCGCTACTTCCACTCCAACGAAGGCGTGCCGGCCTCCGAGCAGTACGCCGAAATCAACGTCCAGCCCGGCTACCAGCTGCTCTGCGGCAAAAAAGGGCTGCAGTACGTCCGCTACCGCCACACCGACACCGATCTGGTCCGCTCGGCGCGCCAGCAGGACTTCATCAGCGCCGCCCGCCAGCGGGTCTCGATCGAGGATCTGGTCTTCGACCAGAGCGGCCTGATCGACATCTTCACCAAATACACCACCTCCGACATCAACGACAAGGAAACGATGTTGCAGGTGCTGAAACTCTTCCTCGCCTCGCGCAACGCGGCGATCAAAGAGGTCCACTTCCCGGCTGAACTCGGGCCCAGCTTCGTCTACACGACCCCGGAAGCGGTCAACGAAGCCGTCAACCTCTTCCTCGGGATCGAAGCCAGCGGCGGCTCGCGCGGCTCGCTCGAAGACGGCGAAGAGGACGACGGCGGCAAGAAAGGCAAGAAGGCAAAGGCCAAGTCCGAAAAGCCGCACATCGACAAGCCCAAGCCACCCGGCAGCGACGGTCTGGTGCCGGCGCGCGAAGCGGGCGAACTCGAGGCCAAGTCGGCGGCGCGCAAGGTCGGCTCCGGCTTCCCCGTCTTCTATCCGAGCCGGCTGCCGTCGGGCGCCTACTACGCCGAAAGCAACAGCTTCGAACACGTCCAGGATCCGCGCGTCTACCACCTCAAAGACACTGACGACGAGGGCCACGCCGCCTACCGCATGGTCGCTGTCCTGGAACTCGACGATGGCACCCATTACTTCGGGATCCAGGGGATTCAGGGCTGGTCTGACCCGCCGATCCTCAACAATCCCAGCCTGACCAAGACCATTCACGGTCGCGAGTACGACATCTATGTGGACGGCGACCGCGTCAAGATGATCGCTTGGCATCGCGGCGACAACAGCTACTGGGTCTCCAATGACCTGCTGCAGACGCTGACCAACGACCAGATGGTGGGCATGGCGCGCTCCGCGGACGTGATCGTGCCGAACAAAAAGCCAAAGCAGGGGAGGAAGAAGGGATGAGCGAACAGCGCGAGCCGGTAGGAGTGATCGGAGTCGGCTGGGTGGGTCTGGTGACCGCGGCCTGCTTCGCCGAGCTCGGCCACCCGGTGATCGCCCGCGACATCCTCGAGGAGAAGGTCGACTCGCTCTCGCGCGGCGAGGTGACCATCCACGAGCCCGGTCTCGCCGACCTGGTTCGCCGCAACGCCGAGCGCCTCACCTTCACCACCGACATGGCGGAGCTGCTCGACGGCGCCCGTCTGCTCTTCGTCTGTGTCGACACGCCACCGACCTACTCCGGCGATGCCGATCTCTCCCGGGTCCGCGCCGTGGTCGAGGAGCTGCCCGAGGGCAGCGAGCACGTGCTGATCATGAAGAGCACGGTGCCGGCCGGAACCGGCGAGGCGATCCGCCGTGACCTGCCCGGGCTCTCCTACGTCTCCTGCCCCGAGTTCCTCAAGGAGGGCACGGCGGTGGCGGACTTCATGCACCCCGACCGGGTCGTAATCGGAGCGGACCCCGGCGACGAGGGCGCGGCCACCGCCGTGGCCGGTCTCTACGAGCCGCTTGGCGAGATCCTCCACACCGACGTCTCCAGCGCCGAGATGATCAAGCTCGCCTCCAACGCCTTCCTGGCGACCAAGATCTCTTTCATCAACGAGATCGCCAACGTCTGCGAGGAGGTCGGCGCCGACGTCGGCGAGGTCGCCCGCGGCATGGGCCTCGACGAGCGGATCGGCTCCTCGTTCCTGCGCGCCGGCATCGGCTACGGCGGCTCCTGCTTCCCCAAGGACGTGACCGCGCTGAAGATGCTGGCCGGCAACACCGGCTACCACTTCCAGCTGCTGACCGCCGTGATCGAGGTCAACGAACTGCAGAAGCGGCGGGTGGTCGGCAAGTTGAAGGCGCACCTGGGCTCGCTGCTGGACAAGCGGATCGCCCTGCTCGGCCTGGCCTTCAAGGCCGACACCGACGACATGCGCGAGGCCTCGAGCCTGGTGTTGGCGGCGCGCCTGCAGGGCGAAGGCGCCCAGGTCGTCGCCTACGACCCGGTGGCGAGCGAGCGGGCCGGCCAGCTGCTGGAGTCGGTCGAGCTGGCGGGCTCGGCGATGGCGGCGCTCGACGGCGCCGACGCGGTGGTGCTGGTGACCGAGTGGGCCGAGTTCGCGGAGCTGAACTGGTCCGAGGCGGCCGGGCGCATGGCACGGCCGCTGGTCATCGATGGCCGCAACTTCCTCGAGCCGCAGAAGCTGGCCGCGGCGGGTTTCGAGTACGAGGGCATCGGCAAGGCGCAGGTCGCGCCGACGGCAGCCGCGGCCAGCGACTGAATGCAGGCGATAGTCCTGGTCGGTGGCGAGGGGACGCGGCTGCGGCCGCTGACCGACGACGTGCCGAAGCCGGCGCTGACGTTGGTCGATCGGCCCTTCCTCGCCTACATGATCGAGTGGTTGGCGGCGCACGGGGTAACCGAGGTCGTGCTCGCCTGTGGCTTCCTGCCCGACGTGCTGCAGGAGGCACTCGGCGACGGCGAGCACGCGGGGGTGCGTCTCACCTACGTGACCGAGCCGGAGCGGCGCGGCACCGCCGGGGCGATCCGCTTCGCCGCCGACGTCCTCGGCGACGACCTCGACGAGCGCTTTCTGGCGCTCAACGGCGACGTCCTCACCGACCTCGACCTGACCGCCTTGACGAACGCCCATCGCGAGCGCGAGGCGCGGGCGACGATCGCCCTCCACGCGGTCGAGGACGCCGCCGCCTATGGCCTGGTCGCCGTCGACGGCGATGGCCGCGTCACCGAGTTCGTCGAGAAGACCGGCGAGGCGGTTCCCGGCGAGATCAACGCCGGCGCCTACTTCCTCGAGCGCTCGGTACTGGACCTGATCCCGTCCGGGCGCGAGGTCTCGATCGAGCGCGAGGTCTTTCCCCTGCTTGTCGGCGACGGCCTTGGCGCTCTGCGCCTCGATGGCTACTGGATGGACATCGGCACGCCGGAGCGCTACCTGCAGGCGAGTTGGGACATCCTCGAGGGCAGGGTTGCGACGCAGGTCCGGCCCACCGCGCCCGGCCTGCTGATCGGTGCCGGCGCCGAGATCGCCGACGGGGCAACCGTCGGCCCCCGCGTCGTCGTCTCGCCGGGCTGCCGCATCGCCGGCGGCGCCGCGGTGCGCGACTCGGTCCTGCTCGACGGCTGTGAGATCGGCCCCGGCGCCCGGGTCAGCGGCTCCGTGCTTGCCGCGGGCGTTACGGTTGATGCAGGGGCGGAGGTCGACGGCGCGATCGTCGGCCGCGATGAGAGAGTCCCGACCCCGTGACCATGATCGACGATGTCCTCGGCATACCCGACCAGCTCCGCGACGCCCTCTGGCGGATCGAGTCCGCGCGCCTCGAGCCAGCCGAGGCGGCGGGCGTGATCGTCTGCGGGATGGGGGGCTCGGCGATCGGCGCCGACCTCGCCGCCGCCGCGCTCGGCGACCGTTTGACCCGCCCCCTGCGCACGGTCCGCGGTTACGGGCTGCCGAGCTGGGCAACGCCGGAGTGGACCGTGCTCTGCTCGAGCTACTCGGGCAACACCGAGGAGACGCTGGCCTGCTTCGCCGCCGCTGAGGCGCTCGGTGCCCGCCGCATCGTCGCCAGCACCGGCGGTCAGCTGGTCGAGCAGGCGCGCGCGGCCGCTGTACCGGTGGTCGGCTTGCCGGGAATCTTCCAGCCTCGGGCCGCGGTCGCCTACATGTTCACGGTCGTGGCCGAGGTCGCGGCCCTGGCTGGTGCCGCCCCCCGCATCCACACCGAGATCGACACCGCCGCCGCCTTCCTCGAGCGCGAGACGGAGGCGCTGCAGGCCCGCGCCGCGGAGATCGCGGCAGAGCTCGAGGGCACCTACCCGGTCATCTACGGAGCCAACCTGACGACGCCGGTCGGGCGCCGTTGGAAGACCCAGATCAACGAGAACGCCAAGCTCCCCGCCTTCTTCTCCGAGCTGCCCGAGGCCGACCACAACGAGCTCTGCGGCTGGGTGGCCGCCGATGACCAGCTCGCCGCCGTCCTGCTCGAGGACAGCGACCAGCACCCGCGGGTGCGCCGCCGCTTTGAGCTCACCGCGGCTGCCATCGCCGACAACGCCGTCACCACGGTCCGGGTCGAGACGGCCGGCGAGACCCGGGTTGCTCGCCTGCTCTGGACGGCGATGCTGGGCGACCTGGTCTCGCTCGAACTCGCTCAGATGCGCGGCGTCGATCCTCTCCCGGTCGAGGCGATCGAGCGCTTCAAGGAGGCGATGGGACCGGTATGAGAGCGATGGTCCTCGCAGCCGGTCTGGGCACTCGCCTGCGGCCGATCACCTACGACATGCCGAAGCCGATGGTGCCGGTGCTGAACCGGCCGGTGATGGAGCACATCCTCCGCCTGCTCGCCCGCCACGGCTTCACCGAGACGATCGCCAACCTGCACTGGTTCCCGGATCTGATCGAGGAGTACTTCGGCGATGGCTCCCAGCTCGGCGTCGAGCTCTCCTACAGCTTCGAGGCACAGCTGCTCGGCACCTCCGGCGGCGTCCGCAACGCCGCCGGCTTCCTCGGCGACTCCTTCCTGATCATCTCCGGCGACGCCCTCAGCGACATCGACCTGACCGCGATGCGCGAGTTCCACGAGTCCCACGACGGCATCGCCACCCTGGCGACCAAGCGGGTCGACGACACCAGTCAGTTCGGCGTCGCGATCACCGGCGCCGACGGCCGCATCCAGGGCTTCCAGGAGAAGCCCGATCCGGCCGAAGCGCTGTCGGACCTGGCCAACTGCGGCATCTACATGTTCCGCTCGGAGATCTTCGACTTCTTCCCCGAGCCCGGCACCAGCAAGGCGGCCGGGCCCGGCGACCCGGAGGGGTTCGCCGACTGGGCGATGGACGTCTTCCCACGCCTGCTGGAGGGCGATGTGCCCTTCTACTCGCACGAGATCGATGCCTACTGGAACGACATCGGCAACCTCGAGGAGCTGCGCGAAAGCACCCTCGACGCGCTCACCGGCGCGGTCGAGGTGGAGCGCGAGGGCGAGCTGGTGGAGGGGTTCCGCAGCGGCGAGCCGGACGGTGAAGAGGGAGAGCTGAAGGGCCCGGTCCTGCTCGGCGCCGGTTGTGAGATCGGCGACGACGTCCGCATCGACGGGCCGGCGGTGATCGGCGCGGGCTCCCGCATCGGGGCTGGCAGCAGGTTGCGCGACGTGATCGCTCTGCCGGGAGCCGAGATCCCTGCCGGCTCGGTCTTGATCGGCGCGATTGCCGGTCGCCGCCCGGGCTGATTTGAGCCGAGGCCCTGCGAGGGGAGGGTGCCGATGCCCTCCGCGCCCGAAGGACGACCGGGTCCCTCTTCAAAGAATTGGCATTGAGCGCGCAATACGCGCGCCGGCGCCGGCGAGGATCGCCGCATGGAGATCCTGCACGCTGTCGCCGCCGGAATCGCGCCCCCGTTATGCGCCTCGTGTGGCCGCTCCTGTCGCCTGGAGGCTGTCGTTTGCACGCGCTGCGGGCGGCGGTTGGCGGCGGCCGAGCCGCTGCTCGGCAAGGGGCCGCCAGGGCTCGATCGCGCCTGGTCGTCGGCTCCGCACGAGGGGATTGCACGCAGCCTGGTCGCGGCGCTGAAGTTCCGCCATCTGCTGCCGGTCGCCAACCTGATGGCGGACCGGATTCAGTGGCTGGCCCCGGCACACATGCTGGGCGGCGCGATCGTGCCTGTCCCGCCCGCTCCCTCGCGGCTGCGCCGGCGTGGCTTCGACCCCGCCGGCGAGTTGGCGGCGGCGCTGGCCGAACGGCTTTCATCGCCGCTGGAGTCCTGCCTGGCGCGGCGGGGAGGCCGGCGGCAGGTCGGCCGCCGTCGCTCTGAGCGACTGGGTCAGCCGCCCCGCATCCACGCCACCGGCATCGCTCCCCGCAGCGTCCTCCTGATCGACGATGTGCTCACCACCGGGGCGACGATGAGCGCTTGCGCGCAGGCCCTGCGGGCGGCCGGGGCCGCCCGCGTTGTGGCGGTCACCTTCGCCCGCCGTCTGTAGGGCCTGGCTCTCTACGGGTGAAGCTCGGCGGGGCGGCCGCGCATCTGGTCGACCAGATGCCGCGTCTTGCTGCGCTTGCGGCGGAGATCGCGATGCTTCTTGACCTGGCGCCGCACGTCCTCGGCGAGATCGCGCACGGTGTGAGTCATCTCCGGCGAGGCCTCCCGCGCGTGCAGGGTCACGCCCTTCAGGTAGAACGTCGCCTCGGCCACCTGGCTGTTGGCGATCGAGGGGTTGCGCTCCTCCGAGAGCACGACCTCGAGAGTCGCCAGGGGCGATACCTGCCGGCCCAGGCGCTGGAATCGTTTCCGCACCATCTCACGCAGGTCATCCGTCATCTCGACGTTCCGGCCCCGAATCTCAATCCGCATGAGTGCCCTCCTTGTGGTTTCAGTCCGATCGTACGCCTGCTACCCGCTTTCGGCAAGAGGCAACGGACGGTTGGCGACTCCACACCGCTACCCTTGAGCAATGCCTGCAATGGACCTTGTCAACAAGGCCTTGCGCGCGGGGGAGGGGCGCAAGTTCAAGGCCTACCAGAAGCGCGCCGAGGCGATAAATCGCTACGAGCCGGAGATGGAAGCGCTCACCGACGCGGAGATCCGCGAGGAGGCGGACTCCCTGCGCGAGCGCGCCCGCAAGGGCGAGTCGCTCGACGACCTGCTGCCGGAGGCCTTCGCGCTGACCCGGGAGGCGTCGCGCCGCAGCACCGGCCAGCGCCATTACGACGTGCAGCTGATCGGCGGCATGGTGCTCCACGACGGGGCGATCGCCGAGATGCGCACCGGCGAGGGCAAGACCCTGACCGCGACCCTGCCGGTCTTCCTCAACACCCTGGCCGGCGGCAGCGTTCACGTCGTCACCGTCAACGACTACCTTGCCCGCCGCGACTCCGAATGGATGGCGCCGATCTACGAGGCGCTCGGAGTCAGCGTCTCCGCCGTCCAGGACTCCGACGACCACGAGACCCGGCAGCGTAAATACGCCGGTGACGTCACCTACGGGACCAACTCCGAGTTCGGCTTCGACTACCTGCGCGACAACATGTCGGCGAGCCTCGAGCACTGCGTCCAGCGCGGCCACCACTTCGCGATCGTGGACGAGGTCGACAACATCCTCATCGACGAGGCGCGGACGCCGCTGATCATCTCCGGCCAGCCCGAACAGGCCGCCCAGACCTATTACACCTTTGCGCGCCTGGCCAAGCAGATGGTCGGCGTCCAAGCCAAACAGAAACTGAAATCGCTCGGCGAGTCCAAAGACACCTCCGAGGTCGACTACGACTACGAGTACGACGAGAAACACAAGACCGTCGCCCCGACCGAGCGGGGGGTAAAGAACGCCGAGCAGTTCATCGGCGTCGACAATCTCTACCTCGGCGAGCACGGCAGCCTCGTCAACCATCTGGTCCAGTCGCTCAAGGCGGAGTCGCTTTACAAGAAGGACAAGGATTACGCGGTGATCGACGGCGAGGTGATGATCATCGACGAGTTCACCGGTCGCATCCTCGAGGGGAGGCGCTGGTCAGAGGGCCTGCACCAGGCGGTCGAGGCCAAGGAGGGCGTGGCGATCCGCGAGGAGAACCAGACCCTGGCGACGATCACCCTGCAGAACTACTTCCGCCTCTACGACAAGCTTTCCGGGATGACCGGCACCGCCCTGACCGAGGCGACCGAGTTCATGAAGATCTACAAAATCCCGGTCGTCGAGGTGCCAACCAACCAGCCGATGGTGCGGGCCGATCACAACGACCAGATCTTCAAAACCAAAGACGGCAAGTGGAAAGCCGTGCTCGACGAGATCGTCAGCCGACACGAAAGAGGACAGCCGATCCTGGTCGGCACCGTCTCGGTCGAGGTCTCGGAGATGATCTCGGAGGCGCTCAAGCGCGACGGGATCAAGCACGCGGTGCTGAACGCCAAGCCCGAGCACGCCGAACGAGAGGGCGAGTTGATCGCCCAGGCGGGGCGCAAGGGCGAGGTGATGATCGCCACCAACATGGCCGGCCGCGGCGTCGACATCAAGCTTGGCGGCGACCCCGAGCACCTCGCTATCCACGAGCTGAAAAAGCAGGGGATCACGCACGAGAGCGAGGGCTACCAGGAGGCGCTGGAGGCGAAGGCCGTCGAGTTGGCGCCGGAGTGCAAGGCCGAGGCAGAGGAGGTGCGCGAGCTCGGGGGGCTCTTCATCTGCGGCACCGAGCGCCACGAGTCGCGCCGCATCGACAACCAGCTGCGCGGACGCTCCGGTCGTCAGGGCGACCCCGGCGAGTCGCGCTTCTACCTCTCCGCCGAAGACGATGTGATCCGCCTTTTCGCCGGCGACCGCATCTTCAAAATCCTCGATCGTCTTGGTCCCGTCGACGAGGACGGCACCGAAATGCCGCTCGAGGCGAAGATGCTGACCAAGACCGTCGAGAGCGCCCAGAAGAAGGTCGAGGAGCAGAACTTCCTGATCCGCAAACGCGTGCTCGAGTACGACGACGTGATGAACGAGCAGCGCCGCGTCGTCTACAAATACCGCCGCGAGATCCTCGAAGGGCGCGATATCTCCGAGACCGCGCGCGACGAGCTGGAGGGGGTGATCGAGCGCCTGGTCGACGAGTACACGCCCGGCGACATCCTCGAGGAGTGGGACCTCGGCGAGCTGGAGACGCAGCTGCGGCTGATCTGGCCGGTCGGTGTCGACGTCGCCACGCTGGCGCCGGAGACGGTCGACCGCGAGAAGCTCAAAGACGCCCTCGACGACGACGCGATGAAGGCCTACGACGAGCGCGAAGAACAGCTCGGCGACGAGCTGGTCCGCCACCTCGAGCGCTCGATCCTCTTGCAGGTGATCGACAACCGCTGGCGCGAACATCTCTTCGACATGGATTACCTGCGCGAAGGCATCCACCTCCGCGGCTTCGCCCAGATCGACCCGCTGGTCGCCTACAAAAACGAGGGCTACACGATGTTCTCGGAGCTGATGCACTCGATCTGGGACGAGTTCAGCAAGCTGATCTTCCGCGCCGAAATCGAAGCCGATCCGTCGCAGGGCAATGGCGCCGCCGGCAACGGGGCCAACCAGCCGACGGCCCTCGACTACTCCGGTGGCACCGCCGCGGCGCAGCCCTCGGCGCTCGAACAGGTCGCTGTCGGCGGCGGCGGCGCCGGGGCCGTCGACGCGGCCGCCTCGCAGGCCGTCGGAGGCGACGTGGTCGAGACCGTGGTCAAAGACGAGCACGACAAAGTCGGCCGCAACGATCCCTGCTGGTGCGGCTCCGGCAAAAAGTACAAGAAGTGTCACGGGGCCTGAGGGCGGCCCCTGCAAACCGGCGCATCTCGCGGTCCCCGGTCCACGACCTGCTTGGTTTTCGGGGCCGTGCGTAGCTTGGAGAGGCATGACTCACGCGATTCATTCGGTTCGGGAGTTCATCAGGGCCTTCAACGAGCGAGATCTCGACGCGTTCGTCGCGACTCTGCACTCCGACGTCGAGCTTCATTCCGGGCGGGGCCTGCGGAAAGGAGTCGATGCCGCACGGCTTTGGGCTACCCGGGAGCCGGGCGGAGTCCAGCAGACGATCATCCTCGATGGCCTCTATGAGGATCCGGATCGTGCAGTGGCGTTGATCACGAGAGCGTGGCATTGGGACGAGGATGGTTCCAGCGCTGGTGAGGACGAGATGGCGTGGCTATTCGAGCTTCGCGACGGCCGAGTGCGCAGCTGGCGGCCCTATGAGGACCGGGCCGAGGCCCTCCGGGCCGGCAGGTTCTAAGCTCCAGCCCATGGCCGACGCCGCGTCCACCGAATCGATCGCACCGCGCCTGGCCGCCGTCCGCGAGCAGCTGTCCCTGCTCTCGGACTACCTTTGACCCGGCTGCGCTGGAGGCTGAGGAAGAGCGCCTGGAGGCCGAGATGGGCCGGCCCGGCTTTTGGGACGACCAAGAGGTCGCTGCCCGCACGTCGGCCGCTCACGCCCGCGCTCAGAAGCGCCTGAAGACCTTTCGCGGGCTCGAGTCCGACGTCGCCGACCTCGGCGACCTGGCCGAGATGGCGGCCGAGGACGAGGAGATGGCGGCTGAGCTCGGTGCCCAGCTCGCCTCGGTCGAGCGGCGCCTCGAAGAGCTGGAGGAGGCGCGCCTGTTCAGCGGCGAGTACGACGCCGGCGATGCCGTCGTCACCGTCCACGCGGGGGCGGGGGGGACCGACTCCCAGGACTGGGCCGAGATCCTCCTGCGCATGTATCTGCGCTGGTCGGAACGGCGCGGCTTCGAGGTCGAGATGAAGGAGGCCTCGCCGGGGGAGGAGGCCGGGCTCAAGTCGGCCACCTTCATCGCCAAAGGCGAGAACGCCTACGGGCTTTTCGCGGCCGAGCGCGGCGTCCACCGGCTGGTGCGGATCTCTCCCTTCGACTCCTCCTCACGGCGCCACACCAGCTTTGCCCAGGTCGACGTCGGGCCGTTGGTCGACGCCGGGCCCGAGGTCGAGATCGACGAGGCCGACCTCCGTATCGACACCTACCGCGCCTCCGGTGCCGGCGGCCAGCACGTCAACAAGACCGACTCGGCGGTGCGGATCACCCACCTGCCGACCGGCGTCGTCACCCAGTGCCAGAACGAGCGCTCCCAGACCCAGAACAAGGCGGTCGCGATGCAGTTCCTGCGCTCGAAGCTGATCGAGCTGGAGGAGCGCAAACGGGCCGAAGTGATGGCGAAGGCGCGGGGGGAGGTCAAAGACGTGGCCTGGGGCTCGCAGATCCGCAGCTACGTCCTCCACCCCTACACGATGGTCAAGGACCACCGCACCGAGCACGAGGTCGGCGACGTGCAGCGGGTGCTCGACGGCGACCTCGACGAGTTCGTGCGCGACTACTTGAACAAGACCGCCGCCGCCTCGGCCTCCTGATGGCGCCGCTGGCCCACCTCGAGCGGGTGGCCGAGGGCGAGCCCGAGGGCCTGCTCGTCCTCCACCACGGCCGCGGCACCGAAGAGCGCGACCTGCTCGGGCTGGCTGACGCGCTCGATCCCGAGCGACGGCTGCAGGTGGTAACGCCACGGGCACCGCTGAGCCTGCCGGGGTCGCCCGGATACCACTGGTACCTGGTGCCACGCGTGGGCTACCCCGACCACGACACCTTTCACGCCGCTCGCGCCGCGCTGGCCGCCCTGCACGACAAGCTCTGGGAGGAGACCGGGCTCGGGCCCGAGCGGACCGTCCTCGGCGGCTTCTCGATGGGGTCGGTGATGAGTTACGCGATGGCCCTTGGCGCCGATCGCCCGGCCGTCGCGGGAATCCTCGCCTTCAGCGGCTTCGTGCCGGTGGTGGACGGTTGGGAGCCGACCTTCGACGATCGTCAGGGGACCCGAGCCTTCGTCGCGCATGGCCGCCGCGACCCGATCATCGAGGTGGGGTTCGGGCGGCGGGCCCGCGATCTGCTCGAGGCCGGTGGGCTCGGGGTCGAGTATCGCGAGTCCGATGTCGGCCACCAGATCGATCCCGCGCACCTGGCCGACGCGAGCGTCTGGCTCGGCGAGGCGCTGCCCGCCTGAGCGTTATTCGGACTGCTGCCAGGCGAGCCCGCTGGGGGTCGCCCGCCTGACGTTCAGCTGGTGGTCGAAGAAGGCCTTGCAGTAGCCGGGCGCGGCGGGAACGCGAAGGCGGACGGTGAAGCCCTTGGCGGCCATCACCTTTGCCATCTGGGCCTCGGTCAGGTTCCTGGTCAGGCGCAGGACGCCCTGCTCGGCAAGGTGCTTCCTCTCGCCGCCCAGGTAGAGCGAGCCCTTGCTGCCGTGCAGTCCGTAGTCGATGGAGGCAGCGGTTGGCACGGAGGTGGCGTAGCGGACCCGCAGGCGGACCCTGTCGTGGTTGGCGGCTGCGGCGACGGTCGCCTGGGCACTGGTCAAAAGGCATTCCTGCGGAGCTTCCGGACCGCCGCTTTCGTCCTCGCATTCTTCGTCTTCCTCGACCCCGCAGTTTTCGTCTTCGAAGCCTTCGTCTTCGCTGGCTTCGGCTTCGTCTTCGAATTCCTCGTCGGCGGGCTGCGCCGGCGTGGCGACGATTCCGGGAGCGCTCGTCGGGGGCACGGTCAGTGCCTGCGCCGACTTGGCGATGCCGAGGACGGCGATCAGGGTCAGGGTGGCAAAGAAGGCCGCCCACCAGGCGAATCGGACGGCCGCGGCTTCGTCGGCTGCAACTGCTGTGGCCCTCCGTCGCATGCTCCTTTGATCGGATCGCGGCGGCAAAGCCTTTAGCCATGCGGATCAGCCGTCGAGGACGCCCTCGAGGCGCAGCAGCGCCTCCTTCATCGGCAGACCGCCACCGTAACCGCCGAGAGCGCCGCCGCTGCGCAGCACGCGGTGGCAGGGTACGACCAACGGGATCGGGTTCGACCCGCAGGCGGTGCCGGCGGCGCGGACCGCGCGCACGTTGCCGGCGCTGGTCGCCATCTGCATGTAGCTGCGGGTCTGCCCGTAGGGGATGCGGGCGATCGACCGCAGCACCTTGCGGCGGAAGTCCTTGCTCAGCTGCCAGTCGAGCGGCAGGTCGAACTCGGTCAGCCTGCCCTCGAAGTAGAGGTCGAGCTCGCGGCGGGCCTCGTCGAGCTGGGCCGGAGCCTCGAGGACGCGGGGGGAGACCCGGGTCGCGAGGTCGACCAGCAGCTTGTCGGCGTCCTGGTTGGGGAGGCCGACGCGGACCAGGCCCTTCGGCGTCGTCGCCAGCAGCAGGGGGCCGAAGGGCGAGTCGGTCATGGTGTAGGCGACGTCGAGCAGGCCCTCCTCGGAGGCGCGCTCGGCGAGCCGGTTCTCCGATGCCCTCATGCGAGCTCCCTTCGCAGTCGCTTGATTCCCTCGTGCAGGCTGCGGCGCGCCGCCTCCGGCGAGCAACCCAATGCGGCGGCGATCTCGGCGTGGGGGAGGTCGCTGGCGTAGCGCAGGGTCACCGCGGCGCGCTGCTTGGGTGGCAGCGCCCCGACCAGCTCCCAGACGCCGTTGTCGGGTAGCGGGTCCTCGACCGCGATCTCTCTCACCTGCGCCACCGGCAGCGGCCGGCGACCGCTGGCGCGATGGTGGTCGATCGCTTTGCGATGCGCGATCGTGATCAGCCAGCCGCGCAGGTTGCCGCCATCCTTCAGTTTCGGGTAGGCGCGCAGGGCGGAGATGAAGGTCTCCTGGAAGCAGTCGTCGGCGTCGCTGCGCCCGACCGCCCCGCGGCACACGGCCATCACGTGGTCCGCGTGCTCGTCGATCAGGGTCTGGAACGGGGGCAGCTCAGTCACCTCCTGGATTAAACGCTGCGGCCGGGTCGAACGTGAGATCGCTCGTCGCCGACGAGGAGTGCATTTCCCGGCGTGGAGGCGGTGAATGCACTCTTCGTCGTTGATCTAGGCTGGCGCGATGGCCGAGCCCGGTGAGCCGCTGAAGGATGTCGTTGCCCGTGCCTTGGCCGAGGACGTTGGGCCCGGCGACGTAACGACCGCGGCGACGGTGCCGAGCGACGCCCGCGCCCGGGCCCGGATCGTGCAGAAACAGGCTGGGGTCGCTTTCGGGTTCGATGCCGTCGAGGAGGCGATGCGCCAGTGCGGGGTCGAGCATGTCGACAGGCTGGTGGTCGAGGGGCAGTGGCGCGACAGCGTGCCGGCCGAGGTGCTACTGGCGAGCGGGCCGGCGGCGGCGCTGCTGGTCGCGGAGCGGACCGCGCTCAACTTTCTCGGGCACCTCTCGGGCATCGCCACGCTCACCGCCCACTTCGTCGAGGCGGTCGCGGGGACCGGCGCCCGCATCCTCGACACGCGCAAGACGACGCCGGGGCTGCGGGCGCTGGAGAAGGCCGCGGTCGCGGCCGGCGGTGGACGCAACCACCGCCTGGGCCTCTACGACGCGATCTTGATCAAGGAGAACCACATCGCCCTCGCCGGCGGCGTGGCGAAGGCGATCTACCTGGCGCGCAAGGCGCAGCCGCAGCTGCCGGTCGAGGTCGAGGTTCGCAACCTCGACGAGACCGCCTACGCGCTCGGCGTCGGCGCCGAGCGGCTGCTGCTCGACAACATGGACCCGGAGGCCCTGCGCGGCGCGGTCAAGTTGCGCGACGAGAACTCAGCCGACGGGAAGGGGCCGGCACTGGAGGCCTCCGGCGGCGTCGACCTCACCACCGTCCGCGCCGTCGCCGAAACCGGCGTCGACTTCATCTCGATCGGCGCCCTGACCCATTCGGCCCCCTCGCTCGACTTCAGCCTCCTGCTCGAACCCTCCTAGCCCGTCGTCTACTTGAGGAGTTTGGAGAGGCGCCGGTCCTTGAGGACGCGGCCGCTGGTCTGCTCTTTGGGGCAGTAGTTGGTCTGGTGCTCGGAAAAGAAGACGGCCTCGATCGTGGTGCCGCAGCGAGGACAGGGCTCGCCCTCGCGCTTGTGCACCTGTAGCGGCATCGGCACCTTGTCGGGTACCTGTTCGCCGATCGTCTCCTCGTAGTGGTCGATCGCGTCACCGAGAACGTGGAGGGCTCCGTGCAGGCGCTCGACCTCCGCCCCGTCCAGCTCCGAGCCCTTCTTGAAGGGAGAGAGCCGCGCCTCCCAGAGGATCTCGTCGACCCAGGAGCGGCCGATGCCGGCGATGTCTTTCTGGTGGCGCAGGAGGGGATGGAGGTGGCGCGGCTGGTCGATCGCAGCCGCGAACGCCTGCAGTGGAGGAGGGGGCCAGGCTTCGGGGCCCAGCGTCTTCACCATCGCGTCCTCGCCGATCGCCTCCGTCGCCAGCAGCTTCGCCCAGGCCCGCTGCTTGGTCCCGAACTCCCGCAGCCGCAGCTCTCGCCCGTCCTCCAACCGGACCAGCACCCGCGACGCTCGGTCCTTCGGCGTCGCCCGTTTGTCGAACGCTTTCAACCGCCCCGCCGACATCAGGTGGATCAGCAGGGCCAGGTCGCCGAACTCGACCACCGGCATCTTCCCGACCCGCCTGACCCCGGTTACCTCGCGTCCCACCAATGCCTCGAGTGGAGGATCGAAGGTCCTCATCACGTTCATCCCCGGCGCGATCGCCGATTCGACCTTGGCTCCGGACAGCGCCGTGCTCAGCCGCCGCGCGACGATCTCCACCTCAGGAAGCTCGGGCATGTCGCAAGTCTGCCAGCGAGTAGACTTGGGGCACGTTCATTCGACTGGTTCAAGGCAAGCGCCGGGCCAGCGAACATGAGGAAAGGAAGGGCTCATGCAGGAGCTCCCGACGATCCAACCCACGGCACCGGACGCGCTATCGCCCGCAGAGATCGCTGCCCTGAGCGAGGAAATTCGCGAGCTCGCCGCCCAGCGCAACGCGGTCATCCTCGCCCATAACTACGAGCTTCCCGAGATCCAGGATGTCGCCGACCACATGGGCGACTCGCTCGGCCTCTCGCGGCAGGCGGCGGCCACCGACGCCGAGGCGATTGCCTTCTGCGGCGTCCACTTCATGGCCGAGACGGCCTCGATCCTCTCGCCCGAGAAGAAGGTGCTGATCCCCGACCTCGACGCCGGCTGCTCGCTCGCCGACTCGATCGACGCCGATCAGCTGCGCGCCTGGAAGGCCGAGCACCCGGGCGCCCTTGTCGTCATGTACGTCAACACCTCGGCCGAGGTCAAGGCCGAGACCGACTATTGCTGCACCTCCTCCAACGCGGTGAAGGTTGTCGAGCAGATTTGGGCCGAGCACGGCGCCGACACCGAGATCCTCTTCGGCCCCGACATGTGGCTCGGTGCCTTCGTCGAGCGCGAGACCGGGCTGATCGAGGAACCGGAGCGGCGCGGCCGCTTCCACATCTGGGACGGCGAGTGCCACGTCCACGCCGGCATCCGGCCCGAGGACATCGCCCGCACCCGGGCCGAGAACCCCGAGGCCGAGTTCCTGATCCATCCCGAGTGCGGCTGCTCGACCCAGGCGATGGAGTACGTCGCCTCGGGGGACATCGCCGCCGACGGGGTCCACATGCTCTCCACCTCGGGAATGCTCCAGCACGTCGAAGCGAACCCCGAGGGCAGCTTCGTCGTCGCCACCGAGAACGGGATGCTCTACCCGCTCCAGCAGGCGGCCCCCGAAGCGAACCTGATCGAGGCCAACCGGATGGCCACCTGCAAGTACATGAAGATGATCACCTTGCCGAAGTTGCGCGACTCCCTGCGCGATCTCAAGTACGAGGTCAGCGTCCCGGGCGATATCGCCGAGCGGGCCCGGCTCCCGATCGAGCGCATGGTCGCGATCGGTTGATCCGCCGCACAGAGCGAGTGTTTTGCATAAAAGTTCTTGATCGCTCTTTCAGGGTGCGCTAGGGATGTCCCGGGAGGCCGGGACACCAGCACAACGGAAGGAAGCGATGAAGATGTCTCGCAAGCTCAAATCCCTCGGCTTGGCGGTTCTTGCCGTCTTCGCGATCGGCGGGCTCAGCGCCGCGGCAGCGCAGGCCGGGCAGTTCACAGCAGCGCAGTACCCAGCCACAGTCACAGGCATTCAGGTCGGCCCCCACGAATTGACGACGGAACTCGGCCTGATGGAATGCGGTGCCAAATTCGACGGCGAACTGGCGGCGGCGTCCGAAAATCTGACATTGGTGCCGGTCTACGGCACAAGCTGTGAAATCGGCGGCCTCCCAGTTCATGTCACCACCAACGGCTGCGATTACCTGTTCCACGCCGGCAACACACTCGGCATGGACGAAGTCGAAGGCTCGTGGGACATCAAATGCCCGGAAGGCAACAAAATCGATTTCGAAATCACAGGAATGATGATGATGGTCTGTCACCTGGCGATTCCGGAACAGCTGGGCCTGGGCGAAGTCACCTACACAGACAAAACAATGGCGATGCCCAAAGACGTGGACGCTGACTTCAACGTCGAAGGCCTGGTCTACGAACTGGGCAACAACTGCCCGGTCGCGGGCGCGTTCGCGAACGGCACCTACGTCGGACGCAGCACATTGAAAGCCGACAACGAAGCGATGCCAACTGGCTTTACCGTCGACTAAGCCGGGGGGTTCTTCTCAAAAATAAGCATCCGCTCATATTGAGCTTAGATCTGGCTAACATGCGATGGGCGCGGTCTTGCGCCGCCGAGGGGGCAAAGGAGTCACCTTGTGTGCGCAGAACCCCCCACCGCATGGCTAGATCAAGGAAAAGACAAACCCGCGATGAGCAGCCGCGGCGCCCCAGTGGCCGCCGGGCGCCGATCATCGAGCTCAGCGATGTCACCAAGGTCTACCCGGGCGGCCACATGGCCCTGGACCGGGTCAACCTGGCGATCGGCCGCGGCGAGTTCGTCTTCCTCGTCGGCCCCACCGGCTGCGGCAAGTCGACCCTGATCAAGATGCTGATCCGCGAGCTCGCCGCCACCGAGGGCGCGGTCAAGATCGCCGGGCGCGACATCGGCGCCCTGTCGGAGAAGAAGATCCCGCAGCTGCGGCGCAACATCGGCACCGTCTTCCAGGACTTCAAGCTGCTGCCCGACCGCACCGTCTACGACAACGTCGCCTACGCGCTGCAGGTGATCGGCGCCAGCCGCGCCGAAATCCGCGAGCAGGTGCCGCAGACGCTGCGCCTGGTCGGGCTCTCGACCAAGCTCAACAGCTATCCGGACCAGCTCTCCGGCGGCGAGCAGCAGCGCGTCTCCGTCGCCCGCGCCTTCGTCAACCACCCGCCGCTGCTGCTCGCCGACGAGCCCAGCGGCAACCTCGACCCGGTCACCTCGATCGGGATCATGCAGCTGCTCTACCGGATCAACAAGGCCGGCACCACCGTCCTCGTCGTCACCCACGACCGCGAGATGGTCGACAGCATGCAGCGCCGCGTGGTCGAGCTCTACGAGGGCCGCGTCGTCCGCGACGAGGTCAGCGGCGGCTACACCGAGGAGTCGACCACCGAGTTCGGCCTGCGCATGCAGGCCGAGATGGGGGTCGGGCCCGAGGGCCAGACCCAGACCAACGGCCACGACCAGGGCTCGCTGCTCTGATGTCCCGTCTCGTCTTCTTCCTGCAGGAGGCGCTGCGCGCCCTGCGCCGCAACGGCGCCCCGACGCTGGCCGCGGTCGTGACCACGGTCGTAACCGTGATCCTGCTCGGCGTCCTGATCCCGATCTTCCAGACCACCCAGGCCAAGAGCGAGCAGATCCGCAGCGAGCTCAACATCCAGGTGGGGCTCTTCGACGACGCGACGCCGGCCGAAACCGCCGCCCTGAAGACGGACTTGGCCAACATCCCTCACGTCGTCTCAGCCACCTACATCAGCAAGGCCGAAGCGTTGAAGACGCTGCGCGGCGAACTCAAGGACAAATCGATCGTCGAGCAGCTCAACACCAACCCGCTGCCGGCCAGCTTCGAGGTCAAGGCCGACGACGCTGCCAACCTGCCGGGAATTCGCGAGGCGATCATGCCGACCGGGGCCAACGGCAAGGCACAGCCGATCTCGCCGATCGTCAACAACATCTTCGACCGCCAGCAGGCCTCGCAGCAGATCGAGCAGGTGACCAGCGCCCTGAAGATCGTGCTGACGGTGATGACGGCACTGCTGATCGCCGCTTCGCTGATGCTGGTCGGCAACACGATCCGACTCTCGATCTACACCCGTCGCCGCGAGGTCGAGGTGATGCGCCTGGTCGGCGCCACCCGTTGGTTCATCCGCTGGCCGTTCATGATCGAGGGGGTCGTGGTCGGCTTCGTCGGCGGCCTGGTGGCCATACTGATCCTGTGGCTCGGCAAGCTCACCGTCGTCGACCCGCTCAGCGACTCCTTCTCGTTCCTGGCGGCGCAGAACGACAGCACCCTCTCGTTCCCGGCCCTGGTCGCGATCCTTTTCGCCGCCGCGGTGATCGTCTCGACGATCGGCTCCGGCATCACCCTGCGTCGCTTCCTCAAGGTCTGAGGCCGGCGTGAAAGCTCGCGGCGCGGTGGCTTACGCCGTGGCGTTGGTCGCCTGTCTCTGTGCCGGCCTCTGGCTCGGCGGGCATCCGGCGAAGCTGCCGGAATTCGTTCGCGATCAGTTCGTCGGCACGCCGGCGGGGCTGACCGCCGAAGCGGCCGAACTGCTCGAAGACAACTACTACCGGCCGGTCGGCGAGACCGAACTGAGCAACTCCTCGTTGCAGGGCATGGTGCGGGGCCTGCGCCAGCGCCACGGCGATCGCTTCACCGAATACTTCTCGCCGGAAAGCCTCGAGAGCTTCAACCAGGCGATCGAAGGCCGCTTCTCCGGGGTCGGACTCAGCGTCGTTCCAGTCGAGCGCGGGCTGCGCGTGGTCCAGGTCTTCCACGGCTCGCCGGCGGACAAGGCCAGGATCGAGGTGGGCGCCACGATCGTCTCGGTCAACGGCGACTCGATCGCCGGCGAGAGCAGCACCGAGGCGACCAACAAAATCAAGGGCCCGGAAGGGACCGAGGTTACGATCGGCGTCCGTGACGCCGGCAAGGGCGGCAAGGTTCGCCAGCTGCGGTTGGTCCGGGCCGAGGTGGCGCTCCCGAACGTCAGCAGCAAGGTCGAGACCGCCGACGGTCGCAAGCTCGGCTACATCCGCATGCTCAGCTTCAGCGAAGGGGTCCACGCCCTGCTCGCCAACGCGGTCCGCAAGGTGAAGCGCGAGGGGGTGGAGGGGATCGTGCTCGACCTGCGCGGCAATCCCGGCGGCCTGCTCGACGAGGCGGTGTCGAGCGCCAGCCTCTTCCTGCCTGAGGATGAGGTGGTCGTCTCGACCGAGTCCCGCACCCAGGGCTCCAGCGTCCACAAGACCGTCGGTGGCACTCTGACCAGGCTCCCGATCGTGGTTCTGATCGACCGCGGCACCGCCTCCGCGGCGGAGATCCTCGCTGCCGCCCTCGCCGACGACGCGGATGCGCCGGTGGTCGGCACCCGCTCCTACGGCAAGGGCGTCTTCCAGGAGGAGAAAGGGCTCGTCAACGGCGGCGCCCTGAAGCTGACGGTGGGCGAGTACTTCACCCCCGACGGGGTCAACCTGGCGCGCAGCCACGGCATCCATCCCGACGTCAAGGCCAGCGATGAGCCGGGAACGCCCGCGGACGAGGGGAAAGAACGGGCGCTCGGCGTCCTCGCCGGTCAGGTCGAAGGTTGAGCCGCCGTCGCCAGGCCCGGTCAGGGCGGGCGCAGCGGGCGCGCGACCGGGCTGCGTCGGCGCCGAAGCCCTCCAAGGGCAGGCGGGCGACGGCGAGGCCGCGCGATCGCGACCGGCTCCCCAGTGCCCGTGACGCGGTCGAGGCACTGCTGCGCGAGCAGCTCGGCTTCCGTGGCTTCCGCGCCGCGCACGAGGCGGAAGCGGCCGAGGCGGCCGCTCAGGCTGCGCGCCGCTCCGGCGCCCGCCGTGACCTGACCGCGCTCGCGACCTTCACCGTCGACCCGGCCACCGCCCGCGATTTCGACGACGCCGTCTCCGCCCAGCGCGAGGGCGATGGGGCCAGGGTCTGGATCCACATCGCCGACGTCGCCGCCCACGTGCGGCCCGGCTCGCCACTGGACCTCGAGGCGCGCCGCCGCGCCAACAGCACCTACGTCCCCGGCGCGGTCGAGCCGATGCTGCCACACGCGCTCAGCAGCGAAGCCTGCAGCCTGGCGCCGGGGGTCGAGCGCCTGGCGGTGACGGCGGAGATCGAGCTGGGGCCGGGGGCGGAGGTGCGTTCGACGCGCTTCTACCGCAGCCGCATCCGTTCCGACGCCCGCCTCGACTACGACCAGCTCGACGCGATCTTCGCCGGCCGCGCGCAGGCGCCGGAGGAGGTCGCCGAACCGCTCGCCGCCGCGCGCGCGGTCGCCACGGACCTCGGCGAGCACCGTGGCGCCACCAGCCTCGACGTCGAATCCTTCGAGCCGGAGTTCCGCTTCGACGCCGCCGGCAACGTCGTCGCCGCCCACGGCGTCGCCCAGACCGAGGCCCACCGCCTGATCGAGCGGCTGATGATCCTCACCAACGAGCAGGTCGCCCAGCGGCTCGAGCGCCAGCGGGTGCCGGCGATCTACCGCGTCCACGCCCAGCCCGACCCGGCCCGGATCGAACGTCTGGTTGAGCAGCTGTCGGCGCTTGGCGTGCCGACCCCGCCGCTCGGGCAGGGCCTATCGGCCCGGGAGGCGGGCCGGATCGCCGCCGAGGCCAGCCGGCTCGCCCGCCGCGAGGCCGCTCGACGCGGACATGGCCGCGAGGCGTATACCTCGCTCGTGCTCCGCTCTCTCAAACAGGCTCTGTACAGCGAGCGCAACAGCGGCCACGCCGGTCTCGGCAGTCCCGCCTACACGCACTTCACCTCGCCGATCCGCCGCTACGCCAACCTGGTCGTGCACCGAGCCCTGCTGGCGGCGCTGGGGGAGGGGGAGGAGGCGCCGCGGCTGGCCGAGGCCCGCGACGTCGCCGCCGACTGCTCCGCCCGCGAGCGCGAGTCGATGAAGATCGAGCGCGGGGCCGATGACGTTTGCGCCGCCTATCTGCTCGAACGCGAGCTCGGCCAGCGTGGGCTCGACGCCGAGTTCGAGGGCGAGGTCTCCGGGGTGATCCGGGCCGGCGCCTTCGTCTCCTTCGGCGGCGAGCTCGGCGACGTCTACGAGGGCATGCTGCCCGCCCGGCGCCTGCCCGGCAGCCGCTACGAACTGGACCGGGCCGAGGTGGCACTGGTCAATCGCGAGAAGTCGACCCTGCGCCTGGGGGATCCGGTCAAAGTGCGAGTCGCCGGTGTCGACCCGCCTCGGGGGCGGGCGGAATTGGAGCCAGCCGGTGGCTAAGAAGTCCAAGAAGCCGCGCCTGCCGGCCTCGGGCGACGTCGTCACCAACCGCCGTGCTCGCCACAAATTCGAGTGGGTGGAGACGATGGAGGCGGGGATCGTGCTGACCGGTTCGGAGGTGAAGTCCCTGCGCGGCGGCAAAGCGCAGATGACCGACGCCTACGCCGTGGTCGAAGACGGCGAGGTCTGGCTGCGCAAGTTGCACGTGCCGCCGTACGAGTTCGCCAACGTCGACGCCCACGACTCCGAGCGCCCGCGCAAACTGTTGCTGCACCGCGACGAGATCGAGCGGCTGATCGGCAAAACGGCACAGAAAGGCCTGACCCTGATCCCCACCCGCATCTACTTCAAAGGGCCGCGGGCCAAGGTGGAGCTGGCCCTGGCGCGAGGCAAGGAAGGCCGCGATCGACGTCGCGAGATCGCCGACCGCGACGTTCGCCGCGAAGTCGAGCGCGAGTTCAAGGGACGGATGCGTTGAGCCAGACCTCCCTCGAACGTCGGTCCGTTGCAGGGCGGCCTTCCCGCTTGCATCGGCCGCTGCACATGCAAGGATGCAGGGGAATGCGGATCCGCTTGCTCCTCTCGTCGTGCTTCGTCGGGCTCGCCTTGCTGGCCACGGTCGCGCCTGCGACGGCGGCGGCCGAATCCTTCCCGGACAAGGCCAGTGGCTACGTCAGCGACCACACCGCTTACTTCGTCGGTGCCCTGCTGGTGGCGATCCTGCTGCTCCTGCTGGTCGTCAACGTCAGTCAGCGCCGCAGCAAGGAAAAGGCAAAAGACGCGGCCGCAAAGCCGCCCGCCGCGCCCGCCACGGTGGCGCTTGGGGGGCCGCCGCCCGCCGCGTCGCCGCCCGCCGTCGCCGCCAGCGTGCCGCCGCCTCTGGCGACGGCCAGCGTTCCGCCGCCCGCGGCAGCCGCTCCGACCGCCGAAATGGCCACGGTGCCGCCGCCGACGATGCCCGCCGCAGTTCCCGGCGCCGCTCCCCCGGCGACGCCACCCGCCGCCGAGGGCGCCAAGGAGCGCCGCCGCCGCGGGCGCGAAGAACAACAGGCCAAACGCAACGAAACGCGCCAGAAGCGTCGCGAGGAGATCAAACGCCGTAAGGAAGCACGCGCCGGGAAGGGTGGTCGCGGGAGCCAGCCGGCCCCGGCCGCCCCAGTGCAACCAGCCGTGACCGGGCAGCCACCGGCAGCGGCGACGCAGCCCAAGCAGAAGAGCTTCTTTGGAATCAAGTACGGCGGTGGCAAGCAGAAGCGGGAAGCGGCACTTGCCGAGCAGCGGCTTGCCGCCGCCCGTGCCGCGCGCGAGCGCGAACTCGCCCAGGTGAGCAATCCAGCCACGGCACAATTCCCGCCGCCGCCCGCGGAGACCCCGCCGCCACCGGCTCGGGCAACGCCGCCGGCGCCGCCGATGCCACCAGCCCCGATGCCCGCGGTGCCGCCGGCGGTGGGCGGAGCGGTCACTCCTGGCCCGGCCGAGTACGACCCCGTTGCCGCCGAACAGCGGGTGCGCGAGAAGGTCGAGGAAGTCCGGCGCGAGGAGCAGCGGATCCGCGCCGAGGCCGACCGCAGGGTCGGGGAGGAGGCAAGATTTCAGCCCGAAGGTCAAGGGCTGGCCGCGGTGCCGCCGCAGCAGCCAGCTGCGGTCCCGGCGCCGGTTCCCGACCTGCACAGCGCCGAGCAGAGGCTGAAGCAGGAACGCGAGGCCCAGGAACGCTCGATGGCGGAGGCGGAGGAGCGTTTGCGCCAGATCGAGGAGCGGACCAAAGCGGCCGAGCAACGCGCGGTCGAGGCGAAACGGCTGGAGGGGCTGAGGTCCGAAGAGGAAGAGCGCCAGCAGCGACTGCGGGAGATGCAGCAGAGCGTCGCCGCGGCCGAAGAGCGCGCCCGCGAGGCCGAGCGCCGCGCGGCCGAGGCCGAGCAGGCGGTAGTGCGCTCGGTCCAAGGCGCGGAGACTCAGTTCCCAGCCGCGGAGCCGGCTCAACCGCGGGCAACGGAGTTCCACCCACAGGCAACGGAGGTCCAGCCCCAGAGCATGGAGTTCCAACCCCAGCCGCCCGCGCCTGCTCCGCCGGCACCCGGGCCGCTGCCGCCAACTCCCGAGCCGCAGCCACCGGCGCCTTTCCCCGGGCCGCCCACCCCGACGCCCGCGCCTGGCCCGCCGCCGCCGCCGGCTCCTGAGCCGACGCCACCTCCACAGCCCCCAGCGCCAGCGCCGCTGCCGCCTTCCCCCGAGCCGCCGCCTGCGGCCGTCAACGCGCCGGGCTCGCCCGTCAGCGCCGCCGCGATCGACCTCAACTCGGTCACCTTCGAGCAGTTGCGCGCCCAGAACCTCTCGGTCACCCAGGCCACCCGCCTGCTGGCCCACCGCGAGCGCCTCGGCGGCTTCCAGTCGGTCGACGACCTCGACCAGGTCGCCGGTTTTCCCCAGGACCTGCTCGAGGACCTGAAGCGCAGAGCCTCTGTCTGAGCGGCGCTAGCTCTCGTACTTCTCGAGCAGCTTCAGCCAGATCTCACTGCGGCTGGGATACGGCGCGATTGCGTGGCGCAGGCGCGACAGCGGCACCTCGGCAACGATCGCCACGGTCGCCGCCTGGAGGAAGTCGGCGGTCTCGAAGCCGGTGAAGGTGGCGCCGACGATCGTGCCGCGGGCCTGGTCGACGACGAGCCGCGAGGTGCCACCGGTGTCCTTGCCCTGAAAGCTGGCGCCGGCGGAGCCGTCGGTGGGGACGTCGATGGCGACCGCGTCGAGCCCCGCCTCGCGGGCCTGATCGAGCGTCCTGCCGACGGCGGCCACCTGGGGGTCGGTGAAGGTGACGCGCGGCGAGCCGATCCCTTCGGCGAGCGCCTCGAGCTCGCGGCCAAGCAGGTTCTCGGCCGCGACCCAGGCCTGGTACTTGCCCATGTGGGTGAAGAGGGCGCGGCCGTTGACGTCGCCGATCGCGTAGAGCCAGTCACGGCCACCGACTCGCAGCCGGTCGTCGGTTGCGAGGAAGCCATGCTCGCCGGGCTCGACCCCGGCGGACTCGAGGGCGAGGTCGGCAGTGTGGGGCACGCGGCCGACGGCGATCAGGATCTCGGCGCCCTCGACCCGGCTGTCGTCGCTGAGCTGGGCGATCGCGCCGGGACCGCCCGCTTCGATCTTTTCGGCCTGTACCCCGGTACGAACGTCGACGCCAAAACTCTCCCGCAACGAAGTGGCGACCTGCTCTCCCGCGAACGGTTCCTCGCGCGAGAGCAGCTGCTCGTTGCCCTCGACCAGCGTCACCCTGGTCCCCAACGAGGCCCAGGCCTGGGAGAGCTCGCTGCCGACCGGTCCGCCGCCGAGCACGATCATGCTCTCAGGCACCTGCTTGGCGGTGGTGGCCTGGCGGTTGTTCCAGGCGTCGACTGTGTCGAGGCCCGGGATCGGCGGCATGGCGGCGCCGCTGCCAGTGGCGATGATCACCGCGGTGCGGGCGGTCAGGGCGTCGTCGCCGACGAGCAGGCGGCGCTCGCCGTCGAAGCGACCGGCGCCACGGAAGAGGTCGATGTCCCGTTCTTCGAGCCAGGGCAGCTGACCGGAGTCGTCGAGGTCGTGGATGACCTCGTCGCGGCGCGCCAGGATCGCCCGCGGGTCGAGCCTGCTGTCAGCCTCGACCGGAACTCCCGGCAGCCGCCGCGCCTCGCCGAGCACGTCGGCGGGTCGCAGCAGCGCCTTCGAGGGCATGCAGGCGTAGTAGGAGCATTCGCCGCCGATCAGGTGCTGCTCGACAATCGCCACCTTGAGGCCACCGTCGGCGAGACGGCCGGCGCAGACCTCTCCCGCCGGACCGGCCCCAAGCACGATTGCGTCGTAGGACTGCTCTCTCACGGGGCCACCATTCCCCGACACCGTACAATTCCAAGCGCAGTCAGCATGGGGGCGACAGGCTTCGACGTGGTCGACTCGTGCGAAAGGTTGCAGGTCGAGGTTGCCGGAGGCCTCGTTAAACCCCGGCACAAACCAATACGTGCGGACCATGAGTTCGCCCTCGCCGCTTAGCTAGAAACTAAGCGCTGTGAGAGTCGGTCCTCCCGCGCCCGCCGGGAGGGCAGCCGGCTTCAGAATGCGGGCTCACCCCGGCGGATCGCCCCGTCTGCCAGGGGAAATTTCAGAGGGCTGTGTCTCCCGTAGTGCCCGCTGGCGCGGACCCCGGGAGACGAGAAAAAAGCGCCAGCTATACCTGTAGACGCCTTCGCGCCGCGGCCGCGGATCCGAGTTCGAATCTCGGCGCCTCCATCAAACCAACCGCCCAGCCCTCCCGGGGCCGGGCGGTTGGCGAACTCCCGCGACACTGACGCTAGGGTGCCGGCGTGGAGCGCTACGTGGCCTTCCTGCGAGGGATGAATCTCGGCAACCGCCGGATCAAAAACGACGAGCTGCGGACGGAGTTCGAGACGCTGGGCTTCGATGACGTCGCCACCTTCAGGGCCAGCGGCAACGTGATCTTCGCTGCGCCCAAGCAGCGTGAGGGCGCGCTGACGAAGACGATCGAACACGGCCTCGGTGAGGCGCTTGGCTACGAAGTGCCGGTCTTTCTGCGCAGCTGCGACGAGGTCGCGGCGATCGCCGCTCGGGGGCCGTTCGCGCCGAAGCTCGTCGAAGCGTCGAAGGGGAAGCTCCAGGTGACGCTGTTGGCGAAGAAGCCGACGGCGGCGGCGCGCAGGAAAGTGCTGGCTCTGGCGACCGACGAGGACGGCCTGGCGATCGAGGCCCGCGAGCTGTTCTGGCTGCCCAGCGGCGGCACGATCGAGTCCGACCTCGACCTCAAGGCAATCGAGAAGGCGCTTGGCAAGGGCACGCAGCGGACGATGGGCACGATCGAACAGATCGCGTCCAGGCACTGCTCGGTTTGATGCGTCTATCGCCGGCCGAGGCGCGTCACAAGTCAGCGGCGAAATCCGCGCGGGGGAGGGCGGCGATCTCGATCCCGCGGCTGACGGCCCCGATCTCCTCGGGGAGCTCGGAGAGCCGGACGTCGGTGACGAACTCGAGGCGCTGGCCCAGCGGGCGGAAGAAATTGTCGTAGTGGGTGGGGACCACGGCGCGCGGATTCAGCCTGGGCAGGATCCGCTGCCAGTAGTCGTCGGTGAAGCCGCGGCCGGCGATGCCGGCGAGGAAGACGTCGACGTCGCGCTCGCGGACCGCCTCGTCGAGGAGGTTGGCACTGCCCTGGTGGTAGAAGCGCAGCCCGGCGACGGCGATCGAGATGCCCCAGACCTGGCCGCAGCGGTAGGCGCCGGGGGAGAGGGCATCGAGGTGCTCGCAGGTCAGTTCGCCGTCGTAGGGAACCGCGAGGCCGAGCAGCAGCCTGGAATGGGCGCTGGGCGTGAAGGAGACCTCGAACGGGCCCAGCTCGTAGGTGCGGTAGGGCTCGACCACGACCGTGCGCTCGGCGAGGCCGTGCAGGGCCATCAGCTTGAGCAGGGACTCCGAGCCGTAGGCATTGCAGTCGAGGCGCCGGGCAAGCGCTGGGGCGTCGACGGCGTGGTCGAAGTGAGTGTGGCCGACGAGAACGCCGACGGTCTCCCCGGGTGCCGTGACGAAGCGGTCCAGCGCCGCCGGGTCGGGCAGGGTCGGCCGACGTCGCAGCAGGTCGCGGAAGGGAACGCGTGAGAGGTAGGGATCGATGAAGAGCGTCCGGCCCTCGTAGCTGAGCCGGTAGCCGGAGACCCCGAGCCACTCGACCTCGAGCCCCGCCGGCAGCTGCAGCGGTCGTGCCTCGAGCTCGCTCAGCGCCTGGCTGTCGGCACGCTCGGAGGAGCGCCGGGTGGCCTGTGCCCGGGCCAGCTCCCCGAGGTGTCGCAGCGGGCTCCCCATGGGGTGAGGTTACGCCGGATCTGCGGTTCTCTAAGTTGGTCGGTTCCGATGGCAATCGCGACCGCAACCTCCCTGGACGTCCACGTCGGCGGCAAGCTGCTGTTCGAAGACGTCTCCTTCAAGCTCGAGCCGCGCGAACGAATGACCCTGTCGGGTCGCAACGGTGCCGGCAAGTCGACGCTGCTGCGGGTGCTTTCAGGCGAGCTGACGCCCGATTCCGGCTCGCTGACGATCCACCGTGGTGCCCGGGTCGCCCTCCACGACCAGCGCCCCCCGCGCGATTCCAGCGACACGCTCGGCGATTACGTCTTCTCCGGCCGCGCCGACATGATCGCGACGGAGGTCGAGCTCGAGCGCCTCGAGGGCGAGATGTCGAAGGGCGTCGACGAGGAGACGATGGCCGCCTACTCGGCTGCCCAGCACAAGCTCGAAGCCGGTGGTGGCTACCGCTGGCGCGACCAGGTGCTGGAAGTGCTGCGCGGGCTCGGCTTCGGCCCCGAGCAACGCGAGCGCCAGCTCTCGACCTTCTCCGGCGGCGAGCTGACCCGCGCCTCGCTGGCCCGAGCGCTGGCGACCAAGCCGGACCTGCTGCTGCTCGACGAGCCCACCAACCACCTCGACATTCCCTCGCTGGAGTGGCTGGAGTCCTATCTCGTCGACCTCGATGCGGCCGTGGTCCTGGTCGCCCACGACCGCTGGTTCCTCGAGGCGGTTGGCACCTCGGTGCTGGAGATCGAGGCCCAGCGCGCCCGCTTCTTCGCCGGTCCCTGGCACGCCTGGCGCCAGGAGCAGGCGGCGCGCCAGATCGCCCTCGGCAAGGCGATCGACCGCCAGCAGGCCGAGATCGAGCGGATGGAGAAATTCGTCGAGCGCTTCCGCTACAAGGCGACCAAGGCCAAACAGGCACAGTCGCGGATCAAACAGATCGACAAGAAGAAGAAAGGCGGCCCGCAGGCCGAACGCCGCGACACCCGCAAGCTGCGCTTCTCCTTCAAACCGCCGGAGCGGCCCGGCCGCGTGGTGCTCAAACTCGTCAACGGGAAAATCGAGGTTCCGGGTCGCACCCTCCTCTCCGACGCTCAGCTGGAAGTCGAGCGCGGCGAGCACGTCGTCCTGGTCGGTGCCAACGGCAGCGGCAAGACGACCTTGATCGAGACCCTGGCCGGCCGCCGCGAGCCGGCCGCGGGCAGCGTCCGCAACGGCCACAACGTCAGGCTCGGCTACCTCTCTCAGCATGCCGACACGGCGGCGGGGGAGGGCTCCGTGCTCGACGCCGCCCAGCGCGAGACCGGACTCGCCGGGCCGAAGGCGCGGGCGCTGCTGGGCGGCTTCCTCTTCTCCGGCAAAGACGCCGAGAAGCAGCTGGGCGACATCTCCGGCGGCGAGCAGCGGCGGCTCTCGCTGGCGATCCTGGTCGCCTCCGGCGCCAACGTCCTGATCCTCGACGAGCCCACCAACCACCTCGACATCGAGAGCCGCGAGGCGCTCGAGGACGCGCTGATGGAGTTTGAGGGGGCCGTCGTCCTGATCTCCCACGATCGTGCCCTGCTGGAGGCGGTCGGCAGCCGCACGATCGTCTGCGAGGACGGCAAGCTGCACAGCCACGACAGCGGCTGGGCCGAGTACCAGCGCCGCCGCGACGAGCGCGAGTCGGCGACGAGCGCGGCGGCGAAGTCCTCAGCGCCGTCGAAGGGCGGCAAGTACAGCGCCACCAAGCCGGCCGAGAAGGCGGCGAAGAAGGCGGCCAAGCTGGAGGCGCGGATCGAGCGCGCCGAAGCCGAGCTGCGGGCGGTCGAGGAGGAGCTCTCCGACCCCACGATCTGGTCCCGGCCGGATCGCGCCGAGCAGGCCGAGGAGCGCCACCGCAAGGCGAAGAGCACGGTCGAAGAGCTGCTGGCTAAGTGGGAGCAGGCTCAGGCCACAGCCGAGGCCGAGCCGGCCGCCGGCTAGAGGAGCGGGCGCTCGAGCACGACGCGGGCGCCCCTCGCCGGGACCAGGGTGATGTTGCGGATCTTGACCTTTTCCGGCTTCGGGTCGGCGGGACGCAGCTCGGCCCGCTCGACGAACTCGCGCAGGATCGTCCGCATCTCGTATTCCGCGAAGGCGGCGCCGACGCAGCGGCGGACGCCGCCGCCGAAGGGGATCCAGGCGTAGTTGTCGGTCCTGGTGTCGAGGAAGCGCTCGGGGCGGAATGCCTGTGGCTCGGGGAAGGCGTCCTCGCGGTAGTGGAGGGCGGCGATCGCGGCGAGGACGAAGGACCCGGCCTCCAGCTCGTAGCCGCCGAGCGTCGCCGGCACCGTCAGCTTGCGGCCGACGTCGACGATCACCGGCCGCGCCCGCAGCGTCTCCTTGACCGTGGCGCCGAGGTAGTCCTCCTGGCCCGCCGCCAGCGACTCGCGCAGCTTCGCCAGCACGCCGGGGTTGTGAGCGAGCCGCTCGACCGCCCAGGCGAGCCCGGTCGCGGTCGTCTCATGGCCGGCGCCAAGGACCGTGACCATCTCGTCGCGCAGTTCGCGGTCGCTCATCGGCTCGCCCTCCTCGTCGCGGGCGCCGAGCAGCAGCGAGAGCACGTCGTCGCGCTCTTCGGTCTCCGCCTCGGCGCGGCGCAGGGAGATCTCCTCGTAGATGAAGGCGTCGAGGGCTGCGCGCGAGCGCACGAACCGGCCCCAGGGGCTGAGCCCGCCGAGGTTCCGGCGCAGGGGAGGTATCGAGGCGACCAGCCCGACCCGGCGGGCGAAGTCGTCGATCAGTCCTTCGAAGCGGGCCAGCCGCTCCTCGTCGTGGACGCCGAAGACGGCACGCATGATCACCGCCAGGGTGATCCGCTGCGTGTGCGGGCGGATCGCGAAGGGCTCGCCGGCCGGCCAGCTCTCCATCTCGCGACGGGTGATCTCGCGGATCAGCTCGCCGTAGCGCTCCACCCGCTCACCGTGAAAGGGGGGCAGCAACAGCTTGCGCTGGCGCAGGTGGGGCGCGTCGTCGAGGGTCAGCACCGAGTTGGGCCCGAGCGCCGGCTCGAGCACGGTTGCGTTGGCCTCGCCGGCGTGGAAGACGGCGGGGTCGCCGGTGAAGAGCGCTTTCACCAGGTCGGGCTGGGCGACGTAGACGATCCGGCCGAAATAGGGAAAGCGGACGGTGAAGATGTCCCCGTAGCGACGCTGGTAGACGGAGAGGAAGCCGAGCGGGTCGCGCGCGTAGTGCAGCAACTGTGCGATCCCCGGGGCGCGTGGGCCCGGCGGCAGGGTTGCGCCGCGTCCGAGCGGCGGGTGGGGGAGGGTCGCCTGCTCCATCGCTTCCGGCACCTTAGGGCATTGACTGGCTGGATAGCCAGTTTCTCCCGGGAGCGGCTCTAGAAGACGATCGTGCGCTCGCCGTCGAGCAGGACGCGGTCGTCGAGGTGGGCCATCACGGCGCGGGCCAGCACCAGCCGCTCGGCGTCGCGGCCGATCCGGACCAGGTCCGCGACCTCGTCGCTGTGGCTGACCCGGGTCACGTCCTGATCGATGATCGGGCCGGCGTCGAGGTCGGCGGTGACGTAGTGGGCGGTGGCGCCGATCAACTTGACGCCGCGCTCGTGCGCGCGGCGGTAGGGGTTGGCACCGACGAAGGCCGGCAGGAAGCTGTGGTGGATGTTGATCGCCGGCACCCCGAGCTCGTTCAGGAAGCGCGCGGAAAGGACCTGCATGTAGCGAGCGAGGACGAGCAGGTCGATCTCGCCGAGCAGGTCGAGCGCCTGCCGCTCGGCCCCTTCGCGGGATCCCGAGTCGACCGCGATGTGGTGAAAGGGGAGGCCGACGGCGGCGACCTGCTCGGCGTGGTCGGGGTGGTTCGAGAGCACCGCGACCAGCTCACCGCCGAGCTCGCCGCTGCGCCAGCGCCAGAGCAGGTCGGAAAGGCAGTGGTCTTCGCGCGAGACCATCACCGCCACCCGCTTCGTCTGGCTCGACTCGGCGAAGCGGTGCTCCATTTCGAAAGGCCCGGCGACCTCCTCGGCGAAGCGCCGTCGCAGCTCCGCCCACTCGTCCTCGGGGACCGGGTCGAAGACCATCCGCATGAAGAAGCGGCCCTCGGCGGTCGAGTGCTGGTCGGCGTCGACGATGTTGAGCCCGGCGCCGGCGAGGAAGCCGCTGACGCGCGCGATCAGCCCCGGTCGGTCCGGGCAGGCGAGCAACAGCCGCGTTGTCGATTGCTCGGCGATTGGCGAATCATGATGGATGCAGTTCGGATGCAGGTTGGATTCCCGCCGACGATTCGTGCCTGGGCAAGTGCGGATTGAGGCTTGCGGGAGCCGTTGTGTGATCGCGATCACCCATCAGGGCCGCAAAGACCGCAACTGTCCTCCGCTTGCTCATAAAACGCACACATATCGTCCCTGCCCTGTTCCTCGCCTTTGCCTTCCCGGCCGCTGCCCTCGCGACGACCGGCGATGACGGCGACGACAACGTCGGTGTCGGCGATGCCCAGGTGGCGCGGATCGCGCCCCTGCAGCGACCGATCGACCGCTTCCACCACATGATCGACACGGTCACGCATCAGATCCGGGTCGAACGCCGCGCCGCTGTCCGCAAGCAGCGCCAGGAAATGTTTGCCGCTCTTCCCGGCGGCGTCACCATCGAGACCCTCGAGTCGATCGCCGCCTGCGAGTCCGGCGGCGACCCCACCGTCGTCTCTTCCGACGGCAGCTACCGCGGCAAATACCAGTTCGACTACGGCACCTGGGAATCCGTCGGCGGCTCCGGCGACCCGGCCGCTGCTCCCGAGGACGAGCAGGACTACCGCGCCGCCTTGCTGTATTCCCAGTCGGGCTCCAGCCCCTGGCCGGTCTGCGGCTGAGGCCGGTGAAGGGGAGGGCACCCGACCCCTTCCCTACGATCGCCCCATGAGCGACGCAGTTCCAGCGCCCGACCCGCAGGGTCCGACCCGGAAACCACCGAAAGAGGCGATCGCCGAGGCCAAGGTGCGCGCCCCGACCCGCGGCAACCGCAAGCTCGAGGGCTTTCTCGAGGCGGTCAACGCCGACGACCAGGTGCGGGCCTGGTGGTACATGACCCAGGTCCAGTCGGAGCGGCTGGGGATGTCGGACCACTCATGGGTCCACATGCAGATCGTCCTCAACGTCGCTCTGCGGCTGTTGCGCCTCCTGGTCAAGGCGGGAGTTGAGCCGGCGATGGTCTCCGATCACGGGATGCGCGACCGCGACGCCGAGGTGGTGGTCGCCGGGGGTGCCCTGCTGCACGACGTCGGCATGTCGATCCACCGCGCCAACCACGAGGCCTACTCGCTGTTTCTCGCCAACACCGCCCTCGAACGGCTGCTGGCCGGCTCTTACCGCGAGCCCGAGCGCACCGTCGTCGCCTCGGAGATCCTCCACGCGATCATTGGCCACCGCAGTCGCGGCGAGCCCTACACGCTCGAGGGCGGCGTCGTCCGCGTCGCCGACGCGCTCGACATGGCCCAGGGCCGGACCCGGATCCCGATCGAGTCCGGACACGAGGGGATCCACTCGATCTCCGCCGCGGCGATCGACGAGGTGCGGATCGAGGCGGGGGAGGAGCGGCCGGTCCGGATCGAGATCGAGCTCAACAACTCGGCTGGCATCTTCCAGGTCGACGACCTGCTGGCGACGAAGATCCGCGGCACCCCGCTGGAGGGCAGGGTCGAAGTGGTGGCGAAGATCGAGGGCGAAACCGAGAAACGCCTACTGAGCGGCTTCCGGCTCAGTTAAAGCGCTGCAAGTCGCTGCGGCGGCGTTCCTTGCGCTTCTCCAGTTTGCCCTGGAGCAGCGACATCCCAATCACCAGGATCGCGAAGAAGGCGATCACGCCGAAGCAGAAGAAGGTGACCGTCTTGTCGGTGGTGGGGCCGGCCAGGCCGACGCCGTTCTCGGCCATCGCCACCGGGGCCACCAGGAGCATCGTGGCCAAGATCGAGACGAGGGCTGCCGCGGTCCGCTTCACGGTCGGGAATCTAGCGCACGGCAGCGGCGGGATGCTGCCGTGCGAGCTCGCTCATCTCCGCTTAAGGCGTCGCCATAGGATGCCCCGCCATGAACACCTTGGAAGCCATCGTGCTCGGCCTGGTGCAGGGACTGACCGAGTTCCTGCCGATCTCCTCCAGCGGTCACCTGCGCATCGTCCCCGCGCTGCTGGGCTGGGACGATCCCGGCGCCGGCTTCACGGCGGTGATTCAGCTCGGGACGATGGCCGCGGTCCTGATCTACTTCCGCGCCGACCTCTGGCGCATCGCCGTCGCCTGGCTGAGCGAGCTGCGGGTGCCGATCCGCCGGGCCAGCCAGGAGGCGCGGTTGGGCTGGTTCATCGTCCTCGGCACGATCCCGATCGCGATCTTCGGCTTCGTCTTCAAGGACCAGATCGAGTCGGGCGCGCGCAGCCTCTACCTGATCGGCTCGGCCCTGATCCTCTTCTCTTTCGTGATGCTGCTCGCCGAGCACGTCGGCACCAAGCAGCGGGCGCTGACCGAGATGAACGGTCGCGACGGCCTCTTCGTCGGCATCGCCCAGGCCCTCGCCCTGATCCCCGGCGTCTCGCGCTCGGGGGCGACGATCTCCGCCGGCCTCTTCCGCGATTTCGACCGCGTTGCCGCCGCCCGCTACTCGTTCCTGCTCTCGGTCCCGGCGGTGGTCCTGAGCGGCCTCTTCGAGCTGCGCAAGGTCGGCGAAAACGGCAGCCCCTCGGCCGCGGCGACGGTGATCGCGACCCTGGTCGCCTTCGTCACCGGCTATGTGGCGATCGCCTGGCTGATCCGCTACCTCGGCACCCACACGCTGGGGATCTTCGTCGTCTACCGGATCGCTCTCGGCGTGCTGGTGCTGGCGCTGACCGCGACCGGCGCCATCAGCTAGGAGAACTCGTAGGGGCTGGGGCCAGGGCCCGGTTGATTTTCGGGCGAATTGCCGCAATTTGGCGCTGAGCTCCCTGTGAAAATCCTGTGAACGCAGGCCGTTCCGCCATTTGGGGCACATACAATCGTGCCATCGTCCGCCTCGCCGTCATCGACAACGACAGCGGTTTCGTCACCGTGCTCGCGAAGCGGGCCGACGCTGCCGGTTGGGAGCTGCGGGTTGCCTCCAGCGCGATTCCCCCGCAGGAGCTGGTGGGGATGAAGCTGAACGCGCTGCTGCTCGACCCCGCGCTGCTGGGCGAGGAGGGCGGGGCCTACCTCGAGCGCATCTGTGGGCTGCTCCCCGATCTCGGCATCGTCGTCTGCACGGGCCGCTCCACCGTCGCCCAGCGGGTCCGCGGCCTGCGGCTCGGCGTCGACGACTGGATTACCAAGCCCTGCCATCCTGAGGAGGCGATGGCCAGGATCGAAGCCGTCTCCCGCCGCCACCGCCGCGGTCGCTCCGAGGCGCAGGCGGGCCCGACGGTCGTCGGCGAGCTGGAGATCCGGCCCGATCAGTTCCAGGCCTTCGTGCTCGGCGGCGCCAGCCTCGACCTGACCCGGCGCGAGTTCGAGTTGCTGCAGCTGCTGGCCGGCGCCAAAGGGCAGGTCCTCGAGCGCGAGGCGATCTACCAGCGAGTCTGGGGCTACGCGATGGCCCATGGCGATCGCTCGGTCGATGTCTTCATCCGCAAGCTGCGCCAGAAGCTGGAGAAGCGCTCGCCCGGCTGGGGATACATCCACACCCACTTCGGCGTCGGTTATCGCTTCGACCCGGAGCCGGTTGGCGGGCCGGTCGAGGAACCGGCCCTGCCCGGGCCCGAGGCGCCGGAGCCAACCGCGGAGCCGGTTTCACAAGTCGTTCACAGCAGCTTCACGGTCGGATAACCGCAACCGCGCCGGCGATCGCCAAGCTCGGCGACCATGGCGATCGGAACCGGTCACTCCTCCCATCGACTCGAGAGTCGCCTGGAGATTCGCCCCGATGAGCACGCCGCTCTCGTCGACGGCCGTCCCCTGAGCCTGACGATGCGGGAGCTGCAGCTGCTCGTCACCCTCGCCTCCTGCCCGCAGCGGATCATGACCCGCGAGGAGCTCTTCACAGAGGTTTGGGGCAGCCAGCCAAGGCGCGACGACCGCTCGGTCGACGTCTACGTCAGCCGGCTGCGCGCCAAGCTCGGCGAGGCGCTGCCAGACCTGCAGCTGATCCACACCCACAGCGGCATCGGTTACCGCTTCTCGCCCGATGGCTGAGGCTGGCCGTCCTGGCCGCGACCAGCAGCGCTTTTACATCTTTTTTACATGCTCGATACAGCCAGGTAACAAGCTGCACGGGGGCCGCTGCGAGTGTGGCCGCGGCTTCGACTTCGGGTCGACGGCCTCTCAGTATGCGACCAACGACAAAAGGGAGTCTGATGTCCAGCTTTAGATGGCTTGCGGTCCTGGCCTTCGCGTCGATCCTGGCCCTGGGCGTTGCCGCCTGTGGCAGCAGCGACGACGAAACCAGCGGTAGTTCTTCCTCCGGCGATCTCTCCGGTGAAGTGGCGGGCGCCGGTGCCACCTCGCAGGAGGCGGCCCAGGAAGCCTGGATCGCCAACTTCGAGAACGAAAACTCGGGCGTCACCGTCTCCTACGACCCGGTTGGCTCCGGCGGGGGCCGCGAGCAGTTCATCGCCGGCGGCGTCGGTTATGCCGGCAGCGACGCGGCGATCTCCGAAGAAGAAGGCGAAATGAAAGCAGCGGCAAAGCGCTGCGCCCTGGGCGAACTGATCGAGGTTCCCGCCTACGTCTCGCCGATCGCGATCATCTACAACCTGCCCGAGGTCGAATCGCTGCAGCTCTCCCCGGAAACCCTGGCGAAGATCTTCAACCAGGAAATCACCCAGTGGAACGACAAGGCGATCGCCGCCGACAACGCCGGCGTCGATCTGCCCGATACCCGCATCGTTCCGGTGAATCGCTCGGACGAGTCCGGGACGACGGAGAACTTCACCGAATACCTGTCCGAGGTCGTCCCCAGCGTCTGGACCCATGAAGTCAGCGGCGACTGGCCGGTCAAGGGCGGCGAGGCCGCCTCCGGCACCTCGGGCGTCGTCGAGGCCGTCGGCGCCGGCGAAGGCGCGATCGGCTACGCCGATGCCAGCCAGGCCGGTGAACTCGGCAGCGCCAAGATCAAGGTCGGCAAGAACTACGCCGAACCGACCCCCGAAGCGGCGGCGGCGATCCTCGAGGAGTCGCCCGAAGACAAGGCGCTGAAGGGTGGCAAGTACATGTTCCCGTTCGCGCTCGACCGCAAGACCGAAGCGGAGGGGACCTACCCGATCGTGCTCGTCTCCTACCTGATCGCCTGCACGGACTACAAGTCCGCGGATGAAGCAGCGGTGGTCAAGGGCCTGCTCGAATACGCGATCAGCCCCGAAGGTCAGGAAGCGGCGGCCGAAAATGCCGGCTCCGCACCGCTCTCGGCCTCGTTGACGTCAAAGATCACCCCGGCTATCGAAGCGATCGAAGCCGGTTAGGAACGACGTGGCACAGGTCGATACCACGACCAATGCCGGTCAGTTGCTCGCGGCGGCGTCCGGAGGACGCCGCCGCGTCGGCGACCGGGTCTTCTCCAACACGGCGACCGCCGCCGCGGTGACGATCCTCGCCCTGCTGGCGGGGGTGGCGATCTTCCTCGTCGCCGAGGGGCTGCCCGCGGTTACCGCCGCCGCCGCTGACCTGCCCGAAGGCAAGAGCCTGGTCGACTACGTCGCGCCGCTCGCCTTCGGCACCGTGCTCGCCGCCACCTTCGCGGCTCTGGTCGCGGTCCCGCTCGCCGTCGCGGTCGCCCTCTTCATCACCCACATCGCGCCGCCGCGGATCGCCCTCACCCTGGGCTACCTGGTCGACCTGCTGGCGGCGATCCCAAGCATCGTCTACGGCCTCTGGGGGATCTTCGTGCTCGGGCCCGCGACGGTGCCGGTGATGAAGTGGCTGGAAGAGAACCTTGGCTTCATTCCCTTCTTCAAGGGCCCGGCCTCCACCACCGGCCGGGCGATGTTCGTCGCCGGCCTGGTGCTGGCGGTGATGATCCTGCCGATCGTCTCCGCGGTCGCCCGCGAGGTCTTCGCGCAGACGCCCCGCAAGCTTCAGGAAGGCGCCCAGGCGCTGGGCGCGACCCGCTGGGAGATGATCCGGATGACGGTGCTGCCGTTCGGGAAATCGTCGATCATCAGCGGCGCCATGCTCGGCCTCGGCCGGGCGCTCGGCGAGACGATGGCGGTGACGATCATCCTCTCCGTCTCCGGCGTCGTCACCTTCAACCTGATCAGCCAGTCGAACCCGTCGACGATCGCCGCCAACATCGCCCTCGATTTCCCCGAGTCCTCGGGACTGGCGATCAACGCCCTGATCGCCACCGGCCTCGTCCTCTTCGCGATCACCCTCGTCACCAACATGGCCGCCCGCGCCGTGATCGCCCGGCAGAACACCGAATAGATGGCGCCTGCGGTGAAAAAACAGGCGGCGGACCCGGCGGGCGGCGGTGCTCTGGCCCTGGCCTCGAGCGGGATCTCCGGTGGGGCCCTGCCGAGCTGGGCTCCCTATGCGGTCGTCGCCGGCTCGGCCCTTTTCGCCGCCGCGGCCCTGCTCGCGGCGGCCTCCTTCAGCATCGGCGTGATGCTGCTGGGGGCGGTGCTGCTCGCCGCCACCGTGCTCTACGCCTGGTCGCGCGTCGTGGAGGGGCCGAGGCGAGCGAAGGATCGCGTCGTCACCCTCGCGATCGCCGCGGCCTTCGGGCTGGCGATGATTCCGCTGATCTCGCTGCTCTACGAGGTCGCCAAACGGGGCATCCCCGGCCTCAGCGTCGAATTCTTCACCGAGTCGGCCCGCGGGGTGATCAACGGCGGCGGTGCCGCCCACGCGATCGTCGGCACGCTGGCGATCACCGGCGTCGCCGCCCTGATCTCGGTCCCGATCGGGATCATGGCGGCGATCTACCTGACCGAGTACGGCAGCGGCAAGCTGCGCCGGGCGCTGACCTTCTTCGTCGACGTGATGACCGGCATCCCCTCGATCGTCGCCGGCCTCTTCGCCTACGCGCTCTTCGAGATCTTCTTCGGCCCCGGCATCCGGCTCGGCGTGATGGGCTCGGTGGCGCTCTCGGTGCTGATGATCCCGATCGTGATCCGCTCCGCCGAGGAGGTCCTGAAGATCGTCCCCAACCACCTCCGCGAAGCTGCCTACGCGCTGGGGACGCCGAAGTGGAGGACGATCACCAAGGTCGTCCTGCCCACCGCCTTCGCCGGCCTCGTGACCGGGGTGATGCTGGCCACGGCGCGGATCATCGGCGAGACGGCGCCGCTGCTGGTCACCACCGGCGTGATCGACTCGATCAACTCCGACCCCTTCAACGGCCGCATGCAGAACCTCGCCGTCTACGCCTACAACGAGTACCGATCCCCGGGCGTGATGAAGCAGGCGTCCTACGACCGCGCCTGGGCTGCCGCCCTCACCCTCATCGCTATCGTGATGATCCTGAACGTGGTGGCTCGCCTGATCTACCGGCGCTACAAAACCGAGATCCGCTGATCAGTGGACGAGAAGAAACGGAGAGCCATGTTGGGAGCCGCAGGCACTAAACGGACCGCGGCCGAGGCCAACCAGATGGAGACGACTGGGGGGGCGGTGACGGGAACTTCGAGCGCTGTCGCCGAGTTGCCCGTAGGGCGCGGCGCGAAGACGATCGAGGCCAGGAGCGTCAGCCTCTACTACGGCGACTTCCAGGCCGTCGAAGAGGTCAGCATGAGGATCGAGCCGAACAAGGTGACGGCCCTGATCGGCTCCTCCGGCTGCGGCAAGACGACCTTCCTGCGCGCGCTCAACCGGATGCACGAGCTCACGCCCGGGGCCACCGTCAAAGGCGAGATCAGCCTCGACGGCGAGGACGTCTACGGGGCGGGTGTCGACCCGGTCCAGGTCCGGCGCCTGGTCGGGATGGTCTTCCAGTCCCCCAACCCCTTTCCGACGATGTCGGTCTACGAGAACGTCGCCGCCGGGCTCAGCCTCAACGCCAGCCGGATGAAGAAGTCCGAGAAGGACGCCGTCGTCGAGCGCTCGCTGCGCGGCGCCAACCTCTGGGAGGAGGTCAAGGACCGGCTCGACAAGCCGGGCTCGGGCCTCTCGGGCGGGCAGCAGCAGCGACTCTGCATCGCCCGCGCGATCGCGGTCGAGCCGGAGGTGCTGCTGATGGACGAGCCCTGCTCGGCCCTGGACCCGGTCGCCACCCTGGCGATCGAGGACCTGATCCGCGAGCTCAAGGACCGCTACACGATCGCGATCGTCACCCACAACATGCAGCAGGCGGCGCGGGCCAGCGACCTGACCGCCTTCTTCAACCTCGAGAAGACCGGCCGTCCCGGCCGCCTGGTCGAGATCGGTCCGACCGAGACGATCTTCACCAAACCGGCGCAGCAGGCGACCGAGGACTACGTCAGCGGTCGGTTCGGTTGAGCATGGCCGAATCTGCCCGCAGCGAATATCAGGAGGAACTCAACAACCTCGAGGCCAGCGGCCTCGGCGGCCTCGACCTGGTCAGTGCCGCGCTCAGCCGCACCCTGGAGGCGGTCGAGCACCAGGACATCGAGCTGGCCCAGATCGTCGTCGCCGACGACGACCGCATCGACGGCCGCTACCTGGAGGTCCATCAGAGCCTGATCACGCTGCTGGCGACGCAGTCGCCGGTGGCAACGGACCTGCGGTTGATCTCGGCGCTGCTGCACGTGCTGAAGAACGTCGAGCGCATGGGCGATCAGTGCGTGAACATCTGCAAGGTGATCCCGATCACCGGCAATCAGCCCCCGGCCGACGCGGAGATGGTGAGCCTGATCCTCGCCATGGGCACGCAGACGCGGACGCTGATCTCCCAGGCCAAGCGGGCCTTCGCCGAGCGCGACGTCGAGATGGCGCGCGACCTGGTCCGCCAGGACGATGTCGTCGACGACCTCAACCGCGAGTGCTTCCGCCTGGCGCTGGCGATCGGCGATGACACCGACAAGCGGGAGTGGGCGATGACGATGATGCTGGCGGCGCGGGCGATCGAGCGGATCGGCGACAACGCGGTGGACATTGGCGAGCAGGTCGCCTTCGTGGTTACCGGGCTCTTTCGCGAGTTCGAGGACGCCTCGCACCCGAGTGCTTAGTCAGCGCCGCAGGGAGGGGGTCCTGCGGGCGGGGCAAACTGGCTCCGTTCTCGGACCCCCTCCCTGGGGCGCCCACGGGACACTCGTGTGAGATCCGGGGGTTCTGGGAACATTCAGGCTGACCCCGCATGCTCTGTGCCGCCATAGATATTGGTTCCAACACGACCCGAGTGCTCGTTGCCGAGCCGGTGGACGGGCAGTTGAAGAAGGTGATGGAGCAGCGGGCCTATACGCGGATCAACAAAGCGCTGGGCAAGAAGGGCGAGATCCTTCCGGAGAAGGTGGAGGAGGTTTGCGAGGTGGTCGCGACGCAGGTGCGGCTGGCGCAGGAGCTCGGCGCTGAGGAGATTCGCGCCGTCGCCACCGCCGCCATTCGCGAGGCCTCCAACGGCGAGCAGGTCGCCGTGGCGATCGGCGAGGCGGCCGGGGTCCGGGTCGACGTGCTCAGCGACGAGGAGGAGGGCAGGCTCTCCTTCATCGGCGCCACCAAAGGCCTGGGCCACCCGGTCGCGGGCAAGATCGGCGTCGTCGACGTCGGCGGCGGCTCGACCGAGATCATCATCGGCAGCGTCACCGGCGGCGTCGAGGAGGTCCGTTCCTGGCGGGTCGGCTCCGGCGTGTTGGCCGACGAGCTGATCGCCTCCGACCCACCCTCGGCGGCCGAGATCCGCAAGGTTCGCGACCGCATCGACGACATCTTCGCGGGAGTCGAGGTCGAGCATCCGGCGCAGGCCGTCGCCGTCGGCGGCAGTGCGACGTCGCTGCGGCGATTGGTCGGCACCGTGCTCGAGTACGAGACCCTGGAGCGGGGGATACGGGTTCTCTGCGGCGACCCCTCCGCCGACGTCGCCCGCCGCTTCGAGCTCGACCCGGTCCGGGTCCGCATCCTCACCACCGGCGTGCTGCTGCTGGAGAAGGTCTCCGAGCTGCTCGGCCAGCCGCTGCAGATCGGCAAGGGCGGCCTGCGCGAGGGAGTCATCCTCGACCTCCTCAACGGCAACGCGAACGGCTCCTCGCCGGCCCGCATTGCCGCTTAGCCTTCCTCGCCCTATTGAGTGTGGGCCGTGAAGGAGATGGTGCCCAGCGCTTCCCCGGCCTGGAAGACCCCGTCCTTGCCCTGGGGGCGGGCGAAGATCTCGTTGAAGGTCGCGGCGGTCTGGGCCTGCAGGGTGATGGCGGCAGCGGTGACGGCGACGGTGCGAGCGCGGGGGTTCGAAGCGACGGCCGCCGGCCCGAAGTTGCCGATCGGGAGCCGGCCGGCCTGACCGGCATAGGGGGGCGAGGGCTGGACGTTGACCTCGGCGGAAGCCGTTCTGGTGGCAAAGTCGAGCCAGGTCTCCTGCCAGAAGATCTGGCCGCCGCCCAGCTGCAGCGCTTCGAGCGCACCTGAGGTTTCGAGCGTGCCCAGCGAGGCGTCGGGGGAGATCGTGCCGCCGAAGATCGGCAGGTTGAAAACCGGACCGATGTGTTCGGCCGGGAAGATCGGGTTGATCGCGACGAACAGCCCCTGCAGCTTGGCGGCGATCGCGGAGTCGAGGCTGAGCGAAGCCACTCCCTGGCCCAGCAGGGAGACGGTTTCGGGCTGCGCCCTGGTCAGGGTGGAGCCGAGCGGCACCGCCTCCCGGAGGACTCCCCGAAGGCGCAGCTTCTTGGCCAGTCGCGTCGCCACCTTTGCGCTCAGGGCGAGCTTCCGCACCGCGATCTTCTCGCCGAATCCGGCCCGGCTGACCCTGAGGCTGGCGGCGGTGGCCAGCTTGAGCTGACCGCCGCCGACCTTGACCGAGAAGGGAGACCGCCTCTGAGTCGTTTTCAGCTGCAGGTCCTTGAGCGGGACGCTCCTCGCTCCGGCGCTGAAGAGCAGGGCGCCTTCGTGGTCGACCACGCCCCTGGCGCTGGTCGGGTCGAATTTGCCTGCGGCGACCGGAAAGGTGACCACACGGCCGGCGAGCGTCGCTGGCGCGACCGCACTCAGCTCGACCCCGTGCCGCCCCAGCAGGGTCAGCAGGCCCTTGTCGAGAGTCAGCCTGGTGCTGCCTGAGCCGAGCGGGTCGTAGCGGGCCGAGGCCGTGGCGGGGATGAGCAGCAGGCAGGCGAGGGCCGCCATCGCGGCGAGTCGCCTCACTTCGCCACCCGGCAGCTCTTGGTCACGGTCAGGCTGATCGGCTTCTCGTCGGGAAAGTAGAAGCTCGCCAGGGCCAGGGGGAAGGCGGTGACGTTGGTTTCCGACGGGGCCGGGCAGCTGGCGTTGAAATAGCTGCGCTCGCGGCCTCGGTAGGGATATTTGCGCCGCAGGGTGAGCTTGATCCGGTTGACGAAGCCCCAGCTGCCGAGGGCCTGGGGGAGCGAGGCGTCGAGTTCGGTCCCATACGCGCCCCCGGCGATGTGCTTGATCCCAAAGGTGATGACGAACGAGGTCGCGAAGGGCAGCGTGGTGTAGATGTGGGCGAAGAGGACTGGCCTGCCGCCCTTGCGACCGTTGAAGACCAGCAGCCTGCCGCGGGTCGCATAGGGGCGCTGGTCCGGCAGCACGATCGAGGCCCAGAAGCGGCCCGAGCCGACCAGGGCATCGGCGCAGCGCTCGAGCGCGCGCCCGGTCGTACTGGGCTGGACCTCGGCGAGGGTGCAGGTGGGCAGGCCCCGCGACTGCAGGAGCCCGTGCCGGTTGACCTTGACGGTCATCCGTTGCAGCTGCGGAGGCACGGCCCCGGACCGGGTGCCGATGTGACCGGAGATGAAGACGGCGATCGGGGCGGGCTCGACGCGGGGCAGGCGGTACGGCTGGATCTGGCTGTGGACGTCGATCCTGACGTCGTTCTCGACGACCCCGGTGCCCGTGGCAGCACCCGCGATCGCCGTCAAGGCCGTCGCAAAGGTGACAGCTCCAACTGCCAAGCCCTTTCCACTGAACAGCTTCAGCTGCCTCGCCTCGATCCCCGTTCGCTTCCCCGGCGAGTCCCGGCGCTTCCCAACCGATCCGGCTCGCAAGGCAAACGATATAGGAACGACTCAATACTTCACTGGGTAAATCGACAACGCCTCTTCACTCGACCTGCTTAACGCTCTCTTCGCTGGCGTTGAAGACGGTTTCACCGAACGGAACAAGTGCCGGTTCGTTCGCGTACCCCAGCTTCTCGAGCCCGAACAGTTCCTCGATCGTGAGCAGCAGCGAGTAGTGGTTGTAGAAGCTGGTCTCTTCGACGCTGCCGGGCTCGACGAAGGGCGAGATCAACAGCAGGCCAACCTTGCCGCCGCCGCCGACGGGTTTGACCGGACCGCCGCTGGGTTCCGCCGCCGGGGTGGGGGGGAGATTCGGGTAAGCCGGGCTGACGCAGCAGGCGCTGGTGTCGATCACCGTCCCGGTTTGCGGTGCCTGGGCAGAGGTGATCGCGATCAGGCCGCCCTGCTTGTAGGCGGGCGAGGCTTCGATCGCCGGCACCACCCTGCGCAGGAATTCTTCGTCGGCGAGGGGACCGGCGGCCTGCCCCGGTTCGCAAGGCACCGCGCCGCCTTCCTGGCAGGCGTTGGGAACGATGTAGGAGAGCGTCGGCGTCTTTGCCGCTGCCTTCAGGTCGAAGGCGAGCCGATCGAGGCCGACGTCGTTCTGGGCGCATCCGGGCTCGTCGACGAGGGCGTGGAAGTAGACGAATGGGTTGCGACGGCCGACTTCGTGGACACAGGGTTCGACCGCGTCCTCGACGTAGGCCTTCCACTTCAGTTTCTTCTCGATCAGCTGGGCGGGCAGCGTCGGCGTCGCCGGCGGATAGACGCAGCCGGAGCCCTCGACCTGTCCTTCGCTGGAAAGCGTGCCGGGGACGATGTCGGTGTACGCCGGGCACTCGGCAGCCGTCTCCGGCGTCGGCCCCTGGCCGCTGAGCAGGGCGATCTGGTTGGCGAGGTCGCCGCTGGTGACGGCGTAGTAGTTGGAGACCAGCTCGCCTTTTTCCGCCAGCGCCTTCGCCAGGTAGGGGGTGGGCGAGGTCGCGCCGAACGATTCCTCGAAGCCGCTCGCTTCGAGCACGATCAGGAACAGGTGCTCAACTGAGGGGAGGGTTTCTTCTTCAGGGATTTCCGGCGGCAGAACCGGGGGCGCCGCCGGTTCTTCGCTCGCCGGTTCCTCGGCGAGCGGGGGCACCGCCGGCAGGCTGGAGACGGCGGCCGGCAGCGGCGCCGGCTCGGGTGCGGCGGGCGCCGCGCTGACCGTTTCGACAGGCTCCTGCTCGTCCACCGGTGCCCGCGCCGGCGCTTCGAGCACGATCGACGTGAGACCGGCGCTCTGGGCGACCTGGCTGGTCGCCGAGCCGAGCAGGACGCCAAGCGTGAGCATTCCCATCACCGCAACCGCCGCCGCCCAGGGCGAGGGCATGAAGCGGCACTCGAGACAGAGATCGCGCTGGCCGGAAATCGGCGCGGCGCACTCCGCGCAGCACTTGGTGCCCGCTTTCTTCCCACCCTCGTCGTTGCCGGGAGTAGTCACGCCTCGGCGCAAGTCTCGTCTGGCGGTGCGACGCAGTTGTGAACATCCTGATTCAGATAGCGGCGGCTGGCGACACCTTCACAACTCTTAAACACCGGCCATGGGTGCTGGGCCGAAGATGCGGTGGTGACTGCTGGCCTCGAGCCAAAGGCGATGCCCGCCTCCGCGCCGTTGGCTGCCGCGGCGGGCGAAGGGTGCCCCTCCTGCGGCGCGCACATGGCCGCCGATCAGCGCTACTGCCTCGAGTGCGGTCGGCGGCGCGGCGACCCGCGCCTGCCCTTCATGGACGCGGTGATCTTCATGGAGGCGATCAAGCGTCCAGCCGAGGCCACCCAGCCCCGGCCCGCCGCCGCGCCCGAGCGCCGATCGCGGATGACCGCCAACGCCTCGCTGATCGCCGGCGTCGCGACGCTGGTGCTGGCGATCGGGGTCGGCGTGATGATCGGGCAGTCGGGCGACAGCGGCAGCTCTACCGCTGCGGCACCGGCGCCGCAGATCATCAGAGTCGGCGGCGGCGCAGAAACCGCGACCGCATCGACTGCCGACAGCGGCGACGAAATCGGCGGCAAGGGCAAAGCGAAGAAGGCCAAGGCGCCCGAGCAGGCCGTCGACAGCAGCGGCACCTCCGAAGCCGCCGCCGAAGTCCTCAAGCCCGCTGGCGACGTCAAGTTGCCGCCGCCCACCGTCCAGCCCGGCGGCAAGTGCGAAAGCGGTGCCGCCGGCTGCGAAGGCGGCGAATTCACCGGGGAATTCTTCGGCGAATGAGGCTTGGGATCCCCAGGCGGAAGGCTGTGCCGATTCCCGGCCCGGCCACGACCCCGGCCCCGCAGGGCGAGCTCAGCGCCGCCTACGGCCAGGAGTTCGTCGTCGACCTGCAGCGGCGTCGCGACCAGCTCGTCGCTCGGGTGGCCGAGTTGCAGTGGGACCTCGGCGGGCTCGCCTACGAGATGACGATCCGCAACAGCGTCAAGGTCGAGGTCCTGGTCAAGCGCGCCGTCGAGCTGCAGGACGCCGACGCCGAACTGAGCGAGGTCGAACGCATCGTGCGGATGGAGGAGACCGGCGCCTCGGGCTCCTGCGGCTCCTGCGGTGCTCCGCACAGCAGCGGCGCCACCTTCTGCTGGCAGTGCGGGAGCTCGCTGCTGCCGCAGGTCTCCGGCGACGCGATCCTGCGTGGCTGAGCCGGCCGTCCGGCTGGCACACGAGCTCGTCAGCCGAAGCGGCCGTTGACGTAGTCGCGGGTGCGCGGGTCGCGCGGCTGGCCGAAGATCGTCTCGGTGTCGTCGTACTCGATCATGGTGCCGACCGGCTTCGCAACGCCGGAGTCGAGGCTGAAGAAGGCGGTGCGGTCGGCAACCCGCGCCGCCTGCTGCATGTTGTGGGTGACGATCACGATCGTGAAGCGGCCTTTGAGGCTGTGCATCAGGTCCTCGATCGCCCCGGTGGCGATTGGGTCGAGGGCGGAAGCGGGCTCGTCGAGCAACAGCACGTCGGGCTCGATCGCGATCGCGCGGGCGATGCAGAGTCGCTGCTGCTGTCCGCCGGACAGCCCCAGGGCGCTGTCCTTGAGCCGGTCCTTGACCTCTTCCCAGAGAGCGGCGCCGCGCAGGGCCCTCTCCACGCGCTCGTCGAGTCCCGACTTCAAGCCGAGGTTGCGCTGCGCCCAGGCGACGTTGTCGTAGATCGACTTCGGGAAGGGGTTCGGTTTCTGAAAGACCATCCCGATTCGCCGCCGCACCTCGACCTGGTCGACGTTGCCGCCATAGAGGTCGTGGCCGTGGTAGAGGATCTGGCCGCCGATCTTGAAGCTCGCGACCGAGTCGTTCATGCGGTTGAGGCTGCGCAGGAAGGTCGTCTTGCCACAGCCGGAGGGGCCGATCAGAGCGGTGATCTGCCCGCGCCGAATCCGCAGCGAGACCCCTTTCAGCGCCTGTTTGCTGCCGTAGTGGACGCAGACGTCGCGGGCGTCGAAGACGACCTCGGGGGCGACCCGCAGCTGCCCGTTGGCACTTGCCGTCGCGACGGCCGGCTGCGGCGGCGCCTCGCCGCGGATTCGCACCCGCGATGGCACCGGGGTCGGGGTCGGGTCGAGACCCGCTTTGAGCGTCGGGTCGCTCATGAGGCCATCTTCCGGCGGCTGCGGGCGAGCAGGGACCTGGCCCCGAGGCTGGCGAAGAGGATCAGCGAGACGAGGACGAAGGACAGGCCCCAGGCTTCGGCGAAGCCTTCCGGGTTTGCTTCTTCGGAGAGCTGGAAGACCCGCACCGGAACGTTGGGCAAAGCTTCGAAGGGGTTCAGCGAGTACCGCGAGGGGTCGAAGACCGAGGTGGCGAAGATCAGCGGCGCGGTCTCGCCGGCGGCGCGGGCGACCGACAGCACGGTCGAGGTGACGATTCCCCCCAGGGCGCTGGGCAGGACGATCCCGAGCACGGCACGCCAGCGGCTCACCCCGAGTGCGTCGGCCGCTTCCCGCAGGTTCTCGGGGACGAGCAGCAGCACCTCCTGGGTGCCGCGGGCGATCAGCGGCACCATGATGATCGCCAGCGCCACCGAGGCCGCGTAGCCGGACTGCTGTTTCTGGTTGACCAGCAGGCCGAAGACGAAGAGCCCGATGATGATCGAGGGCAGCCCGTTCATCAGGTCCAGGGTCAGCCGCACCAGGTGGGTGACGCGGCCGCCGGCGAACTCGGTCAGGAAGAGGGCGACGAGAACGCCGATCGGCATCGCGATCGCGGTCGCGATCGCGACGATGACGGCGGTGCCGACGAGCTCGGGCCCGATCCCGTCGGGGGCGCCCTTGATCAGGAAGTCGAGGTCGAGCGCGCTGGCGCCGCGGGCGACCACCGTGTAGATGACGATCGCCAGGACCGCAACGGCGAGCACGGCTGCCGCCGTGGCGCCGTACTCCGCCAGGCGGCTGAAGAGCCGCCGCCGGCGCAGGTTGCCGCTCGGCAGGAGCGGGGCGGTTGGATCGAAGTCGGCGCCGTTCACCGCAGCCCCCTGGCGTCATAGCTGAAGCGCCTGCCGATCCACTGCGCGACAAGGTTCGAGGCCAGGCCGATCACCAGCAGGATCGCCCCGAGGTAGAAGAGCGAGGCTTTGTGCATCTCCGTCAGCGCTCCCGGAAACTGGTTGGCGATCCGCGCCGCCAGGGTGTCGCCGGTCTTGAACAGCGACGCCTGGATTTCCGAGCCGGCCCCGATTACCTGAGCCACGGCGATCGCCTCTCCCAGGGCTCGCCCGAGCCCGAGCAGCGAGGCCGCGGCGACCCCGGAGGCCGTCGAGGGCAGCACCACCCCCCGCACCACCTCCCAACGGGTCGCGCCCAGCGCCTCGGCGCCGTCCTGAACGTCCCGGGGCACCGCCTGGAAGAGATCGCGCGAGATCGAGGCGATGATCGGCACGACCATGATCGTCAGGATCAGGCTGGCGGTGAAGATGCTGGAGCCGGTGGTTTCGGGGGCGCCGAAGATCGGGACAAAGCCAAGCTTGTCGTGTAGCCAGGGCTCGAGGGTGCCTTGCACAAAGGGCGCCAGGACCAGGACTCCCCAGAAGCCGAGGATGACGCTGGGGATCGCCGCCAGCATCTCGACCAGTGGTGCCACGACCCCCCTTACCCCCGAGGGTGCCAGCAGGCTCAGGTAGAGGCCGATCGAGATCGCGATCGGCGCGCCCAGGAGCAGCGCGAAGAGCGAGCTGACCGCGGTCCCGAAGATCAGGGAGCCGGCCCCGAACTGGCCGAAGTTCGGCTGCCAGGTCGTGTCGGTGAGGAATCCCAGACCGTACTTGGAGATCGCCGGGCTGGCCCCGTGCACCACCTGATAGCCGATCAGGACGATCGTCACCACGCAGATCAGGGCGGCGAGGAGGCAGATCGCGTAGAGCGTGCGGTCGCCGATCCGGTCGGCCTGCTTGCGGCGCCTGGCGCGACGGGCGACTCCAAGGGCGGCTGGGGTGGCGGTCGTGCTCACCCGTCGCACCGTAGTCGAGTCGACACGGCTATTTGTTACGAACCTTCACACTTACTGTTACATATTTGTAACACACACTTTTCACGGGATTGACACATATGTGTGATTTCCCGCCCTGATGCTATGCGACGCCCGGGCCGCACCCTTGCGCCCGCCAGATACCGAACGAGTCGAAAGGAATTCTCTTGAATCGCATCAGGTTGCTTGGGGTGGCCATCGCGGCCGTCTTGGTTATGGCGACGGGAGTCGCCAGCGCCTCCGCCGCTGGCCTCACCGGAGCCGGGTCGACGTTGGTTGCGCCGCTGATGGCCAACTGGATCAACGGCTTCGAAATCAAAGAAGGCATCCCGGTCAAATACGGGGCCGTCGGCTCTGGGGCTGGAATCGCCCAGATCACCGCCCGCACCGTCGACTTCGGCGCCTCCGACGCGCCGCTGACGCCGCAGCAGGCAGCCGCCTGCAACGGCTGCGTGCAGGTCCCGTGGGCCCTCTCGGCCACCGGACTCGGATTCAACGTCCCGGGGGTGAAGAAACTCAACCTCACCGGCAAGCTCCTGGCCGGGATCTACTTCGGCAAGGTGACCAACTGGAACGACCCGAAAATCAAGAAAATCAATCCGTCGGCGAAACTGCCGAACCTGGCGATCACCCCGGTCTTCCGCAGCGACGGCTCCGGTGACACCTACACGTTCACCAACTATCTCTCCAAAATCAGCCCGGCCTGGCGCAGCGAAGTCGGCTACGCAACCACGGTTGGCTTCAAAGCCGGCGTCGGCGCCAAAGGAAACTCGGGCATCACCGCCACCGTCGTGAAAACGCCGGGTGCGATCGGCTACATCTCGGCCTCCTACCTGATCGCCGCCGGTCTCGGTGCCGTTGCCGTCCAGAACAAGGCCGGCAACTACGAGTTGCCGAACCTGAAAAACATCGAAAGCGCGGCGTCGGTCGTCAAAAGCGTGCCGTCGAGCAACGAGATCAACATCACCAACCCGCCGGCGTCGGCTTCGACGGCCTACCCGATCTCGACCTTCACCTACGCCATCGTCCCCCACAACGCGGCCCAGAAGGGCTTCGTGCAGCAGTTCCTCACCTATGCCATCACCAAGGGCCAGGCGTATGGAGCGGCGCTCGATTTCGCGCCCCTTCCCAAAGTCGTCCTGACCGCGGCCAAAAACGCAATTGGCTCGCTCTAAGTAACTGCAAGCGCGCCGCCCGGGCAAGGCCCGGGCGGCGCTGCGAGCATCGTCGTGGCCGTCGGTGCAGACGCTTCGCGTCCGCGGTCACCTGAATTTTCACACCTCGTTCTCATCCCGTTCACGCGCTTTGGCGCCAAATGGCGAAAGCTGGGGGCGACAAGACCCAGGAACGAGAGGGAGACACCGATGACTTCCCGAGTTGACATGCACTGCCATTCCACCGCCTCCCAGCTCTCCCGGCTGGGCGTGCAGCGATCGCTCGGACTGCCCGAGTGCGCGACCCCGCCCGAGGAGGTCTACGAGCTGGCCAGGCGGCGCGGAATGGACTTCGTGACGATCACCGATCACGACACGATCGCGGGCTGTCTCGAGTTGGAGAACCGCCCCGACTGCTTCGTCTCCGAGGAGCTGACCGCCCGCTTCGCCGGCGAGCCCCAGGCGGTTCACGTCCTCTGTTACGGGATCACCCGCGGAGACCACGAGTGGCTGCAGGCCCATTCCGGCGACCTCGAGGCCTGCGCCGCATACCTGCACGAGAACGGGATCGCCTGCGCCCTCGCGCACCCCTTCTTCAACGTCGCCGCGCCGCTGACCCGGCGCCACCGCCGCCGCCTGGCGGAGCTGTTCCCGGTCTGGGAGGTCCGCAACGGCTCGCGGGCCGCGGAGCTGAACATGCCCGCCGCCATCTACGTGGACACCCACGGGGGCACCGGCATCGGCGGCTCCGACGACCACGCCGGCGTCGACATCGGCCGCACCTTCACCGCGGCGCCCGCTGCGCGGACGCCGGAGGAGTTTCTGCGCCACCTGCGTCGTGGCGACGCCGAAGCCGGCGGCGAGCAGGGCAGCGCCGCCAAGTGGACGCACGCGGCGATGGCCCTGGCGACCCGGGCTCTCGTGCTGGCGGATTGCGGTGATGAGAACGCACTTGTTCCCGGTATGCGGGAAGAAGTGCGTTCGTGCCAGCCCGATCCGGCGGCGGTGCTGAAGATGGCGGAAAGGGTGATCCGCGAGGGAGCCGTTCGTGAGGGCAAGGTCGCCGCCGACATCGGTCCCGAGGACGCTCGCTGCCTGCTCGAGGCCTGGCTCGGGGGGATGGACCTGGATCTGCGCGGTCGCGAGCTGATCGCCTATCTGCAGTCCGACGGCTTCTCCCACGCCAACCTCTACCGTCGCGCCCGTCGCATCCACGACCGCCGCCTGCGGGCCGCGGTCGTTCAGGGGACCGATGCGGTGGCGGGCGGCGATCTCCCGAGCGCGATCGGTGGCCTCTTCGAGGCGATCGTCCCCGCCATCCCCTACGCGCCCTCGACCGTGTTCCTCGGGGCCGAGAAGGCAAAGCTCTCTGCTCGCGAAGGCACTCGGCGCCGGGTGGCGCTGATCGCCGACGGGATCGGGTCGATGCACGGCGTCACCCACACGATCGAGCAGATCCGCGAGCGCGGCGTGCCCGGCTTCGAGATCGACGTGATCGGGACCGACGCCGGCGTCGACCGGCGCCTGCCCGCCGCCGCCGAGCTGGAGCTGCCCTTCTACGAGGGGATGACGTTGGGCGTGCCCGGTCTGCCGGATCTGGTCGAGGCACTGGCCGACGGCGGCTACGACCTCGTCCATGTCACCGCCCCCGGACCGGCGGGCGTCGCCGCGACCCTGCTCGGCCGCATCACCGGGGTGCCGCTGCTGGCCAGCTACCACACCGAGCTGGCCGCCTACGCCGGCATGCGCAGCGGCGACGGTGGCGTCGAGGCGATCGCCCACGCCGCGCTCGGCGCTTTCTACGGGGCCCCTGGCATCGTCCTCTCGCCGAGTCCGGCAGCGGATGCCTCGCTGATCGCGCTCGGCACCGAAGCGGCTCGGATCGGACGTTGGGAGCGCGGCGTAGACACCACCCGCTTCGATCCGGTCAAGGCCGACCGCGACGCCTTCCCGGGTGAGATCAAGGTCCTCTACGCCGGCCGATTGACCCGCGAGAAGGGCGTCGATCTGCTCGCCGAGAGCTTCCTTCGTGCCCGCGGCGCCGATCCGCGCCTGCACCTGCTGCTGGCCGGGGGCGGGCCGGAGGAGGGCGAGTTGCGAGCACGGCTGGGCGAGCACGCGACCTTCCTCGGCTGGCTCGGGGGCGAGGAGCTGGCCTGCGCCTACGCCAGCGCCGATGTTTTCCTCTTCGCCAGCAGCACCGACACTTACGGCCAGGTGATCCTCGAGGCCGGCGCCAGCGGGCTGCCGGTGGTCGCGGTGGCGGCGGGAGGCCCGGCGGCGCTGGTCGAGAACCGGCACACCGGGCTGCTCTGCCGCCCCGATCCCGACCATCTCGCGGGCACCCTGCTCCAGCTCGCCTCCTCGCCGGCGCTGCGCCATCGGCTCGGCGCCGCCGCCGTCGACGCTGCCCGCGATCGTTCCTGGGAGCGGGCCCTGGGCCAGCTTGGGGCCGGTTACCGGCGGGCGCTGGAGGCGCGCCCGGCGGTGGCACGGCAGGCGCTGGCCCAGGTCGCCTGAGGCCGGGGTCGCGCCAGCGGTGCCTCAGTACGATGGATCGATCGACGATCCCGCCCTCTACTTCAACCGCGAGCTCTCCTGGCTCGACTTCAACCAGCGGGTTCTCGAACTGGCGGAGGACACAGAGGTGCCGCTGCTGGAGCGGCTCCGCTTCTGCGGCATCTACGCCTCCAACCTCGACGAGTTCTTCATGGTCCGGGTCGCCGGCCTCTTCGACCAGCTCGACGCCGGCATCGACGCCCGCGGCCCCGACGGCCTCGCCCCGAGCGAGCAGATCGATGCGATCCAGGCCCGAGTGCTGGAATTGGATCGCCGCCTCCACACCTGTTTCGGCGGCATCCTGCGGCCGGCGCTGGAGGCGGAGGGGATCCGCATCGTCACCCTCGACCACGCCAGCGGCGAGGAGCGGCGGGAAATCGACGCCCGCTTCCACGAGCAGGTCTTCCCGGCGCTGACGCCGCTGGTGATCGGGCTCGGCCGGCCCTTCCCCTACATCTCCAACCTCTCGCTCAGCCTCGGCGTGCTGCTGCGCGACCCCGAGAGCGGCAGCGAGATCATCGCCCGGGTCAAGGTGCCGAAGGAGCTGCTCGGCCGCTTCCTGCCGCTCGGCTCCGACGGCAAGGCATTCGTGCCGCTGGAGGAGGCGATCGCCGCCAATCTCGACCTGCTCTTCCCGGGCACCGAGGTGATCGACCACGGCTACTTCCGCGTCACCCGCGACGCCGACTTCACGGTCAGCGACGAGGCCGACGACCTCTTGCAGGCGGTCCAGGACGAGATCCGTCGCCGCCGCTTCGGCGAGGTCGTGCGGCTGGAGATCGCCGACGGCATGAACGCCAAGCTGCGCGAGCAGCTGATCGGCGCTCTGCGGCTCGAAGATCGCGAGGTCTACGACGTCGACGGCCTGATCGACCTCGGCGACCTCAATGACATCGCCGACGTCCCCGGCCACGCCGAGCTGCGCTACCCGCCCTGGTCGCCGGTGACGCAGCCGCGGCTGCAGGGCGAGGACGGGGACCCGGTCGACATGTTCGCCGAGATCCGCCGTCGCGACCTCCTCGTCCACCATCCCTACGACTCCTTCACGACCTCGGTCGAGCGCTTCGTCGAGCAGGCCGTCGAAGACCCCGACGTGCTGGCGATCAAGCACACCGTCTACCGGACCAGTGACGACTCGCCGCTGGTGCCGTCGCTGATCCGGGCCTCCGAACGCGGCAAGCAGGCGGTCTGCATGGTCGAGCTGAAAGCGCGCTTCGACGAGGAGGCCAACATCCACTGGGCGAAGTCGCTGGAGGAGGCAGGCGTCCACGTCGTCTACGGGATTCCGGGCCTGAAGACCCACGTCAAGGCGATCTTGGTCGCCCGCCGCGAGGGCGAACGGGTGCGCGAGTACGTCCACATCGGCACCGGCAACTACCACCCGAAGACCGCCCGTCTCTACACCGACTTCGGCCTCTTCACCGCCGACCCCGAGATCGGCGCCGACGTCGCCGAGATGTTCAACTTCCTCACCGGCTACGGCCGCCCCGCCGAGTACCGCAAGGTGCTGGTCTCGCCGACGACGATGCGGGGCCAGATCGTCGAGGAGGTCAAGCGCACCATCGCCGCCCACGAAGCCGGCGAGGAGGCGCGGATCGCCCTGAAGATGAACTCGCTGGTCGACGCCGGCTGCATCCAGGCGCTGTACGAGGCCTCGCGGGCGGGGGTGCGAGTGGACCTCAACGTGCGCGGGATCTGCTGCCTGCGGCCGGGCGTGCCGGGGATTTCGGAGAACATCCGCGTCGTCTCGATCGTCGGCCGCTTCCTCGAGCACTCCCGCGTCTACACCTTCCAGCGTGGCGAGGAGACGCGGGTGCTGATCGGCTCCGCCGACCTGATGCCGCGCAACCTCGACAGCCGCGTCGAGCTGGTCGCCCCGGTCGACGACCCGGAGCTGAAGGCGGAGATCATCGACGTTCTGGAGCGCTGCTTCGCCGATAACGCCAACGCCTGGGAGCTCGACGACGAGGGGCACTGGACTCGCACCGTTGCCCCCGAGGGGGCATGCCGCAGCGTCCAGGCGGAGCTGCGCGAGCGCTACGCGGCCCGCGCCGCCGAACAGCTCGCCGCGGCGAGCGGCTGACGCGATCACAGCCAGCCTCGCCCGCCACTAGGATGCGGCTCTTGGCGCGCTTCTCGCTCCTCCCTCGCGACCGCACCTTCTTCGACCTCTTCATCGAGGCCGGCCAGAACAGCGTGCACGCGGCGACGTTGCTGGACCGGATGATGCGCAAGTGGCCGGAGGAGGCCGGGATCTCCCGGGAGATCCTCAAGGCCGAGCAGGAGGGTGACCGGATCACCCACGACATCATCAAACGGCTCAATACCACCTTCGTGACGCCGATCGACCGCGAGGACATCTACGGCCTGGCGACGCAGATGGACGACATCGTCGACTTCACCGAGGAGGCCGCTGACTTCCTCGGCCTCTACAAGATCGAGGCGCCGATGGAGCAGGCCGCGGCGCTGACCAAGGTGCTGGTCGCCTCCTGCGAGCAGCTGGCCATGGGCCTCGAGCACTTGCGGGACTTCAAGGATCTCGACAAATACTGGATCGAGATCCACCGGCTCGAGAACGAGGGCGACCGGATCTCCCGCGACGCCGTCGCCTCGCTCTTCTCCAACGGGATCGACCCGATGGTCGTGATCCGCTGGAAGGACATATTCGCGGTGCTCGAGAACGCGATCGACGCGACCGAGACCGCGGCGCAAATCCTCGAGGGAATAGTCATCAAGAACTCGTGAGCTCCGACGTCATCCTGATCATCGTCGTCGGGACGGCGCTGGCCTTCGATTTCACCAACGGCTTCCACGACACCGCCAACGTCGTCGCCACCTCGATCTCGACCGGCGCGGCGCGGCCGCAGGTGGCAATCGCGATGGCCTCGCTGCTCAACTTCGCCGGCGCCTTCATCTCGATCTCGGTCGCCGCCACGGTCGCCAACGACGTCGTCAACGCCGACGTGATCACGCCGACGATCGTCTTCGCCGGCTTGATCGGGGCGATCGCCTGGAACCTGATCACCTGGTCCTTCGGCCTGCCCTCGAGCTCCTCGCATGCCTTGATAGGCGGCGTCGTCGGCTCGGCGGTCGCCGCCGTCGGCTTCGACGCGGTGATTGCCGAAGGCCTGGTCGGCAAGGTGCTGATCCCGGCGCTGATCGCGCCGGTGCTCGCTTTCGTCGTCGCCGGGCTCTCGATCGGGCTGATCTACCGGGTCGTGGGGAGGCAGCGCCCGGGCACCGTGACCCGCGGCTTCAAATATGGGCAGGTCGTCTCCGGTGGGTTGTTGGCGCTGGCCCACGGCACCAACGATGCCCAGAAGACGATGGGCATCATCACTCTGGCCCTGATCGCCAACGGCAGCCTCGCCGCCGGCGCCAACCCGCCGTTCTGGGTGATCGCCTCGGCGGCGGCGGCGATCGCGCTCGGCACCTACAGCGGCGGCTGGCGGATCATCAAAACCACCGGCACCCGGATCATCAAGATGGACGCCGCCCAGGGGTTCTCCTCGCAGGGCGCGGGTGCGGCCGTGATCCTCACCTCGACCCACTTCGGCTTCCCGCTCTCGACCACCCATGTGATCAACGGCGGCATCATGGGCGCGGGTGCCGCCAAGCGCTTCTCGGCGGTGCGCTGGGGCGTGGCAGGCAACATCGTCACCGCCTGGGTGCTGACGCTGCCGGCGGCGGCGGCGATCGGCGCTCTTGCCTACGGCCTGACGCGAATCTTCGGCCCCGGCGCCCTCGGTCCGATCGTCGTCACCCTGGCCTCGCTCTCGCTGATCGTCGCCCTCTTCGCGCGGCGGGCCGAGCGCGGCGCCCCGGTCGCGGCCTCGAGCGGATGATCGCGACCCTGGTCGAGAGCAAGGAGCTGCTGGAGACGGTGGTCTTCTCGGCGGTGGCCGGCATCGGCGTCACCTTCGTCTTCTCGGTCGCGATCTGGGGGGTGGCCCGGTTCGCCGATCTCAGCCGCAACGAGCGGCCGCTGGCGGCGGGCGCGGCCGCCCTCGTCGCCGCCCTGGCCCTGCTCGCGACCGCGGCCGTGATGGTCTTCGGGATCGTCGTCATGACCAGCAAGTAGCAGCCGTACACTGGCCTCGTGCGCACCGCCCGCAACGTCGCCATCATCATGGTCCTGGCGCTCGCCGTCGCCTTCGCTCCCTCCGGCGACAACTTCGTCAACGCGATCTTCGCCGCCGTGACGATGGGCTTCCTGGCCGGGATCGCCTGGATGCTCTACACCCTCAGCCGCCAGAATCAGCTGACCCTGGCGACGCTGAGCGACGGCCGCCGGGCGATCTTCTACGGCGCCTTCGGGATGATCGCGCTGGTGATCGCCGGCACCGACAAGCTCCTCTCCAGCGGCGGCGGCACCCTCGTCTGGATCCTCCTGCTCGGCGCCTCGGTGGCGGCGATCTATCGGGTTTGGATCGAGGCAAATACCTACTGACGTGATGCGTATCCGGTGTGGCTCAGGCACCTCGCTCCGAGCCGTCAAGCCCGCGCTCGGAGCCCGGCCCGCGCATCCGACATTTGCCCCACCCTGCTGGGGTCAAGGCCGGATGCGCCGCTGAGGCGTCCCGGCGAGTCTTGCCGTGTCGGTAGGAGCCGATGCGCGGTCAACCTGACGGAACCGGATACGCATCACTGACATAGGGGAGGCCTGACTGAGTTGTGAGCCTGCGCGCGCCACGCGTGCGCACTTGCCTGGGACGGTTTCCCGGTGCCGCCAAGGACCGTCGACAGCGCAGGCCACAGGGAGGCTGGGACCGCGTCGGTCGAGCTGGTCGCCGTGGTCCCGTTCCTGCTGTTGGCGGTCCTGGCGGCCGTCCAGATCGCCCTCGCCGGCCAGGCATTGTGGTCGGCGGGCGTGGCGGCCCGTGCGGGAGCACGGGCGGCGCTGGTCGGGAGCGAGGCGACGGCGGTGGCGCGGCGGGCGCTGCCGCCGTCGCTGCGGGATGGCGCCAAGGTCGAGGATGCGGGGGATGTATCGGTGCGGGTCGCGGTGCCGCGCCTGTTTCCGGGCCTGCCGCGGGTGATGGTGGGGGCGCGGGCGGAGCTGGGGCCGGAAGATGGGTGAGGAGCGCGGCCAGGCCACGGTGGAGCTGGTGGCCGCCTTGCCGGCCCTGTTGCTCGCCGCGATCGTCGCTCTGCAGCTCTTCGCCGCCGGTTACGCGATGACGCTTGCCGACGGTGCGGCGGAGGCGGGGGCGCTGGCGCTCGCTGCGGGTGGCTCGGCGACGGGGGCGGCACGCGGAGCCCTGCCGGGTTGGGCGACCGATGACGTTGCGGTCTCGGTCCAAGGCGGGACGGTGACGGTGCGTCTGCGCCCGCCCTCGCCGCTGCGCTCGCTCGCCGACCGCCTCGCGGTCATCAGCTCCGCCAGCGCGAGGGCGGCGCGGTGACCGTTTTCGAAGCGCCGGCGGATGCACCGACCGTCCTGGTCACCGCGGTGGGGGAGGCAGAGGGATCGCGCGGCGCGGCGGCCGCCCTCGGCTGCGCCGGCGCCGACATCGATCTCGCGACGCTGTTCGTCGACGTCGGTGGCAAGCCGCCGCGGCCGACCCTGCTGGCCTCGGCGGCGTCGCGCTCGCTGGAGGAGCGTCTGGTGCGCCATCTTCCAGATGTGCGAGTGGCGGCGCGGGGTCAGGTTTGCCATCTGGCGACGCCGGCCGATCCAGAGGGGCTCGAGCTGGCTGCAGCGGCGGTCACGGTCGCCCGCGGCGCGCTCGCGGTCCTCCATCTGCCACCCGCCCTGCTGCGGCCGTGTCTGGACGAGGGGCTCGGCCCGAAGCCCTCCGGCGTCCTGCTGCGCGCCAACCTCGCCACCGATCGGGCCCTGCTGGCCCTGGTCGTCCGCGATCTGATGGGGCGGAGTCTCGCTCTTGGAGTCCTCAAGCAGCGACTGAGCTGGGTTACCGAGCGCCGGGCTCTTTTTGGCTCTCTGGGGCCGGATGCGGCTGGGGGTCTGCCGGCGACTCAGCTCCGACGCCTCGCGTCGCACGAGTGCTACGCTGGCCCCGATGACGCGGAAACTGACCCAACGCGAGTTGCGCAACCAGAGCGGAGAGATCATGCGGGAACTGGATCGTGGTGAAGACTTCGTCGTTACCAGCAACGGCCAACCGGTTGCCGAGCTGCGGCCGATCCGCCCGCGGCAGTTCGTACCGACCAGCACTATTCAGGCCGCTCTGCGCGGAGTCGGTCCCATCGATCCGAAGCGCTTCCGCGAAGATGTCGACCGTTACGTCGATCAGGATCCAACGCCTCGTGCCTGGCCAGGGGAGTGACCGCGGCCTGATCGACACCTCGGTCGCGATAGTCCTGGAGACGACCGACCGTTCTCGTTTGCCCACCGAGATCTCGATTTCGGCATTGACCTTGGCGGAGTTGAGCGCTGGCCCCTATGCGGCCAGCCCGGAGTCGAATCGGGCACGGCGCCAGGACCATCTGCAGCGAATCGAGGCCGGTCTCGAATGCCTCGACTTCGATTCTGCCTGTGCTCGGGCTTATGGCCAGATCTTTTCTGCGACTCGGGAGATCGGGCGGAAAGCCCGCGGCGCCCGCGCGATCGACCTGATGATCGCCGCGACTGCACGTGCCCACGAGCTGCGCCTCTACACGCTCAACGCCTCGGACTTCGTGGGCCTCGACGATCTCGTCGAGATCGTCGATCTCGACTAGTACGGGTAGGGCGGTTCCGGCTGGGGCTGCGGTTCGGGCTGGGGAGCGGCTTTCGCGGTGACCGCGGCGTGCCAGGTGCCGACGTCCTCGATCCCCTCGCCGTTGACGTCGCCCGCCTTCGAGTCGCCGGAGAAGCTGTAGAGCGGGCGGCCCTTGAAGGTCACCTGGGTCCTGCCGTCGGGCCGTTGGATCGTGCCGAGCTTCACCGGGCCGGTCGGCTTGACGGCGGCGGGGACGACGAGCGGGCGCCAGGTGGAGGCGCAGGCGCCGGTGCAGATGAACCTGCCTTTGGTCTCGGCGCTGAGGCTGTAGAGGGTGCGGCCCCTGGTGGTGGTGAGGATCGTGCGGCCGAGGGTCGGGTTCTCGACCTGCTTGGCGACGCGCTTGCTCGCCTGGCCGGCGCCGGCGACCGCGGGCGCGAGCAGGGAGGCCAGCGCCGTCGCGCAGAGGGCGAGGCGGATCGATGAACGCAGCGGGCGGGGCAGCGCGAGTCGCCGCATGGCAGGAGCTCCTTCGGTTGGGTTGGTCGAATGGTCTACGGCGGCGGACGGGCGAAGGTTCGGAGCGGGGCCAGATTTACGATTTCGGCACCTCGCCGTGCGCCAATTGCTCGCTTGATCGTGCCACGGGTGCGGGTCCGGCCGCCAGGGTCGTGCGATGGACGTGGGCACGACGACTGGGCGGCGGGGAAGGGCGAAAAGGGGAGTCGACGGGGAGTCCGGCCAGGCCTTGATTCTGGCGCTCGGCGGCGCCCTCGCCTTGCTGGCCGGGGCGCTCGCGCTGGTCGCGATCGCCGGCGCGGTAACTGGCAAGGGAAGGGTGCAGAGGGCAGCGGATCTGGTGGCTATCTCGGCGGCCCGCTCGATGCGCGACGACCTGCCCGAGCTGCTGTCGCCGCCGATGCTTGCCAACGGCCTGCCCAATCCGGCCCACCTCGACAAGCGCGCCTACCTGGCGCGAGCCCGGCTGGCCGCGGTCGAGGCGGCAAGGGCGAACGGAGTGGATTCGCACCGCCTCCAACTCAGCTTCCCCGATTCGAGCTCGTTCGCGCCGCTGCGCGCGGAGGCGAGCGTGGTCGCTCGACTCGAAATTGGTGCCGGCCGCCGCGAGGTCGAAGCCTCGGCGGTGGCCGAAGCCGCCGCGCCGGTGGGCGCGAGCGGCGCCGCGGCGACGATGGCCAGCGGCGGTGGCTACAGCGGCCCGCTCGCTTACCGGACGGGGGAGGGGATGCGCCCCGACGCCGCCGCCGCCTTCGACCGCTTGGCGGCGGCTGCCCGCGGTGCGGGTATCTCGCTGCTGGTCGTCTCCGGCTTTCGCTCCGACGCCGAACAGGCGGCGCTCTTCGCCGCTCACCCCGACCCGACCTGGGTGGCACCGCCGGGTCACTCGCTGCACCGCTGCGCGACCGAGCTCGACCTCGGCCCGGATGCCGCCTACTCCTGGCTCGCCGCCAACGCAAGCCGTTTCGGCTTTGTGCAGCGCTACTCGTGGGAGCCCTGGCACTACGGCTTCGACGCCGGTCCGCCACCCTGCTCGGAGGCCGGCAATGCGCTGAGCGGAACCGGAGAAGGGGCGACCGCTCCGGGCGCGGCAATTCTCCCGAGCTTCGTTCCAAGCCGCTTCCGCGCGCCGCTGGTCGCCGCCGCGAGGCGCTGGAACGTCTCCGCCGCTCTGCTCGCGGCGCAACTGATGGCCGAGTCCAACTTCAACCCCCTGGCGGTCTCCCCGGCCGGAGCGCAGGGGATAGCCCAGTTCATCCCGAGCACGGCAGCCGCATATGGCCTCGACGATCCCTTCGACCCGGTCGCCGCGATCGAAGCCCAGGCCCATCTGATGTCCGACCTGATTCGCCAACTCGGCTCCCCGGAGCTCGCCCTGGCCGGTTACAACGCCGGTCCCGGCGCGGTCGAAGGTTGCCACTGCATCCCGCCCTACCCCGAGACCCAGGCCTACGTCACCCGCATCCTCGCCCTGCTCGGCGGCGCTGGAGTGCTGCCCGTGCCGAGCTTCGAAGTGCGCCTGGTCGCCTGAGGACCCCGATCGTCGTCCGCATCGCGGCGCGGATATACGATCGCCCCGGTCCTGCGCTTCGGCAGCCCGACGAAGCCGCGCGAGGCGCTGGCGCTGGCGCGCCGCGGCTGACGGGTTCCGCCGAGGCATTCCGGGTAGCCGATACAGGAGCCGAATAAACAGCCGAGGAGGCCGCATGCCCGCACCGTTCACCCACAAGAAGCTCACCGACGTCAAGGACTCCGCTCCCGAATTCGGGATGGAAGATGTGCAGGAGGCGCGGTTCGCCAAGAAAGACCTCGATGCCGAGAAGACCGGCGTCAGCCATCACCGCCTCAAGCCGGGCCAGCGCACCCCGTTCGGCCACAAGCACGAGGACGCGGAGGAGGTCTACATCGTCATCGGCGGCTCCGGGCGGATGAAGCTCGACGACGAGATCATCGAGGTGGCGACGCTCGACGCGATCCGCGTCTCGCCCGAGGTCATCCGCGCCTTCGAGGCCGGCGACGATGGGATCGAGGTCCTCGCGGTCGGCGCCCGCCACGACGGCGACGGCGAGGTCATCCCCGGCTGGTGGAGCGAGTAACGGTCAGGCTTCGCGCCAGGCGAGCCAGTAGCGCTTGAGGCGCCGCCCGAACGCCTTCGACTTCTCCGCGTAGAGGCGCCGGCCGATTCCGAGTGCCGCGCTCAGCAGATCCTGCTGGCGCCTCGCGATTGCGCCCTCAAAGGCGCCGCGCTCGCCGAGATCGCCACGGGTCCGCAGATCGTCGGCCAGCACCGCCAGATCGTGGTGCTCGCCGAGAAGGTCGGCGAGCTCGTCGGCCTGGTCGCTCGCCGCGCCGAGCAGCTCCGGCCACGCGTCCCGGACGATCCTCAACTGGTACCAGAGGTCCTTGGCGCGCTTGCGCCATTGGTGGACGTTCTCGGCCGAGGAGTCAGCCAACACTCGCTTCATCGCCTTACGACCATCCCCGTAGCTCCTCGCAAGCCCCGGTCCCACCAGCGCCCAGGAGTCGCTTCGCAGCGGCCACTGGCCGATCGCATCCCGCCCGGCCTCGATCCTGTCGATCGCCTCGCCGATCCGCCCTTCGGTCTCATCGCGCACGGTGGCGGCAAGCTCGTCCCGCTCCGTCTCGAGCATCCCCTGCCAGCGCTCCGCGGCGCGCTCCGGCAGGTCCTCGAATCGGTGACGCAGCTTCGACAACGTCTCCAGCTTGACCTCCGCGTCGCGGCTGCCGGAGAGCAGTCGGCCGGCGTCCCGGTAGCGGCGGCTTTCAGCCCTGAAGGTCTTCCTGTCCAGCTCGTCGCGCACGAGCCGCAGCGCGCTGCGCAGCTTCTTCAGGTCTTTGCGAGCGCCGTGAATAGCGGCGGCGAGCTCGTCTCCCTCGACCCCTTGGAGCCGCCCCAGGGCCTTCTCGGTCCGGCCCAGGGCGATCCGGCGCACCCCCTCGACGGGAGCCTCCTTCGTCTTCAGTCGGTAGGTGCGCGAGGGCATGTCTCGGTGCTTTCCATTCTGGCGAGAGCTAAACAGCGGGATGCGCCCCAGCGCCCTGCTCGATGCGCTTGCCGGTGCGGCCCTGGAGCTGGTCCGGGGACTCGTCGAGCAGAAACTTGCGCTCGATCTCGGTGGCGATGACGAGAGCGTAGTGCCCCCGCCTCGGACGGGACAGCGGTCCTCCCCGATCGCCTAGACTGGCCGCCGATGGCATCTGCCGAGGTACAGGGAATAGAGGGAATGCAGTCGCTGCTCGGGCGGGAGATCGGTCCGAGCGAGTGGCGCACCGTCACTCAGGAGGACATCGATGCCTTCGCCGAGCTCTCCGGCGACCACCAGTGGATTCACGTCGACGTCGAGCGGGCCAGGTCCGAGAGCCCCTTCGGCACGACGATCGCCCACGGCAACCTCACGCTCTCCCTCGTCGACGGCTTTCGCGGCGAGCTGATCGACGCCACCGGCTTTGCCCTCGGCGTCAACTACGGCTGGAACAAGATCCGCTTCCCGGCTCCCGTCCCGGTCGACTCCAAGGTTCGTGCCAAAGCCGAGGTCGTCTCCGTCGAGGAGATCGGCGGCGGTTGGTGGCAGGTGGTCACCCGCTTCACCCTCGAGGTCGAGGGCAACGAGAAGCCGTGCTTCGTCGGCGACTCGGTTACCCGCGTGATGGCCCCCGCGGCCTGACGGCATCCCACCGCCCGGGGAGGGCTTCCCATGTCGGACCAGAGACTTGCCACTCGCCGGTTGACCGGGCTGACCGGGCTCGCGGTGGCGGTCCTGTTCGGCGGCGGCAGTGCCCTCTGGGCCTTTGACCAACCGGACGCCGGCGCGCCTGCGGGAGAAGTTCTGGCCTTCTACGGGGACACCTCGGGCTGGATCGTCGCCGGCGCCAGCCTCAGCCTCTTGGCGATCGCGCTGTTCGTCTTCTTTGCGAGCGGTGTGCGGGCAATCCTGCGGGAGCACGAGGGCGATGACCTGCTCGCCACCGCCGCCTTCGGCGGCGCGCTGCTGGCGGTCGCGGCCGGGCTTGGCGCCGAGACCATCAACATGGTTGGCGCCCTGCGGGCTGAGGACGGCCAGCTGACCCCGCAGCTGGGGCAGGCGCTGTTCGAGATCTCCTACGTCCTCGGCTATAACGGCGCCGGGGTGGGAATCGGCATCCTGGTCCTGGCAATAGCCGCGGTCGCACTGCGTGCGCGGGCCCTCATGCCCCGTTGGCTCGCGCTCCTCCTGCTCGTTGCCGGAGTGGCGTTCCTGACCCCGCTCTGCCGGTACCTGCTCGGGCCTTCGGTGCTGCTGCTGGCCGTGGCGTCGGCGAAGCTGCTCAAGGCCTCCGCGCCGGGCGCGAGGAACGAGTCCTAGGCGCCGCGATTACCCGCGCTCAGGGCGCCCGCCGGCTGACGGGCGCCCTCCGAGCTGCGGACTACTTGACGGTGAGGGTGCCTTCCATGCCGGCTTCGCGGTGGCCCGGGACGGTGCAGTAGAAGGTGTATTCGCCGGGCTTGAGGTCGACGGTGGCGGAGTCGGAGCCTTCGGCGATCAGTTCGGTCTTGCCGATCGTCTTGCCGCTGGTGTCTTCGATCGCGACGTCGTGGGTCAGTGGCTGGGGGTTGGTGAAGTTGAGGGTGACTTTGCCGGCTTTGGCTTCGGCGCTGTCGCTGGCGTAGGCGAGGCCGCTGGAGGCCGCTTCGATGTCGAGGGCGGCGGCGCTGCCGGCGGTTCCGCCTGCGGCTTCGTTCGTTGCACCGCCGTCGGTCTGGGTCGTGCCGGTCGTTTCGGCGCTGGTGCTGCTCGAGTCGTCGGACGAGCTGCCGCATGCGACGAGGGCAAACGAGGTGAGGATCAGGGCAAATGCGACTGCGACCTTCTTCATTGGCGGTCCTTTCCCGCGGAGGACTGGCTGACTGCGTCTGACTGTAACCCGGATACGGACTGACCGCAGGCCCGGTTCAGCGGCCGTGGAACTCTGGCTTGGCGCCGCCGAAGAAGGCCTCGACCCCGTTGCGGAGGTCCTCGGTGGCCATGCTGTCGGCGATTCCGTGGCGCTCCAGCTGCAGGTGCTCGGTGAGGCTGTTCTCGATGCTGACGCCGCAGAGCAGCTTCGACATCCGCACGTAGTGGGGAGCCTTGGCGGCGAGCTTCTCGGCCTTCGCCCGGGCCGCGTCCATCAGCTCCTCCGACGCCACGACCTGGCGGACCAGGCCCTCCTCCAGCGCTGCGGCGGCGTCCAGGTTGGGGTCCTCTAGCAGCAGTTCCAGCGCCCGGCTGGGGCCGATGACGCGGGGCAGGAAGTAGGTCATGCCGCCGTCCGGCGAGGCGCCGATGCGGCCGTAGGCGCAGGCCAGGAAGGCGCTCTCGGAGGCAATCCGGGTGTCGCAGGCGAGTGCCAGCGAGAAGCCGGCCCCGGCCGCCGGCCCGTTGATCGCGGCGATCACCGGATAGGGGATCCGCCGCAGGTCGACGATCGCCGCGTGCAGGGCCTCGGCGCCGCGGCGCACTTCGGAGGAGAGGTCGATCTCCTCCGACTCGACGCCTTTCTGGAACCAGGTGACGTCGCCGCCGGCGCAGAAGGCCTTGCCGGAGCCGGTCACGATCAGGGCTCGCAGCGGGGCGCGGTCGGCGAGCCAGGCGAAGGCCACGGTCATCTCGCCGATCATCTCCGGGCTCATCGCGTTGAAGGCGTCGGGTCGGTCGAGGGTGAGGGTGCCGATCTCTCCGTCGATCTCGATCTTCAGGGTGTTCAGCTCGGGTGGGCTCAGGGTCTGGCTGGTCAATGTGCGCTCTCCGTCTTGGCTTCCGTTTGGCCGGGTGGCCAGCAGCCTACCCTTAGGGCGATGAGCAAAGCAGGGGAAAACGGCGGCCCGACGCGGGCCGAGCGGATCGCCGACCAGCGCCGCTCGCTGCCCGACGCCCCTGGCGTCTACCTCTTCTACGGCAGCGACGGCGAGTTGCTCTACGTCGGCAAGGCGCGCTCGATCCGCAAACGCGTCGGTGGCCACTTCTCCGGCGGCGGCTCGCGCCTGACCGCCCGCGTCGACCGCATCGACACCCTCGTCACCGCCACCGAGGCGGAGGCGCTGCTCGCGGAGCAGAGCTTCATCAAGCGCCACCGGCCGCAATTCAACATCCGCCTGCGCGACGACAAGTCCTACCCCTACGTCTGCGTCAGCCTCGACGAGGAGTACCCGCGGGTCTACTTCACCCGCGAGAAGCACCGCCCGCACCGCGCCTACTTCGGCCCCTTCTCCAGCGCCAAGCGGGTGCGGGAGACGCTCGACCTGCTCGGCAAGCTCTTCCAGTTCCGCACCTGCGAGGGGGCCGAGCCGGGTCGGCGCTCCGGCAGTCCCTGCCTCGACTACTACATAAAGCGCTGTGGGGCGCCATGCGTGGGCCATGTCAGCCAGGAGGAGTACCGCCAGAACATCGACGCGATCGTCGATTTCCTCTCCGGCCGCTATCGCCAGGTCGAGGCGGAGGAGCAGGCGAAAATGGCGAGCGCGGCGGCAGCCGAGGAATTCGAGCGCGCCGCCCTGCACCGCGACCGCCTCAAGGCGATCCGCTCGTTGTTCGAGCGCCAGCGGGTGGCCGGCGGCACGGTCGGCACCGCCGACCTGATCGGGGTCGCGGTCGAGGGCACCGACGCCAACGCCCAGGTCTTCCAGGTCCGCGACGGGATCCTCGCCGCGCGTCAGAGCTTCTATCTCGAGAACCAGGCCGAGCGCGATCCGGCCGAGGTCGCCGAGGAGTTCATCGGCCAGTACTACTCGGCCTCGCCGGCGCTGCCGCCGATGATCGTCGTCGGGCCGTATCTGCGCGAGCGGGTGGGCATCCTCTCGGAGGCGCTGAGCGAGCGCCGCGGCTCGCTGGTCGAGGTGCGGGCCGCCGAGCGCGGCGACAAACGCCGCCTGCGCGAGCTGGCCGAGCGCAACGCCCGCCTCGCCCTCGACCAGGACCGGCTGCGGCGCGAGCACCGGCGGGCGCGCCGGGTCGAGTCGCTGGCCTCGCTGCGCGAGGTGCTGGGGATGGAGGAGCTGCCGGTTCGGATCGAGGGCTTCGACATCTCCAACATCGGCGGCGAGCACACCGTCGCCTCGATGGTGGTGTTCGAGGGGGGTGCGACCAAGAAGGCCGACTACCGGCGCTTCAAAGTGCGCGGCGAGAAGCGCGACGCCGGCGGCAACGGCGGCCCCGACGACTTCGCCTCGATGGAGGAGGTTTTGGGACGCCGGGTCGCCCGCTACCTCGAACAGGTCGACCTCTCGCCGCACGACGGCAAGCGCGACGAGAGCTTTGCCTCGCTTCCCTCGCTGCTGATGATCGACGGCGGCAAAGGGCAGCTGGGGGCGGGGATGAAGGTTTTGCAGCCCTTCGTCGAGCGCGGCGTCACGATCGTCAGCCTCGCCAAGAAGGAGGAGGAGGTCTTCGTCCCCGGCCGCTCGGCGCCGCTCGACCTGGCCGCCGACTCGGAGGCCTCGCAGCTGCTGCAGCGGGTCCGCGACGAGGCCCACCGCTTCGCGATCGACCACCACCGCGGCCGCCGCGACCGCGCGATGACCGGCTCGGTGCTGGACGAGCTGAAGGGGATCGGGCCGGCCCGCAAGCGCGCCCTGCTGCAGCATTTCGGCTCCCCGGAGCGATTCTTGGCGGCGACCAGGGAGGAGCTCGAGGCAGTGCCCGGCCTGCCTGGCAAAGTAGGGCGGGAGATCCACGAGCAGCTCAACAGGACGAACTAGGCAATGGCGAAGTCGGCGAAGACCAAGGTGGCAGCGGCGGGCGCGAACGGCGGCCGGGCGGCCGGCGACGTCACCCTGGTCGTCATCACCGGCCACTCCGGGGCCGGTAAGTCGGAGGCGATCGCCGCCTTCGAGGACGGCGGTTACTTCTGCGTCGACAACCTGCCGCCGCGGATGATCGACAGCCTCGGCGAGCTCTTCCGCCACGAGGGCAGCGGCGTCGAGCGCGCCGCGGTCGTCTCCGACGTGCGCGGCGGCGACTACTTCGACGATCTGGTTCAGGTGCTCGACGACCTCGAGCGGGGTGGCCTGAGGCCGCTGGTCCTCTTTCTCGAGGCCGACGAGGAGACCCTGCTCGACCGCTACAAGGAGACCCGCCGCCGCCATCCGCTGGCGCCGGAAGGACGGATCGTCGAGGGAATCCGGGCCGAGCGCGAGCTGCTGGCGCCGCTGCGCGAGCGCGCCGACGTGGTCATGGACACCAGCGACCTGACGGGCGCGGAGCTGCGGCGGCGGATCGCCGAGGAGATGCTGGGCGGCGAGGAAGGGGGGAGCTGGCCCTGACCCTGCTCACTTTCGGCTTCAAGAACGGACCGCCGCGCGACGCCGACCTCACCCTCGACGTCCGCTTCCTGCCCAATCCCCACTACGTCGACAAGCTGCGGCCGCTGACCGGGATGGACGAGGAGGTGCGCGCCTACGTCGAGTCGGGGACCCAGGCCGGCGAGTTCTACGGCCGCCTTTTGCCGCTGTTGGAGTTCCTTGTCCCCGCCTACGTGACCGAGGGCAAGAGCCACCTGACGATCGCCGTCGGCTGCACCGGCGGCCGCCACCGTTCGGTCACCGTCGCCGACCGCATCCGTCGCGACCTCTCCTCGCGCGAGGACGTAATCGTCCGGGTGAAGCACCGCGACGTAGATCCAGACGCCTCCGTCCGGCGTCCGCAGCCGTCGCGATAGCCGCTGCCATTCGGCCACCCTGCGTCCTCGTCCGGCGACGTCTGCCGGCGCCTCCGTAGAATCGCCGGGCTTTGCCCGATCCCGTCATCTCCATCCGTGGCCTGAAGAAGAGCTACGGAGACAACGAAGCCGTGCGCGGCATCGACCTCGAGGTCCAGGCCGGGGAGGTATTCGCCTTCCTCGGGCCCAATGGCGCCGGTAAGACGACCACGGTCGAGATCCTCGAGGGGTATCGCAAGCGCAGCGGCGGCGAGGTGACGGTGCTGGGCGAGGATCCGCAGCGGGCCCGGCGCGAGTGGCGCGAGCGGATCGGCATCGTCCTGCAGAGCTGCCGGCTCGATCCCTACCTGACCGTGCGCGAGTCGCTCGAGCTCTACGCCGGCTACTACGCCAGGCCGCGTCCGGTCGACGAGGTGGTCGAGCTGGTCGGTCTCGCCGAGAAAGCCGACGCCCGCACCGGCAAGCTCTCCGGCGGCCAGCAGCGTCGCCTCGACGTCGGCATGGCCCTGGTTGGCGACCCCGAGCTGCTCTTCCTCGACGAGCCGACGACCGGCTTCGATCCGCAGGCGCGGCGGCAGGCCTGGGAGGCGATTGCCGGTCTGCGTCGACTTGGCAAGACCGTCTTCCTCACCACCCACTACATGGACGAGGCGCAGCAGCTCGCCGACCGGGTGGCGATCATCGCCGGCGGCGAGATCGTCGCTCGCGGCACGCCGGAGGACCTCGGCGACCGCGAGAGCCAGCCGACCACGATCAGCTATCGCGGGCCCGATGGCGCCCAAGTGGCGCTGAGCACGATGACGCCGGTTCGGACCCTCAACGAGCTGACCGGCAGGGCCTTGGCCGAGGGCTTCGAGCTGGAGGGGCTGGAAGTGCGGCGGCCGACGCTCGAGGACGTCTACCTCGAGCTGACCGAGCAGGGGGCGGCGTCGTGAACCTGGTCCTGCACCAGTTCCGCTACGACCAGAAGGCCTTCTGGCGCAACCCGGCGGCCGTCTTCTTCACGGTGATGTTCCCGGTCGTGCTGCTGCTGATCTTCGCCACGGTCTTCGGCGGCAAGACGGTCGACGTCGACGGCGGCATCGAGACGACGGCTTACTACGTGCCGGCGATCATCACCCTCTCGGTGATCTCGGCGACGATGCAGAGCCTGGCGATGGCGCTGGTGATCGCCCGCGAGGACGGCCGCCTCAAGCGCGGCCGCGGCACGCCGATGCCGGCCTGGGTCTTCATCGCCGGCCGGGTCGGTAACTCGATCGTGGTGGCGCTGATGATGCTGGTCCTGATCGCCGTGCTGGGCCGCCTCCTCTACGGGGTGGCGATCCCCTGGGGGCAGTCACCGGCGATCCTCGTCACCCTGATCGTCGGCGCCGCCTCCTTCAGCTGCCTCGGCATCGCCCTGACCGCGGCGATTCCCTCCCAGGATGCCGCCGCGCCGATCGTCAACGCGCTGCTGCTGCCGCTCTACTTCCTCTCCGGCATCTTCATCCCCGACGACGAGCTGCCCCAGGGGGTGATCGATTTCGCCAACCACTTCCCCGTCCGCGACTTCTTCCAGGCCTTCTTCAACGCCTACCTCCCGGGCGGCCCATCCGGCCTGGACTGGGGCAACCTCGCCGTCGTCGCGATCTGGGGCGTGGCCGGCCTGCTGCTCTCCGTGCGCTTCTTCCGCTGGACCCCGCGCGGCGGCTGAGGCCGCCCGGGCTCAGGTCAGACGACTTTCCGGGAGACCCGTCTATAGCCTCCGGGCGATGCTTCACCACGTCCTCTTGGAGGTCTCCGACCTCGAGCGCGCCGCCGCGTTCTACGACTCGCTGCTCGCGCCGCTCGGCTGGCGCCGCCATTTCGAGGAGGACAAGACGATTGGCTGGGGCATCGCCAAGCCCGTCTTCTTCATCGCCGCCCACCACGAGCCGCAGCCCGGCTTCGGGCTGCTCAGCTTCTCCGGGCTCGGCATCGTCGCCGTCAAGGCCGCCTGGGAAGGCGGAATGCGGGCGGGCGGCGTCAACGTCAGCGATCCCGGCGAGCAGCGCTCGCACGGGTCGGGCTCCTACTCGGCCTTCCTCAAGGACCCGGACGGGTACGAGATCGAGATCACCATCGGGTCCGACTAAGCCGACTCCCTAGGATCGGCTCCACCAAACCAATTCAGGAGGCGTGACTTCATGGCAGTGAAGGTCGGCATCAACGGTTTCGGGCGCATCGGTCGCAATGTCTTTCGCGCCGCGCAGGCGGCGGGGGCGGAGATCGATTTCGTCGCCGTCAACGACCTCACCGACCCGGGCACGCTCGCCAACCTGCTCAAGTACGACTCGATCCTCGGCCGCTTCCCGGCTGCGGTCGAGGTCGACGGCGACACGATCTCAGTCGGCGGCAAGCCGCTGAAGGTGCTCTCCGAGCGCGACCCGGCGGCGCTGCCGTGGGGCGACCTCGGGGTCGAAGTGGTGATCGAGTCGACCGGCTTCTTCACCGCCCGCGCCGACGCCGCCAAGCACCTCGAGGCGGGCGCCAGGAAGGTGATCATCTCCGCCCCGGCCAAGGAGCCGGACGTGACCGTGGCCCTGGGAGTCAACTTCGACTCTGCCTACGACCCCGCCAGCCACGACATCATCTCCAACGCTTCCTGCACGACCAACTGCCTGGCGCCGCTGGCCAAGGTGCTGCACGAGGCCTTCGGAATCGAGCAGGGGCTGATGACGACGATCCACGCCTACACCGCGGACCAGCGGCTGCAGGACATGCCGCACTCCGACCCGCGGCGCTCGCGTGCCGCGGCGCTCAACCTGATCCCGACCACGACCGGCGCCGCCAAGGCGGTGGGCCTGGTCCTGCCGGAGCTGAACGGGAAACTGAACGGGTTCTCGATGCGGGCTCCGGTCCCCGTCGGCTCGGCCGTCGACCTCGTCTTCACGACTCCGAACCCGCTCGAGGTCGACCAGATCAACGCCGCCCTGAAGGCCGCGGCCGAGGGGCCGATGAAGGGCATCCTCGCTTACACCGAGGACCCGATCGTCTCCACCGACATCGTCGGCGACCCGCACTCCTCGATCGTCGACGCGGGCGGGACGATGGTGATCGGCGACGGTCGCATGGTCAAGACGATCGCCTGGTACGACAACGAGTGGGGCTACTCGAACCGCTGCGTCGAGCTGGCCGGCAAGGTCCTGGCGGGCTCCTGAGCCCGCGCGGGACGGCGAATGGCTAGCTTCGACAAGGCAAGCGTCCGCGAAGCCGAGGTGAGGGGCCGGCGGGTGCTGGTCCGGGTCGACTTCAACGTCCCGCTGGAAGCTGGCGAGGTCGCCGACGACATGCGGATCCGGGCGGCGCTGCCGACGATCGAACTACTGCGCGAGCGCGGCGCGGCGCTGGTCCTCGCCTCGCACCTGGGGCGGCCCGAAGGCAAGCCCGACCCGGCGCTCTCGATGGCGCCGGTCGGCAAGCGGCTGGGAGAGCTGCTGGGGATCGAGGTGACGCAGGCCTCCGGCGTGATCGAGGGCGAGATCGACCTGCACTGCGGCGCGCTCGGGCCGGGCGAAGTGCTGCTGCTGGAGAACGTCCGCTTCGAGCCCGGCGAGACCAGGAACGACTCGAAGCTGGCCGAAGCGCTGGCCCAGCTCGGCGACCTCTACGTCAACGACGCCTTCGGCGCCGCCCACCGCGCCCACGCCAGCACCGAGGGGGTCGCCCACCACCTGCCGGGTTACGCCGGCCTGCTGCTGCAGCGCGAGGTGGAAGAGCTGACCCGGGTGGTCGAGTCGCCGCAGCATCCCTTGGTCGTCGTCCTCGGCGGCTCCAAGGTCTCCGACAAGATCGGCGTCATCGACCGCTTCCTCGATATCGCCGATCAGATCCTGATCGGCGGCGCGATGTGCTTCAGCTTCTTCCGCGCCCAGGGCATCGACACCGGCGACTCGCTGGTCGAGGAGGCGGGTGTCGAGCTGGCGGCGCAGGCGCTGGAGCGGGCCCGCGAGTCCGATTGCGAGCTGACCCTGCCGGTCGACCTCGTCCTCGGCAAGAGCTTCGACGCCGACACCGAGCGCCGCGAGTCCGACGGGGTCGAGGTGCCCGACGGCTGGATGGGTCTCGACATCGGCCCGGGCAGCGCCGAGCTCTACGCCGCGGCTGTCGCCAAGGCCGGCACGGTGCTCTGGAACGGGCCGATGGGTGCCTTCGAGATGGAGCCGTTCGCGGCGGGGACCCGTGCCGTCGCCGAGGCGGTCGCGGCCGCTCCCGGCACCACCGTGATCGGCGGCGGCGACTCGGTCGCGGCGATCCGCAAGTTCGGCCTCGACGACAAGGTCGATTGGCTCTCGACCGGCGGCGGTGCGTCCTTGGAGCTGTTGGAGGGAAAGAAGCTGCCCGGGGTCGAGGCCCTGCTGGACAAGACGACCCCGATCGAGGAGCGCACCGATGCCTGAGCGCACGCCGTACATCGCCGCCAACTGGAAGATGAACAAGACCGTCGCCGCGGCGGCCGAGTTCGTCGACGCGCTGTTGCCGCGAATCGCCGCGACCCAGTGCGACGTCGTCCTCTGCCCCTCCTTCCTCGCCCTCGGCGAGGTGGTCGAGCGTCGCCGCGGCACCGCGGTCAAGGTCGCCGCTCAGAACATGCACGAGGAGGAATGGGGCGCCTTCACCGGCGAGGTCTCGGCGCCGATGCTGGTCGAGCTCGACGTCGAAGCGGTCGTCCTTGGCCACTCCGAGCGGCGCCAGTTCTTCGGCGAGACCGACGGGGCCCTGGCCCGCAAGGTGCCGGCGGCACTGGCCCACGACCTGGAGCCGATCCTCTGTGTCGGTGAGAACGAGGCGGCGCGCGACGCCGGCGAGACCGAGGAAGTGCTGGAGCGCCAGCTCGAGGCCGACCTCGCCGGCGTCGAGTCCGGCGACCTGGCCCGCGTCGTGATCGCCTACGAGCCGATCTGGGCGATCGGCAGCGGCCGCACCGCGACTCCCGAGCAGGCCCAGGAGGCGTGTGCCTTCATTCGCGACGTGGTCCGCATGCGCGGTGCCGCGGCCGACGAGCTGCGGATCCTCTACGGCGGCTCGATGAAGCCGGCCAACGCGGCCGAGCTGCTCGCCAAGCCCGACGTCGACGGCGGCCTGGTCGGCGGCGCCAGCCTCGACCCGGCCGACTTCGCGGCGATCGTGGAAGCGGCCGGGTGACCCTGGTTCCCTCACTGGCGCTGGTCATCCTCGACGGCTGGGGGTTGGCCGAGCCGGGCCCGGGCAACGCCATCTCGCTCGCCCAGACGCCGGTCTTCGACAGCCTCTGGGAGCGCTACCCCCACACTCGACTCTCCGCTCAGGGCCGCGACGTCGGCCTCCCCGACGGGCAGATGGGCAACTCCGAGGTCGGTCACCTCAACCTCGGTGCCGGGGCGGTCGTCAAGCAGGACCTGGCCCGGATCGACGATGCCATCGCCGACGGCGGCTTCTTCGAGAACGAGGCCTTGCTGGCCGCCTGCGAGCGCGCTCGCAACAGCCCCCGCGGCCGCCTGCACCTGCTCGGGCTCGTTTCCGACGGCGGCGTTCACTCCGGCTGGGAGCACATCGAGGCGGCGATCGAGCTGGCTTCGCAGGAGGGCGTGCCCGACGTCGTCTTCCACGCCTTCGCCGACGGCCGCGACACCCTGCCGCACGGCGGCCGCACCTACCTCGCCGAGCTCGAGCGCTGGCTGCGCCAGGCGGGCCGGGTCGCCACCGTCAGCGGGCGCTATTACGCGATGGACCGCGACACCCGCTGGGAGCGGGTCAAGCTCGCCTACGACGCGATCGTCCACGCCCGTGGCCTGTACGCCGGCGGTGCCGGCGAGGCAATCGAGGCCTCCTATGAGCGTGGCGAGACCGACGAGTTCGTCAAGCCGACCGTGATCGGCGACTACGACGGCGTCGCCGCCGGCGACGTCGGGATCTTCCTCAACTTCCGCCCCGACCGCGCTCGCGAGCTGACCCGCGCCCTGGCGGAGCCGGGCTTCGACGAGTTCCCGCGCGCCGCTGGCCCGCTCCTCGACCTGACCACGATGACCTCCTATCGCAAGGGCTGGCCTTATCCGGTCGCCTTCCCCGAGGCAAGGCCGAAGACGACCCTGGCCGAGACGATCTCCAAAGCCGGCGGCCGCCAGCTGCACGTCGCCGAGACCGAGAAGTACGCCCACGTCACCTACTTCTTCAACGGCGGCCGCGAGCAGGAGCTGGAGGGGGAGGAGCACTGCCTGGTCGAATCCCCGCGTGACGTCCCCACCTACGACCAGAAGCCGGAGATGAGCGCCCGCGCCGCCGCCGACACCTTCGTCGAGCACTGGGGCGGCAGCGACTACCGCTTCGGGATCATCAACTTCGCCAACCCCGACATGGTCGGACACACGGGCGTAATTCCCGCCGCGGTGGCAGCGGTCGAAGCGGTCGACAGCTGCCTCGGCGACGTCATCGCCGCGGTCGAGGCCCGTGGTGGCGCCTGCATCGTCACCGCCAACCACGGCAACTGCGACCACATGCTCGAGCCCGACGGCTCCCCCAACACCGCCCACTCGCTCAACCCGGTGCCCCTGATCGTCACCATCGGGGGCCTGGAGCTGCGCGACGGCGGCATCCTCGCCGACGTCGCCCCGACGGCACTGGACCTCTTGGGCATTCCCCAGCCGGAGCCGATGACCGGCAAGACGCTGATCGGCAAGTGATGAGTTAACGGGCCAGAGGCCGCCTAACTCATCAATCGACGGAATGAGAGTCGAGCCAGACAGGCTCAGGTTCGAGATCGGAGCCAGGGATGGAGCCGCGCGCGCGGGCGTCATCCACACCGCCCACGGGCCGATCGAGACGCCGGCCTTCATCCCCCTTGCCACCAAGGGGACCGTGCGGGGCCTGGAATCGCACGAGGTCGCCGCGCTCGGCTACCAGCTGATCCTCGGCAACACCTACCACCTCTTCGTCTCGCCGGGGCCGGAGCGGATCGCCGCCGCCGCCGGCCTGCACGGGTTCATGGGCTGGGAGCGGGCGTTGATCACCGACTCCGGCGGCTTCCAGGTTTTCTCGCTCGCCCATGGCGGCGTCGCCAACGAGGTCAAGGGCAGCGGTCGCTCCGGGGGGGAGCACGGCTCGAAAGTCGAGATAACCGAGGAGGGCGCGCGTTTCCGCTCCTACCGCGACGGCTCCGAGCTCTTCATCTCCCCCGAGGTCTCGATGCGGGTGCAGGCCGCCCTCGGCTCCGACATCGCCCTCGTCTTCGACGAGTGCACGCCCTTCCACGCCAACCGCGAGTACACCGCCCGCTCGACCGCGCGCACCCACCGCTGGCTCGAGCGCTGCCTCGAGTGGCACGAGCGCGAGGGCCCGGCGCGGCAGGCCGTCTTCGGCATCGTCCAGGGCGGCGTCCACGAGGACCTGCGCCGCGAATCGGCCGCGGCGATCTCGGCTGCCGGCGTCGACGGGATCGCGATCGGCGGCACCCTCGGCCGCGACAAGGAGGAGATGCACGCCGTCCTGGCGATGACCGCGCCGCTGCTGCCGGCGGAGGCACCCAAGCACCTGCTTGGCATCGGCGAGGTCGACGACCTGCTCGGCGGCATCGCCCTCGGCCTCGACGTCTTCGACTGCGCCGTCCCCACCCGTCTCGCCCGCCACGGCGTCGCCCTCGCCCCCGATCCCGAGAACCGCTTTCGCCTCGATCTCCGCAAGTCGCGCTGGGTCGGCGACCGCAACCCGTTGGTGGAGGGCTGCCCCTGTCCGGCCTGTCGGCACCACGACCGCGACTACATCAGCTATCTCTCCCGCGCTGAGGAGTTGACCGCCGTCCGCCTGATCGTCCTCCACAACCTCACCTACATGCACCAGCTCACCGGCCGGGCCCGGGCCGCGATCGAGGCCGGTCGCTTCGAGGCCTACCGGGCCGCTGTCCTCGCCGGCGAATCTCCCTGGGGAGCCGCCGACGCCGGCAGCTGACGGGACCGCCTATTCGGTGTTCTTCTGAACCGCTTCCTTCATCTCTTCGACGACCTTGTCCACGGTGTCGCCGGCGATTTTGGTGACCTTGACGCCGGCGGCCTTGTCGGTGGTGTAGATCACCGCCGCCGCCACCGCGGCGGCAACCAGCATCAGCGCCACCAGGGCGAGAACGAAGCGGACGAAGCGCGAAAAGCCGGAGCGCCCTGCCTTGCGGGGGGGCGCGGGACGCGCCGCTGGCGCCGCGGGCGGGGGTGGCGATAGGCGGGGTTCCGGGCGTCGGGTCTGCGAATGCGCCGGCCGGTACTCGGTCGGCGCGGTGGTGCGGTCGAGGTGGCGGGTGGCGGCCGTGTCGCCACCGAGGACGTTGGTCGGGGTCGCTCCCTCCGGGACCGTCACGTCCTCGCCTTCGAGTCCCAAGCGCAGGCCGGTGGCGAGCTCCTCGGCGCTGGCGTAGCGCCGGTGCGGGTCGCCCTCGAGCGCCCGCAGGACGGCACCGCCGAGGGTCTCGGGGACTTCGTCGTTGTAGGTGCTGGGTGGCAGCGGCTTCTCGTTTTGCTGGCGCACCGCCAGCTCGGCCAGCGAGGAGCCCTCGTAGGGAAGGCGGCCGGTGAGGAACTGGTAGAGGACGACGCCAAGGGCGTAGACGTCGGTGGCCGGCGTCGCCTCCTCGCCCCGCACCTGCTCGGGCGCCAGGTAGGCGGCGGTCCCGACCACGGAACCGACCTGGGTGATCCGGGTCTGCTCGATCGCCCGGGCGATCCCGAAGTCGGTCAGCTTCACGGTCATCTCGCCGCCGCCAACCGGGCCCCCGGTGACCATCAGGTTGCCGGGCTTGACGTCGCGGTGGATGATCCCGCGCCGGTGCGCGTAGTCGAGGCCGGCGCATGCCTGGACCCCGATCTCGGCGGCGATCTCCGGCCCGACCGGTCCGTGCCGCTGCAGGATCTGCGCCCCGGAGCGCCCGGAGACGTACTCCATGACGATGTAGTGGCGGCCGTCGTCTTTGCCGGTGTCGTAGACCTGGACGATGTTGGGATGGATCAGCTTCGCCACCGCCAGCGCCTCGCGGCGGAAGCGGGCGACGAAGCGCTCGTCGTCGGAGAGGTGCTCGGCGAGGATCTTCACGGCGACGGTCCGCTCGAGGATCAGGTCGGTCGCCTTGTAGACGTTCGACATGCCGCCGGAGCCGAGCCGCTCGGCCGTCTCGTAGCGCCCGGAGAGAGTCCCCGCCTCCATCATTCGCTCCCCGCCGGTTCGGCCGGTCCGACGCCACCGGAGGGCGTCCCACCGGTTGCGGGCGGCGGCGCTTCTTCTTCAGACTTTTCTTCAGACTTTTCGTGGCCCTTGGCTTCGCCTTCCGCCTGCGGCGGCAAGGTTGGCGCGGTCGTTTCCTCAGGCAGCTCTTTCGCTTCTTCGTCCTTCTTCTGCTTCTCGGGCTTTCCCGGCTTTTCCTTCCCCTCGTCCGCTTCCGGTTCCACGGCTTCTTCGATCGCCGGCTCGGTTTCTTCTTCGGTCGTCGCTTCTTCGCAGCCCGCGACGACTTCGTTGAGCCGGGTCGCGCCTTCGCGCAGCGCCTGCTTCAGCTTCTCGTCGACCCCGCCGAGCTCTTCGATCTGGGTGCTGACGGCCTGGGCGGCGGCTTCGGCGCCGACGCAGTCCCCTTCCGTCGCCAGATTCTTGACCTGGTCCAGGTTGGCGGTGATTTCGCTGGCGGTGCTGCCGGGCAGCAGGTCGGCGTTGTCGCCACTGCCGCAGGCGACCACCCCCAGGGCCGCGAGGGCGCCCAGGGCGATGGCGAGGATGGATGCGTTCAAGCGGCCCACGAATCGAGTCTAGACAACGGCTGGGAGAGTGGATTTTGCCTGCATTTTGCGGCTCAGCGCCCGACCTCGAGGCGCTCCGCCAGCTGGTTCGGCAGGCCGGCCGCGAGGATCGTCTCGGCGGCCGTGGCGACGTCGTAGGGAACGCGGTGGTAGCGGGCCGTCCACTCCTCCGTGTCCAGCTCCATCCAGGCGGCGCGGGGATCGCTGTCGCGGGGCTGGCCGACGCTGCCGGGATTGAGCAGCCAGGCGCCGCTCTCGAGGCCGAGCACGGCCCCGTCGCCAGCCTGGGCACCCTGCGTGTCGCCGGGCCGCGCCCCGTCCGGGCGGGTGAAGAAGAGCGAGATGTGGGAATGGCCGATCAGTCCGATCCGCTGCTCCTGCGCGTCCAGCCCCGCCTCCGCCTGGTCGATCGAGAGCACGTACTCCCAGATCGGGTCGCTGGGGGAGGCGTGGAAGAGGCCGATCCCCGCCCGCGCCGATGCCGGCTTTAGTCCCTGCAGGAACTCGAGGGTCGCCGCGCTGGTGTGCTCCCGCGTCCACTCGACGGCGATCGCCGCGGTCTCCGAGAAGGTGGCGATGTCGAGTCCACCGAGCACGGCCAGGTCGTGGTTGCCGGCCAGGCAGACGTCGCAGCGCTGCTGGATCAGCTCCGCGCAGGCATCGGGCTGGGCGCCGTAGCCAACCACGTCGCCGAGGCACCAGACCTCGTCGACGCCGGCCTCGTCGATCGCCGCAAAGACGGCCTCGAGGGCGGGCTGGTTGGAGTGAACATCGCTGATGACGGCTGCACGCAAGCGGCCAGCGTACCCTGGCCCACCTCCGGTCCATACGATTGGCCCGTGACTGCCACCGATTCGATCGCCGAGCTGCGCGCCGCCGTCGACCAGGCGGCGCGGGCCCTGCGCGATGGCGAGCGCACCGAGCCGGCGCCCTCCCTCGACCGCCCACCGAAGCCGGAGCTGGGCGATTACAGCTCCAACGCGGCAATGCTGCTGGCGGCGCCGCTGGGCGACAACCCCCGCGCCGTCGCCGAGCGCCTGCGGGCGGAGCTGGAGCGCGACCTCAGCGACTCCGGCAGCCTCGACCGGATTGAGGTCGCCGGCCCTGGCTTCGTCAACTTCTTCCTCTCCGACGCCTGGTACCGGCGCGCCCTGGCCCGCCTTATCGCGGTCGGTGGGGACCTCGGGCCCGCCCCGACGGAGACCCCGGAGCGGATCCTGGTCGAGTTCGTCTCGGCCAACCCGACCGGGCCGCTGCACGTCGGCGGCGGCCGCCACGCCGCCTACGGCGACGCCCTGGTGCGGCTGCTGGAGGCAGTCGGCCACGAGGTCGAGCGCGAGTACTACGTCAACGACGCCGGCGCTCAGGTCACCCGCTTTGCCGATTCGATCGCCGCCCGCATCGCCGCCAGCGACTTGCCCGAGGACGGTTACGAAGGAGAGTACGTTGCCGAGCTGGGCGAACGGATCGCGGCCGAGGGCATCGACCCCGCTGACCGCGAGGCTCTGGGCCGGCGCGGGATCGAGCTGATGCTGACGGAAGTGCGGGCCACCCTCGAGCGCTTCGGGGTTTGCTTCGACACCTGGTTCTCCGAGCGCGACCTCTACAGCCGCGGCGAGGTCGAGTCCGCGCTTGCCGACCTCGACCGGCGCGGCCACACCTACCGCCACGAGGACGCGCTCTGGCTGCGCACGACCGCCTTCGGCGACGACAAGGACCGGGTCCTGATCCGCGCCAACGGCGAGCCAACCTACCTCGCCGCCGACGTCGCCTACCACTGGGACAAGCTGCAGCGGGGCTTTGGCCGGCTGATCGACGTGCTCGGCGCCGACCACCACGGCTACGTCGCCCGGGTCCGCGCCGCGATCGAGGCGCTCGGTGCCAACCCCGCCGGCTTCGAGGCGCTGATCATGAACCTCGTCCACATCGTCGAAGCGGGCGAGCGGGTGCAGATGTCGAAGCGCAGCGGCGACTTCGTCTCACTCGACGAGCTGCTCGACGACATCGGAGTCGACGCGACCCGCTGGTTCATGCTCTGGCGCAGCCACGAGACCACCGTCGACCTCGACCTCGACCTGGCCCGCAGTCAGTCCAGCGAGAACCCGGTCTACTACGTCCAGTACGCCCACGCCCGCATCGCCAGCATCCTTCGCAAAGCCGGCGCGGCCGGCGAGGAGGCGGCCTCGAGGCTCGACCCGGAGGGCCTCTCCGCGGCGATCGAGCCGAGCGAGAGGGCGCTGATCAAGCGCCTGCTGGAGTTCCCGGATGAGGTGCGCGAGTCGGCTGCCCGCCGGGCGCCACACCGGATCTGCGCCTACTCGACCGCCGTCGCCGCCGACTTCCACGCCTTCTACCGCGACTGCCAGGTGATCGGCGCCGAAGGCGAGGGAGTCGAGCGTTCGCGGCTGGCCCTCTGCCTCTGCACGAAGCGGACGATCGCCGCGGCGCTGGGACTGCTCGGGATCTCAGCCCCCGAGCGGATGTGATGCGCGGCGGGCGCCGCAAGCTGCCCGTTCTGGCCGAGATCTCCGGCCCCGCGCCCGGCGAGGCGCGGGCCTGGTCGCTGCGGCGGGCCGATCTCAAGGCGCTGACCAACCTGCTGGAAGGACTGGACGACCGCCGCGCCGTCCTCGTCGGCGGCGACGAGGGCCTGGCCGGCGCGATCGCGCTCGCCGCTGCCGCCAGCGCGAGCGGTCGCCGCACCGCCCTGGTCGAGTGCGACCTGGCGCGACCGCGACTGGCGGTCGAGCTCGGCCTCGGGCTCGGGCCGGGGCTGCACGAGTACCTGCGCTGGGAGGCGACTGCCGCTGAGATCCTCCAGCCCCTCGTCCTCGCCGGCCCGGCGGCGCGAGGGGCGACGGATCCACTCGTCTGCGTGGTCGCCGGCCGCCCCGCGGCCGACGCGGCGACCCTGGTCAACCTCGAGAGCTTCCGCCATGCGCTCGCCAAGCTGCGCGCTGCCTACGACCTGGTCGTCCTCGCCGGGCCGGCGCTCGATTCGGGCGACGGGGCGCTGACCGCGGTCGCCGGCGGGGCGGACACGCTGCTCGCCGCCATCTCTCCGACGACGGCCTCGGGACGGGCGCGGCGCGGCCTGCGGGCGACGTTGCGGCGGCTGCCGGTGGAGGCCCGCGGGACGATCGTCCTCGCCGAGTCCTGAGCCCGGCTCAGAGGTCGTAGCGGGCGAGGTCGGCGTCGAGCCGCTCGCTGTCCGCGGGGCTGGGGCCGGCGGCGGAGGGCGGCTCGTCGCGATCGCCCGAGCGACCGGCACGGCGCCAGCGCAGCACGCCGACGGCCAGGGCGATTACGGCGACGACGAAGGCGATCGCCGGCACCAGGTAGGCGGAGAGGTCGAAGCCGGAGCCCTGTGGCAGGGCCAGCACCTCGGTGCCGTACTCGGCCACCAGCGCGTCCTTGATCTCGTCCTTGCTGCGACCCGCGGCCACCATTCGCGAAACGAAGGCTTTCTCGCGCAGCGCCTGCGGCGATTCGGCCAGCTCCAGCAGGGTGCCGCAGACGGGGCACATCACTTCCGAGGAGATCTCGCTGAGCGAGGTTTGGGGCGTCGGCGCCGCCGCGCTCAGCGGCGCCACCGCCAGCAGCGCCAGCGCCAGCAGCGAGGCGAGCACTACCCGCGCCCTCACGAACGCCCTCGCGACACCAGTGGCGCCACTTCGCTTTCGAGGTACTCGTCGGTGATCGGGCCGCGGACCAGCAGCCGCACCTTGCCCTGGGGATCGACCAGATAGTTCTCCGGCACGCCGGTCGTCCCGAAGTCGTGGGCGGTGGCGCCGTCGCCGTCGCGCAGCTGCGGGTAGCTGAGGCCGAAGCGGCGCACGAAGGCGCGGCCGTCGCCGCTGAGGTCGCGGCTGTCGATGCCGAGCACGGTGAAGTGGCCGTCGCCGTGGCGTTGTTGGAACCGCTCCAGCGCCGGCGCCTCCTCGCGGCAGGGAACGCACCAGGAAGCCCAGAAGTTGACCAGCACCCAGCGGCCTCGGTAGTCGGTCAGTGAGCCGCTGCCGCGGCCTTCGAGCTGGGGCAGGGGGGACGCGGGAGCGACCTCGCCAACGGCGATCCCGGAGGAGCCCTTGCTGAGCAGGCCAAAGGTGAGCAGGCCGACAACGGCCAGCACGGCGAGGACGGCGATGACAGAGCGAGCGCTCACGGGCCCGCCGAAGGTTAGAACCCGCCGGCCTCCGACAACCGCCCGCCGGTCATAGAATCGCCAATGCGCGGACGTAGCTCAGTTGGTAGAGCGCAAGCTTCCCAAGCTTGAGGTCGCGGGTTCGAACCCCGTCGTCCGCTTTGCGACCGTCTCGCATCCGGGGAATCGTGGCCCGACCGCTGCTCCAACGGCCCTCTGCCGGCTAGGCGGCGCGGGCGGATGGCGCCCCCGTGGGCTCCAGATCGGTCACGCGCGCATCGCGCAGCCGGGCCCCCGCCTGGGCGCTAGCCGGGATCCGGTAGAAGTGCTCGGTCGCGCCGCGCACCTGGCGCTGGCGGGCGAGCTCGATCAGCTTCGCTTTGGCCAGCTCGGTGACGTGGTAGTTGGTGTTGCTGAGGGGAATCTGCAGCTCTTGGCTGAGCTCGCTGGGAGAGAGGGTGCGCCCCCCGTCCATTCCGAGAATTTCCAGGATCGAGATCCGCAGCGGGTGCGCGGTTGCCCGCGCCAGGTGCTCCCAGTCGAGCGGCAGCGAAGCGGCCTTCCCGTTCCCGTTGTGAATCGCGTCGTGGCCGTTGGCTGAGTGACCGTTGCGCATTATCATCAGGCAACAATACCAAAAATTATTGACTCATGTCATTAAAATCGGGTAGAGTGGAATTTGGGATGAACGGGGAAGAAAAGAAGCCCATGGGAGCCAGAGGAAGGGTCCGCAGCCTGGTCGCGAGTGCGTTCGCACTCTGTGTACTGGCGCTGACGGCGGCCGCGGCGCAGGCGAGCACGGACGACATCATCGCGCCCAGCGATCCGCTCAATCCCAAAGTGGACTCAGGCTGGCAAGCCGGGACCTGCAGCAAAGAACCGCCCGAAAGCGCCGCTTTCTGCTCCGTTGCCACGGCGGCGCAGTTTTTCGAAACCGCCGCGGCCCACCCCAAATGGGGCTTCACCCAGTTCATCGTCAGGAGCGAACCGGCGCCGATCGGCGAACTCAAGACCGTCCGCGTGGATCTGCCGGTGGGCCTCAGCGTCAATCCCGGCGCAGCCGCGCAGTGCTCGTTGGTCAAATTCGAAGCGGACCCCGCGACCTGCCCGCTCGAATCGAAAGTCGGCTTCAGTCTTGTCACCGCGGCCCTGCCGATCCTCGGCACCGAACTGCCGCCGCTCAAAACGGATGTCTACAACGTCGAACCGGTGCCAGGCGAGGCGGCGAGGTTCGGCCTTGAACTGGCCGGCAACGAAGTCTTCCTGCGCGGCGACGTCGCCTGGGACGGCGATTACCACGAGGGATTCACGATCGACGTGCCCGGCACCCTGCCCGCGGGCCTCGGCGGCCTGATCAAGAAAAACCGCTTGGTCTTCGAAGGCACCGCCGGCGACGGCACCTTCATCACCACCCCCAGCACCTGCCTCGGCGAAGCATTTCCGGCCGGTCCCGCGGGGCACGTGTACTCGACTTACCTCCTTGCCGGCTCCTACGAGGAAGCCGCACAACCCGGCTACGCCTTCCCGCAGAGCGCGGCACCGCCGCTGGAGTCGCCAATCCCGCCGGGGACCGAACCCAAGGAATGCAACACGATCCCCTACGACCCCAAACTGGACGTCGATCCTGGTACCGCCGTCACCGACTCTCCGGCCGGCGCCAAGGTCGACGTAGACGTCCCCCACATACTCGGCGCCGCCAAACAGGACAGCTCCAACACCAAGGCCGCCCAGCTCTCGTTGCCGGTGGGAATGGGCCTCAACCCCTCGGCCGCCACTGGGCTACAGGCCTGTAGGGACGATCAGTTCGGCAAGGGGACCAGGAACGACGTCTCCTGTCCTTTGCCCTCGAAGATCGGGACGGTGACGATCGCCTCGCCGCCGCTTCGCGACGGACCCCTCACCGGCAACGTCTACGTCGGCACGCAACAAAGTCGCGATCCCGAATCCGGCAACCTCTACCGGATCTTCATCAACGCGGTTTCGCCTCGCTATGGCGTCGACGTCCGACTCGTCGGCAACGTCGAGGCCAACGCCCGGACCGGCCAGCTGACGACGACCATCGCGGAAACGCCGCAGCTGCCGTTCACGTCCTTCGAACTGGATTTCGACGACGGACCGAAAGCGGTTCTCAGCAGCCCACCGACCTGCGGACCGACTCCCGCGAGCTCGCAGTTCACTCCGTGGGCTCCGAAACCTGCCGTATCGCGCTCGTCCCCGATCGTTCTCAGCAGCGCTCCGGGAGGCGGGCCCTGCGCCAAGGGGCTGGCCGAGCGACCCTTCGCGCCGACCTTCGCGGCCAAGCCACGGGGCGCCAAAGCCGGGGCCTTCAGCCCGGTCGATCTCCACATTGCCCGCGGCGACGGCCAGCAGGAGCTGAAAGGCGTCGACGTCACCCTGGCGCCGGGGATGACGGGCAAGCTCGCCGGCATCCCTTACTGCCCGGAGTCGGCGCTCGCCACCGCGGCCGCCAGGGCCGGCGCAGGCGAGCGGGCCGCCTCGAGCTGCCCGGCGCAGAGCCTCGTCGGCGTCGCCTCGATCGCGACCGGGACCGGTCCCGCGCCGATCCGGATCGAGGGCAAGGTCTTCCTCTCGGGCCCCTACCGCGGGGCTCCTCTCTCCCTGGCAGTGGTCACCCCCGCCATGGCCGGGCCCTTTGATCTGGGCACGGTCGTGGTGAGGGTGGCGCTGTTCGTCGACCCCGTGACGGCCCAGATCCGCGCCGTGTCGGACCCGATTCCCAATGTCTTCGGTGGTGCCCAGCTCAGCATCCGCGCGGTCGACGTCAACATCGATCGCAAGAACTTCACGCTCAACCCGACCAGCTGCGGGCCGTTGACCACGGCGGGCGTGCTCAACGGCGGCGGCGCCGATCCGGCCACGCCGGCGGCCTTCAGCGCCTTCCCGGTCAGCACCCCGTTCCAGACCAGCGACTGCGGCGCGCTCGCCTTCAAGCCGAAGCTGTTCACGCGGTTGTACGGGGGGAAGAAGTCGACGAAGCGCAACCAGCACCCGAAATTCCGCGCCGTTCTGGTCGCTGGCGACGGCGACGCCAACATCAGCCGCGCCGCTGTCACCTTGCCGCACTCCCAGTTCCTCGATCAGTCGCACATCCGCACGATCTGTACTCGCGTTCAGCTCGCTGCCCACGCTTGCCCCGAGGCGGCCATCTACGGCTACGCACGGGCGCAGACGCCGCTGCTCGACGACGAACTGGCGGGGCCGGTCTATCTGGTCTCCTCGAATAACCCCCTACCGGACCTGCTCGCCAACCTCAGGGGTCAGGTCGACATCCAACTGCACGGTGTGATCGGCACCGCCAAGGCGCGGATCAAGAATGTCTTCTACCCAATCCCGGACGTACCGGTGAGCAAGTTCGTGTTGACGATGAAGGGCGGCAAGCGCGGCCTCCTGGTCAACTCGCGCGACCTCTGCGCCCGCCCGTCCTTCTCCTTCATGAATTTCAAAGCCCAGAACGGCAAGAAGGTGAAGAACAAGAAGCTGCCGCTGCGGGTGCCGGCTTGTCGCAAGGGCGGCAAGCCCGCGACCAATCGCCACTGAGCGGTTTACGGCGGATGGAGATGTGGGTAACGGCGGTACTCAGGTCGAGAGTGGGATCTAAGGCTGGATCTATTCCGGCCGGGGAGGAGTTTGGGATGACGGAGGGACTCGCCGTGAAGCATGCTCTGGGCACCGTGCTGATCGTGCTGGCCGCGATCTGGGTGGCGCCGGCGGCAGCCATGGCGGACACCGCCGACATCATCGCTCCGCAGAGCAATCCTCCCACCGCAGCCGACGGCTGGCAGGCTGGCACCTGCTCGGCGGAACCCTGTTCGCCGGCCACCGAGTCGCTCTTCTACACCAAAGCCGCCGGGCATCCGCAGTTCGGTTTCACCCAGTTCATCGTCACCCACTCGACCACGGTGCCCGGCGTGATCGAAACTCCCTCCGGGACGCTCAAGGACATCCGCGTCGACCTGCCGGTAGGTCTCAGCGTCAACCCCCAGGCCACCTCACAGTGCGGGCTCGCCGCCTTCGAAAGCGAAACCTGCTCCCCCCTCGCGGCGGTCGGTAACAGCGCGATCACCACCTCGCTGGCCGGGATCGTGGCCCCGCCCGTCTCGGCGATCGTCTACAACCTCGTGCCCGGTCAGGGGGAACCGGCCCTTTTTGGGTTCCGCGTGCTCGGCAACCCCGTTTTCCTCAAAGCCGACGTCGCCTGGAACAGCGATTACCACGAGGGCTTCACGATCGCCGTACCCAAATCCCCCGTCGGGGAAGTCCTGAAAAACCGCCTCAGCTTCAACGGGCGGGCCGGTAACGGCACCTTCCTCACCAACCCGAGCACCTGTCTCAACCCCGCTCAGGCACCGAATCAGCACGTCTACTCGACCTACCTGCGAGCGGACTCCGTGCAGGCACAGAACCCCGCTTTCCCGAACGGTTCGACCCCGTTCGAGGCGGCCCTGCCGCCCGGCGTGATGCCGACCGACTGCAACGACGTTCCCTTTGCCCCCACGGTCGCGGTTGCCCCCGGCACCAACCAGACCGACTCCCCATCCGGGCCGGCGGTCGAGGTCAAGCTCCCCTTCGAGGCGTCGGGCGGCGCCACCGCCAACTCCAACGTCAGGGACGCCAACGTCACGCTGCCGGCCGGGATGGGGCTCAACCCCGCCGCCGCACCGGCGCTTCAGGCCTGCGCCGACGGGGCCTTCGGCAAGGGGACCAGGAACCCGGTCAACTGCCCGCCCGCTTCGAAAATCGGCACCGTCTCGATCGAGACTCCGCCGCTTCCCGCCGGCGCCCTTGTCGGCAACGTCTATCTGGCCACCCAGCAGGGCCGCGATCCCGCCTCCGGCAACCTCTACCGGATCTTCGTCAACGCGGTCTCTTCTCGCTACGGCGTCGACGTTCGCCTGATCGGCAACGTCAAGGCGAATCCCCAGAGCGGCCAGCTGACCACGACCTTCAAGGAAAATCCGCAGGTCCCGTTCACCTCGGTCAAGCTCCAGTTCGACGGGGCCAAGGGCGTGCTGACCAGCCCGCCCACCTGCGGGCCCAACGCGACGACGCACGCGCTGACCGCCTGGTCGGGAACCCCGGACCGGGGTGCGCAGGAAAAAGGCTTCACCCTGACCAAAGCTCCGGGTGGCGGTCCCTGTGCCAAAACGCTGGCGGCGCGTCCGTTCTCCCCCGGCTTCACGGCGAAACCGAACAGCACCAAAGCCGCTGCCTTCACGCCTTTCCAAGCGCGCATCAACCGCGGCGACGGCCAGCAGGAGCTGAAAGGCGTGAACATCACCCTGGCGCCGGGAGCGACGGCGAAGCTGGCCGGCACGCCCTACTGCTCAGCGGCGGAGATCGCCGCCGCGGCGGCGAGCGGGGGAGCGGCGGAGCGAGCCAAAGCGAGCTGTCCCGACAAAAGCCGGATCGGCGTCGCCTCGGTCGCCGCCGGCAGCGGCCCCTCGCCGCTGACCATCGCCGGCAAGGTCTATCTGGCCGGTCGCTTCCAGGGCGCTCCCGTCTCGCTCGTGGTGGTCACGCCCGCGCTCGCCGGTCCTTTCGATCTCGGCACCGTCGTGGTCAGGGTCCCGCTCTTCGTCGATCCCGAGACGGCGCAGATTCGCGCCGCCACCGACGCGATCCCGGATGTCTTCGGCGGCGCCAAGCTCGACATCCGCTCGGTGGCCGTCAACGTCAATAAGGACGAGTTCGCCCTCAACGGCACCAACTGCTCGAAATTCGCCACCGCCGGTGTCCTCAGGGGCGGCGGCGCCAACCCGGCCAGCCCGGCCGCCTTCTCGTCCTTCGCCGTCTCGGACCCGGTTCAGCTCGATAACTGCGGGGCGCTGAAATTCCGCCCCAAACTCAACCTGCGGCTATTCGGCGCGACCAGGCGCGCGAAGCACCCGCGCCTACGCGCGGTCCTCAAGGCCAGGGCGGGAGACGCCAACATCGCCCGGGCATCGGTTGGCCTGCCGCATGCGCTCTTCCTCGACCAGGCCAGCCTGGGGTCGATCTGCACCAGGGTCCAGTTCGCCGCCAATGACTGCCCGAAGAAATCGGTCTACGGAAAGGCAAGGGCGTTTACGCCGCTGCTCGGCCAACCGCTCGAAGGGCCGGTCTACCTGCGGTCGTCGAACAACACGCTGCCGGACCTCGTTGCCCACCTCGAAGGCCAGGTCGACATCGACCTCGTCGGCCGCATCGACAGTTTCAAAGGCGGTATCCGAACGACTTTCGACCGCGTCCCTGACGTGCCGGTCTCGAAATTCGCGATGACGCTGCCCGGCGGCAAGCACGGCCTGCTCGTCGCCTCGAAGAACCTTTGCAAAGGCAAAGTCAAAGCGATCATCAAGCTCAAAGGCCAGAACGGCAAGAAGATCAACAAGCGGGCGACCCTGAAGACGCCTTGCAAGAAAAAGGCGCAGCGCAAAAAGGCCTCCCATGGCAAATAGCGCAACTTGCCCCTGCCGGCGCTGTTTACCTATTAGTTGCAATTCGCATTTGATTCGCCATCACTGCCCGCTACTGTCTGCGGTGGGAGAAGTTCAAGAGCGCTACGCAGGGGAAGCGTTATCGCTCAACGGGTTACAAGGAGGATTTAATGGCTAGGCGCTTTCTAATCGCTGTCGCGGTTATGGCTATGGCCGCCGTGTTCATCGTGCCTGCGGCAATGGCGGACACCGGCGACATCATCGAAAAACAGAACAATCCCCCAACTGCGAAAGACGGTTTTCAGGCGGGCACGTGTACTTCGGACACGCCGGTCAAATGCTCACCGGAGGAACCGGGTAAAGCTCTGTTTTTCAAAGCGGCGGCTGGTCACCCTCAGATCGGGTTCACCCAGTACATCGTCAAACACAAAGTGATTCTGGAAAACCAGCTGGAAGAACCGGAAGGCGTTCCCAAAGACATTCGCGTCGATTTGCCGGTGGGCCTTACTGTCAATCCGCTGGCGACCGAACAGTGCACCCTGGCCAAATTCAAAGAAAATGAGGCGGAATGCCCCGCGGGCTCGATCGTCGGCCGCGAGGAAGTGACCGTCTCGGTTCAGATCGGCGGAGTGATTCCGAAACCGTCCCCGCCTTTCCCCGCGGGCGAATTTTTCCCGAAAAATGCGGTGCTGCCTCCTAACCCTGCGCTGGGCACCCTCGTGCCGCTCTACAACATCGTGCCCGAGTTCGGTGAACCGGCCCGCTTCGGCTTCAAGATCGGAACCGGCAAATCGGAGGTTTACCTGGAAGGGGACGTCGACTGGAGCGGTGACTACCACCAGGGCTTCACGATCAAACTGCCACCCCCGAACCCACTCGTGCACACGCTCAAGAGCAGGCTGGTGAACGAAGGTCGCAAAGGAAACGGGACCTACATAACCAACCCGACCACTTGCGTGGACCCGGCAAGCGGGGTCTACGCGACCTTCCTGCGCGCCGACTCGGTCGAACTTCCGGATCCCGACTTCCCGATCGGTCAGACGCCGTGGGAAGCCGGCCTGCCCCCGGGAGTCGAACAGGAAGGCTGCGACGCGGTGCCGTTCGACCCGACGCTCGCCGTGTCTCCGGGGACCGACAAAGTCGACTCCCCGGCCGCGCCCGAAGTGACGGTCTCGCTGCCCTACGTCCCGAATCCGGAAGGGCGCGAACAGTCTCACGTCCGCGACGCCAGCGTGGCGCTGCCGGTCGGGATGGGCCTCAACCCGTCGGCCGCGAACGGCCTCGAGGCGTGCACGAACGAGCAGTTCGGCAAAGGGACCGAAAACCCGGTTGCCTGCCCCGCTGCGTCGAAAATCGGCACGGCCGAGGTCGAAACCCCACCGTTGCTGCCCGGCTCGCTCAAAGGTGATGTCTATCTCGGACAGCAGCTGAGCTCCAACCCCGAATCGGGGCAGCTCTATCGGATATTCATCAACCCGAAGTCGGACCGGTACGACGTCGACGTGCGCTTGATCGGCAACGTCAAAGCGAACGCCAAAACCGGTCAGCTGACGACGGCGCTGCTGGAAAATCCACAGGTCCCGTTCGAATCGGTCAAGTTGAAATTCGATCAGGCCAAAGGCGTGCTGACCAGCCCGCCAACCTGTGCCAAACAGACCGCCTCCACCGACCTGGAACCATGGGCGAGGCCCGGCACGTTCGTGACGAAAACCGCCGAGTTCACGCTTTCGAGCGTTCCCGGCGGCGGCACCTGCCCGCAGACGCTGGCGGAGCGGAAATTCACCCCGCCCTACACGGCGAAGACGGACAGCACCAAGGCCGGTGCATATAGCCCATTCCACGTCCACATCGGGCGTCCCGACGGCCAGCAGGAGCTCAAGGTCGTCAACGTGACCCTGCCCAAGGGCCTGACCGGCAAGCTCGCCGGCGTTCCTTATTGCTCCGAGGCGGCCCTGGCGGCCGCGGCGGCAAGCACGGGCAAAGCCGAGGCAGCCAGTTCGAGCTGCTCGGCATCGAGTCAGATCGGAACCGTCTCGACCGAGTCGGGCACCGGCGCCACGCCGCTGAAACTCGGCGGCAAGGCATTTCTCGCCGGTCCCTACAAAGGCGCTCCGCTCTCCATGGCCACGATCACCCCGGCTGTCGCGGGCCCGTTTGACCTCGGCACCGTCGTCGTCAGGGTCGCCCTCAATGTCAACCCGGAAACCGCTCAGATCAACGCGGCCTCCGACGTCATTCCCGATGTCTTCGGCGGAGCGAAGCTGGACCTGCGCTCGATCGACGTGGATGTGAATCGGGACAAGTTCATGCTCAACCCGACGAACTGTGCCGCCGGAGCTACCAGTGGCACGATCAGCGGCGGCGGGGCGGACCCGACCGATTCAGCGGCATTCAGTTCCTACGCTGTCAGTGCGGCGTTCCAGGCCACCGAATGCAACAAGCTGGCGTTCAAGCCGAAGCTGTTCACCAAGCTCTTCGGCCCGACCCAACGCGCCAAGAACCCGCGCATCCGGGCGATCCTGGAAGCACGGCAAGGCGACGCCAATCTCAGCCGTGCCGCGCTGACGCTGCCGCACTCGCTGTTCCTCGACCAGAGTCACATCAAAACGGTGTGCACGAGGGTGCAGCTGGCGGCGAAGGCATGTCCGAAGAATTCGGTCTACGGACAGGCGGAAGCGAAGACGCCGCTGCTCGACAACAAGTTGAAGGGCCCGGTCTACCTGGTCTCCTCCAAAGACAAGTTGCCGAACCTGGTGGCCGACCTCCGCGGTCAGGTGAACATTCAGTTGCGCGGCGTCATCAGCTCCAAGCGGGGCGGTCTCAAGACCGTCTTCCCGACGGTGCCAGACGTGCCCGTGAAGAAGTTCATCCTCAACATGAAGGGCGGCAAGAAGAGCCTCCTGGTCAACTCGACCAACACCTGCGCGAACAAGCAGACGGCCGTGTTGAACCTCAAGGCCCAGAACGGCAAGAAGGTCAAGAGCAACAGGTACAAGCTGAACATCAGCTCCTGCGGCAAGAAGAAGAAGTAGAGCCCGACCGGGCTCGATAGCAACGTCGCCAGCACCGGCGCGGATGGCCGAATAGCCTCCGCGCCGGTGCGCCCGACGCTCTCCGTCCTCATCGTCGCCTGGAACAGCCGTGAGGAGCTGGCCAGGACCCTGCCGGCCCTGCTGCCGGAGCTGAGCGATGGCGACGAGCTGATCGTCGTCGACAACGACTCGGCCGACGGCACGGCCGCAACGGTGCGGGAGCTGGCGCCGCAGGCGCGGCTTGTCCCCAGCGGTGGCAATCTCGGTTTTGCGGCTGGCTGTAACGTCGGCGGCGCCGAGGCGAGCGGCGAATTGCTGGTCATCCTCAATCCCGATGCGGCGCCGCTGCCCGGCTTCGGCGAGGCGATCCGCCGGCCTTGGCTGCAGGGCCGAGGCTGGGCCGCCTGGCAGGCGCTGGTCGCCGACGCCGGGGGGACGCGGATCAACTCCGCCGGCAACCCGATCCACTTCACCGGCATCGTCTGGGCCGGTGGCCATGGCGAACCGATCGCCGCGGCGCCCGCGGCCGGCGAGGTCACCGTCCTCTCGGGCGCCTGCCTGGCGATCCCGCTGCGCAGCTGGCGCGAGGTCGGCGGCTTTCCCGAGGAGTTCTTCCTCTACCACGAGGACGTCGATCTCTCGCTGCGGCTGCGGCTGCGCGGGGGCACGCTGGGGATCGAGCCCGCCGCCGTCGTCGACCACGACTACGAGTTCGACGCCCGCGAGCACAAGTGGCGCTGGCTCGAGCGCAACCGCCTCGCCTTCCTCGTCCGGGCCTACCCGACCTCGCTGCTGATCCTGCTGGCGCCGGCGCTGCTGGCGACCGAGCTGGCGCTCCTCGCGGTCTCCTTCTCCGCCGGGTGGGGACGGCAGAAGCTCGCCGCCAACCGGGAAGTCCTGCGCTGGCTGCCGCGACTGCTGCGCGAGCGCCGCCAGGTGCAGGCGACCCGCACCGTCAGCGCCGCCGAGTTCGCCTCCTGGCTCACCCCCGACCTCGACTCCCCCTTCATCGCCGCCGCCGCTCGCTCCCTGCCGGCGCGACTCGCCCTGCGCGCCTACCTTGGCGTCGTTCGCCTGCTTCTCAGGCTCGGGTAATCACGCGCATCGCGCATCGCTTTGCGGTGCCAGGGGCACCCAAACCCGATGCGGATCAGATCGGCTGGCTCGTCGGCCGGATCAGGATCTCGTTGACGTCGACGTTCGGGCCCTGCTCGAGCGCGTACATCACGGCCTTGGCGATGTCGGTGTCCTGCAGGGCCCACTCGCCGGGGCGGTTGTCGAAGAAGTCGGTGTCGGTCATGCCGGGCTCGATCAGCGTCACCTTGATCGCCCTGTTCTCGTGGATCTGGCGCAGCTCGGCCCGCAGCGCCTCGCCCATCGCCGTCGCCGCCCACTTGGTCGCCGAGTAGAGCGAGCCCGGCAGGGCACGCCGGCCGGCGACGGAGCTGGTGATCAGGAAGTGACCGTCGCCACGCTCGAGCAGGTGGGGAAGGGTGGCGCGGATCGTCAGCGCCGCGCCGTAGACGTTGGTGAGGACCATCGAGCGCCATTGCTCGGGCGACTCCTCGAGGAAGCCGCGCTTGGCGCCGAAACCGGCATTTGCGAAGACGGCGTCGATGCGGCCGAAGCGCTCCAGCGCCGCCGCGGCCAGCCCCTCGACCTGATCCCACTCGGTGACGTCGCAGCGCACCGCCAGCGCTCGCTCCTCGCCGCCCAGCTCCGCCGCCAATGCTTCCAGCTCCTCCAGGCGCCGCGCCGCCAGCACCAGGCGGTGGCTCCCGGCCGCTGCGCGGGCGGTTGCGGCGCCGATGCCACTGCTGGCGCCGGTGATCAGCAGGACTGGATCCGAAGAGTCGCCGGGCGCCATGTCGCGATTCTCGCAAATGGGCGGCGCCGGCCGGGCGCTCGGGTTGCGATAATCCCCAAGCCCGTGGACCCTCAGCGCAAGCGCAAGATTCGGCTCGTGGTCGCGCTCAGCGTCGCCGTGCTGCTCTCGGTGGCGTTGATCTACACCTCGTTCTCGGCTTCGACCGAGGCGAAGGAGCCTTCGCAGCTGCTCAGTGCTGCCCCGGGGACGAGCTACGAGATGACCGGCAGGGTCGTCAAAGGCTCGATCCACCACCAGGGCAGCGGCATCGCCTTCCGCGTCGTCGATCGCGACGGTGAGGGCGAGAGCCTGCCGGTCGCCTATACGGGAACCGTGCCCGACCCCTTTCGCGGCGGCCGCGAGATCGTCCTCACCGGCGCGATCCAGGGCGGCACCTTCGTCGGCGAGCCGGAAACCCTGATCACGAAGTGCCCGTCGAAGTTCACGACCAAGAGCGATGCCTAGCCTCGGCAGCGCGCTGCTGGCGCTCGCCTTCCTCACCGCCTTCGCCGCCGCCGCTCTCGCGCTTGCCGGCCGCAATGGCGACCGCCGTCGCATCGATCTCTCTCGCCGCGCGGTCTACCTCTTCTGCGGCCTGATCACGGCCTGCGTGGCGATCGTCGAGCTCGCCTTCGCCGGCGACGACTTCTCCTTCAACATCGTCGCCCAGCACTCCTCGATCGAGACGCCGGAGTTCTACAAGCTGGCGGCGATGTGGTCGAGCCAGGAGGGCTCGCTGCTGCTCTGGGCCTGGGTGCTCTCGATCGTCTCCAGCGCCGCCCTCTACGCGACCCGCGCCAAGCTGAGGGAGATCGTCCCCTGGGCAACCGCGGTGATGATGGGCGTTGCCGCCTTCTTCGTCGGCCTGATGCTGTTCGCGCCCGACGTCGACCCCTTCGCGACCCTGAGCCCGGCGCCGGCCGACGGCATCGGCCTCAACCCGCTGCTGCAGCACCCGAGCATGATGATCCACCCGCCGATGCTCTATTCGGGCTACGTCTCGCTCACCGTGCCCTTCGCCTTCGCGGTCGGCGCCCTGATCACCCGTCGCCTCGACGCCGAGTGGATCCGCTCAACCCGCCGCTTCGCCCTGATCGCCTGGGCGCTGCTCGGCTTTGGCCTCCTGCTCGGCGCCCGCTGGTCCTATACCGAGCTCGGCTGGGGCGGCTACTGGGCCTGGGACCCGGTCGAGAACGCGGCGCTGATGCCGTGGCTGGTGATCACCGCATTCCTGCACTCGATCATGGTCCAGGAGAAGCGCGGGATGCTGAAAGTCTGGAACGCCTGCCTGGTCGTCGCCGCCTTCTCGCTGGCGCTGCTGGGCACCTTCCTGGTCCGCTCCGGGGTGCTGCAGTCGATCCACGCCTTCGGCGACAACACCGTCGGCCCCTACGTCCTCGGCCTGATCGGGGTGGTGCTGATCGGCTCGACGGCGCTGATCGTCTCCCGCCTCGACGACCTGCGCTCGCAGAAGCAGATCGACTCGCTGGTCTCGCGCGAGTCGATCTTCCTCGTCAACAACCTGCTGTTGGTGGGGCTGACCGCGGTGGTCTTCTGGGGCACCTTCTTCCCCTTGATCTCCGAACTGTTCACCGGCAACAAGGCCTCGTTGGCGGCGCCCTGGTTCGACCGCTACACGACGCCGCTGGCGATCGGACTGGTCCTCTTCACCGGGATCGGGCCGCTGCTGGCCTGGCGTCGGGTGACCTGGGCCTCGGCCCGGCGCGTCTTCCGGATGCCGCTGATCGTGGCGGCGATCGCCGCGGTCGGGCTGGCGCTGTTCACCGACACCACGCACAAGCCCTGGGCCTTCGCCCTCTTCGTCTTCGCCGCCTTCGCGATCGCCGGGCTGGCGCAGGAGTTCTGGAACGGGGCCGCGGCGCGGCGCAAGCTGGCCGGCGGCTCGATGCCGGCGGCGCTGATCGGCGTCATCTCCCGCAACCGCCGCCGCTACGGCGGCTACATCGTCCACATCGGCATCGCCGTGCTGCTGATCGGCATCGCCGCCTCCTCCAGCTTCCAAACCAACCGCGACGTCACCCTGCGGCCGGGGGCGAGTACCGAGGTCGATGGTCGCGAGATCACCTACGTGAAGCCGACCGTCGAGGTCGGAGCCGAGTACCTGCAGTTCGGCAGCGTCCTGCGGGTCGAAGAGGACGGCAAGGTCGTGGCGACGCTGCGTCCGAGCCGCCGTTACTTCCGCCCGACCGGGCAGGAAATCGGGGCGATCGGCAGCTTCTTCGAGGGTGAGGCGACCAGCGAGGTTGGACTGAAGGCAGGGCTCGACAGCGATCTCTGGACCGCGATGCAGCCCGACATCGCCGCCGTGCAGCGGCGGGTGCGCGCGGCCGACAAAGGTTTCCGTGCCTGCGTCAGCGGCGCCCCCGGAACGCCCGCGGAGTGCAAAGCAGTTGCCGCGATGATGCGTGCCGCCGCCGCCAACCCGAGCCTGCGCCCGGCGGCGCTGAGCCAGATCGCCAAGCTGCAGTCGCTGGCCGCCAACCGCATCGCCAAGAGCTACCTCAGCGACGGCTCGGCGGCGATCTTCAAGGTGATCGTCGACCCGCTGGTCACCTGGATGTGGATCGGCGGCTTGATCGCGTTGATGGGGGCGCTGATCGCGCTCTGGCCCTCGCGCGGCCGCCGTCGCGGCGCCCTCGTCCGCACCGAGACCGACGCCCTCAAGGAAGCCAAGTACCGCGAGATCCGCGACGCCGAGCTCGACCACGCCGCGGGCAAGCTCTCCGACGAGGACTTCGCTCTGGTCGACGCCGAGCTGCGCCGCGAAGCGGTGGAGATCCTCGACCGGGTAGATAATGGCAACGGCTCGAGAGCGGCCGAGGACGACGGCGCGGGGGAGACGCGCGAAAAAGTCCCGCAGGGCTAGACTTCCTGACCATGTACACGCTACTCAGCGTCCTCCAGGTCATTCTCTCCGTCGTTCTGATCTTCCTGATCCTGCTGCACTCAGGAAAAGACGCGGGCCTCTCCGGTGCCTTCGGTGTCGGCGGCGGCGGCAGTTCGCTCGGCGGCGGCTCGATGGTCGAGCGCAATCTCACCCGGGCCACGATTTTCGTCGGCCTGGTCTGGGTCTTGAATACCTTCATCCTGCTCAAGATCTAGCCGGCCTCCCGCCGCGGATTCATTGCGTCCCCGCTCGGGGACGTTTTGCTGTGCCTGGTCCAGATTCGGGGCATAGCGCGCATATGTGTTCACCTTGTTGACAAATTGAGCGTTTTTGTCTAGCTTGCAGACGTTCTTTGAAACTCTGACAAGGAGGAGGCCCATGGAGGCCACCACCGCGGATTCCCATCACCATCACCACCATCACGACGAGGTCGAGGTCAACCCGGCGACCTGGACCGATCCCAAGCGCTACGCCTGGCTGCTGGGGATCGTCGTCCCGTTGGCGCCGTTCATGGCCTGGGGCGCCGTCTCGCTGACCGGGCTCGGCGCCTTCTGGCTGCTCGGCCCCCTTCTCGTCTTCGTTGCCTTCCCGATTCTCGACATCGCCGTCGGGCTCGACGCCACCAACCCACCCGACAGCGTTCTCAAGTGGCTGGAGCAGGATCGCTACTACCGCTGGTGCACCTACGTCTTCATCCCGATCCAGTACGCCGGCCTGGTGCTCGCCTGTTACCTCTGGTCGAGCGGCGACCTCTCGACCCTCGACAGCCTCGGGCTCGCCTTCACCGTCGGCGTCGTTGGCGGCATCGCGATCAACACCGCCCACGAGCTCGGCCACAAGCGGGCCACCTCGGAGCGCTGGCTCAGCCGCGTGGCCCTGGCCCAGACTGGCTACGGCCACTTCTTCATCGAGCACAACCGCGGCCACCACGTCCGCGTCGCCACCCCCGAGGACCCGGCCAGCTCGCGGCTGGGGGAGAGCTTCTGGGCCTTCCTGCCGCGCACCGTCACCGGCAGCCTGCGCTCGGCCTGGAGCATCGAGGGCGCGCGGCTCGACCGCCTCGGCAAGTCGCACTGGAGCTGGCACAACGACCTGCTCAGCGCCTGGGCGATGACGCTGGGCCTCTTCGCCCTGCTGGCGATCGTCTTCGGCCCGGTCGTGCTGCCCTACCTGCTGATCCAGGCGGTGCTTGGCTTCTCGCTGCTGGAGGTCGTCAACTACCTCGAGCACTACGGCCTGCGCCGCAACAAGCGCGAGGACGGTCGCTACGAGCGCTGCCTGCCGGAGCACAGCTGGAACAGCAACAACGTCGCCTCCAACGTGCTGCTGTACCACCTGCAGCGCCACAGCGACCACCACGCCAACCCGACCCGGCGCTACCAGGCCCTGCGCCACGTCGAAGAAGCGCCGCAACTGCCCACCGGCTACGCGGGGATGATCGTGCTCGCCTGGTTCCCGCCACTGTGGCGACGGGTGATGGACCCGCGCCTGCTCGCCCACTTCGAGGGCGACGTCAGCCGCGCCAACATTCAGCCGCGCAAGCGCAGCAAGGTGCTGGCCCGGTACGGGGCGGCCGCGTGAGCCGCTGGCGCTGCCCCGGCTGCGGCTACGTCTACGACGAGGAGGCCGGGCATCCGCGCGAGGGCTTCCCGCCGGGGACGCCATGGAGCGAGGTGCCCGACGACTACGCCTGTCCCGACTGCGGCGTCCGCGACAAGGTCGACTTCGAGCCCGACGACGAGGCTGCGTGACCGCGCCCGCTGCGACGATGAGGGCGACCGTGGCGAGCGCGCGAACCCCATACCCCGAGGCGGCCCGGGAGCTGCTGCGGCAAACCCTGTTCGGCGCCGCTCGCGATCAGCTCGAGCAGCGGGCCTGGTCGGAGATAACGATGTCCGACATCGCCGCCAGCGCCGGCGTCAGCCGTCAGACCCTCTACAAGGAGTTCGGCAACCGCAACGAGTTCGGGCTCGCCTTCGTCATCCACGAGGGCGAGCGCTTCCTCGACGATGTCGAGGTGGCGGTTTTGGAGCACCGCGACGATCCTCGCGCCGCGGTTGGCGCTGCGCTCGAGCTCTTCCTTCGCACGGCGGGCGAGGACCCGCTGATCCGCACCCTGCTCAGCGACGACGGCACCGGCGGCATGCTTCCCTTCGTCACCACCCAGGGGCTGCCGGTCGTCCAGTGGGCGACCGCCCGTCTCGGCACCGTGATCGAGCAGGGCTGGCCGCAGGCCGCGAAACCGGACGTCGACCTGCTCTCCGAAGCCCTGGTGCGGCTGGCGATCAGCTACATCACCGGGCCCAGCGAGTCGCCGGAGACGACGGCGTCCTCGGTCGCGGACCTGCTGGGCCCGTTCATCGACCGGGCTCTCGGCACCAGCCCCGCTTAGGCGGGCTCGGCCTCGCTTGCCACCGGGTGGGCGAGTCAGGTGCCGCTGGTGGCTCTGGCCTCGGTGCGCAGCGGCATCGCGCCCTTGATCAGGTCGGCGGCGCGCTCGGCGATCGCGATCGTCGGGGCGTTGGTGTTGCCGCGGGGCACGACCGGCATCACCGAGGCGTCGACCACACGGACGCCCTCCAGGCCCTCGACCCTGAGGTCGGTGTCGACGACCGAGCCGATCGCGCAAGTGCCGACCGGGTGGTAGATCGGGTAGGTCGTGGCGGCGACGTGGGCACGCACGTCGTTCTCGGAATCGCTGGCCGGCACCGTGAACGGCTCGGCGCAGTAGCGGCGCATCGCCGGCTGGGCGCAGATCTCCCGGGCCAGCCTCACCGCCGCGCTCGCCCGTGCCATGTCCTCCTCGGCGGCGTAGAAGTTGTTACGGACGATCGGCTTGGCGGTCGGGTCTTTGGAGGCGAGCCGGACCGAGCCGCGGGCGTGCGGCGTCAGCAGGCAGGGGGAGACCCAGACCCCGTGCGCTTGCGGATCGCCCATGCCCTCTTCGACGATGTGAAGCGGAGCGACGTGGAACTGGGTATCGGGTGCCTCGGCACCGGGCTCGACCCTGGCGAAGGCGCCGGCCTCGGCCAGGTTGGAGGCGAACGGACCCGTCTGCGAGGCCGTGAACTCCTCCAGCGCCGCGGGCTCAAGCGCTGCCAGCAGGCTCTCCGGCTCGGGCGTCGTCCAGACTTCGTAGTGGGCGGCGTGGTCACTGAGGTTCTCGCCCACCGCGGGCTGGTCGAGCAGCAGCTCGACCTCGCGCATCGCCAGGTGTTCGGCCGGGCCGACGCCGGAGAGCATCAGCAACTGTGGGGAGTTGTAGGCGCCGCCGCAGAGGATCACCTCGCGCTCGGCCCGCAGCTCCTGGGCCTGGCCCAGCTGGCTGGCCTCGACGCCGACCGCGCGCACACCTTCGAAAATAACTCGATTGACGTGCATGTAGGGCATCACAGTCAGGTTCGGCCGCTCCATCGCCGGGTGCAGGTAGGCGACGGCGGCGCTGGCGCGCATGCCGCCACGCTGGGTCACCTGGTACATCCCGACCCCGTCCTGCGCGGCACCGTTGAAGTCGTCGTTGCGGTCGAGCCCGGCTTCGACGCCGGCCTCGACGAAGGCGGGGGTGATGGTGTTGCCCGAGCGCTGGTCGGAGACCGGCAGCGGTCCGCCCGAGCCGTGCCACTCGGAGGCGCCGCGCTCGTTGTCCTCGGCCTTGAGGAAGTAGGGGAAGAGGTCGTCCCACCCCCAGCCGGGCTCGTCCCAGCCGTCGTAGTCGGCGCGATTGCCGCGGATGTAGACCATCGCGTTGGTGGAGGAGGAGCCGCCGAAGACTTTGCCGCGGGGGAGGGGCAGGCGGCGGCCGCCGCAGCCCGGTTCCGGCGCGCTGTCGTAGTCCCAGTCGACCTCGGTCCGGGCCAGTTGCAGGTAGCCGAGCGGGACGTGGATGTTCTCGTTGACATCCGGCGGCCCGGCCTCGAGCAGCAGCACGTTGACGTCCGGGTCCTCCGACAGGCGCGCGGCCAACACGCATCCGGCAGAACCCGCTCCGACGATCACGTAGTCGTACATCGGACCTCCTCCTCGGTTGGGCCGATCCCACTCGGCACGCTCGGCAAGAGCGTACTCCGCATTCCGGGATGCGCAGAACTATTCTCGGCGCCATGCCCGAACCCGACCCGATCCGTGAGCTCGAGCGCTGGATCGAGGAGGCGCGGGCGGAGGGGATCCCCCAGCCCGCCTCGGTCGCCTTCGTCACCGTGGGGGAGGGTGGCCGCCCCTCGGCCCGCACCGTGAACCTGAAGCGGATCGAGGACGACGCACTCCTGTTCACCTCGGCCCTGTGGACCCGCAAGGCCCGGGAGATCGAGGCCAACGCCCAGGTCGCCCTGCTCTTCCACTGGCCGGCGCTGGGCCGCCAGGTTCACATCACCGGCGAGGCGGCGCTGGCCGAGCGTGCTCTGGCCGAGGAGCTCTTCGCCGAGCGCGACCCGTTCCACCAGCTGCAGACCGTCGTCTCCCGTCAGGGCCAGCCAATCGACGACCTCGACCAGCTCCGCGACCGCCTGGCTCATCTGGCCGAGGTCCAGGAGACCGCGCCGGTCTGTCCCGAGGACTGGGGTGCGCTGCGGATCCGCCCACAGACGATCGAGCTCTGGAGCGAAGCCGCGGACCGCATTCACGAGCGGCGGCTGTTCGAGCATGAGGACGGGGGCTGGGCCCTGACCCTGCTGGCGCCTTAGGCCAGGATCAAGCGCTCATGCCAGTGTTGCTCTACGACAACCCGGTTTCCGGCAACTGCTACAAGGTCCGGCTGATCCTCAACCTGCTCCCGACGATCCCTACGAGCGCGCCCAGGTGCTGCAGTGGATGTTCTTCGAGCAGTACAAGCACGGCCGGCGATCGCGGTCGTCTGCTTCTGGGTCGCGTTTTCCGAGGACCCTCCGCCAGCAGCCAACCTCGACGCCAGGCGCACGGCCGGCCGTGCGGCGAGTCGCTCCGCGGCATCGCAAGCGATGCCATTGCCGCGGTCCCAAAAAGAGGATGCTTTCGGCTGGGGCAAGAAATGGCAAGAAACCCACAGATCCCAGCCGATCTCGATCTCGCGAAAACCGTTTGAACCGTGCCCCACGTTGTCCAGCGGGATTCCAAGGCCCGAGTCTGGCTGCCCTGTTCGCTTCTCTTAGCCTGGGGGCTGTATTCCCGCTTTGCAGGAGGGTTTGCGGCCTGCCGCCGAAGGCTAACTTTGCCGCACCGCCCGCGTGATGCTTCTCCGCAGGTCGCGCCCGCAAACCCCGCGAAGCGCGCGGTACGAACTCTCGGCGTGAGCAGAACCCCTCGTCCAGACGATGAGACGGTCAGCCTCCAAAAGAGCGCTTCCGCTTTCCCTCGGGGAGAGGGGCGCCGCTACTCCCTGTCCTCAGTCGTCGATGAGAGCAAAGTTTCCGCCTCGATCGACTCGACCGTACCGCCACCGACTATCCCCTTCCGGTGACCTGGCCCGGTAGGCACCCTGGGGAAGCAAACCATTCCAGGTCGCTCGCAGCGCCCGCACCGTGGCATCGACGTCAAAGTCGTCGGCGGCGGTGCGGGCCAGGCCTAGTGCCTTCCATTCACCATTCGCGAGCTCGCGTGGAACTCGAAGATCACGCTGGTTCTCAGCGCGGCGGAGGGTCGCGATATTCGGGGTCCACCGCCCTGCGGTCATCGACCAGAACCTCGGCTTGCCTGGAACGGCGAGACCAGACGGCCCACTGCCAGATCGCGATGACCAAGCCGACGACGCCGGCGATCATCAGGATCAAACCGATCGTCCTTAGATCCAGGCCCTTGACGTGGAAATGGGTGGCGAAGCGCAGGATCGCGCCGACCGCGATCAGGAAGATGCTTCCCGCAAAGGTCATATTCGCCGCCCCCTAAAAAACTCGGCGGAAAAGATAGATAGCGAGCAGGATCAGGATGATGACGATGAGAATTCCGACGATGGTCAAGACGAGCTCCTTGGTTGGGTTTAGTTTCTTGGGGTGGTGAAGATGGGTTGGGACCGCGGCTTATAGCGGCGACTTGGAGCGCGCCTTCTTGCCGGCGGAATGGCTCTTGTCGGCGGCGCGCCGAGAGGTTCCGAACGATTTCGAGAGCAGGCGGCCGATCGGTCCCGGGGCCTTCGAGCCCGCCCTGGCGCCGGTCGAGAAACCCTTGTCTGCACCCCGTCGGGCATGGTCGGAGAGCCGCGGCAGCAGGAAGCCGAGGATCGCGAGGAGGATGCAGAGGGCGATTACGCCAGCGATCAGCATTGGGCGGCCTTTTGGCTGGGGTGGTCGTGGCTCACAGATCCTCTTCGATCTCGTCGGCTTTCTGGCCGTGGCGGCGGGCACGCTCGCGCTCGCGCTCTTTGCGGGCGGCGGCCCCCTCTGACTCGTCGGCCAGCTGGTCGGCGCGGCTGCGGTGCTCCTCGGCGACGCGCTCGGCCACCTCAGCCGCCTCAGCGGCCTTTGCGGCCTCGGCCCGCTTGGCCTGCTCCTCCTCGGCGAGGGTGGTCGCTTTGGCAGCTCTCGTTTGCGCCTCGTCGCGGTGGGAGTCCGCCTGTTCGGCCAATCGCTCTCTTTCGAGTCGGCGCCGCTCTTTCGCGCGCCGGGCGATCGCAACCGCGGCGGCGGCCAAAACCAGGACGACGATCACAATGACAACGATTAACACGGTGGACATCTATCTCTCTCCTTTTTCGTTAGGGCGACGGCGACCGCAACCGGCCTTGCGTAGCCCTTGAGCTCAGAGAGCCGTGCAACGCAACCGTCAACCGCTCACCCGATCGACTTTCCTACCCATTTGCCGAGGACCAAACCAACGGCTAGGCCCCCTGGGCTTTCCTCGCCTGAGCGGCGGCAACAACGCAGTGCGAGAAGGGCGTTCCCTTGGCACCCTCGACGTGCTTCTTGCTGAGACCCCGGCAGGCCTCGTGGGTCGTCGTGTCGTCGTTCGTCGTGGCCTTCGCCATCGCCGTCACGCAGCGGCTGAAGGGCGTGCTCTTCGCGCCCTTGACGTGCTTCTTGCTGAAGCCGCGACAGTAAACGCCGTAGGCCTTCGCCTTCTCCGGCAACGAGGCTTTGGGACCTGGGGTGGGGTGGGCGGGGTGAGTCGGATGCTCGGGAGGCGCGGGCGCGTATTCGACGCCCTGGGCCAGGGCGGCACTCGGCGCCAACACCAGCATCAACGCGCCTACGAGCACGGCGATCTTGCTCTTGAAGTTCATCTTTCCTCCTCCAGTCGACCCATGGGTCGCGGTTCGAGTGCAGAGAAGGAACGCACCTGCTGCGCTGTCGTCAGGCCTTACTTGGAAGGCTTGCCGAGTGGCGACTTTGCCTTAGGTTCGGCGGCAGGAGGCGGCGAGGTGGTTGCCGGCGTCGCGGGGTGGGTCGGATGAGCCGGATGTTCGGCGCTCTTGCTCTTGCCAGAGCCCGGTTCGGAGCCGCTCGAGCTATGGGACTTTTCCGGCTTGTGGCTCGCAGCCGTTTCCTGGCCGTGGGCGGCGGCGGCCGGCGTCTGCTTAACGTGGCCGCGCCCGTGTGGGTGTTCGACCCCGGACGCACCGGGGGAGGCGGGGGTGTCGGTGTTGGCGCTCCCCGAGCCCACGGGTGGGGGTACGCTGGCTGCCGGGTCCCCCTCTGAAGTTGGCTGGGAAGTGCTGCGCGCCGGGTCGATGGCGCGGTCTGCGCCTCCTCCACGGACCGAGGCAGCCTTGCTTAGAGAGCTCCTGGCAGAACCCCGGCCCTCTCCGCTCGACCGGGCTGCGGAGGAATCTGAAGCTCCGCCGCCGGGAGCGGCCTCGGGCTCTGCGCCCGTTGGTCCGGCACCCGTGGGTGCCTTCGATCCCGAATTGCCGCCGCCGACCTGGATCAGGCCGGCGCGATCGGCAGCCCCGATTCCGACTGCCGCGACGACGGCGACTGCCGCCACTCCCTTCAGCAGGGTCACCGTCCCGACCGATTTGACCGCGGCTCCGCCGACCAGCCCACCGACTCCGCCTGCGCCGGCTCCGGCAGCCGCGCCCCCCGCCGTCCCGCCGCCGATCAGTCCCTGCAGCATCGCCGCCGCCGCAACCACGGGCAGTGGCGATATCGCCGCCAGGGCGTCGCTGCGCGAGTCGATTTCCTCGGCGAAGTGGCGGCACTGGCGACAGTCGCGCAGATGGGCACGAATGTCTCGGCGGCGCCGGACTCGACCGTCGCCATCGGAGAGTGCTTTGGTTACCGTCGCGCACTCCATCTCACGACCCGCATCCATCTGGCGCAGTCCCAGGCGCGCCTCGTAGAGCGTCTGTCGCGCGACCGCGGGCGAGGTCTTCAGCGCCGCTCCGATTTCCTCGAAGCTGAGACCGCCGGCCTCTCGCATCAGCAGCGTCTCCCGCTGGCGCTCTGGCAGGGCGCCCAGATCGGCGATCAGCTGGCGCAGCCGTTGGCGCGTCTCGAGCTGCACCGCCAGGTCGTCGCCCAGTTGCGGCTCGCTTGCCTCCAGCGAAATGCCTGGGCGCCGTCGCCGCAGCAGGTCGATCGACTCGTTGTGGGCGATCCGGTAGAGCCAAGGCTTCAGCGCGATGCTGCGCTTCTCGCCGGGCAGTGCCCGCAGCATCTTGACCATCGTGTTCTGCAGAGCGTCTTGGGCGTCCTGGGGATTGCCGACGATCGCCAGGCAGAACCGGTAAAGCGGCTGGTGATAGTCGCGGTAGATCTTCTCCAGCGCGCGCTCCTCGCCGCGGCTCGCCTTGCGGGCCAGATCGTCCGTTGCGGTGTCGCTCATGCCGGGCTCGTCTCGTCGACTTGCATCCAGTCCAATGTAGGGGCCGCGGCCCAGCTGGCGCAACAGTCATCGGGCCGAAGGCGGCGCGGGGATCCCGCGAAGGGGCAAATCGCTTCATCTCGCCTCTCCTTTAGCGGGAGCCATAACGGCGCCGCTTTCGATCAGCCGTGCTTCGTCCCCTACAACGCAATCTGCCGCCATCCGTCAGGGCATGCCGCGGCATGCCCTGACGGATGGCGGTCGCCGACGTTGGAAAGGAATGACGAACCAACGTCGGACCCAGGGCCACACGGGCACTCCGTCGCATTCGAGACAGGAGCAACCGGCCAGATGTTCAACTGCGAACGCTGCGGAGCGGGGTACAGCCCGATGCGGGCGGCGATCCTGGAGTTCTGTCCCCGCTGTTGGGCGCGGGATCGGGTCCGAGTTCCCTTGGTGGTCAAGGTCGTCAGGGATTCATCTAGCCGCCGAGCCGATAAGCAACGGCCATAGCGTCGCCGGCTATTCGCCCTCTGGGACTCATCCGCGATGCTCGCGCTCATCCTGGGTTGGCGTGCGATTCAGTGCGGGTGCTCGCGCCCACCGCGGACGGTCCGCCAAGAGTCCCAGGTGATCTTGAGGATCACCGCTGTGATCCCAGGCCGATTATCGGATCCGCGAGCGGCAGACCGAGCGCCACGACGATGGCCGTGGCGACGACGGCGAGGCTGACATATGAATCTGCACGAGCGTGATTGGCCTCGGCGATCAGGGCTGGGCTGTCGAGGCGGTTCCCGGCGCGGGTGCGGATGATCGCCGCGATCCAGTTCCCGGCGAAGCCGATCATCCCGGCTCCGGCCAGGGCGAGCAGGTGCGTGGGGGTGGTGGGGTGTACCAGGCGCGCCACCGTCTCTACCCCGCGACGACGAACGGGCCCGCGATTTGCTCGGCGCGAGCTCGCCGGATCTATTCCGACCGAGCTGCCCCAAGCAGGACCGGGCACTCTGCCGGATTGCGGCGGGGCGAGCTTCAGGCCCTTCGGCGCTCCGACATCGACCAAGGGCGCGCGGAGATCAGCGTCCATCGTTCTTGGGACCAACACGAGGGACCGATGCGCCGAAGTCGAAGGCCGGCACTCGCACGGTGCCGCTCCTTGGGGTGCTGCGGGGCGCCTGGACCTGCGCGGCTCGGCGAGCGGTTCGGATCTGGTCTTCAAGCGAGACCGGGGAGAAGGCCCGTTTGATCCGAAGACGATCAGCGACCGGGCTAAGCGCGCCTGGGCAACAGCGTCCGAGGCGACGTGTTTCGGGAGGTAGGCACGGACCAACTCCAGCACCGCATCGACACGCTTGATCGTGAAGACGGCCACGCACTGATTCAAGCGCTGGTGTCGGCGGCATCGCAAACGCACGACAACCCGCACGCCTGAGTCGTCTGACTGGCGCACCAACTGGCGCACTACAGGTCTAGCTCTCCTCTGCAAAAAGACCTGCAAAACAGAAAAACCCCCGACTAGCGGGGGCTTTCCGATGCGGCTGAATGGAGTCGAACCATCACGGGTGTTTCCACCCACAAGGCCCTCAACCTTGCGCGTCTACCAGTTCCGCCACAGCCGCTCGAGGGCGGCCGATTCTAGATGTTCGGGGCGTGGGGGAGCCGGTGGCTTGAAAGCATCCGGATTGGGCGGTAGCCTGCGAACAAGTGTTCGAACGTGCTTGTTGCCGGCAAATGGGAGAAACTAGGACTGACAATGGTTGATCTTGATCTGACCAAAAGGCAGAAGGAGATCTTCGACTTCATCCGCAAGTACGCGGCGAAGACGGGGTATCCGCCAACCGTGCGGGAGATCGGCAAAGCCGTCGGCCTGCACTCGTCCTCGACTGTCCACGCGCACCTGTCGAACTTGGAGAAGATCGGGCTGCTCAAACGCGATCCCTCGAAACCGCGGGCGATCGAGCTGCTCTTCGACAAGGCCAAGCGGACGATCCGGCCCGGCAGCGGTCTGCCGCTGGTTGGCCAGGTGGCCGCCGGCGAGCCGATCCTGGCTGAGGAGAACATCGAGGAGTACATCGAGATTCCCGACGTGATCGGCGGCGAGGACGGCGACTACATCCTCCAGATCCGGGGCGAAAGCATGAAGAATGCCGGGATCCTCGATGGCGACTACGTGATCGTGCGGCCCAGCGCCGACGCCGTGGATGGCGAAATCGTCGTCGCCCTGATGGGCGAAGACGCGACGGTGAAGCGGATCTTTCGCGAGAAGGACCACATTCGCCTGCAGCCGGAGAACGAGGAAATGGAGCCGATCCTCACCACCGAAGCCAGCGTCATCGGCCGCGTCATCGGCGTCTTCCGCTCCGTCTAGGTACGGCTCTTCGGCCAGCGGCCGGACTCGATCAGCCGCTTGTAGCGCCGCTGCTTACGGCGGGCGTCCCACATCACCGCCGGCAATAGCCGAAGGCCGAGGCGAGGGAAGAGGTCGAAGAGGCGCAGCAGGGGGCCGCGCCAGCGGGGGAGGATGAGGATCGGGCGGGGGTGCTCGGTGAGCTCGCCGACCGCCGTCGCGACCTGCTGGGGCGTCAGCAAGTGGCCGGAGAAGGATCCGGCCGCGTCGGGGTCGTCGAGCTTGTCCTCGAGCATCGGCGTCCAGATGCCGTCGGGGCAGACGGCGGAGACCTCGATCTTCCTGTGGCCGGCGCGGCGCAGGTCGAAGAGGGTGCCGAGGGTGAAGGCCATCGCCGCGTGCTTGCTGGCCGCGTAGGCGACCTCGCCCGGGGCCGCGACGATGCCGGCGAGCGAGATCACATTGATCACGTGTCCACGGCCGGCGGCGACCATCGGCTCCAGGGCCGCGACCGTGCCGTTCATCGTCCCGGCGGCGTTGATCGCGAGCATCGCGCCGCGCCTGGCCTCGTCCTGCTCCCAGGCGAGGCCGGTGGAGAGGACGCCGGCGTTATTGATCCAGAGGTCGAGGGACCCGATCTCCCGGACCACGGCGGAGGCGAGGGCGCGGCAGGCTCCCGCGTCGCGCACGTCCAGGACCGCGGCTCTGGCCGCGGCGCTGAGCGACGGATCTCTGCTGGAGCCGGCGATCCCAGACACCGTGCGGGCAGCGGCGTCGGCATCGACGTCGGTCGCCCAGACGGCGTAGCCGCGCCCTGCCAGCTCGAGCGCGATCGCCCGCCCGAGCCCTCCACCCGCTCCGGTCACGACCGCCGTCCGCATCCTCGCCACCATACCCCCGCATCCGCTGGTCGTTTGCGAGTCCGGGAGCTACCATCGAAGGGCGGGCCGAGCGGACCGCGGGGGGAGAGAAAACCCCTCGAGGAAAGTCCGGACACCACAGAGTAGGGCGGTGGGTAACGCCCACCCGGGGAAACCCGCGGGAAAGTGCCACAGAAATACACAGCCGATGGCGCGGCCACACGTGAGTCGCGTACAGGCAACGGTGAAATGGTGCGGTAAGAGCGCACCGGCGTCGCGGTGACGCGGCGGCCAGGCAAACCCCGCCCGGTGCAAGGCCAAGCAGGACCGTCGACCCGGCTCGGCGAGGTCCAGGTGGGCCGCATAGATAGATGGCCGCTCAAGACAGGATCCGGCTTACAGGCCCGCTAAAGGAAAGGCTCCCGCGAGGGGGCCTTTCCCATTGCAGGTGGGAAAAGCGACCTATGCACCTTTTTCTGTCTTAGCCTTTGCTAATCTGCTGCCAACTTCCGCTGAATCTCCGCCTACATATCGCGGGGAGCGGGGGACCCAATTAGTGGGGGCGAATCGCCGGCATCAGCCGCGTAGCGCAGCTCTTTCAGCGCGAGCCCGACAGCTAACCCCGTAAGCGCTTGGAAAGAGACATGCAGCCAAGTAGAAACCGCCATGCGCGGAAAAGCGATTCGCGACGTGCGCCCCGATCCGAGCGCGCCCCTCGCCGCCTGCGCGGCGCCGCGGCGCTGGTGGCCCTGGCGATCCTCGCCTGCGGCGCCGGCCCCGCCCAGGCCTCGCCCGGCGGTGCTTCCCCGGTAGCCAGCACGACGGCTGGTCAGGACCTCGTCTTCAGCCCCTTCCGCAGCGCCGGCGCCAGCTGGTACGGGCCCGGCCTCTACGGCAACAGCACGGCCTGCGGGCAGACCTTGCGGGCGACCACGATCGGCGTCGCCCATCGCAACCTGCCCTGCGGCACGATCGTCAAGTTCGTCTACCACGGTCACGCCGTCCTCGCCCCGGTGATCGACCGCGGGCCCTACGTCAAAGGCCGTGCCTGGGACCTCACCGCCGCCGCCAGCGAAGCGCTGGAGTTCGAAGGCGTGGGCATGGTCCGCTACGCCGTCGCCGTCAGTTACGCCCGCGTCGGCGCAACGCGCTGAGCGCCGCGGCCCGGCTCCAGGGCGCTTTCTTGGCCGCTCCGAAGGTTAGGCTGCCGTGTTCAGGCAGTGCCAGATAACGAGAGGAGCAGCTGAATGTCGAGGTTTTCGCACGGAGCTTTGGTCGCGGTGACGCCCCCGGGGAGGCGCCGGTCGACGCTCGCCTTGGCGATGGTGGCCTGCTCCCTCGCGATCGTCGCCGCTCTGGCGGGCGGCACCAGCGCCGCCAAGGTCCCCAGCACTCAGGTCGTGCTCGGCCAGACCTCGACCGTGCCGGATCCCTCCTGCCCCGGGCTTCCCTGTCAGGCGATCGGCAGCGTCACCGGCTTCCAGGTCAGCAACGGCCAGACCCGCTCGCCCTTCATCGTTCCCCACGACGGCACGATCAAGGCCTGGACCCTGACCCTGGCCCAGCCGACCAACAAGCAGCGTTCTTTCTTCAACGGCTTCTTCGGCACCCCGCCGGAGGCCCGCCTGGCGATTGTGCGACGCGTCCCCGGCACCAACCCGCCCCGCTACAACCTGCGCAGCCAGGGCTCGGTCAAGGTCCTCACCCCGTACTTCGGGCAGACCGTGAAATTCGGCTCCTCGCTGAGCGTCGAAAAGGGCGACATCGTCGCGATCACCGTTCCCACCTGGGCTCCGGCCTTCGCTCAGGAACTGGACGCCAAAGAGGTCTGGCGCGCCAGTCGCGAGCCCGGCACCTGCACCAACTCCACCGACATCCGCCAGGGCGAGCCACTGGAAAAGGTTGGAACCCGCGCCACCTTTGGCTGCCGGTACTCGACGGCAAGGCTTCTCTACACCGCGACCCTGGTCGAGGGCCCCTAGCCCCTTCTCGCGATCGTGATGTGGCGAGGGGGTCCGAGAACGGAGCCAGTTTGCCCCGCCCGCAGGACCCCCTCACCGCGGCGCGTTCGCGCTTAAGCGGCGGAGGGGAGAACTCGCGGCGTCGCCTGGTCTTTCGGCAGCGCGGCTGCGCTCGCGATCAGGCTCTGGAACTCGTTGAGGGCGAGATGCCCGACCGCCTCGAGGATCTCCTCGTCGGTCCAGCCCAGCTCACGTGCCTCCTCGTGGAGGTGGAGCGGGGGAGGGCCGTCGGCGTCGAGCGCCTCCTTGAGGAAGGCGAGCAGGCCCGCCTCCTTCTCGTCGGCGGAGGTGAAGCTGCGAGCGCGGGATACCTCGTCGAGGCCGAGCCCCGCCCGTCGCGCCGACTTCGCGTGTTGGGCGATGCTGTAGTTGTCCTCGCGGTGCTCGGCCACCGCCAGGGCGATCCGCTCGCGGGTCGCCTGCGGCAGGACACCGCCCCGCAGCTCCGAGCGCATCCGGGTGTAGGCACGAAGAACAGCGGGGGAGCCGGCGAGCACACCGACGAACTTGGTGACCGCACCGCCGGCCGCCTGGATGGTCTTGATCAGCGGAGCGCTCTCATCGGGAGCGGTCAGCTCATCGTGGATCTGGAATCTGGAGACATCGGTTTTGACCGTCACGGGCTTCTCTTCTCTGGTTCTGCTGAGGGCGTATTCCGCTTTACAGAGCCTTTACGTTGCCTTTACTTTACTTTGAGCCTCTTACTTACGAGGAGTAAGTTATACCGGGTTTTAGGTGCCGATGCAAGGCGCCCGATTGGCTCACTCCCTACCCGCTATACGCCGTCCTGCACCTATTCGGTTCATTCGCCTATCGTTGCCCCCTTCTTGCGGACAAGCCAAGGAGGCCCGAATGGCAGAGCAACCCCGTAGTGCCGCTGACGTCATCGAGATCGTCAAGCGCAGCGATGTGCGCTTCGTCCGCCTCTGGTTCACCGACGTGCTCGGCCAGCTGAAGAGCTTCTCGATCAACGCCGCCGAGCTCGAGGACGCCTTCGACGGGGGCATGGGGTTCGACGGCTCCTCGATCACCGGCTTCAACCCGATCGAGGAGTCGGACATGATCGCGATGCCCGATCCCTCGACCTTCGCCCTGATCCCCTGGCGCCCCGAGGACGAGAACGCGGTCGCGCGCATGTTCTGCGACATCCGCGTGCCCGGCGGCGGCCCCTACGAGGGCGACCCGCGCTGGATCCTGCAGCGGGCGATGAAAAGGGCCGAGGAGATGGGCTTCGACGCCTACAACGTCGGCCCCGAGCTCGAGTTCTTCTACTTCCGCTCCGCCAAGCCCGAGGGCGGCGTGCCCGAGGTGCTCGACGAGGGCGGCTACTTCGACCTGACCACGCTCGACGCCGGCTCCGACGTGCGCCGCGACACCGTGCTGGCGCTGGAGAAGATGGGCATCCACGTCGAGTACACCCACCACGAGGTCGGGCCCTCCCAGCACGAGGTCGACATGCGCTTCAAGAACGTCCTGGAGATGGCCGACGACTGCATGACCTACCGGATCGTCGTCAAGGAGTACGCGATGAAATACGGCTGGCACGCGAGCTTCATGCCGAAGCCGCTGTTCGGCGAGAACGGCTCCGGGATGCACGTCCACCAGTCGCTGGCCAAGGACGGCAAAAACGCCTTCTACGACGAGGACGATCCGTACTACCTCTCGGCGACGGCGAAGTCGTTCATCGCCGGCCAGCTCAAGCACGCGCGTGAGATCTCGCCGCTGTTCGCCCAGTGGGTCAACTCCTACAAGCGCCTCGTCCCCGGCTACGAGGCACCGGTCTACCTGGCCTGGTCGCGGCGCAACCGCTCGGCACTGATCCGGGTGCCGCTCTACCACCCTGGCAAAGAGGGCGCGACCCGGGCTGAGCTGCGCTGCCCCGACCCCGCCGCCAATCCCTACCTCTGCTTCGCCGGCATGCTGCAGGCGGGCCTGGAAGGGATCGAGAAGGGCTACGAGCTGCCGGAGCCGATGGAGCAGAACCTCTACCACCTCTCCCAGGAGGAGCTGGCCCACCAGGGCATCGAGCAGTTGCCGGCGACGCTGGGCGAGGCGATCGAGGTCGCCGCCGACTCGGAGCTGGTGCTGCGGACCCTGGGTGAGCACACCTTCCGCCGCTTTGTCGAGATCAAGCGACAGGAATGGGACGACTACCGGGTTCAGGTCACCCCCTTCGAGATCGAAAACTTCCTGCCGATCCTCTAGGCGAGGCGGGAGCGCGTGGCGACGCTGCACGTCCTGCGGGTCTTCTGCGACGCCGACGGTGGGTGCGGCAACCCGCTGGGCGTGTTCCTCGACGGCTCGGACGTGCCCGGCGGCCGGCGTCAAGAGATGGCGCACGAGCTGGGCTTCTCGGAGACGGTTTTCGTCGACGACGCCGAGACGGGGGCCTGCCGCATCTTCACGCCGGGCCTGGAGCTGCCTTTTGCCGGTCACCCAATGGTTGGCACCGCTTGGCTGCTGGAGAGAGAGGGGCACGCCACCTGTCGACTCAGGCCGCCCGCGGGAGATATCGAGGTGCGTCGCGAGGGCGAGCTGACCTACGTCGCCGCCCGCGCCGAGTGGTCACCGCCATGGAAGCTGATCCGGCTGCCGGATGCGGCGGCGGTCGTCGGCGTGCGCGAGCCGGCGCCGGAGGATGGGCTGCTGCCCTTCTACTGGGCCTGGGAGGACGAGGCGGCGGGCACCGTGCGCGCCCGCTGCTTCTCGCTCGAGGACGGAATCGGAGAGGACGAGGCCACCGGCTCCGCCGCGATCATGCTCGCTGTCGAGCTCAACCGCGAGCTGACGATCCACCAGGGCGAGGGCTCGCTGCTGTTCGCACGATCGCTGGGGGAGGGGCGAGCGGAGGTTGGCGGCCGCGTCGTCCTCGACGAGGTGCGAACGCCGCGCTAGGAGCCGAACGCTGCGCTAGGAGCCTGGAGCGTCGCCGGAGCGCTCGCTGGGGCGCGAAAGCGCCGACGGCCACCAGAATTTGTCGCCGAGGGTGAGGGCGATCGCGGGGACGAGGATGCTGCGGACGAGGAAGGTGTCGAGGAGGACGCCGAAGGCGACCACGAAGCCGAGCTCGGTGAGGAAGGTGAGGGGGAGGACGGCCAGCACCGAGAAGGTGCCGGCGAGGACGATGCCGGCGCTGGTGATGACGCCGCCGGTGACTGCCAGGGCCCGCAGGATCCCCTGTTCGGAGCCGTGTTTTTCGGTTTCCTCGCGCGCCCGGGCGACGAGGAAGATGTTGTAGTCGACGCCGAGCGCGACCAGGAAGACGAAGGCGAAGAGCGGCAGCGATGGGTCCGAGCCGGGGAAGCCGAAGACGACGTCGAAGAAGAAGTAGCCGACGCCGAGCGCGGCAAGGTAGCTGAGGATCACGGTGCCGATCAGGACCAGCGGTGCCATCACCGCCCGCAGCAGCACCATCAGAATCAAGAAGACGACGAGGAGGATGATCGGCGGGATCACCATCGAGTCCCACCCCGCCGCGTCGCGGACGTCGAATTCGACCGCGGTAGGACCGCCGACGAGTGCATCCGGATCGGCGCCGTGGGCGGCGCCGCGGATCGGTTCGATCAGGTCGAAGGCCTCGGTTGAGTAAGGATTGGGTTCGAGCGTCGCCTGGATCAGGGTCCCGGGCGCTCCCGAGGCGACCGGGCCCGAGACCGTCTCTACTCCTTTGACGCCCTCCACAGCGCTTTTCACCGATTCCACCTGAGCGGGTTGGGAGACGACGATGTCGGTCAGCGCCGTCGCTCCGGAGGGGAAGCTCTTGTCCAGCAGATGCTGGCCTTCGACCGAATCGACTTCGGTGCGGTAGCTGTCTTCGCTGGTCAGGTCGGTAGAGAAGAAGGCGAAGCCGGCGCAGAAGATCAGCAGCACACCGACCGAGCCGAGCATGACCCGGCGGGGGGAGATCGCGACGCGGTTGCCGAGCCGCGCCCAGAAGCCGTGGGTGACATCCGAGGCGTGCTCGAGCCGGTAGCGGCGCATCTCATAGGGGGTGAAGACGGCCCGGTCGAGCGTTGCGGCGAACAGCGAGGGGATGCGCCGGCCACTGATCACGTGTAGCAGCCAGTTGAACAGGACGAATACAAGGATCAACGGGATGATCACGGCGACGACGGCGAGGATCACGATCAGGATTGCCTTCAGGCCGCCGCCGTCGACGATGTGGCGCCGTGACCACTCGGGGATCGCTTGCGCCCGCGGCGCCGTCTCCGGCGTGTGTGGGACGAAGGGCCAGAAGGCGCGGCGGCCGAAGATCGTCAGCAGGGCCGGGAGCAAGGTCAACATCGAGAGCGCGGCGCAGGCGATGCCGATCGCGGCGATCGGCCCCAGGCCGGAGGTGCCGTTGACCTTGGCGATCATCAGGCAGAGCAGGGCGGCGATCACGGTCAGGGCCGAGGCGAAGATCGCCGGACCGGCCGATTCGAGCGCGGTGCGCATCGCCTCGTACTTGTCGGCGGTGTGGTGCAGCTCCTCGCGGTAACGAGCGACCAGCAGCAGCGCGTAGTCAGTGCCGGCGCCGAGGACGAGGACCGACATGATCGAGCTCGACTGGCCGTTGATCGTTACCCCGAGCTCGGAGACTCCGTAGCCGATCGAGCGCGAGAGGAGCTCGGCGAAGATCACTGCGATCAGCGGGATGAAGAAGAACATCGGCGAGCGGTAGATGACGATCAGGAGGAAGATCACCAGGCTGAGCGCGGCCAGCAGCAGGGTGCCGTTGATGCCCTCGAAGACTTCGATCGCGTCGGCGGAGAAGCCGGCGCCGCCGGTGATCTTCACCTCGAGGCCACCGCCGGGGTCGGAGATTTCGTCGCGCCAGAACTTGACCGGGTCGAGGATCCGGTCGCCCTCGCCGTTGCCCTTGATGTAGGCGGTGACGATCGCCGCCTTGCCGTCTTTGGAGCAGATCGGTCCGACGAATGGGGCGTAGTCGGCGGGCTGGCCGAGGATCGTGCTGGTCGGGGTGCCGCAGCCCGGGGGCAGGTTCCCGGCGCCTTCCGACGTCTCTCGGGTGTCCTGCTGCTTGCCACCGCTGGCGGCGGTGGCACCGTCGGGAATGACTCCCGGGAAGCGCTCCGAAGTCATCTTCCTGACGTCCTCGAGCAGCGTGGCGCGGTCAGCCGCGGTGAGACCGGACTCGCGGCGGTAGACAATCACCGCGGGAGCGATTTCGCCTTTCTGCAGCGCCTCGGTCGCGTTCAGCGCCTCGGTCGATTCGGCGCTTCCCGGCAGGTAGGAGGTCGCCTCGTTGCTTTCGGCGTCGGCGAACTTGCCTGGGAGATTGGCCGGCCCGGCGGCGATGAAGACACCGACGAACCAGAGGGCGAAGACGATCCACTTGGCTCGCTTGCCTGCTGGGAAGGTGAAGAGGGAGCCGCGCACTGACGGCATCTCTATCAGAGAAGGCCGACCAGTTCTTTAGGATCGATCACGGGCGCCTGGCAGGCGAAGTTCTCACAGACATAGGCGGTGGGATGTCCGTGGAGGGTGGGCTTCTCACGAAGTAGCGGCGGCTCGACGCTGCCCTCGGGGCCGCCGGCGAGGACCAGGTGGGGGCGGAAGTCAGAGCGTACGGCTGCCGCCAGCTCGCCGACGTCGGTGCCGATCAGAGCGACCTCCTCGGTCGGGGAGAGGTGGAAGTCGAGGGCGCGGAGGAGGTGGGCGAAGGACTCGGGATGCTGGATGGCCGATTTGGCGAAGAGGGCGAAGACGCCCTCGGCCTGGCGCGCATAGTCGCGCTCGCCGCTCAGGGCCGCGAGGCGCAGCAGGCCCAGGGTGGCGGCGCTGTTGCCGGAGGGGATCGGATGGTCGCCGATCTCCTTGCGGCGGGCGATCAGCTGCTCGTGGTCGGCGGAGGTGGAGAAGAAGCCACCGCGCTCGGGGTCGCCGAAACGGGCGATCGTCTCGTCGGCGAGCGCCCGGGCGCGCTCGAACCAGCGCGGCTCGAAGGTCGATTCGTAGAGGGTCAGCAGCGCTTCCAGGAGGAAGGCGTGATCCTCGAGGTAGGCATTGAGGCGGGCATCGCCGTCCTTGTAGGTGCGCAGGAGGCGGCCGGCATCGTCGCTCAGGGAGTCGAGCACGAAGTCGGCGCACTGGCGGGCGGCGTCGAGATAGTCGTCGCGGCCGAGGACGGCGCCGGCCTCGGCCAGGGCGGCGATCGCCAGGGCGTTCCAGGCGGTCAGGCGCTTGTCGTCGAGCCCGGGCCAGACCCGCTTGGCGCGGGCGTCGTAGAGCGCCTGGCGCATCTCAGCCAGCCCCTCGGGCTCCGCCGCGTCGACCCCCCCGGCCAGGTGGAGGATGTTGGCCCCCTCGAAGTTCCCTCCCTCGCTCACCCCCCAGAACTGCATCAAGTTCTCGATCTTCAGGGATGAAAATTCGATGCGGTTCGGGTCGTCGTCGGGGGCGCCCTCGAGCGCCTCGCGGATTTGGGCCGGGGTCCAGACGTAGAAGCGGCCCTCCTCGCCCTCGGAGTCGGCGTCGAGGGCGGAGTAGAAGCCGCCCTCGGGGCCGCGCATCTCGGCCAGCATCCAGTCCAGCGTCTCTTCGGTCACGCGCCGGTAGCGCTCGTGGCCGAAGACCTGCCAGCCGTGCAGGTAGGCGCGGGCGAGCAGGGCGTTGTCGTAGAGCATCTTCTCGAAGTGGGGGACGAGCCAGTTGGCATCGACCGAGTAGCGGGCGAAGCCGCCGCCAACCTGGTCGTAGATGCCGCCGGCCGCCATCGCGTCGAGGGTGTGCTCGACGACCTCGCGCTCGCCGCGGGCCAGCAGCAACTCCAGGGCCGAGGCGGGCGGGAACTTGGGGGCGCCACCGAAGCCGCCGCGCTCGGGATCGGCGGCGGCTCGCAGCCGTGTCACCACCTCCTCCAGCTGCGCGGCCTCGGGCGGCTCGGGATTCGGCTCGACCGCGCCGATCGCGCCCAGCCGGGCTTTGGTCCCGGCGGCGCGCTCGCGGATCTCCTCGCGTTTGCGCTCGAAGGCATCGACGACCGCTTCCATCACCATCCGGAAGCTCGGCATGCCGCGGCTCTCGTCCGGCGGGAAGTAGGTGCCGCCGTAGAAGGGCACGCCCTCGGGGTCGAGGAAGACGGTCATCGGCCAGCCGCCGTGGCCGCTCATCGCCTGCACCGCCTCCATGTAGATCGCGTCGACGTCGGGGCGCTCCTCGCGGTCGACCTTGATGGGGACGAAGTGCTCGTTCATATAGGCGGCGGTTGCCTCGTCCTCGAAGGACTCGCGCTCCATCACGTGGCACCAGTGGCAGGCCGAGTAGCCGACCGAGAGCAGGATCGGCCGGTCCTCCGCGCGAGCGCGGTCGAGCGCCTCGGGCCCCCACGGGTACCAGTCGACCGGGTTCTCGCGGTGTTGGAGGAGGTAGGGGCTGGTCTCCTGGGCAAGTCGGTTGGTCATACTTTTTTCAGCCTACCCAGGCGAGCGTGGCCGCCAATTATTGGGCGGGCCGCGTCGCCTAAATTCAAGTCCCCTGGCGGAAACGGGCCAACTTGCCGTACCGGCGTCGCGGCAAATCATTACCTTCTGCCGGTGGAGAACCTCGACACCCCGCAGAAGCGCGATCCGGCGGTTGAGGCAGTGCTCCGGAAGCTCGCAGACGCGGACCGCGAAACGCTCGAGGGGGCGCTGAAGAAGGCCGAGAAGACCGAGGCCGAGCTGCGCTACCTGGCCAACCACGACTCGCTGACGGGGCTGCTCAACCGCCGTCGCTTCCGCGCCGAACTCGATCAGTACGTTTCCTTCACCGCTCGTTACGGCGGCCAGGGCGCGGTGATGATCATCGACATCGACGGCCTCAAGCAGGTCAACGACAAGCTCGGCCACCAGGTCGGCGATAGCCTGATCCGCCGCATTTCGGGCGCCCTGCGGGAGCGGGTGCGGACCACCGACATCGTCGCCCGCCTCTCTGGCGACGAGTTCGCGGTGCTGATGCCCCAGTCCGATACCGCCGGCGCGATGCAGCTCGGTGAGGACCTTCGCGCCGCCGTGGCGGAAGGCTCGCCGTCCGCCTCCGAGCAGGGCACATCGACGATCAGCGTCGGCATCACGATGTTCGGCAGCAAGCGCGGCGCCGGCGCCGAGGCCGTCCTCATCGCTGCCGACCAGGCGATGTACCGGGCCAAGGAGGAGGGTCGCGACCGGGTAGCCCTCTTCGAGGACCCCGACGCGAACGAGGTTCGCGCCCAGCGCAGCCAAACGACGACCGCGAGGATCCGCGACGCGCTCACCCAGAACCGCCTCAGCCTCGCCACCCAGCCGATTCGCAGCCTCGCCTCTGGTGGGATCGAGCGATACGAGCTGCTGCTGCGGATGACCGGTGAGAGCGGCGAGTTGCTGCCTGCCGCCTCGTTCATCGAGGTGGCGGAGCGCTCGGGGATGGTGCAGGAGCTGGATCGCTGGGTGGTGGCCCGGGCGCTGGAGCTGCTGGCCGAGCGCGAGCGGGCCGGCGAGCCGGTTTCCCTCCACATCAACCTCTCCGGTGCCTCGCTGACCGACATCTCGGTGCTCGAGTTCATCGAGCGCCGGCTCGACGAAGGCGACGCCGATCCCAGCCGCTGTACCTTCGAGATCACCAAGACCGCTCAGGTCGAGGACTACGAGACCGCCGCCGGCTTCGCCAACCGCCTCACCGAGTTCGGCTGCGAAGTCGCGATCGACGACTATGGCGCCGGCTTCAGCCCCTTCCACTACCTCAAGCAGATTCCCTTCGACCTGATCAAGATCGACGGCGCCTTCATCCGCGACATGCCCCGCAACGACGCTGATCAGCTGACCGTGAAGGCGATCGTCGAGATCGCCCGCGGCCTCGGCAAGACGACGATCGCCGAGTTCGTCCAGGACGACGAGACGACCGAGATGCTGCGCGACTATGGCGTCGACATGGCCCAGGGTTACCACCTGGGCCGGCCGGTCGACTCGGCCGAGGGCCTGCTGCCCGAGGCCGTCTAGAGCGCTGGCGCGCGAGGCGACCTTCGCGTCAGGCGCGTCGTGCCGCGAGCCAGGCGGCCAAGCGCGTCTTCAGGTTGAGCGCGGCGGTCATCGCCTTTTCGGGGGTCGACCCCGCCGGCGGCAGGGCGCCGAGCTGCCGGGCCATCTCGGCGCCGTTCATATAGGCGTCGTTGCGGACGATGCGGCCATCGCGCACGGTGAGCACGTCACAGCCCTCGAGGTCGATCCTGGCGCCGTTGGGATCCAGGCCTTCGAAGCGGGCGGAGCCGTCGAAGGTGCCGGTGGCGTGCCAGCGCACCGCCGCTTTCTCTCCGGTCGAGACCACGTCGAGGACCTCGAACGTGAAATCGGGAAAGGCGGCGAAGAGGTTGCCGAACCAGCTGCGGAGATCCTCCGGCACGCGCATCTCGACGACGCCGTGGATCACGTCCGGGGCGCCGGGCTGCCAGGGCGCCACCATCGCCTCGAGGTCGCGCTTGGCTACCGCCTCGAAGTAGGTGCGGGCGACGGTTGCCGCGTCGGTTGCCTCTACATCGCTGTTGATCGCCACTCGACCAGGCTACTCCTGCCGCGGCTGCGTCCTTCGGCTGGCAGCCGCGGCTCTCGACCGATTCGGTGGGGGGTCAGCCGCGCAGCGCTGCCCGCTTGATCTTGCCGCTGCTCGTCTTCGGCAGCGCGGCGACGAACTCGACGACGCGGGGGAACTTGTAGGGGGCGGCGACGCGCTTGCAGTGCTCCTGCAGCTCGCGGGCCAGCTCCTCGCTCGGCTCGCGGTCGTGGGGGACGACGATGGCGCGGACGACGGAGCCGCGCTCGGGGTCCGGCGCGGCGACCGCGGCGGCCTCGGCCACGTCCGGGTGGGACTGCAGCGCCGACTCGACCTCGAAGGGGCCGATCCGGTAGCCGGAGGAGAGGATGATGTCGTCGTCGCGCCCCTCGAAGAAGAGGTAGCCGTCGGCATCGGCGCGGACCAGGTCGCCGGTTGGCCACCACTCGCCCGCGAAGCGCTCACCGTCGAGGTAGTGCGAGAAGAAGGTGGGGGAGGAGGTGGCGCGCAGCTGCAGCTCGCCGACGCCCGTCTCGGCATCGGCCGCGTCGATGCGCGTCTCGATCCCCGGCAGTGGCCGGCCCATCGAGCCCTGGCGCACCGGCTCGCCGGCGAGGTTGCCGGTCACCTGGCCGGTCTCGGTCTGGCCGTAGCCGTCGGCGGGCTCGAGCCCGGTCGCGTCGCGGAAGGCGGTGATCGTCTCCGGGTCCAGCGGCTCCCCGGCCGAGACCATCCGCCGCAGCTTCGGCAGCGGCCGCAGGGCGGTGCGCTTGGCCATCAACCGGTACTCGGTCGGCGCCTGGCAGAGGACGTTGACGCCGAGCGCGGCGGCGAGCTCGAGCCGCTCGGCGGGGTCGAAACGGCCGTCGTGGATGACCGCGGCAGCGCCGGTGAGCCAGGGGGCGAGGAAGACGTTGCGGGCCGACTTCGACCACCCGGTCGCCGTCGTGCACCAGGCCAGCTCGCCCCTGCGCGAGCCGAACCAGTGCTCGGCCTGGTTCCGCTGGCCGAACAGGTAGCGGTAGGCGTGCACGACCCCGCGCGGCTCGCCGGTGGTGCCCGAGGTGAAGACGATTAGCGCCGGGTCCTTCGGGTCCATCGCTTCGATCGGGGCCGGCGTCTCCTGCGGCAGATCCTCGTCGAGCACGGTGGCGATCTCCGCCATCGTCATCGTCGCCACGCCGGCCGGGAGCTCTCCCAATAGCTCCTCCTCGCCGACGCAGAGCTTGGGATTGGCGGCGGCGACCCGGTGCTCGAGGTCATGCCGCCGCAGCTGTGTGTTGCAGGGCAAGGCCACCGCTCCCATGCGCCAGCAGGCAAGCAGGGTCAGCACCCACTCGATGCGATTGCCAACCAGGGTCATCACCACATCGCCGCGACCGACGCCGCGGGCGGCAAAGGCCCCGGAGAGCCCGGCCGAGCAGGCGATCAGTTCGCCGAAATGCCAATCCCGCCGGTTCGCCTCCCCGTCAACCGCAACGATCCCCAGTCGCGATGCGGGCGACCGCTCCATCAGATCCTCGATCAGGTTCACGCCGAGGAGTCTGCCGTAAGAACTTGCGGCAGTCCTTTGTGACGCATAGGGCCACAAAGGACTGCCGCTCCCCGGCTACCTGAGTTCGGAAGAGCTCTTGCCCAGCAGCTGACGGGCCACGATCAGCAGCTGGATCTGCTGCGTACCCTCGAAGAGGTCGAGGATCTTCGCGTCCCGGGCCCACTTCTCCAGCAGGTCGTTCTCGCCGTAGCCGACGGCGCCGCAGAGCTCGACGCAGCCGAGCGTGATGTCGACGCCGGCGCGCCCCGCCTTCGCCTTGGCCATCGAGGCCTGCAGCGAGTTGGGCTTGCTGTTGTCGGCCATCCAGGCGGCCTGCAGGGTCAGTAGCCAGGCGGCCTCGTAGTCGGCCTCCATTTCGAGGAAGCGCGCCGCAGCGGCGTGCTGGGAGAGGGCGGGGACCGAGTAGTCGACCTCGACCCCGGCCTGCCTGAGGCGCTTGCGCGTCTCCTCCAGTGCCGCCCGGGCGACGCCGACCGCCATCCCCGCGACCAGCGGCCGCGTGTTGTCGAACGTTTCCATCACCCCGGCGAAGCCCTTTTCCTTGACCTCCGGGTCGCCCAGCAGCGCTTCTTTCGGCACCCGGCAGTCCTGCAGGGTGAAGTTGGCGGTGTCGGAGGCGCGAATCCCGAGCTTGTGCTCGAGCCGGTCCAACTTCAGGCCGGGGTTGTCGCGCTCGACGATGAACGACTTGATCGCCGCCCGCCCCTTCGAGCGGTCGAGCGAGGCCCAGACCACGATCAGGTCGGCGCGGTCGCCCGAGGTGACGAAGATCTTCTCGCCGTTGAGGACGTACTCGTCGCCGTCGACCTCGGCGGTGGTGCGGATCGCGGCCGAGTCCGAGCCGGCTTCCGGCTCGGTGATCGCCATCGCCGCCCACTTGCCGCCGTACTGCTTGAGCTGCTCCTCGGTCGCCACCGAGGCGATCGCGGAGTTGCCGAGGCCCTGGCGCGGCATCGAGAGCAGCAGGCCGACGTCGCCCCAGCAGAGCTCGATGATGCCGAGCACGGTGGAGAGGTTGGAGCCGTTGCGGTTCTCGCCGTCGTCGCTCTTCTCGCGGCGCACGCCGGCGGCACCGGCACCGCCGATGTCGGAGCCCTCGTTCATGCCGTCGATCAGCGACGCCAGCATGTCGAGCTCTTTCGGATAGGAGTGCTCGGCCTCGTCGTACTTGCGCGAGATCGGCCGGAACACCTCCGTCGCCACTTGGTTGGCCTGACTGGCCAGGGGCTTGAATTTCTTGGGTATCTCGAGATTGATCATCGTTGCCTTTCGCTTCGAATCCGGCGGTCGCCTAGACGAGCAGGGCGCCCTCCATCACGCCCGCTGCTCGCAGGTCTCGGTACCAGCGCTCGACCGGGTGCTCCTTGACGAAGCCGTGGCCACCGAGCAGCTGCACTCCCTGGGAACCGATCTCCATGCCCTTGACGGCGCAGAGTCGGCGCGCGATCGCCGCCTCGCGGGCGAACTTCTCGCCGCGGTCGGCGCGGCTGGCCGCGCGGTAGGTGGCGAGCCGCATCCCTTCGCTCTCGATGCCGATGTCGGAGACCAGGAAGGCGACGCCCTGGCGGTTGGAGATCGGTTCGCCGAAGGCCTGACGGTCGTTGACGTAGGGGATGACGTAGTCGAGGACGGCCTGCGAGGCGCCGACCGCGAGGCCGCACCAGGCGATGCGGGCGCGGTCGATGCAGTCGACGTAGTCCTTGGCCTTGAACCCGTCCTCGCCGAGCAGGGCGCTGGCGGGGACCTTGACGTTCTCGATCAGCAGGCGGCCGGTGGCGGCGGGCCGCAGGCCCATCGCCGGCTCCGCTTCGACCGAGAGGCCTTTGGCGCCGGACTCGACGATGAACAGAGCCGGGCCGATGCCCTCAGCCTCGGCCGCGATCACGAACAGCTCGCAGTCCTTGGCCCGGGCCAGCAGCGACTTGGCGCCCTTGAGCACCCACTCGTCGCCTTTCTTCTTGGCGGTCGTCTCCAGCGCCAGCGGGTCGAACAGCGGTTGCGGCTCGAGGATCGCCAGCGCCGCCGCGGGGACGTCCTCGCCGGTGAAGGCCGGCAGGTAGGTGGCCTCCTGCTCGGCGCTGCCCCAGAGGCCGATCGCGGTGGCGACGGCGCCGGGGGCGAGGGCGGCGTAGGCGATGCCCATGTCGCCATGGGCGAGGGCCTCGCCGATCAGGACGCTGGTGACGGCGGACTGCTCGTGCATGACGCCGCCGAGCTCCTCGGGGACGCCAAGCATGTTGACGCCGAGCTCGGTGGCTTCCGCCAGCAGCTCCTTCGGCGTCTCGCAGGCGGCGTCGGCGTCGTGGGCGGCGGAGCGGACCTTGTCCGCGGCGAAGGCGCGACCGCCCTCCTGGAACATCTGCTGCTCGTCGTCGGGCCCGAGGTCGAACAGGCCCTTTGACTTGCTCTTCTTCTGGCGCGCCGGTTTGCCCAGCTGCTGCGCCGACTTGAAGGTGCGCCCGGCGGCGGTCGCCGAGCGGAAGCCGTTCTTGGTGCCCTGGAAGAGGGCGCGCTCGACCTGCTTGCGGATGCGGATGCGGTCCAGCAGGTCGGAGCCGGCGAGGCGGTTGAGCTGCCGCAGGCCGAAGCCCATGCCGCGCTCGGCGACGCTGGCGCTCTTCTCGCTGTCGGTGGTCATCGTCACTTCTTCCTCCTGGTTTTGGCGTTGGAGTTGGGCTCGAGCGGCGTTACGCGGCCGTCGAGATGAGGGGTCTGCTTCCTCGCGTCGCGCACCGCGAAGGCGATCTCATCGCCCTCGGTGGCGCTGGCGAACTCGACGCGGGCGGGCAGGAGGATCGGCTTGCGGAAGCGCACGTCGACGGCGAAGGCGTCGGGGAGGCGACTGTCGAGCGCCGCCAGGCAGCGAGCCTTGGTCCACATCCCGTGCGCGATCGCCCCGGCGAAACCGAGTGGCTTCGCGGTCAGCGAGTGCATGTGGATCGGGTTGCGGTCGCCGGAGACGCCGGCGTAGCGGCGGCCGAGGTCGCCCCCGAGCTTCCACTCGGCGCTGGCGGGGGTGTTAGCCGGGAGCCCCGTTCCCGCCTGAGAACGCACTTCTTGCCGCGTAGCGGGATCAACTGCGCTCTCACCGTCGCCCTTGCCGCGGCGCAGCATCGTGCTGGTGCTCCCCCAGACTTTCTCGCTGCCGACCGTGACTTCGGTCAGCAGCGAGAACGTCTGGCCCTTGGAATGCGGCGCCAGCGGGGTTGGGCGGACGCGGATCGCCAGCTCCTCGCCGATCCCGATCCGGTGGTGCTGCTCGATCCGGTTCTCGACGTGGACCAGGCCGACGGCGCCGAACGGGAAGCCGCCGTCGGCCATCACCGCCATCTGCAGCGGGAAGGCGAGCACGTGGGGGTAGGTGACGGGGAGGCTGTCGCGCAGCGCGAAGCCGCAGACCTTGGCGTAGGCGGCGACGTCGGCCGGGTCGGCGACGACGCCCTCCAGGCGCAGGTCGAGCTCGGGGATCTCACCGCCGCCGCCCGGGATGAACGGCAGCAGCGAGGCGCCCGGGATCATCGGCGCCGCCGCCCGCGCGTAGAGCGGCAGGATGCTGGGGGAGCGCTCGAGGGTTCGGCTCGCCACCTCAGGCTCCCAGCAGGCTCTGGCCGCAGACGCGGACGGTGTTGCCGTTGACGCCGGTCGAGGCGGGGCTGGCGAACCAGGCGATCGTCTCGGCGACGTCGACCGGCAGGCCGCCCTGGCTGAGACTGCTGAGCCGGCGGCCGGCTTCGCGCGGGCCGATCGGCATCGCCCCGGTCATCTTCGTCTCGATGAAGCCGGGGGCGACGGCGTTGATCGTCGCTTTGCGCTTGGCCAGCTCGGGAGCCATCGATTCGACCATCCCGATCACGCCGGCCTTGGAGGCGGCGTAGTTGGTCTGGCCGGAGTTGCCGGCGATTCCCGACATCGAGGAGACGCAGACGATGCGCCCGTTGGGGTTGAGCCGTTTGCCGTCGAGCAGGGCGTCATTGATGCGCTCCTCGCTGGAGAGGTTGATCTCCATCAGCTGCGCCCAGCGCTCTTCCGGCATCTTCGCGATCGTGCGGTCTTTGGTCACGCCGGCGTTGTGGACGACGATGTCGACCCCGCTTTTGGCGAAGTGCGAGACGATCCGCTCCGGGGCGTCCTCGGCGGTGATGTCGAGGCCGAGCGCCTCGCCGTCGATGGCGCCGGTGACGGCGCGCAGGTCGTCGGCGGCCTGGGGGATGTCAAGGCCGACGACCTTGGCGCCGTCGCGGCCCAGGGTCGCGGCGATCGCGGCGCCGATGCCGCGCGAGGCGCCGGTGACCAGGGCCACCTTGCCCGCGAGCGGACGCTCCCAGTCGAGCTCCGGCGTTTTCGTCACGCCCACGCCGACGCGAATAACTTGTCCGGAAACGTAGGCCGAGCGCGGCGAGAGCAGGAAGCGCAGGGTCGAATCGAGCTCGCCCTCGGCGCCCTTCTCGACGTAGACCAGCTGTGCGGTCGCGCCCTTGCCGCCGATCTCCTTGGCCAGCGAGCGGACGAAGCCCTCCAGCGCCCGCTGGGCGGTGTGGGCGCTGGCGGAGCCGGCTTCGGCCGGCGGGGTGCCGATGACGACGACGCGGCCGCTGCGCCGCAGGCGGCCGACCGCCGGGTAGAAGAAGCGCTGCAGCTCGACCAGCTCGGTCGAGTCGGCGATCCCGGTGGCGTCGAAGACGAGCGCCTTCGCCTTGCCCTCGGTCCCGGCCCGTTCGGCCCTGATCGAGTCGAGGAAGCCCGGCAGGTACTTCTCCAGGCGCCCACCGGGGGCGGCACCGCTGAGCACGGGCCCGGCCACGACCGGGGCGCCCTCCTTGTAGCGGTCGAGGCTGACCGGCTGCGGCAGCCCCAGCTGCTTGGCGACGGTCGAGACCAGCGGTGCGTTGACTACCTGCGAGTAACGGTCGCTCATTTGCTGCCTCCAGCGCTCTCGAGGATTGCGACGACGCCCTGGCCACCGGCGGCGCAGATGCTGATCACGCCGCGGCCTTTGCCGTCTTCGTGCAGTTGCTTGGCGAGGCCGGCGACGATGCGGCCGCCGGTTGCGGCGAACGGGTGGGCGGCGGCCAGCGAGCCGCCGTTGACGTTGAGCTTCTTGCGGTCGATCTTGCCCAGCGGTTTGTCCCGCCCCAGCTTCTCCTTGCAGAACTCCGCGTCTTCCCAGGCCTTCAGCGTGCAGAGCACCTGCGCGGCGAAGGCCTCGTGGATCTCGTAGTAGTCGAAATCCTGCAGTTTCAGGCCGGCGCGGTCGAGCATCGTCGGCATCGCGTAGGCGGGCGCCATCAACAGCCCTTCGCGCTTGTGGACGTGGTCGATCGCCGCCGTCTGGCCCTCGCCGATGTAGGCGAGGATCGGCAGCCCGCGCTCTTTCGCCCACTCCTCGGAGGCCAGCAGGGTGGCCGAGGCGCCGTCGCTGAGCGGGGTCGAGTTGGCCGCGGTCATCGTCCCCTCGGGGCCGCCGAAGACCGGCTTCAGCTTCGCCAGCTTCTCCAGGCTGGAGCCCGGGCGCAGGTTCTGGTCGCGCTCCAGGCCCAGGTACGGCGTGATCAGATCGTCGAGGAAGCCGCGCTCATAGGCGGCGGCGAGGTTCTCGTGGCTGGCCAGGGTCAGCTCGTCCTGCTCGGTCCGGCCGATCTCCCATTCGGTGGCCATGATCGCGCAGTGCTCGCCCATCGAGAGGCCGGTGCGCGGCTCCTCGTTGCGGGGGACGGAGGGGACGATGTGGCCGGGGCGGACATTCGCCAGCGTGCGCAGCTTGCCCAGCGTCGAGCGCTGCCTGTTGGCGTCGAGCAGGGTCTCGCGCAGCTGCTCGTTGAGCGCGATCGGGGCGTCGGAGGTGGTGTCGGCGCCGCAGGCGATGCCGGAGTCGATCTGGCCGAGGGCGATCTTGTTGGCGACGAGGATCGTCGTCTCGAGGCCGGTGCCGCAGGCCTGCTGGACGTCGTAAGCGGGGGTCTCCGGGGCGAGGCGGGTGCTGAGCACGCTCTCGCGAGCGAGGTCGCGGTCGCGGGAGTGCTTGAGCACGGCCCCGCCGGCGACCTCGCCGAGGGTCTCGCCGTCGAGGTTGAAGCGGTCGATCAGTCCGTCGAGGGCGGCGGTGAGCATGTCCTGGTTGGACGCGTGCGAGTAGACGCTGTTTGAGCGCGCGAACGGGATCCGGTTGCCGCCGACGACGGCAACCCGGCGGGTTTTGCTGTTCATGGGGTGGTGGTTCCTTTTTCGGGGGGTTGGGAAGTGGGGGAGCCCGAGCGGGCACGGAGGCCGGGCTCGATCGTCGAAATCAGCAGCTCGGCGGCGTCATTGGCACCGATCTCCTCGGTCCGCAGCCACCAACGCGCGAGCGCCTCGGCGGCGCCGAGCAGGGCGCTGGAGAGGGCTTCGATCTCGACCCGGGCGGCGTCGCGCTTCTCCTGCGGCAGTTGCGCCAGCATCGAGCCGGAGACCAGCTCGACAATGGCACCACGGTAGTCGGCGACCCGTTCGGCGACCTCGCCGCCGCGGGGGAGGGTCTCGTCGAAGAGCACCGCCCAGGCGGCGCGGTCGCTGTCGAGGAAGGAGAAGAAGGCGCGGACGCCGGCCCCCAGCGCCTCGCCCGGATTGGCGCTGTCGGCAACCGCCTCGGCAACCGTCGCCGTCAGCGAGTCGCCCGCCCGCTCCATGCAGGTGATGTAGAGCTGCTCCTTGTTGCCGAAGTAGTTGTAGAGCAGCGGCTTGGTGACCCCGACCGAAGCCGCGATCTCATCCATTTTCACCGCCGCATAGCCGTGCTCGGCGAAAAGGGCATGCGCCGCGACCAACGTCTGCTCCATCCGGTCAGCCCGAGCGAGCCGCGTCCTTGTGATCGATACATCCATCGATGCACACGTTACCCAGATATAAATTTATATACCAGTACTGTGACCGATAGCACAGATCCACATACTTAAAGGTATAATACCGAAAGGTATATGGCAGCTTGAGCTGTAGCGGCAGAGCGTGGTCCTTCTGCATACTTTCTGGTATTATACGGATTGGTATGCAAGGCTCGCCAACCAATCCCTTCCGCTTCGGCGCGCTGGCACTGGACGAGGCCTTCGCGGATCGAGAAGCCGAGATAGCCGAGCTCGCGGACGACGTTCGCAACGGCCAGGACGTGGTCGTGTTCGCGCCGCGACGGTACGGCAAGTCGTCGCTGCTGTGGGCGGCAGCCCGGACGCTTGGGGGGGACTCGGTACTGGTGGCACAGGTAGACCTGATGACGACGCCGACGAAGGAGCGGCTGGCCGCGGCGCTGGCCACCAGCATCTTCGAGCAGATCGCCTCCCCGTTGGAGCGGGTTCGCGAGAGGGCCCTGGCCCCGTTTCGAGGGCTCAGCGTGAAACCGACCATCACCATCGATCCGGAGGACGGATCTCTCTCCTTCAGCTTCGGCGTGGCATCGCGGCCGCCGGACATCGACGCGACGCTCGAGCGCCTCCTGGAGCTGCCTGCCGAACTCGGGGGAGCGCGCGGCCGCCGTACGGCACTGGTCATCGACGAGTTTCAAGAGATAGTCGACATCGATTCCGATCTGCCCAAGTTGCTGCGGGCGGTGTTCCAGCGCCAGCCCGAGGTCGCCCACGTCTACCTGGGCAGCAAGCGCCATGTCATGGAAAAGATCTTCAGCGACGCAAACGAGCCGTTCTGGCGCAGCGCCAAGCCAGTCGAGCTTGGTCCGATAGGCAGCGCCCCTTTCGCGGCCTTCATCGCGGATCGCTTCCGCGCAAGCGGCAAGGACGTCGATCCTGTGACGGTCGAGGCGCTATTGCGGCTGACCGGCGGCCATCCCTACGCGACCCAGGAGCTCTGCTATTTCCTCTGGCAGCAGACTCCGGCCGGGGAGGTCGCCACGCCCGACCGCCTCTCACGGTCGCTGGAAGCGGTTCTGCGTTCGGAGAACGCGCATTTCAGCCTGCTCTGGGAGGACGCATCGGGGGTGCAGAAGCTCGTCCTGGACGCGTTGGCTCGGGAGCCGGGGCGGCCGTTCACCGCCGCCTATCGCGAGCGCCATGACCTGCCGGCCTCGACGAACGTGCAGAAAGCGCTGCGGGCGCTCGAGAAGCGCGAAGTCGTCATCGGCTCCGCTGGCGAGTACCGGATCGCCGAGCCGTTTCTCGCCGAGTGGCTGAACAGGCAACGGGCCGAGAACACGCTGGAAGCGCGCTCGACCCGGTAGGCGCTGCTTTGGGAGAAGTCAGGCCTCGGAGAAACCGAAACGAAGCTGGAGGTGGCGGAGGGGGGCGGGCGCCCACCAGTTCCACTTGCCGAGCAGGCGCATCAGGGAGGGGACGAGGAGGGCGCGGACGATGGTGGCGTCGATCATCACGCCGACCGCCATGCCGATCGCGATCTGCTTGACGAAGAAGACGGAGCTGACGCCGAAGGCGAGGAAGACGACGGCGATCGCCAGGGCGGCGGCGGTGATCACGCGGCCGGTGCGGCCGATCCCGTTGGCGACCGCCTCCTCGTTGCTTTCGCCGTTGTCGTGGTACTCCTTGATCCGGGCCATCACCAGCACGGCGTAGTCGGTGGCGAGGCCGAAGAGGACCGCGAAGAGGAAGACGATGCTGGTCACCTCGATCGCGGCGGGGCCGGTGTAGTCGAGCGGGGTGTCGAGCCAGCCCTCCTGGAAGGCGAGGACGAGGATGCCGAGGGTGGCACCCAGGGTCAGGGTGTTCATCAGCAGCGTCTTCAGCGGCAGCAGCACCGAGCCGGTCAGCAGGAAGAGCAGGACCAGAGTGGTGAGGCAGATGATCGCGACCACCAGCGGCGCGTGGTCGATGAGGCTCTGCTTCTGGTCGATGAAGCCGGCGGTGTTGCCGGAGACAAGCGTGGTCGTGGCCGCCGGCGGGCCGAGGTCGCGGATCGTGTGCACCGAGTCCTGCGAATCGCCGCTGAGGGCCGGCCCGGCGAGGGCGAAGTTGGCGTAGGCGACCTCGGTCGAGGTGGGGATGAAGGGAGTGCCGCGGACGACGCCCGGGACCGTTTCGATCCGGCGCTGGAAGGCTGCCAGCCGGGCGGGGCCGGCAGCGCCGTCGACGGTGACCGTGACCGCCTCGGTGACGTCGCGCGGGTAGTGGGCGTCGAGGTAGCGGTAGGCGTCGTAGGAGGGTTTGCCCGGTGGCACCGCTTCGGCGCTGGGCCCGGTCAGCGTCGTCCACAGCAGTGGGGCGGCGCAGGCCAACAGCAACGCGGTGCTGGCGAGGGCGACCGCGACCGGCCGCCGCATCACCCCGCGGGCGAGCCGGTACCAGCCGTCGGAGGTGTCGGAGACGGCCGGGCCGCGGCGGATCGAGAGCATGTCGATGCGGGTCCCCAGCAGGGCCAGCAGGGAGGGGACGACGAGGATCGCCATCAGCGCCGAGAGCACCGCGACCGAGGCGCCCGCCACCGCCATCGAGTAGAGGAAGCGCTGCGGCATCAGCACCAGCGCCGCCATCGCGGCGGCGACCGTGAGGCCGGAGAAGACGGCGGTGCGGCCGGCGGTTTCGACGGTGCGGCGGTGCGCCTCGCGGCTCGCTCCACCGTTGCCGATCTCCTCGCGGTAGCGCGAGACCAGCAGCAGGGCGTAGTCGACCGCGAGCCCGAGGCTGAGTCCGGTGGCGATGTTGAGCGCGAACAGCGAGGTGTCGGCGAAGCTTGCCATCACCCGCAGCACGAACAGGGTGCCGACAATCGAGATCACCCCCAGCAGCAGCGGGATCGCGGCGGCGATCACGCCGCGGAAGACGAACAGCAGCAGCAGCGCCAGGATCGGGAAGGCGATCAGCTCGGCCTTGGTCAGGTCTTCGCGGGTCTGGTCGTTGGTCTCGTTGAAGCCGGCGGCGTAGCCGCCCATCGCGGTGTCGAGCGGGCTCTTGGCGAGCAGCGCCGAGACGTCTTCCGCGGCGAAGCCGCCGGCGTCCTGGATGTCGTCGGTGGAGAGGTTGGCGGCGATCGTCAGCGACTCGCCGTCGCGGGCGAGGAGGGTGGCGGCGGCGCGGCGGTCGCGCAGGGGGTTGACGACGCGGCCGATGTACTCGACCTGGCGCATCTCGCGGCTGAGCTCGGCGACGTCGCGCCGCAGGGTCGGGTCGGCGAGGTTGAGCTGGCCGCCGCCGGGGGCGCGCACGACCACGACCAGGCCGGGGTTGGGGTCGTAGCCGAGCGAGTCGCGCAGGAGGGTGCCGGCCCGCTCGCTCTCCGAGGCGCTGTCGGTGAACCCGGCCGCCTTCAGGTGCTGCTCGACGTTGTGGCCGAAGGCGATCGCGAGGAAAGCGAAGACGCCGACGGCCGCGAGGACGAGCTTCGGGTGCTTCCAGGTCAGATCGGCGATCCGGTTCATGGCGCGGCGCAACGGTACCAGAAATCAAAGTACATGCTTTGAATTCCAAAGTCGCTGTTAGAATGAGCAAATGCCGCGACGGGAATATGGGCAGGAGTGCAGCCTCGCCTGCGCGCTCGACAGCGTCGGCGAGCGCTGGTCGCTGTTGATCGTGCGCGAGCTCTCGCTCGGCCCGCTGCGCTTCTCCGAGCTGGCGCGCGACGTGGGCGGAGCGCCGACCGACGTCCTGACCAAGCGCCTGCGCGACCTCGAAAGCGACGGCATCGTCGCCCGCCGCGAACTCGCCGCCCCCGCCTCGGGCGTCGTCTACGAGCTGACCGAGCTGGGCCGCGGCCTGGAGCGGCCGATGATCGAGCTCTCGCGCTGGGGGATGGAGTTGCAGATCGCGGCCGACGTGGTCGGCTTGGCGCCTTCGTCGCTGCCGAACGCCCTGCGCGTGGTCCTGCGGCCTCCGCCCGAGGCGAGCTTCGAGGTCGGCCTGCGCAGCGGCGGCCAGGGCTTTGCCCTGCGCGCCCGCGATGGCTGGATCTCGGCCTCGCGCGGCCCCTGCGGCGAGCCCGACCTGATCCTCTCCGGCACCCCGATCGAGGTGCTGGCGGCTGTCGTCAGCGGCCCGGCCGGCGTGCCCGGCGTCGAGGTCGAGGGGGACGTCGGCCTGCTGGACGAGCTGCAGGCGATGGTCGTCGTGCCCGAGCGCCTACGCGACGAAGCGCAGATGCTGATCGAGTCGGGCGCCCTCCTGATCGCCGCCGCCGAGGCCGCGGTCGCTGCCTCTGGCTGAAGGCGAGGCACCCGACGAGCCGAAGCTCGTCGGGTGCCAACCCCTGAGGAGGCCGGCAGACCTCCCCAAGCACTACGGACGCAGCCAGCCGGATGAGTTCGACTGGAGCACCTTGGCGACGTTGAGCGCCGTCGCGTCGCCACCGACGGCCTTGGCGTCGCCGCCATCGCCCCCGGTCGCGTCGCCGCTGGTCGCCGTGGTGTCGCCACCGTTGGCGTTGGCGTCGTTCGAACCGCCTTTCGGGCCCTCGCAACCGCAGGACTCGCCCTTGCCGAAGGGCACCGGCCCGCCGCCGCCACCTGGAGGCGGGGGTGGGGAGATGGCGATGCTGTTGCCATTTCCGATCTGGGTGTTGCCGGTGTTGGCGTTGCCGCCGTTACCGCCCGTCGCGTCGGCGCTGCCGCCGGTCGCTTCGGGCGAGCCCTGGCTCACATCGGACTCGTTCTTCTGCGTGGAACCGGGCCCCTGGTCGGGACCGCCTTTGCAGCCGCACCCTTTCGGGTCCGAGCCCTGCGATGAGGACTCGTTGTGCTGCTTGACGAGCGCCAGGTTGCCGGCGACGGCGTCGCCGCCGTAGGCCTTGGCGTCGCCGCCATCGCCTCCGGTTGCGTCGCCGCTGGTGGCGCTGGTGTCACCGCCGTTGGCCTTGGCTCCGCTCGGATGACCTTTCGGGCCTCCGCAGCCGCACTTGGACTGCTTCGCCTTGTCGGCCTTGGGGGCCGATTCGGCGTGAGCGTTTCCGTTCCACTTCTGGGTGTTGCCGGTGTTGGCGTTGCCGCCGTCACCGCCCTTGGCGTCGGCCTTGCCGCCGGTCGCCTTCGGGTCACCCTGCTGCACCTGCGAGTGGTTGCTCTGCGACGAGCTCGAGCTGGGATGGGATCCCTTGCTCGGACCACTCTCACAGCCGCAGCCCTTCGGGCCGGAGCCCTGCGGACTCGAGTGCTCCGGCGAGGAGGACTCGTTCGACTGCTTGACGACCGCGCCGTTGCCGGCTGCCGCGTCGCCGCCGTAGGCCTTGGCGTCGCCGCCATCGCCCCCGGTCGCGTCGCCGCTGGTCGCCGTGGTGTCGCCACCGTTGGCGTTGGCGTCGCCGCCGGGCGCGACCGCGATCGAGTTGCCGTTCCCGATCTGGGTGTTGCCCGTGTTGGCTTCGCCGCCGTCGCCGCCGGTGGCCGTGCCCGCTCCTCCTTCGGCGCTCGGGTCGCCCTGAGTCACCGTGGAGGTGTTGACCTGTTCTTGCACTGGCGCCGGGATGGGTGACGCCGGTGGCGCCGGGAGGTCCAAGCCCATCGCCGGGCTCGCTGCTCCCAATCCCAGTGCGGTGCTGGCCGCTAGAGCAGCCAATAGCCGTTTCATAATTGTTCCTTTGCTCGATTTGGTCTCGCCGGGCGGTACGAGGGCTCCCGGCGCAGCCCTGACTTGGCTCCGGTGGAGCTAGCCAGGGCGCTCGAGCGCGCAGGCGAATGGGCTCGGCCGGTGTCTGGTGCCGGCCGGCAAGAACCTGAGGGGCGTTCTCGGGACGGCCAGAGCGAAGAGCGCCAGCAGACCGAGGAGAAGGAAGAAGGAGCCGAAGCCGCCACCACCGGGCGGGGAGGAGGCGGCAGCGCCCACGGGCGGCAGTGGTGCCGGGGCGTGGCGCGGGACCGCGGGTGCCGTCCGCCCGGCGTCGATGGGGAGGGTCGAGGCGGCAGCGCCCATCGCCTTGTTCACCTCGGCGGATGCGAGGGGATTCGCCGATGCATCCGCAGGGGCCGTGAGGTGGATCCCTTGCCGCTGGACGGGTCGGGCAAAGGTGTCGTCCGCGGGCCGCGGCGACGGCGAGGCCGCTTCGGCCCGATCTCTGCGAGGGGCTGGCCCCGCTGCCTGCTTTCCGATCGTCCGCTCGGCGAGATCCGGGCTGGGCGAGTGCGGACCTCCCTCCGTCCCGGTGGCTTCCGCGGCGCTGTCGGCGCGAGAGTCGACGGCGGCGCCGGCACGGCGAGCGGTGTCTTCGACGACCGGGACGCGAGTGACGCCACTGCCCGTGGCCGTGGCAGCGACGACGTCGTGCGCCGACTCGTGCGCGACGCGCGAGACCGCGGAGGCCGAAGCGGCGGCGGAGTCGAGCGACCGGTCGACGACACCGGTGGCGGACTCGGCGACCGCGGTCGGCGGAGTCGAGACTGGCGGTGAGGCCGGAGGCGGGGTGGGGGTGTCTACGGGCGGGGGAGTGGCGACGGGCGGGAGCTGTGCCGTCGCCGGCTCGGCGACCGAGGCCGCCGCGGCGGTGACTTCGGAGACCGGGGCCGCAGCCGCCCCGGCGCTTGGGACCACCAGAACCGAGGTCAGGGCGACGAGGAGGACACCCGCGAGGACGCTCCGATGCCGCGGCCGGGGAGATTCAACGGGGATGTTGTTGGCGGGGTCCACGGGGAATCGAGTTGAGCCGATACCCAATTTTTGGACATATATATGGATAGCGCTACCCAAAATTAGAAAATCACTCGCTATTTGCGAGCTTTTAATGCGAGAAAGAGGCTGGCCTCGGGCGCAGACGCGCCAGCTGGGCCTAGGAGAGCTCGGTGCCGTCGTAGAGCTTCTTGACGTGCACGGTGCCCGCGGGGGCGGCTTCGATGCAGAGCTTGCAGAGGACGCACTCGTCGAGGTTCTCCTCGACGACCTCGACCCGGCCGCCGGCCTCCTTGTAGATGTCGACGGGGCAGACTTCCTCGAGCTTGGCGGCGAGGGCGGCGTCGTTGGCGACCGACTCGTCGACCTCGACGGCGATGAAGACCCCACTCAGCTTCTCGGCCATCAGGCGGCCACTCCCAGCTTCTCCTTGACCGCGCCGGGGATCTCGTCGATCCGCTCGACGACGCGGATTCCGGCTGCTTCGAGGCGGGCGATCTTCTCGCTCGCCGTGTCCTCTACCCCCTCGACAATAGTTCCTGCGTGGCCGAAGCTCATCCCCTTCATCTCCTCGTCGTCCATGAACTTGCCGGCCATGAAGGCGACGATCGGCAGGCGGCTGTCGTTGTCGGCGACCCATGCGGAGAGCTGGGCCTCCATGCGGCCGCCGGGCTCGGTGTAGATGACGATCGCCCTGGTCTCCTCGTCGGCCTCGAAGTAGGGCATCAGCTCGGCGTAGGCGGAGCCGATGATCGCGTCGCCGCCGATCGAGACGGCGGTGGAGACGCCGAGGCCGGCCTGGGTCAACGAAGAGGAGATCTCGGTGGTCATCCCGCCGGAGCGGCTCATCACGCCGACCGGGCCAGGGGCGTAGGCCTTGGCCGCGTCTTTGGCCGGGCCGCCGATGCCGCCCATCTTGCAGACGTCCGGCACGATCAGGCCGAGGCAGTTGGGGCCGATGATCCGCGCCCCCTCGATGTTCGCCAGCTCGACCATCTGGGCGACGTCGCGGCGCGGGATCCGCTCGGTGACGATCACGATCAGCTTGATTCCGTTGAGGATCGCCTCGAAGACGGCGTCCTTGGTGAAGGCGGGGGGGACGGTGACGACGGAGCCGTCGATCGGGCCGCCGTGGTGCGCGACCGCCTGGGCGACGGTGTCGAAGACCGGCACCCCGTGGACCTCGCGGCCCTTGCGGCCGGGGGTGACGCCGCCGACGACCCTGGAGCCGTAGTCGAGGCACTCGCGGGTCAGGTTGACCGCCTCGCGGCCGGTGATCCCCTGAACGATGAAGGTCGTCTCCTTGTTGAGGAGGATGCTCATGCGGGCGCCCCCTGGATCTTGGCGACGGCGCGGCCGGCGGCTTCCCAGAGGGAGACGGAGCGGTCGCAGGTCTCGACCCCGTAGCGCTCGAGGATCTTGAAGCCCTCGTCCTCCCAGGCGCCGGGGATGCGGAAGATCGCGATCGTCTCGCCGGGGTCCTTGCCGAGCTCGAGGCAGGCCTTGATGACGCCGCGGGCGACGATGTCGACGCGGGTGTTGGAGACGATCGACATCATCACCGCGATCTTCTCGACGCCGTCCTTTTCCAGCACCTCCCTGGCCAGGCCGCAGGCCTTGGCGACGGAGGGGTTGCCGCCGATCTCGGAGTAGTTGGCCGGCTTGCCGCCCTGGCTGCGGACGGCGTCGGTCAGGGTCAGCGAGCCGCCGCCGGCGCCGATCACGAGGCCGAGGTTGCCCTCGAAGCCGTGGTCCTTGCCCTGGATCACGCCGCGGTGGTCGGCGGCGTCGATCGCGGCGACGTTGCGCTCGAAGGCGGAGGGCTCGTAGGTCTCGCGGGTGTCGTCCTCGGCGATCTCGAGCCGCTTGCGGAGGAGGCCCTTCTGGCGGCCGACTGCCTCTGCCTCCATCTCCATGTGGGCGTCGAGGGCGACGAAGCTGCCGTCGGTCAGCTCGGCCAGCGGGTTGATCTCGGCCAGGGTCATGTCGTAATCGCGGAAGAGGCGGGCGAGCTTGGCGAGGATCGGCGTCGCCCGGTTCAGCTGCGAGCCGGTGACCCCGGTGGCGGCGATCACCTGCTTGGCCTCGAAGTCGGGGATCGGCATCAGGTTGGTGACGTGGCCTTTGCCGACGTGGTCGGGGTGGGTCTCGGCGACCTCCTCGATGTCGATCCCGCCCATGTCGCTGAACAGCATCAGCGGCTTCTTCGCGGTGCCGTCCCAGACGACGCTGGCGTAGTACTCCTGTTTGACCTCGGCCTTGGGGTCGACGAGGACGCCGCGCGGCATCTGGCCATTGATCTCCAGCTCGAGGATGTCCTCGGCATGGGCCGCGGCCTCCTCCGGCGTGTCGGCGAACTTGACGCCGCCGGCCTTCATCCGGCCGCCGCTCAACACCTGCGACTTGATCACGACCGGCCCGCCGATCTCCTCGGCGGCCTCGCGGGCCTCAGCGGCGGTCGTGCAGAAGCCGTACTTGGTGACGGGGATCCCCGCCAGCTCAACGATCTTCCGCGCCTCGAACTCGTAGAACCTCATGCGGCGCGGAACCCTATCCGACGGCTCATCCGTCCGGGTTGTCGTCGGCGATTGGAATACTCCCGCCGGTAAGCCCGCCCCCCACGAGGAGGAAGATGAGCTTCTCCGTTCGCTGTGCCGCAGCCCTCGCGCTGCTCGTTATCGGTCTTGCCGCGGCGGGTTGCGGGGAGACCGTGATCGACGACGTCAAGGCGGAGGGGGCGATCCAGGGCAACCTCGAGAAGTCGCTTCATGCCAAGATTAAGACCGTCGACTGCCCCTCCGATCAAAAGGTTGAAGCGGGTGAGACGTTCACTTGTACGGTGATTTTCTCCGATGGCAAGCAGGCAACTGCGACTTTGAAGATCCTCAACAAGGACGCCGACGTCAGTCTCGTCGGTCTCAAACCGAACAAATAGACACAGAGAGAGGCGAATGAGCGACCTGACCACGGCCCCCCCCGCGGCGCTGACCACCCACGCCAAACTGCTCGCCTGGGTCGGCGAGATCGCTGCCCTGACGCAGCCCGACGCGATCCACTGGTGCGACGGCTCGGCCGAGGAGTACGACTCCCTGGCCCAGGTCCTGATCGACGCCGGCACCTTCGAGCGCCTCTCCGACGCCAAGCGGCCGAACTCCTACCTCGCCCTCTCCGATCCCGCCGACGTGGCCCGGGTCGAAGACCGGACCTTCATCTGCTCCGAGGCCGAGGAGGACGCCGGCCCGACCAACAACTGGCGCGACCCGGCCGCGATGCGCGAGGAGCTGAACGGCTTCTTCAAGGGCTCGATGGTCGGTCGCACGATGTACGTCGTCCCCTTCTCGATGGGGCCGATCGGCTCCGACATCTCCGAAATCGGCATCCAGCTGACCGACTCCGCCTACGTCGCCACGAACATGCGGATCATGACCCGGATGGGCAAGGCCGCCCTCGAAGCGCTCGGCGCCGACGGTGAGTTCGTCCCCTGCGTCCACTCGGTCGGAATGCCGCTTCCCGAGGGCGTCGAAGACGTCTCCTGGCCCTGCAACGAGGACAACAAGTACATCGTCCACTACCCGGAGAGCCGCGAAATCTGGTCCTACGGCTCCGGCTACGGCGGCAACGCCCTGCTCGGCAAGAAGTGCTTCGCGCTGCGGATCGCCTCGGCGATGGCCCGCGACGAGGGCTGGCTGGCCGAGCACATGCTGATCCTCAAACTGACCTCGCCCGAGGGAGCGGTGAAGTTCATCACCGGCGCCTTCCCCTCGGCCTGCGGCAAGACCAACCTGGCGATGCTGGTCCCGACCCTGCCCGACTGGAAGGTCGAGACGGTCGGCGACGACATCGCCTGGATGAAGTTCGGCGAGGACGGCCGCCTCTACGCGGTCAACCCCGAGGCCGGCTTCTTCGGCGTCGCCCCCAACACCAGCCACAAGACCAACCCCAACGCGATGGACACGATCGAGAGCAACTCGATCTTCACCAACTGCGCCAAGACCGACGACGGCGACATCTGGTGGGAGGGGATGACCGGGCAGCCGCCGGATCACGTCACCGACTGGCACGGCAACGACTGGGCTCCGGGCTCCGAGAGCCCGGCCGCGCACCCGAACGCGCGCTTCACGACGCCCGCCGCTCAATGCCCGTCGATCGCGCCGGAGTGGGAAGACCCCGCCGGCGTGCCGATCGACGCCTTCCTCTTCGGCGGTCGCCGCGCCACCGTGGTACCGCTGGTCCAGGAGGCCTTCGACTGGGAGCACGCGGTCTTCATGGGGGCGACGATGTCCTCGGAGACGACCGCCGCCGCCGCCGGCGCCGTCGGCCAGCTGCGCTTCGACCCGATGGCGATGCTGCCCTTCTGTGGCTACAACATGGCCGACTACTTCGCCCACTGGCTGGCGGTCGGCAAGCGCGAGGGAGCCGAGCTGCCGCGGGTGTTCTACGTCAACTGGTTCCGCAAAGACGCCGACGGCAAGTTCCTCTGGCCCGGCTTCGGCGAGAACAGCCGCGTGCTGGAGTGGGTCTTCCGCCGCTGCGAGAACGCCGCCGACGCGGTCGAAACCCCGATCGGCCTGCTGCCGACCGAGGGCGCGATCGACACCGAGGGCCTCAACGTCTCCGACGAGGCGATGGAGGAGCTGCTCAGCGTCGACGCCGAGCTGGTCAAGGCACAGCTGCCGCAGATCCAGGAGCACCTCGCCAAGTTCGGCGACAAGCTGCCGGCGGAGATCTCCGCCCAGCTGCAGGCGCTCGAAGAGCGCCTGGGCTAGTTCCGGGCCGGAGTGGCGGGCGCCTCCAGGCGCTCGCCGCCCTTGCCTACCAGGACAGCGGGCGGATCGGGCCGGCGGTCAGCTCGGAGAACTGGTTCGGCAAGAAGACGGAGCGGGAGATGCCGCCGGCGAAGGCCTTGGTCGCGGCGGCGGAGCTCTCGATCGGCCAGTGCATCCCCTGGTCCTTCTCGTCGTACCAGATCAGGCCGCGGACCTTGCGGTACTTGCGAGGGGACGATCCGCAGCATGTTGCGGATCCAGGCGGCCTTGGAGCCACCGCGGTTGTCGGAGGCGACCTCGCCGATCACCATCGGCTTGTCGGGGGCGATCTTGAGCACCCGCTTGTAGGTCGAGTGGAAGACCTGGTTGAAGTTCTGCCAGCCGACGGAGTTGGTGGTCCTGCCCCAGTTGAACCCGTCGAGGCAGGTCCAGTCGACGTAGTCGCTCGCCGGGATAGAGCTCCTTCAGCGGCACGAGGTTGCGGGTGAAGTCGATGTTCGGGCACCAGACCCAGGTCGCGTTGGTCGCTCCGGTGGAGGTGAAGAGATCGTGGACGTGGCGCCAGGCGGTGACGAATTCGCCGCGCTTGTTGCCGTTCACGTACTCCGACCAGGGGAACCAGAAGCCGTTCATCTCCCAGTTGAAGCGCAGGAAGTAGGGGTGACCCCATTCCTTCGACCTTTCGGCGAAGGCGCGGATGTAGGGCGTCGTAGGTGCCGTCGATGATCTTCGCGAGCCGGAAGGCCGGCTGCATCGCGGCTCCTTCGGCCACTGCCCGAGGCCCAGCTGAAGAAGGGAATCGAGCCGTGCACGCGCACGTTTTCCAGCGGCGTCGTCGGGAAGCTGCTGAGGATGCAGTCGCTGCCCGTGCACTCGGCAAAGGGCGAGGAGAAGGAGATCAGCGAGGGGGCTTCCTCGGCGAGCGCTTCGAACGCTGTCACGGCGCCCATGTCCCAGGGCGCCTGTTCGCCGGTGAACTGGGTGCCGACCACGGCGCCCCAGTAGATCGGGTTGGGGGGCGGGCGCTTCGATGCGGCCGCGGCCGGCCCGGCGACGGCGAGTCCGAGCAGCGCGGTCGCTGCCAGGCAGGCGCTCCAGTGGCGGATCGGACCGGTTCGAATTCTGCTTTTCATCTCTTGCCTGCTTCGACCACTAAACCCCGCCGTTCCAGCTTTGGTGCGGATCCTGCGGGCGGGGTGAGTCTGGGGCCACCCTCTTTGTACGGCAAGCGTGACGCTTGCGGATCAACTCGGGGGTTGGATCGGGCTGGCGGCGATCGCTCCGAAGCGGTTGCCACGGTAGGGGTGTTCCGCTGACTCCACGCGAGAAGGCACGGGTGCTGGCCGCCGAGGACTGGATCGGCCACTGCACGTCGCGGTCGAGCTGCTCGAACCAGATGACGCCGCGGATCTGCCGGTACTTGGTGGCGATCTGCTTGAACATCTCCTGGATCCAGGCTGCCTTCGCGCGCCCGCTGCCGGTCGATGCGGTCTCGGCCACGATCATCGGCTTGCGAGGGGCGATCTTCGTGACGACCTGCTCGTAGGAGGCCTGGAAGATGTCGTTGAAGCTTCCCCAGGGCAGGGGATTGGATGCGTTCCTGCCCCAGTTGAACCCGTCGAGGCAGGTCCAGTCGACGTAGCGGCTGCCCGGGTAGAACTGGCGCATCGGCGCGAGCCGGCGACTGGGTGTCGCCGTACGGGCACCAGACCCAGGTCGCGTTGGTGGCGCCGACCGCGGTGAAGATGTCGTGGACGTGGCGCCAGGCGGCGACGTATTCGCCGGGCGCGTTGCCGTTGACGCCCTCCGCCCAGGGGAACCAGTTGCCGTTCATCTCCCAGTTGAAGCGGAGGAAGAACGGGTGCCCCCAGGCGCGGGCGGCGGTGGCGAACTCGTGGATGTAGGCGTCGTAGCCGCCCGAGTTGATGTCCGCGAGCTGGTGGGCGGGATCGTCGAGGTGCCGGCACCGGGACGCTGGAGTCCCAGCTGAAGAACGGGATCGCGCCGTAGTTGCGCACGCTCTGCATCTCCTCGGCCGGGAACGGTAGAGGGCGCAGGGGGATGTGGCGCAGTCGGCGAACGGGGCTGAGAACTCGATCAGCGACAGACCCTTGTCGACGACGCCTTCGAAGTGGGTGACGGCGGACATGTCCCAGGGCGGTTCTTCGCCGGTCATCTGGTTGCCGATCCAGGCTCCCCAGTAGATCGCGCTGCTGGGCGTCACTTTCTTCTCCGCCGCGCTGGCGGGCGGCGGCGGGCTCTCGGCAGCGCCAGCATCGGCAGGCCAGCGCCAGCACGAGCGCCGGCGCCGCATTGCAATCTGGTCTTTGCGTCCGCGCTCATCGTCGCCCCTCCCCGGGTCGGGGCAGTCTAGGGGACGCGCTCGTCGCCGCCGACGGCTCAGCCGGTCGGCTGGATCGGGCCCTGCCCAGCCCGGCGAAGCTGTTGCCGAGGTAGGAGGGGTTCTGGATGCCGCTGGCGAAGGCGCTGGTGGCACTGCTGGAGGTCTCGATCGGCCAGTCCATGCCGTCGTCGAACTTCTCGAACCAGAGCAGCCCGCGCAGCTTCGGGTAGTTGGTCGGGAGCCGACTCAGCGCTTCCCCGATCCAGTCGGCCTTCGAGCCGCCGTACTCGGTCGAGCCGATCTCGCCGATGACCAGCGGCTTCGACGGGGCGATCGTCTCGACGATCTGGTCGTAGGTCGAGTCGAAGAGCTGGTCGAAGCTGCGCCAGCGGTCGGGGCTGGCCGGGTTGGTGCCCCAGTTGTAGCCGTCGAGGCCGGTCCAGTCGACGTAGTCGTCGCCGGGGTAGAGGGGGGCGAGGTCCTGCAGCTTGCCGGTCGGGTCGACGTTCGGGCACCAGACCCAGGTCGCGTTGGTGGCGCCGACCGCGGTGAAGATGTCGTGCACATGGCGCCAGGCGGCGACGAACTCGCCCGGCTGGTTGCCGTTGACGCCCTCGGACCAGGGGAACCAGGCGCCGTTCATCTCCCAGTTGAAGCGCAGGAAGAAGGGATGGCCCCAGTCGCTTGGCGCCTTCGGCGAATTCGCGGATGTAGGCGTCGTGGGCGCCGGCGATGACGTCGGAGAGCTGGAAGTCCGGCTCGTCGAGGCTGGAGGGGGTCGACTGCGAGGTCCAGCTGAAGAACGGGCATCGAGCCGTGCGCGCGGATGCTCTCCATCTCCTGGTCGGGAATCGTAGAAGGAGCAGCGCGAGGAGGAGCAGTCGGCGAAGGGGGAGGAGAAGTTGACCAGCGAGGCGGCTTGCCGGCCATGCCCTCGAACTTGGAGACGCGCGCCCATGTCCCAGGGGGCCTCGGTCGCCGGTCAGCTGGTCGCCGATCGAGGCCCCCAGTAGAGCGGGCCGGTGGCGGCCGAGCGGCGGCTTGGGCGCACGGTTGCAGCGCTTGGCGCGCCGGCGGAAGATCCGCTGGCGCCGCGGGCGGAGGCGCGGGCCGTCGGCGGCGCGTGCGGCGAGGCAGGAGGGCGCGCCGCCGAGGCTGCGCAGGGTGCGCGACGCTGGCGGGCCGACGCGCTCGGGCTGGCCGGCTTCGCGCCTCTTGCCGCTCCCGCTGCGCGGGGCGGCGAGAGAGCAGCAGGGCCGGCGGCGGCGATCAGCAGGAGGGGGCGGGGCGCGCGGGAGATGCGGTGGCGTGCATGCCGTGCCATCGACGCCGATCCCGACCGAGTTCAAGGACTGCAAGATCGCTGGACGTTTGTTCTAGAGGGGGTTGACAGGGGCCGGAAGGTCCGCTTCAGCTGGAGCTAGCTGCGGCCTGGACGGGCTGGAGCCCGCCAGCGAGCCGAAGGTGTTGCTCGCGTAAGCGGGGTTCTGAATGCCTTCGGCGAAGGCGCTGGTGGCGCTGGTGGAGGTCTCGATCGGCCAGTCCATGCCGTCGTCGAACTGCTCGAACCAGAGCAGGCCGCGGATCTTCGGGTAGCTGGTGGGGATCTTGGCCAGCATGTCCTTGATCCAGGCGGCCTTGGAGCCGCCGTACTCGGTCGAGCCGATCTCGCTGATCGATCAGCGGCTTCGAGGGAGCGATCGTCTCGGTGATCTTCTTGTAGGTCGAGCTGTAGAGCGAGTCGAAGCTGCGCCAGCGTCGGGCTGGGCCGGGTTGGTGCCCCAGTTGTAGCCGTCGAGGCCGGTCCAGTCGACGTAGGCGTCGCCGGGGTAGAGGGATTGCAGGTTCTGGAAGTGGTTTTCCGGGTCGACGTTGGGGCACCAGACCCAGGTCGCGTTGGTGGCGCCGACCGGGGTGAAGATGTCGTGCACGTGGCGCCAGGCGGCGACGAACTCGCCGGCTTTGTTGCCGTTGACGCCCTCGGCCCAGGCGAACCAGCCACCGTTCATCTCCCAGTTGAAGCGGAGGAAGAAGGGGTGGCCCCAGGCCTTGGCCGCTTCGGCGAACTTCTTGATGTAGGCGTCGTGGTGGCCTTCGATCACGTCGGAGAGCTGGAAGTTCGGCTCGTTGAGGTTGGGCGGGACCGGGATCGACTGCGAGCCCCAGCTGTAGAAGGGGATCGCGCCATGCGAGCGGATGCTGTTCATCTCGTTCAGCGGGAAGTTGTAATAGGAGCAAGAGGAGCCGCCGCAGTTGGCGAAGGGGGCGGAGAAGTTGACGATCGAGAGCTTCTTTTCCGCCTTTTTCTCCAGTGTCGCGACCGCGTTCATGTCCCAGGGCGCCTCGGTGCCGGTCAGCTGGTTGCCGATCCAGCCGCCCCAGTAGATCGAGGAGGCCGACGGGGTCGGGGTCGGAGCGCTGGGCCGGGGCGGGTACCGGGGTGGGCGCTGGCGTCGGGACCGGTGTCGGGGTGGGCGCCGGCGTGGGGTGGGGGTCGGCGTGGGGGCCGGGGTCGGTTTCGGCGCGGGCGCGGTGTTGGAGACGGTGACGCCGATGGTCGCGCTTGCCGGCCGCGAGCCCTCGCGTAGGCGGTGGCGGTGAGGGTGTGGCTGCCGTTGGCGAGCTTGGTCGTGTCGAGGCTGCCGCTGCCGTAGGGAAGGGGGAGCGCGAGTCCGAGGACTTGACGGCGCCGTCGATGCGAAGTCGACCCGGTAGACGCGGCTGCTGGAGGCCTTCACCTCCCAGGCGACCGCGCCGGAGACGGTGGCGCCGTTGGCGGGCGACTGGGCGACGATGCCGAGCTTGGTGGCCGAGGCGGTGGCGCCGCGGGCGAAGGTGCGCATCTGCACGCGTCGCGGGGCTTCGCCTCGGAGCTGGCGGCGGCGAAGGCGAAGCTGGCCAGGACGGCGAGGGTGGCGAAGGCGAGCAGGGCGATGCGGATGTGGAGGCGGGTGGCCATGCAAGGGGATCGGCCCTTGCGAAGGGGACTTCAACCGAAGCGCCCGGACTGGACGTTTGTCAGCGGTCGCGAGGGTGCGCTAGGCGTAGGCGAGACGCGCGGTACAGCTCCAGCAGGCGCTCGGCGCACTCGTCCCAGGAGGAGAGGTTGGGGCGCTTGTCCTGCGGCGGCTTGCCCAGCTCCTCGACCACGGCCCTGCCGACCTCGGCGGGGTCCTCGTCGAGCGGGATCGCCCGGGCGAAGCCCTCGCGGGCGAGCTCGCCGAGGCCGCTGGCGTCGGCGACGAGCAGGCGGCAGCCGGCCGCGGCGGCCTCGAGCGCGACCAGCGGGTGGGTCTCGAACTCGCTCATCAGCACCACCACCGAGATCCCGCTCAGCAGTTCGGCCATCGCCCGCGGCTGGTCGGGGGGGGTGCTGGTGAAGTTCACCTGGGCGGCGACGTCCAGCTCGTCGGCGAGGCGGCGCAGATCCTCCTCGTAGGGCCCGGTGCCGACCACGGTCAGGGTCGTCTCCGGCTTCAGGCTCAGCACCTCGGGGAAGGCTTCGATCACCCGGTGGTGGCCCTTGTAGCGCTCAAGCCGGCCGATCGAGGCGATCGTCGCGGCGCCGTTGCGGCGCGGCGGCGGCGCCGGTCTCGGCGAAGGCGAGGTCGGTCCCGTTCGGGATCAGGGCGAACTTCTCCGCCGGCAGGCCGAGCTCGCCGCCGTACTCGTCGACCTCGAAGCGGGCGACGGCGACGAGGCGGGCGGCGCGGCGCAGCAGCGGTCCCAGCAGCCAGCGCTGGGCGCCGCGGGCGGCGTTGCGGTGGGCCTGGGAGTGGCCGCCGCCGTGGAAGGTGACTACATAGGGGATGCCGAGGGTCAGCGCCCGCAGCATCGCCAGCGGCGCCACGAGCGTGTGGTAGCTCTGGACGTGGACGACGTCCCAGGGCTGGCGCGACATCTCGCGCCACAGGCGCGGTGCCAGGCACCAGTCGCGGTTGGCGGGCCAGGAGCGCACGGTGCGGATCCGCACCCCGTCGCGCACCTCCTCGGCGACGGCCGGCCCGCCGGGCTCGGTGCAGAGCACCTCGACCTCGGCGCCGCTGGCGGCGACCCGCTTGCTCGTTTCCATCACATGGCGCTCGACCCCGCCCTGGAGCAGGGGGCTGCGCGGGGTGACCATCAGCACCCGCAGGCGCTCGGGCGGGGCTTCGGCGAGCTCGCGGCGCCGGCTCAGGCGCTTGGCCTCGCCCTGGCCGCCGAGGTAGCCGCGGGTCGTGGTCGCCGAGGCCGACGACCAGCATCGCCGCCCGCGCGAGGCCGTCGACGTCGCCGCGGAAGGCGTCGCCGATGCCGCGCAGGAAGCCGAGCGGCAGGGTGCGGCTGGTGTAGGTGCGCTCTTCGGCGAGCCCGTCGTCGCTGCCGACCAGGGCGGCGAGGATCGCCTTCGAGCGTCCCTCGCCGCGGCAGCGCGAGGTGAAGTACTTGAGGCTGGCGCGCTCGGCGGGGACGAAGTGGTCGACCGCGGCCTCGGGGTCGTAGACGATCTTCGCTGCCCGGGTTCTGCTGGCCGACCCGGATCGAGAGGTCGGTCTCCTCGGCGCCGGCCGGGATCTTGCCGATCCGGCCCAGCTCGTGGCGGAAGCCGCCGGCGTCGAGCAGCGCCTGGCGGCGGAAGGACATGTTGGCGCCGACCAGGTTGCGGACCGCCTGGCGCTGGCGCGGCATCCCCGAGTGGGTGCAGCCGACCACCCAGTCGAACTCGGGCGGGAACCAGCCCGGCCGCTCGCTCTCCCAGTTCGGCCGCACGGTGCCGCCGGCGCCGAGCACGTTGGGGTCGGCGTAGGCGGCGCCGAGCCGCTCGATCCAGTTCGGCGCCGGGGTGGCGTCGTCGTCGAGGAAGGCGACGACCTCGCCGCCGCACTCGGCGACGCCGGTGTTGCGGGCGCCGGAGAGGCCCTGCTGCTCGCGGTTGGCGACGACCTTGGCCTCGGGCCAGCGCTGGCGGGCGATCGCCTCCAGCTCCGGCGCGTGGTCGATCACGAGGACGAGCTCGTGCGGGGGCCACGGTCTGGGTGCGCAGCGCCTCGATTCCCGCCGCCAGCAGCTGCAGGCGCTCGTCGGTGTAGGCGCAGATGACGACGGAGATCGTCGGTGCGGGGGATCAGTGGATTGGCGGGGCTGGCACGGGCTCGATTCTGGCGTGGGTCGGATCGCGGCAGTCCTTTGTGGCGCTATGCGGACAAAGGACTGCCGCAACTGGGCCGGCTAGGGTGGCGCGGATGCGGATCCTGATGGTCGCTCAGTCGTTCTCGCCAATTGTCGGCGGCGAGGAGCGGATAGTTGAGGACCTCAGCGCCGAGCTGGCGCGGCGCGGCCACGAGGTCGAGGTCGCGACCCTGCGCCAGCCGCTGGGCGAGCCGCCCGCGCGCGAGGACGGGGTCGGGGTCGAGCTGCTGGAGAGCTCGGTCCACCGCATCCCCGGGGTGCCGGTCGACGAGGAACGCCGCTACGCGCCGCCGGCGCCGGACCCGCTCTCGGTCCGCGACCTGCGCCGGGTTGTCCGCCGCTTCCGGCCCGACGTCGTCCACGCCCACAACTGGCTGGTCCACTCCTACCTGCCGCTGGACCTGCGCGCCGACGCCGCCTTCGTCCTCTCCCTGCACGACTACAGCCTGGTCTGCGCGACCAAGCGCTTCTTCTACAAGGGCGGCGTCTGCAGCGGGCCGGCGGCGGGCAAGTGCCTGGCCCACTCGGTCGACTTCTACGGCGCCGCCAAAGGGACGGTCGTCGCCGCCGGGGTGCGGGCGGCCGAGCCCTGGCTGCGCCGCCGCGTCGACATGTTCCTGCCGGTCAGCGAGGCGGTCAGCCGGCTCAGCGGGCTCGACGAGCGGGTCGCGCACCAGGTCGTCCCCAACTTCATCGGCGCGCTGCCGGCGCCGCCGCCGGCCGACGACCCGCGGCTGGCGGCGCTGCCGAGGAGCCCTTCATCCTCTACTTCGGCGACGTCGCCGAGGACAAGGGGGTGGGCCGCCTGGTCGAGGCCTATGCCGGTCTCGAGGGGGCGCCGCCGCTGGTCCTGATCGGGCGCCAGCTGATCGACGGGGTCGCCGAGGTGCCCGGCGTCATCGCCCTCGACCCGCTGCCGCACCCGTTGGTGATCGAGGCGCTGCGGCGCTCGCTGTTCAGCGTCGCGCCCTCGCTGCTGCCGGAGTCGTTCGGGATCGTCGCGCTCGAGGCGGCGGCGGCGGGCAAGCCGGCGATCGTCTCCGACATCGGCGGCCTCAGCGACATCGTCGTCGACGGCGAGACCGGCTTCCTGGTCGCGCCCGGCGACCGCGAGGGGCTGCGGGCGGCTCTGCGCCGGCTCTGCGAGGACCCGGAGCTGCGGCAGCGGATGGGGGAGGCGGCGCGGGAGCGCGCCGAGCTCTTCAGCGCCGACGCGATCGTGCCCGAGTTCGAGGCTGCATACGGTCTTGCCGGCGAAGCCCGGCTGAGGCTCGCGGCCCTCACCGCCGATAGAGACAGGCGTGTCGCAGCGAGGGCTGCGACGCTCGACGCAGAACCTATCCCCAGACCAGGAAACGATGTCGCAGCGACCGCCACCAAACCGACCGCCGAGGTCGAGCTCGACCCCGCCGCCGGAGACGATCCGGCTGCAGGCGACGCGTGGCTTCGGCCGCGTCCTCGCCCCGCGCGAGCTCTGGCGCTTCCGCGACCTCGCCTTCCAGATCGCCGCCCGCGACATCACCATCCGCTACCGCCAGACCGCCTTCGGCGCCGCCTGGGCGATCCTGCAGCCGCTCGCCTTCATGGCCGTCTTCACCCTGATCTTCGGCCGCTTCGCCGGGATCGACTCCGACGGCCTGCCCTACTCGCTCTTCAGCCTCGCGGCGCTGGTCCCCTGGATGTTCTTCGCCAACGCCTTCCTGCTCTGCTCCGAAAGCCTCGTCGTCAACCAGGCGCTGATCTCGAAAATCTACTTCCCGCGGATCTTCATCCCGGCCGGCGTCGTCGCCGCCGGCTGCGTCGACTTCGCGATCTCGATGCTGATCCTGTTGATGATCGTCCTCGTCTACGGCATCGTCCCCTCGCTCGCGATCCTCGCCCTGCCGCTGCTGATCGCGATCGCGATCATGACCGCGCTCGGCGCCGGCGCCGGCCTCTCGGCGATCAACGTCCGCTACCGCGACGTCCGCTACGTGGTCCCCTTCGCGATCCAGATCTGGTTCTTCATCACCCCGATCGTCTACTCCAACAACGACCTCAGCGAGCCGCTGCGGACTCTCTCGGCGATCAACCCGATGGCCGGTGTGGTCGAAGGCTTCCGCTGGGCGGTGCTCGACACCGGCAGCGCCCCCTGGACCTGATGGGGATCTCCTTCGCCGCCGCCGCGGTCCTGCTGGTCGCCGGCCTCGCCTACTTCGACCGCGTGGAGCGCAGCTTCGCCGACCTGATCTAGCATGGCCAAGGTCGCGATCAAAGCCGAGGGACTGGGCAAGAACTACAAGCTCGGGCTCCACCAGCTACGGCTAGCTGCGCGAGGCGGTCTCCGAAGCCGGGCGGCGCACGGTCGGCCGCTGGTCGGCCGCGGCGAGAAGCCCGAGATCGACATGCTCTGGGCGCTGAAAGACGTCTCCTTCGAGATCCGAGCAGGGCGAAGCGGTCGGCCTGATCGGCCACAACGGCGCCGGCAAGAGCACGATGCTCAAACTGCTCTCGCGGATCGCCGAGCCGAGCACCGGCTATGCCGAGGTGACCGGCCGCGTCGGCTCGCTGCTGGAGGTCGGGACCGGCTTCCACCCGGAGCTGACCGGCCGCGAGAACGTCTTCCTCAACGGCGCCATCCTCGGCATGCGCCGCGACGAGATCCGCGAGCGCTTCGACGAGATCGTCGAGTTCGCCGAGATCGAGCGCTTCCTCGACACGCCGGTCAAGCGCTACTCGAGCGGGATGCAGGTGCGGCTCGCCTTCGCCGTCGCCGCCCACCTCGAACCGGAGATCCTGCTCGTCGACGAGGTGCTCGCGGTCGGCGACGCCGCCTTCCAGCGCAAGTCGCTGGCGAAAATGGCCGAAGTCGCCCGGGCCGGCAGCACCGTCATCTTCGTCTCCCACAACCTGGCCACGATCCAGGCGCTCTGCCAGCGGGCGATCCTGCTCGAGCGCGGCAGCGTCGTCACCGACGCGCCGGTCGAGGAGGCGATGACCGGGTACCTGCGGGTGCTCGAGCGGGCCGCCTGCGACGACCTGCTGACCCGCACCGACCGCGACGGCCGCGGCTGGGGGGAGATCGAAGGTCCGCGCCTCGCGGTCTACGACGGCGTCAGCGGCGAGCCCGACGTCGTCGTCGGCGGCCGCGGCGCCAAGATCGTCGTCGAGGTGACCGAGGTGGTGCCGAGATGGAGTGCTCGCTGACGATCCTCAACAGCCTCGGCCAGCCGATCACCACGCTCGACAGCGAGCTCAGCAGCCCCGCCGATCCGCGACAGGGCAGTCGGGGCCGCGGATCGAGTGCGAGGTCGACTCGCTGCCGCTGATGCCCGGCCGCTACCGGATCGACGTCCTCCTGCGCGGCGCCAGGAGATCCAGGACGGCCTCCAGGCCGCCGCCTACTTCGACGTCGAGCCGGGCATGATCGACGGCCGGCCGATGCCCGCGATCGGCGCCGACGGCGACATCGTGCTGCCGCACACGTGGCAACTTCCGGCCTGAGCGGACGTTGGTTAGACACTGTGCCGATGCCTCGCCGCTCCCTGCCGTGGCTGATCGCCGCGCTGCTCCTGCTCGCGCTGCCCGCCTCGAGCGCGGCCGCGCCCTGGATCGGGGTCGCGGCAACCACCTGGTCGACGAGTCGGGCAAGACGGTGCGCCTGCTCGGCGTCAACCGCTCCGGGCCCGAGTACGGTGCGTCGAGGAAGGCAAGATCTTCGACGGGCCGACCGACTGGGCCTCGATCAAGGCGATGAAGAGCTGGAAGATCAACTCGGTCCGGGTGCCGCTGAACGAGAGCTGCTGGCTGGGGATCAACGGGGTCGAGCCGAGTCTCAGCGGCGCGCCTACCGGGCCGCGATCCGCGAATACGTCTCCGGCCTCGAGCGCGCCGGCCTCTACGTGATCCTCGACCTGCACTGGGCGGCGCCCCGCCACGGCCTGGCCACCGGCCTGATCCCGCTGCCCGACGCCGAACACGCGCCCGACTTCTGGCGCAGCGTCGCCGACCGAGTACCGCGACGACCGCGGCGTCATCTTCGACCTCTACAACGAGCCCCACGATGTCAGCTGGGAATGCTGGTCGGCCGCCTGCACCACCTACGACACCTACTTCGGCGTCCTATCCCAGCGTCGGCCTGCCGGAACTGCTGGCGGCGGTGCGCGCGACCGGGGCCAGCAGCCGGTGATGCTGGGCGGCCTCGACTGGGCCCGCGACCTGCGCGGCTGGCTCGCCCACAGGCCCGACGACCCGGCCCATGCCCTCGTCGCCTCCAACCACACCTACGAGTTCTCGCCCTGCGGCCCGCCTGCCGCAAGGCCCTGGCCAACATCGCCCGCCACGTCCCCGTCGTCACCGGCGAGCTGGGCGAGAGCGACTGCAGCCACCACTACATCGACCCCTATATGAGCTGGGCCGACCGCCACGGCATCTCCTACCTGGGCTGGACCTGGAACCCGGCGGCCGCTGGACCTGCCACGGGGCCCGCCCTGATCGACAACTCACCGGCCACCCGACCCCCTCGGGATCGGCTTCCGCGAACACCTGCGGCGGCTGGCGACGGCCGCGCCAGGCCGCTGACTTCAGAGCCCGCCGAACCAGAGCTTGCGGAGGAAGCGCTGGGAGTCGGAGCCCGTGATCTCGACCCGGGGAATCCGCAGCGGGTCGTCGCCGAGCGGGCCGGCCGGCCCTGCCGTGCAGGCGCCGGATAGCCGCCCTCGGCAACGATCGCGACGTCCCGCTCGTCGAGCTTGCCGTAGGGGTAGGCGAAGGTCGGCACCGGCTCGCCAGGAGCGCCTCGAGGTCGCTGCGCGAACCCCCGATCTCCTCCCCGCGCGGCGTCGTCTGTGTCGGGCAGAGAGCAGTGGGTGCGGGTGTGGGCGCCGAAGTATCCCCGCGCTGTCGCATTCGCACCGCTTGCTCCGCGGAGCAGGGGCCGCCCGCGACCGCGCCCTCCCGGTTCCAGTCGTTCTTGCCGCCGAAGCGCCGGCTGACCAGGAAGATCGTCGCGGGGAAGCGGTGGCGGCGCAGCACGGCGGGGCGATCTCGAGGTTGTCGGCGTAGCCGTCGTCGATCGTGACCACCGCCGTGCGCCGCGCCGGCACCGGTGCTCCCGCAGGCCTCGCGCCAGGTCCTCGAACGAGATGACCTGGTAGCGCAGCGCTTCCAGCAGGCGCATCTGCCGGGCGAAGGAGCGCTTGGACACACGTAGCGTCGTCCTCGTCGCCGCGCTGAAGGCGTGGTACATCAGCACCGGCACGCCGCGGGTGGTCTCCCGCCAGCGGTGCGGGTCATCGCCGGCGTGCGCCGCCCAGAAGGTATCGCGGGAGACGAAGCCGAACCAGACCTGCGGCGGCCCGCGCCGGGGATCAGCGGCCGGCGCGGCCAGGAGTGGCGGCGGGACCCGCAGCGCCAGCAGCGGCCGCCGCAGGCGGACCTCGCGCGGCGTCGTGTCGCGGAACCAGCCGAGCAGGTGTCGGCGGGTATCGGGGTGCCGGTCGCCGAACTCGGCGCAGAAGCCGCCGAAGCGCTCGATGTCGTGCGAGCATGCGCCCGCGAGCTTCTCGTCGTCGTGGACGCCGTGGCATCGGCAGGTAAGGGGGTACGCAGCCGGCCTCGCGAGGCGGAAGCCGAGCTCGATGTCCTCGATCGCGGAGAGGTCGGCGGCGAAGCCGCCGACCTCCCGCAGGCCACCGCGGCGCCGAGAAGTTGCCGCCGTAGCAATCGGTCCAGTCCAGCTGGCGCTCCCAGTTCCTCGTAGCGCCGGTTCCAGGCGTCGGCGTAGGCGTGGGCGAACCAGTCGCGGCTGACCGGTGGCCTGGGTCAGGGGGCCGATCGCCAGCGCCCTCGGCTCTGCTCGCTGGGCCCGAGGTGCTCGGCGACCAGCTGCGGCGAGGCGATCATGTCGTCGTCGAGGAAGAGGCAGACGCGGGCCTGCGGCCATCGGATCGCGGCGTTCAGGGCTGCCGACTTGCCGCCCTTCGAGCCGCAGCACGCGCAGCCGAAAGGGGGTGTCAAGCCCCTCGGCCATCTCCGCGGTGCCGTCGCTGGAGCCGTCGTCGGCGACGATACCTCGAAGTGGCCGGGGTCCTGCGTCTGCGCGGCGAGCGCGTCGAGGCAGCGGCGCAGCAGCTCGCGGCGGTTGTGGGTGGCGATGAGGATGCTGAGCTGGGGTGCGGCGGCGCTCCGGCCCGCCGCTCTCGCGCGCCGCCCGCTGCGTCACTGCTCCCAGCGCCTGGCCGACGCTTCCGCACCCCGCGCCAGAAGGCGAGCGCGGACGAGGTGCAGCCAGATCATCTTGCGCCCCTGCCCGGGATCAGCCGGCCCGGCCAGGCGAGGGGGGGAACCGCGCGCGATCGCCTCGGCGCAGGCCAGCTCCGCGGGCCGGCGTCTCGCCCAGTCGAGCACTTCTGGCGCAGCTCGGGATTCGGCGCGAGCTCGATGGATCCGGCCCGGCCGCCTCGCGTCGGCGAGCATGCGCTGGCCACTTCTGGTCGTCGTGGACCCTGCGCGCGGGGAGGTAGTGGGCATGCAGCCCGCCTGGCGAGCCGGAAGCCCATGTCGAAGTCGTCGCGGCGGGCAGGTCGGTCGCGAAGCCGCCGACCTCGAGCAGGACTCGCGCGGGAAGGAGAGGTTGGCGCCGTAGCATCGGTCCAGAGCGGCGCCCGGTGCGCGAGTGTCCTCGTAGTGCTCGTTCAGCCGGCGAAGGCGTGGGCGTACCAGTCGTGGGCGTCGGGCTGCTGGGAGGGCGCCGATGCCGAGCGCTCGCGGCTCGCGATGGGGGGCGGCCAGGTGCTCGGCGAGCAGCTCCGGCGCGGCGATGATGTCGTCGTCGAGCAGAGGCAATGGTCCGTCGGCGGCCTCCATCGCGGCGTTGGGCGCTGCGGCCTTGCCGCCTTTTCCGGCCAGCAGCCCGCAGCCGAAAGGGTCGAAGCCCTCGACCATCTCCGTGGTCGCCGTCCTGGAGCCGTCGTCGGCGACGATCACCTCGAAGTCGCCGGGTCGCGGCCTGGCGGGCAAGCGAGTCGAGGCAGCGGCGCAGCAGCTCGCGGCGGTTGTGGCTGGCGATGACGACGCTGAGATCGGGTGTCGGAGGCCGCCGTAGAGATCGTCCTGGCACGAGCGCGACCTTGGCGAGGTGGACAGGAGGGTGGCGCCGGAGGCCGGGAGGCTCAGGGTCAAGTCGGATCGCTCCGAGCAAGATATTTGGCTGCGTGGAGTCGCCGTGCGGCGGGCCTCCTCGTAGACCGCCTCCAGCCGCTGCGCCCACGCCGCCGGGCTGTGGTGGCGGTGGGCGAACTCGCGGGCGCGCCGGCCCAGGTCGCGGCGGCGCGTCGCGATCGCCGAGCAGCTCGGCGGTCGCGGCGGCGATCGCCTCGCTGCTCTCGGCGATCGCTAGGGGTGGGTCCGGCTCGAGGCTGGTGAAGCCTTCGGCGCCAAGGGCGGTGGTGACGACCGCCTTCTGGCGGGCCATCGCCTCCAGCACCTTCATCCGCATCCCGCCACCGCTGCGGACGGGGGCGAGCACGACGGCGGCGGCCTCCAGGTAGGGGCTGCATCGCAGGCCGCGTCGGCGATCACCTCGACCCCGGGGCCGGCCAGGTCGAGGATCTCGCGCGGCGGCGTGCGGCCGACGATCTGCAGCCGCGCCTGGGGTGGCGGGCGCGGACCGCGGGAACGATCTCGGCGCCAGCCAGCGCGCCGCGTCGCGGTTGGGCAGGTGGGCGAAGGTGCCGCTGAAGAGGATCGTGCCGGGCTGCTCGCCGGCGGGTCGGCGGCCGGCGGCAGGCTCGATCCCGTAAGGGTTGACCCGGACCCTGGCGGCGCAGCTCGGGGGCGCCAGCCGGCGCGACCGCTTCGGCGTCGCCCTCGCTGAAGACCTGGAGCAGGTCGAAGCGCTCCCAGATCCGCGGCAGGAAGGCGTCCCAGCGGCGCCAGTCGAGCGGCCGCAGGGCGCGCAGCGGTCGCTCGGTGAGTCGCTCTGCCCGCCACTGGCTGGCCGGGGCGCGGATCGCCTCGTGCTCGGTGAAGACACCGCGGCACGCCGGCCGGGAAGCGCAGCACCGCCATCGGGCTGTCCTCGACCGCGACGACGTCGAATCACGCGTCGCCGCGACCCGGTCGATCAGCGGCTGCATCCCGGCGGCGCCGCAGACGACCCGCCAGGGCCAGTGCCTGGTCGCCCAGCTCGCGGCGAGCTCGCCCGGACCCGCCAGCGCCGCGGCGCCGAGGCCGAGCGGCGGCGGTCGAGGATGTGGGCGTCGAGCCCGGAGCCGAGCAGCCGCTCGGCCGCCTCGGCCTGTCCGGGGTCTTCGCCGAAGGTGGAGACCAGGGTGACCTCGTGGCGCTCGTGCAGGCCCTCGAGCTGGGCGGCGAGCAGCTTCGGGATCGCGCCGATCCCATCCGCGTCGGGCACCATCGAGGTGACGAGCATGATCCGCATCTCAGGCGGCGGCGGCGCTCGGGGCGCGTCGCGCTGGAGGCGGCCGAGCAGGTGGTTGAGGGCGGGGCGCTGCTGCGGGAAGAGGAACCAGCGCGCCAGCCGGCGGGCGAGCGGCCGCGGCGCGATCGCCATCGCCGCGAACCAGGCGACGAAGATCAGCCGCATCGCGGCTGAGACGTTGTCGCGCCGTCGCGCCGCCCGGATCGCATCGGTGAACAGGCGGCGCGGCGGCTCGCTTTGGTCGGGGTGGCGGTCGGGCTCGAGTCGCAGCGAGATCATCCGGTTGGCGAGGTCGGCGATCGAGAGGATCCGCTCGGGCCGCGGCAGCCCCAGCTCGCCGGCGAGCTCGCAGGAGCGCGGCGAAGGTCGTCGGCGAAGCCGATCGTTTCGCGCAGATGGCCGAGGTCGAGTCCGCCGCCTGCGGCTCGTAGTTGTTAGCGCCGTGGACCCGGTAGGAGCCGGCGACCGAGTCCAGCGAGACGACCGGGCCGAGCAGGGCCGTGAGGTGGACCAGATACCAGTCGGCGCAGGTCCGGAACTGGGCCTCGGGGATCGGCAGGATCCGGCGCAGGGCGCTGGCGCGGAAGGCGTTGGCGCTGGTCGCCATCCAGACCAGGTCGAAGGGGAGGCGAGCTCGGCCCGGCGCAGGTCGCCGCTGGGCATCGGCAGGTGCGCGGCCGGCTTGATCGCCCCGGTCGGCGCTGCCCTCGGCGTCGATCACCGCGGTCCGGAACTGCACCTTGACCACGCTCTGGGTCGGCGGCGAAGACGGCGGCGACCTCGGCCGCGGCCTCGGGGCGCAGGGTGTCGTCGGCGTCGAGGAAGATGACGACGTCGCCGCGGCAGCGCTCGCAGCCGGCGTTGAGGGCCGAGGCCTGGCCGCCGTTCTCCTTGAGGACCACCTTGACCCGCTCCTCGTAGCTCGCGAGCAGCTGCTGGGAGCCGTCGCTGGAGCCGTCGTCGACGACCGTCACCGCTGACCTTCTCATGGGTCTGCGCGCAGGCGCTCTCGATCGCCGCCGGCAGGTAGCGGGCGTAGTTGTAGTTGTCGATCACGATGTCGACGCTGAGGTTGGCGGCCGCGGTCATCCCGAGCCCCCCGTCGCCGGGATGTAGGTCGAGACCTGGCGGAAGGGCTGGTCGGGTCGGGCTGTCTTCCTTGAAAAGGGTCGCGGTGACGGGGATCGAGGCGCCGCGGCGCGGCGGGCGAGGCATCCGGCGGCTGCAGTTCCAGCACCTGCTTCTGGCCGGGGGCGAGCGTCAGTCGTGGATCGCTTCGCCTTCGCCGTCGCCGAACTCGACGACCAGGCGGTAGGCGGAGTCGTCGCGCTCGCCGCTGCCGACGCCGATCCGGACGCCCGGGCCGTCGCTCGCTTCCAGCGGCTGGATCCAGATCTCGGTGTAGCCGATCGCGTTGGTGGCGGAGAGCGGGACGAAGGCGAGGACCACGGCGGCGAGCGACCGCCAGGGCGCCGCCGGCCAGCAGTGCCGGTCTGGGCGCCGTTGAGCGCGGGGGAGGCCCAGGTGAGCGGGGGCCGGCTCGTCGCGGCCGCCGCAGCGCCGCTCCGCGGCAGGCGCCGAGGACGACGAGGAAGAGCAGCAGCGCCCACCAGCCGGCCCGGATTCCGCCCGGCAGGTAGTTGAGGACGAGCGCGCCGAGCGCCAGCACGGCGAGGCTGAGGCCGACGCTGAAGACGAGGAAGTGGCTGCGCTGGATGCCGGCCGCGGGCGAAGGTCGCCGCCGCGATCGCGTAGCCGGGCAGGAAGAAGAACAGCGGCGCGCCGACCAGCACCCGCAGCAGGTCGAAGGGGAGCGCCAGCGCCAGCAGGGCGCAGAGCGCGGCGCCGCCGACGGCTGCCTCGAGATCGCCGTGGCCCCTCATCGCTCGCGCTCCGAGGTCGAAGACCGTGATCGGCCCGTTGGTGTAGACGCGGGAGATGCCGGGGATTGCGTTGAACTTGGCGCTGACGCTCGGCGGCCGCAGCCCTTCGTCCTTGTCGCGGCGGGAGAAGTAGTAGCCGCGGAGGCTGTCGGAGCTGACCTCGCGGCGGTCGACGGCGATGTAGCGGAGCTCGTTGCGGCGCAGCAGCGGCAGCATCCAGGCGGCGAGGCCCTCTTCGTCGAGGATGTCTTCGATGTCGGGGGAGCTGCCGGCCATCGCCGTCTTGCCGCCCGGGCACCAGCAGCAGCCCGGCGTCGGCGGTGCTGGCGGCGAAGCGGCCTTCGGGCAGGTCCTCGGCCCATTCGGCCAGGCCAGCGGCGGCGAGGAGATCGTCGCGCCCGCGGCGGAGGCGCGCAGCGGCCGCGCCAGCTGCGAGTCCCAGGGCCAGCCGGAGATCGCGCCGCCGACCAGGACCAGGCCGATCGCGGCGGCGATCAGCGGTCGCGTGCGCCAGTCCCGCGGCCAGCGCCGCAGCGCCTCGACGCAGGCGCAGGCGAGGACGAAGGCGAGGCCGATGAAGAGGAACTCGCTGGCCCGGTTGGCGGTCTCCCAGGCGGCCGGCGCCAGGCGCAGGGCGAGGGTGGCGAAGAAGGCGATGGCGGCGATCCCGAAGAGCAGCGCGAAGGGCTGGCGCCGGTACCGCTGCCACAGCACCCGCAGCCCGAACGGCAGCCCGGCGAGCAGCAGCGCCACCGCCACCAGCGCCACCGCGCGGGCGCCGAGCGGCGTCGGTGCGACGCTGGTGCTGCCGGCCTGGAAGAGACCGCGCGGCTCGTCGGCGCCGCCGAGCGTGTTGCCGATCGCCGAGAAGGCGTCGCTGAGGACGGGGGAGAGGTAGCCGACCGTGGAGCTGGCGACGACGAAGAGCCAGAAGGCGGCGAGGAGGATGCCGAAGACCGCGAACGGCCAGGGGTTGGGCGGGCTCCACTTGCGGTGGACGTACCAGTAGGCGAGCGAGAGCCCGACCAGCAGCGCCGCCGTCGCGTAGGAGGTGAGGTGGTGGGTGACGACGATCGCCATCATCGCCAGGGCGACCGGCGCGCCCCAGGCCCGCAGCGCCTGCTTCGGCGCCGCTTCGCGCTCGGCCAGCGCCATCATCGCCAGCAGCAGCAGCGGCAGGGCGAGCGACTCGTAGGAGAACTGCGCGCCCCAGTAGAGGAAGTTGAAGTTGCCGGCGTAGATCGCGACGCCGAGGCCGGCGGCGCGGGCGGAGCCGCTGACCCGCTGGAAGAGCAGGAAGAGCGAGGCGACCAGGACCAGGCGGGCGGCGCCGACCAGGATCACCCCGGCGGCGTAGACGGAGAGGCCGGTCAGCTTCATCAGCGCCGAGGCGGCTCCCTCCAGGCCCGGGTAGTACGGCGTCGCCTTGAGGATCGGGTTGTCGCGGAAGAGGTCGTGGTGGTCGGCGATCTGGTTGGCGTTGAAGGCGTGGATCAGCTCGTCGGAGAAGGTGAAGAGCGGCGCGTCGCGGAAGACCTTGACGCAGTAGAGGCGAGAGGCCGAGCAGGCAGACCAGGGCCAGCCGTTCGCGGCCGAGGCGCGCTCGGCAGGTGAGCCGGTAGAAGATCGGCAGCGCGAGGAGGAGGACGCCGAGCCAGTAGAACGGCGTCGCCGGCTCCGCGGTCGCCCGCGAGAGCGCGTTGGCGATCGCGCAGAGCAGCAGCCCGAGGCCGGTGCGAGAGGACGATCGGCGCCAGGTGGCCGACGTTAGGCCATGGCCAGTCCGTTGCCGGGCAGCGGTGCGCCGGGCAGGGCCCCCCGGCGCTTATCGAGCCGGCCTCCATTGCCTGGAAGGTAGCGGCGTCGGCGGCTTTTCCGCCGGCCTCGGGGGGCATGAGAGCCTGCGCGCGCGTCAGGCGGCGGAGGCGGTTGCCCCGGCCTCTTGGGTCTCAGCGGTCGAGCTGCGGCCGGTGCTCGTGGTGGATGCTGCGGCGCCGGCGCGACTCGCTGAGGATCGTGCCGAGCACGCGGAAGCCGTCGCGGAAGGTCTTGAGGTTGCTCTCGCCGTGAGATCCGCTCCTCCTCGTAGCTCGGCACCTCGGTGATCTTCATCCCGGCGCCGGCGATGCGGAGGTTGATCAGGGTCTCGACCTCGAAGCCCGGGACGTCGAGGGCGATGAAGGGCAGGCAGCGCGCCCAGAAGGCGTTGTAGCCGTAACAGAGGTCGGTGAAGTGGGTGCCGTGGAGCAGGTTGGCGGTGCCGCTGAGGCAGGTGTTGCCGAGCTTGCGGGTCCAGGTGATGTCGGCGCTGCCGCCGCCATCGAGGTAGCGCGAGCCCTTGGCGAAGTCGGCGCCGGCCTCGAGCGCGGCGACGAAGCGGGGGATCTCGGCCGGGTCGGCGGAGCCGTCGGCGTCGAGCATGACCACGAGGTTGCCGGTGACGGCGGCGAAGCCGGTGCGGAAGGCGTCGCCCTTGCCGCGGCCGCTCTGGGTGGTGACGCGGATGTCCGGGTAGGCGCGGCGGGCGGCCTCGACGGTGTCGTCCTTGGAGTTGCCGTCGACGAGGATCACCTCGTGCAGGCCCTCGGGCAGGCGCTCGAGCACGTGGCCGATGTTCTTGCCCTCGTTCATCGCCGGGACGACGACGCTGACCTTGGTCGAGCGGGTGCTGCGGCGATCGGGGCCGTTGTAGGGGACGGCGTTGCTGGGTGGCGAGCGCCTCGACCTCGATCAGCGGCACGCCGCCGACCCGGTTCGGGCGTCACCGCCTGGGCCTCGAGCAGGTCGAGCGGGCGCGGCAGCAGGCTGACCGGGACGCCGATCGACTTGAAGGCGCGGACCAGCTCCAGCAGGCCCTCGTCGTCGGCGTGCTGGCTGGAGATGACGACGCGGTCGGCGTGGTAGCGCTCGACCACCTCGAGGGCGGCGACGCGGCCGTTGGAGCCGGCGCTCGTCCTCGGCGGGCGGAACGGTGCCGACGACGGTCGCGAAGTCGGCCAGCGGCGCGTAGGCGCGGAGCCGCTCGCTGGTCGCCTCGTCACCGACCAGCACCCAGCGCTCGGGCCGGGTGAGGCGCTGGAGGTAGGGGGAGATCGAGGGCGCGGGAGGCGGTGTCGATGGCGACGAAGCCGGCCCAGAGGGCGAGCTGCTCACCGGCGCTGATCGTGGTCATCAGCGAGGCGACCCAGGCGAAGAGGGCGGCGACGACGATGCGGATCACCGGCCAGCCGACGCCGTCGGCGCTGGAGAGCGCGCTGCTGGAGGGGTTGGCGCCGTAGACGCCGAGGAAGCTGTAGACGACGACCAGCACCAGGGGGGCGACCGGCAGGGCCGGGAAGACGGCGGCGCCGCTGAGGATCGCGACCGCGACCAGCGCCACCGAGGAGGAGATGAAGTCGATGCCCGGAAGCAGCCACCAGCCGGCGCCGCGGTGGGCGAGCGGCATCGCGCCCAGGGTCGGTCGGTCCTGGACTACCGCTTCTTGTGCGCCGGCCGGGATCTGGAAGGGCGGATTGAGGGGGAGATCGCTGGAAGTTTGCATTTTGAGGGCTCTAGTTCCTAAGGCGTGCGGTGGGCGGGAGTTGCGCTGAGCTGCCCTCCGTATCGGCAGCGACTTTGGATCACGTTAGTGACGGCAAGAAAATCGCGCAGGCAGACCCCAGGTTACGGCATGTAGACTGGAAAAATACGATTTTCGGTTGGGTGCGAAGCGCCCGCCGCGAGCGCGCTAGAGGCCGTAGGACTCGGCCAGCTCCGGGTCCTTCGCGGCCAGCATTTCCGCCAGCTCGACCATCACCTTGCACTGCTTCCAGGTGGCGTCGTCCTGCATCTTGCCGTCGATCATGTGGACGCCGCGGCCGTCGGGGATCGCCTCGAGGACTTTCTTGGCGAACTTGACCTCGTCCGGCGGCGGGCTGAAGACCTTCTTGGCGATGTCGATCTGGACCGGGTGCAGCGACCAGGCGCCGACGCAGCCCATCAGGAAGGCGGCGCGGAACTGGGTCTCGCAGCCGGCGGTGTCCTTGATGTCGCCGAAGGGGCCGTAGAAGGGCAGGATCCCGGTCGCGGCGCAGGCGTCGACCATGCGGGCGATCGAGTAGTGCCAGAGGTCCTGCTGGGCGCTGACGCGGTCGGCCTCGGGGTTCTCGGGGTCGGCCGGGTCCTCCATCACCCGGTAGCCGGGGTGGCCGCCGCCGACGCGGGTGGTCTTCATCCGCCGCGAGGCGGCGAGGTCGGCGGGGCCGAAGCTCATGCCCTGCATGCGCGGGCTGGCGGCGGCGATCTCCTCGAGGTTGACGACGCCCTGGGCGGTCTCGAGGATCGCGTGGATCAGGATCGGGCGCTCGAGCCCGGCCTTGGCCTCGAGCTGGGCGAGCAGGCGGTCCACGTAGTGGATGTCCCAGGCGCCCTCGACCTTCGGCACCATCACGACCTCGAGCTTGTCGCCGATCTCGGTGACCAGGGTGGTGAGGTCGTCGAGCACCCAGGGGCTCTCCAGCGAGTTGATCCGGGTCCAGAGCGCCGTGTTGCCGAAGTCGGACTCGTTGGCGGCTTTGATCAGGCCCTGGCGCGCGGCCTCCTTGCGGTCGACCGGGATCGCGTCCTCGAGGTTGCCGAGCAGGATGTCGGTCTTCTCGGCGATCGCGCCGGCCTTGGCGACCATCTTCTCGTTCGAGAAGTCGAGGAAGTGGATCATCCGCGAGGGCGTGACGGGGATCTCGCGCAGCGGCTCCGGCGCGCCGATCGCCTGCGGCTGGAAGAAGTCTCTGGGGTTTCTCAAAACGCTCCTCGGGTCGTTCGCTATCTGGGGGAGGCGGAATCTATCGGCCCGCGCGATTTGCCGGGTTGGCGCGTTTGCCGCCTCCGCGCCCGTAAATTGCGGGGAATGGAGGGTGCCGAGCGCGACAACACGCAGGACTGGCTGCTGCCCGAGGGGGCCGCGCCGCCGCTGCTGAGCGAGCTCGAGGAGCGGATCGACGAGGCGCTGATCATCGCCAAGGCCTCCGAAAAGGCGGTGATGGCGGTCGGCGACGCCGCCCTCGACGCCGCCCAGCAGGCCCGCCGCGCCGCCGAGATGGCGGAGCGCGCCGCCGAGGCGGCACTCAACGCGGCACCGCCGGCGCATCCCGTGGCGGCGGCTCCTTATGAGGACGTCGCCCTGCGCAACTTCAGCGAGCGCGCCGACCGCATCGTGGCCCGCCTGCGCGCCGTCTGACTCGCCCGCCGCAACCGCGGTGGCTCAGCGACTCAGGCGGGCTGGTTCTTCGCAGTGGGAGCCGAAGTGCTGGGTCCAGACGCTGGTCCGGCCGAGCCGTTGAGGGTGCCGGTCTGGAGGTCGATCCCGACCTGGCTGAACTCGCCGAGGATGTTGGCCCGGTGCTCGGGAGAGCGCATCCAGGCGCGGAAGATCGATCTGACGCTGCCGTATTCGCCGCTGCCGAAGGCGAGGTTCTCGCCGACCTTCCAGCACTGCGCCGAGAGGTAGCCGGTCGCCCGCATCCAGTAGGTGAATTCGCGGCCGCAGGCGTAGTGGCTGAAGCTGTCGCACTCGAAGATGTCGCGCGACTTGTCGCTGGCCGATTCGGCCAGGGCCGCGGTCGCTTCCAGCGCCGCCCTCGCCGGTCTGGGCGCGGGCGAAGTTGGTCATGCAGAGCATCGTCTGCTCCTGGGCGGCGGCCGAGGCGGCGCGGCTTTCCTGGTTCGGGCACGTATCGAGCGGCGCGATCAGGCTCGCCGCCGGGGCTGAGGCGGCGAAGACAGCGGCGCCGATCAGCGCTGTCGCCAGCGTCGCGAGGGGGGTCGACCTGGGTGCCATGGCAGCTCTATCGCCCGGGCGGTCGCATTCACCCGTGCCTGGGGCTCTGTTTTGGACAAACGTTGGAGGAGTGCCGCCAACGGACGGTGGATGCCGATTTTGCAGGTCCGCTTAAAAGTGCATTCCAGGGCCGTTTTCAGGGCCTTTTCAGGGCTTCGTTCGGGACTCGACAACTTGAGGGCAAGTACCAAATTTAGCCAGATGTTCTATCGCCAGGTTCGTCCGAATGTCCTACCTTCGCCGCCAGCTCGGGGATCGCAAGTGGCGCCTCCCGGCTTTCCGAATTGCCTAAAAACCAGTTAGAGGAGAACCACTGATGACTTCCCCGTTGCGTGTCCCGTCCAAGCTTCGATCGCTGACCTTCGCGATCGTGGCCTGCCTGGCCTTCACCGGCCTGTTCGCCGCTTCCGCCTCCGCGGCGGCGCCGCAGACGATCAACCTCTGCGTCACCAAGAGCGGCCCCGACAAGGGCGACGTCCGCTTCGCTCCGAAATGCAAGAAAGGCGAGCAGGGGATCCAGGTCGTGGCCAGCTCCAGCCAGCAGGGCGTGCTCGGCGCTACCGCAGGTAGCGGCGAAAAAGGCGCCACTGGCGCCAAGGGTGCTACGGGTGACAAGGGTGCCACGGGCGCCACTGGCGCCACTGGGCGCTACGGGTGACACCGGCGCGGCCGGCGCCACGGGCGAGAAGGGTCCGATCGGCGACAAGGGTCCGGTTGGAAACAAGGGCCCCGACGGCGACAAGGGTCCGATCGGGAACAAGGGCCCCGACGGCGAGCAGGGTCTGCCGGGCGAGCAGGGTCCGAATGGTGACAAGGGTCCCCTCGGCGAGCAGGGTCTTCAGGGCCTGATCGGAGAGCAGGGTCCGCAGGGTGAGAAAGGCCCCGACGGAAGCAAGGGTGCCGACGGCGAGCAGGGTCTTCCCGGCGAGCAGGGCCCCATTGGTGAAGGGTCCGGCCGGCGACAAGGGTGAGATCGGCGACCAGGGTCCGCAGGGCCCGGCTGGCGAGCAGGGTCTTCCCGGCGAGCAGGGCCCGGTAGGCGAGAAGGGTGCCGACGGCGAGCAGGGTCCGGCCGGTCCGCAAGGTCCGGTTGGTGAGAAAGGCCCCGACGGAAGCAAGGGTGCCGATGGAGACAAAGGTCTCCCGGGCGAGCAGGGTCCGATCGGCGACAAGGGTCCCCTCGGCGAGCAGGGTCTTCAGGGCCTGATCGGAGAGCAGGGTCCTGTTGGCGAGAAAGGTCCCGTCGGCGAGAAGGGTGCAGTCGGCGACCAGGGTCCCCAGGGACCGGTTGGCAATAAAGGTGCCACCGGCGACCAGGGTCCCGTTGGCAACAAAGGCCCGACCGGCGACAAAGGTGTCACTGGCGACAAAGGCCCGACCGGCGACAAGGGTCTGACCGGCGACAAGGGTCCCGAAGGCGACAAAGGGATCAGCGGCATGCTGCTCTCCGGGTTCAGCACCACCAAAGCCGGAAGCAGCGTCAACACCAGCTACCTCGGAGCGTTCCTGACCAGCCAGTCGACCACGACCGAGAGCAACGTGCAGCAGATGGTGCCGCTTGGAGGCACGATCGCCAACCTGAACGTCAAGCTCGGCACGAATGCCGGCTCGTCGAACAGCTGGACGTTCACGGTGCGCAAGAACGGTGCCGCCACCGGCGTCACCTGCGTGGTCAGCGGTTCTTCGGCCACCAGCTGCGCCAGCGCCACCACGGTGACGTTCGCTGCCGGTGACCTGATCTCACTGCAGGTGACCCCAAGTGGCGGTCCCAACGACTGGGGCTCGATCCGCTGGGGAGTCACCCTCGCAGCCAGCTAACAGGGAGGGATGAAGTAGCGGCTTTCCGGCCGCGTCGCGGGGTCATCGTGACCCTGGGGCGCGGCCGGAGTCGTTCTGCCGCGTCGAATGGTCGCGACCCGATCCAGGTCAGGTGCTGTGGCCGGTCTCCACCGACGCTGGGTGCGAAGTTCCGTAGCCATAGCGCCGCCGCAGGCCGGCCGCGATCAGGTCACCGACTCTGCTCGTCGCCGAAAGCGACTCTCCGTCGAGAGAGCGCGCCGGCTCGACGCCGCGCACCGAGCCGGTCAGGAAGACCTCGTCGGCGGCGAACAGGTCGTCCCGGTAGATCGGCCGCTCCTCGCACCTCGATGCCCTCGCCGCGGGCGACCTCGATCGCCGCGGCGCGGGCGAGTGCCGGGGAGGATCCGGCCGTCGGCCCGGGGTGTCGACAGGACTCCCGCGGAGACGGCGAAGACGTTGGCGCGCCCGGCCTCGAGCACCTCGTCGCCGCGGTCGAACAGCAGCGGCACCGCTCGCGCCGGGCTTCTGGCAGAAAGCCGGCGGTCCGCCCACTTGTGTGCGCCGAGGCCACCGGGGCAGGGCAAGCGAGCGCAGCTCGGCGCCACGGTCCCGGCCGGGGAAGAGGTCGGCCGGGTCGACACGCTGCCCCGCTGGTCAACGGGCGCGCTCGCCCGCGGCCGGGTCGACGACGAGCCGCATCCGTCCCAGCCGCAGTCCGTGCGGCCCGCTCGGCGGACGAGATCCTCGGCGAGCGTGCCGGCGAGGCGGCGCCGAACAGAGCCGCCAGGCTGGCGGCGAGGCGGTCGAGGTGGGCGTCGAGCTCGACCGGCTCGCCGTCGAGGACCAGCAGGGTCTCGAACAGGCCGTGGGCCGGGTCGGGAGCGGGGAGGGTCGTCATCTCAGGGGTATTTTGCGTTGGCCGGTGCTTGCGGACATGCTGACACTGCTGATCGACAACTACGACTCCTTCACCTACAACCTCTTCCAGTTGCTGGCGGAGGAGAACGGCAGGGAGCCGGTCGTCGTCCGCAACGACGAGGCGAGCTGGGAGGAGCTGCTGGAGCTGGGGTTCGACAACGTCGTCCTCTCGCCCGGGCCGGGCCGGCCCGAGCGGGCGCGCGACTTCGGCGTCTGCGCCGAGGCGATCCGCCGCTGCGAGGCGCCGCTGCTGGGCGTCTGCCTCGGTCACCAGGGGCTGGGCTGGGTCCACGGCGGCCGGGTGGTGCCGGCGCCGGAGCCGATGCACGGCCGGGTGCGCGCGGTCGAGCACGCCGGCTCGCCGCTCTTCGCCGGCATCCCGCCGCGCTTCGAGGCGACTCGCTACCACTCGCTCTGCCTCGAGCGCCCGCTGCCGAGCGAGCTGGAGGAGATCGCCTGGGCCGACGACGGCGTCGTCGATGGCGGTCGCCCACCGCACCCGCCCCCAGTGGGGCGTCCAGTTCCACCCGGAGTCGATCGCCACCGAACACGGCCGCCGCCTGCTCGCCAACTTCCGCGACCTCACGAGACCGCGGCGATGACGGTCAGTCAGGCGCGCATCGACGGCGCTGTTCGACCCGGAGCGTGCCTTTCTCTCCCTCTATGGCAGAGAGCCCCAGCGCCTTCTGGCTCGACAGCAGCTCGCCGGCCAACGGCGGCCGCTTCTCCTTCATGGGCGACGCCACGGGGCCGCTGGCGGCGACGATCACCTATGACGTCGACGCCCGCGAGGTCACGGTCGAGCGTGGGGGGGAGACCGAGGTTCTGCGACGAGTCGATCTTCGACTACCTGGAGCGCGAGCTCGCACCGCCTGCGCCCACTCGCCGCCGACCTGCCCTTCGACTTCGACTGCGGCTTCGCCGGCTACCTCGGCTACGAGCTCAAGGCCGAGTGCGGCGGCCAGAGCGCCCACTCCTCGCCGCTCCCCGACGCCGCCTTCATCCTCGCCGACCGCCTGCTCGCCTTCGACCACGAGCAGGGCCACACCTATCTCCTCTGCCTCTGCGATCGCGAGACGAGAGGCGTCCGAAGCCTGGCTCGCCGCCACCGAGCCAGCCTCTCGACCCTGAGCCAGCTCGTCGACCCTGGGAGCAGACGCTCCGAGCCCGCGGCTCCGGAGCCTCCCCGCTGTTGCGACCGATCCTCCCCCGTCGCCCTGCGCCTGGCCCGATCCCGCGGCCAGTACCTGGAAGACATCGCCGCCTGCGAGCGCCACCTGCGCGAAGGCGAGAGCTACGAGCTCTGCCTGACCAACTCGATCGAAGCCGAGCTCGACGCCGACCCGCTCGCTCTCTATATGGAGCTGCGCCGCGTCAACCCGGCGCCGTTCGCCTCCTACCTGCGCTTCGGCGATCTCGCCGTGCTCAGCTCCTCGCCCGAGCGCTTCCTCAGCGTCGATCGCGAGGGGCGGGGCGGAGGCGAAGCCGATCAAGGGCACCAGCCCGCGCGGCGACGAGCGCCGACGAGGACACCCGGCTGGCGGCACGCCTGCGCGACGACGAGAAGAACCGGGCCGAGAACCTGATGATCGTCGACCTGCTGCGCAACGATCTCGGCTCGGTCTGCGAGGTCGGCAGCGTCGAGGTCCCCAGCCTGATGGCGGTCGAGAGCTACGAGACCGTGCACCAGCTCGTCTCCACCGTGCGCGGGCAGCTGCGCCAGGGCACCAGCGCCGTCGAGTGCGTCCGCGCCTGCTTCCCGCCCGGCTCGATGACCGGCGCCCCGAAGCTGCGCACGATGGAGATCCTCGACCGCCTCGAGGGCCGCGCCCGCGGCGTCTACTCGGGCGCGATCGGCTACTTCGGCCTGGGCGGCGGCTGCGACCTCAGCGTCACGATCCGGAGCATCGTCCTCGACGGCGCCGTGGCGACGATCGGGGCCGGCGGCGCGATCGTCCTCCAGTCCGACCCCGAGCAGGAGTACGAGGAGATGCTGCTGAAGGCGGCGGCGCCGCTGCGGGCGATCGATCCCGGGGCTCGACCCCGCGTCTATATCCTTGAGCGACCCGCGCCGGGCGGGGCCCTTTGCGCCGCCGCCGGCATCAGCCCACGACTTGACGAGCTAGGAGCCATGGCCGTAGACACCGCCGCCTACAGCGAGCAGACCGACCTTCAGCGCGACATCACCGAGATGGTCCGCCAGTTCGCCGACGAGAAGATCATCCCCAACGCCGAGCACTTCGACCACGAGGACTCCTTCCCGGAGCAGATCGTCGAGGAAATGAAAGAGCTCGGCCTCTTCGGGGTCACGATCCCCGAGGAGTACGGCGGCATGGGGCTCGACCTGACCACCTACGCGATGATCGTCGAAGAGCTCTCGCGCGGCTGGATCTCGATCTCCGGCGTCGTCAACACCCACTTCATCGGCTCCTACCTGCTGATGAAGTTCGGCACCGACGAGCAGAAGCAGTACTTCCTGCCGAAGATGGCGACCGGCGAGATCCGCGCCGCCTTCTCGCTCTCGGAGCCCGAGGTCGGCTCCGACGTCCAGGGCATCAAGTCGACCGCCAAGAAGGGCGAGGACGGCAACTGGGAGCTGAACGGGCAGAAGATGTGGGTCACCAACGGCCTCGGCTCCAGCGTCGTCTTCGTGCTGATGAAGACCGACCCGAAGGCGGAACCGGCCTACAAGGGCATGACCTGCTTCATCACCGAGAAGAAGCCCTGGGAGGAAACCCAGACGGGCGACTTCGAGGGCCTGATCGTGCCGCCGAAGATCAAGAAGATGGGCTACAAGGGCGTCGAGTCGACCGAGCTCGTCTACGACGGCTACAAGTGCCCGCCCGAGCGCGTGCTCGGCGGCGAGGAGGCGGTGATCGGCGAGGGCTTCAGCCAGATGATGGACGCGCTCGAGGTCGGCCGCGTCAACGTCGCCGCCCGCGGCGTCGGCATCGCCCAGCGCGCCCTGGAGCTCGCCCTCCGCTACAGCCAGGAGCGCAAGACCTTCGGCAAGCCGATCGCCCAGCACCAGGCGATCCAGTTCAAGCTCGCCGACATGGCGACCAAGATCGAGGCCGCCCGCCTGGTCACCCGCAAAGCGGCGCAGATGAAGGACGCCGGTATCCGCTCCGACCTCGAGGCGGGGATGGCGAAGCTCCTCGCCTCGGAGACCGGCAAGGAGTGCGTCGAGGACTGCTTCCGCATCCACGGCGGCTACGGCTACTCGAAGGAGTACGAGATCGAGCGCCTCTACCGCGACGCGCCGCTGCTGCTGATCGGCGAGGGAACCTCGGAGATCCAGCGCATGGTGATCGGCAAGAAGCTGCTGCAGAGGAACAAGATCTAGGCAGAATGGCCTCGACCGCAGACCTGATCAAGCACCGCCGTCGAGCGCTTCCAGGCCGAAGTCCCGGCCCTGGAGAAACTGAAGCTGGTCTTCGGCCTGCAGCTGAAAGCCCACCACGACATCCAGCTCTACCGGGTCGAGCTGCCGGGCCCGAAGATCAAGAAGGACCTCTCTCAGGACGAGCGGGTGCTGGTCGAAATCGACCGTCCCCAGTTCAACGAGCTGGCCGAGAAAGGCACGATCAAGAGCTACCGCAAGGCGGTCGAGACCGGCCACATCAAGGCCAGCGGGGATTCGAATGTCCTCAAGCTGATCGCCCAGGTGGTCGAACGGCAAGAGGAACGGGCGAAGCTCAAAAAAGTCCACTAGCGGCGCCCCACTCACTTGCGAGCGCGGATAGCATGCCGCGCCGTCCAACCCAGAGGAGAAGCGAAGACAGATGAGCGACGAGAAGCACGAGTTCACCACCGACCAGGCCGAGCGCGAGGCGTCCGGGGCGCACACCTACGGCCGCTACCTGGAGGAGTTCGAGGTCGGCGCGACCTACAAGCACTGGCCGGCCAAGACCGTGACCGAGGCGGACGACCACCTCTTCTGCCTGATCACGATGAATCACCACCCGCTGCACGTCAACGACGTCTACGCGAAGCAGTCCCAGCAGGGGCGCAACGTCGTCGTCGGCCCGCTCGTCTACTCGCTGGCGCTGGGCATGTCGGTCTCCGACGTCTCCGGCAAGGCGATCGCCAACCTCGCGACCGAAGAACTCAGTCACCCCAACCCAGTCTTCCACGGCGACACCCTGTTCTGCGAGACCGAGGTGCTCGAGGTGAAGCCGTCGAAGTCGAAACTCGACCGCGGCATCGTCAAGGTCCACACTCGGGTCCTCAACCAGGACGGCATCCTCGTCGCCGAGTTCAAGCGCCTGGTCCTGGTCCCCCGCCGCGAGCACGGCGAGGCCACGGCCGCCGACAACGTCGACTGAGCCCCTTGACCACATCGTCGTGACGCTTCGGTAGCCCTTCTCTCACCGAAGCATCACCCGGTGCGTGCAACGCGTGCGCCACCGTCGACCAGTCTTCGTCGCATGTCCCGGCAAGGCTTCGTACGACGCGAACTGCATCAATTTCTCAATCTTCAGGATTTAGAAGTTGATGCAGTTCGGGGGTGGTAATGAGGGATCGCGAGGCGACGGAGGCAATTCGTGGGCTCGCCGAGCGGCAGCACGGGGTCGTCGCTCATCGCCAGCTGCTTGAGCTCGGCGTCGGATTGGGGGCTGTGCAGCGTCGTCGCGAGGGAGGGCTGCTGATACCTGTGTTCCAAGGGGTATTCGCGCTTGGCCACCAGCGAATCGGGCAAAGAGGTGAATGGAGGGCAGCGGTGCTTGCGTGCGGGCCCCGAGCCGTGCTGTCGCACGGGAGTGCCGCCCAGCTCTGGGGCCTGCGTGGCTCACGTGGTGCGATTGAGGTTCTGCGGCGCTCAGGTGGAGCCCGACATCCAGGCATCCGCCTGCATCAGACCCGCTCGCTCAAACCGGGAGAGATCACGGAGGAGGGAGGGATCCCGGTTACTTCGATCGAGCGCACGGTGCTTGACATGGCCGGGCGCCTCGATGACAAGCAGCTAGAGAGGTTGCTGGTCGCCGCGGATCGGAGCGGTCGGCTGAGCTGGCCCAGGCTGGGACAAGCGCTCTCCCGCAGACGCGGACGCAAGGGTGCCGGACGACTCCGTCGCATTGCCGCTGAAGTCGATCCACGAGCTGTCGATGCTCTCTCCGGGGTGGAGGTGGATTTCCTCGCTCTCTGTCGCCCGGCGAATCTGCCGCTGCCCCAGGTGAACGTTCTCATTGCCGGCCACTTGGTCGACTTTCTCTGGCCACGCGAGCGGGTGATCGTCGAAACGGACAGCTACACCTACCACGGCGACCGCCCCGCATTCGAGCGTGACCACCAGGTCGACGTCGACCTGTTCGCCGCCGGCTATGACGTCTATCGCACCACCGAACGCATGCTCAGCCGCGACCCCGGTCCCTTCCTCGCAAACGTCCGCCGTGCCCTCCAGCAACGACGCGAGCGAACTGCATCAATTTCTCAATCTTCAGGATTTAGAAGTTGATGCAGTTCGGGGGTGGTTGTGTGCGCTGGGTCCTCGCGGCGAGGCCGGCGCCGCGTTGGCTCAGTGGGCCTCGTCGGAGGCGTGGGCGGGGGGGCGGGACTCCTCGGCCAGGGAGGTGATCTCGAGCTGGCCGTGGGCGGCCTCTTCGAGCACCTCGGTCGCCTCCTGGGCGGAGCGGGCGTAGAGCTCGACCAGGAGGTGGACGACGATCTGCTCGTCGTCGTGCTTGTGGAAGCGGACGTGGGTGAAGAACTCGCGCACGCCGGCGTCGCCGAAGGCGCCGTAGGTGAGGAACTCGATCGCCTCCGGGCCAGAGCAGGTCTCGACCCGGTCCTGGTCGACCCGGACCGTGCAGGAGGCGACCCAGGGGGTGCCGGCGACCATCCGCTGCCAGCGGTCCTCGATCGCGACCACGCGGTCGTCCTGGAAGGTGAGGTGGGGCTGGTCGTGCATGCAGTCGAGGCACTGCACGACCGATTCCTGGACCTCGTCGACGCCTTCGGTGAGGATCCCGGTCTCGGGGTCGACGCGGCGGATCGCGTCGTAGTGGATCTGGATCTCCAGGCTCTGGGACCAGCAGCGGTAGCAGCGCAGCCAGGCCGCCCGGTCTCCGTTCAGCTCGTTCATGGCTTCATTGTCGCGCGGCGGCGCCTTCGGCGCGACGCGGGCGCTCAGGCGGGCGCGACAGTGCCGGCGCGCTCGCCGACGAGGGCGACGATCTCGCCCATGATCTTGTTGATGTCGAAGTCCTTCGGCGTGTAGACGCCGGCGACGCCGCCCTCGCGCAGGCGCTTGGCGTCGGCGACGGGAATGATGCCGCCGACCACGACGGGCACGTCGACGCCCTCGTCCTGAAGCAGGCGCACGACCTCCGGGATCAGCGCCAGATGGGAGCCGGAGAGGATCGAGAGGCCAACCACGTCGACGTCCTCCTGCAGCGCCGACTCGGCGATCTCGGCCGGGGTCAGGCGGATCCCCTGGTAGATGACCTCCATGCCGACGTCGCGGGCGCGCAGGGCGATCTGCTCGGAGCCGTTGGAGTGGCCGTCGAGGCCGGGCTTGCCGACGAGGATCTTGATCCGGTGGCCGATCCGCTCGGAGGTCTCGTCGACCTTGGCCCGGATCGCGTCGAGCTGGTCACGGTCGGAGGGCGGGGCGGCGCCGCTGACGCCGGTGGGGCCGCGGTAGGCGCCGAAGGACTCGCGCAGAACCTCCGCCCACTCACCGGTGGTGGCGCCGGCCACGGCGGCGGCAATAGTTGCGGGCATGATGTTCTGGCTGTCATCGGCGGCGACCTTGGCGAGCTCGTCGAGGGCGGCGCCCACGGCGTCGTCGTCGCGCTCGGCCTTCCACAGTTCCAGGGCCGCGATCCGCTCGCGCTCGACCTCGGGATCGGGGGTGAGGATGCCGCCGTCGGCGCCGGCGGTCAACGGCGAGTCCTCGCTCTCGGTGAAGCTGTTCTGGCCCACCACCTTGAGCTCGCCGCTCTCGATCCGGGCGACCCGCTCGCGGTGGGACTCGACCAGGCGGGCCTTCATGTAGGGGACGGCCTTGACGGCGCCGCCGTGCTCCTCGACCACGGCCATCTCGGCCCGGGCGCCCGCGGTCAACTCCTCGACCAGGCCGTCCATCACGACCGAGCCCTCGAAGATGTCGGGGTACTCGAGCAGGTCGGTCTCGTTCGCCAGCACCTGCTGGATCCGCAGGCTCCACTGCTGGTCCCAGGGACGGGGCAGGCCCATCGCCTCGTTCCAGGCGGGCAGCTGCAGGGCACGGGCGCGGGCATCGCGGCTGAGGGTGACGGCGAGCGCCTCGACGACGATGCGCTGGATGTTGTTCTCCGGCTGCGCCTCGGTCAGGCCGAGGCTGTTGACCTGGACGCCGTAGCGGAAGCGCAGCATCTTCTCGTCGCTGACGCCGTAGCGCTCGCGACCGATCTCGTTCCAGAGCGCGCCCATCGTCCGCAGCTTGGCGATCTCCTCGACCAGGCGGATGCCGGCGTTGACGAAGAAGGAGATGCGGCCGAACACCTTCGGGAAGTCGGCCTCGGCGACCTGGCCGCGGGCTTTCACCTCGTCCAACACCGCGATCCCGGTCGAGAGCGCGTAGGCGATCTCCTGCACCGGCGTCGCCCCGGCCTCCTGCAGGTGATAGCTGCAGATGTTGGTCGGGTTCCAGCTCGGCACCTCGTTGACGCTGAAGGCGACCATGTCGGCGATCAGCCGCATCGACGGCTCCGGCGGGAAGGCGTAGGTGCCGCGCGAGAGGTACTCCTTGATGATGTCGTTCTGGGTGGTGCCGGTGAGCTTGGCCCGTTCGACGCCGTTCTCCTCGGCGACGGTGACGTAGAGCCCGAGCAACCAGGCGGCGGTGGCGTTGATCGTCATCGAGGTGTTCATCTCGTCGAGTGGGATGCCATCGAAGAGCTGGTGCATGTCGCCCTTGTGGGCAACCGAGACGCCGACCTTGCCAACCTCGCCGCGGGCGAGGACGTGGTCCGGGTCGTAACCCGTCTGGGTGGGGAGGTCGAAGGCGACCGAGAGGCCCGTCTGGCCCTTGGCCAGGTTGCCGCGGTAGAGCGCGTTGGAGCGCTTGGCGTCGGAGTGGCCGGCGTAGGTGCGCATTACCCAGGGGCGGTCGCGCTCGGGGAGTCGGTGGTTGCTCATCCCTCAATCTTATTTGCCGCAGCCCGAAATCCGCCGTTCAGCCCGGCCCGGCCCGCATCTTTCTCCCCAGCCTGTGTTTAGGCTGCGACCGATGAGATCCAGATTTGCAGCCACTTTTCTCGCCGCCCTGACTGGCGCCCTGCTCGTTGCCGCCGTCAGCGGCGCGGCGATGATCGGCATCTACCGCAACGGGATGGAAACCACGGCGCAGCGCGCTCAGCTGGTCAAGCTGGCCGGCGCCAGCTGTACCCGCGGCGGCTCCGAGGGGGCCCTGCGGGTCGCGGTCGGGAAAGGCACCGACTCCTGCTCGTACCGCACCCCGGTGCTCGGGCGCGACCTCGAGATCTCCGCCACCGAGCGGCTGCTCAGCGGCACGCCGGAGTCGCTGCAGCGCAAGGCCTACCTCGGCCTCGAGCTGCGCGCCGGTGCCGGCGCCAAGTACCAGCTGCTGGCCTTCCCGCTGCAGCGCAAGGTGCAGCTGATCAAGTTCACCGCCACCGGCAGCGAGTACCTGGGGATCGCCAAGAACGTCAAAACGCTGATGGGCGTCAACAAAGCCAACGCCCTGCGGCTGCAGGCGATCAACGTCACCAGCGGGCCGGAACGGGGCCAGGCCAAGCTGCTCGGCTATGTCGGTGGCACCGTGGTCACCGAAGCGACCGACGAAAGCGCCGGCGATCTGACCGGGCGCGCCGCGACCGTCGCCGTCGGTGCCATCAAGGGCGCCAACGGCGTCATCGCCAGCGTCGACGACGTCGTCGTCCGCGTTCCCAGTCCCTTCTAGGGCTGCATAATCGGCAGCAATGTCGACCGGCACTATCGAGCGACCCCGCAGCGCCGGCCCGGATTCGGGGTTGGGGGGTGCATGGAGGGTCATCGTCCGCAACGACAACCACAACACCTTCGAGCACGTCGCCACAACGCTGGCCAAGGTGTTGCCGGGCGTCAGCCTCGACCAGGGCCACCGGATCGCCGAGCGGATCCACAACAGCGGCCAGGCGATCGTCTGGACCGGCCCCCGCGAGCCGGCCGAGCACTACTGGGTCGAGCTCGACGCCGCCGGCCTGACGATGGCGCCGCTGGAGCGGGCGTGAGGAAGTTCGCGGCGCGGGCACCTGGCCTGGCGTTGGCGCTGGCAGCGGTGCTCGCCGGCGCGCTCGTCCTGGCCGCGCCGGCGGGCGCCGACCCGGCACTGCCCGACGGCTTCCAGGACGAAGTCGTCCTCTCGAATCTCGATCAGCCAACCAACTTCCGCTTCGCCAAAGATGGCCGCATCTTCGTCGCCCTCAAGTCAGGCGAGATTCTGGCCTTCGAAGACTTCGACGACACGACGCCGCAGGTTTTTGCCAACCTGCGGACCGACGTCTATGACAACAGCGACCGCGGCCTCCTCGGGCTTGCGCTCGACCCGAAATTCACCGAAGGGCGCCCCTACGTCTACGCCCTCTATACCTACGACCACGTACTCGGCGATCCGGCTCCCGCGCCCAAATACGGAGCCGTCGACAGCGGCGGCGATCCCGATTGCCCGACTCAAAACAGCAGCCATTCATGCTTGGTCAGCGGCCGGCTCGTGCGTCTCGCCGAGGACCCCCTGAACGAAGGCCACGCGATCGAATCCGGCGGCGATCCGGTTCAGACGGAGTTGGTGCAGGGTTGGTGCCAGCAATTTTCTTCGCACTCGGTCGGGGATCTGCAGTTCGGGCCCGAAGGCGCGCTCTACGTCAGCGGCGGCGACGGTGCCGCTTACGAATCGATCCCCGACTACGGTCAGCTGGGGACGCCACCGAACCCCTGCGGCGACTCCCTGGGCGCGGAAGGGCCTTCGGGGACCTTCCCGGAATCCGTGGGCGGGGCGCTGCGAGCACAGAACCCGAAACTGCTGAACGGGGCGATCCTGCGCATCGACCCGGACACCGGCGCGGGCCTGCCAACCAATCCGCTGGCGAGCGATCCCGATGAGAACACGCGACGCATCGTCGCCAAGGGCTTCCGCAATCCGTTCCGTTTCGCTTTCGACCCCGGCACCGGCGAGCTCTACACGGGCAACGTCGGCTCCTCGGAGATCGAGGAGATCGATCGCTTCCAGGCGCCGCCGTCGGCCCTCTTCAACTCGGGCTGGCCCTGTTATGAGGGCATTCAGCACCAGTTCCAGTTCCGCGGCCTGGATCTCGACGTCTGCAATGGGCTCTACGCCGGCGAGCCAACCTCCACCTCGCTGCCGTTCTTCAGCTACAGCCACGGCCAGTCGGTGGTTCCCGACGACGAATGCCCGATCGATTCCGGCTCGGCGCTGGGCGGGATCTCCTTCTATGAGGGCGACAAATTCCCGGCCGCCTACAAAGGCGCGCTCTTCTTCGCCGACTCGGTCCGCGGCTGCATCTGGGTCATGCCCCCCGGAGCGAACGGCAAACCGGACCCCTTGAAAACGACGAAATTCCTGCGCGAGGGCAAGATCTACCCCGGCGTCAAGATCGCCGAAGGCCCGGATGGGTACCTCTATTACGCCAACCTCTTCAGCGACGAAGGATTTGGCGACGGCGCGATTCACAGGATCGTCTACGCCCCGGGAGCGCCAACCGCGCGGCTCGATGCCAAACCTCTGCCCTACGGGGAAGTCCCACTCGACGTGACCTTCGATGCGAGCAAATCGAGCGACCCAAGCTCTGAACCGCTGACCTACGAATGGGACCTGGACGGCGACGGCACCTTCGAGACGACGGGCGACAAAGAAGAAAGCAAGACCTACACCAAAGCCGAACTCGACGAAGCCGAAGGCAAAGGCGAAAGCGGCAACCGGGTCGTCGCCGTCCGGGTCGAGGACGGCACGGGGCTGACCAGCGTCGCCCGGATCACGGTCTATCCGGGCGACAAACCACCGGTGCCCACCATCACCGGCCCCGCGCCCTCGTTCAAATGGGCCGTCGGCAGCGAGATCGACCTGGACGCCGATGCGGTGGACGCCAATGGTGACCCGATCACGGCGCCGCTTCCCTACTACTGGATTACGCGTCTGGCGCATTGCCCCAATCCGGCCAACCCGGAAGCCTGCCACTCGCATCCGTTGCAGACCTTCTCCGGGATCAGGCGCCCCGAATTCATCGCCCCTCAGCACGATTACCCCTCCTACATCGAAGTGATCCTTCGGGTCTCCGACGAGCGCGGCCTCTCCGGCACCGTCAGGCGGGAAATCTTTCCCCAGACGGCCGATCTCAGCGTCGCCTCGGACCCGCCCGGGATCGAGCTGACGGCGGGCTCGACCGAAACGGCCACGCCCTTCTCCACCGCCGCCATCGAAGGTTCGGAAATCCTGCTTTCGGCGCCGCCGACGGCCGAGCTCAACGGCAGGACCTACGTCTGGCAGGGCTGGTCTGACGGCGGCACCCGCGCGCACAGCATCCTCGTCGCCGGCGCTGCTTCCTATCAGGCGGTCTACTCGGTGCTGGCCGTCCCCGCGGGCGGCGAGAGCCCGCCTCCGGCCCAGCCGTCTCCAGCTCCTGACGCGAGCGCCCCGGAGACCAAGCTGCTGGCCCATCCCCCCGGGAAGACGCCCAGGAAGACCGCCAAGTTTGCCTTCTCCTCGAACGAGAGCGGCAGCTTTCGCTGCAAGCTCGATCGCGGGGCATTCAAGCCATGCGCGTCGCCGCGGTCCTACAAAGGCCTGAAGCTCGGCTCCCACACCTTCAAGGTGCTCGCCACCGACGCCAGCGGCAACGCCGATCCCTCGCCGGCCAGCTTCAGCTGGAAGGTGACGCCGAAACCACGGCGCTAGGCCGGGGGGCGACGCCGGTCCTGATGGCGCCTAAGCCCACTTGTGGCGGCGCCAGCGATAGATCAGGCGGCCTTTCAGCATCCTGCGGCCGGCCTTCGAGTAGAGCTCGTCCAGATCGGCTTTGCCGGCGTGGGGATGGATGTGCTCGACGATCGAGTCGGGGGCGGAGACGAAGGCGCCGCGCTTGACCGCGGTCTCGATGAACTCGTCGTCGACGTACTCGTGCGGGTAGCGCTCGTGCAGCGTCCTGGTCGGGTCGTCGATGGTCCCCAGCTTCGTGTACTCCCTGGTGATCAAGGCGTGGGTCGCGTGGGTGCCGGCCATCACCCGCTGGGAGCTGAGGTCGTTCGTCCCGACGACCCCGATCCCCGGTTTCAGCCGGGCCTTCGCCGCCTCCAGCCAGCCGGGGTGGAAGCGGATGTCGTCGGCACCCTGGAAGATCAGCGGCTCCTCCGTCTCCGCGATCGCCCGGTTGACCTTCTTCGCGTAGTTGCCCTTGACGATCAGCACCTCGGCGCCCTCGGCCGCGATCGCCCGCTGCTGCTCCGTGTCGCCGGGGTCGGAGACGAAGAGGACCCGCGCCCCGGGAGTGGTCTGGCGGACCGAGTCGAGCAGCGGCTTCACGTTCTGGGGGCGCCGCAGAACCGGCGCGACGATAATCAGCTCAGCGCTCATCCATCAGCCTTGGTGCCCCGGAGCCGTCGTCTCGAAACAGCACCGGGCGCAGGATCGTCGCCAGCATCAACAGTGCCAGCACGGTTTGGCTGCCGGTCCAGACGATCCCCACGGCGACGATCCCGAGGCTCGGCAGCAGCAGCGCGCTGAGGGCGATGACCGCCACCGCATGCGCGGCCGGGAAGCCGACCACGATCGAGCCTCGATGTTCGATCCGGGCGACGCTGATGCCGAGCGTGACGATCACGTTCGGCAGGGCGCCGATCGCGAGCCAGCGCAGGAGCGGGGTGCCGGCATCGGCGTAGTCCTGGCCGAAGACCAGCAGGATCCAGGGGGCGACCACGACCGTGACCGCGACCATCGGCACGACCAGCCGCAGGGAGTGCCGCAGGGCCTGCCGCGCCAGCCGCCGCACGGCGGCCATGTCGAGTGCCGCCTCGACCGTCAGCGAGGTCATCACGTTTATCGCCACCAGCTGCAGCGAAAGCGAGAACAGCCAGGGGACGTAGAAGTAGGCGGCCTCCGAGGCGCCGGCCAGGTTGGCGACGAGGACCGGCAGATAGAGGTTCCCGGCCAGGGCGAAAAGATTGCCGCCGTAGTTGCCGGCCGCCATCCGCACCACCGTGCGCCGGTCGAGCGAGCCAACCGACCGGTCCGCCGGAATCAGCCGACGGTAGATCAGGTAGTTGATCAGCACGATCGCCGGCAGCAGCGGCGCGTTCCAGGCGACGAACGGCCCCGCCGCGGGCAGCAGGGCCGGCAGGGCCAGCAGGAGCGCCAGCTTGCCGCTGGCGTACAGCGAGTTCTCGATCGGGATCCATTTGGCCGAGCGGAGGCCGGTGAGGACGCTGTCCTGGAGGATGAAGATGGTCGTCCCGGCGGTGGCAAGCGAGAAGGCGACGACCCACCCTCCCTGCGAGAGAAAGGAGAGGCTCGGCGACCAGACATCGCTGCTCAGCGCCACCGCGGCGCCGACCAGGAGCGAAAGCACGGCGGTGAGCGCGTAGCTGACGGTGATCAGCTTGCCGGTGGCGGTGCCGGCGATCGGCAGGTAGCGCACCAGCACGGCCGAGAGGCCGAGCGAGCAGAGGCCGGAGACCAGCGTCATCGCCGAGATCGAGGCGGCGTTGAGACCGACCTCGTGGGCCGAGTACGTGTGCGCCGCGAGGGCCCAGAAGGCGACGCCGAGCAGGCTCGTGACCCCGGTCCCGATGATCAGGAAGTAGCCGGTGCGGTAGAGCTGGTCGTTGAGGTGCTCGCCCAGGCGACCTCGGCTGAGCCAGGATGGGGCAGTCACAGCCGGGCTAGGACGCCGCCATCGCCTCCAGCGGCATTCCGGGCTCTGCTTCGAGGTTCGAGGGCGCTGGTCTCAACCGCCAAGGGGTCCTTCACGAGTCGTCGGGGACGAGTGGCGAATCCTAGTGCGAGCCGCGGCAGCAGCCAGGTCGATCGCGGGTGCCGCCGAGACAGCGCCGGTGGATCGGCGAGACTGCCGCCACCGTGCTCTCGCGCGCCTTCGGACTCAGCCTCAGCTTCGAGATGCCGCCACCGGGCGCCTGGGAGGCGCGGCCCGCCAGCGGGCAAAGCCTGCGGCTGTGCGCGGCCACGCGGCAGGAGATCGCGGCCGAGTGGTCGGGGCGCGAGGCGGTCGGCTGGGAGGCGACGATCGACGGCGACCCCTTCCGGGCCGAGCGCGGGCTGGCCGGCGACCATCGTTTCTCGCACGGCGAGCGCTCCGTCCAGCTGCTCGCCGCGGACGGCGAGCTCCTGCGCTGCGCCTGGGCAGACGACGACGAACCCGGCCGCTGGCGCGTGGTGCTCGACTCGGTCCTCTTCAGCGTCGCCCTGCTGCGCGGCTATGAGGCGCTGCACGCGGGTGCCGTGGCGACGGAGGCGGGTGCGGTCGCGATCGTCGCCGCGGCGGGCGGTGGCAAGAGCACGCTGCTGGCCGAGCTGCTGCACCGCGGCGAGCGCCTGCTCGCCGACGACGTGGTGGTGCTGGAGGCCGACGGCGACGGCCCGCCGCTCGCCCATCCCGGACCGCCGTTGATGACCGTGCCGGCGAGCATCGACCCCCTGCCGGGCGATCCGCTCGCGACGGTCGGCGAGGAGCGCTGGGTCTCGGTCCCGACCGTCGGTGCCGCGGTCCCGTTGGCGGCCGTGGTCGTCCTCGACCGTCGTCCGGGCCTGGCGACCGGCCTGACCCGCGTCGCCAACCCCCTCGCGGCGCTGATGTCCGCGCTGCTGCGCTTCCCGCGCACGCCCGAGCGCGAGCGATCCCGCTTCGAGATCGCCGCGGCGATCGCCGCGCAGGTGCCGATCTGGGAGCTTGGCGCCGACCCCGGCGTCGCCCCCGGCGCCCTGGCCGACCTCTTGCAAGGGCGCCTGCGCGACGGCGCCGGCGCGCGGCGGACGTAGGGGGAAGGGCCGATCGTTACTAGGCTGCCGCGATGCCCGTCCTCGAGGTCAAAGATCTATACCACCGCTGGAAGGGCCCGAAGCCGCCGGTGCTCGACGGCGTCAGCCTGACCCTGCGGGCGGGCGAGGTGACCTGGATCGGCGGGCGCAACGGGGTCGGCAAGACGACGCTGCTGCGCCTTGCCGCCGGCATCCTGCTGCCGCAGCGGGGAACGGTGCGCATCGGCGAGCTCGGCTCCGATGCCCGGGGCAGCAGCTACCAGCGCCAGATCGGCTTCCTCTCCGCCGGCGACCGCAGCCTGCAGGCGCGGATGCGGGTCACCCAGCAGCTCGACTACTGGGCCCGGCTCGCCTACGTGCCGCGCGAGCGCCGGCGCGAGCTGGTCGACCGCGCCCTCGGGCAGTTCGGGCTCGAGGAGTTCGCCGAGCGCCGGGTCGACCGGATGTCGATGGGCCAGCGCCAGCGCATCCGCCTGGCGATGGCGTTCCTGCACGAGCCGCGGGTGGTGCTGCTCGACGAGCCGCGCAACTCGCTCGACGACGAGGGCTACGCCCTGCTCAACCAGCAGAGCGAGCTGGCGGCGGCGCGCGGCGCGACCATCCTCTGGTGCTCGCCCCGCGGCGAGGACCGGGTGATCGACTGCGACGCCAGCTACTCGCTGGTCGAAGGCCACCTGGAGCCAGTCGCATGAGGCTCTGGCTCGACGCGATGTGGGCGATCATGCGCCGCGACGCGATCCTCTTCGTCAGCTACCGCGCCCAGTTCGTCTCGCAGTTCCTCACCCCGCTCTTCTCGCTGGCGATCTTCTATTACATAAGCAAGCTGTTCACCCCGTCCAGCGTCGACTCCCCGGGGGGGTACTTCGGGTTCGTGGTGATCGGCCTGGTGATCGTCCAGATCCTCACCATCTCGATCGGGGTGATGCCGGTAACGGTGCGCCAGGAACTGGTCTCGGGCACGATCGAGCGTTTCCTCGTCAGCGCTCACGGCCCGGTCAACGGGATCCTCGGGGCGATGCTGTTCCCGATGGTCAACGCCCTCTTCAGCGGCGCCCTGATGCTGGTCCTGGCGACCGCGTTCTTCGGCCTGCCGCTGGAGACGACCGCCGGCCTGGCGATCCCGGTCGCGCTGCTGGGGACCCTGGCCTTCATGCCGTTCGCGATCTTCCTGGTCGGGCTGGTGATGGCCTTCAAGCAGGTCTCCAGCGCCTCCTCGTTCATCGTCACCGGGGTCGCGATCATCGGCGGCCTCTACTTCCCGATCGCGCTCCTGCCCGACTGGATCGAATGGACCTCGGAAGTGCAGCCGTTCACCCCCGCCACGGACCTGCTGCGCCACCTGCTGGTCGGCACGCCGTTGGACCATCCGGCCGAGGTCGAGCTGCTCAAACTGGTGCTGTTCGCGTTGATCCTGCTGCCCGTTTCCCTCTACTGCCTGCGCCGGGCGATTCGTTACGGTCAGCGCACCGGTACGGTCGCCGAGTACTGAGCCACCGAAGAAGGAGCCCCGTCCCCATGTCGTCACCCTCCGACCAGGAACTGCTCGCCTCCCGTGCCCGGCTTCCCCAGCACGTGGTGCACCGCAGCTTCGTCGCCGAGACGGTTGTGCTCAACCTGCGCACCGGCAAGTACCACGGGCTCAACCCGACGGCGGGGAAGATGCTGGAAGCGCTGGAGTCGGGGGCGAGCGTCGCGGCCGTGGTGCCGGAGCTGGCGGCCGCCTACGAGGTCGAGCCGGCCCAGATCGAAGCCGACCTGATCAAGCTCTGTCGCGGCCTGCTGGAGCGCGGCTTGATCGAGATCTCAGATGCCCAGCCCGCCTGAGCCGGCAGCGGGCCCGGCCGGGGAGAGAGCAAGGGAAGCCGCCGCGTTCGGCCTGCTGCTGGAGGTCGATTCGCGCATCGACCTGCCCGGCCTGCCGCCGGGCGGTGCTGCAGGCACGGCCCCGGCGGAGGGGTCGGGGGCGCCGCGGACCCGCGTGCGGCTCGATCCCGCGGAGCTGGAGCGGCGCTGGAGCTCGGCCAGCGGGCCACCGCGGCGCATGCGCGAGCTGGGGACCGGGGAGGACGCGGTGCTCACCGTCGACCTCTCCGAGCCGGCCGGATACCTGCTGGAGGCGAAGGGGGTGGGGCGGGTGCTGGTCGCGCTCGACGGCGCCGAGCTGCTCTGCGACCCGCTGCCCGGGCAGCCGGACTGGGCCTTCATCCTCCCGGCCCAGGCGCTGCCGCTGGCGGCGACCCTGCGCGAGCGCGAGGTCTTCCACGCCGCCGGCGTCGTCGTCGGGGGCGGCGCGGCGCTCTTCGCCGGCACCCCGGGCGCGGGCAAGTCCTCGCTCGCCGCCGCCTTCGTGCGGCGCGGCGCGGCGCTGCTCGGCGACGACGCGATCGCGCTCGAGCGCCGCGACGGCTCGCTGCTCGCCCACCCCGGCGTCGGCGCGCTCTACCTGCGCGCGGCCGAGCACGACCGGCTCTCGGCCGCTGAGCGCGACGCGCTCGGCGCGGCCCAATCCTTCGCCTCCCGGCAGCGCTACGCGCCCGGCGCGGTCGCCGCCGCCGTGCCGTTCTCGGCGCTGTTTCTGCTCGAGCGGGCCGAGAGCGGCCTGGCGATCGAGCCCCTCGCCAGCCCCGACCCCTTCGAGCTGCTCGCCTCCACCTTCAACCTCTCGGTGCGGACCCCCGAGCGCCTGACCCGCCAGCTCGACACGGTCGAGGCCCTGGTCGCAAGCGGCGGCGTCTACCGGCTCCGCATCCTCCCCGGCGTCGACGCCACCCAGCTGGCCGAGGCCGTCGAGCAGCAGCTGCTGGCGGGGCGTCGATGAGCGTCGTCACCCCGACCGACCTCGACCGGCTGGCGCCGATCCCGCGCCTGCGCCTGACCGTGGAGGTGCTCTCGACCTACCTTCGGGTGCGTTGGCTGATGCGCCGCGACGAGCCCGAGCAGGCGGTCCCCGCCCTGAGGGCCAGCACCACCGGGTCGAAGCCGAACCCGGAGATGGGTCGCGAGCACGAGGTCTTCGCGGCCTGGCGCCTGGCCCGCGCGATGGAGAAGGTCCTGACCCGCCTGCCCAGCGACTCGCGCTGCCTGTTCAGCTCGCTGACCCTGATGTGCATGCTCGAGCGCCGCGGCATCGACCAGGTGCTGGTGATCGCGACGCGGCCGCGGCCGTTCGGCGCCCACGCCTGGGTCGAGGTCGACGGCGAGGCGGTCCTGCCCGACGCCGACCCCGGCTACGAGCGACTGCTGGAGCTCTGAGCCGTGCTCGGGGGCTGGGGAGGACGGGCCCTGGAGCTGCTCGACGCGGCCGTCGCGGCGGACGGCGAGCCGGCCGAACGGATCGCCGGGCTGGCAATCGCCGGAGCCGAGGGCGCCGGGGACGGGCGCTGGCGCTGCTGGCTGTCGGGCAGGGTGAGCAACGCCGGCGAGCTCGGTCGCCGCTTCGGGCTCGCTGACCCGGCGCGCCCCGCCGAGGCTCTCGCCCGAGCCCACGAGCGCGAGGGGGTCGCGGCCGGCGATCTTGCGCGGGGAGCCTTCGTCCTCGTCACCCTCGACCGCGAGCGCGGTACCGCCACCGTCGCCCGCGATCACCTCGGTGGCCGGCCGCTCGTCTACGCCCGGGTCGGCGACGGGGTGCTGTTCGCCGAGCACGAGCACGAGATCCTCGCCCTGCTGCCGACGGCGCCGGGGCCCGACCGGCTGGCGCTCGCGCACTGGGTCGAGCGCGGCGGCGTCCCGCCCGGGCGCACCCTGTACGAGGGGATCCGTCGCGCGCCGCCCGCCCACCGCCTGGTCCTCGCCGACGGCGGCGTTGCGCTCGAGCGCTACTGGGCGCCCCGCTACGAGGGGACGGTGGCGGGCGGCCGCGAGGAGATCGTCGCCCGCCTGCGGGCCGAGGCCTTCGCCGCCGTCGACCGCGCCGCCGCCGGGCCCGAGCGGGTGGGGGTGCGGCTCAGCGGCGGCCTCGACTCGGCCTGCGTGGCCGCCGGCCTGGCGGCGCGAGGGCCGGTCCCGAACGAGCCCCTGGCGCTGGCGGCCGTCTTCCCGGGGCAGGCGGAGACGGACGAGCGCGAGTTGATCGAGGCGACGGCGCGGCAGACGGGCCTGGCGCTCGAGCAGGTCGCCTTCGATGGGCCCGCCGCGGTGCTCGCCCCGGCCCGGCGCCACATCGAGCGCTGGCGCCTGCCGCCCGGCTCGCCGAACCTCTTCGTCTGGGAACCGGTGGCGGCGCTGGCCCGCAGCCGCGGCGTCGGCGCGATGCTCGACGGCGAGGGGGGCGACGAGCTCTTCGGGCTGGCTCCCTTTCTGATCGCCGACGCGCTGCGCCGGGGCCGGCTGCGCGAGGCCTGGTCGCTGGCGGGCGCGATCCCGGGAGTCGGCGAGCACCCCGACCCGCGGCTCAGGCTGCGAGCCCTGCGCCTTTTCGGCCTCGGCGGCCTGGTGCCGGCCCGGGTGCGCCAACGCCGGCGCCGGCGCGCCGTCACCCGCGCCCAGGGGTCGCTGCTCACCCGTCAGTCGCTGCTGGCGCTCTGCGACCTCGACCGGGAAGCGGCCGGGGACCGGCTCGACGGGCCGCTCTGGTGGCGCTCGCTGGCCGCCGACCTGAGCGGCGGCGGCGAGGCCTTCGACGTCTCCGGGCACCTGCGCCGTGCCGCCGTCGACGGCGGCATCGACGGGCGCCACCCGTTCCTCTTCGACCGCGACCTGGTCGAGGCGATCCTCACCACCCCGCCGCGGCTGCAGTTCGACCCGGTCCGCGACCGCGCCCTGCTGCGCGACGCCCTGCGCGGCCACATCCCCGAGCAGGTGCGCCGCCGCTACGCCAAGAGTCACTTCACGCCGCTGCTGGTCGCGGCGCTCGACGGGGCCGAGGGAGAGGCGCTGGCGACCGCGCTCGCTCGTCCCGAGGCGCCCATCCGCGCCTTCCTCCAAGCCGAGCCGCTCGACCGGCTGCTGGCGCGCCGGGGGACCGGCATGGGGGGTGGGGCCGCGCTCCAGCTCTGGCGGGTGGCCGTGGCCGACGCCTGGCTGCGTGCCCTCGAGGGCGACTACCATCCCGGCTCGTGAGAAGGGTCATCGATCTCGTCAGGCGGACGCGGGCCGAGCTCTCGCAGCGCCTCTTCCACACCCACCTGCGCCGGGCGGGAGTCGAGGTCGAGCCTCGCTGCCATATCGCCAAGGGCAGCTCGGTCTCCCGGCTGACCAGCTTCGGCTACGGGACCAGGGTCAACGGTCCCGGTGTCTTCAAGGGCAGCGAGAGGATCGTCCTTGGTCGTTACTGCGCGGTCGGAGACGGGGTGAGGATGATCTCCTCCAACCACGAGACCGACAAGGCGAACCTGCAGGTGTCGCTGCAGGAGCGACTCGGCTTTGGCTGGTTGGAGACGAGCCGCGGCCCGATCGCGATCGGCAACAACGTCTGGATCGGCGACGCCGCGATCCTGCTCTCGGGGGTGACGGTCGGGGACGGGGCGATCGTCGCCGCCGGTGCCGTGGTCACCCGCGACGTGCCGCCCTTCGCGATCGTCGCCGGTGCCCCGGCGCGGTTGATCCGCATGCGATTCGGCGCGGAGGAGGTTGCCCGTCTCACCGATCTCGCCTGGTGGAACTGGTCCGAGGAGAAGATGCGCGGGCACCCCGAGCTCTTTACTGCCGCGATCCCGCCGGCCACCTAGACCCTCTCTGCAGGCACGAAACGGGCCGGAAAGTACTTTTTCAGGGCTTGTGGTCCGCCCGGGGAGCGATCAAGATGCTGCCTCTCCAACGAAAGGAGGCACCATGGAGAAGAAAATCGATCAGTACGAGGCTCCCAGCATTTCCGATCACGGCGATCTCACCGAGCTCACCGCCGGTAAAAACTCCGGTTCGGCGCTCGACGCGACCTTCCCGGTCGGCACGCCTTTCGACGACATCACCCTCACCACGCCGTAGGCGAGCAGCAACGACTTGCAGTAGAAAACGCCGGTTCCGCGCAGCGGGGCCGGCGTTTCCTGTTGAATCGCCTGGCCGATGACCACTCCCGCCGAGTACACGGTGTCCCTGCTCGAAGACAGAGCGGAGATCTGGACGACGATCGAGCCGCTGCTGCCGGCCCCGTCCCGGGCGGAGCCGGCCTGCGCGATCGGCCTGGTCGGCTGGGTCGGAGCGAGGCGGGAGGAGGTCGCCCGCCTGCCCGAGCTGCGCAAGGTGCACCCCGGGCCGCTGGTCGCGGTGGTCAGGGAGCCGCCGGGAGCGCGCGGGGCGAGGGCGATCGCCGCCCGCCTCGAGGGAGCCGTGATGGCGGACCAGGTCGGGCCGGCGCTGCTGCCGACCCTGCAGGCGGTCGCGGCCGGCCAGTGCGTGCTGCCGCGCTCGGTCCGCCAGATCGTCGACCGGCCGCCGCTCTCGCCACGCGAGCGCCAGATCCTGGCGATGGTCGTGATCGACTTCTCCAACGCCGAGATCGCCCGCAAGCTCTTCGTCAGCGAAAGCAACGTCAAGAACACCCTCTCCTCGGCCTTCCAGAAACTCGGCGTCAAATCGCGCAGCGCCGCGGCCGAGTTGATCCTCGACGGCGAGAGCGGCCTCGGGCCCGGCATCCTCCGCATCTCCCCGGAGGAGACGCTGCCGGAAATCGGCTGAGCGGCCTCAGCCGCCGCGCTTGGCGCGGGCGCGCCGCACCGCCCACAGCCCGCGCGGGGCCTGCAGCGCCAGCCAGAGCCAGCGTCGCGGGTAGCTGAGGACCAGGCCGAGGCGGCCCCGGCGCGCCAGCGGCGACCACCAGCGCATGAACTCGGGCCGGGGGAAGAGCTCGCCGGCCACGGTCAGCAGGCGCTGGCGCGTTCGTCAGCCCCGGCCGCAGCAGGGCGTCGAGTGCCTCGGCGGTGGGGACGCCCTCGAAGCGGAGCTCGTGCTGGGCCGAGCGCACCTCGTCCTCGACGCCGAGCCGGCGGACCAGCTCGGCCCCCGCGGGCAGCAGCCGCATGCCGCTGGCGAAGGTCGGGAGTCCGTCGAGGCGCTCGGCCAGCTCCAGCGCCTGGCGCCAGGTGCTCTCGTCGGCGACGGCGAGCGCCCGGCGCAGGTCCTCGATCGGCTTGCCCTCGACGTGATGGGCGGCGTGCAGGCCGACGTGAAGCGCCAGCGCCGGGCGGCCCGGAACCCGCAGCTCGGCGCCGCCGATCCAGCTGTCGCTCGGCGCCCTCGAGCAGCGCCGCCCAGACCCGTTCGGGCGCGCCGTCGAGGCCGTGCAGGACGCAGTGCAGGTCGAGGTTGTCCTCGCCGCGCAGGAAGGCGGTCGAGGCGAAGGACTCCATGCGCGGGTGCGCCAGCGGGCCGAGGTGGTCCGCGAAGCCGAGCCGCTCGAGGATGGCCACCGCCGCCTCCCAGTCCCGCGGCGCGACCATCAGGTCGGCGTCGCCGTAGGGCCGGATCTCGCCCGGGTAGAGCCAGGCCGCCAAGACCGGTCCCTTGAGGACCAGGGTCTCGATCCCGGCGGCGGCGAAGGCGGTCGCGATCTCCGCCGCCAAGCGGTCGATCGCGACGTTGCGCACCGCCAGCATGCGGAAGATGCGGTCCGTCTCCTCGGCGCTCATCTCACCCTCATTTCCGCGCCCGGCCCAGCGCCCGCTCGTAGACGTCGAGCATCGAGTTGACGTGCCGCTCGAGGCCGAACGCCCCCTCGACCCGTAGCCGCCCCGCCTGGCCCATCTCGCGGGCGAGCGTCGGGCTCGCGGCGAAGCGCCGGATCGCCTCGGCCCAGGCCTCGGGATCGCGCGGCTCGACCAGGAAGCCCTCGACTCCGTCGCTGAGGATCTCCGGCGGGCCGCCGACGCTGGTCGCCACCACCGGCACCCGCAGCGCCATCGCCTCGATCAGGGCCCGCCCGAAGGGCTCCTCCCAGGAGGGCAGCAGCAGCACGTCGAGGGCGCTGACCAGCTCCGGCACGTCGTCGCGCTCGCCGAGCCAGGAGACCCGATCCTCGAGCTTCGCCGCGGCGACCCGCTCGTGCAGCTCCTCCACGTAGGCCTCGTTGTCATAGCGGGTCGAGGGGGAGAGGAACTTGGCCGAGCCGATCAGCAGCAGGTGCGCGTCGACCCCCTGGCGGCGCAGCAGGTCGAGGGCCGCGATCGCCGTGTCCTGTCCCTTCCAGGGCGTCAACTGGGCGACGACGCCGAGCAGCAGCGCTCGCGGCCGCACCTCCCGCAGCCGGGCGCGGGCGTGGACGCGGTCGATCCGTGCCGGGTCCCAGCGCTCGAGGTCGACCGGGTTGTGGACGACCTCCAGCTCGGCATTCGCCGCCAGTCGCCGCACCGAGTCCGCCGTGTACTCGGAGTTGGCGACGACCGTCGTCGCGGCCGCGACGACAAGGCGCATGGTCGTGGCGCTGACGCGGCCCGGGGGCAGGCAGTCGCGGACGTGGACGACGGTCGCCGCGGAGCTGTGGGTGAGGCCGAGCGCCACCCCGGCCCGGACCGAGTTGGCGTGGATCAGCACCGCCCGGTGCCGCCGTGCCGCCAGCCGTATTTCCCCGGCCGCGACGCCGATCTCGGCCAGCGCTCGCGGCGTCCGCGCCGGGTGCAGCTTGAGGCTGCCGGCGGTGCCGGAGATCTTGGTGGTGGGGATCCCCCGCCGCCCGGCCTCCTCGCTCAGCCTGCCGTCCGGCGTCGCCAGCAGCGGTTCGACGAAATCCGGCAGGCCTTCGATCAGTTCGAGCAGCGAGCGCTCGGCGCCGCTGACCTCGGCGGTGTGGTTGACGTAGAGGACCCTCATCTGCCCTCGCCAAGCTGGGCAAGCAAAAGCGCTTCCACCCGCCCGCAGATCCGCGGCCAGGCGAAGCCTTGCGCTCGCGCCCTGCCCGCCGCCCCCAGGCGCTGGGCCAGCTCGCGGTCGCGCAGCAGCTTCGTCGCCGCCGCCGCCACGGCGAGGTGGTCGGCGGGGTCGACGAGCAGGCCGCTCTCGCCGTCGGCGACCGCGTCGAGGGCGCCGGCGACGTTGCCGGCGAGCACCGGCTTGCCGTAGGCGCCGGCCTCCAGGTAGACGATCCCGAAGCCCTCGCCGGCGAAGTCGCCGTCGGGCAGGCGACTGGGCATCGCCAGGGCGTGGGCGCGGCGCAGCCAGGCGTTGCGCTCCGCGTCGGAGACGGCGCCGAGGAAGTGGACCGCGTCCTCGACCCCGTGGGCAACCGCGAGGCGTTCCAGGCCGGAGCGCAGGGGCCCGTCGCCGATCACGATCCACTGCACGTCGGGGACCGCGGCGCGGATCAGCGGCAGGGCCCTGACGATCACGTCGTGGCCCTTGTAGCGGTCCTCGAGACGGGCGATGGTCAGCAGGGTGGGGCGCGGCTCGGGCAGCGGCTCGGCCTCGGGCGGAAGGTCGACGCCCGGGGGGATCAGGCTGGTTGCGCCCGCCGTCCCCCCTGTAGCGGCGATCAGGCGCGAGGTGTAGGCGCTGACCGCGATCGTCGCCTGCGCCCGCCGCGCCGCGAAGGCCGCCAGCGTCGGCTTGGCGCCGATCTCCTTGGCGTGGAAGTACTGGACGGTCGGCGCCCCGGTGACCCTGCGGACGAGGGCCGCGGCGGGGCTGGCGACGATGTGGACGCTCAGCGTCAGCTGCGGCCGGAATCGCAGCGCCTCGGCGCAGGCGGCCGCGTTGAGGGCGATGTTGCGCCCCTTGCCGAGCCGCGGATCCGTGCGCACCCGCCGCACCGCCAGGTCGTCGGCGGCGTCGAACTCCGCCGCGCCGGGGGCGTCGGCGGCGACGACACGGGTCCGAAACCCCTCCATTCCCGCCGCCAGGCGGTGGGAGAGGACCTGGATGCCGCCCCGGGCGGGAGGAAAGTCCGGGGTGATGACGAGAAGCCGCGGTTCAGGCGGCATCGCGCCCGAAGATCCGGTCTCCCCACAGGCCCAGGGCGAGCAGCGGCCAGAGCACGTCGCTGTGGTCGCTCGCGGCGGCGCTGTGCTCGCGCAGCAGCCGTTCGGCGGGGTCGCGCTGGAACCAGCCCTGGGCGAAGATCGACCCGCCCCGCACCTGGTCGCGCAGCACCGGAGCGAGCGGTCCGCGCAGCCACTCTGCGGTCGGGGCGCGGAAGGCGGCCTTGCGGAAACGGTTGGGCCTCCGGGGGGTGTCCATGCCAGGCGGAAGCATCGCATGCAGCAGCGTCTTGCCGCGGCCGCCGAGATGCAGCGAGGAGTCGGTCGAGGCGGCGAACTCGGCCAGCCCGCGGTGCAGGTAGACGGTGCGGATCTCCAGCGAGGCGAGCATGCTGGCGCGGTCGGTCTTGACGAGGACGTCGTCGGGCAGGTAGTCGACCTGGTCGAGCCGCATCAGCCGCCGGCCCGGCGACGGCCCCTCCGCCGCCCCGGCCCGCTCGCCGAGGCCGCCGAGGATCTGCTCGGGGGCGACCGCGGCCAGTCGCGGCCCGTAGAGGCTCTCGCGGCGGTGGCGGCGACCGCTGGTGACCCAGTCGAGGTGGCGCTCCAGCAGCGGCGCCGGCGCCGCCCGCTCGAGCAGCCGCTGGGCACCGCTCCAGCGGCCCGAGTGGCGGGCCAGGCCGCCCAGCGAACGGGCGGCCACCGGCAGGGCCGACTCGAAGCGCCCGGCGCGTTCGATCCAGCGGTAGCGCGGGTAGCCGCCGAACAGCTCGTCGGCCCCCTCGCCGCCGAGCGCGACGGTGACCAGCGGCCGTGCGAACTCCGAGAGCGCGTGCAGGGAGACCAGCGCCTGGTCGGCCAGCGGCTGGTCGAGGCTGGCCAGCAGCGCCGGCGCCCGCTCGCCGACCTCGGCCTCGGTGAGGACGACCTCGTGGTGCTCGGTGCCGAGGCGCTCGGCCACCCGGTGGGCCTGCGAGGTCTCGTCGAAGGAGCCGACGTCGTAGCCGATCGTGAAGGTTTTCACCTGCTGCGAGGAGGCCTGGGCGGCGGCGCTGGTGACGAGGGTGGAGTCGATGCCGCCGCTGAGGAAGACGCCCACCGGGACGTCGGCGATCATCCGCGCCCGCACCGAGTCGGTGAAGAGGCGCTCGGCCTCGGCGACCAGCGCTCCGAACGGCTCGTGCAGGCGCCCGGACGGTTCCTCCGGCGGCGCCCACCAGGAGCGCTGCTCGGGGCGGCGGCGCTCGCGCTCCCAGGTCAGCAGGCAGCCGGGCGGCAGCTGGCGCACGCCCGGCACGATCGTCCCCGGGCCGGGGACGTAGCCGAGCACGAAGAAGGCGTCGACGGCCGCCGGGTCGAGCTCGCGCAGCCCCGGCTTCACCGCGAGCAGCGCCGTCAGTTCGGAGGCGAAGAGGAGGTCGCCGTCGCTCTCGTGCACGAACAGTGGCTTCTCGCCGAAGCGGTCGCGAGCCAGCAGCAGGCGCTGGCGCCGCTCGTCCCAGATCGCGAAGGCGAACATCCCCTCGAGCGCGTGCACCATCGCCTCGCCGAACTCCTCGTAGAGGTGGACGAGCACCTCGGTGTCGCAGTTGGTGGCGAAGCGGTGCCCCCGCGCCAGCAGCTGCTGGCGGAGTTGGGGATAGTTGTAGATCTCACCGTTGAACGCCACCCAGACGCTGCCGTCCTCGTTGCTCAGCGGTTGGTGGCCGCCGGGGAGGTCGAGGATCGCCAGGCGGCGGACCCCGATCGAGACGCCGGTGCGTGAATCGGTGTACAGACCGTCGTCGTCGGGACCGCGGTGACGCAGGGTCGCGGACATCGCCCCGACCACGCTGCCGTCGGGGTCATTGGTACTGCCGGCGATCCCACACATCGACCAAACCGTAGTTGACAACCAGGCTGTGAGGCTCGACGCGACCCGTTCGGGCCTCTCGACCATACGGCCAGCCGCGATTCAGGCGTCAAGTGGCTTGCGGCAACGGTCGATGGTTCGGGATCAGACGCCTGGCCTTTCATCTTCTTCTCGCCCTCTGCGTGCTTGCGTTCGCGGTCGTCGCCGTCAGCGCCGCGAAGCAGCGGCAGGGTGGCGCCCAGGCGCAGATCGGCCGCGGCAAGTGCGTGGTCGAGCGCGACGGCAGGTCCGCTCGCAACTCGTCGCTGCGGATCCGCGAGCGGGGCGAGGCGCGCCTGTCGTGGTGGAGCCATCGCCAGGCTCGGGGCGCTCGCGCGCCGGCCAGGTGCCCCAAGCCGCAGCCGCCGGCGGGCCAGGAGGCGCCGGCGCCGTCCGTCAAGGATGGCGCGGCCGTGGAGGTCGCCACCCCGGGTGCGGGTACTGCTCCCAAGTCGGTGGAAAAGCCAGTCGCCGAGCCCCCTGTGGGGGAGTTGCCCGGCCCGCAACCACCCGCCTCGGAACCGCCTGCGCCGACGCCCCCCGAGCCCGAACCGCCGGCTTCCGAACCGCCCGAGCCCGAACCTCCCGGCCCCAAACCCCCTGAGCCGGAACCGCCCAGTCCGGAACCTCCCGCGCCCGAACCACCGAGCCCTGAACCGCCCGAGCCCGAACCGCCTGGCCCCGAACCCCCCGAGCCCGAATCTCCCACGACGGCAACCGCGCGGGCGCAGAACTTCGCCGGGCGGCCGTCGAACGTGTTGCTCGCCTCGACGGCCGGAGTCGAGCCGGGGCAGGCGTCGCAGTGCGTCGGCCTCACCGAGTCCGGCAAAGCTTTCGGCTTCGGCGGCGTCGACCCCGGCCCGGAGGCGGGAACGATCCGGCTCGAGCTGGTCCCGGAAGGGGAGATGCCGGCTGCGGTGCGCTGTCCGGTGACCGCTGGGAGCCGAACCTTCGCCGTCACCCCCGCGGCGCCGGCGCCGGGCGGGGTCGTCACCGATCCGATCGACTCCAGGTACCTGACCGGGGTCCCGTTCGGGCGCCGCTCGTTCTGGATCCAGCCCTGGCGCGCCTACCTCGATACCTGGCCCGCCTCGCGGCTTTTGCGCTCGGTCGGGATCAACTTCAACGTCAACGCGAGCGAGGCGGACGGCACCGCCGAGCTGCTGCAGAACAGTGGCTTCGAGCTGGGCCGGATCGAGCTCTCCTGGAACACCCTTTCCTACGAGAACCCGACCGAGTTCGTCGACGCCGCCGGCGTCCGCCAGCGCCTGGTCGCCATGCGCGACCACGGGCTGCGACCGCTGATCCTGCTCAACGCCAACAGCGGCGGGCCCGGCCCGGCCGAGCCGGTCAGTCTCGATACCGTCGCGGCCGCCCCGGCCGGTGCCCGGACCGTCGAGCTCAGCGCCGAGAGCGCCGATCGGGTCGTCCCGGGCAAGACCGGCTTCAACGACCTCTCGTTCGGCGGCAGCCCGGACGTCCTGATCGAGTCGGTGGACGGCGACGGCGACGCGACCCTTTCGAAGCCGCTGGCGTCGGCTCTGGCCGCCGGGCCGCACCCGGGAGCCACGCTTCGCTACGCACCCTTCGGCCCTCCGCGGTTGCCCGGGGGAGCGCCGAACCCGGCCTTCGAGGAGACCCTGGACGGCTGGCTGCGATACGTGGCGACCGTCTGCGAGGAGGCCGAGGAGGTCTTCGGGCCCGGCGGCTACGACCTCGAGGTGTGGAACGAGCTCAGCTTCGCCTCCGAGTTCCTCGATCAGGGCAACTACTACTCGCCGGCGCGGGAGGACGGCTCCGGTTCGGTGACCCAGGCGCTACTCGAGAGGACCGTCGCCTACGTTCGCAACCCCGTCCACGGCATCTCCGACGAGGTTGGCATCAGCGACGGTTTCGCCAGTCAGACGCCCTTCGCCTCCGGCGGCTCGGTTCCGGTCGGGACCACCGCGCTCAGCAAGCATCTGTACCGCGGCCCGCAGTACTTCCCACGCAACGCCGTGATCAACTCGATCCGGCCCCTCGACGCGCTCGGCGCCCCCGACTCGACCACGAGCAAATCGCCGTACAGGCCGCGCTTCACCCCGAGCTTCGCCTCGGCGCTGCCGGAGTACTTCCTCACCGCGACCCAGACCGAGACCGAGGTGCGGGACCTGGCGCCGCTCACGACCGAGATCTACGGGGTGCCGCACGGACGCAAAGTCGGCCCACCCGGCGGCGACCCACTCCAGGCCTGGATGACCGAGTACAACCTCAACACCAACACCCTCTTCCCGCTCGGCACCGAGAACCCCGACCGGTACATCGGCACGGCCTCGGCGGCGGAGAAGGAGCGCCTGCAGGCGGTGGTCGTCCTCCGCAGCCTGGTCTCGATGGCGAGCAAGGGCATGGCCCGGGTCTACTTCTACGCGGCCGCCCACGCCGAGGGCTACAGCCTCGTCAGCGACAAATTCATCGACGCTCTGAGCGCGACCCCGGGCTCCTACCCCGGCGACCGGCTCGGCGGGCCGACGATGGACAGCCTCCGCCGCCTGCTCGACCGCTTCCAGGGCCCGGGGCCGGGCGGCGCGCCCCGCCAGCTCGAGCTGCGCTCGATCGCCCAGGAGGGCAACCACGCCCAGTTCGAGGGTGACGGCAGCGCCGCCCACCCGGACCTCTACGACCGCGAGCTGCTCGCCGTCTTCCCCTTCCAGTCCTCGCCGACCCGCTTCGTGATCCCGGTCTACGTGATGACGCCGAACCTGACCACGGTCCACTCCGACTCCGTCAATCGCTTCGATCTCCCCGACGAGAACTTCCGGATCGCTCTGGGCAACCTCCCGGAGACGACGGAGCCGCCCACGGTCGCGGCGTACGACCCGATGCGCGACGCTCAGACCCCCGCCCGCTTGGTCTCCCGCCAGGGAGACCGGGCCGTCTTCGAAGTCGCCGCGACCAACTATCCGCGGCTGCTGAGCATCGACTACCCGGGGGGATGAAAAGAGGAGAGCGGCTCGGGGAAGGACATAGACTGCGCGGCCCTCGCGATGACCAGGACGATCTCGATAGCCATGGGCACGTTCAACGGAGCGCGCTTTCTGGCCGAGCAGCTCGACTCGATCCGGACCCAGACCAGGCTGCCGGACGAGTTGGTGGTTTGTGACGACTGCTCGACCGACGAGACGCCACGGATCCTCGCGGACTTCGCCACCTCCGCGCCCTTTCCGGTGCGGGTGTTGCGCAACCCCGAACAGCTGGGATGGTTCGCCAACTTCCTCCGCGCGAGCGAGAGATGCAGCGGCGATCTGATCGCGTTCTGCGATCAGGACGACGTCTGGCTGCCGGGCAAACTCGCCCGCTGCGAGGAGGTCTTCGGCGGGGAGGACCCGCCCAGCCTCGTCATGCACGCCGCCACCGTCGTCGACGACGAGCTGGTGCCGACCGGAGCGCTGCACCCCGACATTCGCCGCGCCGCGATTCTGAGGGCGAAGGACTACCCGACCTTCGTCGGCGGCCCGGGGTTTGCGATGTGCTTCGAGACGAGGTTGCTGGGCTACCTGCGCGAGCCGCCGCTGCCAAGCGAGACCAGGCTTCTGTACGGGCACGACACCCTGCTGGTCCTGCTGGCCGGGGTGGAGAGAGGGCTCTACCTGCTCGATGAGCCCCTGGCGCTGTACCGGCGCCATGGCGGCAACGTCTCCGCCCTCGAGCAGGGACCCGCGCCGAAGCCGCTGCGGCGCCGCAGCGAGTCCGACTCCGAGCGACTGCTGGAGACCAAGGCAGCCGTCGAAGACCGGGCCTCGGTGTTGCGTTGGCTGTCGCTGCGTGACCGGGCCCCGGCCGGCCGGATCGAGCCGCTGCGCAGGCTGGAGGCCACCCATCTGCGCTTCGCCGGGCTGCTCGAGGCGCGCGCCCCGATCTACCGCCCCGGGCAGGCGACGGGGTCGAGGCTGCGAAGCCTGCTGCGGCTGGTCCGCGCCCGGGCCTACTCCGATCGAGCCGCGGGGTCGCTGGGGCGCAAGGCGTTCGCCAAGGATCTCCTCGCCGCGGCCACCGGCCTCGTCTATCGCGGCTGAGCGCTGGCGGGATCGTCAACCGACGGACTCGTAGCCCCACCTGTGGACGAGATCGCGGTCGAGGAACTCGCTCACGGCCACCACCTCGGGCTTGAAGCGGCGGCGCAGCTCGGCCATCAGCTCCGGGTCGGGATCCTCGGGCTTGCCCATGGCCAGCCGATGCCGCGCCGACTCGAGCGTCTGCCGGCGCAGGGCGCGTGGCGTAACCGCCTTGATTGCCGCCCGCAGAGTGCGGGCGGTCGGGCCCTGGCCCATCGAGAGGCGGTGCAAGGCGCCGTAGAGGCCCGGTCGGCGAACGTGCTGGCGGGTTGTGTTCGACTCCGGCACCGCCGCCGGGAGCTGCGTGTCCACGCCCAAAAAACGCAGGACAGCGTCCAGGGTCGCCTGGTTGTCGCGACGGAAGTCCTCATAGGTCAAGACCAAGATCTGCTCGGGCGGGAAAACCTCGTGGAAGCGACGCAGCTGCGCCGTGTATCGCACGTGCTCGGAGTAGAGGAGGAGCCCCGGCCAGCGCGAGGTGCGCGGGATCGATCGGCCTTCGCGCCGGGCGCTCTCCAGGGCAAGGGCCTGGCGCAAATCCCTCTCGGTCTCGATGTGAGATTTGAGTAGATGCGCATGCAACGAGCCCAGGAAGCTCGCCGGCTCCCGCAGGATCGCGATTATGCGCGCCTCGGGCTGAGCGGCGGCAATTCCGGCCGCCGCCGTGTCGGACCAGATGTAGTGAGGCGAGGCCTCGCCCATCTGTTGGCTGGCGGTCGCCGCGGCGAAGAGCGAGAGATATTCATCCAACGTGCGCGGCGCGTCGAACAGGGTCCGACAGCGCTCCTCCGCGCGTACTTCGGGGATGAAGAAGTAGGGCTCCTTGAGCGTCGGCATGAAGATCTCGGGATGCGGCTTCAACGCCTCGTACAGCGCCGTCGTCCCGCACTTCGCGTGACCGACGATGAAGAAGTCGGGCATCCTTCGCTGTCGCGACGCACCGTCTCGGGCCTTCTGGCCTGGGCTGGCGGCGGTCGCGCTCATGGCAACTCGTAGGCGGCGTTCGCGGATGGCTGGGCCGCCCCCAGCTTCTCCCGCAAGGCAGTCGCCGCCGAGCGCGGGAGAGGTATGCGGCGATAGCCGAAGCTCTCCAGCAGCACGGCGGCGCCGGTGGTATCGCCGTGGACGTCCATGGCCTCGAGGGTGAGGCTCCGTATCCGTCCCGCGCCCAGCGCCCGCTCGGCGCCCTGCAGCACGCTCAGCTCGTGCCCCTCGACGTCGAGCTTGAGAACGTCGATCCGATCGAGGCCCTCGGCGGCGATGTAGTCGTCGAGGGTGGTGGTCTGGATCTCGGTTCCCCGCTCGTCGATCGCGTGGCGTCGCAGGTCGAAGGCCGCCCCGCCGCTGGAGTTGGAGAGGGCCACCCGGTTCACTTTCACCCGGTCGCCGGCGTCGTTGAGCTCGATGTTTCGCCGGTACTGCGCATTGCGGTCGGGATGTGGCTCGAAGGCATGGATGCGGGCGGAGCGAACCCGTTGCAGCACCTGAAACGAGATCAGGCCGATATGCGATCCGACGTCGAGGAACACACCGTCCGGGGGGAGGTGGGCGGCGACGAACCGTACGGTGTCGATGTCGTAGTCGCCGAGGAGAAAGGCTCTGGCCTGCGGCCAGTCGGCCAGGTTGAGGTCGAAGCGGGAGCCGTCGCGGAGCTGGGTGGCGCGGGGGCCGCTTCCCACCCGGTCGCGCAGCACCGCGCGGTAGGCGTAGTTGGCCAGCCGCACGCGTCCCAGCCCGGCCGGTACCGCGCGCAGCAGGGGCCGGCCCAGGGGTGGCCGCTGGGTGCCGGTGGTCGGGCGCTCAGTCAATGTCGTCGTACCCCCAGAGGTTGACCAGATCGCGATTGAGGTACTCGCCGGCGGCAACCACCTCCGGCTTGAACCGCTGTCGCAGCTCCAGCGTAAAGGCGTCGTCCGTCGCCTCGGGCTTGGCGTAGACGAAGCGCCGGCGGACCGCGTCAAGGGCTCTGCGGCGGGCCTTCCGCGGCGTCACCGCCTTGACCGCGCCCTTGATCGCTCGCGAGAAGGGCGCCCGTCCCATCGTCACGCCGTGCAGGGCCCCGTCGAGGCGGGTGGAGCGCACGCGGACGGACGGATTCGCATCGCTCGCCGTCAGCGGCACGGCCTCGTCGACCTCGAGGAACCGCAGCACCTGGCGGACCGTCGCCTCGTTGTCGGTGCGAAAGTCGTCGTAGATCAGGACCAGGACGTTCTCGGCCGGGAACCGGTCGTGGTAGCGGCGCAACTGCTCGACGTACCTGACGTAGTCCGAATACAGCAGTTTCAGCGGCCAGTGAGCGGAGGTCGACGGCAGCTCACGGCCGTCCCGGCGGGCGCCCTCCAGCGCCAGCGCCCGGCGGAAATCGCCCTCGGACTCGACCCGGGTCTGCATGAACTGGAGGTGCAGGGAGCGCAGGAAGCTCGCCGGCTCCCGCAGGATCGCGATTATGCGCGCATCCGCTCGGAGATCGGCGATTCCGGCCGCGGCGCTGCGGGACCAGAGGTGGACGACCGATGTCTCGCCGATCCGCTGCTGCGGAGTCGCCGCGGCGAACAGCGCCAAGAACTGCTCAAGCGTCTGTGCGGGCTGCGCGGGGCCCGCCCGGGCGCGCAGCTCCTCGGCGAAGAAGTGGGTCTCCTTGCAGTCCGGCAGGTAGATCTGGGGATGAGCCCGCAGCATCTCGAAGAGGGCGGTGGTTCCGCACTTCGGGTGGCCGACGATGAAGAAGTCCGGAGCTCTCACGGCGTGGCCTTTCCAGCTGTGCCCTCGCCGAGGCCCGAGGCGGAGCGGTAGTAGGAGTTGCTGGTCAGCAGGTTGGCGGTCGTCTCGAAGGCGTCCAGCCTGCCGTCGACGATGACCATCACCCGGTCGCACATGTCGAGGGTGGAGATGCGGTGGGCGATGGCAAAGATGGTCATCTCGCCCTTGAGGCCGAGCAGGGACTCCTGGATCAGCGCCTCCGAGCGCGGGTCGAGCGCACTCGTCGGCTCGTCGAGCACCAGTACCTGGGGCTTTGCGACCAGGGCCCGGGCGAGGCAGATGCGCTGCTGCTGGCCGCCCGAGATCGCGTTGGCACGGGGGCCGATGACGGTCTCGTAGCCGTCCGCCCAGTTGGCGATGTCGTCGTCGATGCGGGCCAGCCGGGCGGCGCGTTCGACGGCCTCCAGGTCGAGCGGGCGGAAGTAGCGGATGTTGTCCGCCACGGAAGCGTGCAGCAGGCGCGGTTCCTGCGGGACGTAGGCGACCCGCCGGCTCCAGTCCGCGGCGGCGAGCTCGCCCGCGGGGACGCCATTGAGGAGATACTGGCCGCCGTCTGGCGCCCGCAGCTGCAGCAGCAGCTGTACCAGCGTCGACTTCCCCGTGCCCGAGGGGCCGACGACCCCGACCGCTTCGCCGCCACGTACCTCGAAGCTGACCTCGGACAGAACCGGTCGTCCCGTCCGGTAGCCGAAGGAGACGCGATCGAAGCGCAGTGCCTGCACCGTGGGCATTGGGCGGTTCCCGGCGGGGCGACCGCTTTCCGCATAGCGTCCCTCGGCCTCCTGCAGGCGCTCGACGAACGGCAGGGACTGCTGCACCAGCTGGTAGGAGCTCTGGAGTTGCTGGCCGTAGGAGCCGGCGCGCACGAGCAGCAGGACCACGGCCCCGAGCGAGGCCACTTCGCCGGTGTCGGAAGCGTAGAGCGCCGCCAGCCCGACCACGATCACGAGGAAGATCAGGCTCTGGTAGAGGCCGGGGACGAGGCGAGCGACGAACTGGGTGCGGAAGAAGAGCCCCTGTGCCTCGGAGATCAGGGCCCCGATGCGCTGGCGCTGGGCCGCCGCGACGCCGAAGACCTGGGTCTCTTCGGCGACCCGGACCGCCTGGCCGACGCCGGCGGCGTAGTCCATCTGCGCCTGGGAGAGCGCGTGCGAGCGCCGGTGTCCGAGGGCGTTCATCGGCCGCAGCAGGGCGAACAGCGCCACGGCCGCGACCAGGACGACGATCGCCGCGACGACGTTGAGCGCCAGTGCCGAGACGATCAGGGCCAGGAAGGAGAAGAGGGCGGTGACCAGGAACGAGACCTGCTGGGCGCCCTGGGTCGCCTGCACCACCTGGCTGGTCATCATCTCCTGCAGGTGTCCCTCGCGATCGTCGGACTGGGCGCCCCAGGAAGCCCGCGTGAAGGCGCCGAAGAGGTCTCGCCGCAGCGTCGCCTGCACGTCGGCGGCGATCCGTGCCGGCAGCCAGGAGATCGGGACCTGCAGCGCCAGGCGCACGACCGCCAGCACCCCCGCGACGGCGAGGAGGTCGCCGACCGAGGCGTGGACGTCGACCGCGCCGATGCTGACGTCGACCATGTCCTCGCCGGTGACGAGGCTGGCCGCGACCTGGGCGACGACGGCGAGGATCACCGCTTCGGTGAGCCCGGAGAGGGCGGAGACCACGGCCAGCGTCGCGATCGGCCGCCGCCGGCCGCCGACGAGTGGCCGCAGTCGCCGCCACGACACGGGGGGCCCCGGCGCTTTGCCGCCGGGCTTCGCGGCGAGGCCTCGGTCGCTCATCCTCGCCCCTCTTCCTCGACCGCGACCGTTGCGAGGAAGGCGGCGTAGTAGGAGCGGGCGCGCGCGACCGTCTGCCGCGCCTCGCCGATCCCGGCGAGGCCGCTCCGCTTCAGCGACGCCGCGAAGAGGTGGGCGACGGCAAGCGCAAAGCCGAGCCATCCCCGCAGCTTCGATCCTTCGGTCCAGCGGCGGCGCTTCAGGGTTACGTACAGCCGCGAGGCGCTGGCGAGGTGCCGGTACTCGCCCCTGCCGGCGGTCGCGGGAAAGTGGTAGTTGACGGCGTCGAAGCAGGGGACGATCTCGTAGCCCTGGGCGACTGCCTGGGTGGTGAAGTCGACCTCGTCGAAGCCGTACCTCAGGCTGGTGTCGAAGCGCACCCGGTCGAAGACCCGGCGGGGAAAGAGCGCCGCGTTGATGACCACGGTGCGCATCGGCTCGCCCGGTCGGTAGGGGCGCGATTGAAACCCCAGCAGGCCCTGGTCGTTGGGCACCACGACCCGGCCGTCCTCGATGTCGGCGCCGGTGACGATGGCCCGGGAGCGGTCCGCGGGGCTGAGCTTGCGCAGGGAGCCGGCGACCTGCTCGAGGAAGGTCGCGCCCAGGGTGCCGTCGTCGTCGAGGAACAGCAGGTAGTCGCCGGTCGCGACCGAGATGGCGTGATTGCGGTTGGCGCCGAGGCCCGCGCGAGGGCCGCGGGTGTAGGCGATCTCGAGGGGGTGGGCGGAGACGACCGCCGCCGCCTCGTCGCCGTCGTCGGAGACGACGACCTGGGCCGGCATCAGGGTCGATTCGGCGATGCTGTCGAGGGCGCGCAGCAGCTCCCGGGGCCGGCCGCGGGTGCAGATGCAGACGGAGACGCCGAGGGCGGTCGGGTCGGAGGCGACGGGGCTCACAAGGCGGACCTGCGCCTGTCGAGCCGGTCCCGCGCGGGGACGGTCTTGAACCAGTAGGCGGCGATCCCGAGCGCAAACCAGAAATACGGGCCGAACGGCAGGTTCGACATCGTCGGTCCGACGAAGCCCATGATCGTGAAGGCGATGACCGCGGCGAAGACACCGGCCAGATAGAGGCGCAGCTCGACGTCGCCGATCCGCCGCAATCCCCGCACGGCCAGCGCGATCATCGTGATCGAGAGGCCGACCCACAGAGCCAGGCCGGGCAGGCCGAGTTCGAGCGTCACGTAGTTGTACTGGGACTCCGCGCTGGCGGCGCGACCGTCGACGGTCGGGGTGCTGGTCCCCCCGAAGCTCTTTCCGGCTCCGGCGACCGCGAGTCCGGCGCCGAGCGGGTACTTCTCGACGACGGCCGGGATCTGGGAAATAGTGGCTTCGCGGTAGCCGACGGAGGTCGTCGCCGCCTTGTCGGGGGTAATGCTCTCGTAGCGGGAGAAGACCCCCTTCCCGGCGCTGGGAGCGAGCGCCGAGGAGAGCGCGAACCCGAGGGCCGCGATCACCAGCAGGCCGGCCAGCACATTGGTGGCCCGCCTGCCGGCGCTGGCCGACAGCACCGCCAGGGCCACCGCCGCGATCACCGCTCCCAGTACCGCCTGCCTCTGCAGGGAGGTGGCGACGGCCAGCATCGATCCGAGGCAGAGCAAGACCACCAGCGGTTGTCGTTGCAGTCGTCTCGCGCCCAGCAGTGCCAGCAGGCCCGGCAGCGCCAGAACGCCGACGAAGCCGCCGAAGCCGAGGTCGGAGCCCAGTGCCGGCGGCCGCACCCTCTCCGTGCCTTCATCGTCCGCGTAGACGCGACCGGAGACGTCGCCGCTGCCGGTGATCCGCTCTTCGTACCCGGGCCCCCAGGCGGAGAGCTGCTCCGGCGTCAGCTGGGTCTGGACGGTGCTGACCACGCCGTTGGCGAGGGCGATCACCCCGAGCAGGAGAAAGAGCTTTCGAAAGCGGTCCTTGGAGCGCATCAGGAAGTAGCCGACGAAGAAGAACGGGATCCACTCGAGGTGCTGCCTGAAGCCGCCGACGATCTTCAGGATCCCCAGCGTGTTCGGGTTCGCCGCCTCGATCAGCGTCAGGACGACGAAGGCGATCACCCAGCCCGAGAGCGGCGGCAGCTGAACTCGCTCGCGCCGCACGACGAGCCGCGCCAGCACGCCGACGCAGACGGCCGCGATCATCAGATCGCGCAGGCTGGAAACCAGCTGGTTGGCGGTCTGCAGCTTGATCACCCCGTCCACCAGCCCGAAGTAGAGGACGAGGATCGTCAGGGTCACCTCGTAGCGGGTGCTGGCGGCCAGCGCGACCAGGCCGAGCATCCCGAAGACGATTCCCGCCGCCAGGAAGAAGTTCGGGTCGGGCACCTCGATCGCGATCGCGAGCGCGACGAGCAGGGGGATCCCCGCGGCGAGGCCAGTGGCGATGAGGTCCCGCCGGCGACGGCTGAGGACGGTCCGATGGTCTCCCCATAGCGGGCCGAAGGCACCGGTGCCTGGGCTCGCCAGCTTCACCGCGATGCGGGGCCGGGCGCGCCGTAGTCCATCAACGAGAGTCCGAAGGCCTCCATGTCCGCCTCGGAGGCGTCGTTGGCGATGGCGCCGATCACCGGGGCGTGCGGCGCTCGTGAGAGCAGGTCGACGAGGCGACGGGCGGAGCTCTCGCCGGTGTGGCCGACCCGGGCGACGATCACGATCGCGTCGACCATCGCCAGCAGCGGCAGCACGTCGCTCACCTCCAGCGGCGGCGGTGCGTCGATCAGGACGTAGTCGAATTCCTCGGTCATCGAGTGCAGGAGCATCGGCATCGCCCGGCCGGAGAGCAGCGCCGGCGGGTTGGACACGGTGCCGCCGCTGGGCAGGACCGAGACGGAGCCGCCGCCGCGCGACTGGACCGCGGTCAGCACGCCCTCGACCGTCTCGAAGCTGCCGGTGTCGGTCTGCACGGTCGAGCGGACCGACTGGGTCGCGTCCTGGACGGTCACCGACCCCGCCAGCACCTCGGCCAGCCCGCGCGAGCCGTCGACCGCGAGCAGCTCGGCCTGGACCGGTCGGCGCAGGTCGGACTCGAGGATGACGACGTTTTCGCCGGCCTCGCTCTGCACCAGGGCCAGGCCGGCAAGCAGAGTCGACTTGCCGTCGCCCGCGTCGGCGCTGATAAAGAGCACCGAGCGCGGAGCCGGCCGCTGGTCGACGTCGTCGGCAAGGCCGCGCAGCTGCAGGGTCGTGTGCAGGCGGCGCAGCGGCTCTCGCAGTGCGGCGGCTGGAAGCGGGAGGCCGTTGGGGTAGACGATCGGCCGGCGAATCGAGGGGACCGTGGCCAGGACCGGGGCCTGGAAGGTCTCCTCGATGTCGGCCAGCGAGCGCAGGCGGCGGTCGAATCGGCTCAGGGCGTAGGCGCCCAGCGCCGCCAGGGCAATGCCGAGGACGAAGCCGAAGATCGCGTTTCGGGTCGGCTTGGGTGAGAGCGGGACGGCGCTTGCCACGGCCGGGTTGATCTGCCGGTTCCCGGCATCGCCGAGCGAGAGCTGGGAGCGGAGCTGGTTGACGCGATCGACGAGGTTCTGGATCTGCAGCGTTTCGGAAGCGCTCGGGGTGACGGTTTCTTCGGTCGCGCGCAGCTCCTCGTTGGTGCTGGCGAGGGCGATCTCGATGTTCCTGCGGTGGGCGGCCTCCCGTAGCCGCAGATAGACCTGGACATAGGTGTTGGCGAGGTCCGCCGCCGCCTGACCGCTGCCGGCCGTGGTCGAGATCGAGATGAAATCGCTGCCTTTGGCGGCGCCCGCTTCGGCGCTACCGCTCGCGGCCGCGAGATTGCCTTCCTCGATCAGACGGCGCTGCACCGCGGTGCCGACGACGCTGGAGTTGATCAGCACCACCTGGTTGGTGATGCTGCGGTCGTTTTCGGTGGTGCTGGCCTGGCCGTCGCCGAGCAGCGCCTGCACTTCGGAGCCGCTGCCCAGGTAGATGCCCGTCGAGGCGCCGTAGACCGAGGGCTTGTGGTCGTAGTAGACGTAGGTCGCCGCGGCAACCAGGACGCCGACGAGCAGGATCAGCCACTTGCGCTTCCAAAGTGGCGCGAAGATCGCGGTGGCGTCGGTCGTCTCGTTCATCGGATCGGGGCGCTGAAGAGAAGCTGTTGGTCCAGATAACGTTGGAAGCGGGCCCTATTTTTCTTTCGCCGGGCTGGCCTCCGCCGGAATTACCGGCGCTCGCTCTAGGAAGATAGACAGCGGGTGCTTGCGGCGGCGGCGGAAAGTATCGGTGCAATTATGCCCGCGTGCGCACGTCAGTGGTCGTACCCACCTACCGTCGGCCAGAGGCTCTGAGGCGTTGCCTGGACGCCCTTGCGCGCCAGGACGGGGCGGTGGACGAGGTCCTGGTGGTCACCCGGCGCGAGGACGATGCCGGCCAACGGTGCGTCGCTGAGCGCGAGGAAAGCTCGGTCCGTCTCGTTCTGGTCGACGTCCCCAGCGGCGGCCCGGGTTTCGTTGCGGCGCTGAACGCCGGCGTGGCCGCTTCCAGCGGGGAGATCGTCTGCCTGACCGACGACGACTCCGAACCGTGGCCCGACTGGATCTCCCGGATCTCGGCCACGTTCGCCGGCGACCCCGCGATCGGGGCGGTCGGCGGCCGCGACTGGGTCTACTTCGGAGATCGGCTCGAGGCTGGGGAGGAGACCGAGGTCGGCACCGTGAACCGGTGGGGCAGGGTCGTCGGCAGGCACCACCTCGGAGTCGGGCCCGCCCGCGATGTCGGGGTGCTGAAGGGAGTCAACCTCAGCGCTCGGGGTGAGCTGATCCGCCAGGTCGGGTTCGACCCACGCCTGCGCGGGAGGACGACCGAGCATCACTCCGAGCTGGGCTTCTGCCTGAAGCTGGCGCGGATGGGCTACAGGGTCGTCTACGACCCCGCGATCGCCGTCGACCATCGGCCCCAGCCCCGCACGGCCGAGTCGCGCGAGTTCGATCCCAGCCAGGTGCGGGACTCCGCCTTCAACGAAACCCTGGCCTTGCTCGAACACCTCTCCCTTGGCGGCCGCGCGGCCCACCTGCTCTGGGCGACCGCGGTCGGGACCCGCGGCTCCCCCGGCCTGGCCCAGTCGCTGCGGCTCCTCCTCACCAGCGGCAATCCCCAGCTGCGCCTGCTGGTGGGGAACCTCCGGGGTCGCGCCCTGGCGCTGGCGACGTTCCTGCGCTCGCGACCGTGACCGAGCCGGCGGTGCTCGCCATCGCTCACTCCCGGGACGCTCGCCTCCGGGCCGAGCAGCTGCTGCAGGGCCTTCCCGGCGCTGCGGTTCGCGGGCCCTTTGTCGGTACCCGCGGCGCTGCGGCCGCGCTCGCGGCGGTCCTCAGATCCCGCGCCGACGTCCTCTACCTGGTCGACGTCGGCAAGAGTACCGTCCCCCTCGCCGTCCTCGGCAGGCTCCTGCGCAAGCGGGTCGTCGTCGACACCGGCGACGCCGGCTACGCCCTGGCCCGCTCGCTGGGCGAGCGCGGCTTTGCCTCGCTGGCCCTGGTCGGCGCCGGCGAGACGGTTGCCCTGCGCAGTGCCCACGAGATCGTCGTCCGCGGTCGCGCCCACGCCGCGCACGTACCGCGCCCGGCGACGCACATCCCCGACCTCGCGCCGCCCGGCAGCGGACCGGTCTCGGGCGCCGAGCTCCGCGCTGAACTGGGACTGGAGGAGGCCTTCGTGGTCGGCCTGGTCGGCAGCCTGATCCTCTCCCCGCGCCACCGGATCTCCTACGGCTGGGACCTGATCGAGGCTCTGGCCCTCACCGACGCCTCGGTTCACGCCCTGATCGTCGGCGACGGCAGTGGCCTGGAGCCGCTGCGCCAGCGCGCCGCCACCCTCGGCGTCGACGCGCGCTGCCGCTTCGCCGGTCGCGTCCCGGTCGCCCGGGTCGGCGCCTACATCGGGGCGATGAACGCGGCGATCTCGACCCAGACCAACGACATCGTCGGTCGCGTCAGGACCACCGGCAAGCTGCCGCTCTACCTCGCCTCGGGCTGCCCGGTGATCGCCACCGACGTCGGCGAGGCGGCGCTGCTGCTGGGCCCGCACGGCTGGACCCGGAGCTATGCCGGCGTCGTCGACCGCTCCTACCCGGGGCGCCTGGCGGCGGCGATCGAAGCCTGGCGACTCGATCCCGCGGCAGAGCCGGCCCGGCGCCAACTGGCGCTGCGGATCGCGGCCGAGGAGTTCGACCCGGGGGAGATGCGGGCTCGCGTCGAGTCCCTGATCGGCCGGGTCAGTCGCTGAGGCGCCCCGCCCGCCGCGAGCCCCAGCTCTCGATTGCCTGCCGGTAGGCGTCCTCGTGGCGCTCGGCCATCCGCTCCCACGAGTATTCCTCCACCCGCTCGGCCCCCTTCGCCACCAGCGACGCCCGCAGCGCCCCATCGCCCAATACCTCGACCAGGCGCCGGCCGAGCTCGGCGTCCTCGGCGAGGATCCCGCAGCCGTCGCCGAGCAGCATCCGGGCGCCGGGGTTGGGCGAGCCGATCGCCGGTACCCCGTGCGCCATCGCCTCCAGATAGGGAATGCCGAAGCCCTCGTAGCTGCTCGGCAGGCAGAAGGCCCAGGCCTGCGACATCAGCTCGCTGAGCTCGGCGTCGCTGGGAGTCTGGATCCAATGCACTCCCTCGGACTCCGCGCAGAAATCGGAGACCATCCACAATTCCGCGCCGGGGATCGCGGGGAGGACCTCGCGGCGGAAGGCCTCGTGCAGGAAGGCCCCGCGCTTGCGCCCCTCCCAGGTGCCGACGAAGAGGATCGAGGGGTTGGGCGAGGGCCGCGGCGCGGCCGCGGCGCGGTCGATGCCGAGGTTGAGCAGACCGGCGGTCCGGTAGATCGTCTCCGAGTCGACCCCGACGCCGTAGCTGGCGGTCGCGAGCCGGTTGGCGAGAAGCTCCAGCGGGAAGACCAGGCCCTTGTCGAGGCGGCGCTTGAGCGAGGTGGCGCTGGTCGCCTCGAGCAGGGCCGAGCCGTGGAAGGTGCGGACCACCGGCAGCCGGCGACGGAAGAAGAACCAGTCGTCGCCGTGGAAGTGGGCGACGTCGAAGCCCTGGAACGACTGCAGGTTGAGCAGCCAGGGGGAGCCGTACTGGCGCAGCAGGCGGCGGTGCTCGGTCGCGTGCGGACGCAGTCGCCTGGTCCGGTAGCCGGCGCCCGCCGGGGCCGGCGAGTAGGTGAAGACGACCACCTCGTGGCCGCGCCCGGTCATCGCCTCGGCGAGGCGGTCGACGAAGACCTCGACGCCGCCCGGCTTGCGCCCGGGCTGCGGCAGGCTGAAGTGGTACATGGCTATGCGCATAGGAGCCCCGGAAGCAGGCACGGCAGGATAGCTGCGGGTTTCGCCATACCCGCTTAGGCGGGGCTAGCGAAACCCCCGCCCAGCTAAGGTGCCGCCGATGCCGAGCGGTTCCCTGCCGAGCGTGGCGATCTGCATCCCCACCTACAACCAGGCGGGGTTTCTGGAGCAGGCGGTCGAGTCGGCGCTGGGGCAGGACTACGAGGGCCCGACCGAGATCTGGATCGCCGACGACGCCAGCAGCGACGCCACGCCGGCCCTGCTGGAGCGGCTGCAGCGGGAGCACCCGGCGATCGAGACGATCCGGCAGGAGACGAACGTCGGCATCGCCGCCAACGTCTCGGCGCTGCTGCGAGCGCCGCGGAGCGAGCTGCTGGTCCGGCTCGACTCCGACGACGAACTCGAGCCGACTTTCCTCACCCGCCTCGTCGAGCTCATGCGCAAGCACCCCGAGGCCGGATACGGGCACTCGGGCGTGACCGAGATCGACGCCGAGGGGAACCGCAGGAGCGATCGCCGCCTCGCTCGCCCGACCGGGTTCCAGCCGGCGGAGGCGGCCCTGCGCGCCTCGTTGTCGGGCTACCGCACCGTCGCCAACGTCCTGATCTTCCGTCGCCAGGCGCTGCGCGAGCTCGACTTCTACTCGGGCCGTCCGGAGTTCGTCGAGGACTACGACCTCTCGGTGCGGATGGCGGACGCCGGCCACGGCAACGTCTACGCCGACGAGCCGCTCGCCCGCTACCGGGTCTGGGAGGACGAGGGCGGCTCGCGCTCGCGCCGCAAGGGGCTCCAGCTCGCCGGCTACATCCGCATCTTCGACGAGGTCTTCGAACCCGCTTGGCAGCGGCGCGGCTGGGATCTGGGCCCGGTGCGAAGGCGGCGGGCGCGCTTCGCGGTCCACCATTGCGCCCACTGCTTCGGGCCGCAGTACACGCCCGCCGAACGCGCCCGCCTGGTCTCTCTGCTCGAGCAGTTGGGAGGCGGGCCGCGCCTGCGGCTGCGCCTTGGCCTCTGCCGCCTCGGACTGGCGCCATGGTTGGAGCGGGGTGTCCGCCTGCGCGGTCGAGCCAAGTCCGCCTTGAAGGCGGCGCTCAAGCCCTAGGGCGAGGCGCTCAATCCATCGCGAACGGCAGCACCCGGGCCGCTCTGCGCCAGCGCTCCGGATTCCCTCCCCGCAGCGCGACGGCCGCTTCCTCGAGCAACGGCCGCTCTGGATTCGACTCCCGGGCGATCTCGATCTGCCGCCGCGGGTCCAGGCGCGCCGCGCCCAGCGCCAGCGCCAGCACGTAGTGCGGCTCCCAGCTGTCGCGGTCGTGCGCGACCGCCGTTCGCGCCCACCTGACCGAAGCCCCCGCTTCGCCCTCCCGAGCCGCGCACATCGCCAGCACCTCGTAGGGCCGGGGTCCGGTGTCGAAGGCCGAGATCGCCGAGTGGGCGTCGGCCCTGGCGCTTGCACAGGCGTTCGCGTCGAGGGCGTCGATGCTGTCGCGCAGGTGGGCCTGCGCCAGGGCCATCCGTCCGGGGACGATGGCCAGCGCCACGCAGGCCAGGGCCAGCGCCGGCCTGGCGCCTTGGGAGCTGAGGCGGACGAGGGTGGCGGCGGGCCCGCGACGAGAGGAGTCGTATTTGAGCCGCTCCCGGGGTCGGGCCAGCGCCAGGCCGGCGAGCGCGAAGACGGGGACGCCGAGCGCCGGGGTCTGCCAGTCGATGTCGACCCCGGCGTGCAGCGTCCAGGCCAGGACCAGGGCCAGGGCAGCCGCGTACGCCGACCGGCCCGGACCGCGGACGGCGAGGGCGATGCCGACGAGGATCGTCAGCAGGCCGGCGGCCAGCAGCACGATCCCGACCAGCCCCAGCTCGGCCAGGACTTCGAAATACAACGAGTAGGCATAGAACCGCTCGGGCCCTTCGCTGCGATTGCGCTCCCACTCGAGCTGGTAGGTGCCGGCGCCCGTACCCCGCAGCGGCTCCTGGCGATAGCTGTCGCGGGCGACTTCCCACAGCGGCCGCCGCCCGTCGTTGCCGATCTCGAGCAGCCGCGCCCGCTGCCCTTCGACCGGCGCAGATTCGTGGGTGTTGTCGACGAACTTGTCGTACTGCCGCTGCGCCGTCGCCGGGCCACCGGCGGCGACGAAGGCGACGAGCACGAGCGCGGCGGTCACCACCGCCGCGATCCGGCCGCCGCGGCGCCAGCTCGGCGAGGAGAGCGGCAGTTCGGCCATGCGCTCGTCCAGCGCCAGGGCGAGGGCGCGGAGGACGGCGGCGCCGACCGCGCAGAGCGCGATGACCAGCACCAGCTGCTCCCCCTCGGAGATCGCCGCTGGCGTCAGCGGTAGTCCTTCGTGGATCAACTCCGCCGAGTAGGCCTGGGCCAGGGCGATCGCGGTGGGGAGGCCGGCCGCCAGCAGGCCACCCGGCAGGCCCCGTGGGCGAGCGGCCAGGAAGTAGACGACGATTCCCAGCACGGTCACCGCGATCGCCCCGCGGGAGAAGGTCAGCAGCAGGGTCGCGCCCAGCGCCGGCAGCAGCGCCGCGGCGCCGATGCGAATCGCCGCCGGCTCGCGCTCGTCGCTGGTGTGGTGCATCGCCAGGATGCAGGCCATGCCGACCAGCAGTCCGAAGGTGTTCCAGTAGGTGATCGGATAGCTGAGGCGATCGCTGACCAGCCCGGTCGCCGTCGGCCAGAGATCCGGCAGCAGCCGGCTGGTCAGGCCGATCAGCGCGACCGTGGCGGTGGCCACGAGCGTGCCGCGCAGAAGCCAGCGAAAGCGCTCCTGCGAGCGCGGCACGCAGGCGAAGAGGGCGAGGACCGCGAGATACAGCAGCACCCGGTCGAAGCCGATCAGGGCGCGGCCGCTGGCATCCGACCACTGGGCCGAGAGCAGGGTCCAGAGGGCGAACAGGGCGAGCAGGCCGCAGGCGCTGGCGCCGAGGCGAGAGAGGCCCGCCAGCGGTCGCGGCGCGAGGGCAACGGCGACGGCCGTCGCGACGAGCACGACGAGGGCGGCGAAGGCCGTCGTCAGCTCGAACATGCCACCGGAGTTGAAGGCGAGGAAGACGGTCAGGGCAGCGGGCAGCGCCAGCAGCAGCGCCAGGCCAATCCGCCGTGCTCTCGCCTCACCGCGATCGCTCGCCGAGCTCATGGCGGGGCAGGCTACCTGCGCGTTCCCCGGCCCTTTCCGTCAGGATGCGGTCGCCTTGAGGCTCTCGATCCCCGTCCTGCTCAGCTTCGCGGTCGCCGCCGTGGGCGTCGCCGGGGTCATCGCCGTCGCCGTCGCCACCGACGCCGGCAGCGCTCCCGGGAGCGGCCAGAAGTTCTTCGACGCTCCCGGCTGTCGGCCCAGGTCCTACGCCGGCCCTGGCCACAACGGCCACTACCTGCTCAACCGCAACTGCCCGACGCCGACGGCCGTGATCGTCCAACGCACCTCGCGCGTCGGCGGCGCCTGGCGCGTCACCTGGGACGGCACCCGCTCCTTCGACCCGATCGGGGGCCGGCTGGTCTCCTACGCCTGGAGCGTCGAAGGCAGTCCGCAGCGGCCGGGCCGGCGGCTCTCGGTCCTCTACGACCGGCCGGGCCAGCACTCGGTGATCCTCTACGTCACCGACGACAGCGGCCTGACCGGGGCGGAGACGGGGACGGTGACGCTGCCATGAGCGCTGCCGCTGCCGCGCCCGGGGTGCCCCTGCGAATGGCGATCGCCCACGACTACCTGCTGGTGATGCGGGGCGCCGAGCGCACCTTCGCCGCGGTCGCCGACCTCTATCCCGAGGCGCCGATCTACACCTTGCTCTACGACGAGGAGGGCACCGACGACCGCTTCTCCGGGCGCTCGATAACGACCTCGCCGCTGCAGCGCCTCGGCGTCGGCCAGAGCTCCTTCCGCCGCCTCCTGCCGCTTTATCCGTGGGCCGCCGGGCGCCTGCAGCCCCAGTCCTGCCAGGTGGTTCTGACCAGCAGCAGCGCTTTCGCCCACGGCCTGCGGCCTCCCGAGGGGGCCCTCCACGTCTGTTACTGCCACGCCCCGTTCCGCTACGCCTGGTACGAGGAAGCCCGGGCCCTGCGCGAGGCGCCGGCCGCGCTGCGGCCGCTGCTGCGCCTGCAGCTGCGGCGGATGCGCCACTGGGACCTCGCCGCGAGCCGCCGGATCGACGCCTACGTCGCCAACTCCGAGTTGACCCGCGAACGGATCCAGCGCTACTACGGCCGCGACTCGGTCGTCATTCACCCGCCGGTGGAGACCCACCGCTTCGAGCCCGGCGTCCCCGGCGATGCCCTCCTGGTCGTCTCCGAGGTGGTGCGCCACAAGCGCGTGCAGGTGGCGCTGGAGGCTGCTCGCCGCGCCCGCGCCCCGATCCGGATCGTCGGCCTCGGCCCCGACCACGCGGCCCTGCGCGCGGCCTACCCCGAGGCCGAGTTCCTCGGCCGCGTCTCCGACGCGGAGCTGGTCGAGCTCTATCCCCGCGCCCGCGCCGTGATCGTGCCCAGCAAGGAGGAGTTCGGGATCGCGGCGGTCGAGGCCCAGGCGGCCGGCCGGCCGGTGATCGCCGCCGCCGCGGGCGGTGCGCTGGAGACCGTCGTCGACGGCGAGACGGGCCTGCTGGCCGCGCTCGACGACCCCGATTCCTTTGCCGCCGCGATGCGCCGCATCGACAGCCTCGATTTCGATCCCGCGAAGGCCCGCGAGAACGCCGAGCGATTCTCCGTCGCGGCGTTCCATCGCCGCCTCGCGGCAGAGGTCGAGAGGATCGCCGTCAATCGCTTGCCAGGGCGTGCCTGAGCGAAGGCCCGGCGGGAGTTCGCGATCGTGCCGCAACTTTCAAGGCGCCGACGGCGTTTGTTCTGTCCACATGCTCAAAGGGGACCCAAATTGATCCGACGTCTTGCTCGTATGCCGGTGCTGGCGGCGCTAATCGCTACCTGCGCCCTCTCGGCGCCGACCGCGAGCGCTGTCGCCGCGGACCCCGGCAACCCGATCGAAGGCGTCTGGTCGTTCACCGGCGGTGCCGTCGGGATCCAGGGCCTTTCCAGCGGCAACTTCCAGGGCACCGTGGTCAACCCGACCAAATTCGCGACCTGCGAGCACCCCGCCGGCGAAGTCATGTGGACCAGCATGCGGCCGCAGGTCGACGGTTCCTTCTGGGGGCTGCACCAGTGGTTTCGGGGCGGCGATAAATGCGAAGCGAACCCGCTGCTCGGGCTCACCGCCTGGAGGGTGATCGTCGCCGCCGACAACTCCCGGCATCTGCTGGTCTGCTTCAGCAAGCCCGGCGACGATTCCCAGCCGACCATCGCCCCTGACGGCAAAGTGGCCAGTGCGACCTATGGCTGCAGCGAATCGAGCCCGCTGGCGCCGCTGCCGGGTGCGGGGCAGGACAAGATCGCCTTCGCGAACGTCATCGGCGTGCCCAGCGCGAAGGCCTGTATGAGCCGGCGCACGCTGAGGATCGTGTTGCGCAACCCGAAGTACGACCCGCTCAAAAAGGTCGTGGTCCGGGTCAACGGCAAGAAGTTCGCCGACGTCAGCGACCCCACGCTTCTGAGGAAAAGCATTCGCCTGAAGAATTTGCCGGAGGGCACCTTCAAGGTGAGCATCCTCGCGAGCACCGTTCTAAACAAACAAGTTTCCGGCAGCCGGATCTACCGCGCCTGCGTCAAAGGCCCCGGCAAGATCAAGGTTCCGGGCCGCGGCTCCCACGGCCGCCGCTGATTGGCGGAAAGCAGGACAGGGCGCTAGCATCTCGCCGAAAGCGCGAGGGGGTGCCCACCGTTAACCAGTTGTATCGAGAGCGTTCCAAGGGGAGCACCTCATCGGGGCGCTCAGGCCGGGCAGCACGCGGGCTAGCGGGATGGCCGCACCGCAGTGCCAAAAAGGAACAATCTGCTCCGTCTCTCCGGGCCAGATCACTATTTTTGGGGTAGGGGATGTCTACATGAGTTTGTGCATCGCAGATCGGCTTCTCCCGCTGGGGAGAATCGCAAAGCCATTGGGATCGCTTTCGCGACACTTACTGACGCGGGCGACGAGCGGATGAGCAGGGGCGCCGAGCCAGAGGCACGGGCAGGGCGCTCCGGTCAGGTGGCCGCTTCTCATCCAGCGGCAATCGATTTCAGGTTGCCACCGGAGCCATCGCTCAGCGACGCGGCTGCCAGGCTCGATCCGGATCAGGGCAGGCGCCTCAGCCTGCGGCGCGATCAGGTTTTCCGCCACTCCCTCCTGATCGCGGATCTGGCTGCCTTCGTGGCGGCGCTGCTGGTCCTGGATTCGCTTTCGCCGAGGTCGTTGCGGATTACCTGGCTGAGCGTCATCGGTCTTTTTGTTCTTTTCCTGGTGATCAAGGTGATCGGCCTTTACGACCGCGACGAGGCGCTTCTGCACAAGACCACGCTCGACGAGGCGCCGAAGCTTTTGCAGGTGGCGACGCTCGGTGTCCTCTGCGCCTGGCTGGCCGGAGGGTTCCTTTATGCCGGCGACAATCTCGACCGCAGCGAAGTGCTGCTTCTGTGGGGAATGTTGCTCGTCTTCCTGGTCCTGGGGCGAGCTGCCGCGAGGGCGGTGGCCCTGCGGATCTCACCCGCCGAGCGTTGCCTGTTCGTCGGCGATGACGCTGCCGCGACGACGATCCGCTCGAAGCTCGCGGATCACCACGGCCTCAACGCCCAGCTCGTGGCCCACATCAACCCGGCGGCGGTCTCGGTCTGGTCGGCGGATGCGCTTTCGGCCTCGCGGCTTTCGGAGATCCGCGAGCTGGCGGCGTCGATGGACGTGCAGAGGGCGATCATCGCGCCCGACAGCCTCGAGCCGCAACGGATGCTCGATCTCGTCAGCACGCTGGACGCGGTAGGGGTCAAGGTCAGCGTCTTGCCGCGCCTGCTCGAGGTGGTCGGATCCTCGGTCGAGTTCGACGACCTCCACGGGGTGACGGTGATGGGCGTGCGGCGCTTTGCGCTGACCCGGTCCTCGATCGCGGTCAAGCGGGCTTTCGATCTGATTGGGGCTCTCGTCGGCCTGCTCGCGATCGCGCCGCTGATAATCGTCATCGCGATCGCGATCAAGCTCGACAGCAGGGGACCCGTCTTCTTCAGGCAGTGCCGGGTCGGGCGGCACGGCAAGCACTTCGGGCTCTTCAAGTTCCGGACCATGGTCCCTGGCGCCGACGAGATGAAGGACTCGCTCCGCGATCGCAACGAAGCGCAGGTCGGGCTCTTCAAGATCGCCGACGATCCCCGCGTCACCCGGGTCGGAAAGTTCCTCCGCGAGAGCGCCCTCGACGAGCTGCCGCAGCTGCTCAACATCGCCCGCGGCGAGATGAGCCTGGTGGGACCGCGGCCGCTGGTCGTCGACGAGGATCAGAACGTCAAGGGCTGGTACCGCCGCCGGTTGGAGCTGATGCCGGGCATGACCGGCCCCTGGCAGATCCTCGGGCCGGCGCGGGTGCCGCTGCGGGAGATGGGGGCGATGGACTACCTGTACGTGGCCAACTGGTCGCTCTGGGGCGACGTCAAGATCTTGCTGCGCACGGTTCCCCACGTTCTCGGGCGACGGGGGCTCTGAGTCGGGGAGGCGATTTCGGCATCGGCTCGCGCCGCCATCCGGCAGACCATCAGGACGAGGAACAACACACAGAGCCAGCCCACGGCCAGTGCGGAGACGACAAAGATAGTCGAACCAAGCATCGAAAAATCGCCCTTTCGTAAAACCCACTGATAGGTCTACCGGGCCTATCGGACGGGTAGGGCAATTTCTTTACTTCAAGCCCGCAAAGTCTGGACTTCTATTACAGCGGTGTTCCTTATTCGGTGACGAGCAGGGTGTGCCAGGTCGGCAGCAGTGGCTTGTCGTAGAGGTCGATGATGCTGGTCCGGGCGGCCTCGATCTCGGTCGAGAACCAGTACCGCTCGAAGTCGGCGCGGCTCTCCCAGAGCGAGGTCTGTTGGAAGGCCAGCGGGTCGTCGATCGAGCGGGTCAGCGACCAGCTCTTGGCACCGTAGGCGGGCATCTTCGCCGCCGCCGGTTCCCAGAGGTCGAGGAAGCGATCGGCCCGGAAGGGTGGGATGTGCCAGTCGAGCCTGCAGACCTCCACCATCAGATGCCCCTCTCCAGTTGAAGTTGGCTCATGCTCCGACCTCGGCCCGGATCGCGCCGGGGCCCTCCTCGGCCTTGCCCTCGTCCTCGGACCCGGCTCCGACCAGGATCGCGATCTTGCCGAGGTGCTTGTTTTCGTGCAGCAGCTGGTGGGCGCCGGGGACGCCGTCGAAGTCCATCGTCTGCCAGAGCACGGGGCGGACCTTGCCCTCGGCCATCAGCTGGTTGGCCCGCATGCACTCGTACGCGTTGGCGAAGTGGGAGCCGATGATCTGCTTCTGGCGCATCCACAGGTAGCGCACGTCGAAGTCGAGCTGGAAGCCCGAGGTGGCGCCGCAGATGACGACTTTGCCGAATGGCTTGACGGTGTAGACCGAGGTCGGGAAGGTCGCCTGGCCGACGTGCTCGAAGACGATGTCGGGAGCGTCGCCGAGCAGCTCTTTGACCCGCTTGGCGAAGCCGCGCGAGGCCTTGAAGCGCTCCTTGTCCAGGGCCTTGTCGACGAGGTTCTCCGGCGTCCGCATCATCTCGCCGAACTCGGAGCGGTTGATGTAGTCGACGGCGCCGAGCTGCTTGACCAGCTCGCCCTTCTCGTCGGAGGAGACGACGCCGATCGCGTTCGCCCCGGCCGCTTTGCAGAGCTGCACGGCGAAGACGCCGAGGCCGCCGGCCGCGCCCCAGATGAGGACGTTGTGACCCGGCTGCAGCTTGCACTGGTCGATCAGCATCCGGTAGGCGGTGAAGTAGGTGAGCCCGTAGGAGGAGGCCTCGGCCCAGCTCAGGTTCTGGGGGCGGGGGAGCAGCTGCTGGGCCTGCACTTTGGTGAACTGGGCGAAGGAGCCCCAGGTCGTCTCGTAGCCCCAGATCTTCTGGCTGGGAGCGGCGAGCGGATCGAGGCCGTGGACCTCGACGTCCTCGTAGGAGGCCTGGTTGCAGTGGACGACGACCTCGTCGCCGACCTTCCAGCGGGTGACGCCCTCGCCGACCTTCCAGACGACGCCGGAGGCATCGGAGCCGCCGATGTGGTGGCCGTACTCGGGGTGGTCGCCGTAGGGGAAGACCGAGACCGGCTCGCCCAGCGCCGCCCAGACGTTGTTGAAGTTGACGCCGGCCGCCATCACGCGGACGATCACCTCGAAGGCGCCGGGCTCGGGAACCTCGATCTGCTCGAGCTGGAAGGCGTCTTTCGGCTCGCCCTGGCGCTCCTCGCGAATCACCCAGGCAGCCATCGTGTCGGGCAGGGTTCCGGGCTCTACGTCCAGCTTCGAGATGGTGCTGCTGTCAACGGCCAAGGGGGTCCTCCGCAGGGTAGATAACGGGCCGGGGAATCCTAGTTAAAAAAGAGCCTGCTCTGACGTCGCCTGACCGGAGCAGCCCAAGGACACCGAGCGCCGTGTGCTTTGCACACAGGCGAGGGAGGACGCCGGGATGCGCCGGTCAGGCGACGTCAGAGAGCTCGGGGGCGGTGATCTCCCGAACGGTGATCTCGACCGGTTCCGGCGGCTCGATCGCCTTACCCGGGGCGATGCCGAGGTCCTCGACCTTGCGCAGCTGCGGCAGCAGTCGGCCCTCCATCGAGCCGACCGCGGAGTTGTAGGACTTGGTCGCCGACTCGAGCCGGCGGCCGACGGTGTCGAAATCGCTGATGAACTTGCCGAAGCGGGCGTGCAGAGTGCTGGCCGCCTCGGCGATCTCGGCCGCCTCGGCGACCATCCGCTCCTGGCGCCAGCCCAGCTCCATCGTCCGCAGCAACCCGATCAGCGAGGTCGGGCTGACCAGCAGTACGTTGCGCTCCAAGGCGTAGTCGAAGAGCGTCGGGTCGGCGCCGAAGGCGGCGTGCAGCGCCGGCTCGTTGGGGATGAAGCAGATCACCAGGTCCGGCATCTCGCCGGCCTTGAACTGCCCCTGGTAGTCCTTTGAGCTGAGCGCGCGGACGTGCTCGCGCGCTTGCCGGGCATGGCGATCGAGGTGGACCCGGCGCTCGCTTTCGACCTCCGACTCCTGGGCGTCGAGGAAGGCGTCGAGCGGCACCTTGGAGTCGGCGACGAAGCTGCGGCCCTCGGGCAGGAGGAAGAGCGCGTCGGGCCGCAGCCGCCCGTCTTCGGTCCGCAGCGTCTCCTGCAGCTCGAAGTCGACGTGCTCGGTCATGCCGGCGATCTCGACGCAGCGGCGCAGCTGCAGCTCGCCCCACTGGCCGCGGGTCTGCGGCTGGCGCAGCGCCTTCTTCAGGCCGGCGGTCTCGGAATTGAGGTTGCCGACGGTCTGCCCCATTTGCTCCAGCAGGGTGCGGGTCTGGAGGTCGGTCTCGCCGCGCTTGCGGACCTCGGCCTCGATCTTCTCCTGGCCTTTGGCGATCCGCTCGGCCAGGCCCTTGATCTCGGCTTGGCGCTTGTCGATCTCCGCCTGGCGCCTGTCGAGCGCCGCCTCGGAGGTCTTGGCGTCGAGCTTGCGCGACTCCTCGTTGATCCGCATCAGGTCGGCGACCGCTCGCGAGGTCGCCGCTTGGATTGCCGGGCCGAGATCGGGCTGCTCCAGCGGGCCTTGGCGGCGCGAGGCGAGCAGATAGGCCAGGCCCCCAGCGAGCAGGAGGACGGCGATTGCGAGCACGACAGTCATCGCATCGACAGTGACAGGCGGTCCAGACGCAATCGCCACCCTGAAAAGCCGCTTGCAGCGGCCATTCTCCGTTTAAAACACAAAGTTCCTTTGAATATTCAAATAACAAATGTTACAGATTCAGAGTCCCGTATTGGAACGAATCCCCAAGCGAAAGGAAGTCAAATGATTCGCAATCTCAAGATGCTCGGGCTGGCCGTCAGCGCGGTGCTCGCGATCAGCGCGGCGCTCGCCGCGGCGGCTCAGGCCGAAACAGGAGCGCTGACATCCCAGGGGTTTCCGTCGATAGTCACAGGAGAACAGCTGGGCGGGGTGACGTTCGACATCGGCGAAGCACCGATCAGGACGATCGCCTGTACCTCGAAACTCGACGCCACACTCGTCGGCCCGACCGACCCGGTGACATTCACCCCGACATACAACAATTGCAACTCGCAACCGGGCGGGCCGACACCGGTGACAATCACAATGAACGGCTGCGACTACTCCGTCGGTTTCAGTCGTCCGGGCACGACAAATGACCAGCTGGCCCCGACGACAGGCGAAATGCACGCGTGGGTCAACTGCCCGGCCGGGCAGCAGATCGAAATCCACGTCTACGAAACCCCGGCGCTCCACGCGGCCAACGTGTCGACATGCACATACGACATCAAACCGCAGGGCCCGGTTCCGGCTGGGATCTACCACAACACATTCGGTGCGATCCCGGACGTGGACGCGACAATCAACGCCAAGTTCACAGCCACAAGCACAATCGGTGCCGGTGGTCCGATCTGTGGCGGTAACCCGCTCACCCAGCACCTGCCGATCACCCTCACAGGCAACTACACACTGAGGGCCTTCCAGGACTTCGGTGGATTCGAGGGTGCCCAGATCCCGCTCGACGTCGGTTAGCTCCGGCGGCCCAGCGGGCCAGGCACGCTGAAGGGGGCGCGGGCAAATGCTCGCGTCCCCTTCGCCGTTATGGCAGCAGGACGTCGTTCTGGGAGGAGGCGCGGAAGGGGCCGACCGCGAGTTTGCCGAGGCGGGCGCCCGGGACGTTGGCGGCGCCGACCGCATAGGTCCCAGTGGGGAGGTCGGTCTGCAACGTCGCCGGACTGCCGGCCGGGATCGCGACCGAGCTGACGTCGTGCGGTCCGCGAATCTCCAGCCTGGAGTCGGAGCGGGTCTGGTTGGCGATCACGATCGAGACCGTCAGCGGTCCGTTGTCGCCCTTGATCTCCGGTTGCGACTGATTCTGGTTCTGCGGGATCTGCTGGGTACGGGCCGGGCCGAAGCCGACGCTGGCCGGCTGCACCGTGACCGCCTTCGGGGTGATCGTGACGCTGACCCGCAGCGGCACCTCTGGCCGCTGCTCGTTGGGGTGGCTCTCGGCGCCGCAGCCGGCGGCCAAAAGCGCCAGCACGGCGAACGCGCCCACGACCGCTTTCGCTCTCCCACGACCCATCGCCCGGCTGAATCTAACTGAAGGGTAAGTCGACCACCGCAGCCGTAACGCCATCTTCACCTACGGCGAGCTCGGCTCCGAGCTCGGCCTCGCGGCGCAGGATCGCCAGCCCGATCGGCCCGAAGGCGGGGGAGACGACGCTGCCGCCGAGCTGCCCGACCTCCTTCTCGCCCAACCGCAGCGCCGCCCCGGGCGCGGCCGGGGCGCTCAGTCGCAGGCCGCGCAGATGGCGGTTGGGGCGGCCCTTGTAATGGAGCCGGGCGACCGTCTCCTGGCCGATGTAGCAGCCCTTGGTGAAGCTGACGGTCTCCTCGACGATGCCGGCCTCGGCCGGCATCGTCGCCGTCCCCATCTCGGCTCCGAAGCGGGGGGTGCCGGCCTCGACGCGGAGGATCTCGGCGGCGGCGGCGGCGACCGCGACGGCGCCGGCTTCGACCAAAGCGCCACCCAGGCGCTCGGCCTCGCCGGCAGCAACGATCAGGTCGATCCCCCCGCCGGTGCCCGCCACCAAGCACTCCACCCCGGCCACGGTCGTCGCTTCGCAGGCGTTCTCCGGCAGCGCCGCGGTGCCGGCAACCTCGACGCTTCGCGGCCCGATCAGCGACAGGATCGCCCGCTCCGGGCTGACGTCGGCCACCTTCACATCGCGCCCGATCGAGTACATCTCCAGGTGCCGCCTCGTCACCGCCAGCGCCACCGCCTCGGTGTCGACCCAGATCTCCTCGGCGGCGGGCCGCAGCACCCGCATATCCGCCTGCATGTGCCCCTTGCGATCCAACAGCGCCGCGTACTGCCCATCCCCGGGCCCCAGCGCCTCTACGTCATTCGTCAGCTGTCCCTGCAGGTACTCAGCCGCATCGGGACCGCTGACGAGCAGCTTGCCGCGCTCGGACCTGTCGACCAGCCCACATTCCTCGCGCAGCTGCCGGTACTGGGCGTCCAACTCAACGGTGAGGGCCTCGCTCATAACCCGATTCTAGAAAGCGCTCGCGATGGGCGATGGGGATGACCCCAACCGAACCTCCCCGCTGTTGTGAGGGCGGGGTCATCCCCATCGCCCAACCACCCACCTCTTTTAGATGAATCGAAAACGTCTTTTAGATGTGTCAAAATCCCCAACCATGAAATCTTCGGCAAACAGGAACGGCATCAGCCGCCGCCGCCTGCTCGGCGGCGCCGCCGCGGCAGCCGCTCCGGCCGCGATCGGGCTCAGCGGCCTGCTCAACGGCCGCGCCCCTGGCCCCGACAGCGCCCTCGCCGCCGAGTCGACCGCCGCCAACGGCCACGCCGGCCACGGCCACTTCCCGCACGCCACCTTCGCCGCCGGCACCGTGGTCGACCACCGTGCCAACGGCTTCGACCCGACCGGGATCCTGCGCGACTTCGACTACGGCAGCACCCGCCGCCTGGCCAGCGGCCGGGTCCTGCGCGAATGGGAGATCGTCGCCCACGACAAGGAGATCGAAGTCGCGCCGGGGGTCAAGTTCGAGGCCTGGACCTACAACGGCCGCGTTCCCGGGCCGACTCTGCGCGGGCGCGAGGGCGAGCTGCTGCGGATCCGTTTCGTCAACGCCTCCGAGCATCCGCACACGATGCACTTCCACGGCATCCACCGGGCGCCGATGGACGGCATGCCGGGAATCGGCGAGCTCGGCGGCGGCGGCCAGGTCGAGCCCGGCGAGAGCTTCACCTACGAGTTCGACGCCTCGCCCTTCGGCCTCCACCTCTATCACTGCCACGTCGCCCCGCTCGCCGCCCACATCGCCCGCGGCCTCTATGGCGCTTTCGTCATCGATCCCAAACAGGGGCGCCCGGAAGCCGACGAGATGGTGATGGTGATGAACGGCTTCGACACCAACTTCGACCTCGCCAACGAGGTCTACGCGGTCAACACCGTCGGCTTCCACTACGTCAACGAGCCGATCCGGGTCGAGCGTGGCGAGCTGGTCCGCGTCTACCTCGTCAACGCGCTCGAGTACGACCCCGTCAACTCCTTCCACATTCACGGCAACTTCTTCCAGTTCTACCCGACCGGGACCTCGCTGACGCCGAGCGAGTACACCGACACGGTGATCCAGGGGCAAGGCCAGCGGGGCATCCTCGAGCTCGAGTTCCCCTTCGACGGCGACTACATGTTCCACGCCCACGTCAGCGAGTTCGCCGAGCTCGGCTGGACCGGGTTCTTCCGCGTCGGCGACCCCTCGAAGCTGAGTGCTGCCGCCGCCGCGACGGCCTACTGCGAGCTGCCCTGGGGCGAGAAGGGGAAGGCCTGATGGAGGCCGGGGCCCGGGTCGAGCCCGGAGCCGGCGGCGGTCTGCCGACCTGGGCGCTGGGAGCGATCCCGCTGGCCCTGATCGCGGTCGCGATCGTGGCCTTCGCCCTGCTCGGCGGGCCCGGCCTCGGCGAGCGCAGCGGGCCCCCGCTGGAGGAAGTCGCGGTCGAGCGCACGGCCCTGCGCCCCGGCACGATCGAGCTGACCCTGCGCAACGACGGGCCCGACCCGGTCGAGGTCGCCCAGGTCGCCGTCAACGACGCTTACGCCCCGTTCGTCGCCCGGGGCGGCAACGAGATCGGCCGGCTCGGCTCGACCACGCTCGACGTCTCCTACCCCTGGATCGAGGGCGAGGCCTACGAGATCTTCGTCCTCACCGCGACCGGCGGCACGGTCGCGGCGACGATCCCGGTCGCCGCCGAAACGCCCGAAGCCGACCTCGACTTCTACGGCCTGATGGCGCTGCTGGGGATCTACGTCGGGGTGATCCCGGTCAGCCTGGGGATGCTCTGGCTGCCCTTTCTCGGCCGCCTCGGGCGGCGCTGGATGAGCAGCCTGATCGCCTTCACCGTCGGGCTGCTCGCCTTCCTCGCGATCGACGCGGCGCTGGAGGGATTGGAGATCGCCGCCGAGGCGCCGGCGGCGTTCGGCGGCACCAGCCTGGTCTTCGTCGGCGCCCTCGTCGCCTATCTCGGGCTGGCTGGCGTCGACTCCTACCTCTCGCAGTGGGGGCGGCGCGCGGGCGGCGCCTCGGCGGCCACCGGGGGCGCCTACCTGGCGCTGCTGGTGGCGATCGGGATCGGCCTCCACAACCTCGGCGAGGGCCTGGCGATCGGCTCCTCCTACGCCAGCGGGGCGCTCGCGCTCGGCGCCTTCCTCGTCGTCGGCTTCGCGATCCACAACACCACCGAGGGACTGGCGATCGTGGCGCCGCTGCGGAGCGGCGACGGGGCCGAGCGACCCGGGCTGGGCCGCCTGCTCGGCCTCGGCCTGATCGCCGGCGCCCCGGCGATCCTCGGCGCCTGGATCGGCGCCTCCGCCTTCAACCCGAGCCTGGCGGCGCTGCTCTTCGGCGTCGGCGTCGGCGCCATCGCGCGGGTGATCGTGCAGATCTCGCCGGCGATGCGCGACGGCGAGGGGCGGCTGCTCTATCCAGCAACCGTCGTCGGGATGCTCGCCGGCATCGCCGTCCTCTATCTGACCGGCCTGCTGGTCTCGGTCTGATGGCCTCTAAGGACGCCGCCCGGGCGAAGCGCGCCCCCAGCACCGAAGCGATCGAGGACTACGCGAAGGCGATCTACGCGATCTCGCGCGAGCGCGACGGGCTCGTCCTCAACGGCGAGGTGGCGCAGCGGCTGGAGGTGACGCCGGCGACCGCGACCTCGATGCTGAAACGGCTGGCGGGACTGGGCCTGGTCGACTACATGCCCTACAAGGGCGTCAGCCTGACCCCGGCCGGGGAGAAGGTGGCGCTGGAGGTGATCCGCCACCACCGGCTGATCGAGGCCTACCTCTCCGAGGCGCTGGGGATGCCGGCCGACCGCGTCCACCAGGAGGCGGAGGTGCTCGAGCACTACATCTCCGAGGACCTGGAGCTGCTGATCGCCGCCAAGCTCGGCGAACCGAGCCACGACCCCCACGGCACCCCGATCCCCGGGCCCGACCTGCTTCCCCCCAGCGGCGAAGGCAAGCGCGGGTGAAGCTGGCCCGGCGCAGCGAAGCCACCGTCGAGGACGTCCTTCCCGGCGAGGCGCGGGTCGCCGAGGCGGCGCGGCGCTCGCTCGACGGCCACACCACCGGCATCGGTCGCATCTGGCCCTTCCTCGGCCCCGCCTTCATCGCCGCCGTCGCCTACATCGACCCCGGCAACTTCGCCACCAACATCGCCGGCGGCGCCAAGTTCGGCTACCTGCTGCTCTGGGTCGTGCTCGCGGCCAACCTGATCGCGATGCTGGTGCAGACGCAGTCGGCCAAGCTCGGCATCGCCACCGGCAAGAACCTGGCCGAGCTCTGCCGCGAGCGCTTCTCGCGCCGCACCTCGATCGGCCTCTGGCTGCAGGCCGAGCTGGTGGCGATGGCGACCGACATCGCCGAGGTGGTCGGCGCCGCGCTCGGGCTCAACCTCCTCTTCGGGATCCCGCTGTTCCCGGCCGGGATCATCGCCGGGGCAGGCGCCTTCGCGATCCTCGGCCTGCAGCAGATGGGCTACCGGCGGCTGGAGGCGGGGATCAGCGTCCTCGTCGGCGTCGTCGTCGCCTCCTTCGTCTTCGAGCTCTTCGACGCCAAGCCGCAGGCCAGCGAAATCGCCAGCCACCTCTTCGTCCCCGGCTTCGCCGGCACCGAGAGCATCCTGCTCGCCACCGGGATCATCGGCGCCACGGTGATGCCGCACGTGGTCTACCTGCACTCGGCCCTGACCCAGCGCCGGATCGTCGGCCGCGACGAGGCCGAGAAGAAGAAGATCCTCGGCTTCGAGAAGGTCGACGTGGTGATCGCCCTCTCGCTCGCGGGCCTGGTCAACCTCTCGATGATGATCGTCGCCGCGGCGCTCTTCCACACCAGCGGCCTGACCGGCGTCGACACCATCGACGGCGCCTTCGAAGCGCTGCAGACGCTGGTCTCCGACCGCGCCGCCACCGTCTTCGGGATCGCCCTGCTGGCCTCCGGCTTCGCCTCCTCCTCGGTCGGGACGATGGCCGGGCAGGTGGTGATGCAGGGCTTCATCCGCCGCCGCATCCCGCTCTTCGCGCGCCGCGCGATCACCCTGGCGCCGGCCCTGCTGGTGCTGGCGATCGGCATCGACCCGACCGACGCCCTGGTCGGCAGCCAGGTCGTCCTTTCCTTCGGCATCCCCTTCGCCCTGGTGCCGCTGCTGATCGTCGCCAGCAAGCGCGAGGTGATGGGCGACCTGGTCAACCCGGGCTGGCTGTCGGCGCTGGCCGGCGTCCTCGCCGGCCTGATCATCGCCCTCAACGTCTTCCTCCTCTATGAGGTCTTCCTCGGCTGATGGAGCGGCGAGCGGAATTTCAGATCGCCTCGACCCTGCTGGCGGAGCCGGCAGCGGTTTGGGAGCGGGCGATGAGCGCCGAGGGGATCAACGCCGAGTTGGGGCCGCTGCTGCGGATGACGACGCCGCGCGGCCTCGAGAGCCTCGACCTGCACGCGCTCGAGCCCGGGCCGCTGGGACGGAGCTGGCTGCTGCTCTTCGGGGCGATCCCGGTCGACTACGACGAGATCGGCCTCGAGTGGATCGAGCCGGGGCGCGGCTTCCTCGAGCGCTCGACGATGCTCTCGCAGCGGCTTTGGGAGCACGAGCGCACGATCGAGGCCGGGGCGGAGGGCACGGCGATCCGCGATCGCCTCGCCTGGGAGCCGCGGCCGCCGTTGCCGGGCCGGCTGCTGCGCCCCGCGATCGCGGCCGTCTTCGGTCACCGCCACAAGCAGTTGCGACGCCACTTCGGCGGCGCGCCGCTGTCGCAGCGCTAGGCTTCCCGCCGTGCCCCTCGCCGACGACTTCCAGCGCCTCCTCGACGCCCTGCCGCCCGACTGGACCGACCTCGAGCTCGACCTGCGAATCGAGGACGAGAGCCAGTACATCGACAGCGCCGTGGCGCTGAGCCAGGTCAACGCGCAGGTCTACTCGCATGCCGACTGGCACTGGCGGCTGCTGGTCGCCCACAGCTTCGGGCATGCGGCCGCCGCCGAGGCCGTCAAGGGCGTGCTCTCGAAGCTCGATGGCGAGGGCGTGGCCGGGGAGATGCGGGTCGCCGAGGTGCGCGAGGGTCGCTCCGAGGTCGTGCAGATGTGGGGCCGGCCGGAGAGCGTCCGCGAAGAGTTCCGCCAGCGTCGGTCGATCTAGATGGCGGCCTGATGGCGCGGGTGGTGGCTGTTGCCGCCGACCTGATGCTCGGCAGCAAGGTCGAGGCGACGCTGAGCGCGGCCGGCCACGAGGTGACGCTGGCGCCCTCGCTGCAGGAGGCGCCGCTGGACCGGCTCGATCTGCTCGTCGCTGACCTCGACGTCGAGAACCCGGAGGCGCTGGTCGGTCTCGGCGTCCCCGTGCTCGGCTACTACTCGCACGTCAACGTCGAGACCCGCGAAGCCGCCGAGGCGGCGGGCGTCGACCTGGTGGTGCCACGGTCGCGGATGGCGCGTGAAATGCCCGATCTTGTGAAGCGCCTGCTCGAGGGGTGAGCCATACCTAGGCGGACGCCTTCGGGCTGAGTGTCCGCCGAGATGGTCCGGCCCACCTCGTCAGGGCAGGTCGAAGGTCCGGTCGACGTCCACGGGGCGCTTCAAGAGGCCGTGGGCGACGTCCCAGCTCGACCAGGCGCGAAGGATGGCCGGGTCGAAGGGGACGGGGTGGAGGTCCGGGAGCAGGGCCTGCAGCTGGGCCTGCTGGTTGGCGCGGTCGAGGGCCGGGTTGGCGGCGAGGAGGGCGTCGAGGGCCCTGGCCGGCTGCTGCTCGGTGAAGGCGTAGCCGCGACGGGTGGCGTCGACGACCGCATGGACGAGGCGTGGGTCGCGGTCGAGGGTGTGGCGCGAGGTGGTGAGGATCAGCTCGGGGTAGGGCGGGGCGCCGTAGCGGTCGACCTTGAAGATGCGGATCGGGACCCCCTGGCGCCGCAGCGCCACCCCCTCCGCGTTCCAGAAGCCGGTGGCGGCGTCGACCTTGTCGGCGGCGAGCGAGGAGATCGCGTTGAAGCCGATCGTCACCTCGTCCACCTCGGCCGGGTCGCCGCCGTCGGCGCTGACCTCGGAGTCGACCACGGCTTCGTCGGAGGGCAGGCCGGTAACGCCGACCGTGTGCCCCTCGAGATCGCGCGGCCGGCGCACGGAGCCGTCGCCGCGGGCGATCACCGCCGCCAGCGGCCGCTGGACGATCGCCATCACCCCGACCAGGTCGAGGCCCTGCTCGCGGGCGATGCCGAGGTCGTGGATGTCGAGGATCGCGAAGTCGGCGCGGCCGGCGGCGAGCAGCTTCGGGGCGTCGGTCGATTCGCCCGGCTGCTGGACGGCCAGATCGACACCGGCGTCCGCGTAGAAGCCCTGGCCTCGCGCCGCGTAGATCCCGGAGTGGACCGCGTTGGGGGTGAAATCGAGCACGAGGATCGCGCCTTTCGGCACGCCCGGTTCCGCGCCGTCCTCACCGCAGCCGGCGACGCCGGCGAGCAGGAAGGCGGCCGCCAGCAGCGCGACAGCACGTCTCATCTGGCTGCGAACTTATTCCATTGAGCAAATATGAGTAGACTGCCGCCGCTTACCTGATCACGGGATCGAGGAGGGAATAAGAGTGCAGGAACGAGGTCTAGCCGCATATCTTGCTGAGTTGATCGGCACGCTTTTGCTGGTCTTTTTCATCACCAGCGTCGTCGTGTTGTTCGTATCGACTGGAAGTCAGGCGCAGTTCGGCTCGGACTTCGCGGTCATCGGGCTGGTCCACGCCTTCCTGCTGTTCGGGCTGATCGTCATGTTCGGCGTCGTCAGCGGTGGACATTTCAACCCGGCGGTGACGCTGGCCGCGCTTGCGATCAGGCGGATCAGACCGCTCGACGGCATCATCTACATGCTCGCCCAGCTTTCCGGAGCGGTGCTTGGTGCCCTGCTGACCAAGGGTCTGCTGCTCGACGAGGGACGGGCCACCCATTACGGCGCCGCCGAAGTGAGCGGCCTTCTGGCCAACAACTTCGCCGGCTCGATCGTCGAGGGGGTCGGAACCTTCTGCCTCGTCCTCGTCATCCTCGCCGCGGTCTACTCCGAGAAGAGCTTCAAGGAGTGGGCGCCGCTGGCGATCGGCACCACCCTCGGTTTCATCGTCATGGTCGGCGGCCCGCTCACCGGCGGTGCCTTCAACCCGGCCCGCTGGTTCGGCCCGGCCCTGGTCGGCAACAGCTTCGGCGACGTCTGGCCCTACCTGGTTGGCCCGATCGTCGGGGCGCTGCTCGCCGCGGCCGTCTACAGGTTCGTGCTCGAGCCCGGTGGCCTGCCGCCGACCGAAGCGCCGGAGAAGATCCGGCCGCCGCTGAAGAAACGCGCCGAGCCGGACAACCCCACCAAACCCGCTCCTTAAGCAAAGCGCTGAACCCGCCGGGCCAGGCCGGCCCGGCGGTTGCAGTACCTTGGGCGGCGTGCGCCGGGTTACCTTCTCGCGGAACTTCACCCTCTCCCTCTCCCGGACCTGCCAGTGCTACTGCAAGTACTGCGCGTTCGCCACGCACAGGGCGCATATCCACGCGCCTGACGAGGTCGAGCGGCGGCTCGACGAGGCACTCAAACGCAACACCAAGGAGCTCCTCGTCCTCACCGGCGAGCGACCGGAGGTCAATCCCGAGGTAGCCGCGCGGCTGGCCGAGTGGGGCCATGACGACTTCACCTCCTACGTCGTCTGGGCCTGCGAGCGGGCGCTCGAGCGGGGGATGCTGCCGCACACCAACCTCGGCGTGCTCGACCGCACGGATCTGGCCCGGCTGCGCGAGGTGACGGCATCGCAGGGCCTGATGCTGGAGTCGATCTCCGAGCGGCTGATGGAGACGGTGCATGCCGGCTCGCCGACCAAGCACCCGGCAGTGCGGCTGGCGACGATCGAGGCTGCTGGTGCATTGAGGATCCCGTTTACGAGTGGGATCCTGGTCGGGATCGGCGAGACCGAGGACGAGCGGGTCGAGTCGCTCGAAGCGCTGGCGAAGCTGCACGAGAGGTACGGGCATCTGCAGGAGGTGATCCTGCAGAACTTCGTGCCGCATCCGAAGTACTACGGGGCGGAAGTCGCTGATATCGCTGATGCGGCTTCGCGGGAGCGGTGGGCGGGAGATGGGGATGACCCCTCCCTCGCAACAGATGGGGAGGCTCGTCCGGGGTCATCCCCATCTCCCGGCGCCGACGGCGGGCTGCCGATGCCGGGGTGGGCGAGTCCCGTGGGGATCGAGGAGATCAAGCGCTTGATTGGGGAGTCGCAGCGGCTGATGCCGGATGTGGGGGTGCAGATCCCGCCGAACCTTTCGGACTGGTGGCCGGAGCTGGTTGAAGCGGGGGCAACTGACCTTGGGGGGCTGTCGGCGAACGGGGACCACATCTCTCCCGAGGAGCCGTTCCCGAGTCCTCATCAGGTCCGCAAGGAGCTTGCGCCCAGGGGTTTCGCGCTGACCGAGCGACTCTGCGTCTACCCGCAGTACATGGATCCGGAGTGGATGGAGCAGGGGGTGCTGGATGTCGTGAAGCTGAAGTACTGGAGCTTCATTCCGCGGCGGGGGTCCGGGCGCCGGTCGGAAGAGACGCTGGAAGCTGGGTTGAGCGAGCGGGCGATTGAGAAGGGGCGAGAGGGACGGGAGCTTTCCGAGGACGAGCTGACGGCGCTGTTCATCGAGAACCGGCCGGAGGTCGTGGAGGAGATGCGGGTTGCCGCCGATGAGCTGCGGGCGGAGCTGCATGGGGACCGGGCGACCTTTGTCGTCAACCGCAACATCAATTTCACCAACATCTGCGTGGTCGGGTGCGCGTTCTGTGGATTCGGGCAGGGAAAGCGCTCGCCGGACGCCTACGAGGTATCCGAGCAGGACTTCGCGGCGCGGATCGAGGAGGCGGTCGAGTTCGGCGCCACCGAGCTCTGCATGCAGGGCGGCATCCACCCGGACCTGACGCTCGAGGAGTACGGCAAGTGGCTGCGCCTGGCCAAGGACGTGGCGCCGCAGCTGCACCTGCACGCCTACTCGCCGATGGAGGTCCACTACATGTGCGAGCGCTCCGGCAAGCAGCCCGGAGAGGTCTTCGAGTACCTGCTCGAGTGTGGGCTCGGCTCGACGCCGGGGACCGCGGCCGAGGTGCTCGACGACGGCGTGCGGCAGCGGATCTCCCCCAACAAGCTCCCCGCCGACCGCTGGGTCGAGATCATCGAAGCCTCCCACCGCGCCGGCCTGCGCTCGACCTCGACGGTGATGTTCGGCCACATCGAGGAGCCGCGCGAGCTGGCCCGCCACATGCGCGTCGTCCGCGCCCTGCAGGAACGGACCGGCGGCATCACCGAGTTCGTCCCGCTCAGCTTCATCCCCTTCAATACGATGCTCGGCCGCACCCACGGGATCGAGGAGATCTCGATGGCCGACAACCTCAAGCACACCGCCGCCTTCCGCCTGGCGCTGGGGCGGACGATCCCCAACCTGCAGGCGAGCTGGGTGAAGATGGGCCTGGAGGGGGCGACCGAGTCGCTGCGCTGGGGCGTCAACGATCTCGGCGGCACCCTGATGGAGGAGAGCATCTCGCGCATGGCCGGCTCTCAGCACGGCGTGCGCCTGGAGCCCGAGCAGCTGGTCGACGCCGCCCGTGCCGCCGGTCGCGAGCCGGCCCAGCGCACGACGCTCTACGAGATCCTCGAGAGCTACGAGCCGGTCGCGCTCTGAGCCATCCTCGCCGGGGTGCCGCAGTCGGTTAGCCGCCGCCGATCCGGGTAGCCGGTACTCGACAGAGTCGAAGACTACGGAGGGAATGCATGAGCGACGAGATTCGCAATACCGACGATGCCAAGGGGCGTGTCAAGGAGGCCGCTGGCGACCTCACCGGAGACAAGGACTTGAAGCGGGAGGGAAAAGTCGACCAGGCCGGAGGCAAGGCCAAGGAGGGCGTCGAGAAGGTCACGGACAAGATCAAGGACGCCTTCAAGCGGGACTAGCACCACGAAGGCCGGCGGGCCGACCATGGGAGGGTAGGCTCGGTCGGTCCGTCCGGCGCTCGGCCGATTCCCTGGATCCCGTGCGGCCCGGGGGGCGCCGCCGCAGAGCACCGTCCGGCGTGCACCCGCGCGCGCGGGGTGCACGCTCCCCTCTAGCGGAAGAGATCCTCGTTGCGCGGGCGGCGCAAGGCCGCGGCGCCGGGACCGTCTTCGGCACCGACGTGGCGGCTGAGGCCGCGGACGATCGCCGCCGGCACCCGGCTGGCCTTGTCGCGAACGAGGTCAGCCGCGGCAGCCGCCTCGTCGGCGATCGCGATCAGGGTCGCCTCCAGCTCGCGGCCGCCACTGTCATGGCGCCCCCGCCAGTCGTCCAACGGCGCCAGCCCGGCGCAACCGATCGCGACCTCGGCCTGGCCCAGCCGCCAGGCACGGCCGAAGCTGTCGGAGACGATCACTCCCACGGTGGTCCCCGCGGCCGCCGCGATCTCCGCCCGGATGCGCCGAGCCGAGGCGTCGGGGTCCTCCGGCAACAGGCAGACCGTGTCCGGCTCGGGCAGGTTGGAGCTGTCGATGCCGGCGTTGGCGCAGACGAATCCGTGCCTGGTCTCGACGATGAGCACCCCGCGCTCGGCCCGCAGCACCTCCGCGCTCTCCTCCAGGATCAGCTCGACCAGGGCGGGCTCTTTGCCCAGCACGGCCGCCAGCTTGCGCGCTTCGGCGCCGGGCAGGACGGAGGAGAGCCTGCGGACCCGTCCCTCCGCCTTGGAGACGACCTTTTGCGAGATCGCGACCACGTCCCCGTCATCGAGCTCGGCGCGTGGGGCGATCTCCGCCCCGACGCTCATCCCCGCACTGAACTCGGGCAGGTCCAGCACCGGCACGATTCGCAGCCCCTCGCTCATCGCGCGGCTCCTTTCGCAAGCATTTCGTCGACTGGGAACCCCGCGCGGCGCGGCCTCATATGCCCAGCGCCTTGGCGGTACGGCGGCCGCGGCCGCGGCGCGCCGCCAGCTGCCGGGTCAGGGCGACGACGTCGGCCGGGGTGTCGAGGTCGAGGCCCAGCGAGGCGAGCTCCTCGACCCCGAAGGCAATGCCGGCCTCGCGGGCCGCGGCGACGTGGCGGGCGCAGCTGCCCTCGCCGAAGGCGGGGACGATCGCGTCCGGCGGGCTCAGGGCCAGCGCGTTGGTGCCGCTGCCATGCCGGTCGGGGACGATCCCGACGTAGCGCTCGGGGATGCCGGTCAGCAGCCGGTCGAGCTCGCGCGGCTCCAGCAGCGGGCAGTCGCCGGGCAGGAGGACGACGCAGGTCGCGCCCTCGGCTTCGGCCCGGGCGATCCCGGCCAGGGCGGCCTCGATGTGGCCGGCGTCGCCGGGGTCGGGCACCACCTCGGCACCCACCTCGGCGGCGAGCTCCTGCGCGATCGGGTCGCCGCTGACGACGATCGTGCGCTCGATCGTCCGCGCCGCGGCGATCGCCTCCAGAACGTCGGCGACCATCGCCGCCGCCAGAGCCCGGCGCTGCTCGCCGCCGAGTCCACTGGCGAGCCGTTGCTTGGCGGCGTTGAAACGCTTGACGGGTAGGACCGCGGTCGCTTTCAAACTGCAGTGACGGTAGGGGTGGAGCCTGCCGATCTCGTCATTTCTGCCTCACGCGGCGAGACTGGCGGCGTAGTCGAGCACGATGCGGGCGACTCGGGCGCGGCCGCTTGCTCCTTCCATCAGCGTCGCGGCGGCCAGGGTCGCGACCTCGACCGGCGGCGGGTCGGGATCGCCCTCGTCGACGACCATGCCGTCGATCAGGCCAGCGTAGAGAGAGGCGACGCCGGCGGCCGTGGTTGGCCGATTGAGCGCCCGCATGAAGCGATCGGTCGGTCCCTTGACGACCTCGCCGGCGACGTAGGGGCTGACCGCGACGACCGGCGCCGGTGAGGCGGCAATCGCGTCGCGCATGCCGGGCACGGCGAGGATCGGCCCGATGCTGATCACCGGGTTGGACGGCCCGATCACGATCGCCTCGGCAGCGCGCAGCGCGTCCAACACGTCGCGGCTGGGTTCGGCGTGCTCGATCCCCTCCAGCTCGACGCCCACGACGTCCGGCTCGCCGCGGTCGACGATCAGATACTCCTGCAGATCGCGGCGCCCGGCAGCGGTCAGGACCTTGGTCCGGACCGGCGAGTCCGACATCGGCAGCACCTTTGCCTCGACCCCGAGACCGCGGGCGATCTGCGCCTGGGCGTCGGTCTGGCGGCCGCCCTCCTCGATGAACTGGCGCCGGTAGAGGCAGGCGGCGAGGTCGCGGTCGGAGAGGCCGAACCAGCTTGGGGCGCCGAGCTGCTGCAGGCGCTCGAAGACGGTGAAGGTGTCGTCGCGAATCCCCCAGCCGCGCTCCTCGTCGATTTCGCCGCTGAGCCAGTAGCTGACGAGGTCGGGGTCGGGGGAGACGTGGACGCCCAGCGCCTCGATGTCGTCGCCGGTATTGGCGATGACCGAGAGATCGGGCCCCAGCTCCTCCTGCATCCCGGCAGCGAGTTTGGCGCCTCCGGTACCGCCGGCCAGGAGCGCGACCCTCATGCCCCGTCTATGCCCAGTGGTTGGCGTCGGGCAAACCGGTGAGGCGGATGCCGGCGTGCGCCTTGTAGCGCGTGTTGACCGAGATCAGCATCGGCGTCAGCTGCTCGACGATGCGGGCCATCTCGAGGGCGCCGGCGTTGACGGCGCGCAGGCCGGGAATCAGCTCGATCAACCGCGCGACCCGTGCCTTGTCGGCCTTCTTGTCGCCGCAGACAAGCACGTCCTCGCCCAGCTCGGCGCCGGTGTCGGAGAGGGTCGGGGCGCCAACGGTGTGCAGGGCGGCGACGACGGTGACTCCCTCGGGCACCATCTCTTGCGCCTGCTGCGCGGCCGAGCCCTGCCAGACGCCGAGCGAGCGCGTCGCTTTGCCGCTCACCGCGGCGGCCAGCGGCACCGTGCAGTCGACCAGGATTTGACCCGGCCGCAGTGCCTCGCGCAGGTTGTTCAGATTCTCCGACTGGGCGCGGAAGGGGACGGTGAGGAAGACGATCTCTCCGCGCTGCGCCGCCTCACCGTTCTCGAGCCCGCTGACGTCGGCGCCCGGTACGGCCGCGCGCACCTTCGCCGCCGCCTCCTCTGCGCGTTCGGCCGAGCGCGAGCCCAGCACCACCGGTACGCCCGCCTGTGCCCAGCGCGTCGCCAGGCCGGCGCCGAGAGCGCCGGTGCCGCCGACGATCGGGATCGGTTCGCGGCCCCCCTGCGGCATCACTGGATCGCGCTTCGCTCGCTCGCGAAGAGGCAGGCATAGTTGCTCGGTCGCTCCGCGCTCACGGCGCCAGTCTATGCTCCTCCCGGCATGAGGCTGGAGGGACGCAAAGCACTGGTCACCGGCGGCGCCAGCGGCATCGGCGCCGCGATCGCCGCCCGGCTCGCCGCCGAGGGTGCCGAGGTCTGGGTCGGCGACATCGACGTCCCCGGTGCCGAGAAGGTTGCGGGCGAGGTCAACGGCCACGCGCTCGAGCTCGACGTCACCGATCTCGAGTCCGCCCGCGCCGCCGTCGCCGCGGTTGGCAGCCTCGACATCCTCATCAATAACGCCGGTACCGACGAGTTCGGCTTCTTCACCTACACCACGCCCGAGCAGTGGCAGCGGGTGCTGGCGATCAACCTCGTCGGCGTCCTCAACTGCACCCACGCGGCGCTGCCGGGGATGCAGCAGGCGAAGTACGGCCGCATCGTCAGCATCTCCTCCGAGGCCGGCCGCGTCGGCTCCAAGGGCTCCGCCGTCTACTCCGCCGCGAAGGCGGGGATCGTCGGCTTCACCAAGGCGATCGCCCGCGAGAACGCCCGCTATGAGATCACCGCCAACGCGATCGCCCCCGGCCCGATCGAGACGCCGCTGCTGATGGGCGCCAAAGAGTTCGGCGAGATCGGCGAGAAAGTAATCGAGACGATGAAGTCCTCGACTCAGATGGGCCGCCTCGGCCAGCCCGACGAGGTCGCGGCAGCCGTCGCCTTCCTCGCCTCCGACGACGCCACCTACGTGACCGGCGAGACCCTGGGCGTCAGCGGCGGCCTCGGCATGGTCTGAGCCAAACCCAAAGGGGAGAAGTACAAGCGATTGGTGACTTAGGGGGCCTATAGCGCACCTAACTCACCAATCGACAGAGAGGGGACGGCGAGCTTGGGAGCGGGCTGCGTGTCAGCACTGGGTGATTTCCGGGGGTCAATTGGCGGCACTCGGGTTCAGCCGCGATGCGATCAAGCACCGCATCGCCGCCGGTCGTTTGCATCCCGTGGCCAGAGGCGTATACGCCGTGGGTCGTCGCGCTCTAACTCGGGAGGGGCGATGGATGGCGGCCGTGCTGGCCTGCGGCCATGCTGGCCCCAGGGGCAACGATGCCTTCCTCAGCCACGGCAGCGCCGCGGCACTCTTCGGGGTCGGGGAGGAGGGCTCCGGTTGCATCGAGGTCTCGGTGCGAGCCAACCGTAGGCGGAGTCGGCCGGGGATTTGCGTCCACCGTCGTTCCCATCTCCGCGACGAAGATGTTGGCTTCTACGACGACATCCCGGTGACCAGCCCGGCGCAGACGATCGTTGACCTCGCTGCCCGCCGCGACCGGATGACGGTGGAGCGCATGGTCGACGAGGCCGATCGGCTCGACCTCATCACGCCTCCCAAGCTCCGGGCGGAGCTCGTTCATCACCATGGTGAGCCCGGAGTGGCCCGTCTGCGGATCTGGCTTGACCGGCGCACCTTTCGGCTTACGCGTTCGCGCCTCGAGCGCTTCTTTCTGCCGCTGGCAAGAGATATCGGACTGCCTGTGCCGGAGACGAAAGTCTGGGTCAACGGCTTCGAGGTCGACTTCCTTTGGCGTGACCTGCGTCTGGTCGTGGAGACCGACAGCCTGCGCCACCACCGCACTCCCGCTCAGCAGACGCGGGACCGCCTGCGCGACCAGGCGCATGCCGTCGCCGGCTTCACCTCCCTGCGCTTCACCCACGAGCAGGTCCGTTACGAGCCCGAACACGTGCGCGCCGTCATGACCGACGTTGCACGACGCCTTGGAGTCGGCCGGGCGCGTATCGCCGGCCCATAAGCTTCGCTTTCCATGGTCGAGCTGCCCAAAGCCGTCCGCATCCGCGAGGTCGGGCCTCGCGACGGGTTCCAGAACGAGCCGGAGACGATCGAGACGGCGGAGAAGGTGCGGCTGATCGACCTGCTCTCGGCGACCGGGGTGGGGCGGATCGAGCTGACCTCGTTCGTGCGGCCGGACGTGGTTCCCCAGCTTGCCGATGCGGCGCAGGTGCTGCTGGCGGCGCGGCGGCGCCCGGGGGTCTCCTTCTCGGTCCTGATCCCCAATCGACGCGGGCTGGAGCGGGCGCTGGAGATGCGCGATCGCTTCGACGAGGTCAGCGTCTTCCTCTCTGCCTCGGAGACGCACAACCAGCGCAACGTCAACCGCTCGGTCGAGGAGTCGCTGGCCGGGCTGGAGGCGACCCTGGGCGCCGCCGGTGAGGAAGGGCTGCGCCGCGAGGGCGTGATCGCCACCTCGTTCGGCTGTCCCTATGAGGGGCATGTGTCGCCCGAGCGCGTCTTTGAGATCGCCGAACGCCTGGCGGCCGCCGGCTGCGAGGAGGTCGGCTTCGGTGACACCACGGGGATGGCCAACCCGCGCCAGGTCCACCAGTTCTTCGCCGCAGCCCGCTCGCGCCTCGGTGGCGTCGAGCTGACCGCCCACTTCCACAACACCCGCGGCCAGGGGCTCGCGAACCTGGTTGCGGCATTGGAAGAGGGAATCGAGTCCTTCGAGTCGAGCTTCGGCGAGCTCGGCGGCTGCCCGGTGCCGCCCGGCTCGACCGGCAACGTCGGCAGCGAGGACGTGGTCTCGATGCTGCACGAGATGGGCGTCGAGACGGGGGTCGACCTGCCACGGCTGATCGAGGCCTCGCGCGCGGCGCAGGAAGTCCTCGGCCGGCCGCTGGGCTCGCATCTGCTGCGGGCTGGGCCGGTTGACTGGGAGCCCGGTCGGGCGGGGTAGTCCCGGCCGTCGGCTGGCACGCCAGCCAGTCCGAATAGGCTCTCGCCGTGTCCGACTTCGCCCAGGCACTCGACGCCGCCCTCTCCGGCGGCCCGCAGCGCCACCATGAGAAGACCGCCGAGCAGGGCAAGCTGCCGGTCCGCGAGCGCGTCGCCCTGCTCGTCGACTCCGGCACCTTCGCCGAGGAGGGCGCGCTCGCCAACTGGGAGAAGGAGGGTCTCGGGGCCGACGGCGTCGTCACCGGCCTGGCCACGATCGACGGCCGCCGCGTCGCCCTGATGGCCAACGACCCAACGGTCAAGGCGGGTTCCTGGGGACCGAAGACGGTCGAGAAGATCCTCCGCATCCAGGAGCGGGCGCTGAGCCTGCAGCTGCCGCTCGTCTACCTGGTCGACTCGGCGGGGGCGCGGATCACCGACCAGGTGCAGATGTTCCCCGGCCGTCGCGGCGCCGGGCGCATCTTCCACAACGAGGTGCGGCTCTCCGGCCAGGTACCGCAGATCTGCCTGCTGTTCGGCCCCAGCGCCGCCGGCGGCGCCTACATCCCCGCCTTCTGCGACATCGTGATCATGCGCGAGGGCAACGCCTCGATGTACCTGGGCTCGCCGCGGATGGCGGAGATGGTGATCGGCGAGAAGGTGACGCTGGAGGAGATGGGCGGGGCGAAGATGCACACCGGCGTCTCCGGCTGCGGCCACTTCCTGGTCAAGAGCGACGAGGAGGCGATCGAGCTCGCCCGCCGCTACCTCTCCTACATGCCGGGGAGCTGGCGCGAGCAGCCGCCGGCCGCCGCTGCGGCCGCGCCCGCCTCCGATGCGGCGATCGCCGAGATCGTCCCCGCCGACGAGAACCAGCCCTTCGACATGCGCGAGGTGCTCGAGGTCCTGCTCGACGCCGACAGCTTCCTCGAGGTCCACAAGCGCTGGGCGAAAGAGCTGATCGTGGGATACGGGCGGCTCGACGGCCGTGTCGTCGGGGTCGTCGCCAATCAGCCACGCCAGAAGGGCGGCGTTCTCTTCGTCGACTCCGCCGACAAGGCGGCGCGCTTCATCCAGACCTGCAACGCCTTCAACCTGCCGCTGCTCTTCCTCGCCGACGTGCCCGGCTTCATGATCGGCACCGCGGTCGAGCGCCAGGGGATCATCCGCCACGGCGCGAAGATGATCAGCGCCGTCTCCGAAGCGACCGTGCCGAAGCTCTCGGTGATCGTCCGCAAGGCCTACGGGGCGGGGCTCTACGCGATGGCCGGGCCCGCCTTCGAGCCGGACTGCTGCATCGCCCTGCCCAATGCCTCGATCGCGGTGATGGGGCCGCAGGCCGCCGTCAACGCCGTCTTCCTCAACCAGATCCAGGCAATCGAGGACGAGGCCGAGCGCGAGGCCTTCGTCGCCGCCAAGCGTGAGGAGTACGCCGAGGACATCGACATCCTCCACCTTGCCTCGGAGCTGGTCGTCGACGCCGTGATCGAGCCCGAGGACCTGCGCGCCGAGCTGATCCGGCGCTTCGCCCACGCGGCGAGCAAGGATCGGTCGTTTGCGGGGCGCCGCAACCCGGTTACCCCGGCCTGAGGGTTCCGTTAAGCCTTCTCGCTACCGTTTCGGCGTGGCCAAGAGAGTCAAAGCACCCCTGGCAGCCTGGGTCGCCTGCGCCGGCGCACTGGTGGGCCTGGCCCTGGTCGCCTACGGGATCGACGCGGCGCAGCGGGCCGACGCGACCCTGCTGAACCACTTCATCAATGACGGCGCCAGCCTGTATCCGACCGCCGACACGGTCGCCCACCTGGGCGACCCGCTGCCCCTGGTGTTGATGCTGAGCTGTGCCTGTGGGGTGGCCCTGTGGCGGAGCAGGCCACTCGACGCGCTCGCCGCCGTGACCGTCGTCGCCGGCGCCAACCTGACCACGCAGGTGCTGAAGGTCGTGCTGGCCCACCCGCGTTTCCAGCCGGTCCTCGGCAACAACCAGCTCGGCCCGGTCGCCTTCCCCAGCGGTCACGCGACCGCGGCAGCCTCGATCGTGATCGCCTTCCTGTTCGTGGTTCCGCACGACTGGCGGCCCGCGGTCGCGGCGATCGGTGCCTGCTTCGTGACCATCATCGGCTGCTCGGTGATGGTCCTCGCCTGGCACTTCCCGAGCGACGTGCTCGGCGGCATCCTCGTCGCCTGCGGCTGGGGCTTCGCGGTGTTGGCTCTGCGCCGGGTCGCCGAAGGCCGTGGCTCCGAGCGGTCCGCTCAGGCCTCGAGCCGGCCCGCCATCTCGGTGAAGTAGTCGAGCGCCGCCGGGTTGGCGAGCGAGTCGCGGCTGGCGGCCTTCTCCGCCGGCATGCCCATCAGGATCCGCTTCACCGGCACCTCCAGGACCTTGCCGCTGAGCGTGCGGGGAACCTCGGCGATCTGGAAGACCTGGTCGGGGACGTGGCGCGGCGAGCAGCGCTCGCGGACGCGGCGGGCGATCTCCTTCGGCAGCTCAGCGTCCAGCTCGACCCCCTCGCGAAGGACGACGAAGAGCGGCATCCAGCCCTCGGTCCCCGGTTTGGGGATGTCGACGACGAGGGCGTCGACGATTGAGTCGATGCTGAGCACGGCGCGATAGATCTCGCTGGTGCCCATGCGGATCCCGGAGCGGTTGATGGTCGAGTCGGAGCGGCCGTAGATGACCGCGGTGCCGCGCGAGGTGATTTCGATCCAGTCGCCGTGGCGCCAGGCGCCGGGGTACTGCTCGAAGTAGCTGGCGCGGTAGCGGCTGCCGTCCTCGTCGCCCCAGAAGTAGACCGGCATCGACGGCATCGGCGCGGACACGACCAGCTCGCCAACCTCATCGACGACCGCGTTGGCGTCCTCGTCCCAGGCCTCGACCGCGGCGCCCAGCGCCCGGCCCTGCAGCTCGCCGCGGTAGACCGGGAGCAGGGCGACGCCGCCGACGAAGGCGGTGCAGAGGTCGGTGCCGCCGCTGGTCGAGAACAGCCAGGTGTCGGCGCCGACGTGCTCGTAGATCCAGTCGAATCCCTCGGGCGAGAGCGGGGAGCCGGTCGAGCCAACGGCGCCGAGGCGGCTGAGGTCGCGCCCGGCGCTGGGCTCGACCCCGTCCTTCATGCAGGCGGCGATGTAGGAGGCGCTGGTGCCGAACATCGTCACCTTCGCGCGCTCGGCCAGGTCCCAGAGCACGTTCATGTCGGGATGGCCGGGGCTGCCGTCGTAGAGCACGATCGCGGCCCGGGTCAGCAGCCCGGAGACGAGGAAGTTCCACATCATCCAGCCGGTCGTCGTGAACCAGAAGAGGCGGTCGCCGGGGTGGGAGTCGACGTGGAGGTGGAGCTTCTTCAGGTGCTCGAGCAGGATCCCGCCCTGGCCCTGGACGATCGCCTTCGGCAGTCCGGTCGTGCCGGAGGAGTAGAGCACCCAGAGCGGGTGATCGAAGGGGACGCGCTCGAAGCTGAGCTCGCCGCTCTCGCCGGCGGCGAGCAGCTCGCTCCAGGTGGTGGTGTCGCCCAGCGCGGAGAGGTCCGGCGCGGGGTCGAGGTAGGGAAGGACGACGGTGCGGACCAGGCTCGGCATCGCCTCCCGCAGCTTGGCGATCGTCTCGCGACGGTCGAAGTCCTTGCCGCCGTAACGGTAGCCGTCGACCGCGAAGAGCACCTTGGGCTCGATCTGGGCGAAGCGGTCGACGACGCTGGCCGGGCCGAAATCAGGCGAGCAACTCGACCAGACGGCGCCGATCGAGGCGCCGGCGAGAAAGGCGACGATCGCCTCGGGGATGTTCGGCAGGTAAGCGACGACGCGGTCGCCACGCTCGACCCCGAGCCCGCGCAGGGCCGCGGCGCACGCCGCCACCTGCGAGCGCAGCTCACCCCAGCTGAGCTCGTCCAGCTCGCGCAGCTCGGAGGCATGCAGGATCGCCGTCTCATCGTCGCCTTTACCGGCGAAGACGTGCTCGGCGTAGTTGAGGGAGGTGTTGGGGAACCAGCGCGCGCCCGGCATCTCCCGCGAGGCGAGCACCGGTGCGCGGTCGCCGTCTGCCTGGACGTCGAAGAAGTCCCAGATCGCCGCCCAGAAGGCGTCGAGATCGTCGACCGACCACTGCCAGAGCGCGTCGTAGTCGTCGAAGTCGAGCCCACGCTCGGTCTCCAGCCAGCGCCTGAACTCAGTCAGCCGCGAGCGCTCGACCAGTTCGGCCGAGGGTTCCCAGAGCGGCTCGGGGGCTGCGGACGCACTCACGTCGAACTGACCAGGCGGGAGGCCGCCTGGTGGCGCTCGAGCTCGTGCCGGTCGTGGGCGCTGAAGAGCTCGATTTCGTCGCCATGCCCGGCGGCGAGGTCGCGCAACCGACCGGCGTTGGCGTTGCGGGCACCGTTGTCGGCGGCGAGGATCCGCTGGAAGACGCTCAGCACTGGCGGGCAGCTCGGCGGCGTCGCGAGCTCGCCGTGGTTGAAGTAGGCGTCGCCGCAGTGCAGTAGCCAGCCATCGCCGCTGTTGACCGCTACCCCGGTGTGGCCGAGCGAGTGGCCGATCAGCGGCACCAGCGCCACCTCGACGTCGAGCCCGGGCAGGATCCGCACGCTCTCGAATCCGAACCAGCGGTCGCCGCCGGCTTCGGAGCGGTGCTCGACCCAGCGCGGGCCGTGGCCGATATGAGCGCGGCGGTAACGGCTGCGGTCGCGCAGGCTCGGGTGCAGTGCCGCCGCCAGCTCCGGCGCCAGGACGTGGACCTCGGCGGTGGGGAAGTCGGGCAGGCCGCCTGCGTGGTCGGGATCGAGGTGGGTGGCAACGATCTGCCGCACGTCGGCGGCGGCGAAGCCGAGCGCTTCGATCTGCGCCAGGGCCGTCTCCTCATAATGCGGTCGCGGGCTGAGGAAGGCGCGGAACGGCTGCCCCAGCTGAGCTGGGTTGCGGGCGTCGCCGGTGCCGAAGCCGGTGTCGACCAGCACCAGTCCGTCGGAGCTCTCGATCAGCAGGCAGTGGCAGATCACTTTGGCCCGCGAAAGCGGCCCACCCTCGCCGCCGATCAGGCGTCCCCCGTGTGGGCAGAGCGAGCCGCAGCTGAGGTGGTGGATCCTCATCCCGCCGGCAGTCTAGTTCGCACTATCGTTCCAACCGCGCCGGAGTGGCGGAATTGGCATACGCGGTCGGCTCAAAATCGACTGCCCTTACGGGCTTGTGGGTTCGAGTCCCACCTCCGGCATCGGTCTGGGTTCGCATTTGGCGTCGCCAGCGACGCTGGATGCGGACCTCGGTCAGGCGGGCTGGGTGGTGCCCGGCGCGGCACCGGCGCCGTAGTCCTCGCCCGAACCGATCGGGCGCTCCTCCTCGACCTGCCACTCCTGGTTGAAGCCATAGAGGGCGAAGACGATGAGGACGATCTGCAGCAGGCCGAGGATCACGACCAGGGTGCCGAGCAACGAGGAGGGGAGGGCTGCCTCGTCGAAGCCGGCCTTGTCGCGGGAGAACCAGCTGCCGGCGCCGACCGCGCAGAAGATCGCCAGGATCATCGAGAGCGCCGCGGCGACGGGAAGGATGCCGCGACTCCAGCGGACGACGAGGAAGGCGAAGAAGGCGTAGAGCAGGGCGTAGATGATGCATACGAGCCCCATCGAGCCGCCGCCCTTGAACAGCGACCAGCCGCCGATCGTGATGATGGCGGCGATCACCGCCGTCGCCAGCAGCAGCAGGGCGATCACGAACTTGGTCGTAACCGACCCAGCTTTCTCCCGATTTGGCCGCCACAATTCGTAGCCGGGCCTCACCTCTCCTACAGCCATGCCGTCGATCATAGAATCTGTCAGCGACGATGCGGCATTGGTCGTGCGTTAAGCCCCGAATCGGGGGCGCCACGCGGGCGTGGTGAAATTGGCAAACACGCTGGCTTTAGGTGCCAGTGCTCGAAAGAGCTTGGGGGTTCAAATCCCTCCGCCCGCATTGCCGAACCGCGGCGACCCGCCGCTCGTTACGATCCGGCTCCCTCTGGGGCAGTGGCCCAACTGGCTAAGGCACCGGTCTCCAAAACCGGCGATTCCAGGTTCGAGTCCTGGCTGCCCCGCTCTCTATTCCTCGCTCTGTGGCCGTATTCCCGCTTTGCAGGCCCGAGAGGCTTCGCAGATGAGCTATCCGTGCCAGTCACCCCACGTGTTTGTAGGCGTCGACGCCGCGAGGATTCGGTTCGGTTCCATATCGTCCCGGGTAGGGGCGACGCGCCGCTCTCAACGGGAGGAGAAAGACGATGGCGACGTACACGGTCGACTGGTTTATGACCCTGGACGGCTTCGGTTCTGGGCCGGAGGCGTACTGGGGCAAGGACGGTCCCGAGTTGCGCGAGCAGCGGGCCCAGGTCTATGGCAACGAGGAGCAGACGCTTGTGTTCGGGGCGAACACCTACCGCTTGTTTCAGCGCTTCGCTCCGGCGGAGGACGATCCGAGCCATTCACCGTTGAATGAGGCGAAAAAGATCGCGATCTCGCGGACGCTGGAGGAGCCGCTGACTTGGAAGAACTCAACGCTGTTCGCCGAGAACGCGCTCGATGCCGTCCCGCGCCTCAAGGCAGAGTCGCCTGTCCCGCTGCGCTCTCACGGCAGCATCGCCATGAATCGCGCGCTGCTTAAGGCCGGCTTGGTGGATCGACTTGACCTGATGGTATTCCCGGTCGTAACTGGAGCATCGGGATCCGATCCGATCCTCGCCGATCTGCCCGACATTGACCTAGAGCTTGTCGACTCGCAGGTGTATGACGGGCGCATGCAACGGCTCGTCTACGTACCGACCGTTCGCTGAGCGCAATCGGCTGACCTGAAGATCCGAAGATCTGTCGATTCTTGAGGCAATCGTTCGTCGTCTGGGTAGAGGCGCGGTAAAGAGCCCGCCTAAATCAAGGAGGCCGAATGTCCCCGACGACGACCACCCGATCGAAACTGATCCTCTTGATGTCCGCTTCGCTCGACGGCTTTCTCGCCCGCGAGGGGGGCGTGATCGACTGGCTGGCCGAGCCGGGTGAGGACGCTGAGGCCGGCGCCGCCCGCCATTCCGGGAACCTCGAGCTGCTCGGCCGCGTCCGGGAGATCGTGCTCGGTCGCGGCGCCTACGACGAGATGGCCCCGGCCTGGAGCGGCTCGGACAACCCGATGGCGCGGCTGATCAACTCGCTGCCGAAGCTGGTCTTCTCGCACACCGCACTGGAGTTCGAGTGGGCGAACGCGCGTCGCTCGCTGCGGCCAGTGGAGGAGGAGATCGTTGAGTTGAAGGAGGCGGGGGGAGACGACATCGTCTGCTTCGGCGGCGCCCGCATCGCGCACTCACTGGCCCGCGCCCGTCTGATCGACGAGTACCGCTTGACGGTCCACCCGGTCGCCCTCGGCGAAGGCCTGCCCCTCTGGCACGGCCTGCCCGAGCCCCAGCGTTTCACTCCGATCTCCACCACCGCCTATCCCGACGGCGTCGTCACCCACGTCCTCGCCGCTAAGAACTAAGGAGAGAACAGATGTCCTCGACCGTGCTCTACATGTCGATGTCCCTCGACGGCTTCATTGCCGGCCCCAATGAGACCCCCGACAACGGCCTCGGCGACGGCGGTGACCGCCTGCACAAGTGGGTCTTCGAGGACGCCGCCGACGCCTCGGGAGTCCCCGTCAGGCCTCCCGGCGCCGATGGCGAGATCTTCGACGAGATGATGGCCACCGGGGCGGTGGTCGCCGGCCGCGGCACCGTCGAGCCGGCGAGCTACTGGGGTGGCGACCACCACGACGGGGTGCCGATCTTCATCCTCAGTCGCAACCCGACCGAGGCCGAGCAGGTCAAATGGCCCCTGGTCACCTACGTCGGCGACGTCGAGGCCGCGATGGCCCGCGCGAAGGAGGCGGCCGGCGAGAAGGACGTACTTGTCCACGGGGCCGGCGTCGTCCAGCTGGCCCTTGCCGCCGGCGTCATCGACGAGCTCCAGATCCATCTCGTCCCGGTCCTGCTCGGCGAAGGCCGCCTCCTCTTCGAGCACCTTGGAGCGGAGCACACCGAGCTGGAGCTGACCCGGATCGTCGAGGGCGCCGGCGCCACGCACCTCCGCTATCGCGTCTGCCGATGAGTGGCGAGTTGGCTCCCACGTTCGGTCGCAGGAGCCCACGTGATCGGCCATCTCAAAGCCCACTTCCACCGGCACGGGTTAACCGTGACGTTGTGGCAGAGCGGCACGAAGGAGGTACGGTGGCGAGAAGTGCGCTGCTCCCTGAAGATCTCGGCGATGCTGCTTACGACCTCCGCAGTTTTACTCGCCATCGCTTCGCCCGTGCAAACGTCGGCGGAGGGCAAACCGGTGGCAGCGCGGGATCGCGCAGCCGCTAGCCGCCTTCCCGTCCGCGGCGCGATCACCGTCGAACTAAGGGCCCACGTCAAGCCCGACTACGAAGTAACCGTCTACGGCTACGTCGACCGCGTCGAAGTGCGGATCGAACGCGGGAGCGAAACCAGCCGCGCGCGCCAGGTGGCTACCTATTCGGTACCGGGGACGATCGGCGAAGGTGGCTTCGAAGCGCGCTGGGGGGCCCTCGGCGACCTGGCGATGGCCTTCACCCCGCACACGCCGAGCGGCCACATCCCCGATCACGACTGCCACAGCAATTCGCTTCGTATCCATGGCGCCTACGACGGCCACCTCCTTTTCGAAGGCGAGGAAGGTTACGTCCACGTCGACATTTCTCACGCCGCAGGCGAAATGCGCTTCGACCGCGGTCTCTGCCCAGGGGAACGGGCGGCGGCTCGCACCGCGGCAGCCTCACCAGATTCCTCTCGACCGCCGCAGCGCCGACTGCGGCCTGGCCGTGAAGAAGCCGTCAGTCTTGACGCCTTCGACCGCCGCGCGAGCGTGAACTTCCAGGCTTACTCCTCGCGCGAAGTCCAGGACGCTCGCCGCTCGAATCGCTTCATCGCGCAGGAGGACGAATTGGTTGACGAAATCACCATCCACCGTGAGGTGGACGTATACGGCGCCGCGCCGCCCGCGTTTGTCTACGACCTTCGCCGAGGCCTCGCGCACGTGCGCCCGCCGCCGCCGTTCACCGGCAGTGCCAGCTTCTCGCGTCGGATTCACGGTCGGCCGCAGTGGAGCGGCTCTCTGCAAGTGCCGCTGCTCGGGGGCGGCACCATTCCGCTCACGGGATCTGCGTTCCATGTCGGCCTCGAAGACAACCGACGGTGACCCCAAGTCGTCTCCCTACGGCCAGGCCTTTTGTCACCTGACTCGGGTTTCCTGCCCTAGCCCGGTATCAGGAGAAGGGTCGCCGCTGGGTGGCGATCTCGATCAACCGCCCCGCGGTGACGTTTACCTCGAGAGCGGAGTAATACAGATCCAGAGGGCGGCGCCAACCGATGATCGCCTGCAGCGCCTCGAAGGAGCGCCCGTTGTGTATTTCACGAAGGTGCCACCCGCCCCGAGCGGCAGCCAGTAGAGGTCGATGCCTGAAGTGGGGGAGACCGGGTCGACCGCCATAGCGTCGATCCTATGGTCGGCCGTGCCGCGCCACGCCTCGCCATCCGGAGTGCGCAGCGCTGCGCTAGGTGGAAAGACAGGACCGCGTCTGTGTCGCCAGCTCGATGTCCTCGCGAGCGCCGATCACCAGCACTTCGACCTTTGCGGCCGGCGAGGAAACGACCCGGTCGCCGTGCCCGGCGGTGTTCTTCTGCTCGTCGATCGCGACCCCAAGATAGTCGCTCGCCGAACATGCTCCGGTGCGTACTTGGGACGCATTCTCTCCGACCCCCCCGGTGAACACAAGCGCATCGATGCCGCCCGTTGCCGCCGCCATGGCTCCGATGCCCGCGGCGAGGTGGTGGATGTAGGTGTCGAAGGCGAGATGGCAACGCTGGTCGCCATCCTCGACGCCGGCGAGGATCTCGCGCATGTCGCCGGAGCGGCCCGAGAGGGCGAGCAGGCCCGATTCGCGGTCGAGCGCTCGTTCCATTTCCTCGGCGTCGATGCCGCCGTGGCGCTGAACCCAGAGCAGCAGACCGGGGTCGACAGAGCCGGATCGCGTCGCCATCACCAGCCCGTCCAGTGGAGTGAAGCCCATCGTCGTGTCGACCGAGCGCCCGCCCGCCACGGCGCAGAGCGAGGCGCCGGCGCCGAGGTGGGCGGTGACGATTCGCAGCTCGGCGAGCGGGCGCCCCAGCAGATCGGCGGCCCGCCGGCTTGCGTAGGCGTGAGAGAGGCCGTGAAAGCCGTAGCGGTGCAATGGCCAGCGCTCGCGCCATGCCGCCGGCACCGCGTAGGTAGACGCCGCCGCTGGCATGGTCGCGTGGAAGGCGGTGTCGAAGCAGGCGATCGTCGGCAGCCCCGGCTCCAGGTCCTCGAGCGCGCGGATCGCCGCCACCGCGGGCGGGTTGTGGAGGGGGGCCAGGTCGGCGAGGCGTTCGAGCTCGTCCTCGACGGCGGGATCGATCAGGGTCGGGCTCGTGAAGTCGGGGCCGCCGTGGACCACGCGATGGCCCGCCGCGTCGACCGGGCCCTCGGCGAGGATCGCCGCCAGCTCGGCCCGCAGCTCCTTCTCGCCCTGCACCGAGCCGCTCTCGCGGGAGCCGACCAGCTCGTCGTCGGCGTCGAGCACCCGCAGCTTCAGGCTCGAGGAGCCGGCGTTGACGGTGAGGACTCGCGCGGGGGAGGCAGGCACGGATCAGGCCTGGTCCCAGGTCCAGTCGTGGACCTCGGGCAGGTCCTCGAGGTGCTCGCGCACGTAGCTGTGGTGGCGCTCCAGCATCTCCTTGCAGTGGGCTTCCAGCTCGGCGGCGCCGGTGGGTTGGCGCCGGGCGCGCCGCAGCGCCTCCAGTGCCAGGTCATAGCGGCTCATCCGGTTCAGCACGACCATGTCGAAGGGCGTGGTCGTCGTCCCCTGCTCGTTGAAGCCGCGGACGTGGAAGCGGCCGGGGTGAGGGTGGCCGTGGAGCAGTTGGTGCAGGGCACGGGCGTAGCCGTGGAAGGCGAATACCACCTCGTCGTCGTGGCCGAAGAGCTCGACGAAGCGCTCTTCCGGCATGCCATGCGGGTGGGCTTCGGGCGGGAAGAGCGCCATCAGGTCGATCACGTTGACGAGGCGAATCCGGAGGTCTGGCGTGTGGCGGCGCAGCAGCCAGGCAGCAGCCAGAGTCTCCTGGGTCGGGATGTCGCCGGCGCAGCCGAGGACGACGTCGGTGTCCTCACCGTCGTCGCTGCTTGCCCACTCCCACCGCGAAGCGCCGCGCGCCGCGTGCGCCCGGGCCTGCTCGAGGCTGAGGTACTGCAGCTGGGGCTGCTTGTCCTGCACGATCAGGTTGACGTAGTCGCGGCTGCGCAGGCAGTGGTCGGCGACGGCGAGCAGGCTGTTGGCGTCGGGCGGGAAGTAGATGCGGACGACCTCGCCGCGCAGGCTCGAGCATGGTGTCGATCAGGCCCGGCCCCTGGTGGCTGAAGCCGTTGTGGTCGTTGCGCCAGCAGGTCGAGGTGAGCAGCACGTTGAGCGAGGCGACCGGGGCGCGCCAATCCAGCCGCCGCATCTCCTCCAGCCACTTGGTGTGCTGGATCGCCATCGAGGCGGAGACCATCGCGAAGGCCTCGTAGGTGGCGAAGAGCCCGTGGCGGCCGCTCAGCAGGTAGCCCTCCAGCCAGCCCTGGCAGTTGTGCTCGGAGAGGACCTCCATCACGCGGCCCTCGGGGGAGACGCTCTCGTCCTCGGGACGCGCGTCCATCAGGCAGCGGTCCTCGACCTCGAAGACGGCGCCGAGCCGGTTGGAGTTGGTCTCGTCGGGGCAGAAGAGGCGGAAGTTCGCCTCCTCTGAGTTGGCGGAGTAGATATCGCGCAGCAGCTCGCCAAGCCCCCTGGTCGATTCGGCGTGCTCGCTTCCGGGGCGCTTGACCTCGATCGCGTAAGAGGACGTCTCGGGAATCTGCAGCGGCACCAGCCGGCGGCCGCCGTTGGCGTGCGCCGTCGCTCCCATCCGCTTCTCGCCCGACGGGGCGAGCGCCGCCAGCTCGGGGACCAGCCGACCGGCGTCGTCGAAGCGCTCCTGCGGCCGGTAGCTTCGCATCCACTCCTCCAGCATCGCCAGGTGGGCCGGATTCTCGCGGACGCCTTCGAGCGGCACCTGGTGGGCGCGGAAGGTGCCCTCGACCTTCACCCCGTCGACCTCCTTCGGGCCGGTCCAGCCCTTCGGGGTCCGCAGTACGATCGCCGGCCAGCGCGGCCGCCCGGAGCTGTGGCCGGCGCGGGCATTGTCCTGGATCGCCGCGATCGTCGCCCGGCACTCCTCCAGCGCCACGGCGAAGTCCGTATGGACCCGGCGCGGTTCGGCGCCGCTGACGAAGCGGCACTCGTAGCCCTGGCCGCCAAGCAACTCGCGGATCTCCTCCTCGGGCGCTCGGCCGAGCACCGTCGGCCCGGAGATCTTGTTCTCGTTCAGATGCAGGATCGGCAGCACCGCGCCGTCGCGCGCGGGGTTGAGGAAGCGCACGCCCTTCCACGATCCCTCCAGCGGCGCCGTCTCCGCCTCGCCGTCGCCGATCACGCAGGCGACCAGCAGGTCGGGGTTGTCGAAGGCGGCGCCGAAGGCATGAACGAGGGCGTAGCCGAGCTCGCCGCCCTCGTGGATCGAGCCCGGCGTCGGCACGCTGACGTGGCTCGGGATCCCACCCGGGGTGGAGAACTGGCGGATCAGGCGACGCAGTCCCGCTGCGTCGGCGGAGACCTCGGGATAGACCTCCGAGTAGGTCCCCTCGAGATAGACGTTGGCGACGACCGCGGGGCCGCCGTGCCCGGGGCCGGCGACGTAGAGCACGTCTTGGTCGGTCTCGCGGATCAGCCGGTTGAGCTGGGCGTAGACGAGGTTGAGGCCGGGCGAGGTGCCCCAGTGGCCGAGCAGGCGCGGCTTGATGTGCTCAACGCGCAGCGGCTCGCGCAGCAGCGCGTTGTCCTGCAGGTAGATCTGGGCGACGGTGAGGTAGTTGGCTGCCTCCCAGTAGGCAACGAGGCCGTCCAGCTCTGCATCTGTCAACTCGGGCACCGATAGCGAGGTTAGCTTCACCCCGTGTCCGAAGTGCTGATTCTCTTCCTCGCCGCCTGCGGCACCGCGCTGGCGACCGGGCTAGGCGCCATTCCCGTCTTCCTGCTTGGGCGCCGTGTCGCGGCGCTGACGCCGTCGCTGCTTGGCTTCGCAGCGGGAGTGATGGGTGTCGCCGCAGTTGCGGGCCTGCTTATTCCGGCGACCCAGGAAGGTTCGGCCGCCGAGGTGATCGTCGGACTCGCGATCGGAGTCGGCTTTCTTGCCCTGGTTCGCTGGCGCTTTCACCCCGACGCCTCGTTCATGGGCCGCAGCGGCCCCGGTACCCGCACCTCGGCCCTGGTCTTCCTCGTCCTCTTCGTCCACAGCCTGCCCGAGGGCTTCGCGGTCGGCACCGCCTTCGCGTCGGACCGGGCCGGGCTGAGCCTGTTCGTGATCCTCGCGATCGCGATCCAGAACATCCCCGAGGGGACCAGCGTTGCGATCCCGATGGAGGAGGCGGGCTTCGGCCGCGGCCGCCAGTTCTGGGCGGCGGTCGCGACCAGTGCTCCGCAGCCGGTCGGCGCCCTGATCGCTTACCTCGCGGTGGAGGAGGTGAGCGGCCTGCTGCCGGTTTCGTTCGCTTTTGCCGCCGGAGCGATGCTGGCCCTGATCGTGGCCGAGATGCTGCCCAAGGCCTTCGCTCCAAGCGGTTGGGCCGGGCCGACCGCGGGGCTGGCGGCGGGGGCCGCCCTGATGCTGGTGCTCAGCCTCCTGCTCGGCCTCTAACGACGCCAGCAGGCCGCGCGCACACGGTCAAAGGCAAACCTTTGACGTCCTGAGTGAAAGGCGCGGGGCTTCAAGCGCGCCTCTCACCCCATATGCCGCCGCCCTCTCCCTCGCCCGAGGCGGGCTCGCCGCTGGACGGAGGCGAGGCCTGATCTGCGCGCCTGCTGAAGCCGACGTACGCCAGGAAGATCAGGAACAGCGGTATCGCGATGACGAGGGCGAAGATCGGTGACCAGACGGTGCCGATGACGATCACGAACGCCAGGGCAACAATCGGAATTACGTACACGGTGGCCTCCTTTGCGGCGGAATCTTTCCGTCGATCCATTACCCCGCGAACGTCGCCGCAATCAACGCGAGGTCGCTCGGAGAGGCTTGCTTTACGCCACCGCGGGTAACGGAGCAAGGTGGGCTGCCGGTCCGGGCCGGTGGCCTCCCGCCATTCGATCAAGGAGGTCCCGATGTCAGACCAGTTGCAGGGCAAGAAGATCGCGATCCTCGTCGCCAATGAGGGAGTCGAGCAGGTCGAGCTGACCAGCCCGCTTTCAGCATTGCGCGAGGCAGGCGCCGAGGTCGATCTGCTCGCGCCTGAAGACGACACGATCCAGGCGTTCAACCACCTCGACAAGGGCGACACCTTCACCCCGGACAGGACGGTCGGCGCTGCCGACCCCGGCATCTACGACGGGCTCGTGCTGCCCGGGGGCGTCGCCAACCCCGACCAGCTGCGCACCGACACCGACGCGGTCCAGTTCGTCCGCGCCTTCTTCGAGGCCGGCAAGCCGGTTGGGGCGATCTGCCATGCGCCGTGGACCCTGATCAACGCCGGCGTCGTCGACGGCCGCACGCTCACCTCGTGGCCGAGCCTGCAGACCGACCTGCGCAACGCCGGGGCCGAGTGGGTCGACGAGGAAGTCCATGTCGACCAGGGGCTGGTCAGCAGCCGCAAGCCCGGGGATCTGGACGCCTTCAACGCCAAGCTCGTCGAGGAGTTCGCCGAGGGCGTGCACGAGGGCCAGCGCGAGGCGACCTCGGCCCACGCTTAGCGGGGCAGGTCGGGCTCAGCCGTCCGGCTCAGCTTGTCGGGCGGCGCTCGCCGAGGGCTCCCAGAAGTCCTCGACCTTGGTCGCGTCGCCTTCATCGATCTTGCGCGAGACCGCCCAGATCTCGACCGGCTCGGAGCCCTCGTTGCGGTGCGAGCGGGTGGTGCCGGGCGCCACCCGGACGACCGCGCCCGCCTCCACCTCCACGACCTCGGCCTCGAAACGCATCGTCAGGGTGCCGCCGGTGACGATGTAGATCTCCTCCAGCTCCTCGTGAAAGTGGCCGTTCCCCTGCTCGAAGTCGGAATGGGGCGGCACCCGGATCAGGGTCACGGCGACCTGCTCGGCAGCGAGTGCTTCCTTCAGGCTGCGGAACTCGCCGGGAACCTCGCTGTCGGCGTAGGCGTCCTCAACGTCGTTGGCACGGACAATCGAATAGCCGCTCACGAGGCTCTCGCTACCCGGGACGCTGTCCCTGAACCGCTCAGCGCTTCGACGCCGCTTGCGAGCAGGCGCAGGTCGTCTACAAGGCCGGCCAGCGCGTCCTCGCGCTCGTCGTGGTCGCGCAGCCGCAGGATCGCCGAGGGATGCAGGGTCAGTGCGGCCACCGGCGCCAGCGGCGAGTCGATCAGCCGGCCGCGGTCGCGGCTGACCCGGACCGAAGGTCCGAAGAGCGCTTTGCCCGCGGTTGCGCCGAGAGCCAGCAGGGCCGTCGGTTGCACCGCTTTCAACTCGGCTTCGAGCCAGGGCTTGCACGCCTCGACCTCCCCGGCGCGCGGCGTCTGGTGCAGGCGGCGCTTACCGCGTGCCCGCCACTTGAAGTGCTTGACCGCGTTCGTCAGATAGACCGCCTCAGCGTCGATGCTGGCGCTCTCCAATGCCTTCGCGAGGACGCCACCGGCCGGGCCGACGAAGGGCTCGCCCTCGATGTCCTCCCGGTCGCCCGGCTGCTCGCCGACCAGCATCAGCTCCGCCTTCCTCGGGCCGGCACCGAAGACCGTCTGCGTCGCGTCCTTCCACAGCGGACAGCCGTGGCAGTCGGCAGCGGCCCGACGCAGCTTCGCGAGCGAGCGGCTGGCGGGGACGAACTCGGCGGCGGTCGTCGTGTCGGCGGCCATGCCTCGAACTACCCCACTCCGCCTGGCGACAAGCCTCGCTTCAGGTAACGGGCATTGGCGGGTGCGTAGCCGTTCCAGTCGTTGTTGAGGTAGACGAACACAGGGCGCCGCGAGCGCCAGGCGGCGATCCGGCGCCGCCAGTCGTCGAGCTCGGCCTCGGAGTAGTTGCCGCCGCGACCGCGGTGGCCGTAGTGCAGGCGCAGGTAGGCGATCTCGCCGGCCGGCTTGGCTTCGGGCAGCGGCCTACGCTTGTCGTCGCCGATCGCCAGCGAGGCCCCGCGCTCCTCCAGCAGTTCCCGCACCGGGGCCGCGAACCAGCTCGGATGGCGGAACTCGAAGCAGTGCCGCGCGGGAGGCAGCTCATCGAGGGCCGAGGCGAGCAGGTCGTCGTCGCGGTGGAAGTTCTCCGGCAGCTGCCAAAGCACCGGCCCCAGGCGGCGCCCGCGCCGCAACGGCTCGAGCGGCTCCCAGAAGCGGGCGACCGCGTCGGCGATCTCACGCAGTCGCTTCATGTGGGTCAGGTAGCGGCTCGCCTTCACCGCGAAGAGGAAGTCGCCGGGGACCTGCTCGACCCAGCTCTCCACGGTCGAGCGCTTCGGCAGCCGGTAGAAGGTGGCGTTGACCTCGACCGTGTCGAAGACCTCGGCGTAGCGCTCCAGCCAGCGCCGCTGTGGCAGGCCCTCGGGGTAGAGGCCGCCACGCCAATCCCCATAGCTCCAGCCCGAGCAACCGATTCGCACTCGCTGCATTGCCGGCTCGATCGGCTGCGCGCCGGGCTCTACTTCGCCCGGGCGATCGCGGCGCGCTGTTTTTCTGAAGCCATGCCATGCGGATACCCGTTTGGGGGTGAGCCACGCTTGGGTAGGCAGGAGTTCGTGGCAGTAAATGCTCCTCTGATCGTCGTGCTCGACATCGACGGGACCCTTGTCGACACCAACTACCAGCACGCGATCGCCTGGCACCGGGCGCTACGCGATCATGGCTACACCGTGCAGCTCTGGGAGATCCATCGCCACATCGGTATGGGCGGGGACCAGCTGGTCGCGGCGCTGATCGGTGAGGAGGGCGAGCGCTCTGACGGCGAGGCGATCCGGCATGCCGAGGGCGAGGCATACGGAGAGCTGATCGGCGAAGTGGAGACGATGAACGGTTCCACCGAGCTCCTGCGGGAGCTACGCGGGGACGGCGCCAAGGCGATCCTCGCCAGCTCGGCAAAGGCCGAGGAGGTCGAGCATTACCTGGATCTCCTCGCTGCGCGCGATCTCGTCGAGGGTTGGACCACCGCCGCGGACGTCGAGCGGACCAAGCCGCACCCCGATCTCGTCCAGGTTGCCCTGGAGAAGGTCGGAAGCGGTGGTCCGGCGGTGATGGTCGGCGACTCGACCTGGGACGTGAAGGCCGCCGCCGCGGCGGGCATCCCGACCCTGGCCGTTCTGACCGGCGGTTTCGCCGAAGCAGAGCTGCGCGAGGCCGGAGCGGTCGAGGTGGTCAAGTCGATCGGTGAGTTGCGCAAGGACCGCGGCGCCTTGACAAAGATCGCAAGGATCGGGTAGCCGCTGGCTTAACCGAGGAACGGCGAATGATGCAGCCGATTCGGCGTCGCCCTCTCAGCCTCCGAGGCGCTTGCCGAGCAGCTGCTTGCCCTGCTCGGCGCCCTTGCGGCTCGTCTCCTGGGCGCGGCGGAAGAAGTCAGCCAACTCAGAGTCGCCCGCCCGGTCGGCGTCGTCGATGTAGGTCTCCAGTCGCAGCACATTGCTCAGGCACTGCTCGGTGAACCAGATCACGTTGTAGTCCTTGTCCTTGGTGCCGGTGACCTGACCAGTCTCCTCGGGGCTCATTGTCTCCTCCTATTGCTCGTTGGGTGCAACTCGCGATTACCCCCGATGACAACCGCACAAACGATTCGGCCCGAGTTCGCGGGCCAGTGGGTGCGGGTTCGGCGCACGCGAACTTGGGCAGGAAATCGACGCTTGTTTCTCAAACGAAAGGAGGCAAAAAATGGCTGAGCCGACGACGCTGGAGGAGCCTCTTCGTCGTCCTTGCAGCGATCGGTCTGGTGATCGTCGTTCGCGCCTAGCCGCTCCGTCCGGCGCGAGCGCCACCATCGGAGCATGTGGCAAGTTGCTGTCTTCTGCTCGGGCTGCGCCGAGGAATCCGAGGTCGTGGTCGCGGATCTCGACGACGTCGAGCGCGAGGCCTGTCCCTGCGGCTACAGCTTCGTGGTCCTCTCCGTGGCGAGCTTCGCGCCGGTCCACGCGAAAGAGGGCGAGCTAGTCGAGCTCTCACCGCGCAGCGACCTCTCCCTGGCCGCCTAGCTTCTTCGCGCTAACTCCGCTGCCGGCGGGTACAGGGGGCCTGCGATGGGCGAGAGCGACGAAGGACAAATTGGCGTCGACGGAGTGATCGGGTGGCGCGACGAGGAGGGCAAGCTGCACCGGGTCGGTGGCCCGGCGCGGGTCTTCCCGAGCGGCCGTGAGGAATGGTTTCGCCACGGGCGCCTTCATCGCACCGACGGCCCGGCCGTGATCCACGCCAACGGCTCGGTCAAGTACTACGTGGACGGCGTCCGCCATCGCGAGGGCGGCCCGGCCTGCGTCTATGTCAACGGGACCGAGAAGTGGTACCGCGAAGGCAGGCGCCACCGCGACGACGGCCCGGCGGCGATCTACCCGGACGGGCGCCGCATCTGGTTCGTCGAAGGCGAGAAGCTGCGCGAAGAGCGCAGTGCCCGCCAGCCCTCGCTGGTCAAAGCGAGGTAGACCTGCCCGTCTGGCCCCCGGCGCTCGAGCGGGAGTCCGCGCCGCAGTGCCTGACCCCGCAGCCGCACGAGATCCCGGTGGCTGAGTTTCGGGAACCGCGGGACAAGGCTTGAGGCCGGGCAAAACCCGTCGTCGACCGCCTCGGCGATCGTCGCCAGCAGCTCCTCCGGCTCGGTCTTCCTCTTTTTTCTCATCTTCTGTTTCGGACCGGGTTTTGACAGCGCCGCGCGTGGGTAAAACGTCGCCATGGCGCTGGAGAGAAAAGTAGTAACCGGGGCGCCCGCCACGCGCACGGCGCCCTCTCTCACTCGCACCGTTCAAGCCCTGCGAACGATCCGCGGTCGTCGTCCCCGCGCGTTGGATACCAGACAGCTTCGTCTTCGCTGAGGGGTTCTGCGCGGATTACGCGGGCAGTCGCCGGGATATCGCAGGCGACACGTTTTCGCCCTGCCCTCTGGGGGTACAGGCGCGATGAGGCCAAGGGAGCGGCCGCTCACTCCTCGCTAATTCCGAACCCCGAAACCCCTACGGGAAGGCGAGAGATGAAGGTAGTCGTCACTGGCGCGACGGGAAACGTCGGCACCAGCACGGTTCAGGCACTTAGCGAAAGTCCAGAGATCGACGAGATCGTCGGCTTGGCGCGGCGCGAGCCGACCTGGACGCCGCCTAAGACCAGGTGGGTCGAGGCAAACGTTCTCAGCGCCGACCTCGGCGCGATCTTTGAGGGCGCCGACGCGGTCATCCACTTGGCTTGGGCGATCCAGCCCTCTCGGGATGCGGTGACCTTGGAGCGGATCAACGTCGAGGGCAGCCGACGCGTCTTTGAGGCCGTGGCCACGGCAGAGGTACCGAAGCTGGTTCACGCCTCTTCGGTCGGCGTTTACTCGCGCGGCCCCAAGGACCGCGAGGTCGACGAGGACTGGCCCACCGAAGGCACCCCGACCTCGTTCTACTCGCGCCACAAGGTCGCCGTGGAGCGCGAGCTGGACCGCTTCGAAGCCGACAACCCCGAGACCCGGGTCGTGCGGCTGCGCCCCGCGCTGATCTTCAAGGACGAGGCCGCGACTGAGATCCGGCGCCTCTTCGTCGGTCCGTTCCTTCCCAACTTTCTCCTCCGCCGTGGCCTCCTTCCAGCCCTTCCCCGAGTCGATCGTCTGCGCTTCCAGGCCGTCCACTCCGAGGATGTCGGACGGGCCTACCTGCGAGCTGTTCTCGCCGATGCCGAGGGAGCCTTCAACATCGCCGCCGAGCCGCCGCTCAGTCCCGAGGAGATGGCCGAGCGGATCGGTGTGCGCAGCTTCCCGGTGCCGGCCCGGGTCGTGCGGCGCCTCGCCGATCTGAGCTGGAGGGCGCGCCTGCAGCCGACGCCGCCTGGCTGGCTCGACATGGCGCGGAACGTGCCGCTGATGTCCTCCGACCGCGCCCGCGAGGAGCTTGGCTGGGAGCCGCGCCACAGTGGAGTGGAGGCGCTGGAAGAGCTGTTGGAGGGTATGCGCGAGGGTCACGGAGCCAAGACCCCGCCGCTCGAATCCGACAGCGTCGGCGCCCGGCTCGACGACCTGAAGACCGGCGTCGGCGCCCGTCAGTGGGATCGCGACCGCGACGAGCAGATCGTCAAATACCTGGCCGATGTGCACGCGATCGAGTTGCAGGCGTTGGTGCAGCTTCGCGCCGCGCCGAAGATCGCCGGGGACGAGCGTCTCTGCGAGGCGTTCGAACAGCACCTGGTCGAGACCGAGGACCAGGAGCGGCGCGTGCGCGAGCGCCTGGAAGAGCTGGGTGGCAAGCCCTCGAAGCTGAAGGACGCGGCCGGAGCAGCAGGCGGCTGGGGGATGGTCGCCTTCGCGGCCTCTCAGCCCGACACGCCAGGAAAGCTGGCGATGCACGCCTACTCCTACGAGCACATGGAGCTCGCTGCTTATGAGCTGCTGAAGCGCTTGGCCGGGCGTGCCGGCGACGAGGAGACGGCGCGGATGGCGGCCGACATCGCCGAGGAGGAGGGGCGGATGGCTGAGCGCCTGGAGCAGGCCTTCGACACCGCGGTCGAGGCCTCCCTGGCGGGCGTCGACCCCGACCGGCTCGCTTCCGTCCTGCTCGCTTACCTGCGAGACGTTCATGCGCTCGAGGGGCAGGCCGAAAAGTTGCTGGAAGCCGGCGCCGAGCGGGTCAAGGACGATCAGCTTGAGGCCGCCTTCCGCGAGCACCTGGAGGAGACCCACCGGCACCGCGAGAGGATCGCGGGCCTGTTGGAGAAACGTGGCGCCGCCCCCTCGCTGGTCAAGGACGCGATGCTGAAAGCCGGTGGGCTCGATCTCTCTGCCTTCTTCGGCGCCCAGCCGGACTCGACCACCAAGCTCGCCGGTTTCGCGTTTGCCTTCGAGCACCTGGAGATCGCTGCATACGAACTTCTGCAGCGGGTCGCCGCCCGGGCCGGCGACGAGGGAGTGGTGGCGACGGCGGCGGAGATCCTCGTCGAGGAGCGCCGCGCGGCCGAGCGAGTAGCGGAGACCTGGGACCGTCCCGACGTGCCCCTCGGGGTGGCGTCCTAAAACGCGAACGACGAGAAGGAGCACCGATGGAAAATGGGCAGAACAGGCAACTGGCAGTAATCACCGGCGCCTCCAGCGGCATCGGCTTCGAGCTGGCGAAGGTCTTCGCCGAGGAAGGCTTCGACCTGCTGATCGCTGCTGAGGACGGGGAGCTGACGACCGCACTCGACGAGCTCAAAGGCTCCGGCGTGAGCGTGGAAGCCCACCGCGTGGACCTCGCCACCGAGGCCGGCGTGATCGAGCTCTACCGCCACATCCAGAACACCGGCCGCCCGGTCGATGCGCTGGCGCTGAACGCCGGAATCGGCGCCGGCGGAGCCTTCGCCACCGAAACGAAGCTGGCCGACGAGATCAAGTTGATCGACCTCAACGTGCGCTCGACGGTCCACCTCTGCAAGCTCCTGCTCGCCGACATGGTCGAGCGCGACCAGGGGCGAATCCTCTTCACCTCCTCGATCGCCTCGACGATGCCCGGGGCCTTCCAGGCCGTCTACAACGCCTCGAAGTCGTTCGTGCAGTCCTTTGCGCTGGCGATCCGCAACGAGCTCAAGGACACCGGCATCACGGTCACTGCGCTGATGCCGGGACCGACCGAGACCGAGTTCTTCGAGCGCGCGGACATGGAGGACACCAAGGTCGGCGCTGACGAGAAGGACGACCCAGCCGAAGTCGCCCGGCAGGGCTACGACGCTCTCATGGCCGGCAGGGAAAAGGTCGTCGGCGGCTCCTTCAAGAACAAAGTCCAGACGGTTGCCGGCAAGGTGATCCCGGACTCGAAAAAGGCCGAGATACATCGCCAGATGGCGGAACCCGGCTCGGCCAAGGAGGACTGAAGAATGAAAGCGCTGACCTTCCACGGCAAACGCGACGTGCGGATCGACGAGGTTCCCGACCCCTCGATCCAGGACCCCACCGACGCGATCGTCCGCATCACCTCGACCGCGATCTGCGGCTCCGACCTCCACCTCTACGAGGTGCTGGGGATGTTCATCGACGAGGGCGACATCCTCGGCCACGAGCCGATGGGGATCGTCGAGGAGGCCGGCCCCGGGGTCGAGCACATCAAAGCCGGCGACCGCGTGGTGATCCCCTTCAACATCTCCTGCGGCTCCTGCTGGATGTGCGAGCGCAAGTACTTCGCCCAGTGTGAGACGACCCAGAACCGCGACACCGAAAAAGGCGCCTCGCTGTTCGGCTACACCAAGCTCTACGGCCAGGTGCCGGGCGGCCAGGCCGAGTTCCTGCGGGTGCCACAGGCCCACTTCGGGCCGATCAAAGTCTCGCAGGACGGCCCCGACGAGCGCTACCTGTTCCTCTCCGACGTGCTGCCCACCGCCTGGCAGGCGGTCGACTACGCGGCGATCCCCAAAGGCGGATCGGTCGCCGTCTTCGGGCTCGGGCCGATCGGACAGATGAGCGCCCGCATCGCCCGCCACCAGGGCGCCGAGAAGGTCTTCGGCATCGACAACGTCCCGGAGCGGCTGGAGATGGCGCGGCGCAACGGGGTCGAGGCGATCGACGCCGACGAGCACGAGGACGTCTCAGCGGCAATCCGCGAGCTGACCGACGGCCGCGGCCCCGACAGCACGATCGACGCGGTCGGGATGGAGGCGCACGGGGCGCCCGGGGCGAAGGTGGCGCAGACGATCACCGGCCTGCTGCCCGACGCGCTCGCCGCGAAGATGACCGAAAAGGCGGCCATCGACCGGCTCTCGGCCCTGCTCGACTGCATCGACACCGTCCGTCGCGGCGGCACCGTCTCGATCTCCGGCGTCTACGGCGGCCAGCTCGACCCGCTGCCGATGATGAAGATCTTCGACAAGGGACTGCAGCTGCGAATGGGCCAGGCCCACGTGCGGCAGTGGACCGACGAGATCCTGCCGCTGCTGAAAGACGACGCCAAGGACCCGCTCGGCGTCGACGACCTGACCACCCACCAGCTGCCGCTGGCCGAAGCGCCTCAGGCTTACGAGATGTTCCAGAAAAAGGACGACGGGGCGATCAAGGTCGTGCTCAAGCCCTGACTCGGAGAAGGAGACAGCGATGGCAAAAGACCACGGTTCGAGCGTCAAGAACGACAAGCAGTACGAAGGACTGCGCAAGAAGGGCATGAGCAAGCAGCGCGCCGCTTCGATCGCCAACTCGTCGGAATCCTCCAAGAAGGGTGGCGAAAAGAGCGGCAAGGGCAACGGTGGAAGCAAGTCGCAAAAGCGCGTGGCCGGTCGCGAGGGCGGTAAGAAATCGGGGAAGTCGAGCTAGCGATGAAGGCTTTGCTGATCAACGGCACGCTGAAAGCAAGTCCCGAGAAGTCGAACACCGAGGCGCTTGCCGAGGTCGTTGCTGAGGCATTGCGCGAGGAGGGTGTCGAGGTGGCGTCGGTGCGAGCGGCCGATCACTCGATCCCGCCCGGCGTCGAATCGAAGATGGGCGAGGGCGATGAGTGGCCCGGCATCCGCGCCCAGATCCTCGCCTCGGAGATTCTCATCTTCGCCACCCCGACTTGGCTTGGCCGCCCTTCCAGCATCGCCCAGCGGGTGCTGGAGCGGATGGACGCGATGATCGCCGAGACCGACGACGAGGAATGCCCCGTTGCTTACAACCGCGTTGCTGGCGTCGTCGTCACCGGCAACGAGGATGGCGCCCACCACGTCATCTCCGAGGTCTCCGGCGCCCTCGGCGACATCGGCTTCACGATCCCCGGTCAGGCCTGGACCTACTGGAACAAGGGACCTGGTCCGGGCGAGGACTACTCGGACACCGAGGAGGGGCATGAGTGGTCGCACTCCACCGGCAGGGCGGCGGCGGCGAACCTCCTCGCGGTTGCCCGGGCACTTGAGAGCAAGCCGATTCCGGCGCCGCCTGAATGAAGAACTCAAGGTGCGCTTCCGGGGTGTTGCTGTCGACCCCGCAAATGGCAGCATGTCCCACGGGAAGCGGGGGCGGCCGACGGCGTATGGTCGAGGATCGAGATGAGGCTTCCGAACGCTGCGCATGAATCCCAGCCCTGGCGCATCCGCGAAATTGCGCCTGACTTCACCGTGGAGGATGTCTGGGCCCTTCCCGTCGAAGGGGGCGCCGAGGACTTCCAGGCGCTGCTCGAGCAGATGGCCGCGTCCGATCCGGCAAACGCGGAGTCGCTCCCGACCCGGCTGCTGTGGCGACTTCGCGACCGGCTCGGCAAGGGGTTTGACCTTGGCAGGATCTCCGCTCCGAGCGACAGCGGTGCGGGCGACGGAGCGGGCAGGCTGCCAATTCCGGGGACGAGCGAAACCTCGCTCGCCAGCCGGCTGCCGGAGGATCTACGTGGCACCGCGGGGGAGCTTGATTTCGGCTCCCTTCCCTTTGTGCCCCTCTACCGCACCGATGTCGAGTTCGCCGCCGAGGTCTCGAACCGGACCATGCATGGCGTCATGCACGTTGCCTGGGTCGAACAGGGCGAAGGCCGCTACCAGGGGCAGATGGCTGTCTACGTCAAGCCGCGCGGTCGTTTCGGACAGGGATACATGGCGTTGATCAAGCCCTTCCGGCACCTGATCGTCTACCCGGCGCTGATGCGACAGACCGAACGAACCTGGAACGCCCGGCTAGCGCGAGGCGCTCGTGGGTGACAGGCGCTCGTGGACGAAGCGCACTACGGTGGCGCCCTCGCCGACGGCGGTGGCGCAGCGCTTGATCGAGCCGGCGCGGACGTCGCCGGCGGCGTAGACGCCGGGGACGCTGGTCTCCAGCAGGCCCTCGGCTTCAGCTTCGGGGCCGGTGAGGATGAAGCCCTTGGGATCGCGGGCGACCGCGTCGCCGAGCCACTCGGTGCAGGGGGCGGCGCCGAGGAAGAGGAAGAGGAACCTGAACGGCAGCTCGGTGCCGTCGCTCAGCGTCACTCCCTCGAGCTCGCCGTCCCGGCCGTGCAGGGCGGCGATTTCGCTGCGATCACGGACGGCGACGCCGTAGCGCTCGAGCTCCTCCAGCAGGTAGTGGGACATCGTCTCGCTGAGGTCTGCGCGGCGGTGCAGAAGGGTGACGAGGGCGCCCCCGCGGGCGAGCCAGACGGCCGCCTGCGCCGCCGAGTTGCCGCCGCCGACGACGCCGACGCGCTGGGCGCCACAGAGTTGGGCCTCGGGCGGTCCGGCGGCGTAGAAGACGCTGATCCCCTCGTAGTCCTCCAGTCCCTCGACCGGCAGGCGCCGGTATTCGGCGCCGGTCGCGAGCAGCACCGCGCGGGCACTGACCTCGATGTCGCCCTCGAGCCGGACCAGGTGGCGCTCGCCGCCGGGCTCGAGCGCTTCCGCCCGATAGGGAGTGCCGGTGCGGGCGCCGAACTTGCGCGCCTGGGTCACCGCCCGGCTGGTCAGTTCGGTGCCGCTGATCCCGGCCGGGAAGCCGAGGTAGTTCTCGATCCGCCGCGAGGTTCCCGCCTGGCCGCCAAGCCCAGTGCCGTCGACTAGCAGGGTGTCGAGGCCCTCGGAGGCGCCGTAGACCGCGGCGCCCAGGCCCGCCGGCCCGCCGCCGAGGACGAGCAGGTCGACCTCCTCGCGCTCGCTCAGCTGCAGGCCGATGCCGAGCGCCCGCGAGAGCTCGCCGTTGCTGGGCCGCCGCAGCTCGGCGCCGCCGGGGAGCCGCACCAGCGGCAGCTCCTCGGGCTCGAGCGCCGCCACCAGCGCCGCCGCCTCCTCGCTTGCCGCCGGGTCGGTCCAGGAGTGGGGGAGTTTCTGGCGGCGGGCGAAGTCGATCAGGTGGCGGGTCGGCTCGGCGTCGCGTGGGCCGATGATCTCCAGTCCGACCCCCTCCTCCTGCTGCAGCAGCTCGCGGCGCTCGATGAAGGCGGAGAGCAGCAGGTCCGAGAGGCCGCTGTCCTCGAAGAGGAGCTGGCGCAGATCCTCGCGCTCGACGGCGATGTAGCGCATCGGCCTGGTCGCCACGGCGGTGAGGAAGACGGTCTGGCCGGAGAGCAGGTTCATCTCGCCGAGGAATCCGGCGGGCCCGTGGCGAACGATCTCGCGCCCGGTCGGGTCGTTGATCGCGGCTTCGCCCTCGAGGATCGCCATGAACGGGTAGCTGCTGTCGCCGACCTCGAACAGGGTCTCGCCGACCTCGGCGGTCCGCTCCTCGCCGTGGCGGCCGAGCACCTCCAGCTGCGAGCTCGAGAGGACGCGGATTACGGGGCCGGAAGCCATGCTTCCTCGATGAAGTCGGAGAGCTCGTCGTCGAGTCGCTGCGGCGAGATTCGCCACTCCAGCAATGACTCGGCCTCGACCAGGCGCGCGTTCGCCATCTCTTCGACGAGCATGCCGGAGTCGCTGAACGGGTGCAATGGGTCGCGCGGGTGGCCGACGATCAGGGCCGGCTGGGCCAGCTTCTGCCGCCGCTCCCGGTGCGGCGCCGTCTCGCCCAGCAGCAATCCCTCCAGTACGGCGAGCGAGGGGCCGGGCCGTTGGCGCACCCAGTCGAGGCCGATGTCGACCAGGTGGTGAGTGCGGGGGATGGCGGAGGTGAGGCGGGAGACGACCTCGAAGATCGGGCGGCCCAACTGCAGGCCGAGCATCACCGGGGTGAAGGTGCCGGCGACCGCGACCAGGGCGTTGTCGAGCACCGGCATCTCCAGGAAGAGGCCGCTGACCCGGTCGGGCTCGCGGGTCGCCAGCTGCAGGGCGACGTTGGCGCCGAGCGAGGTGCCGCCGACGATCGCCGAGTCGAGGTCGAGATGGTCGAGCAGGGCCACCACCTGGCGGGCGAAGAGCGGCATCGAGTAGAGGCGCAGGTCCTCCGGGCGGTCGGAGCGGCCGTGGCCGAGCAGGTCGACGCAGATCACCCGGTTGCCGCGCTCGGCCAGCGCCGGGCCCAGGCGGTCGTACATGCGGCGGTTCATCAGCAGCCCGTGCACGAGGACGATCGTGCGCTCGCCGCTGCCGTAGCCGTCGTACTCGATCCGGTGGCCCTCGTAGCTCAGCTCGCCCATGGCGAAGCAGCCTAGCCGGGTGCAATCAGCGGCCGGTCGGTTCGAGTCCGACGACGACGTAATAGCCAACCAGGTACAGGCGCTTGCCGTCGGAGATGACCGGCGTGTAGCCGGCCTGCTTCAGCTCGAAGACCTTCTCGTGGGTGCCGGCGTCGAGCCCGATCGTCCTCCCCGTCTTGAAACTCGAGGTGTAGACGGTGTGGCCGATCACGGTGGCCGTTCCGGGGACCGGGCCGCCGACGTTGTAGGTCCAGCGCGGCTTGCCGGTGGACGCGTCGAGGGCGTAGAAGCGGCCGTTTTCGGCGCCGATGTAGACGGTCGCCGGCGTGCCTGGGACCTGGGCGAGGGCGGGGGAGCCGTAGACCGGGCCGCCGGTGTCGAAGGACCACTCGACCTTGCCGGTCTTTTCGTCGAGGGCATAGACGGTGCCGTCGTCGCGGGCGGCGTAGACGCGGCCGAAGCCGATCGCGGGGGAGGAGAAGAAGCCGCCCCGGCCGTAGGGCGCCACCTTGCTGGTGTTGGTGCGCCAGATCGGCTTGCCGGTCTTGGCGTCGAGGGCGAACATCGAGCTCTGGTAATCGGCGACGTAGAGCCGGCCGTCGTGGAGGCTCGGGCTGGCTTTGATCGCGGCCGGCGAGTTGAAGCGCCAGCGCTGCTTGCCATCGTCGGCCCGCAGGGCGACCACGTCGGTGGTGTCGGTGCCGAGGTAGAGGGTCTCTTCGGCGGCCATCGGCGAGGATTCGAGGTGGCCCGGCAGCTTGCGCCGCCAGACCGTGTGGCCGTCCTTGGCGTCGCCGGCGACCACTTCGCCGCCGAGGAAAGCGCCGTAGACGCGCCCTTCGTAATAGACCGGCGCGGTGACGAAGTTGGGCGTGCCCCTGTCGCTCGCCCGGTTCGTCACCTCCCAGAGCACTTTGCGATCGCGCAGCCGCACCGCTTTGGCGTTGCCGTACTTGTTGATCACGTAGGCGACGCCGCCGGCGATCGCCGGCGGGAACTCGATCAGCGCGTGCGTGTTGATCTGCCACAGCTGCTTCAGCGGTGGATCCAGCAGCCCCGGCTCCGCCGGCAGGTAGTGCGTCCGCTCCGGCACCCGCCCGAACAGCGGCCAGTCGACGTCGCCGGCGTTGTCCCTGGAGACGGTCACGTCCTCGCCTTCGGAGGAGCCGCTGGAGCTGCCGCAACCCGCGAGGGCCAGCGCGGCGAGGGCTGTCAGCAGGCAGGCAGAAGCGAATCGTCTTACTGGGCGCAGGAGCATCGAAGGGCTTATAGCGGCCGTCGATGCCCGCTCTGGGCATCTCCGGACGCGAATTCGAGAGCGGCGGACGAGAATTGAACTCGCATCAATAGCTTGGAAGGCTATGGCTCTACCATTGAGCTACCGCCGCGCGGGCGAAGCCACCCCGACGAGCGGTGCGGCGCCGATGACAGTTTGCACAAACGACCTCGCACTTTGCAATCTCGTCGAGGACGCACTGCCAATTCCGGTCTCTGATGCCCTTCGAGATGTTGAATTTCTTATCCCTGAGATGGTCGAACTCGAGGACGACCGGATCTGTCTCACCGCAATCGGTGCAGGGATGCTCGCGCAGATACGCGACCAGATAAGCGAGCCGTTCGGCTGCAATCGCCTTCTTCCTAACCTGGGCCTGCTCGATATAGCGCTGGCGATGGGTCCGGTAATGCTCCTGCTTGTACGCGGCCCGGCACGGCCGGCAATAGTTGTCGCGCTGTCCACGCGCCTTGCGCCGCCAGGCGAAGTCCTCAACTGGCTTCTCCACATTGCAGCGCCCGCACTTCCGCATGGACCCCAGCGTATCTAGGCGAACAGACGTTCGTCTCGCTGTTTTGTCTGCGAGTTCATCCTGAATTTCTGTGAGCCGTGCTGCCCCCAGGTCGCCAATAGGGCAAAATGCAAACCCCACGGGGAGTGGCGCAGTCTGGTAGCGCACTCGGCTGGGGGCCGAGCGGTCGCAGGTTCAAATCCTGTCTCCCCGATATTCGAGAGCCCGCCTGGGGAGCGGGCTTTCGGAGTTACGAGGTCAGTCGGCGAGGCTTAGAGTGACCCTGTAGTACCAGCTTTGGTACTGCTAGAGCTTTTTGACGAGCCCCTTCATCGCTTCGACGCATTGGATGCGGTATGGCTCGTTGACCTGAATCCGCTGTCCCATAACGTCGAGGCGCCCGGACTGCAGCTGATAGAAGGGGCAGCCTCGCGCGAACGCCACGACCCCGGTCGTCTGAAAGTCTCGGATGTCGACCACGCCCTCCGTGATGTCGGTGAAGGTGAACTTGTCTCCGTGCGCTTTCAGCGACGCCTCGACGTCTTGGTCGATGGACCTCAGGACTGCCCCGTAGGCAGAGGCCGGCCCCATGTACTGCGTCAGGCGATTCTTGGCAATGATGTGCGCCTGAGGAAGCGATCGGTCCGCTTTGGAAAGGCGGGTTGCGAACGCGTAGGTCGCGTAAATCTCCGAGGGAAGCTTTAGTCCGTAGACGAGCGAGAAGGCGTTCTGGACAGCACGGCGCGATGAGTCGTCTGCCATGACAGGAAGGACCAGCCGATCGACAGCGGCGAGCGCGATCTGGGTGTAAATCGAGAAGCTCGGGTTGGCGTCGATGAAGACGGTGCTGTAGGTGTCATTGATCGGCTCGAGGAGGTCTCGGAGCCAGTCAACGACAGCGACCCAAGCGTCCGTCCCCGGTATCTGAGTGTTCGCCAGGGTAGAGATCGCGTTCGACTGAAGCTCGAGGAGCGGGTCGCCGCAGATCAGGTCTACATTCTCGGGAATGGCGTCGTTGTAGGCAGCGGGCTGCGTGATGAAGTCGTAGGCATCGACGGTCGGCAACGAATACGGGGAAGGAAGCCGTTCCTGGAAGTACCCCCCGATAGTCGCACATGGAACCTTGGGCAGATTCGCTAACCGAGCGTTAGTCCGCGACTGCCCTTAGTGGCCTGGACTCTGCTTGCGCGGCCGAGTGTGGAACGTCCGGTCAACGCCGAAAGATTTTCCGGCTTCGTTCCAGGCGACCAGTCGGTAGTGGTAGGTTGTATCGGGACTCAGTCGACCACTTTCCGCTTCGAGTTCAGCCACCCCGCCGTTGTTCCAGCCGTAAGGGTGTTCGGGTTCATAGGCGTAACGCCCGTACGCCTTAGTGCGACCGATCTGAAACTGGACCCTGGTTAGTAGTCCATGAGTTGTTGCGAAGCCAAAGAGGAGCTGTTCACGGATTAGGCCTTCGTCGAAGGATTCCGACCCCTTCGTGTAGGCCCTTGGTGGTGCGGCGGCAGCGGATCTCGACTCGGCGGCGAGAGCAGCTGGGCACAACGCGAACATAAGGCCGATTATGAGTACGACGGAGAGCGATCGGAGACGCATCGCTTGGGAGTCTACGAACTTTCAATTGCTCAGATCGGAGCAGGCGTCGGTCGGAGCGGGTTTCGCGGAACTCGGACAGATGGCCGGAGCGGATGGCCAAACCAGCTCCCGCACTTGATGCCCACCCGAGGCGCTGCACTCGGTTTTCTAGACGAGGTCTGCAGTGGCGTCCCCGCGCCTCTCAGTGGTCGCACTCGGTCGGTCAATACGAGGTTGCCGAGTGCGCGTCCCCGGCGTCCCCGCGTCCCGCTGAACGCAGCACCCGATCACCAAATACGAGGTCGCCCACGACGCGTCCCCTACGTCCCCGCGTCCTCGCTTAGGACTGCACCCGGTCGGTAGCCGGGAAATCACGGGCCGTGGCGACGTGGGTTCTAAGCCACCTCCGGAACCAAGTTCCGCGGGTCGGAAGCCGGCTCCAAACCACGCGTGGTACCGGCGGTGGTACCCAGACCTGCCTCCCGAAGCGCTATGAGGCCCGAGGTCGGCGACGCCGGCTGCCCTCGACGCGTCAGCTCTCGGCGGCCGCCTCCCGAGCTTTTCTTATTCTCTCGAGATCCCTCGCGTGTGGCCGCCCAGAGGTTTCCGAAAAGTCGATCCTGTTGCAAAGCCGGTGCGCGAGGACTGAGTTCTCGACGGTCCTTTGGCCCCCATTCCGCTTTGGGGTTGGGAAATGCTCGTGGGTCGGATTCCAGTCGCTGTATTTGGTGAGCGCTACGAAGTGCGAGGCACCACCCAGCTCCTCGGGACAGCGGCACTTGGGCATCCCGCACCTCACCTCTGTGATGTAGCCACTCTCCGCAGCCGTGATGAGGATGCCCTTGACGCCCAGTTCCCTGAGCCTCTTGGCCACTTCCGCGGCTCGCGCCAGGTCCAGCGGTGGTCTTGTCACACGGAAAGACTATCCCCGAATCCGGCACCTCACCGAGGACAACCTGGGTCGCCTGAGGCGGTTGGCTCGCCGCCCTCGTTGAATCTCGCCCGCTGAGGCCTCTCCCTTCCGCGTGAGGGCTAGTGCGTCAGCGAACCCATCCAATGCGATCAGGGGCAGCTAACCGGATACCCCGTCCGGTGAAAGGCCGACCCCGTTTCCCGCTGCCCGGGAAGACGGGTCGTGTCCCTTCGACCCCGCGGGGTCGACACTCGGTTCCTGCATAAGAGGTCGTCGGCTGCGCGTCCCTTCCGTCTTCACGTCCCTTCTGGGACCCCAATTCCGTTGACTCATCTGAGGTCGCCCCAGCGCGCACGGATAGCCTGATCGGCATGGATTCGGGGGTGAACGCTGAAGGCGGCGCCACTCACGTCAGAGACGGACGCGAGTGGCGGATCGGCACCGAGGCGCAGGTCAGTTGGATCAAGGACGCCACGGCGTGGGCCGGCGACGCCATACCGGCGGTGTTCGATGCGTATGCGACCGTCGAGCTCCCGGGGACAGGGCACCACAAGCCGACTGACTTCTTCGCGCAATGCGGCGATCATGAGCGAGCCGTGCTGGCAATCCTCAGCAAGGAGTCGGCCAGCCAGCCTTGGTGGCTGGGCTTTCTCGAGACCGGTTCGTCCGATGTCGTCTTTCCCAACGCACCGAGGACGATGCTCTACGCCTCCTGGGGGTATGTGCTGATCGAGGCGAGTCCCGCGGAGGCTGAAAAGTGGCGTCGAGACGGGTGGGGCGAAGACCTGCCGGACCTCATGTTCCCATCCGATCGAACGTGGCTTTTCTCGACCCTGTGGGACGACGACTGGTCTTGTGTAGGGGGCTCGAGATCGCTGATTGACGCATTCCTCTCAAGTCCCGAGTTGAAAGGGAGGGTGCGTGAGATCGATCCTTCGATGTCGATGGACGAGGTATGCCCACCGGGTCACGAATGGTTCTGATGTGTGATGCCACCCGGTCCGAGCTACCTATTCAGGTCCGCCATCAGGTTTTGACAGGCCAACTCCGTGTCGGGTTCCGGTTCGAGTAGTCGGCAGTCAACCGCGGAGAAGCGGAACGGCTTCGCGCTGGCTTCGACATCGATCTCGACCTTCGCGGGAGGAGTCGGATTGAAGTACGTCGCCATGCAGAGGAAGTGATCGTCTGCTCTCATGCCGCAGTTCACCTTGGAGTAGTGATTGCTGAGGGCTCGCAGGTGGTGCTCCACCTCCTCCACCGAGAGCCGGCGTTCGGCGCGCCGCCGTAGAGCGGGGCCTTGGCAGGGAAGCTTCCCCGACAGCGAGCGGGGCACTGGCGGCGGGAGGCGGGACGGCTTCGCCTGGTGAACCTCGCGCAGCTGCCGGAGTGCGGCTTTGTGCATCTTCGAATCTCCTCCTCCGATCGTGATCGTCGTCTGACCGGTGAAGATTTCGACGCTGTGTTCCGAGCGCAGGTAGCGCGCTTTCGCTCCTCGGAATGGGCGGAGGGGCGCTCTTCGATTCAGCCCTATTGGGGCCTCACTGAAACTGCTCGCCCAGCGGGTGCAGGTGCTGTAGTTGTGGATCTGAAACGGGGCGCAGCCGCCATCCCTCCCAGGTGGGATCTCGCAGTCGCCGTAGATGAAGAACCGGACCTGCTCCCGTGGGTTCACCTGCTCCTCTCCGCCGATGACCTCGGTGATCGGCCGCCCGAGGAGCTTTTCGCCGGCGTAGTAGACCGGATAGCCCTTGAACTTCTTCACCTCTGCGAGGTCTGCAGCATCTTCCCTCGGAGCATCTTCCGCACAGCCAGCTAGAGCGATGAGGCACAGGCCACTCAGCCAGGCAAGAAGAGTCCGAGTCCGGCGAGGCAGGCGTGGGAAGGAGGCACGCTTCACTGCGAGGCCACCTGGCCGGGCCGACGACGCTCGAGGCCGTGCCTTCTTCCTTCTCGGATTGTCCTCAGCCCTGCCGTCATGGACCCTTGCTGCCCGAAGCCTTCTTGACGCAAACTGCCGTGCGGCGGTCCCCTGACGCGACTCTTACGGATGGCGCCCACTTGCTACCGGACGAATCGTCCGATGCGGGCTAGGTCGTCGGCGTGGCCAGGGTGACGCGGAGGCCCGGGCCCGTGAGCGGGTAGTCGGAGTCGCCCGGGAGGTCGACGGTGAGGTCGCCGGTCCAGCGACGGGCAGGTGGGGCGTCGCGGCGGTAGGTGGCGTGGCCGGCGAAGGGGGCGGGAGGTGCGAGGGTGGCGCTGCGCAGCTGCGGGTCGAAGCGGAAAGCAGCGGGACCGGCAATTACCTTGGTGGCCCGGGTGGTTTCGAGTTCGCTGTCGTAATCGTCGACCTGAACCGAGACCTCGGTCGCTCTGCCAGATCGGAGTCGGGTGGCGTGCATGAACAGCTCGTTTGCCTCTTCCGGCCGATGGATATCGAGCCTCGCTCCGGTTGGCTCCTTGCCGGACGGTCGACCTCCCTCCCCGGCGCAGGCGAATTCTCTGAAGGTCCGGTAGTCGAAAGGCGCGCGCTTGGCTTCGACATCGGTAAACCCTTCCTCGCCGTGGAATTCGATCACTCCCTCGTAGGCGAGGCGAGCAATCTTCCAGCGCCCCTCTCCGTCGCATGATCGGAGCAGGACTGGCTTGCGACCCACCGGGACGGCCCTGACCGCGACTCTCCCCAACGAGCCGACCTCCGCCCGCACGGACTTCTTGGTCACGGTCGCCGGAACTCGATAGATGGCCGTTGATCGGCTGCTCGAAGCGAAGACGGCGACGTCCTGCAGCCCCTCGGAGAAACGGCTGGAGAAAATCGTCACCTCGTACCCGTTTGAGGCCTGGACGGTGAAGACCGCGAGGTCGGGATCCAGTCCCGGGGCAGCTTCCGCGTCGGCCGTCGGCGTTGCCTCGCCTGCCATCGCCATGGCGATCACAACGAAGGCCATGACGGCAAGCAGTCCCGCCGCCCCTTGCCGCGTCATCGGGTCCACGATCGCATGGGGGGACCTTATCCGCGGCTCCCGGCCGCGCAGTGCCTCGGCGAGCCAACGTATTGTTGCCCTATGCGCCGCGCTCTCGTCCTCACTTGCCTGCTATTCGCCGGTCTGCTCGTCGCGCTTCCTGCCCTCGCACCGGGTGCCGGACGCGAAGTCGAGCGCGATCTCGCCTTCGCCCTAGAGGCCGAAGGCTTCGCCGTCCTGGTCTCCGTCTCCAATAACGATGGCGAAGTGAGCACGACGATCAGGATAAGGCGCGGGCCGCAGGTCGCCTACTACTCGGCGCCGGCGAAGGTCACCGCGGACCGGGTGACGGCTCGGTTCGGCAGCCTCGGCGAACTCGACTACCGCTTCGCTCCGAAGCCGAACGGGCGCGTCGAGTGCACCGGCTCCGAAAGGGCAGAGGCGGTGTTCGATGGGACCTTCGCCTTCACCGGCGAGAACGGCTACGCCCACTTCGAAGCGAGTCACATCGAAGGGGCTCTCCAGATCTACCCCGAGCCGAGGAACTGCACGCAGAAGCGGCTCGCCGGGCGCGTCGTGCCGTATCACCCGCACTACTCCGACGAAGGGGCGACCATGGAAGCGGTAGCCGGTTCGCGGGCCGAGGGGAAGATCCGCGAAGTGAGCGCCTACGACGTCGGCGGGCGCGGGTCACACAGGATCTTTCTCTTCGCCACCCTGGCCGAAGAACGCGAAGGGATGACGGTCGGCCGCGGGGTGCAGCTGGCGGCCAGATCCGGCGCCTTCCGCTGGAACCTCGAGAGGGGCACCGCGACGTTGCGGCCGCCGGCGCCCTTCACCGGCTCGGCGACCTTCACCCGGCGCGGCCACAATGGCCATGGGACCTGGAAGGGCTCGCTGGGCATGCCGATTCTCGGCGGTGAACCGGTGAAGCTGGCCGGCGGCGAGTTCCGTGCTTTCATCCACAAAGGCGTGCCGCAGGGCGAGTGACCTCCTACCGGGTGCGCAGTCCGTTGCAGGCCGGTAAGCCGAGCCCGAAAAACGTGCCGTTCCGGAGACGGACCACGATCGCCATGGAGTACCAGGTGCGGCCGTCATCGCAGGTGACTCGCCGAAAGGCGATTATCCGGACCCTCCCGCCGTTGAGCGTGTCGACGCCGTAGGCGGCGCGGGTCACCTTGGAACCCCAGTGCCCCCATTTCATGGCCACGATGGGCACCTTTACGACCTCGCTTCCCCTGTGTCCCTTGATGGTGCAGCGGCTGGGCTGAGCCTGCCCGGCGAAGCGACCGGTCTCCTCGTGAAAGCAGGCGATCATGGCTCGGCGCTTCGGCCTCCACTTCATGCTCGTGAAGGTCATGTCGGCGCCATAGGTCTTCCGGCCCTCGCTGTCGGCCACTAGGCGGTAGTGGTACGTCATCCCTGGCCGTAGTTCGAAAACGGTGGCCGAAACTACGCGGCGCCTGTTCCCTTCAAAGGTGTTGCTCCTATTGGTTGCGAAGCCGTAAGACGTCGTCGGCCCGTACTGGAAGTGGACGGTGGTGGGGATGCCATGCGGGTTGACGGCGCCCTTGAGGTCCGCGTCGCCGATTTCCAGGTTTTCGGCTCCGCTCGTCCACGCCTCCGGCGCCTGCGGTCGCCCGGCCCGCGCGGTTGCGGGGCTCCTGGCGGATGGGATCTGCGGCGGCCCCGCCTGCCACTTGTTGAAGATCCAGACGGTGAAGTCGAAGCAGGGTGCCTCCGAGAGCCTGCCCTCGATGAGTCGGGTCGTTTCGCAGCGGAGGATGCGGTCTCTGTAGTTCCCTTCGGGCGTCAGCGTGAGCCGGGCAGCGATCGTGGCCTGGAAGTCCGCGATGTGGACCCGGCAGGCGATCAGGCCTCCCGGGATGCCGTGGCAGCGGACTTTCGAGGACGCCCGGGAAATCCGCAGGTAGTGGGCGGCGAGCCGCACGGCCGACCGCGGCGGCGGTGGCCCGACGCGCGGTTTGTCGCTGTCGAGGCTCCCGACGACGGGAACTTCCTCGACGTTCTCGTACTCGGGGAACGGTTCATAGGCGGCCTGGCTCGACCCGCCGCAGGCGAAAGCCAATCCGACCGCGGCGGTGGCGAGCACGGCACTGACTGTCGCTCTTGATCTCACTCGGCGTCTCCCCACAGGTAGCCGTTTCGAGAACTCTAAAACGGGAGAGCCGGCGAAGTTCTGCGGTGAACCTAGAATGGGGCGGTCGACGCCCCCGTCCAGTCCGCTGCAGTAGCGATTTGATCGCGCGAGACGCCGAAAGGACGGCTGGCCTCGCGCCAGCCCAAGATCTCGCCATCGCTGCGGTTGACTTATCCCTGGCCCCGTGAGACGCTCGGCTTTCCGGCGGACGCCGGTTCGCGGACCGCCTGATTTGCCGACCATCCCTAGCGGGAACGGAGGTCAATGTGAGCGGTACGCAGCCCAGTAGCGACGCCGCAGCGGAGGGGTCCGACTCCCCGGCCGTCCGGATGCTCTTCGAGGTCACGGTGTTGCCGGTCTCCGACGTCGATCGCGCCAAGGCCTTCTACCAGGGCCTTGGGTGGCGGCTCGACGCCGACTTCCCGATCGACGAGCACTACCGGGTGGTGCAGCTCACCCCTCCGGGCTCGCCCGCCTCGATCCAGTTCGGGACGGGGCTGACGACGCTGGCGCCCGGCTCGCTGCAGGACCTGTATCTGATCGTCGAGGATCTCGAGACTGCCCGGGACGAGTTGATCGGCCATGGCGCGGACGTCAGCGAGATCTGGCACGGCCGAGGTGCGGGCTCGGCCAGGGGAGCCAACGGAGGCGAGCCCGGCCCCGACCCGGACGGCAGCTCCTACCGCACCTTCGCATCGTTCAACGATCCCGACGGCAACGGCTGGCTGTTGCAGGAGATCAAGCAGCGGCTCCCGGGCCGGGAGTGACCGATGGACGTTGCGGCTCGGGCACGGCTCCTGCACGAAACGGCCGATCGTCACGGCTCCTTCGAGGCTGTCGCCCCGCCGCATGACTGGTGGGACTGGTACGCGGCGTTCATCGACGCGCGCGAGGGCGGCAGCAGTCCGGAGGAGGCCTCCGCGGCAGCCGGGCGTTACATGGCGGAGGTCAAGCACATCGTCGTCTCGCCGACCTGAGTCCGTGCGCGAGGGTGCCGGAGAGGGGCTGCCGAGGTGAACAGCGACTATGACGCGATCGTGCTCGGCGGTGGCTCGCCGGGCGAGCATTGCGCGGGCGCTCTGGCGGAGGGCGGCCTGCGCGTGGCCGTCGTCGAGCGCGAGCTGGTGGGAGGAGAGTGCTCGTACTGGGCCTGTATCCCGTCGAAGACGCTGCTGCGGCCGGGCGAGGCGGTCCACGGAGCGCGCGAGGCTGCCGCCAGCGCCGAGGTCGACGTCGAGGCGGCGCTTGCCTGGCGCGATTTCATGGTCTCCGACTATTCCGACGCCGGACAGGAGCGCTGGCTGGCCGATCACGGCATCGACCTGCTGCGTGGCAGCGGGCGGCTCGCCGGCCCGGGCACCGTGGAGGTGGATGGCGTGCGGCACACCGCCGACCATGTTGTCCTCGCGAACGGTGCCGATCCGGTCGTCCCGCCCGTGCCGGGCCTGCGTGAGCTCGAGGGTGTCTGGAGCAGTCGTGAGGCGACCTCCATGAAAGCGATTCCGCGCCGCCTGCTCATCCTCGGGGGCGGGCCGGTCGGGGTGGAGATGGCGCAGGTCGTTCGTCGACTCGGGGGCGAGGCGGTAGTCATCGATATGTCCGAGCACGTGCTCGGACGGGAGCCGGCGCCGCTGGGCGAGGCACTCGGCGAGGTTCTGCGCCGCGAGGGCATCGAGCTCGTCCTCTCCGCGAACGCGGCCTCCGCGCGACGCGAGGGCGAGGACTACGTCCTCGAGTTGGACGACGGGCGCGAGCTGCGGGGCGAGCGGTTGCTCGTCGCCACCGGCCGGCGTCCGCGGGTGCAGGGGCTCGGCCTCGAGACTGTCGGCGTCGAACCGGACGCGCACGGAGTTCCGGTCGACGCACACCTGCGCGCGGCGGAGCGCCTGTGGGCGATCGGCGACGTCAACGGGCTCTGGCCGCTGACCCACGTCGGCAAGTACCAGGGGGACGTGGTCGCGGCGAACATCCTCGGCGAGCCGCGAAAGGCCAACTACGAGGCAGTTCCGCGCGTCGTCTACACGGACCCCCAAGCCGCGGCGGTGGGCGCCGCCGCCGGCCGTTTCAGCGCCACGGTCCCGGTGTCGGAGCTTCCGAAGATGGCCACCTACACGCGCGCGTACGCCGACGACAACGGTTTCCTGACGCTCCTCAGCGACGGCGAGCGGCTGACGGGCGCCTACGCGCTCGGCCCCGAGGCAGGCGAGTGGCTGCAGCAGGCCACGCTTGCGATCCGGGCCCAGATTCCACTCGCGATCCTGACCGACACGATCCAGCCGTTCCCGACGTTCTCGGAGATCTACGTCGGGGCGTTGAAGGCGCTCCGCGACGAGATGCCGGCAGCGTCTAAGGCGGTCGGCGGGGAACCGCCGATGGCGAGCTGATGGATGAGCTGCTCGGGCGGCAATGGAGGCAGACAATCCGTAGCCCGGCCTCATGCTTCGAATACCCCCGGTTCGTCTGGTCGCGTCCCGCGATCGGCGACGTCGTCAATACGGCGGCTCGCCTCCAGGCTGCCGCCGCCAGCGGGGAGATCGTCATGTCCAGCCGTGTGCACGACCGCGCCGGCGGCCATGGGGGAGGCACCGAGATGCGCGAGTTGGAGTTGAAGGGCAAGAGTCGGCCCGAGGTCGCGATCGTGAGTCGCTTCGAGCCGTAACACCGGCATCGCCTGTCGACGAATCGCAGCCGGCGCGGTAGTTTTTCGTCGCTGTGTCCGTCCCCGTCCTTTTCGCCATCGACGAAGACGAGCGCTCGCTGCGTGACGTCGAACGCGAGCTGGTCGATCGGTATGGACGGAGCTACCGCGTCGTCTGCGTGTCCTCGGCAGAGGATGCGATGGTGGAGCTCGAGGCGCTTGCAGCCGCGGGCGAAGACGTCGCCCTCGTCCTCTCCGCGCAGTGGCTCGGCCGGACGACCGGGAGCGAGCTGCTGGGCAAGGTGCGGGCCCTCCACGCGCACGCTCAGCGGGGGCTGCTGATCGAGTGGGGAAGCTGGGGCGACGGTCAGACGGGCGAGGCGATTTTCCAGGCGATGGCACGGCGGCAGATCGAGTACTACGTGATTCGGCCGTCGCGATCGCCGGACGAGCTGTTCCACCAGTCCGTCTCGACCTTTCTGCTCGAGTGGGCCCACGCGCGGCGGGTGTCCCCGCACACCGTCCACATCGTCGGCGAGTCGTGGACCGGCAGGGCCTACGAGCTGAGAGAGGTCCTGGGGCGCTGTGCGGTACCGCACGCGTTCCTCCTCGCCGACTCGCCCGACGGCCGCGAGCTGGTCACGGAATCCGGCGATGGTGGGGCGCTTCCCCTGGTGGTTTTTCCGAACGGCACGGTTCTCGAGGACCCGACCAACCTGGAGCTGGCGAGTGCCGCCGGTGCCACGATCGACCCCAAACGACGTGAGTTCGACGTCGTCATCGTCGGCGCCGGGCCGGCGGGCCTGTCGGCGGCGGTCTATGGCGCTTCGGAGGGTTTCCGGACGCTGGTCGTCGACGACGGCGGGATCGGCGGTCAAGCGACCTCGAGCTCGCTGATCCGCAACTACCTCGGCTTTCCCCGCGGCGTCAGCGGTCGTCGGCTCGCCGAGCGGGCCTACGAGCAGGCGTGGGTCTTCGGGGCCAAGTTTGCCTTCATGCACGACGCGACCGCCATTCGGCGCGACGGCGACCGTCTCTATGTCGGGCTCTCCGACGGCGGCGACGTCAGCGCCCGTGCTGTCGTCCTGGCGACGGGCGCCACCTATCGCCGGCTCGGGGTGGACGAGATCGAGGCGCTGGTCGGGGCCGGGGTCTTCTACGGCGGCCCCGCTTCCGAGGCCCCCGCGATGGCCGGTAGGGAGGTGTACGTGCTCGGCGGCGCGAACTCGGCGGGCCAGGCGACGCTGCACCTGGCCGAATACGCCGAGCGGGTAACGCTGGTGGTGCGGGCGGAGTCCCTCGATGCCGGGATGTCGCACTATTTGGCGCGGCAGGTCGAGGGGGCACCCAACGTCGAGGTGCGCCTCGGGACCGAGGTCGTCGGCGGGGCGGGGGACGGCTGGCTGGAGCGCCTGGTCCTCCGGCGCCGCGCCGACGGGGCGACGGAGACCGTGGGAGCCGACGCGCTCTTCCTGATGATCGGCGCCCGCCCGAACACGGACTGGCTGCCGGCGGAGTGCGCGCGGGGGGACGGCGGGTTCGTTCACACCGGAGCGGATCTCGAGAACGACGGCAGCTGGCCGCTCGAGCGCAGCCCGTTCTCCCTCGAGACCAGCATGCCCGGTGTCTTCGCCGCGGGAGACGTCCGCCACGGTTCGATGAACCGCGTCGCCTCCGCGGTTGGCGAGGGCTCGATTGCCATCAGGCTGGTTCACGAGCTCTTCGCGGTCGAGCAACTCCACTCGCGCGACCGGGCCTGATCCTCGTCTAGAGCAATTGGGCGGCGCGGCCGCCCGTCGACCTGCGCCTACAACCTGATTTCCGGGGGAAGCGGGTAGTCGCCACATTTGTAGGCAACGCATTTGTCCCACTCGGCGAAGTCTTCGCCGAGGGTGAGTAGAAAGCAGTACTCGTTGCACGATCGCCATTCACGTGCCGGCGTTCCGTATCTGGTGCCGCGGCGGCGCTGCGGATGACCGCCGCAGCCACAGCCGCAGTCCGGCTGGGAGGGCAGCTGTGAGGACTCCCCGGCAAGAGCAGGCGATGGACCGAGAGTCGACTGACAGTATCTGCACTTGATCGCGCCAGGCTTGATGTCCTCCTTGCAGAAGGGACAGACACCTTCGTGCTCGGCCGCGATCGGCGCGATCCTCGAGCCGCAGTAGCGACACTTGACAGCGTCAGCCTTGATCGACTCTTTACAGAATGGGCACTCGCGTCGCTCCTCTGCGGCATCAGCCATCGTCGGCCTCCCGGGCTTCAGGGTTGTTTAGGAATATCTCGACAATCAGGAATTCTTAAGTATGAACGCCTTATACCACTCCCTGACGCACCGGTCGACTTACCTTGGGGTTTCTGAGGACGCCTACAGTGTGGTTCTTCAAACCCGGCCAGGTACTCAGGGTCACCAGCCGCTCGCCGCGATAGCAGCCACCGTCCGCAGGTAGCCGGCGGCATCCTCGGACGGGGGCACCTGACGGCGGCTGGCATCGATCCGAACGGCACCGCCCACCGCGCCGTTCGCAATGATCCCTTCATGGTCCTGGCGACGTTCACCGATGCGCTCGTCGCCTATGGAACCGTGGGCCTTGCCCTCTTCACCATTGCGCTGGCAATGTCGACGCGGCGGCTGGCCAGGGTCGCGACGAGAGATCAGCGAACGCAATGGCGGCCCGTCTTGATGGCGGGCGAGGCGGAGGTCGACGAGGGCGAGGAGGGCGTCTTGCGAATTCATCTCGACAATGTCGGCAGAGGGCCCGCGCTCGGGATATACGGCCAACTCCGCTTTTCCGGTCGAGTCGGGTCCAGCGTCCTCGGCATACCGGTCACGGTCCTGCCCGGGGCGACGGTGGAAATGCGCTTCCCCATCCCCGAGTCGTTCGTGCGCAGTGAGCCTTTCGAATTTCGTGTCTCCTACTACGACATCGGTGAGTGGATGCACGTCACCGAGATGCATTCCAAACTGCGTCTCACCTCAGCGCTGGAAGCCTCGCGCAACGTCTTTCCGTTGCAAATCGGCAAAACGTTCTTGACCGAACGGGACCGCCAGCTGGTAGCGCTCTACGGGTCCCCCCGCGGCAGGGAGATAGGCAAGCGAAACAAAAAGCTTCACTTTCGTTTGTGGTACTGGCTTAAATATCGGGTTCGCGGACACCTCTGAGGCGCGAGCAGCAGATGGCCGAGTCCGGCTCGGCCATGCCCTCGATGAGACGAAGTCACGACGGTCCCGGCGATTAGTTCCTGGTCCCGGATCGGTCTCAACGGGTAGACGAAACCAAGCGAGAGGAAGCTGACATGCCCACCAGCCCAGACCGAGCCGAGATCGCCCGCACCACCTACCGCGCCTTTGCGGCGGGGGAGCGCGAGGCGATCGAGCGGCTGTTCGCGCCCGACTTCAGCTTCTACAGCCCGCCCGACCCCGGGCTCGACCGCGCGGGCTACTTCGAGAAGTGCTGGCCCAACTCGGGGAATCTCCGCGACTTCGAGTTCGTGCGGACGATCGAGTCCGGCGACGAGGTGGTCGTCACCTACGAGGCGACCCGGGTCGACGGCACTCGCTTCCGCAACACCGAGGTGCTGACCTTCGAGGGCGACAAGGTCGTCAGGGCCGAGGTCTACTTCGGCTGGGATCTCGACTGAGTAGGGGTGAGGCGGTTCCACCCCGGGCGGCCTATCCGCTGCCTCTGTGCGGGACGACGATGGTCGCACCGTCAACGCAGGGGAGCACAGGAGGCCGCAGATGCACGACGGGGGCACTACCCGGACCCCGACTACGCGCCGAGCGGCAAAAGCATCGCCTTCGTCGGCGAGGTGCCCCACGATCGCTCGTACAGCATCGCCCTCTACAACACCGTGCGCGCCGCGGGGGCCGGGCGAGCGCTGGTCTCGAAGCCGCCGTTCGTCGCCCACGGCCTGCCGCAGTGGGCCCTGCGTCCGTGAACGGGGGTCAGCGGACATAGCATTCGCGGCAATGAGCTCCTCGCCGATCGACGCCTACCTGGAGCGCTTGCACGAGCGCTGGCAGCGGGACGGCTCGGGCGCCGTGGCGGACTACATCCCGCCCCTGGCGCTGGCCGATCCCGAATGGTTCGCGATCGCGATCGCGACGACGGACGGGCATCGCTACGAGGTCGGCGATTCGCGCCGGAGCTTCACGATCCAGTCGATCTCGAAGCCGTTCACCTACGGCCTCGCCCTGCGGGACCTCGGGCTTGCCGCGGTCGACGCCAAGGTGGGAGTGGAGCCGACCGGGGATGCCTTCAACTCGATCAGCCTGGCGCCGGAAAGCGGCCGCCCGCTCAACCCGATGATCAATGCCGGCGCGATCACCTCGACTTCGCTGGTCGTGGGCGCCTCCGCCGCCGAGCGGGAGGCGCGTCTGCTCGACGCCTACGGCAGCTTCGCCGGCCGCGCCCTGGAGGTCGAGACCGGGGTCTATGAATCCGAGCGCGACACCGGCCACCGCAACCGCGCGATCGGGCACATGCTGCGCAGCGTGGGCATCCTCGAGCGGGATCCCGAGGCGGCGCTCGACCTCTACTTCCGCCAGTGCTCGGTCGCGGTCGACTGCCGCGACCTCAGCCTGATGGCGGCGACGCTTGCCAACGGCGGCGTCCACCCGCTGACCGGGGAGAGGGCGCTGGAGCGCGAGTACGTCGACCGGGTGCTGAGCGTGATGACGACCTGCGGGATGTACGACTCGGCCGGCGAGTGGGTCGTCGACGTCGGCATGCCGGCGAAGAGCGGCGTCGCCGGCGGCATCCTTGCCGTGCTGCCGGGGCAGCTGGGAATCGCGGTCTACTCGCCGCCGCTGGACCCGCACGGCAACAGCGTCCGCGGCATCGAGGTCTGCCGGCAGATCTCCAGCGATCTCGACCTCAACCTACTCCACGTCGCCCGCTCCTCGCGCTCGGCCGTTCGCCGCACCTACACCGTCGCCGACGTGCCCTCCCGCCGTCGCCGGCCCGCCGAGCAGAGCGAGGTGCTCGGCCGGGTCGGGTCGCGCTGCCTCGTCCACGTCCTCCATGGCGATCTCGTCTTCGCCGGGATGGAGAGCGTGATCCGCGAGCTGGTCGAGCAGTGTGCGGAGATCGACCTCGCCGTGGTCGACCTGACCGAGGTGACCGAGATCGACGTCGCCGCCGCGCGCCTGCTGGCGGCGCTGGGAACCTGGATGGCGGAGAGCAGCACGGCGCTGGTGCTCGTGGCCCCGGCGCACGGAGACCTGCTCGGCGACCTGCCCGCTGAGAGCTCGCGGGTGTTTGCCGACCTGGACGCGGCGACCGAGTGGTGCGAGGAGCAACTGCTCGCCGCCCATGGGGCGCCGGCCGCGACCGCCGCACGGGTGCCGCTGGCGGGCCAGCGACTTGCCCGCGGGTTCGACGCGGCGATGCTTGGCCGGCTCGAGGCGATCCTGAAGCCCCGCTCGTTCGGTGCCGGCGAGACGATCTTCGCGGCGGGCGATCCGGCCGACGCGATCTTTCTCCTGGTTGCGGGAGAGGTCACGATCGAGCTCGATCTCGAGGCCGGCAAGCGGCGGCTGGCGACGCTGACCCCGGGGTTCGCCTTCGGCGAGGTCGCCCTGGCCGACTTCCCCGTGCGCCCGGCCAGCGTCCACAGCGAGACCGCCGGCGAGTGCCTGGCCCTGACGGTCGACGACTTCGCCCGTCTCGGCGAGGACGACCCCGCCCTGCAGGCGGCGTTGATGCGCAACCTTCTCGGCAGCTTCTACGAGGTGATCGGCAGGCTGACCCGCGAGGCCGGTTCGCTCTTCGACGGCCGCTGAGCCCGTGGTCGAGCAGGGCGGATCAGGCGGTTTTGAGGCTCGCCGACAGCTCCGGTGGGCTGGCCAGCGTCTGCAGCACCACGCAGTAGCGCTCGGTCAGCTTCAGCAGGGTGGCGAGCTCCTCCTCGCTGGCCGCGGTCTCGAGCTCGAAGCGGAGGCGGATCGCGCGGAAGCCGACGGGAGCGTCGCGGTCGACGGCGAGGGTGCCGCGGAAGTCGAGATCTCCTTCGGCGTGAATCGCCCCGGACTCGACCGGGATGCCCAGCGAGGTGGAAACTGCCTGGAGGGTGACGCCGGCGCAAGCGGCAAGCGCCTCGAGCAGCATGTCGCCGGAGCAGAGCAGGGAGCCGTCGCCACCGGAGGCGGGGTGGAGGCCGGCCTTGGCCAGGGCACGGCCGGTGTCGACCGAGCAGGAGATGCCCTCGCCGAGCGTGCCACTGGCCGCGAGCGTGACCAGTGCCGCCTCCGCCTCGTCCTCGTAGCGCTCCTTCAACGGGCCTTGGGTCGCTCGCAGTTCGTCTCTATCCATGTGAGCCATTACAGGCGAGAGCCGGGCAAAGTCAAGTCGTCGCTTGTGCTCGCAGGTGGGTGAGGCCGGCGGCGGCCGAGGCCGAGGAAGCTGACCGCGTCGACGATCCCGGTGACGAAGGTCAGCGCCAGCAGCGTCCGCGTCAGTCCGGGGCCCATCGGCGCCATTGATAGCTCGGGCCGCCGACGGATTGGACTAGGATCGTCGCCCCGCGCGGCGGGCCCGCCATGAAGAGACTCGCAGCCACCCTCACCCTTGTCCCCGTTCTCCTCCTGCTCGCCGGTTGCGGCGAGAGCAAGGACGAGACGACGGCCACGGCGACGGCCTGCACGCCGGACAAGCTGCCGACCAGGACCAGGGGGACGCTGACGGTCGCCACCGACAAGCCGGCCTACCCGCCCTACTTCGAAGGCGACGAACCGGCCAACGGCGAAGGCTTCGAGAGCGCCGTCGCCTATGCGATCGGCAAGCGGCTGGGCTACGCCCCGGCCAAGGTCAAGTGGACGGTCGAGCCGTTCAACTCCTCCTACGCGCCCGGGCCCAAGGACTTCGACTTCGACGTCAACGAGATCTCGATCACGCCGCCGCGCGAGAAGGTCGTCGACTTCTCCTCTCCGTACTACACGGCCAACCAGGCGGTGGTGGCGCTGAAGGACTCCGACGCCGCCGGTGCCACCTCGATCGCCGGCCTCGGCGACACCAGGATCGGCGTCCAGATCGGCACCACCAGCCTCAGCGCGGTCGAAGAAGTGATCGACCCGAGTGAGCAGCCGCAGGTCTTCAACAGCTCCAACGACGTCGTCACGGCGCTGAAGAACGAACAGATCGACGCGATCGTCGTCGACCTGCCGACGGCGCTGTACATCACCGCCGCCCAGGTCCCGACCGCGACCGTGGTCGGTCAGTTCGCCGCTCCCGGCGGCGACCGGTGGGGCGCTCTGCTGGCCAAGGGCTCGCCGCTGACCGCCTGCGTCTCGGAAGCGGTCGATCAGCTGCGTGACTCTGGCCAGCTGGACCAGCTGACCAAGCGCTGGATGAGCGACGCCGCCGGCGCCCCCGAACTGGACTAGCGCCCAGCCCACGGCGCGGGGGTCGTCCCCCGTCGAAGTCAGAATCCGCGGCCGGGTGACCGAGACCGCCGTGATCAGCGACCGCCGCCTCGAAAGGCAGGCGGCGAAAAGCCGGCGGGCACGGCGGGGGCAGGCGATCGCCGTCGTCTCCACCGTCGTCGTCCTCGGCGGCCTCGCCGCCTGGATCTTCACCAGCCCGGGCTGGCCGGCGGTGCGGGAGACGTTCTTCTCCTGGAGCGTCTTCAAGGACTCCTTTCCCGACGTCCTCAGCGGCTTCTGGCTCGACGTCAAGATCTTCGTCATCGTCGAGATTGCCGTCCTCGCCGTTGGCCTCCTCGTCGCCCTGGTCCGAACCAGCCGCAATCCGGCGTTCTTCCCCCTGCGGATGCTGAGCGTCGGCTTCGTCGACCTCTTCCGCGGCATCCCGACGATCCTGCTGGTCTATCTGGTCGGCTTCGGGATCCCGGCCCTGCAGCTGACCGGGCTGCCAACCGACCCGGTCGTGCTCGGCGGCATCGCCCTCGGCCTCTCCTACAGCGCCTACGTCGCCGAGGTCTACCGCTCCGGCATCCGCTCGATCCACAAAGGCCAGCACGACGCGGCGCTGGCGGTCGGGCTGACCGACGCGCAGGCGATGCGCCACGTGATCCTGCCCCAAGCGGTGCGGCGGGTGGCGCAGCCGCTGCTCAACGACTTCGTCTCCCTGCAGAAGGACGTCGCCCTGATCTCGATCCTCGGCCCGCAGGAGGCCTTCCGGATCGCCCAGATCATCCAGGGCGAGAACTTCAACTACACGCCGCTGATCGCGGCGGCTTTGCTCTATCTGGCGATCACGGTGCCGCTGGCGCGGGTGGTCGACCGCATGGGTGGCGGCGGGGCGGTGCGATGAGTGCAGCGGTGCTGGAGATCCGCGGCGTCACCAAGGCCTTCGGTGCCCGCCAGGTTCTGCGCGGCATCGACCTGACCGTCAGTGAGCACGAGGCGGTGGCGCTGATCGGCGCCTCGGGCTCGGGCAAGTCGACGCTGCTGCGCTGCATCGACCTGCTGGAGGAGATCGACGACGGCGACGTCTTCCTCGACGGCGAGACGATCACCGACCCGGCGGTAGAGCCGGTCGCGGTTCGCCGCCGCCTCGGCCTCGTCTTCCAGGCCTACAACCTCTTCCCGCACCTGACCGCGTTGCAGAACGTGGTCCTGGGGGAGATGCGGGCGCAGGGGATCTCCCGCGCCGAGGCGGAGGAGCGCGGCCGCATGCTGCTGGCCCGCTTCGGCCTCGAGGGCCGCGAGGACGACCGGCCCGACAACCTCTCCGGCGGTCAGCAGCAGCGGGTCGCGATCGCTCGCGCCTTCTCCGGCCGGCCGCGGGCGCTGCTGCTCGACGAGGTGACCAGCGCTCTCGACCCGGAGCTGGTCGGCGAGGTGCTGGCCGCGGTGCGCGACCTCAAGGCCGAGGGAATGACGATGCTGATCGCCACCCACGAGATGAGCTTCGCCCGCGAGGTCGCCGACGAGGTCGCCTTCCTCCACGACGGCCGCATCCTCGAGCAGGGCCCGCCGGCGCGCGTCCTCGAGTCGCCCCAGCGGCCGGAGACCCAGCGCTTCCTCGCCCGCCTGCTCGAGGCGGGCCGCGCCTAGCTCCACCGAGCCGTCCTCCCCTCTCCCGACCTGCATCAAGTTTTCATCCTTCAAGGATGAGAATTTGATGCAGTTCGGGAGAGGGTTAGGGGCGCGCCTTTGCGGGGATGAGGGTTCCGTGCCCGACGAGAATTCCTCTCCAAAGCTCGTGCTCGGCCCGCTGCTGCGCTACGTCGGCGAGACCGAGGCGACGATCTGGGTCGAGACCGACGCGCCCTGCGAGGTCGAGGTCCTCGACCGCCGCGAGCCCACCTTCACGGTCGAGGAGCACCACTACGCGCTGGTCCGGATCGAAGGCCTGGAGCCGGCCAGCTTCAACGAGTACGAGGTCCGGCTCGACGGCGAGCGCCACTGGCCGCCGGCCGATGCGGAGCTGCCGCCGAGCGCGATCCGCACCCTCGGCGGCGACGATCCGATCGACGTCTGCTTCGGCTCCTGCCGCGTCGCCCTGCCGCACGAGGAGCCCTACGTCCACAGCAAGGACCGCCACGAAGACGGCAAGGAGTACGACGCCCTGCGCGTGCTGGCAACCGAGATGATCCGCGGCGAGCACGAGCAGTGGCCCGAGTTCCTCTTCCTGCTCGGCGACCAGGTCTACGTCGACGAGGGCTCGCCCCGCACCCGCGAAAGGATCCGCCAGCGGCGCGGTACCGAGACGCCCCCGGGCGAGGAGGTGATGGACTACGAGGAGTACTCATGGCTGTACGAGGAGTCCTGGAGCGACCCGCTGATCCGCTGGCTGCTGTCGACCGTCTCGGTCTCGATGCAGTGGGACGACCACGACATGAGCGACGACTGGAACATCTCCCGCTCCTGGTTGGAGGAGATGCGGCAGAAGTCCTGGTGGCACGGTCGCGCCACGGCCGGGATCATGAGCTACTGGGTCCACCAGCACCTGGGCAATCTCTCGCCGCGGGCACTCGACGAAGACGACCTCTACGGGCAGGTCCGCGGCAACGTCCACGCCACCTCGGTGCTGCGCGAGTTCGCCGCCAAGGTGCACTCGACCGGGAACGGCAGCCGCTGGAGCTTCTGCCGCGACCTCGGCCGGACGCGGGTGATCTTCATGGACTCGCGCGCCGGCCGGGTCCTCGACGAGGGCGAGCGCTCGATGGTTGACGAGGAAGAGTGGGAATGGATCGTCGAACATGCAACCGGCGACTTCGACCACCTGCTGCTGGCGACCACGGTGCCGTGGCTGCTCTCGCCCGGCTTTCACCACCTCGAGGCCTGGAGCGAGCGGGTCTGCGATGGGGCCTGGGGGGGACTGGCGGCGCGCGCCGTCGAGAGGCTGCGCCGTGGCGTCGACTTCGACCACTGGGCCTCGTTCGGCAAGTCGTTCCAGCTGCTGCGCGAGCTGCTGGAGGAGGTGGGATCGGGCAAGCGCGGCAAGCCGCCCGCCTCGATCGTCGTCCTCTCCGGCGACGTCCACCACGCCTACCTGGCCGAAACCGCCTTTCCCGAGTCGGGGATCGAGAGCGCGATCTATCAGGCGGTCTGCTCGCCCTACCGCAACCCGCTCGAGCGCAACGAGCGGCGGGCGATCAGGATCGGCTTCTCGCGCCCGTTCATTGCCGCGATGCGCGCCCTAGCCGGCTCGGCCGGCACCCCCGACCCGGGAATGCGCTGGCGCCTGGCCGAGGGCCCGTACTTCGACAACCAGGTGGCGACGCTGCGGCTCGACGGACGCGAAGCGCGGATGAAGCTGGACAAGACCGCGCCCGGTGAGGACGAGGAGCGTCACCTGGACTGCGTTTTCGAGCGCCGCATCGCCTGAAAAGCGCCTTCTGCGGCTCGTTTTCCGCTGCATACCGCGCCTTTGATCAGGAAATTTGGCGGCAGACAGGAATGCTGTTATGCTCGCGCCCGGTCGATCAGTCAAACATCTTGATTGATCGGTCTCATAGCCAGCACCAGTGCCTTAATCGGTTAAAGGGACGGCGTTGTAAGCCGTAGATCCGGGTTCGAGCCCCGGCTGGTGCATTCGTAAATCGGGATTACGAATGGGCTATGCGATGAACATTTTCGACTACATCGAGGACGGGGCGGTACAGGGGGAGCAGGCGCGCTGGTCGGCGCGATCGCCCTTCCGGCCCCGCGAGGACTTCGACCTGATGCTGGTCGCGCGGACGCCGGACTGGCGCCAGGACGAGGACTCGCGCCGGGCGCTGGCGCGGATCGAGGCGGAGCCCTGGGTCGAGGCGATCGCCGAGCGCGACGACGAGGTCCTGCTGCGGTTGGACAACTCCTGGATCGAGCGGAAAGGCGCCCAGCTGGAGAGCGGCGAAGGGGTCGAGGGCGCCAACGCCGACCTCGCCGAGGGCCGGCGCTACGCCGTCTACTTCTGGGGCGCCAACACGACCAAGGCGCTGCACATCGGCCACCTGCGCAACCTCGCCGTCGGCCACGCGCTCGGCGCCGCCCTGGAGCAGGCCGGCGCCCGGGTCGAGCGCCGCAGCCTGATCTGCGACGTCGGCCGCAGCATGGGCGAGGCGATGGCCGGGGTCGTCCACAGCGGCCGCGACCAGCAGGTCTGGCCCGAGGGCGAAGAGAAGAGCGACCATTTCGTCGGCGCCTGCTACGCCGACTACGTCACCGCCGGGCGGGCCGCCGGCGCGGTCGGGGGCGAGGACGCCGACGACGGCGCCGAGGACTCGGTCGCGCGCGAGTCCTCGATGTACAACGACAAGGCCGACGAGCTGATGCTGCGGGTGCTGCGCGGCGACCAGGAAGCGCTCGAACTCTGGTCGAAGACGCGCGCCTGGGTGATCTCCGGCCAGCGCAAGACCCTGGCCCGGCTCGGGATCGCCTTCGACAAGGTGATCTTCGAGTCCGACTTCCTGCCGGAGGTGCTGGAGCTGACCAACCAGGGCCTCAGCGAAGGCAAGCTGACCAAGCGCTACGGCGACGACATGGTCATGTACGAGACCGAACGCGAGGAGCTGGAGGAGATGCCGCTGGTCCGCTCCGACGGGCTGCCGACCCAGCACATGCGGGCGCTCGCCTACTGGTCGGCGGCGCCGGAGCTCGACGACTTCATCTCGCTGCAGGTCTGCGGCAACGAGTGGGTCTCCCACGTCACCTGCCGGCGCCAGCTGATCGACGAGCTCGGCGTCGTCAACGGCAACGGCAGCGGCAGCGCCAAGGGCGGCGGCCCGCCGACCTACGACGTCTTCCACGGCATGGTCGCCCGCGACCGCACCTCGATCACCTCGAGCAAGGAAGGGGCGTTGCTGATCGACGACCTCGCCGACTGGCTGGAGCGGGAGATCGAGGCCGACCCCGAGCGCGGCGAGGTCTGGCGCTCGCACGCAGAGGCCGACCGGCTGCCGTCGCGGATCGCGCTCGCCTACTTCCTCCTGCAGCCGACCGCCAAGCGGGTCGACTTCGAGCCGGACAAGCTGCTGCGCGAGGGCAAGGGCAGCCTCGGCTGGGACCTGGCCCGGGCCCAGGCGCACCAGGGCACCGCGCCGCTGGGCGCCGAGCGCGCCGCCGAGGACGCCGACTACCGCTTCGCCGTCGTCCAGTCCGAGCTCTACCGCCGCCACCTGCGCAGCTCGGTCGAGGGCCTCGACGTGATCCCGCTGGCCCGCTACGTCTCCCACTTCGCCCGCTGGTACCGCGAGGAGGAGCGCTCGCCCGAGGTCGAGCGGGTGGCGCGGACGCTGCTCGAGCAAGGGGTGCGCGGGCTCGGGCTGGAGGGGGCGTGAGATGAGGACGCTGCTGGTCGACAACCACGACTCCTACACCTACAACGTCTTTCACCTGCTGGCCGCCGCCGCGGGCGAGGAGCCAGTCGTGGTCAACAACGACGCCGTCTCCTGGCGCGTGCTCTCGCGCTCGGACTTCGACGCGATCGTGCTCTCACCGGGGCCGGGACGGCCGGAACGCTGGCACGACTTCGGCGTCTGCCGCGACATCCTCCGCTACAGCGAGATCCCCGTGCTCGGCATCTGCCTCGGCCACCAGGGGATCGGCAACCTGCTCGAGGGCGGGGTCAGCACGGCGCCGATGGCGATGCACGGCCGGCTCAGCCACGTGCGCCACTCCGACAGCGGCATCTTCGAGGGGATCCCGCAGGACTTCTCGGTCGTCCGCTACCACTCGCTGGCGATCACCGGCCCGCCCGGTCCCGAGGGCCACGTCACCGCCTGGGCCGACGACGGCGTCGTGATGGGGATCGAACACACAAAGCGGCCGATCTGGGGCGTGCAGTTCCACCCCGAGTCGATCGCCACCGAGCACGGCCGCGCGATCGCCGAAAACTTCTACGCGATGGCCAGTCGCCTGCGCGGCAAGCCCCGCCCGACCCCTCGCCGCCGGGCCGATGACGTCCCGACGACGGACGCTTCCGGCGCGGCGAGCGCCGGGCAGGGCGAAGCGGTGGAGACTTCGATGCGCTTGCGGCTGCGGGAGCTCGACGGCGAGCCCTCGACCGAGCACCTCTTCGAACGTCTTTTTGGCGCCGAGGAGAACGCCTTCTGGCTCGACAGCGTCGACGCCCCGACCCGGCTCGCGCAGTGCTCCTACCTCGGCACCAGCGCCGGCCGCGATCGCTGCCTGCTCTCCTACGAGGTCGAGGCCGGTGAGGTCTCGGTTGAGCGCGCCCGCCGCAGCACCGTCGAGCACAGGTCGATCTTCGACCTGCTCGACCGCGAAATCGCCAAGCACGCGGTCGAGCCGCCGCCCGAGCTCTCGCGCGGCCTGATCGGCGGCTTCGTCGGCTACCTCGGCTACGAGCTCAAGGCCGACTGCGGTTCGCCCAACCTGCACAGCTCCGACATGCCGGACGCGCTGATGATGCTCGCCAACCGCGTCATCGCGGTCGATCACGTGCGCCGCCGCACCTACGTCTGCGCGGTCGGTCGCGAGGACGACGCCGAGGCCGACGCCTGGGTCGAGATGGCGGCGACGGTCGTCGCCGAGACGCTCGCCAACCCGCCGCCGCCGGTACCGACGCCCGATCCCGAGCAGCCCGCGTCCCACGTCAGCTTCCAGAGCGGCCGCGGCCGTGAGCAATATCTCGCCGATATCGCCCACAGCCAGTCCGAACTGGCGGCCGGCGAGTCCTACGAGGTCTGCCTCACCGACCAGTTCTCGACCGCTGCCAGCCCCGACCCCTTCGTCCTCTACCGGCACCTGCGGCGCAGCAACCCGGCGCCGTTCGCCGCCTACCTCAAGTTTGGCGAGCGCGCCATCGTCAGCTCCTCGCCGGAGCGCTTCCTCTCGGTCGACCGCGAGCGCCGGGTCGAGGCGCGCCCGATCAAGGGGACGATCTCGCGCAGCGACGACCCGGTCGTCGATTCCGGCCGCCGGGCCGAGCTGGCCGGGGACGAAAAGACGATGGCCGAGCACCTGATGATCGTCGACCTCCTGCGCAACGACGTCGGCCGCGTCTGCGACGTCGACAGCGTCAGCGTCCCGGAGCTGATGGCGATCGAGCCCTACGCGACCGTGCACCAGATGGTCTCGACGATCCAGGGCTATCTGGAACCCGACCGGTCGCCGGTCGAATGCGTCCACTCCTGCTTTCCCGGCGGCTCGATGACCGGCGCCCCGAAGCTGCGGACGATGGAGATCATCGACGGCATCGAGGACGAGGCGCGCGGCGTCTACTCGGGCGCGATCGGCTACTTCGGCCTCGACGGCAGCACCGACCTCAGCATCGTCATCCGCACGATCGTCATGCGACCCGGAAGGACCACGATCGGCGCCGGCGGCGCGATCGTGATGCAGTCCGATCCGGTCGACGAGTTCGACGAGATCCTGCTCAAGGCGAAGGCGCCGATGGCGGCGCTGGCGCGGGTCGCGACCGGCCGCGACGACCCCGATGCCTGGAGCGTCGAGCTGGAGCCCTCGCGGGCCGTGGGGGCGGCGTGAGCGAGCCAACCTCGGTCGAGCCCGGCGCGGCGACGCGACCGGGCCCGGAAGCGGCGGGCTGGACGGTCCGTCCGGCGACCGCCGCCGACACCGCCGCGGTGGCGGCGGCGGTCGAGGCGCTGCTGGTCGAGCTCGGCGGCAGGCGGCCGCCGCGCGGGGACCTGGAAGCGGAGATCCGGGCGGTGCTGGAGGACCCCGGGGTGGGGGCGTTGATCGTCGCCGAGGCGGCGGCGGAGATCGTCGGCGTGCTCAGCGCCAGCTGGCAGCGAGCGCTGCACGTGCCGGGGCGCTACGCGACGATCCAGGACCTCTGGGCGGACCCGGGCTGGCGCAGCCGCGGCGTCGGCGCCGGCCTGGTCGACGAGCTTGTGGCCCTGTGTGGGAAACAGGGGGTGGCGCGGATCGAGGTCGGTCTCCCGCGGGAGAGCTTCGACGCGATCCGCGCCACCGAGGCCTTCTACCTCGGCAACGGCTTCGAGCAACTCGGGCCGCGCCTGCGCAGGCTCCTCCCATGAGCGAGCTGCTGATGGTCGAGCAGCGTCGCGGCAGCGACGATGCCGCGCACTGGATCCGCGAAGGCGACCGCACGATCCCCGGCCAGGACAGCAACCTGCGCCTCGACGAGCTGCGCGCCGGCCTGGTCCGCCACGCCGGCGTGCGCGCGGTCGCCGCCGACGCCGGCGACGAGGCGCTGGAGCGGACCCTGGGCGCGATGCACGAGGCGGGCTACCTCGACGCCCTGCGGGCGGTCGAGTCGGCCGAGCCGGTGGTCATGCCCGACTTCGCGCCACCCGGGCTCGAGCCCGACATCCCCGTCGACCCCGGCCTCGTCGCCGCCGCCCACGAGGGCGTGCGGACGGCGATCACCGCGGCCCAGCGGCTCGCCGCTGGCGCTCGCTTCACCTACGCCGTCTGCCGCCCTCCCGGGCACCATGCCGGCCCCGACTTCCTCGGCGGCTACTGCTACCTCAACAACGCCGCCGCCGCCGTGCGCACGCTCTGCGACGCGGGCATCAAGCCCGTCGGGATCCTCGATCTCGACCTGCACTACCCGAACGGGACCGCGGCCCTGGTCGAGCGGATGGAGGACGCGACCCTGCACTCGCTGCACGCCTCGCCGGTGACCAACGTCGCCGCCGGCACCGTCCTGCCACAGGTCGAAGGCGAACGGGTCGTCGCCTTCAGCGCCAGCCCCGACGCCGCCGCCTACCTGGACGAGGTGGCGGCCTCGATCGAGGAGCTGACGGCGAGCGCCGCCGCCCTCGTCGTCTCGCTCGGCTACGACACCGTGGCCGGCGACCCGCACGGGTCCTGGAGCTTCGCGCCGCAGATCTTCACCGCGATCGGCCAGCTGCTGGCCGGCTCGGGCCGGCCGATCTGCGTGATCCAGGAGGGCGGCTACTCGCTGCCGGCGCTGGCCGAGTGCAGCCACGCCTTCGCCACCGGCCTGCTCGGGGGGGATGTCAGATGAGTGGGCTGGAGCCGTTCCGCCGCCGCCTCGACACGATCGACGACGAGATCGCCCGCCTGCTCGGCGAGCGCTTCGACATCTGCCGCGAAGTGGCGCTCTACAAGAGCGCCCACGGGATCCCGATGATGCAGCCCGACCGCGTCGTCGAGGTCCGCGCCCGCTATCTCGCCCGCGGCGCCGAGGTCGGGCTGCCAGCCGAGTTCAGCGGCGAGCTCTTCGATCTCCTGATCGCCGCCACCTGCAAAGAGGAGGACGCGCTGATGGAGGCCCGGGCTGCCACCGCCCCGGAACAGGAGAGCGCCCGGTGAGCGGCGCCAACGGGAGCGCCACGATCGCCCCCGGCACCGGCCTGCCACCCGGACCGCGGCTGCCGCGGGCGCTGCAGGCGATCGGCTGGACCCAGCGCCCGCTTCCCTACCTCGAGCGCTGCCAGCGGCGCTACGGCGACAGCTTCACCCTGCGCATCCTCCACTGGGGCGACTGGGTCGTGCTCTGCGATCCGGACGACGTCAAAAAGGTCTTCACGGCGGGGGACGCGGTCGGGGTCGCGCTGGCCAACCCGATGCTCGGCCCGGTGCTGGGGCCGCACTCGGTGATGCTGCTGGAAGAACCGCGGCACATGACCCGTCGCAAGCTGATGCTGCCGGCCTTCCATGGCAAGAGCATCGAAACCGACGGCGAGATGATGATCGAGGTGGCGCGGCGCGAAGTCGGGCGCTGGCCGGTCGGCGAGCCGTTCGAGCTCTGGCCCCGGATGCAGGCGATCACGCAGGAGGTGGTGATGCGAGCCGTCTTCGGGGCCGAGGAGGACGAGCGCCTCGGTCGCCTGCGCGAGCTGCTGCGGCGGCTGACGATCTGGATGAACAGCCCCCGCAACCTCGCCCTGCTCGCTACCTTCGGGCCCCGCTGGGTCGTCCGCAGCCGCCAGTTCCGCGAGGCGATGCGGCCGGTCGAGGTGGCGGTGCTGGACGAGGTCAAGCGCCGCCGCGCCGAGGGCGATCTGCGTGAGGACGTGGTCTCGATGCTGGTCCAGGCCCGCTACGAGGACGGCTCGCCGCTGAGCGAGCAGGACCTGCGCGACGAACTGCTGACCCTGCTGACCGACGGCCCGACCTCGAGCTCGCTGGCCTGGACCTTCGAGCGGTTGCTGCGCAACCCGGAGAAACTGGAGCGCGCCCAGGCTGAGGTGCGCGACGGCGGCGACGGCGCTTATCTCGACGCGGTGATCAAGGAGACGCTGCGGGTGCGGCCGCCGGTGCCGGTGGTGGTGCGGCGCCTGCTGGAGCCGATGCGGCTGGGTGGCCACGACCTGCCGACGGGAACCGTGGTCGCCCCCTGCATCCACCTGATCCACCGCAGCGAGAAGATCTACCCCGAGGCCAAGAGCTTCATCCCCGAGCGCTTCCTCGACCGCCAGCCCGGCACCTACACCTGGATCCCGTTCGGCGGCGGCACCCGCCGTTGCCTGGCTGCCAGCTACGCCGAACTGGAGATGAAGCGGGTGCTGCGCACCGTCTTCTCCGAGGTCAACCTGCGGCCGGTCGAGAGCCGCGCCGAGCGGATGCGCAAAAGCGCCATCTCCTTCAGCCCCGACCGCAGCGGGTTGGTGATCGCCGAGCCGTGGTAGCCGAGACCGACCTCCTGATAGTCGGCGCCGGGGCGAAGGCGGCCGGGATCGCGACCAAGGTCCACGTCCTCAATGGCCTTGGCTTGGGGCCGATCAGCCTCAAGGTGATCGAGGGGACCGAGCCCGCTGCCTCCTGGCTGGGCCGCAACGGCATGACCTCGGGCGAGGAGCCGCTGGCGGTGACGCCGATCAAGGACATCGGCTTCCCATACCAGAGCCACTACGAGTTCGGCGAGGCGGGCGAGGCGATCGACGCCGGGACGATGGCCTTCTCCTGGCAGCAGTACCTGATCGGCCAGCGCCGCTACGCGCGCTGGATCGACGCCGGCTCGCCATCGGTCCGCCACCGCGACTACGGCGCTTACCTGACCTGGGTCCTCTCGCGCGCGACCGAGGGGGTCAGCCACGTGCACGGCCGCGTCGCCGAGGTCGGCCTGGCCGACGACGGGCAGAACTGGCAGGTCGAGGTCGAGGAGCGGGAGGGCCCCTCGCGGCACCTCGGCGGCGCCCTGGTCCTGACCGGTCCCGGCACCCACCGCGCCTTCCCGCACGAGCCCAGCGTCGCCGCTCGCGTCTTCCACTGCGACAGCAAGCGCAGCGAGTTCGCTCACCTGCCCGAGGACCGCGCCAGCGACGTCGGCGTGGTCGGGGGAGGGGAGAGCGCGCTCAGCTGCGTGATGTTCCTGCGCGGCTTCCGGCCCAAGGCCCAGTGCACCATCTACACGCCGATGCTGCCGATGAGCCGCGGCGAGAGCTTCCTCGAGAACCGCGTCTTCTCCAACCCCGACGAGGTCGAATGGGGCTCGCTGGATCTGCAGACGCGGCGCGACTTCGTCAAGCACTCCGACCGCGGCGTCTTCGACCCGCCGAGCCTGGAGGCGATTGCCTACGACGATCGCGCCCGCTTCGTCACCGGCCGGGTCACCGACGTCGGCGCGCCGGCCGGCGGTGGGAATGGCGTCCGCCTCCAGTACGAGTCGCCCGAAGGCGCCGCCAGCGGCGAGCACGAGTACGTCGTCAACTGCACCGGCTTCGATCTGCTGGCGCAGCTGCGCAACCTCTTCCCGGAGCCGCTGCGGGCCCATGTCGAGAGCCAGGCCGGGCCGCTCTGGGAGCGCCCCGCGGGGAGCGAGGTCCGCATCGGCCGGGCGCTGGAGCTGGAGGGAATGTCGCCGCGGCTGCACATCCCCGGGCTCGGCGGCCTCAGCCAGGGGCCCGGCTTCGCGAACCTGGGCGCCCTCGGGTTGCTCTCAAACCGGGTGCTGCAGCCACTGCTCCAGGAAAAGTCCTCTGTGCAGGGGTTTGGCAGTGGCGAGGATATGCAATATAAATCTTTATCGCTTGAGTGATATGAAGTATTTTAATTCAATCGGGGGGAGTTGACGTGAGTCTGCACAAAGTTCCGAAGGCCGCTCGAGCCGGGGTGGCGCTGGTCGCTCTCCTGGCGCTGATCCTGGTCGCGTCGCTCTCCGGCTGCGGCTCCTCGTCCTCGGGTGAGGAGCTCACGCTCACCGGGTCTGGTTTCCCGGGGGTGGACGCCGTCAACTCGCGCAACGCGAAGGGCTCGATCGACAGCTCCAACGTCGCCGAACTGGGGGAAGCCTGGTCGTTGCCGCTGACCGCGCAGAGCTCCTATGGCGCCCACTCCTCCGCGCCGGTGATCGTCAACGGAGTGATCTACTCGCAGGACCTGGAGTCCAACGTGCAGGCGATCGACCTCGAGTCGGGTGAGGTGCAGTGGACGAAGCGGTACGACGAAGCCGACGAGGGGCCCAATGGCGTCGTCGTCGCCGAGGGCCTCGTCTTCGGCGCCACTCCCAAAGCCGCCTTCGCACTTGACCAGAAGACGGGCAAGGAGGTTTGGTCGACCACGTTGGTGACGCACAGTGGCGAAGGCATCGACATGGCTCCCGGCTACCACGACGGTCTCGCCTACGTCTCAACCGTGCCGCTGACCGCCACTCAGGCCTACCCGGGCGGGGGCGTTGGCGTCCTCTGGGCGCTCGACGCCAAAACCGGCAAGAAGAAATGGCACTTCAACACCGTGCCCGACAGCCTCTGGGGCGACACCAAAAGCAACTCCGGCGGCGGTCTCTGGCAGCCGCCTTCGTTCGACGACAAGGGCTTCATCTACTTCGGCACCGGCAACCCGGCGCCATATCCGGGAACCCCGTCGCAGCCGTGGGGCTCGAGCCGGCCCGGCGCCAACCTCTACACCAACTCGATGGTCAAGCTCGACGCCGCCACCGGCAAGAAGCAATGGCATTTCCAGCTGACGCCGCACGACATCTACGACTGGGACTTCCAGGACCCGCCGCTGCTGATCAGCGCCGGCGGCAAGGACCTGGCGGTGGGTGCCGGCAAGTCGGGGATCGTGGTCGCGCTCGACGCCGATACCGGCAAGCCGGTCTGGAAGCGTCCCGTGGGCACCCACAACGGCCACGACAACGACAACCTCTACGCGATGCGGGGGGAATACTCGAAGATCAAGCCGGGCGAAGTCTTCCCCGGCGTGCTCGGTGGGGTGATCGCGCCGATGGCCACCGACGGCAAGACGATCTTCGTCCCCGTGGTCAACCACTCGGCCTCGATCACGGCCAAGGGCGAACTCGGCGAAGGCGGGGAAATGACCGGCGAACTGGTCGCGATCGACGCCGCCAGCGGCAAGGTTCAGTGGAACCAGGAATTCGGCTCGGCGCTGTTCGGGGCGCCGACGGTGGTCAACGACGTCGTCTTCGCGACCAGCTTCGAAGGCAGCGTCTACGCCCTCGACGCGGCAAGTGGCGGCGAACTCTGGGTCGAAACCCTGCCGGCCAGCATCAACACCAGCGTCTCGATCTCCGGCGACACCGTGATCGCGCCGGCCGGGTTGGCCAGCGCCGAAGGTCAGGTGCCCGAAATCGTCGCCTACCGCCTCGGCGGTTAGGCGGCGGCGGAGCGCCGCTTCGGCGGCATCTCGAAGAAGGTCATCGCGGCGATCGTCGGGATCCCCCCGTCGCCCTCCGCGGTGGTCATCCGTTCGGCGCTGGCGGCCTGGGCCTCGAGCACGCCCTTCAGGGCAGTGGCCTGGACCTCGGCCAGTTCCCGCCACCCCTCCTCGTCGACCAGCAGCGGGGTGCGGCTGAGGTGGCGGTCGCTGCGGGCGTCGAAGGTGCCCGCGGCCAGTGCCTGTGAGGCGTCGGCAAGCAGCAGCTGGATGATCCAGGCCGAGAAGCCCTGGCGGTCGTCGAGGCTCAGTTGCTCCCATTCGGCCGCGCTCAGGAGCGGGCGGGCGATCGCCCGGTAGAAGTGCTCGACGGCACCGCGGCGCTTTTTTTCGTCGACCAGCTCGATCAGGCCGACGTCCTCCAGCTCCCGCACGTGGTAGCTGACGTTGCCGACCGGCGCGCCGAGCTCGGCCGCGAGTTCTTTCGGGCTTGCGGGGCGTTCGGTCAGCACCGACAGGGCCTGCACCCGCAACGGGTGGGCGACCACCTTTACCAGCGTCTCGTCGACGCTCTTGTGCTGCCTTGTCCTCGAAGCCACGAAGCCTCCTGTCGCGGGTTTGAGCGCTGCATCGTATGGGCGGCCATTGCTGAAACTGGGCAAATCGATCTGATGCTCTTCACTAATGACACCGGAGTTCGCAAATCGGAAGGGGGTAAGCGAATGAAGATCGCAATCGCGACGAGCATTGTCCCGGCACAGTCGATCACCAAGTCGGCCTAGCCACGGAGGGCGAGCGAGCGGGCCGGTCCCACCGCGGCCGGCCCGCTCGCCAGCCATGCTCGGTTCGCGCGAGCCGGGACGGGTACGGTCAGGGGGATGGCAGTCAAGCGCAGTGCCGGCATCCTTCTCTTCCGTTTCGAGGCGGGAGAGCTGCGGTTGCTGTTGGTCCATCCCGGCGGCCCTTATTGGGCGCGGAAAGACCTCGGTGCCTGGACGATCCCGAAGGGGGAATACGAGGAGGGGGAGTCGCCGCAGGCCTGTGCCCTGCGCGAGCTGAGGGAGGAGCTCGGCCCGGCTCCAAGCCTCGAGGCCGAGGCGCTGATCGACCTCGGAGCGGTGCGCCAGAAGTCCGGCAAGGTGGTCGAGGCCTGGGCCGCCGAGGGCGACTTCGACCCGGCTCAGCTGAGCAGCAACAGCTTCGCGCTCGAGTGGCCGCCGCACAGCGGCAGCAGCCGCGAGTTCCCCGAGGTCGATCGCGCCGAGTGGCTCGACCCCGAGCAGGCGCGGCAGAAGATTCTGCCGGCCCAAGCGGAGCTGATCGATCGCCTCCTGGACCACCTGGACTAGCCCGGCGGCGAGCTCGGACGTATACTCGCCGGGGGATGGAAAACGGCTCTACTCCGCCGTCTGCCGACGCTGGCGAGGCTGACCAGAACGGCTACCTGCCCCTCTCGGCCCGCCTGCTTGGCGTTGGGGTGCGCGGTGTCCGCAGCGTCGGCAAGGCAACCGGGGTCGATCGCGCCGTCGAAGTCGCCGCCGAGGAGGCGATCGTCGCCGCGGTCGAGAGCGAGGCGGTCGAGCGGGCGATGGCGCGGGTCCTGCAGGGGCCGATCGTCGAAGAGGCGGTGCAGGGAGCGCTCGAGAGCGACGCCGTCAAGAAAGCACTGCTGGAGGCGATGGACAGCGACCTGGTCGACGAGGTCTGGCGCCGGCTGCTGGCCAGCGAGGAGGCCCAGCAACTGGTCGAGCGGATCGCCGAGGCGCCGGAGGTGCGGGCGGCGATCAGCGCTCAGGGAGCCGGCCTGCTGGAGGACATCGGCCGCACGATCGGGAAGACGGCGCGGCGGCTCGACGACAGCTTCGAGCGCCTGGCCCGGCGGATCTTCTTCCGTCGCCGCCGCGCGGTCGCCAGCAACCGCGCCGGCGCGGTCAGCCGGGCCCTGGCGATGGTCATCGACGGCGTCTTCGTCAACCTCAGCTTCACCGCGATCGTCGCCGTCGCGACCCTGGTCGACAATGCCTTCGGTGGAGGCGGCGGCGGGGCATCGAACTTCGCGATCGCGGTCGGGTCCACCGCCTGGCTCTCGCTCGGTGGGCTCTACCTGGTCGGCTTCTGGTCGTTGGCGGGGCAGACGCCGGGGATGCGCTTCGTCGGGATCCGCCTCAGCGCCCACCGGCTGCCGCTCGGGCGCGCGCTCAAGCGCCTGCTCGGGCTCGGCCTCTCCGTGATCGCCTTCGGGCTCGGCTTCCTCGGCATCGTCTTCGGCGAGCAGCGCCGTGGCTGGGAGGACCGCTTCAGCGGCGCCGACGTCATCTACGATGAGCGCCGGCCGGAGCCGGCCCCCTGGTCTCAGCCCGAGCCGCTGGCGGCGGTCCCGGTAGCCGAGCCGGTCGCGGCAGCGGTCGAGTCGCCGGCTCCCCTCGCCTAGACCGCCGTGCCGGAGCGCCGGGTCAACCAGCGCTGCACGAGCAGCGTCGCCGAGCCGGAGACGATCAGCAGCGAGACGTTGATCAGCAGCACGACGAGGGCGCCGAGCGCCTCGCCGGCGCCGCCGGCGCCCAGCGCCACGCCCAGGTAGGCCGAGGCCGGGATCGTCGTCACCGAGATCGCCACGCCGACGGCGGCGCTGGCCCGGGTCTCGAAGGAGAGCATCGCCGCGATCCCGGCGGCGAGCGCGATCAGCACCGTCGAGTAGTCGGTCTTGGCCAGGGTGCTGAGGCTGCTGTCCTCGACCTTGAAGCCGTGGGGAAGAAGGTCGACCCCCTTCAGCGCCGCCGCCAATACTCCGGCGGTGACCACGACCAGCGCCAATCCCAAGGTCAGCGTGACGAAAGAGCGCCGGGCGAGGTCGTAGCGACGGCCGACCAGGCCGACGCAGGTGGCGCAGATCGGCAGCAGGTCGGGACTGACCGCCATCGCGCCGACGATCAGGATCGAGCTGCTGGTGATGACGCCGAGGGCGGCGATCACGGCGGCGACGTTGATCAGGGCCAGGTAGCGGGCCAGCGGGCGCGAGTTGGCCCGGGCCTGGCCCATCACCTCCACCCAGGCGAAGCCTTCGATGCCGTTATCGCCGCCGAGGTGGCGGCGCAGCGGCGCCACCACTTCGACCCGGGTCAGCAGGTAGTCGTCGGCGCCGATTCCCAGCTCGGCGATCGCCTCGACCAGGCGATCGGCCGCCGCCGGCTCGACGTCGGCGACGAAGACCACACAGTTCGTCGCCGACGCCTCGTCGGGCTGCTGCACCACCCGCCGCACTCCCTCCAGCTCCCGCAGCAGGGTGCCGAAGTGGCCGGCGCGCTCGGCGGCGACCGATGAGCGCAGCCTCAGCACCGGGTCACGGGGTGCCTTCGGGCCCCTCGGCGAGCTTGTAGACGATGATGATCGAGAGCGCGAACACGGCCAGCGACCAGAACGGGTAGGCGCCGATCGAGAGCAGCGACCCGATCGCGTTGAGGGCGGCGATGAAGATGCCGAACCAGCGGCCGAACTCGTTGCCCGACCAGAGCGAGAAGGCGGCGATCATCTCGAGCACGCCGACGATGAGGATGATCCAGCCCCAAGTGTGGAGGCCACTGAGGATGTAGGTGGCGTCCTCGGTGAAGAACTTCGAGTCGCCGATCGCGGCGATGCCCCAGATGATGTTGAGGATGCCGGCAACGATGAGCAGGATGCCGGCGAAGACCCACCAGCCGCTGAGCGTCGATTCCGCATTCATGAGTAACCCTTTCGTCGGTGAGACAGGACCGGTTGCATGCAACACATGCAACGTTCGCCATATCACGGGAGAATTCCTGCGTGGTCCGAGCGCAGGCTCAGGAGACGAGCTTGATGACCTTGAACGCTTTTGTTCCGCGCGGGGTCTCGACCTTGACGCTGGCGCCCACCTTGGTGTTCATCAGCGCCCGTCCGATCGGCGACTCGGCGGAGAGGCGGCCCTCGGCGAGGTTCGCCTCGGTCGAGCCGACCAGGGTCCAGACGTTGGCCTTGCCGCTGGCCTCGTCGACGACTTCGGCGGTCAGCCCAAAGGCGAAGGAATCGGCGGCGGCGCCAGCGTCGACCTCGACCACGACCGCGTTGTGCAGCCGCTCCTGCAGGCGCTTGATGCGGGTCTCGAGATGCGCCTGGTCCTCTTTGGCGACGTGATACTCGGCGTTCTCCTTGAGGTCGCCCTCCTCGCGGGCGACCTTGATCCGCGCTGCCATCTCCAGCCGGGCCGGGCCTTCGAGCTGCTCGAGCTCGGCTTTGAGGTCCTCGATCCCGGCGGCGGTGATCGGCTCTCCGCTTGGCTCTGGTGCGTGCATGCGCTCAGCCTGCCAGAAAACCGCCCGCCGCCGTTCCCTGCCCGTCGGCCCGGGCAGGGGAACAGCGGGACTTCAGTCTCCGGCGGCGCTTTCCCCGCCCCGCAGGGTTACCCCGAACGACCGCACTTTCGCGTCCCCTGCCTTGGCCAGGGGAGCGAGTCCGAAGAGGTCCTCGGTCGAGCGCAGCAGCGAGTAGGGGGTGTAGGCGACGGCGTCGGTGGCGCCGGCGGTGACGAAGGGCGAGACCAGCAGGGTGCCGACTTTGAGCGGGTCGGCGGTGGGGACTGGCGCCGCCGGGTCGACCGGCGCGGCGGTGTTGACCTGGCCGAAGGTGACGATCAGCAGCCCGTCTTTCTTGTAGGCGGGCGCGGCGAGGATCTTCGGCACCAGCGTCGCCAGGAAGGCATCGGCCGCGGCGGCGCCGTCGGGGCTGCCGGGGGCGCATTGGCCACTGATCCCGGCGTTGCAGAGGTTGGGCGAGATGTAGGAGTAGTTCGGCGTCGCGCTGGGCTTTCCCAGGTCCTTTTCGAGCTCGGTGAAGGGCACGTCGCTGCTGGCGCAGTCGCCGAGGTCGAGCAGCGAGTGGAAGTAGACGAACGGGTTGAGGCGACTTGCGTAGCCACCGGTGAGCGCCGCCTCGGGCGCTCCGGGCTGGGGGTAGACGCAGTTGTCGGGCTGGCCGGTTTCGGGATCGACCATCCCCTCCATGTAGGCCTTCCAGGTGAACTTGGCGAGGCCGAGCTGGTCGGCAAGGGTCAGGGTTTCGGCCGAGTAGACGCATTTGCCGTAGTCGGGGCAGTCGGCCCTGGTGTCGGCCGTCGGCGGCTGGCCGCCGATCGTCGCGATCGAGTTCGGCAGCGCCGCCCGGTCCAGCAGCTTGAACTCGGAGAGCAGGTCGCCCTGCGGACGCAGGGTGCTTGCCAGGTAGGGCATCTGCGGCGTCGTGCCGAAGGCCGCGTCGTAGCCGGAGCTGGCGAGCGAGACGACGAAGACGTGCTTGATCTGGCCGGCTTCCGGCACCGCCGCGGGGGGCGTGGTCGGAGTCGGTTCGGGTTCGGGTTCGGGCGCGGGGGCGGGTTCCGGCGCCGGTTCGGGGGAGGACAACGGCGCTGACGAAGCGGAGGAGGCCGGGGTGGGGGATGGGCCGGCGGAGGCGCCGCTCGAGCCGCTGGACGGTTCGGGGCTGGGAGCGGGTTCGCTCGCGAGTGGCGTCGTGTTGGCCGCGAGGCTGCGGCCGAGCAGCGCCGCCAGCGGCCCGTTGTCGCTGGAGCTGGTCATCGCCGCCGCGACGATCGCCGCGGTCGCGACCAGGGAGGAGGCGACGAGCAGGTTGAAGCGTTTGCCGCTCAGGCTCGCCGCGGCCTCGACCAGGCGCCGGTACTGGCGTGAGGCCGCCTTCTTCATTTACCGGCCTCGGTCGGTACCAGGGCATGGCCGCACTGGGCGCAGAAGCGCACCGCGTGTCCGTAGGGGGCGCCGCAGCCGGGGCAGAGCCCGGCCGCGTCGGCCCGCTCGAGCTCGAGCATGCGCTCGACCGCCAGCAGCTCGGCGTCGACCCGCTGCAGCTCGGCCGCCTTGCGGGTGAGGACGTCGAGGCGGACGTGGTCGCGGATCGCCATCTCGTAGAAAGCGCCGCCGAGGTCGGCCTGCATCACCGTGAACTTCTCCAGCAGGCGGTCGCGCTGGGCGACCAGCTCGGCGCTCTCCTCCGGTTTGGGCTGTTTCTCCTCCGGTTTGACCGCCGCTTTCTTTGCCGCCTCTTTCTTCGCCGTTGCCACCGGCTTCGAGGCCGGCCGCCGCAGCAGCTCGGCCGAGCGGCTGGTGATCTGGCCGAGGCGGCTCACGGTTCCACTCCACTGCCCGTCGGCGCGGGCGCCGAGCCGGGGTCGCCGCCGATCACGGTCACGTCGGGGAGGTTCTGCTGGGCTTTGATGTAGTTGTCGCCGGTCTGTTCCGGGTTTTCGGCGACGACCTGGGTGTCTTCTTCGGTCTTCTGCTCGCTGGCTTTGAAGTCCGTCACCGAGTGCACCGTTCCGTTCTTGGTCTCCGCGACCACTTTGCCCTCTCCCTTGGCGGGAGCTTTCTCGTTTTTGCCACTCTTTTTCGCCGCTTTCGCGGTCGCCGCCGGGGTCGTCCCGGCGGTGCTGGCGACGGTGGCCGCCGCTTCCTGCCTGCGCAGGGCCTGCAGCAAGGCCTCGTTGTCGCTGCCGCCGGAGTCGCCGCGGCCGACGACGACGCCGAGCGCGACCGCGACCGGGAGCAGGGCGAAGAAGGCGACCGCCGCCGCGCGGCTGCCCGGGCCGGCTTTCGCCGGCGGCCGGGTCAGCGGTCGCCGCGCCTTTTTGCTCATCGCCGCGAAGTAGCGCGAGGCCGGGTTGGCGCCGTTGCCGCGCCGGGCCGCGCAGTTGACGCAGTAGCGCTGCTGCGGATCCAGCGGCGCCCCGCACTCCTCGCAGGGCTCGTAGGTCCCCTGGACCAGGGAGATCGTCGCCTTCTCGTCGCTCATCGCTCTAGCTCCCCTTCTCGTCCTGCTTGCCGGGCTTGTCCTCGTCGTGCTTGCGCTTCTGCTTCTGGCGCTCGGCCCGGGCCTCGAGGATGTGCTTGGACCGGGCCTGCTGCTTTTCGGCCTTTTCCTGCGTCGTCGAGCAGCCCGCGGCCGCCCCGGTCAGGAGCAGGCCGCAGACGGCGAGGACGCCGAAGCGGGCGCTGTGGGGGCTAACCGAAGGCACCGCTGACGTACTCCTGGGTGCGTTTCTCGCGGGGCGAGCCGAAGAGGTTGGTTGCGGTCGCGTACTCGACCAGGTCGCCGAGGTACATGAAGGCGACGTGGTCGGCGATCCGGTAGGCCTGCTGCAGGTTGTGGGTGACGATCACCACGGCGACGTCGTCGCGCAGTTTCACGATCAGGTCCTCGATCACCTGGGTCGACTGCGGGTCGAGCGCCGAGCAGGGCTCGTCCAGCAGCAGCACCTCCGGTTCGGCGGCGAGGGCACGGGCGATGCAGAGCCGCTGCTGCTGACCGCCGGAGAGCTTCAGGGCGGGGTGGGCGAGGTTGTCCTTGACCTCCTCGAAGAGGCCGGCGCGGTCGAGGGCGCTGTGGACTTTCGGCTCCAGCTCCTTCTTGCGCGAACGCCGCGAGCCCTGCTCGCGGAGGACGTAGGCGATGTTGTCGAAGACGCTCATCGGGAACGGGTTCGGCTGCTGGAAGACCATCGTCACCCGGCGCCGCAGCAGGGTCGGCTCGATCAGCTTGATGTCGACGTCGTCGAGCAGGATCCGCCCGCGCAGTTTCGCCGTGCTGGTCAGCTCGGTGAGCCGGTTCAGCGAGCGCAGCAGGGTCGTCTTGCCGCAGCCCGAGGGCCCGATCAGCGACAGCACCTCGCCCTGGCGGACCGGCAGGCTGACGCCTTTGACGGCGTCGCGATCGGAGTAGGAGACGGAGACGTCGTCGATCTCCATGCGTCGGATCGAGAACTGGGGAGCGCCGATCGAGCGCCGGGCGCCGGTGAAGCCGCCAGAGGACGGGGCGGCCCCGCCGTGCGCGGGCTGGGCCGGGGCACCGACCTCTTTGGCGGCAGCGGGATCCTCGAGCTCGAGGCGACGGATCGGCGGTGGGGGGGAAGTCAGGAACTCCACGTTCCAACCTTTCTTGCGCGACGGTGGATGACGTCGACGGCGCCATTTAAGACTAAGACCATCAACAAGAGTACGAAAGCCGCCGCATAGGCTTTCTCGGGCTGATTGAGGTTTCCGGTGGGGGAGGCCTCGTAGACGAAGTTGGTCAGGGTGGTGCCGGCCCCGCGCAGGTAGTTGAGCGGGAACGAGGCACCTTCGACCGGGGCGAAGTTCTGGGTGGCGCCGAGCAGGACGACGATGATCGCGGTGTCGCCGATGATGCGGCCGAGCCCGAGCATCGCCCCGGTGGCGACCTGCGGGCGGGCGGCCGGCAGCAGGATCCGCCGCGTCGTCGCCGCCTTGGTCTTGCCGACCGCGTAGGAGGCCTCGCGCACGTGCCGCGGGATCGAGTTCAGCCCCTCGCGGGTGCTGGCGACGATCAGCGGCAGTGCGACCAGCGAGAGCATCGCGCCCGCCGCGAAAAAAGAGCGACCGAAGACGACGCCTTCGGTGCTGCGGCTGAGGAAGCCGAGCGCGGTGCTGGAGAAGATCACGGTGCCGAACAGGGCGAGCACGATCGAGGGAATGCCGGCGATCGCCTCGATCGTCGATTCGGTGATCCGCGCCAGCGCCGTCGGGCGGCCGTACTCGACCAGCCAGACCGCGATCGCGATGCCGGCCGGGAGGGCGATCGCGATGCCCATCGTGGCGACGATCATGGTTCCGAAGAGGGCGTCGGAGAAGCCGCCGCTTTCGCCCTGACTGAAGCCGCCGGCCGCCGGCGTCACCAGCATCGAGGGCTTCAGGTAGGTGACGCCCTGGATGAACAGGTAGACGACGACCGCGACCGCGATCGCGCAGAAGAGCAGACCCAGCGCCCAGCAGATCGCCAGGCCGATGCGGTCGGCGAGCGCCCAGGTGGCGCTGCCCTCGACGGCGTCCTTGGGGGCACGGGGCGGGTTCGTCGACGGCGGCGGCAGAACCGGCGGCGGGGCGACCGGGGAGCCCATCAGGCGGCCCCGTATTTTTTCATCGAGCGCCGCGCCACCCAGCCGGTCAGGGAGAGGAAGGCGGCCGAGAAGAGCAGCACGGTGGCGATCGCGAACAGGGTCGCGTTGGCCGGCGGCGAGCTCAGCTGGTCGATGTTCTTGACGATCGTCGGCGCCAGCGGGCGCGAGGGCTCGTAGATGAAGATCAGACCGTCGGCTGGATTGGGGGAGAAGCCGACCGAGCCGGAGATCATCGCCAGCATCACCGCCTCCCCGATCGCCCGCGCGACCGCCAGCACGGTGCCGGCGACGATCGCCGGGCGGGCGGTGCGGACGACGATCTTCCAGGTCGTGCGCCAGCGGTTGACGCCGAGCGCCAGCGAGCCCTCGACCCAGCCCGGTTTGACCGAGCGCAGGCCGTCGCTGAAGATCGAGACCATCAGCGGCGCGATCATCACCGTCAGCACCGTGATCGCGGCCAGCAGGCTGTAGCCGGTCAGTGAGATGACGCCGGCGACCGAGGCCTTCTGCCCCTCGGTGACCAGGTTGTTGCCGATGAAGGGGACAAGCACGACGACCCCGATCAGGCCGTAGATGACCGAGGGGACGCTGGCCAGGAAACGAACGACGGGCTGGAGGATGTTGCTCATCCACTCGGGCGCGAACTCGACGATGAAGACGGCCACGAAGAGAGCCGAGAAGAGGGCGATGAGGACGGAGCCGCCGGTGATCAGGATCGTGCTCCAGATCAGCGGCCAGGCGTGGAAGGTGTAGATGTATTCGGCCCCGGCCTGGCCGGAGAGGAAGATCGCGTTGAGCTGGTCGTCGACGCTGCCGCCGGAGCTGAACCAGGCGAGGCCGTTGTGCGAGAACGACGGCCAGCCTTTGACGAGGACGGTGACGATCATCGCCAGCAGCAGGCCGACGACGGCGCAGACCAGCGCGCCGAGCATCCGCTCGACGCGCTGGTCCGACCACTTCGGGCCGTACTCGGGGGAGTACTCCTCGTTCAACGACTACTTCTTTTTGTTGAACGCCGGGACGCCACCGGCCTTGCTGATCACTTCACCGGCCAGCGGGCTGAGCCGCATCCAGTCGATGAATTTGGTCAGCGCCGGGGGGCTGGAGCTGCCGTCGCCCGGGAGCACCATGAACAGGTAGCGCGAGAGCGGGTACTTGAGCGGCTCGACGCTGATCTTGCTCGGGGTGCAGGGGATGCCGTTGATCTTCAGCGCCTTCAGCTTCTTGCTGCCCTGCCAGGCGAGGCCGGCGTAGCCGATCGCGTTGTCGTCCTGCTTGACCGCGTTGACGACGAGGCCGTCGGCGGTCAGCGCGTTGACGTTGGACGCCGGCGCTTCGTTGTTGAGGACGGCCTGGAGGAAGAAGTTGTAGGTCCCTCCATTGGTGTCGCGTCCGACCGGGTCGATCGTCGTGGTCAGACCCCCGGGGGCGACCTGGCTCCAGTTGGTGATCAGCCCGCGGTAGATGTCGTGGGTCTGCTGGATGCTGATGTTGCTGAGCGGGTTCTTTTTGTTGACGTCGAGGCAGAGCCCGTCCATGAACATCTTGATGTAGGTCGTGCCGGCGTCGCTGGGGAGGGGCGTGCGGGCGTTACCGGCGAACTGGCTGGTCCCGTTCTGCACGTCTTTGACGCCGGCGTTGCCGCCATTGGCGGTGTAGACGAAATGGACGCTTTTGTTGACCTGCTTCGTGTAGGTGGCGAAGAGGGCTTGCAGCACGGGCTGGGCGGCAACGGATCCCGACCCGATCAGGGTTACGGCTCCGGCCGACGCCGGTGCGGCAAGCCCGGCAAGGGCAATGACCGCAATGGCGAGGCTCTTGATTCTCATCAGATGCGCTTCCTTCCTCTTGGGGTTAACCAGAGTTTGTTGACCAACTTGATGGCCTTAAGCTAGCAGTTTCTGTAGTTTATTGACTTACTTAGTAAAGAAAGGCCACCCGGCAGGAGTAGAAGGACCTCCGGCAAGGCCCTGAAATGGAGGTTCAATTGCTGAAGAGAAGGATTTCGTCCCCCCGCGCGGCGACCGTGGTCGCGATTGCCGCCGTGGTTGCCCTGGCGGTGGCGGTGACGCCGTCGCTGGCTCAGAAGGCGCAGTCGGTGCTGACCACCAAGAAGGCGGCGGCGACCTACGTCTCCAACAAGAAAGCGGCGACGCTGTACCTGAAGAAAAAGCAGGCTTCGAGCCTGTACGTCGCCAAAGCGACGGCGCCGAAACCGCCGGTCATCGGCATCGCCGCCGGCTCGGCCCCGTTCGCGATCACGGCGACCACCGCCGGCTACATCCCGACCGCGTTCACCTCGTTCGCGACCCCGGCCCAGGCAAGCTCGGCCGTGATCACGTTCTCCGGCAACGTCAGCTGCACGGCGGCGAAACCGACCGCTGCCCTGGCTTGCCCGATCCAGATCCTCGTCGACGGCCAGTCCCAGGGGAAAGTAAACGTTGCCCCCGCTGTCGCCGCCTCGCCGACCCCGGCCCTTCTTTCCGCCTCGGTCACGTCGACCACGGTGCTTGGCAAGGGCGGTCACACCGTGGCGGTCCAGTACGCGGGCGCCAAAGATGTGGCCTTCACGCTGAAAGGCTGGAACCTGGCGGTTCAGGCCTATCCGCAGCCCGAGGAAGCTCCGGTCAAGGAGACGACCAAAGGCAGCTAGCGGTTAGCCCGCCGCCCGGGTCGCGCTGTCTGCTGGCGCGGCCCGGGTTGGCGGGATTGCCGACCCCCGAAGGTACTTCTTCCGGTCCGGGAGCAAATACGTTCTCACCGGCTTCCAACCGCTCAGCGGTTGGGGCGGGGGAGGGCGTCGCCGAGGATCAGGCGAGCCCGGTAGAAGAGCGCCTCGTCGGCCGCCGAAGGGACCGAGTCGCGGTTGGCGGCCCGGCTGGTGCGGTTCTGGCCGATGCCGGCCGGGGCCTCGTCGCGGACCAACCCGGTGATCCGGCCCCTTGAGACGAAGGTCGTGCTGCTCACCCGCTTACTCATGTCTCGCTCCCTTGTCTAGTTTGTTGAGCATCTAACTCAACAATAGCAGGAAGCGGAATCGGCGGATGAAAAAAGAATGAGATTGCGAGAGGGTGGGGCGTGGGGTGAGGAGCGGCGAGGTGGAGCGGGGCGCTACCCGGCAAAAGTGCGCCCCGCTCCTTCGCCTCTTCAAACGGCTGCGGGTTTCTCCGCGTCGCCCTCGTCCTCGAGTCCGCGGGGAGTCGAGGCCCCAGGGCCCTGGGACGGGGGCGAACCGTTGAAGCTCTTGGCCTGGACCGGGCGCAGGTAGGCGATCTGCCCCTCCCGCAATTCCAGCCGCTGCAGCTCGTTGCGGGTCAGCTGCGCCCAGACCTCGGTGCCGTCGCCGAGCACCAGCTCGACCCGGATCTCGAAGCCGAGGGCGACGATGCGCTGCACCAGTCCCTCCTCGGTGCTCTCGTCGGCGTCGGGCACGACCTCGATGTCGTGCGGGCGCACGTAGCTGTCGCCGAGCCGGTTGACCTCGCCGACGAAGCTCATCACGAACTCGTTGGCGGGGTCCTCGTAGAGGTCGTCCGCGGTTCCGGACTGTTCGACCTGGCCGTTGTTCATCACCACCAGCTGCTCGGCGACGTCCATCGCCTCCTCCTGGTCGTGGGTGACGAAGATCGTCGTCACGTGCATCTCCTCGTGCAGGTGGCGCAGCCAGGTGCGCAGGTCTTTGCGGACCTTGGCGTCGAGGGCGCCGAAGGGCTCGTCGAGCAGCAGCACCTGCGGCTGCACCGCCAGCGCCCGGGCCAGGGCCATGCGCTGGCGCTGGCCGCCGGAGAGCTGGGAGGGGAAGCGGCCGGCCAGCCCGTCGAGCTGGACCAGGCGCAGCAGCTCGTGCACGCGGTCGGAGATCTCCGGCTTCTTCCACTTGCGGATCTTCAGCCCGAAGCCGACGTTTTCGAACACGGTCATGTGCTTGAAGGCGGCGTAGTGCTGGAAGACGAAGCCGACGCCGCGGTTCTGCGGTGGTTTCGTCGTCGCGTCCTCATCGTTGATCATCACCCGCCCGGCATCGAGATCCTCGAGCCCGGCGATCGCCCGCAGCAGCGTCGACTTGCCGCTGCCGCTGGGCCCGAGCAGGGCGGTCAGCGAGCCGTCGGGAACGGAGATCGAAACGTCCTTGAGAGCCTGAAAGTCACCGAAGCGCTTGTCTGCTCCCTCGACTGTGATTCCCATCAGGCCTCCTTTCGTTTGAGTAGGTTCATTGCGAGCAGGGTGATCAGGGCCAACAGCGCCAGCACCACCGAGGCGCCGTAGGCAGCGGGCTGGTTGAAGGCCTCGAACTGCTTCTGGACGAAGAGGGGAAGGGTCTGGGTCTGGCCGTTGATCGAGCCGGAGACGATCGTCACCGCGCCGAACTCGCCGAGCACGCGGGCGGTGGTGAGGACGACGCCATAGGCGACCCCCCAGCGGATCGCCGGCAGCGTGATCCGCCAGAAGGTCTGCCAGGCGTTGGCGCCGAGGGTCGAGGCGGCCTGCTCCTGATCGGTGCCGATCTCCTGCAGCACCGGCACCGTCTCCCTGACCACGAACGGCAGCGAGACGAAGATGCTGGCCAGGACCATGGCCGGGATCGAGAAGAGGATCTTGAAGCCGGCTTCGGAGAGCACCGGGCCGAACCAGCCGTCGGTTCCGTAGAGCAGGAAGAGCGAGAGGCCGATCACGATCGGCGAGATCGCGAAGGGCAGGTTGATGACCGCGTCGATGATCGCGTTGCCCTTCCACCTGTGCCGGACCAGCAGCAGCGCGCAGCCGACGCCGAAGACGGTGTTGATCGGGACCGCGATCGCGACCATGATCAGGGTCAGTTTGAGGGCGTGCAGCCCGTCCGGCGAGGTGATCGCGTTGATCGGCGGCCCGATGCCGTCTTCGAAGGTTTTGAAGAAGATCATCACCAGCGGCGCCAGCAGCAGCAGCGTCAGGTAGCCGAGGCCGAGCACCCGCAGGCTCCAGCGACTGGTCGTCGAGCTACTCATCCTCGTGCTCTTTCCTGGTGATGACGTCACCGCTCATCGGCATCACGGTCAGCCCACCGTCCCCATCGTCCTTTTCGTGGCGCGAGCCCCAGCGCTGGATCAGCGTGACGCTGGCCAGCAGCAGCAGCGAGGCGGCGAGGAGGACGACCGAGACGGCAGAGGCGCCGAGGTCGTTGCCGGACTCGATCTGGCTGCGGATGAAGACCGAGGAGACCTGGGTTTCGGGCAGGCCGCCGGCGAAGAGCAGGACCGAGCCGAACTCGCCGAGGGCGCGGGCGAAGGCGAGGGCGATGCCGGCGGCGAGGCCGGGGAGGAGGTTGGGGAAGATGATGCGGCGGAAGATCGTCATGCCACCGGCGCCGAGCGAGGCCGCGGCGGCCTCCATCTCGCGGTCCATCTCCAGCAGCAGCGGCTGCACGGCGCGGACGACGAAGGGCAGGGTGACGAAGAGCAGGGCGACGACGACCGCGGTGCGGGTGAAGGCGATGTTGATCCCGAAGGGGCTGTCGTTGCCGTAGAGCGCCAGCAGGGTGAGGCTGGCGACGATCGTCGGCAGCGCGAAGGGAAGGTCGATCACCGCGTTGACGGCGGCTTTGCCGGGGAATTCGTCGCGGACCAGGATCCAGGCCAGGATCGTGCCGAAGATCGCGTTGATCACGACCACGATCAGCGAGCAGATCACGGTCAGCTTCAGCGAGGCGACCGCCTGGGGGGAGCTGACCGCCTTCCAGAAGGCGTCGAAGCCGCCTTCCATCGACTGGTTCACGACAGCGGCGAGCGGCAGCAGCACGATCAGGCTCAGGTAGAGCACGACCGCGCCGCGGCCGAGGCCGGCGCCGACCCCGGGCAGGCGGATGCCTGCCCGGGGGGGTGCTGCCGGATTTGCTGCGTGGGCCTCCATCGATCAGCCGCTGGTGGAGACGCCCAGTTCCTGCTCGATCTTCGCGACGGAACCGGTTTCGTCGTCGAAGAAATCGTCGTTGACTTTGCTCCAGCCACCGAACTGGCTGATCTTGAACAGATCCTTCGGGGTCGGGAACTGTTTCTCGTCGACCAGTTTCGGGTTGACCGGGCGGTAGCCGTTCTCAGCCCAGATTTCCTGACCCGCATCGGACCAGATGTAGTTGAGGAAGTCCTGAGCCGCCGGCTCGGGAGCATCCGTGGTGACCGCGATCGGGGTTTCGATCTGGATCGTGCTCGGCGGGACGACGTACTCGACGTCTTCGCCCTCGTCGATCGCCTTGATCGCCTCGTTCTCATAACCGAGCAGCACGTCGCCCTCGCCCTGGGTGAAGGCGGCCAGCGCGTCGCGGGCACTGCCCGGCTGTGCGACTGCCTTGTCGAGCAGGGTTTTGACGTCGGCGAGCGCCTCGGTCTCGGACTTGCCCTGGTTGATCGCGTTGCCGTAGACGGCCATGATGTTCCAGCGCGCGGCGCCGGAGCTGAACGGGTTCGGGGTGACGACCTCGACGTCCTTGGTCAGCACGTCGTCGAGGGTTTTGATCCCCTCGGGATTGCCGCTGCGGACGGTGATCACGACGACCGAGTTCTGGGCGATGCCGTCGTATTTCTGCTTGTCCCAGTCTTTGGCGACGAGGCCGCCTTCTTCGACCAGTCGTTCCATGTCGCCGGCCTGGGCGAAGTGGACGACGGACGCCGGCTGTCCGGCTACTACCGCACGGCTCTGGTCTCCCGAGGCGCCGAAGGAGTTGCTGAAGCTGACGCCGGAACCCTCCGGGGTCGCTTCGAATCCGGGCTCGAGGGCTTCCTGGTAGACGGATTCCGGGGTGGAGTAGCCGACCACACTGAGACTGCCACCACTTCCGGAACCGCCGGAGGTGGAGTCAGAGCTGTCGTCGCTGCTGCTTCCGCAGCCTGCGGCGAAAACGGCGATGAGCACAGCGAGAAGAGCGGCCGGGAGGCCGAAGTTCACGCCGCGCCGCCGGGCATTGCGAGCGTTCCGCATAGATGTTTCCTTCCTATTTCGACTGACTTACTGCTGAATGAAGGGCGCCACCGTAGCACATTGTCGATAAACAAAGTATGGAATCCCGATCTGGATTAAGGGATCTAGACTCGGCGCGGGTTTCCGGACGACTAATTGGGAGGCAAAGTTGACGAACGTGGATGTGGTGCGCACGCCGGAAGAGCTGCTGGAGGGCCTGCCGGACTATCCATTCGAATCGCGCTACCGCGAGCTCGACGGGCTGCGCCTCGCCCACCTCGACGAGGGGGAGGGCAGGCCGGTCGTCTTCTTCCATGGCGAGCCAACCTGGTCCTACCTCTGGCGCAAGGTGATCCCGCCGGTGCGCGATGCCGGCTACCGCTGCATCGCCCCCGACTACGCCGGCTTCGGCCGCTCCGACAAGCCCACCGACCTCGGCTGGTACACGTACGACCGCCACGTCGAGCTGATGGCGCTGCTGCTGGAGGAACTCGACCTGCGCGACGCCACCGTCGTCGTCCACGACTGGGGCGGGCCGATCGGGCTGCGGCTGGCGGTCGAGCATCCCGACCGCATCGCCCGCATCGTGATCATGGAGACCGGGCCCTTCACCGGCCACCAGCGCATGAGCGATGCCTGGTTCGCCTTCCGCGACTTCGTCCGCGACAACGACGACGTGCCGGTCGGGATGCTGATCCGCGGCGGCTGCAAGAACGACCCGGGCGACGAGGTGGTCGCCGCCTACGACGCTCCTTATATAGACGGGCCTTCGAAGGCCGGCGTGCGCGCCTTCCCGCTGATCCTGCCGACCACCCCCGAGGCGGTGGGGGCGATCGAGGGCAAACGGGTTGCCGACGGCCTGCGCGAGGACAGCCGGCCCTCGCTGGTCCTCTGGGCGGACTCGGACCCGATCCTGCCCTTCTCAGTTGGCGAGCGGGTCTCCGGCGAGCTCAACCTGACGCCGCCGCGCGCGATCGCCAACGCCTCGCACTTCCTTCAGGAGGACGCGGGGCCGGAGATCGGCGCGATCATCGCCGAGTGGCTGGGCGCTGCTCACTCCTAGCCCGGTCGATCAGCTCGATCATCTCCGGGTGCGAGCGGTCGAGCAGCAGCTGCACTCGCCGCGGCGGCGCCTCGTCCTCGACCCAGGTGACCGTGCCCGGCCAGTAGGGGCTGGGCGGGGTGCCGGGGTTGTGGAAGGCGGAGGCGAAGACCCAGCTGCCGGTGTTGTGGAGGTGACCGCCGCCCGGCAGCGGCCAGGTCGCTTCGCCCTCATTGGGGCCGCCGCGGTGGCTGTGGCCGGTGATCACCTGGGTGCCATCGAGCCGCAGCCGCGCCGCCAGCTCGGTCGCCGCCTCGACGCCGGCGCTGAAGATCTCGGTGGCTGAGATGTCGGCGCCGAAGTCGGAGCGGAGCAGGCGATTGATGGCCCGGATCCCGAGCGGGAACGCGGTTCGCACCGAGGCGGCGCGAAGGCGCTGGCGGGAGCTGGCATCGCTGTTGTCGCCGGCGAGCGCCTTCCAGGCGGCTTCGGAGGGGTGGGCGCGGGGGCGGCCGACCCGCGCCCGGGCCTGGGCGACGCCGAAGCTGAAGCCGTAGATCGGCCGCAGGACCCGCTCGTAGTCGGCCGGCGTCGCCGGGCTCGGCAGCTGCCCGGAGAGACGGATCAGCGTGGCGACGGCCAGGCACTCGGCCCGCGGGAGAGAGAGGTGGGCGTCCATGTAGTGACCGTGGGTGGCGTAGACGTCGTCGCGCAGCCAGATCCCCGGGTAGGCGATGCGCAGGCTGGCCGGACCCAGCCAGGCGTCGATCGTGGCACCGGCCCCGTCGCCCGGCGCGTCGTCGTACTGCTCGAGCCCGAGCTCCGAGGCACCCGCGAGGGAGAGGCGGTCGAGCAGCGGCTCGGCCAGGCGGTAGTCGTGGTTGCCGGGCACGATCGTCACCTCGCGATCGCCAAGCACCTCTCCCAGCTCCTCGAAGAAGGGCCGGGCGGAGTCGAGGGCGACCCCGAGCGCCAGGTCGCGCAGCTCGACCACGTCGCCGAGCAGGACGACGCGCTCGGCGCCGGCGATCTCTTCGAGCAGGACCCGCCGCACCGCGGGGTCGCGCAGCACGTCCTCGCCGCTGGCGGCGCCGAGGTGGAGGTCGGAGACGATTGCCGTCCGCATCCCCCTCTTTTACCGTTTGGCTGGGTGGCCAGGCCACTGGCTAGACTTTCCGGATGCACTCTTTCGGCCCAGAGCAGATTGCCCCCGCGAACGGGATCGAGCTCTGCTACCAGGAGATGGGTGACGCCGAGGGCGAGCCGCTGCTGCTGGTGATGGGCCTGGCGACGCAGATGCTCGCCTGGGACGAGGGCTTCTGCGGGCTGCTGGTCGAGCGCGGCTTCCGCGTCGTCCGCTTCGACAACCGCGACATCGGCCGTTCGACCAGGATCGAGTCGGCCGGGGTGCCGCGCCGCCTCGACATGATGACCGGCCGCCGCGCCAGCGCGCCCTACCTGCTGCGCGACATGGCCGCCGACACGGTCGGGCTGATGGACCACCTCGGCCTCGACTCCGCCCACCTCGCCGGCGCCTCGATGGGCGGGATGATCGTGCAGACGCTGGCGATCGAGCACCCCGAGCGCGTGCGCTCGATGGTCTCGATCATGTCCAACACCGGCAGCCGCTGGACCGGGATGCCGAGCCGCAAAGCGATGGCGGTCCTGTTGGGGCGCCCGCCGCGCGGTCGCGAGGCGGCGGTCGAGCGCGCGGTCAAGACCTTCGGCGTGATCGGCTCCCCCGGCTACCCCTTCGACGAGAAGCGCCTGCGCGACGTCGCCGGCCGCTCCTACGACCGCGGCCACAGTGCCGCCGGGGTGCTGCGCCAGCTGCACGCGATCACCGCTTCCGGCGATCGCACCCAGGCCCTGCGCGGCGTCCGCGTCCCGGCCACGGTCATCCACGGCAACCGGGACGTGCTCGTCCGCCCGGCCGGCGGTCGCGCCACCGCCCGCGCCATTCCCAACGCCCGCCTGAAGCTGATCGACGGCATGGGCCACGACCTTCCCCGCCAGCTCTGGCCGGTTTTCGCCGAGGAGATCGCCGCCACGGCCGCCCGCTCCCGCTCCGCGGTCGAGCAGCCCGCCTGAAGTAGCGCTAGCCTTCGCTCGGCAAGTTTCGGGCTAATAAAGGGAGATCCAGGGGATGAGGGTGCGGGGTAATGCCGGTCTGTTCGCGGTCGCGGCTCTGACCTGCCTGGCGCTGCTCGCGCCGGGCGGTGCCAGCGCGGCGACCGTCGTCAACGGCAATTTCGAGGCCGGAAACCTGAGCGGGTGGCACGTCCAGAAGGCCACGGACGCCGGCAACTGGTTCGCCTACGAAGGCACGGATGCCCCGATCAGCAGCAAGAGGGCGAACGGAGAACCCGTTCAGGAACCACCGCAGGGCGACTACGCGGCGATTACCGACGAGGCCAACCCCGACACGTTGATCCTCTACCAGGACATCGTCCTCAGGCCCGAATACGAACACCGGCTCAACCTGCTCGCCTACTACGACTCCTACAAGCCGATCGCGATCCCGGCACCGGACACTCTCACGGTCGCCGACGAAAGCCTCGGCGCCCAGGCCAATCAGCAATACCGAATCGACGTGATCAGGCCGGAGGCGCCGCTCGAATCCATCGCTCCGGCGGACATCCTCCGCACGGCCTTCCGCACGACGCCGGGCGACTCCGAAGAAATGGGCCCGACCAAGCTGACGGCAAACCTCAGCGCCTTCGCCGGCCAGACGGTGCGCCTGCGCATCGCCAACGCGGTCACCGAGGAAGTCTTCAACGCGGGCGTCGACGCGGTAGCGGTCGAAAGTGCCCCGTTGGGGAAACTGCCGCCGCTCAAAGGGGGCAACAAGCCCGGGGGACCGGATAAGCCGGGGGGGTCGAGCAAGCTCAGCTTCGGCAAGGCCAGGGCGAACCCCGGCAACGGGACCGCGATCTTGCCGGTGCATGTACCGGGCCCCGGCAAGCTGAGCGCCAAGAGCAGCGGCTCTGCCGCCGGGCCAAGCGCCAGCAAGGCGAAAAAAGCTCCGAAGCTGATCGAGTCGGTGGCCGTCAAGGTCGCCAAGGCGGGGACGGTGAAGCTGCGCCTGCGGCCAACCGACGCCGCGCGCGGAATCCTCGAGCTGAAGCAGAAGCTCCGGGTCAGGGTCGCGGTGACCTACGTCCCCAGCGGCGGCAGCGCCACGACGGCGACCGTGCCGGTCATGCTCAAGCTCGAGGCACGCCCGCGCCACCGACGCTGACGCCCATCCCAGATGCGGCTGAAAGGAGTCGAACCTTCACGGGCTCTCGCCCACACGGACCTGAACCGTGCGCGTCTACCAGTTCCGCCACAGCCGCGGGGGAGAGGGCAATTTACCGGTTGCGCCCCCAGCGCCGCCCCACCCCCAGGAAGCAGCCCCAAACTCGGAATCGCTAGAATCGCCGTCCCTCGCCGCTATCGTCTAGGGGACTAGGACGCTGGCTTCTCATGCCAGAAACCGGGGTTCGAATCCCCGTAGCGGTACTTAACGACCCCGCCAACCGCGGGGTCTTTTTTTTCGAGCCGGCGTCGAGCACGACCGGGTGCGACACGGTGGTCGATAGATTCGCTGTCGATGCCAACCGCGGCTGATCTTCGGGAGGCGCTCTCGCGCTTTGAGGAGCTGTTGGGGCGGAAGTCGGCGGAGGCGGAGTTCCAGCGCCTGTTCGCCGAGCATCCCTATGTTCTCTCGCGGAGCCTTCCGCTGAAGCTCTCGCCGAGTGACATCCGGCCGCTGGGGAGGCCGGGCAGAAGCGAGCCGGACTTTGTCGCCTTCCCGAGCCAGGCGGGAGGGCTCGGCAGCTACGGGGTGATTGAGCTGAAGCGGCCCGACAGCAAGCTGTTCAAGGAAAGGCGCAAAGGGGTGCTGGAGCTGAGCGGCGACGCTCAAACCGCGATCTCGCAGGGATTCGCGTATGGCCGCAGCCTCGAGGTTTCGGGGACCCGAGCGCTGATGCTCGGCAACCGGCTGCACGTCTTCGCGATCATGGGATTGAGCCAGGAGTTGGTGGAGACGCTGGGGTCCGACCTGCAGGAGGGGCGGCTCGCCGTCCCTCTTCCCGCGGGCTGTCAGCTCATCCCCTACGACGTCTTGCTGGAGACCTTCGCCGCTTCGGTGCCGCCTCAGCTGATGGTCCTCGTTCCCGCCCCCGATTCGGCCGAGCTGATGGAGCTGCTGAGGATCGTCGAGGCAACGCTCTTCTCCTGGGACCACTTCGCTTCGAATGTGGAGTCGCTGGACTTCTGGGACGCCGTGCGGGTGAGGCTGCTACAGCTCGACGCCGTCGCCGCTGACCGTGTCGCCGGCTCGATGCAGCGGATTGGAGGCGGGGGGCATCGGCAGTTCGCGCTCGGCGTCGTGGCGTTGATCAAGGAGCTGGCTGAGGCCGCCCGCGATCGTGGCGCCTCCTCCCGCTTGCCGAAGTTCGTCGCCAACGCCGAAGCGATTCTGTCCGGTCGCCCGCCTGGGATCTCCCCCGGCGCGTTCGAGCTGTTCCGGGGGCTGGCGCAAGAAGCGGTCCGCATCAATGGCGCGTCGATCAGTCTCGACGATCAGAGCGCCGACGTGAAAGAGCTGGAGCACGCCGGCCTGCTGAACTCCTTCCTTGGCTACGCCATCGAATGGAGGTACGTCCTTCACCCGTTCGCGCGATTCATCGCTTGAGGCCGTCCCATCGGGGTGCAGGGGAGGGCGTGGGTCAATCCCATCGTGGTGCCGTCGGTGAACTGGACTTTCCCTTCGGTGTAGTAGAGCCCGGTCGGGCAGCTGGCGGTCAGGTAGCTCTCCTTCCTGCCCTTGTAGGTGAAGGTGCGGTCGATGGTGAGCTGGAATTTGGTGACCGAGCCGGCGCCGCCGGCGATCGCCGGGATCTTCGAGACCGTGTGCAGGCCGAAGTGACCACGGTGGATATGAGTCATCTCGACCGCGACGATGACCGCGGTCGGTGCCGGGACGTTGACGTAGGTGTGGATGAATAGATGCGTGGTGGCGCCGCTGACACCGCCGTTGAAGAGGGTGATCGGGCCCTTGGCAATCAGTGGCGCCTGTTCGGGGAAGGCGACCTCGACCTCCCCTTGCCCGGAGCCGACGATCGCATCGGGGCAGGCCCGCTTCGCGTCCACGCTGGAGCGCGCCGTGAGCTGGTGCTCCCTGCAGACAGGCAGGCCCTCGGCGTGCACCTGAATGGTCTTGTCGAAGTCGACGACCACGGACTCGATCGCGGGGGGATGAGTGCCGTCATTGGTTCCGATCTGAGCGTTGAGGCTTGCCGAGACCGGCACCTGCTCGTGCCTTGGCAGTTTCGAGGGCAGGATTCCGCCGTTGTCTCTGAGGAAGAGGTTGCCGACCCGGACCACCTCCGGCTTGGCGATCGCGCTCGCGGTGACGATCGTCCCGAGGACGATCCCGATGGACACGGCGCGAATCAGGCGCTTCCCCATGCTTCCCCCTTTTCTCGTGAGATAGATCGAGCCGATCTTCACTCGCGCGGCGCGGTGCGGCCTCCCCAATATGGGGCCTTGCTCACTCGGGATTCAGCAAACCGGGAAGCGCGAATCAAACATCCAGCTGCAACGCGGTCTCCAGCTCCGTCGCGAAGTCCTTGAGGGGACGGCCGAAGAGGTCCTCGATCGCACGAATGCGATTGGTGACCGTGCGGCGGTCGACCCCCAGCACGGCAGCGCTCGAGGAGAGGTTGCGCTCGGCTGCGAAGTAGGCGCGCAGGGTTTCCCGGGCCACCTTGCCGCCGTCCCGGGCTCGTTCGAGCGGCTCCAGGTAGAGCTGGCGCAGCGAGGTGGCGACGAGGTCGTCGCGGAGAATCGATGCCAGCAGGGCGACGTCGGCGTAACGGAGGACGGACTGCTCTCGGCGCTCGGCGATCGGCAGCGCCGCCTTGGCCTGGCGGTGGCTGAGCCGCCAGCCCGTAAGTCCCTCGCCGGGCTCGCCAACGGTCACGAACACCCGGTCCAGGGAGATCTCGCCAAGCGCCCGCAAGGCCTGCTCGGCCTCGAGTGGGCTCCAGCCCCCGAGCCAGCAGGCCCAGACGGGCTCCTCCTCGCGGCGGACGGCGAGCAGGCGGCGGTCGAGCTTCCCCGCCAGCACGCGCATCGCCTCCGGTGCCCCCTCTCCCTTGGCCATCAGGGCGAGGTGGTGGGCGTCGAGGTCATATCCGAGCTGGGAGTGATCGACCAGTTCGCCGGCGATCAGGCTCTTGACGCACTCGCGACGCCACTCGGCGGCGCTGGTGGGTCGGTTCTTTGCCTCGCGAACGTGCTCTTCGCTGACCGCTTCGAGCAGGCGATCGGAGAGCGTCGCCTGCGCGCCGAGCAGACGACGAAGAGCCGCGCCCGAAACCTCGGCTCGCTCCGCCTCTTCGACGAGGAAGTCGCCAAAGAGGGTGTTGCCGGCGAAGTAGCGACGCAGGACGGTGTCGAGGGGAACGCCGTCGCGCGCATCCAGACGGGCCTGTGCGAGCAGGACCGGCGGCACGGCCGGGGCCTGGCGCTCGCCGACCTCGACCACGGCGAGCCGATAGTCGATGGCGGCCGCGAGGGCCGCATTGAGGCCTTGGAGGTAACCCGGGTCGGCGACGTCGTGGGGATCGGAGATCGCGTAGACGCGCGTCGCGATAGCCATCTGAAGCTCGGGGAGGCGCTCGCGCAGGCGGGATGCAAGCGCGGAGCAGGCGTCGTCGAGAGCGCGCGAGGATGCCGATGCCAGGCGCGGTCTCCCGGCGACGCCCTTGACGCGCGAACCATTGGCGAGTGGATGTAACCCACGCTTGCTCACGCGTTCACCTTAACGACAAGCGGACTGAGTCAGATCGCGTTACCGAACGAACTGGAGGGCCGTCACGCTCAGCCGCGATCGAGCACGACGACGGGAATCTCGCGCTCGGTATTCAGCTGATAGGCGTCGTAGTCGGGCCACTCGGCGGTCATCGTCCGCCACATCTCCGGCTTCTCCTCGGCGCCGGCGGTGCGGGCGCGGGCGGCAAATCGGTCGCCCTTGATCTGTACCTCGACCTCAGGGTTCTCGATCAGGTTCAGGTACCAGGCCGGGGGCGCGTCGGAGCCGCCTTTGGAGGCGACGACCATGTAGCCATCGCCATGCGGGGCATAGATGAGCGGGGTGATGCGTCGCTCACCCGATTTGCGTCCGGTGGTCGTCAGCAGCAACGTCTGGGTTCCCTGCCAGTCGTGGCCCTCCTCGCCATCGGTGGCCTGGTAGCGGTCGACGTGCTCTTGGCCGAACAGTGGCATGTACCGATGCTAGACAAGTCGATCCGCGGGCTTTTCGGACCGCATTCAGTCCGTCGCGGCGAGCTCGTCGAGGCGGCGCAGCAGGAAGCCGCGTTCGGCGTCGGAGTGGACGAGTTCCAGCGCCCGTTCGTAGGCCCCGCGGGCATCGTCGACCCGGCCGAGCCGGCGCAGCAACTCAGCCCGCGCCGCGTGGAAGGGGTGGTAGCGGTCGAGGTCGAGCTGTTCGGTCAGCGCCAGCGCCGTCTCGACCTCACCCGCCTCGGCGATGGCCGCGGCGCGGTTCAGTTCGACCACCGGTGAGCCGGTGAGGCGGGCGAGCTCGCCGTAGAGGGCGGCGATCTGCGGCCAGTCCGGTGGCTGCTCGAGATGGAGGGAGGCGATCGCTGCCTGCAGCGCGTACTGGCCGCGCCCGCCGAGCGCGATTGCCCGGTCGAGCGTTGCCCGTCCCGTGGCGATCTGCCCCAAATCCCAGAGCGAGCGGTCCTGATCCTCGAGCAGCACCAGCGTGCCGGCGGCGAAGCGGGCGTCGCGACGAGCGTAGTGCAGCAGCATCAACGCCAGCAGGCCCTGCGCCTCCGGCTCGTCCGGCATCAGCTCCGCCAGCGCCCGTCCGAGCCGGATCGCCTCGGCCGCGAGGTCGTTGCGACCGCCATAGCCCTCGTTGAAGATCAGGTAGACGACGGCCAGCACCGTGGCGAGGCGATCCGGGAGCAGGTGGTCGGGGGGAACGCGGAAGGGGATGCCGGCGTCGCGGATCTTCTTTTTCGCCCGCACCAATCGTTTCGCCATCGTCGGCTCGGGGACGAGAAAGGCGCGGGCGATCTCCGCCGTGGTGAGGCCGCCGAGGGTGCGCAGTGCCAGCGCCACCTGGGCCTCGGTTGCCAGGGCGGGGTGGCAGCAGGTGAAGATGAGCTCGAGCCGTTCGTCGGGGAAGGTCGTGTCTGGGAGCTCGTCGTCCACGGTTTCGGAAACCTCCAGCAGGCGGGTCTTGGCGGCGAGCGTGCGATCGCGGCGGAGGCGGTCGAGCGCCCGGTTGCGCGCCGTCGCGATCAGCCAGGCGCGGGGGTTGGCGGGGGTACCCTCCTGCGGCCAGCGCTCGGCGGCGATCGCGAAGGCCGACTGCGTGGCTTCCTCGGCGAGGTCGATGTCGCCGAGGAAGCCGACGAGGGTGGCGAGAACGCGGCCCCACTCGTCGCGGAAGACGCGCTCGATCAGCGTTCCACCACGGGTCGCACCTCGATCGCGCCGCCCAGCCTGGCGGCCGGGATCCGCGCCGCGATCTCAAGCGCGGCATCGAGGTCGTCGGCCTCGAGCAGGTAGTAGCCGCCGAGCACCTCCTTGGTCGTCGCGAAGGGGCCGTCGGTGGTCAGGGCCTGGCCGTTCTCGACCCGGACCGTGGTCGCGGTCGCGGCGGGCTGCAGTTGGTTGCCGCCGCTGACGCCGGGGGCCTCGGAGATCGCGAAGTACTCGCCCATGATCGCTTTCTGCTCGGCCTCGGAGCGGTTCTCGAACCCGTTCATCGACTCGCCCGAGTAGATGAGAAGCATGTATTGCATCGTTGCCTCCTTGGAGTGAATGGTCCTATCTAAGACGAACGGGATCCCTGCATATGGACAGGTAGCTGCTAGCCGCGAGATTTGCGAGCCGCGAACCCGAAGCTGGCCGGCTCGGAGACGGCGCCGGCCGGCGCCGCGGCTCGCGACAGGCCGGAAGTCCCGTAGATTGCCCTCCGTGCCCCCTGGCTTCGAGATCGGGACCCGCTACGAGCGTCCCCCCGCTGAGCCCGCGTCGTGGTTCCACGACGTGCTCGAGCGGGTGCGTGGCGAACGCGAGGGGGACGTGCCGATCAGAGTCGAGGCGAGCACCGGGCATCGGGTGGACGCGATGCTGGTCGAGGGCAATCCGGCGATCGTGGCGGGGCCGCACGGGAAAGTCAGCCTCAACTCCCACGGCGAGGACCTGGTGATCGGGTCGGAGATGATCGCCGCGTTCACGCTGCTGCCGGGCGAGACCGCGAAGCGCGAAGACGATTCCGAGGACTGACCGTGGAGCGGCGGGGTGCCGCTTCGGGATCAGCCCCCGGGGGACTACTTACAGATCTTGTCCGGCGCCGGCAGGTTGAGTCGCTGGCGGGCGGCGGCCACGGCCGAGACCGAGGAACGGCAGGCTTTGGCGATGGCGCCGTCGCCGTGGTCGGGTCGGCGGCTGACCTCGAACTCGATCAGCGCCGCGCGCCGCAGTTTGGCGCGGACTTCGATCGGGCTGTCATCGGGTGCCGACTCCAGCGCCGCCTGGGCGGCGCGGTCGCGCCGACAGTTGAGGCAGAAGATCCCATCCTTGTTGCGATCCCAGGTCTCGGGAAAGTCGACGCGCTGACCGTCCATGCGGCCGACTGAGACGCCGCACTGGTTGCAGGTCCACTTCTTCGCGGTTCCAGATGCGGTTGCAGTGCTCATGCGGCCACCTTTGCCTTGCTGCGACGACGACGGCGCCGGCGCTTCTGGGCGGCGGAGGCGTTGCCGTTGCTGTTGGAGTTGGAACTGGGGTGGGGGGTCGAAGCGGTTTCGGTCCGGCCCGAGCCGGCGGGCCGGCCGAGGTCGAACTCGCGGGAGAGGCCGAGGTCGCGGGCGATGCGGCTCATCTCCCCGACCTGATCCTCCAGCACGAAGCTGATCCCGGCGCCGCGGTTGCCGGCGCGGCCAGTTCTGCCGATCCGGTGCGTGTAGGCGTCCTGGTCGCCGGGGGCGTCGAAGTTGATCACGTGGGTGACGTCGGCGACGTCGATCCCGCGGGCGGCGACGTCGGTCGCGATCAGGGTGTCGACCTCGCCCTTCTCGAAGCGCGCCAGCGCTCGTTCTCGCTGCCCCTGGCTCTTGTCGCCGTGCATGGCGACGGCCTCGACCTCACGGCTGCGAAGCCGTTTGACCAGCCGGTCGGCGCCGCGCTTGGTGCGGACGAAGACGAGGGTGCGGCCGCGGTCGACGTCTTTCAGCTGGATCGTGAGGTGATCGAGCTTGGCGCTCTGGGACTCGACGTGGACGAAGCTGTGCGCGATGTCGCGTTCTTTGTGCTCGGTCGGCTCTTGGGTATGGCGCCGGGCCTGGTGGGTGTAGGCGGCGGCGAGCTTGCCGGTCGCGCCCTCCAGGGTGGCGGAGAAGAAGAGCGTCTGGCGATCGTCCGGGGTCTGGGCGACGATCCGGCTGACCGCCGGTTTGAAGCCCATGTCGAGCATCCGGTCGGCCTCGTCGAGGACGAGGATCTGAACGCGGCTGAGCGAGATCGTGTTGCGGCCGAGCAGGTCCTCGAGCCGGCCGGGGGTGGCGACGACGATGTCGGCGCGGCGGGCGGCGTTGCTCTGGGGGCCGAAGCCGACGCCGCCGTAGACGGCGGCGACGCGGAGGTTGCGGGCGCGGGCGATCGAGTCGAGCTCGTCGACGATCTGGCTGGCGAGCTCGCGGGTCGGGGCCAGGATCAGCACCGCGAGGCCGTTGCCGGGCTCGATCGAGTCGACCGCCGGGATCCCGAAGGCGAGGGTCTTGCCCGAGCCGGTCGGGGACTGGACCAGCAGGTCGTGGCCATCGAGCGCGTCGCTGATGACCATCTGCTGGACGGGGAAAGGCTGCGTGATGTTCCGCGCTGCGAGCGCGCCCACCACAGGTTTAGAGATGCCGAGATCGGCAAAAGACTTCAAGTTATGTGCTCCTTATTGTGCGATTCAGGGAGATTCAGAAGCCCCAAAACGCTGAGAAGCGAGCGGAGGAAACGGAACCTCTCGGGTGGCGGTGGCGCCAAGCCCGACTGAACAACCGTAGCAGGCCAGTGTGTTTGGCCTGCTTTTAAGCACTTTTTGACCGTTTCCTACACTTGTTCGATGGCTTTTCCCGCTCCCACAGAGCAGACCTACACGCTCTACAGGCGCGGTATCGAGCTGCTCGAAGACGGCGACTTCGCCGATGCCACGGTGCCGCTGGCCGAGGCGGCGCGGCGGGCGCCGGAGAAGGCCTCCGTGCGCGAGGCGCTGGGCCGCGCCTACTACCGTGCCGGTCGCTTCGCCAAGGCCGCGGTCGAGTTCGAGGCCGTGGTCGAGGTCCACCACGCCGACGACTACGCCCACTTCTGCCTCGGCCGCGCCCTCAGCATGACCGGCCAGAAAGCGCGCGCCCGCCACCATTTGGCGCTGGCCGCGAACCTGCGCCCGGACCGTAGCGACTACCGCTTCTACCGCCGCCTGCTCGACGCCTGAGATTGCTGGACGCGGCGCCCGCTTATCCAGTGATCTCAGAGGCTCTCAGAAGCCGCGAACCAGCTTGCCGACGGTTTCGCGGGAGAAGTAGGGGCCGAAGGTGCGCGACTTGTCGTCGAGGTGGAGGTAGGTGTTGACGCCGTTGATCTGCGTGCCGTCGCCGATCAGCCAACCGCCGCCGCTGGCGCCGGGCGCCCAGTGACAGCGGATGCCCAGCGTCGGCGGGCCGGGGAAGGGGTTGGAGAGCAGGTCGTCGCCGATGTAGGGGGAGACGCACTTCTGCATGTATCTGGTCGCACCCGGATAGCCGAAGGTCTGGAAGGTCTGGTGCCGGGTGAGGTCGGTGACGATCGCGGCGCCGCCGCCAACCGCGTCGGCGACGTTCACGCCTTCGGAGTTGGGCAGGGTGAGGAAGGCGCCCATGTCGAAGTCGGGGTTGCCCTGCTTGGTCCACTGTCGCGGCGCCCGGATCGCCTTGCGGCGGGCGACGAAGGACCCGAACGGAGCGACGCCGCCGTCGTAGGCGGGGACGAACTGGAGGTAGTTGGACCAGACGCTGGCTTTGCCCCCTTCGTGGCCGCTGTTGATGCAATGGCCGGCGGTCAGCACCAGCTGCCGGGTGGGGCTGTCAATCGCCGTCCCCGAGCAGAAGCCGGCGAGGTTGCCACGGCGGATGAAGATGCGGCCGTTGAAGGAGTAGGGCGGCAGGTCCGGGGTGGGGACGGCGAGGAAGCTGGCGCTGGCGCTGGATTCCGCGGCGCCAACCCTGAGCCTGGCTCTGCCGCGAGCACCGACGACGAGATCGAGCGGGCGGGCGCTGCGCATCCGCGCCGGGGTCCAGTAACGGGCGACCCGCGCCGCCTGGCGCGCCTGGGTCGCGGATACGGCGCCGGCCGGATGCGCAGGCGCCGCGGCCGCGGCGCCAGGCGGAGAGGCGGCGACGATCGCGAGCAGGGCAACCGCAGCCGCGAGCGAGCCCACGACGCGTGAACGGGCACGGTGCGAGCGCCGCTGCATCGCCAGGGAGGATAGTCGGCGAGGGGCCGCGGCTGGACTGGTTGGCAGCCATGGCCCTGGGGCTGGAATCAGCTGACGAGCGGGATCACGCAGCGGTATTTCCTGGTGTCCGTGGAGACCGTCGAGCTGATCGCAGCAGATGCCGAAACCGTCACCACTGCATATTCATCGGAACTAGATACAACTGGGATGTCACCCGTCCACTCATCCTCAGGCGCCAGCGCGATCCCCGGCTGCTGCGAGAACGCCGCCAGCGCCAGCGCGCTGGGCAGTTCGCCGCCCTGGGTCGCGCAGGACAGCGCCGCGGCCGGCGCGCTCACCGCCGCTTCGCTGCTGGCGCTCTGCCAGCAAGAGCCGGCGAAGAAGCGGGCCGGCGGTTTGCAGCCGGCGCTGTGTCCGTTGACCCTGACGGCGTCGAGGGCATTGACGGCGTTGAGCGCGGTCTGGGCGTCGTGGGCGCTGTCGGCGTTGTCGGCGTGAACGGCGTTCGGTACCTGGGCCAGGGTCGAGGCGTCGACCTGGATGCCGGTGATCGAGCCCGGCGCCAGCGCGCTGCCGGTCAGCGCCCCGGGCTTCAGGCGATTCCCCGGCAGCGAGCCGATCGCCAGCCGGTTCCCCGGCAGCGACTTCACCTTGATCGCCTTGCCGTCGATCTTGCTGCCCGCTGCGTAGACGGTGCCGCCCAACGCGGCAATCAGAGCGACGCATGCGACCAGTAGTGCCGGCGCCTGCCGGCGGAGTCCCCTACCCATGATTTCCCCCTGTTCGGTAACTGAACGGTTCCCCGTAAACGCCCGGGTTCCCGATGCGCCGCGAGCTTAGACCGGCGCGTACGCGGTTGGACGAAAATCCGGGCGGAAAAAAGGCGGATAGACTCGCTGGCGTAAATACGGTCGGTGGTCAAGGGAAGTCCGGTGCGAAACCGGCGCGGTCCCGCCACTGTGACCGGGTCAAGGAAGTCGCAGGCGCCACGCGCGTCAGCCACTGGGGAGGACACAGATTCCCCGGGAAGGTGCGGCCGACCACCCCGGAAGCCAGGAGACCTGTCCCCGGCCAGCCAATTCAACCCTCGAGGAAAGGGTGGCTTAAATGCCAAGACTCATTCCATTCCGGCTGGCCGCCGCGTGCGCGCTGGCTCTGGCTCTGTCCCTGTCCATCGCCGCGAGCGCGGTCGCCAAGGGCGTCTCCGCGGACCTCCGCGTGGTCGGCAAGGGCGGCAAGGTGCTGACCGAACAGACGCTCAGCACCGGCACCACCACGATCAAGACCAGCCCGCAGGCCAATTGCTTCGGCGCCGGTACCGCCGGCAGCGGCAAATCGGTGACGATCAAAGGTGCGACCGCGCTCGGCCTGCTCGGTCAGGCATCGAAGTCGACCGGCTCGCTGCGGCCACTGCTCGTCACCGACGCCTTCGACTTCGGTCTCGGCATCTGCGCGGTCGGCGCCAGCAAGGTCAGCGGCAAGGCCTCCTGGTACCTGAAGGTCAACCACAAGGGCGCCACGGTCAGCGGCGACGCGGTCAAGTTGAAGCCCGGCGACGAAGTCCTCTGGGATTTGGCGCCGTCCTACCCGTACCCGAACGAGCTGGCGCTGCAAGCGCCCGATGTCGCCCTCGGCGCGCAGCCGTTCCAGGTCACCGTCTACTCCTATGACGAAAAAGGTAAGCGCAAGCCGGTGTCCGGTGCGACCGTGACCGGCGCCAGCGGCCCGACCGATTCGAGTGGCAAGGCGACCGTGACGCTGAGCGCGCCCGCCTCGCTGGTGGCCACCCACGGCAAGGACATCCCCTCGCCCGCGAAGGAAGTCTGCATCGGCATCGCCTGCACGGCCGGCTCGCCTAAGTGACCCGGAGCCGCGGCACGGCGGTCGCGACGGCGCTGCTTCTGGCAGCGCTCGCGGCCGCCGGCTGCGGCCTCGGCGCCGGCGCCGACATCGGCGACGTCGGCTTGACGGTGACGCGGGAATTCGGTGCCACGCCGATGCTCGAGCGCGAGCTCGAGGCGAACGAGTCCGACACCGTGATGCGGGTGCTGGAAGGCAACGCCGAGATCGCCACCCGCTACGGCGGCGGCTACGTGCAGTCGATCGAGGGGGTGGAGGGAGCCCAGCGCGGCGGCCGTCCCTACGACTGGTTCTTCTTCGTCGACGGCATCGAGTCGCCGATCGGCGCCGCCGACTACGCGCTGCAGGGGGGCGAGCGGATCTGGTGGGACCACCGCGACTGGTCGGCGACGAACCACGTGCCGGCGGTGGTCGGTTCCTGGCCGGCGCCGTTTACGGACGGCTACGAAGGCCGGTCGCACCCGGTGGTCGTCGAGTGCGAGGGCGGGGGAGAGGCCTGCGCGCGGGTGCGCCAGGCGCTCGAGGACGCGGGGGTCGCGGTTGCGAGTGGCTCCCTCGGCGGTGCGGTTCGTGTCCTCATCGGCCCCTGGGCACGGGTGCGCAGCGACCGCGCGGCGGCGCTGCTCGAGGGCGGGCCACAGGAAAGCGGCGTCTACGCAGATTTCGAGCGACAGGGACGCGGCTACCGGCTGGTCGGCCTCGACGCCGCGGGGGGGGCAGGCCACGACTTCGGCCCCGGCGCCGGCCTGGTCGCCGCCACCCGGCGCTACGAAGCGCCACCGACCTGGGTGGTGACGGGAGCGACGCCAGCGGCGGTGCAGGCCGCAGCGGGACTACTCGACGCCGCCAAGCTGCGCGACCATTACGCGGTGGCGACCGAGGACGGGAAGGAGACGCCGCTGCCGGTGGAGGTGCCATGAGGTGAGATCGTCTTTTGCTTACACGCCGCGGCCCGGGCCGCTGCAGGCGGCCTCGCCGAGCGCCGCCGTCGCCTATCTCGGCGCCCTGATTGCGGTCGCCTTTCTCTACTCGAGCCCACTGGTGCTGCTCGCGGTCGGCGTCGCCGTGGCCCTGGCCGGGCGGCTGGCCGGGGCCGGGAGCGCGGTCCGAGCCGCGATCCGGCTCGGCCTGGCGATCGCGGTGCCGATCGTCGTCGTCAACGCCCTCGTCGTCAATCGCGGCGAGACCGTGCTGGCGCGGCTCGGCGACTGGCCGCTGCTGGGCCAGGTCGACATCAGCGCCGAGGCGCTCGCCGACGGAGCCATCTTCGGCCTGCGCGCGGTGGTGGTGATGATCGCCTTTGCCGTCTATTCCGCCTGTGTCGACCCCGACCGGGTCCTGCGTGCCCTGCGGCCGCTGGCCGGCCGCTCCGCCCTCACCGCGACCCTGGTCTCGCGCCTGGTCCCGGTTGCGGCCGCCGACGCCGCCCGCCTGCGGGACGCCGCCCGCCTGCGCGGACCCGGCGCCGCCGAGGCCGGCCGCGCCCCGCTCGCCCGGCGCCTGCTCGCCGGCTCGCTCGACCGCGCCGTCGACGTCGCCGCCACCCTGGAGCTGCGCGGCTACAGCTTCGAAGGTCCGCGACCCGGGTGGCTCCGTCGCTTAGGTGAATGGGTGTCGCGGCCGGGACGACGAAAAACGCCCACGCCCGCGTCGCGTTTCGACGGACGCTTCTACTTCGCCGGCGCGGCGGTGCTGGTCGCCGCAATCCTCGCCAAGGCCCTCGGCGCCGACGACTTCCACGCCTACCCGACGATCCACGTCGGCCTCGGCCCCGCCGCGATCGTCCTCTCGGCCCTCCTCGTCCTCAGCGGCCTCGCTCCACTCCGCCGCAAGCCCAGGCGTCGCCTTGCCTCGCCGATGCCTGTGGCGAGAGCCTCGGCACCTCGTGGGCCCGGAGCCGCGGCATTACCGCGCGCCCCTGGAGCGACGCTCCGCCCCCGCCCGCCCGGCCTCCCCTTAGGAGGCTCCCGTGTCTGAGCTGGCGATCCGCCGCGGTGCCGCGCCCGCCCTCGCGATCGAGGCCTTGCGCTACGCCTATCCGCGGGCTCCGCAAGCCGCCCTCGCCGGCGTCTCGATCGAGATTGCCCCTGGCGAGTTCGTCCTCCTCGCGGGCCGCTCCGCCTCCGGCAAGTCGACCCTGCTCAAAGCCGCCTGCGGTCTCGTCCCGCATTTCCACGGTGGCGAGATCGAAGGCAGCGTCACCGTCGCCAGCCTCGATGCAATCGAGTCGGGGCCGGGGGAGCTGTCCGCGGCGGTCGGCTACGTCGCCCAGGACCCCGAGACCCAGGTCGTCTCGACCACCGTCGCCGCCGAGATCGAGCTGCCGCTGGAGATGCGCGGCGACGAACCCGTCTCCCGCGCCAGGGCGGTGGAGGAGGTGGCTCTGGCCCTGGCGATCCCGCAGCTCCTGGACCGCACCGTCGACACCCTCTCCGGTGGCGAGCTGCAACGCGTCGCCCTCGCCGCCGCCCTGGTCACCCGGCCGGGCCTGGTGCTCCTCGACGAGCCCACCTCCCAACTCGACCCCGTCGCCGGCGATGAGCTGATCTGGCTCCTGCGCCGCCTCAACGAGGAGTGGGGAGTAGCCGTCCTCCTCGCCGAACACCGCTTGGAGCGCTGCCTGGCCGCCGCCAACCGCGTGGTCGCCATGGACGCGGGCGCCATCGCCTTCGACGGCCCCCCGGGCGAGTTCCTCGCTTGGTCTGAGGCCTCCGATCCGACTCTGACCACCCCGGCCGCCCGTCTCTTCTCCCTCGCCGGAATCGCTCCGCTCCCCGTGGGCGTCCGCGCTGCCCGCCAACTCCTCGCGCCAACCGGCCCGGCTCCAGAGGTCGTGGGTACCCCCTCCGAACGTCTTCGACTTCTCAGCCGACGCGCCCACGGCCAGCCGCAAGCTCTCCACCCGGGCAAGTCGGGAGAGGAGGGGGTAGGCGCCGCCGCTACGCCCGCGCTGTCCACCCGCGCTCTCTGGGTCGAGCTGGCTCGCAACGAGACCCCCCACGACGTCCTCCGCGGCATCGACCTGACCCTGAACCGCGGCGAACGAGTGGCCCTGATGGGCCGCAACGGCGCCGGCAAGAGCACCCTGCTGAAAACCGCCGCCGGCCTCGTCGACCCGGTCCGCGGCAAGATCGCGACCCCGGGCGGGATCGCACTGCTGACCCAGAACCCGAGCGACTACCTGGTGCGGGAGCGGGTTGGGGACGAACTGCCGGGCGATGCCGGGACGGCCGCCCTGGGCGTGGTCGGGCTTCAGCATGCGGTCGATGCCGACCCACGCGATCTCTCCGGTGGCGAGCGGCAGCGCCTGGCGCTGGCGATCGCCCTGGCCGGACAGATGGAAGGCGAGTCGTTGCCCGGGCTGGTGGCCCTGGACGAGCCGACTCGCGGGATGGACCGAGGCCGCAAAGACGAGCTGGTGGAGCTGATCGGTGGGCTGGCGGAGCACGGCGCCGGCGTCGTCGTCGCCACCCACGACGTCGAGTTCGCCGCCGAGTTCGCCGAGCGGGTGGTCCTGCTCGGCGCCGGCGTCGTCATCGCCGACGGGCCCGCCGACGAGGTCCTCTCCGGCGGCTGGTACTTCGCCACCGAGGTCGCCCGCGTGCTCGACCTGCCCGGCGTCGTCACGCCCGAGCAGGGGGCCGCCGCGCTCGGCGCCAGCGAGGAGGGGAGATGAGCTGGGAGCTGACCAGCTTCCTGATCCTCGGCGCCGTCCTGCTCGCCGGCTTCGCCTGGTACGAGCGCTCGCGACCGCCGTCGCAGGTGGTCGCGCTGGTCGCGGCATTGGCGGCGCTGGCGATCGCCGGCCGCATCGCCTTCGCCGCCTTCCCCAACGTCAAGCCGACGACCGACATCGTCATCTTCGCCGGCTACGCGCTCGGCGGGGCGCCGGGTTTCGCGGTCGGCGCCCTCGCCGGGCTCGTCTCCAACTTCTGGTTCGGGCAGGGGCCCTGGACCCCCTGGCAGATGGCGGGCTGGGGGCTCTGCGGCATCCTTGGCGCCGCCCTGGCGCTGGGCGGCCGCAACGTCGGGCGCCTCGGCCTCGCCGCCACCTGCGGCTTCGCCGGCATCGCCTACGGCGCTCTGCTCAACTTCTCGCTGATGGCGACCTACGGAGGGGATCTATCGCTGGAGCGCTTCGGCGTGCTCGAGGCGCGGGCGATCCCGTTCGACCTCGCCCACGCCGCCGGCAACGTCGCCCTGGCGCTGATCGCCGGCCCGGCGCTGGTGCGGATGCTGTCCCGCTTCCGCGAGCGCTTCGAGTGGGGCCGGGGGGACCGACCGGAGTCGCCCACGTCCATGGACCGCGCCGGCCTCGGTCCCGGTTTGCGCGGCGGCGGCATCGCCGCGCTGCTGCTCGTCGCTCTGGTCCTGGGGGCGCTGGCTCCGTCCCATGCCGAGGCCTCGGAGGTCAGTCGCGGCGCCGCTTGGCTGGTCTCGGTGCAGAACGCCGACGGCGGCTTCGGCTCCGCGCCCGACGACGACTCCGGTGCCGAGATGACCGCTTGGGCGATGCTGGGGCTGGCGGCGGCCGGCCGCAACCCGCTCGACGTCTCCAAGCGCGGCCGCACCCCGGTCGACTTCCTGCGCGGCGCCATCGAAGAGCTGAAGAGCCCCGGCGACCTCGCCCGCACGATCCTCGCCCTCGAGGGCGCCGGCGTCGACCCGCGCGAGTTCGGCGGCGCCAACCTGGTCTCCCGCCTGCTCGCCAAGCGCCGCAGCAACGGCTCCTACGAAGGCTGGCCCAACTCGACCGCCTTCGCGGCGATCGCCTTGCGCGCCGCCGGCGCCAGCGGCGGCCTCGAAAAGTCGCTCTCCTGGCTGAACGAGGTTCAGAACGACGACGGCGGCTGGGGCGACGTGCCCGGCTCGCCCAGTACCGCCGACGGCACCGGCGCCGTGATGCAGGCCCTCTCGCCCGACTCGAAGACGGTCCAGCGCGGCCTCTCCTATATGCGCCGGGCCCAGCGCCCGGGCGGCGGCTTCCCTCTCGGCGGCAACGGCTCGGTCAACGCCCAGTCCACCGCCTGGGCGATCCAGGGCATCCTCGCCGCCGGCGGCGATGCCAGCTCCTTCCGTCGCGGCGGCAAGAGCGCCCCCGAGTACCTCGCGACCCGGCAGGCGAGCGACGGCCACTACCGCTACTCCAAGGACAGCAACCAAACCCCGATCTGGGTCACCGGCCAGGTCCTCGTAGCCGCCGCCGGCGACCACTACCCGGTCCCGCCGCCCGCTCGCGAGCCCGGCCCATCGCCGACCGAGACCGGCGGCCTGATCCCCGGCCTCACGCCCGCACCCTCCACTCCGGTCCCACCGAGCACGGGTTCGTCGAGCGCACCGGAAGTGCCACCGTCCTCTCCGGCAGCTCCTGGAAGCGGCGGCGCCGCGCCCCCCGGGGCGCTGCCCCCGGGTTCGCCGTCGGGGGCGCCGCCCCAACTAGTCCCGCCAAGTGGGGCGGAGTCGGACGAATCCACGTCAAGCCCGGAGCCGGCGACCTCCGAGCCTGCCAGCGAGGAAGGCGCGGAGAGCAGTCCGACCGGCGCGATCGTGCTGGGGTTGCTCGGCGGCGCCCTGCTGTTCGCCGCCGGCCTCGGCGCCCGGCGCCTCTGGATGCGCCAGCGCTACGGGCTCTAGCGAACTGCATCAAGTTCCAATCCTTCGAGGTTGAGAATTTGATGCAGTTCGGGAGGGGCAGGGCTATACCCTCGACCGATGGACGTCGAGACGGCGATACGCAGCCGCCGCACCCACAAGGCCTTCGGGCCGGAGCCGGTGCCGCGCGAGCAGCTCGAGCAGCTGTTCGAGCTCGCCAGCTGGGCGCCCAACCATCACCTCACCGTGCCCTGGCGCTTCCGCGTCGTCGGTCCCGGCGCGCTGGCTCGGCTCAAGGATGTCGCCGGGCCCGAGGGCGCCGCCAAGCTCGACCGCTGCCCGACCCTTGTCGTCGTTTCCGCGGTCCAGGGCGAGGACCCGGTTCAGAGCGAGGAGGACCTGCACGCGACGGCGGTTGCCGCCTACATCGTCCTGCTCGGCGCCCACGCCCACGGCCTCGCCGGCTACTGGCGCAGCCCCGGCCTGCTGCGCGGCGAGGCGGGACGGGCCGCGGTCGGCCTCCCCGCCGGCGAGCGCTTCGTCGGGCTGCTGCACCTCGGCCAGCGGCGCCAGGAGCGCCCGGCACCGGCGCGGCCCAGCACCGAAACCACCCTCTTCCTCGACTGAATGACCCTCCGGAAACTCCCACGATGCTGACCCGCGCCGCCGCAATCGAGGCGATCGCCGGCCAGCATTTCGAGGTCGTCGTCATCGGCGGCGGCATCACCGGTGCCGGCGTCGCCCTCGACGCCGCCTCGCGCGGCTACTCGGTGGCTTTGCTGGAGCGCGGCGACTACGCCGTCGGCACCTCCAGCCGCTCCTCGAAGATGGTCCACGGCGGCCTCCGCTACCTGCAGAACTTCGACCTCGGCCTGGTCCGCGAGGCGCTGCTGGAGCGCCAGCTGATGGTCCAGCTGGCGCCGCACCTCGTCTACCCGACCCCGTTCCTGGTCGCCGCCCTGGGAGAGGAGCGCCGCGACCGCAAACTCGGGCTCGGCCTCAACATGTACGACGTGATGGCGACGACCCGGGTCGGTCGCAGCCGGCGCGAGCTGCGCGCCTCCAAGGAAGAGGACGAGGACTTCTACTGGTCGCCTGACCGCCATCGCACGATCGACCGCGAGGAGGTGCTGGAACTGGTCCCGGCCCTGGCCGCGCGCGAACCGAAAGACGCCTACCTCTTCTACGACTGCCAGACCGACGACGTGCGCCTGGTCCTGACCGTGCTCGGCGAGGCCGAGCGCTTCGGCGCCGTGATGCTGAACGGCGCCGAGGTGACCGAGGTGCTCGCCGGCAACGGCCGCGCCACCGGGGTCGCCGTCCTCGAGGCCGACTCGGGCGAGCGCTTCGAGGTCGGCGCCGACCATGTCGTCAACGCGACCGGCGTCTTCGCCGACCGGATCCGTCCCGAGGAGATCGCCGGCGAGGAGGACGTGCCGCGAATCTCTCCCAGTCGCGGCACCCACCTGATCCTCGACTCGGCCAACCTGCCGATGGGCCAGGCCGCCTGCATCGTCCCGGCGGGGGAGGGGCGGATGATCTTCTCGCTGCCCTGGTACGGCCGTACCCTGATCGGCACCACCGACAACGACTTCGACGGCGATACCGCCCACCCGAAGCCGGCCTCCGACGACGTCGGCTACCTGCTCGAGGCCGCCAACGAGTTCTTCGGCACCTCGCTCTCCCAGTCCGACCTGGTCGGCGCCTACGCCGGGGTGCGGCCGCTGATCTCCAGCGGCGATCCGCGCAAGTCAGTCGACATCTCCCGCAAGGCGGAGCTGTATGAGACCTCCTCGGGGATGCTGACGATCACCGGTGGCAAGCTGACCACCTGGCGGCGGATGGCGAAGCAGACCGTGGACCGCCTGGTCGAGCGCGAGGGCCGCGCGGCGCCCTGTCACACGGCGGAGATCCCGCTGGGGATGGAGGCGAGGGCGGAGGACCTGAAGGCTCCGGAGGGCGTCAGCGAGGACTCGCTGGCCCAGCTCGCCTTCCGTTATGGGCACGCCTCGCGCGCCGTCCTCGAGCTCGCCTGGAAGGACCCGAAGCTGGCCGAGCCAATCGTTCCCGGCCGCCCCGACCTGCTGGCCGAGGTGGCGATCGCCGCCCGCCGCGAGCAGGCCCGCAGCGTCGCCGACGTGCTGATGCGCCGCACCCGGCTGGGAATCCTGGCGGCGCCGCAGCTGCGCACTGCCGACTCCGTCCGTCCCGTCGCCGAGGCCCTCGGCGCCGAGCTGGGCTGGTCGCGGCGCCAGGTCAAGGCGGGGGCGGAGGCTTGGCCCGAGGCGGCGGCGCTGGAGGGCATCGACCCCGCCGCTGCCGGTTGAATAACCTGCCGCTTCGATGAACAAGACGGAGCTGGAGAACAAGCACATCGCCGAGCTGCACACGCTGGCCGCCGAGGCTGGCGTCGAGCGCTACCGGATGCTGCCAAGAGCCGAGCTGATCGCGAAGTTGGCCGATGGCGATTCCGGGCCGAGCCGCCGGTCGTCGTCGAGTCGCGAGTCTTCATCTGGCCGTCAGGCGCCCGCGAGCACCGGGAGCGAGCGCGAGCGGCCGCCGCGTCGCCGCCGTCGCCGCGCCAGCCCGAAAGCCGAGTCGGGTGGCGAGGGTTCCGGTTCCGGTTCCGGTCGCGAGTCGCGCGCACCGCGCCAGCCCGAGCGGGCCCCCGAACCCGCGCCGACGCCAGCGCCCGCACCGCCCGCCACCGTGCCTGCTCCGGCGGCTGCGCCCGATTCTGCGTCCCGCCCCAAACGCCGACGCCGTCGCCGCTTCGGCCGCCGCGGCAAGCAGGAGGGGGTCACCCTCCAGGGCCTGCTGCTGCCGCCTGAGGCCGGGCGCCAGGCGCTGCTCTGCGCCGACACCCGCGAGGCCTGCACCGCGCTCCTGCGCGGCATCGCCGCCGATCTCTCCAACGACTCCAATGGCGGCCCCGACCCGGTCGCGCTGCTGATCGACCCCAGCCCCGAGGAGCTGGCCGACTGGCGCCGCGACGCGCCGAAAGCGGAGATCGTCGCCGCCGGCCAGCCGCGCCACGCCAGCGATGCCCTCGCCCAGGCCAGCGCTCGCGCCAGCGCCGGCGACGACGTGATCCTCTTGGTCGACTCGCTGACCCGCCTCGGCGCGGCCTACGAGGACGCCGACGCCGCCAAGCAGTTCTTCGACGCCGGCCGCGTCGTCACGGGCACGGGCACGTTGACGGTGGTAGCCGCGCTCGAGCGCTCCTGAGTCGGCTGACTCAGCGCCGGTAGGCGATGCGGCGCCAGGAGGGCTCCTTCGAAAGCTCGATGAGCTCGGAAGAGCGGTCCGGCTGGACGTAACCGAAGGTCTGGGTGCGCTCGTCGAAGACGACGTCGAGCTCGCCCTCCTTGACCCGCTGGTCGAGCCAGGCGCCGCGGAAGACGAGGCGGCGGATCCAGTGGACGAGGCTGCGGTTGGCGGGGCCGACCAGGTCCTCCCAGTTCTCGTTGATGTGCTCGCCGAGGCGGGAGGAGGGCTCGGCGATCTCGCCGCTGACGGCGAGGTCGAGGAGGTCGTCCAGCTCCTCCTGGCTGAGCCCCTGGTGGACGAAGCCGAGCTTGACCGCGGCCTGCTCGACCCGTTGCCCGAAGTCGCCCTCGTTGAAAGCGAAGCGGAGCTCTCCGTACTCCAACACGTAGTCGGAGCCAGACTCGTAATTCCCTCGACGGGTCGTTTTCTTGTCCATATGAGTTGAAGCCCAACTGCCCCGCAAGCCCAGCGGAACAGGTCCATGATCTTGCCGATCATCGTACGCCGGTGCCTCTTCGGCACGGTCGCTGAACGACCGTTTGCACTTGTGGCCGCAGGGAATGGGCGCGATTCCCCGAAGCGAGCCGCAGATGGTCGACCTCCACTGCCACATCCTGCCGGGCCTCGACGACGGCTCACGCGACCTCGGCGATAGCGTCGCGATGGCGCGCCAGGCCGATTCCGACGGCATCGAGGCGGTCTGCGCCACGCCCCACATCCGCCACGACCACGACGTCCGCATCGAGGAGGTGGCGGACCGGGTCGAGGCGGTCAACGCGCGCCTGCGCGAGGAGGGGATCGCGGTCGAGATCCTCACCGGCGGCGAGGTCGCCGAGACCGCGGTCGAGGATCTCAGCGAGGAGGAGCTGACTCGGGTCTCCCTCGGCAGTGGCCGCTGGATCCTGCTCGAGCCTGCCCCGGGCCCATTGGGCGACAGCCTGATCCGCCGCGTCGGGCTTCTCGCCGACCGCGGCCACCGGGCGTTGATTGCCCATCCCGAGCGCCACCTCTCCGCCGACATGTTCGAGCGCATGGCGGCCCTCGTCGCTGAGGGCGCGCTGATCCAGGCCACCGCCGATTTCTTCCTCCGCGACGAGATGGCCGCCGGGATGCTGACGATGGCCGAAGCCGGCCTCGTCCACATCCTCAGCAGCGACGCCCACACCTCGCTTGGCGGCCGCCCGCTTCGCCTCGGCCCGGCCTTCGAGCGCCTCGGCGCCGTCGCCGAGCTGGCACCGCGGATCGAGTGGATGGCGGAGACGGCACCGCGCGCGATCGTCGCCGGCGAGCCGCTCGAGCCGCCTTTCGATCCCTCTCTTTAGTCGAGCCGGCGCAGCTCGACCTTCGCGATCAGTTCCTCGACGACCCCGCGGGCGCCGCTGCCGAGGCCGTGGCGGAGGAAGTTGGCGGCACCGGCGGCGGCGCCGGTGCGCAGCGTCTCCTCCCAGCTCAGGCCGGCCGCCATCGCGGCCGCCAGCGCACCCATCATCGAGTCGCCGCAGCCCTCGCGCGATCCGCGCTCGAAGCGCGGCGGGGTCAGCTCCCAGGCTTCGTCGCCGCGCATGACCAGCGCCGGTTCTCCGGCGCGGGTGACGATCGCCGCCTGGGCGCCGGCCGCGAACAGCTTCTCCACCGCCGCTCGCATCCGCGCTTCGCTGTCGACCGGGCCGCTGATGAACGCGGCCAGCTCCCAGTCGTTGATCTTGACCAGCTCCGGGGCGCCCTCCAGGGCGCTGTCGAGGCGAGGAGGGGAGAGGTCGACGATGACCGGCGTCCCGTTTGCCCGCACGTCGGCGACCAGGCTGCCGTAGATCTCCAGCGGCAGCGCCTCGCCTGGATAGGGCCCGCAGAGGGCGAGGACGTCGGCGTCGAGCGCGGCGGCGCAGGCGACCGAGAAGAGGTCGTCGATCTCGTGTCGCGAGGGCGGCATCGCGGCGCTCTGGGCGACTGGCCGCCGCTCGCCGTCGCGGCGGTCGTGGATGTAGCTGCCACTGGCCTCGCTGGTCTCGACCAGGCGCAGCTCGATCGGCATCTGCTCCAGCAGCCGCCGCAGGACAGTGCCCGACTCGCCGCCGCAGAAGCCGCAGAGGAGCGCGTCGGCACCCAGCTCGGCCGCCATCCGTGCCACCCAGACTCCCTGTCCGGCGGCGTGGAGGTGGATGTCGTCGCCACCCTCGGCGGTCAGCGCCTCGACCGTGATCGAAAGCATCGGGCTGGGTCCGAAGATCGTGACCTTGGGCCTGGCACTCATCGCTCAGAGCGTAGAGCCGGGTTGGCGGGGGGAGAGAAGTGGCTCTGGCGGGACTTCATCCGCCGTGTCCGTCAACCGCGATCCCGACCGCTTCAAGGCACTGCCACGGCGTGAACTCCATGGTTACGCCGTCCCGGTCGCGACCGGCTTCCGCAGTCGCCTGCTCGGCCTCGCCGGCCTGACCCGCGCAGAGGCCGGTGCCGGACTGCTGATTCCGAGCTGCGCCAGCGTCCACACCTTCGCCATGCGCTTCGACCTCGACCTGATCTTCCTCGACCGGGACGATCGCAAGCTTGCTGTTCACCGCGAGGTGCCGCCCCGTCGCTTGATCTGGCACCGCACCGCCACTGCCGTTTTGGAGATTCCGTCCCCGCAGGGGGGAGAGTTCGCCTGCCGTCCGACCTTAGGAGAGCAATGTTGCCGCAACGACAAGAGATAGCCAGCGTCGTCGTCTGCGAGGACGACGCGATGACCCTGGAGCTGCTCTGTGACCACCTGGTGGCCGATCGCTTCGGAGTCCTGCCGGCACCGAGCGCCTCCGACGCGCTGCGCCTCTGCCGCTACAACCACCCGGACCTGCTGCTCCTCGATCTCTCCCTGCCCGATGCCTCCGGCCTCGACGTGCTGCGCGAGATTCGCGAGGCGGACGGGGTCGAGTCGCGCTTCGATCCCGACCTGCCGGTGATCGTCCTGACTGGCCGCGGCGCCCAGACCGACCGGGTCCGCGGCCTCACCGCCGGGGCTGACGACTACCTCACGAAGCCGTTCAATTTTGAAGAGCTGCGGGCGCGGATCGGCTCCGTCCTGCGCCGCCGTGCGAGCCGCCGCGAGGGCCCGATCCGGGTCGGCGAGCTGACGGTCGACCCGCTGCGCCGCAAGGTGACGATCGGCCACCGCGAGGTGGCACTGGCGAAGAAGGAGTTCACGCTGCTGCGGGTCCTCGCCGGCGACCCGACCCGAGTCTTCTCCAAGGAAGAACTGCTCGAGACCGTCTGGGGCTACCGCAGTCCCGGCCGCACCCGCACGCTCGACTCGCACGCGAGTCGCCTGCGGAGAAAACTGGACCCGGAGCACAGCCGCTACATCGTCAACTGCTGGGGGATCGGCTACCGCCTGATCGACGGCTGAGCTCCGGGTCGCCGCGCTACTTGCCGGGCTTCGCCTCGGGCGATTCGAAATGGAGGATCGCCAGCTTGGTGTTGATCGAGTCGGACTTCTTGTCGCTTAGCCGGGTGGCGGCCTGCTCCTGGATCTCAATCGCCTTGTCGAGCGTGTCGGCGAGCAGGGCGGTGATCTCGGTCCAGCCCTGGTCGTCGAGGATCAGCGGCGTGCGGCTGACGTGCGAGTCGCTGCGGGCGTCGATGCTGCCCGCCATCAGCGCTTCGGTGGCGTCGTGGCCGACGGTCTCGAGGATCGAGCCCGAGATGCCCTTGCGGGCGGAGGCCGGAATCTTCTCCCAGTCGCTGGCGCTGAAGAAGGCCCGCTCGGTGGCGCGGTAGAAGTGCTCAACGGCGCCGCGGCGGGGCTCCGTTTTCACCAATTCGACGCAGTCGTACTCGAGCAGCGTTTTGACGTGGTAGCTGACGTTGCCGAGCGGCTCGCCGAGTTCCTGGGAGAGCTGGTTGGGGCTGGAGACGCCCTTGTGCAGGGAAGTGAGGATTCTCACCCGCAGCGGGTGGGCGAGCGCCTTGGCTAGCTGCTGGGTGATGCCCTCCGGGGAGGTCTTGGTCTGGGCCACAGGGAAATTCTCCGTTTCTTCTGGGGGGCCTGGCGGGTGGCTCGGGATGGTTTCCATCCCGGTTTGTGGATCAAGTATTCCAAAACGCTCCGTCGTTTCCGCCTTCGAGGGCCTTTTCCAATGCGAAAAAGGCAAACCGGCACGCTCCAATTGCCACCAATCAGAGAATGTATGAACCTGTTTTAACGTTAAGGCGGTCTTATCCATGCGCACCCGCCGTCTCGAGGCGCCTGGCCGAGACCGCTTTGGGATAGCGGGTGCGCAATTTCGCCTGGCCTTCCGGTGGGGGGAGAAATCGCCGGGCCCCGCTCCTTGGAGGGCCATGTGGATCGGGACCGCCGCGGGGGAATCGAGTTGACGCCGGAGCTGGCAGAGGTCGTGGCGGCCTGGCCGCTCGGCGCCTCCCTGGCCGCGGCGGTTGCGGTGCGAGGCCTGCGGACGGGACGGAGGCGGACCGCCCTGAACGAGGCACTGCACGAGCTGCGCCGCCCCCTGCAGGCCCTGGCGCTGGCGCCGCCCGCAACGGGCTGGGCGGAGCCGTCCGCGATTCAGGGATCGGTACAGCTGGCCGCCATCGCGCTGGAGCGGCTGGAGCGGGAGATCAACGGTGGGGCGGCAGCGTCCCTGCGCGAGGCGGTGGACGCCCGGCCGCTGGTCGCCTCCGCGGTCGCTCGTTGGCAGGGCCGTGCGGCCCTGGCCGGGGGCTCGCTGGCGCTGCGCTGGCAGGCTGGCGAGGCGAGGATCGACGCCGATCGTTGCGCGCTTGCGCAGGCGCTCGACAATCTCGTCGTCAACGCGATCGAGCACGGCGGTCCCGAGATCGCGGTCGAGGCAAGGACCGGGTCGGGCCGCCTGCGCATCGCCGTGGTCGACCGCGGTCGGGGCTCGCGCTCGCGGTCGCGGCGCGAGAGCCCCACCGGGCTGGTTGCCCGGCTGGTGGGCCGTCGGCTCCACGGCCACGGGCTGCGCATCGTCAGGCGGACCGTCGCCGCCCACGGTGGCCGTTTCCAGCTGTGCTCCTCGCCGCGGGGGACCGAGGCGATCGTCGAGCTGCCGCTGGCGGGCCTGGGGGCGGGCGCGTGAGCCGCAGAGGGCGGGCGCTTGCCTTCGTGCTCGCGGCGCTGTGCACCGCGGCGGCAGCCGCCGCGATCGCCGATGGCTACGGGACCAGCGTCGCTCGCGGCTACGGGGCACTGCGCGCGGTCGTCGTCGCCCGGGCCGACCTCGAGCCCGGTGAGGCGATCGAGCCGCGCCGGGCGGCATCGGCGCTGGAGCTGCGCAGGGTCCCGACCCGGTTCGTTCCCCCCGGCGCGCTCGAGAACCCGGCCGAGGCGATCGGCCTGGTTCCGACCGCGTCGATTCCAAGCGGCTCCTACCTGCTTGCATCGCAGCTGCGTCCGCCGCGGGTGGATGCCGCTGCCACTCTCGGCCTCGGGCGCGGTCGCCACCCGGTCGAGATCTCAGTCAGCGGCGCCGAGGCGCTGCTGGTGGCCGGGGCGCAACCGGTCGGACAGCGGGTCGACGTGGTGGTGACGACGGAACCGAGTGGCGCCGGCTCGGGCCGGACCTACGTGGCGGCTGCCGCGGTGCCGCTGCTGGCGCTGGGGCCGGGCGCCGAAGGCACGGAAGGCGTCGCCGCGGCGACCCTCGGACTGACCCGATCCCAGGCCCTGCGGCTGATCGCCGCCCAGAGCTTCGCCCGCCAGGTGACCCTGCTGGCAAGGAACTGAGATGGCGGCGCACGAGCGCAACGTGGCGGAGCTGGCGGCAGCGCTGCGTGGCCGGCTGGTCGAGCGACGCCGGGCCGCGGCGGCGAGCGGAGGCGGCGGCGATGACCTGCGCGAGGCGGTGCGCGAGCTCGTCGACGAAGAGGCGGTCCTGCTCGGCGATGGCGATCGCAAGGAGATCGCGGCCCGGATCGTCCGCGACAGCGTCGGCCTCGGCCCACTCGAGACCCTCTTGGCCGACCCGGCCGTGGAGGAGGTGATGGTCAACGGGGCGAGCACCGTTTACGTCGAGCGCGGCGGCCGCATCGAGCCCACCGACGTCGCCTTCGCCGACGAGGAGGAGCTGCGCAACGCGATCGAGCGGATCCTGGCGCCACTGGGCCGGCGCGTGGACGAGCTCAGCCCGATGGTCGACGCCCGGCTCGCCGACGGCTCGCGGGTCAACGTCGTGATCCCGCCGCTGGCGATCGACGGCCCGTTGGTCTCGATCCGGCGCTTCGGCGCCCGCCGTCCGGGCCCCGACGAGCTGGTCGCCCTCGGCACCCTGACCGCGACCCAGCGGCACACCCTGGGGACGGCGGTGGCGGGGCGTCGCAGCATCCTCGTCAGCGGCGGCACCGGGTCCGGCAAGACGACCCTGCTCAACGCGCTCTCCAGCTTCATCGACGCGACCGAGCGGGTGGTGACGATCGAGGACGCGGCGGAGCTGCGGCTGCAGCAGCCGCACGTCGTGCGGCTGGAGAGCCGCCCCGCCGGGGTCGAGGGGCGCGGCGAGGTATCGATCCGCGACCTGCTTCGCAACGCCCTGCGGATGCGTCCCGACCGGATCGTGATCGGCGAGGTCAGGGGGCCGGAGGCGCTCGATCTCCTCACCGCCCTCAACACCGGTCACGACGGCGCCCTCTCGACCGTTCACGCCAACTCTCCCGCCGACGCCCTCAACCGGCTGGAGACGCTGGCGCTGATGGCGGGGGTGGGACTGCCGCACGCTGCGGTGGCCGAACAGGTGCAACGGGGGATCGATCTGGTCGTCCACCTCGAGCGCCACGCCGATGGCGCCCGTGTCGTCACCGAGATCGCCGAGGTCGTGCGGGCGGCGGGGACGACCGCCGTTCGCACGCTCGCCGCGACCGCCGGCCGATGAGCGACGCTCCGGGTCTGCTGCCGGCCCTGGTCGGCGCCGCGGCCGGCGGCCTGCTGGCGATGGCGGCGCGGGAGGCGCTGCTTGCCAGCCCGGCCGCGGCGCGCTGGCTGCGGCTGGCCCTGGAGCCGCTGCGTCGGGCCAGCCGCGAGGGCTACGTGCCCTCGAGCGCGGAGCGCCGCCGCCTTGCCCTCCTCGGCGCCGCGGCCGCGGTGCTGGGTGGCTGGTTCGTGGCCGGGCTGACGCTGGCGCTGCCGCTCTCGATCGCCGGCCCGGCGCTTGCCGGTTGGGCGGTCTCCAGTCGCCGCCGTCGTTACCGCGCCGCGGTCGAGCGCTCGCTGCCGGAAGTCGCGACCGCGATCGCCGATTCGCTCAGCGCCGGTCGTTCGTTGCGCGCCTCGTTGCCGGCGGCCGCGAGTTCGCTGGACGGTCCACCCGCGGCGGAGCTGGCACGGCTCGGCGCCGAGCTCGATCTCGGTGCCGCCACGACCGGGACGGTCGAGGCCTGGCGGCGGCGGATGCGCTCGGAGCGGGTCGATGCCTTCGCCGCCGCCCTGCTCAGCCAGCGCCTCGCCGGTGGCGACCTCGCCGGGCTGCTGCGCCGCTTTGCCGCCGGCGCCGCCGAGCGCGAGCGAGTCGCCGAGGACGCCCGCTCGGCGACGGCCCAGGCCCGCTTCACCGGTCTGCTCGTGGTCGCGATGCCGAGTGGCGGCGCCCTCTTCGCCGAGCTGATCCAGCCCGGCTTCGTCGCCAAGCTGCTCGGTTCGCCGCCCTCGGCGCTGCTGCTGAGCCTCGCCGCCGTCTTTCAGCTCGCCGGCTTCGTCGCGATCAAGCGCTTCTCGCGGGTGGTCGAGTGAGCGCCGCCGGGCTGCTGGCGGCGCTGGCGGTGCTGCTCGGCTTTGCCGCCGCTCGCGAGTTGCTCGCCGGCAGGGCGGGCCGCGGCTTGCCGCCCCTGCCCTTCGCCCTGCGCGGGCGCTCGGCCGGGGCGGCGCTGCGATTGGGGTTGCCGGAGCGACTGCGGCGCTCGGGGCTGGAGTCGCGGCTGCCGCTGGCCGCGGTGCTCGCGGCGAAGCTCGCCGGGACCGCCTGCGGTGGCCTCGTTGCTCTCGCCGCGGCACCGGCGGCACCGGGCCGGACCGCGCTGCTGGTCGCGATCGGGATGCCGGCGGCCGGCTTCCTCACTCCCGATGCGCTGCTGGAGCGGGAGGCGCGAAGGCGTCAACGGCGGCTGTTGGCGGCGCTCCCCGACGCCCTCGACCTGCTCGCGGTCAGCGCCGGCTCGGGCCGTGGCCCCGCGGCCGGGCTGGAGCAGCTGGCGCGAGCGGGGGAGGGGCCGCTGGCCGAGGAGCTGCGCTTAACCGCCGCCGAGCTGTCCTGCGGGATGCCGCTGAGTGCCGCCCTGCAATCCCTCCGCGGTCGCGTTCCGGGCAGCGAGCTGGCGACGCTGGTCGCGGCGATCGAGCGCTCGCGTCGCTTCGGCTCGCCGCTGGCCGACCAGCTACGGCGCCAAGCCGGCGCCCTGCGCCGCGACAGCCGCCGCGCCGTCGAGGAACACGCCGCCCGCGCCGCCCCGAAGATCCAGCTCGTCGTCGCCCTGGTCCTCGTCCCCTCGGTCCTCTTGATGATCGCCGCCGGCCTGATCGCCAACGCCGGCACCCTGCTCGCCGGGTTCTAGTCCGACGCGAATCGCGTTTGGGCGCTATATCCACCCAAACCTGATTCGCGTGAGGCGCTGCTACTCCAGCGACTCCTCGCGCAGCCGTTTCGCCACGGCGGCGGTGGCGAGGCCGATCTCTTCCAGCTCCTCGGCCTTCTTCTTGTGGCCGCTGACGTAGCAGCAGAGGGTGCCGCCGACGAGCTCGAAGGCGAACTTCTTCGGAGCCGACTCCGTTAGCCAGACGATGAAGGTGGGGGCGAAGAGGCGGCGCAGCCAGATGGCGTCCTGGTCCTTGCCGGCGAAGATCTCGTACTTGTCGCCGATCACCGTGCTCTCGAGCTCGACCCGCTGTTTGGAGCCACGGAAGGCGTCCTCGAACTTCTCCAGCGAGCGCAGGCCGAACTTGCGCTGGCAGTAGAGCTCGGGCACCAGGGCGACGCACTCCGGGACCGGGACCAGGCCGACCGTGTAGCGGTAGTAGTTGGTCTCCTTGTTGCCGTCGCTGTCGCGCGACTCCTCCTCATACGTATAGAGAGCGAGGATGCCTTCGACGTCCGCGGCGAAGGGGCCGGAGAGGGTGCGCTCGGCGTAACGGTCGTCGCCCTTGCGCAGCAGCGGCGTCGTCGGCGGCAGCGGCGCCCGGCCGCCGAGTTCGAGCCCGTGCTGCTGGGCGTAGGCCTGGAAGAAGGCCTCCTCGGCACGGGAGTCGGCGATGGCGAAGACGATCAGCAGCGAGAGCAGGAAGACACCGACCGCGGCGGCGCCGCCGATCGCCGGGCCGATCGCGACTGCACCGGCGATGCCGCCAGCGATCGTGAAGGCGGCGATCAGGACCAGCGTCAGCGTCTTGCGCAGCAGCTGCTTGAAGTGGAAGCCGCGCAGGTCGTTGGCGTCGTCGGGCGGGGCCTGCGCCGCCGCGGCCGCCGGGTCCGGGGCGGAGGGCGGAGCGGCGCTGGTCTCCTCAGGCGAGCTCACGGGCTGAACCTACCGCGCCCGAGCGGATGCAAATGGCGTTGCAGCGGGGGGTCGTGTTGCAAAGTGGGGGAGTGTGGGTTATTGTGGCGATCGAGTTGAAGCCCAGGACCGGGGTGGTGAGGTTCCTCCCACCTCATTACTCCGGTCCCAACTCTTTCCGGCCCTCCCGCTCAGAAAGGACTCGCCGAGGTGGCATTTCGGGGTCTCTACGAGCACAGCCTCGATTCCAAGGATCGACTCACGGTGCCGTCACGGTTCCGCGCTTCGCTCTCCGATGGCATCGTTCTCTCCAAGGGCTTCGACCCCTGCGTCTGGGTCCACACTACGCCTGAGTTCGAGCAGCTCTCCGACACCTTCCTCTCGCCGCACAGCCCCTTTGGGCGCGACGCCCGGCAGCTGCGCCGCCGCTTCCACGGCGGCTCCTTCGACGAGAAGCTCGACTCGGCCGGGCGCATCCGCATCCCCAAGCCGCTGATCGAGCACGCCGGGCTGGACGGCAACTGCGTCGTGATCGGGGCGGGGGAGTACCTGGAGATCTGGGACGCCGACGCCTGGGCCAAGCAGGAGCAGGAGCTCGACGCCGCCGCCCCCGAGATCGCCGAGGGCCTCGCCGCCGCCGGTGGCGCGTGATCATGAGACTTCATGCCGAGCGAATCCCAATTTCCTACAGCCGCGAGACCCGGCCCGGCAGCATCGAGCCGATGACCCACCTGCCCGTACTAGCGCCCGAGCTGACTTCGCTGCTCGCCCCCGAGCCGGGGCAGGCCGCGGTCGACTGCACCTTCGGTGCGGGTGGCCACGCGCGGGCGATCGCCGCCCAGCTGGGCCCGAGCGGGACCCTGATCGCGATCGATCGCGACCCCGCCGCCAAAGCCCGCTTCGCCGAGTTCGCGGTCGAGGCTCCCTGCCGCACCCGCTTCCTGAATATGGATTTTGCAGCAGGTCTACGCACCCTCGGTGGCGAAGGCCTCCGCCCAGAGATGATTTATGTAGACCTCGGGATGTCCTCGATGCAGGTAGATACCTGGGAGCGGGGCTTCTCCTACGCATATGACGCGCCGCTCGACATGCGCATGGACACGCGCCAGGAGCTCGACGCCGCCAAGGTCGTGAACGAGTGGCCGGAGGCGCGGATCTCGCAGGTCCTGCGCGAGTTCGGCGAGGAGCGCTACGCCGGTGGCATCGCCCGGGAGATAGCGCGTCGCCGGCCGCTCAGCACGACCTCCGAGCTGGTCGAGGCGATCAAGGCCGGAATGCCAACCGCGGCCCGCTTCGGCGCCGGCCATCCCGCCAAGCGCAGCTTCCAGGCGATCCGGATCGCCGTCAACGGCGAGCTCGACTCGCTCGAGCAGGCGCTGCCGCTGGCCTGGAAGATGCTCCCCGTCGGCGGGCGCTTCGGCGCGATCGCCTTCCACTCGCTCGAGGACCGGCCCGTGAAGCAGTTCCTCGCCGCCAAGGCGCGTGGCTGCGTCTGCCCGCCCGAGCTTCCCGTCTGCGTCTGCGGTCACGAGCCCGAGGCCGAGCTGCTGACCCGGCGCGCCGTCTCGCCCGGTCCGGCCGAGGTCGAGGCAAACCCGCGCTCGCGCTCGGCCCATCTGCGCGTCGCGCTCAAGCTCGAGGACGCGCCGTCGGGAGAGGCCGCCTGATGGCCGTCGCCGCTCCCGCTCGCAAAACCGCGCCGGCGCCAGCTCCATCGCGGACGTCGCCGCCGCGCAAAAAGGCCGCCCCCGGGCGTCCCGCGCCGCAGAAAAAGGCGGCACCGGCTCGCCGACCGCGCACCCGCCCGACTCCCAAAGGTCGCGCCGTTGCCGCTCCGGCCCCCACGCGCCGCTCGCCGGCGCGAAAAGCTCCGGCCCGCAAAGCGCCCGCCCGCAAAGCGCCCGCCCGCACCGCTCCCGCCCGCACTCCGCGGCGGGCCCGGCCGAGCAGCCGTGCGGCGGCCGTCGGCGGCCAGCTGATCCCGTTCGCCGGCCGCACCGCAGTCGCGGTTGGCCAGCTCCCCGACTCCGGGCTGATGGTGCGGATGACCCGCGGCCGCGCCTGGATCGCCGTCCTCGGCCTGCTGCTGGCGGGAATCGTCGGGCTCAACGTGGTCACGCTCAGTCTCGCCGCCTCCGCCAGCAGGGTCGACGAGGCGATCACCGCCCTTGACCAGGAGAACCCGATCCTGCGCGGCCGCGACGCCCGGCTCACCAGCGTCGGCCCGATTCGCCAGGCAGCGGTACCGCTGGGGCTGGCGATGCCCGCCAGCGAAGAGATCCACTTCACCGATGCGGGCGCCGACGACGTCGCTACGGCGGCGGCGCGCCTTGCCGCCGCTGGTGGCTAGGGGCGACCGCGGATGCGCTTGATCGAGCGCCGGATCGGCCTCCTCTTCGCCGGCTTCCTGCTCTGCTTCCTGGTCATCGTTGGGCGCGCCTTCTGGCTGCAGGGGGTGCAGGGCGGCGCTCTCGCCTCCGAGGCGATCTCCCAGCAGACCGAGACGGTGACGGTGCCGGGGCTGCGCGGCAGCCTGCTCGACCGCAGCGGCAACGAGCTCGCCGCCTCCGAGAACGCGGCGACGATCTACGCCACGCCCTACCAGGTGAAGAACCCACCGTATGCGGCCGAGAAACTGGCCTCGATCCTCGACCTCGACAAAGCGGACGTGCTCGAGAGCCTCACCGCCGACAACGGCTTCTCCTACGTCGCTCACAAAGTCAGCCTCGAACAGGCGGGCCGGATCGACCGGCTGGAGCTGGAAGGGATCGGCGAACTGCCGGACAGCCGCCGCACCTACCCGCAGGGCGAAATGGCGGGCCAGGTGGTCGGCGCCGTCGGCTCCGAAAACCAGGGGCTGACCGGGCTCGAGGCCGGCGAGGAATCGGTCCTCAGCGCCAGCGACGGCGAACGGCGCATCGTCCGCGACGCACTCGGCGACCCGATCAGGCTCGAAACCGCGAGCGAAGCCGAGGACGGCGAAGACATCCAGCTGACGCTCGACCCGCAGATCCAGGAGAAGACCGAGCGGGTGCTGTCCGAAGTCGGCGAAGCCTATTCGCCCAAAGGGGCGACGGCGATCGTCATGGACCCGCGCAGCTCGCAGATCCTGGCGATGGCCAACTGGCCCCCGGTCGACCCCAACGACCTCTCCAGCGCCAGCAACGATGACCTGATCAACAAGGCGACCGGCTTGACCTACGAACCGGGCTCGACCTTCAAGGTGTTTACCGTCGCGGCCGCGCTGCAGGAAAAACTCGTCACGCCCGCCTCGACGTTCACCTTGGCGCCGACGATTCAGGTTGCCGATCGCGTGATCGAAGACTCGCACCCGCGCGGCACCGAAACGATGAGCGTCGCCGAAATCCTCGCCCACTCCTCGAACGTCGGCGCGGTCACGATCGGGCTCGAGCTCGGTGCCGAGAAATTCAGCAAGTGGGTCGACCGCTTCGGCTTTGGCCGCCCGACCGGGGTCCAGTTCCCGGCGGAGGAGCAGGGGATCGTGCTGCCGCTCGACGAGTACTCGGGCTCCTCGATGGGCAACATGCCGATCGGCCAGGGGCTCTCGGTGACGCCGATGCAGATGATGGCCGGCTACGCGGCGATTGCCGACGGCGGCATCCTCAAACAGCCGCAGCTGATCGAGCGCATCGGCGACGAGACGATCCACGAGCCCAAGGGGCAGCGGGTAATCAAACCCGAGGTGGCGGCGCAGGTGCGGGAAATGCTCGAGGGGGTGCTGGCACCGGGCGGCACCGCCTCGGAGGTCAGCGTGCCGGGATACACGCTGGCGGGGAAGACCGGTACGGCTGAGGTGGCGGAAAACGGGACTTATTCGGAGACGAAATTCGTTGCTTCGTTCATCGGGTTCGCGCCGGCGGACGACCCGAAGTTCCTGGCGGCGGTGATCGTCGATCAGCCGCAGGGGGATTACTACGGTGGGTCGGTGGCGGGGCCGGCGTTTGGGTCTATTGCGGGCTTTGCGCTCCCTTATCTCGGTGTGGCGCCCGAATAGCGGGGCACCCGACTCCCGATCTAGACTCGGAGACCGATGAGGCTTGATGAGCTTGTTGCGGCGGCTGGTGAAGCGCGGATCGTCGGCGCTGGCTCGGTCGAGGTGGTCGACCTTGCATACGACAGTCGAAAAGCCGGGGCCGGGACGCTGTTCTTCTGCGTGCGCGGGGAGAAGGTCGACGGGCACGACTTTGCCGCCCGGGCAGTTGAGGCTGGGGCGACGGCGTTGGTCGTCGAGCGCGAGCTGGAGTTCGACCTGGCGCAGGTGATTGTTCCTGACGCGCGTGCGGCGATGGCTCCGATCGCGGCGCGATTCTTTGGGGATCCGACCAGCGAGCTGCGGGTCGTCGGGGTGACGGGGACCAACGGCAAGACCACGACGGCCTTTTTGATTCGGGAGATTCTGGAGGGAGCGGGGGTATCGACGGGCTTGCTGGGGACGGTGAAGCAGATCGTGGGTGGAGTCGAGGAGGCGGTCGAGCGAACTACGCCGGAGGCAATCGACCTGCAAGGGACGTTCCGGCGGATGCTGGATCGGGGGGACGAGGCCTGCGCGATGGAGGTGTCTTCGCACGCGATGTCCTTGCGGCGCGCGGATGCGATCCATTTCGAGCTGGCCTTGTTCACGAACCTGACCCAGGACCACCTCGATTTCCATGCGGACATGGAGGACTACTTCCTCGCCAAGCGCAGGTTGTTCGAGGCGGGGGCGGGAACGGCGATCGTCAACCTCGACGACCCCTACGGGCGGCGACTGGCCGAAGAATTCGACTGCGTGACCTTCTCCGCCGAAGGCGTCAACGCCGACTACGTGGCCCACAACATCTCCTTCGACGCCAGCGGCGCCCAGTTCCGCGTGGTCGGAAGGTCGATCGGCCGACGCAAAGACGCCGATACGGAGGGAAGTCGGCCCAGCGACGACGGAGTCGAGGTGCGGACCGGGCTGCCGGGGCATTTCAACGTGGCCAATGCGCTGGGGGCGTTCGCGGTGGCCGAGGCGATGGGGGTCGAGGCCGAGACGGCCGCGATGGGCCTGGCCGGCGCGGCGCGGGTGCCGGGGCGCTTCGAGCCGATCGACGAGGGGCAGGGGTTCGCGGTCCTGGTCGACTACGCCCACACGCCGGACTCGCTGGAGAACGTGCTGCGGGCGGCCCGGAGGCTGACCGCCGGACGGCTGATCTCCGTCTTCGGTGCCGGCGGCGACCGTGATCGCGACAAGCGGCCGAAGATGGGCCGGGCCGGGGCGGAGCTCTCCGACCTCGCCGTGGTCACCTCCGACAATCCGCGCTCGGAGGACCCCGGCGAGATCGTCGCCGAAGTCCTCGCGGGGGCCGGCGCCGGCGGCGAGGTCGAGGTCGAGGTCGAGGTCGACCGCCGCGCCGCGATCGCCCTGGCGCTGGCGCGGGCCGAGCCCGGCGACACCGTCGTCATCGCCGGCAAGGGCCACGAGCAGGGGCAGGAGTTCGAGGGTGGGCGCAAGGTCCCCTTTGACGACCGCGAGGTCGCCCGCGAGGAGCTGCGGAAGCTGGGCAGCCCGGCGTGAAGCTGACGCCGGAGGAGATAGCGGCGGCGCTGGCGGCGGAGGTCGTGGTCGAGGGCGAGCCCGGCTCTCCCGCCAGGGCCACGATCGACTCCGGCGCCAGCGGTTCCGCCGATCTCTTCTTCGGCCTGCGCGGCGCCAATCGCGACGGCGGCGAGTTCGCGCCGGCGGCGGTGGAGGCCGGGGCCTGGGGGGTGGTCGTCGGCGCCGATCGGGCGCGGGGTCCCGAGCTCGCCGGTGGAGCCGGGCCCGGGGGCGCCTGGGTTTTCTCCGTCGCCGACCCGCTCGCCGCGATGCAGTCGCTGGCCCGGGCCTGGCGCCGGGCGCTGGATGCGCGCGCGGTCGGCGTCACCGGCTCCGTCGGCAAGACCTCGGTCAAGGACATCGCCCGGACGCTGCTGCCCGGCCGCGTTCACGCCAACCGCGAGAACCTCAACACCGAGATCGGGTTGCCGCTGACCGTGCTCGAAGCTCCTGCGGGCACCGATCTCCTGGTCCTGGAGATGGCGATGCGCGGCGCCGGTCAGATCGCCGAGCTCGCGCAGATCGCCGAGCCGGAGGTGGCGGTGATCACCAACGTCGGGCCGGTCCACGTCGAGTTGCTGGGCTCGGTGGCGGCGATCGCGGCGGCCAAGGCCGAGCTGCTCGATTTTCTGCCGGCAAGCGGGGTGGCGATTGCTCCGGTCCGGGCGGGAGCGCTGGAGCCGCACCTGGAGCGGGCACCGCGGCTGCTGCGCTTCGGGCCCGGCGGTGACGTCGAGGCGACCGAGATAAGGGTGGTCGAGGGGGTCACCGAGGCGCTGATCTCGACTCCGGCGGGAAGCCAGCGCTTCCACTTTCCCTTCGCCGAGGCGCACAACCTGACCAACGCCCTGGCCGCCGTCGCCGCCGGCGTCGCGCTCGAGGCGCCGCTGGCGGCGATGGCCGACCGCGCGGCGGACATAGGATTCTCCCGCTTCCGTGGCGAGCGCATCGAGCTCGGCGACGGGATTGTGCTCGTGAACGACTGCTACAACGCCAACCCGGTGTCGATGCGCGCGGCGCTCGACCATCTCGCGACGCTCGGCGCGCCGCGCACGGTGGCCGTGCTCGGCGAGATGGGCGAGCTCGGCCCCGCTGCCGCCGGCTTCCACCGCGAGGTCGGCGAGCACGCCCGCGCCGCCGGCGTCGACCTGCTGCTCGGCGTCGGGCTGGCGGCCCGCGATTACGGGCCCGACGAGCTGGTCGCCGACCCGGCCGAGGCCGCGGAGCTGTTGGCGGCCCGGCTGCAGCCGGGCGACGCCGTGCTCGTCAAGGGCTCGCGCTCGGCCGGTCTCGAGGCCGTCGCCACCGCGCTGGCGGAGCTGCGCTGATGGGCGAAGTCCTGATCGCGGGGATGGCGGCGATGCTGATCTGCATCTTCCTCGGCCCCAAATTCATCGAGTACCTGCGGGTGCGCGAGTTCGGGCAGCACATCCGCGAGGACGGCCCGCAGGAGCACCACGCCAAGGCCGGCACGCCGACGATGGGCGGGCTGATCGTCTTCGCGGCGATCTGCGTCCCCTTCCTCGTCCTCTCCGACCGCGACCCGCAGAGCCTGGCCGTCTTCGGCGTCGCCCTCGGCTGCGCGGCGCTCGGCTTCGCCGACGACTACATCAAGATCATCAAACGCCGCTCGCTCGGCCTCGCCGGTCGCTGGAAGCTGCTCGGCCAGCTGATCCTGGCACTGGGGCTGTGGTGGGTCGCCCGCCACGAGGTCGGCCTCGAGCCGATCCTCTACTTCCGCATCGGCGACGCCAGCCTCGACCTCGGCCCGGTCCTCTACTTCGTGCTCGTCTTCCTCGTCATCGCCGGCACCTCCAACGGAGTCAACCTGACCGACGGCCTCGACGGCCTCGCCGCCGGCTCCTGCGCGATCGTCCTGCTCGCCTACACGGCGATCGCCTTCGTCGCCAACCAGCAGCAGGACCTCGCCCTGCTCTCCGCCTGTCTGGTCGGCGGCTGCATCGGCTTCCTCTGGTTCAACGCCTTCCCGGCCTCGATCTTCATGGGGGACACCGGCTCGCTCGGCTTGGGCGGCGCCATCGGTGCCCTGGCGGTGATGACCCAGACCGAGGTGCTGCTGGTCATCATCGGCGGCATCTTCGTGATCGAGGCGCTCTCGGTCGCAATCCAGGTCTTCTCCTTCAAGACCTTCCGCCGCCGTGTCCTGCTGATGGCGCCGCTGCACCATCACTTCGAGATGATGGCCTGGTCGGAGACCAAGATCATGCTGCGCTTCTGGATCATCGCCGCGGTCTGCTCGGGAATCGGGTTCACGCTGTACCAGCAGTCGATCGGGCGCTAGGGCCGCCGCGGATGGGGAGATCGTCTCGCTTGCCGCCGTCGGCAACGGGCGCTCGCGCGCGGTGATGGAGCGGATCGGCATGGAGCGCGATCCGGATGGGGACTTCGACCATCCGCGGCTGCCGCCCGGGCACCCGCTGCGCCCGCACGTCCTCTGCCGGATCGCGGCAGCCGCTCGCTGAGGCGTTCGGGACAGGTTCGGCCGCCTCAAGGGCGAACCTGTCTTCGATGGGTGCGCCTCCAACCAGAAGACTTCGCCCGGCGTTGCCGCCGGGCCCGTTTCTGGTGGTCGGATTGGCGCGCTCGGGCCAGGCTGTCGCTCGCCTGCTGGCGGCTCGGGGGGCGGTGGTGCGCGGAGTCGATTCTGGAGCGCCCAAAGGCGCCGCAAGGCTTTCGCAGGTCGGCGTCGAAGTGTTCCTGGATACGGATGGACTTGCACTGCTCGAGGGGACGCGGACTGTCGTCAAGAGCCCGGGTGTGCCCCGGGAGGCGGCCGTGATCGCGGCGGCTCTGGAGCGGGGAATTGACGTCGTCGGCGAGCTCGAGCTGGCCTGGCGGGCGATTCCCAACCGTTTCATCGCCGTGACCGGGACCAACGGCAAGACGACCACGGTCGAGCTGCTCGGGCACGTCTACCGCAGCGCCGGGGAGCCGGTCGCGGTTGCCGGCAACGTCGGCACGCCACTCTCGGAGCTGGCCGGGCAGATCGAGCCGGATGCGACGGTGATCTGCGAGGCCTCCAGCTTCCAGCTCGAGGACACCGACTTCTTCGCGCCCGAGGGCGCCGTCTTCCTCAACCTCGCCCCCGACCACCTCGACCGCCACCACGACCTCGAGTCCTATTTGGCGGCGAAGCTGCGGATCTTCGCCAACCAGGGCAACGATGACGTCGCCGTCTACAACGCCGACGACCCGGCGCTGGCCGGCACCGACCTCGGCGGCTGCGCCCGGCGGCTCGCCTTCTGCACCGGCGCCGCCCCCGACTGCGAGGTCGCGGTCGCCGAAGGAACGATCTTCTACGACGGCGAGCCCCTGCTCGGCGTCGACGAGCTGGGGCTGTTTGGCGAGCACAACGTCGCCAACGCGATGGCGGCCGCCGCGGCGGCGCTCTCGATGGGGCTCGACCGCGACGCCGTGCGCGAGGGGTTGCGCAGCTTCGCCGGGGTCGCGCACAGGCTGGAGCAGGTCGCCGAGATCGGCGGCGTTCGCTTCGTCAACGACTCCAAGGCGACCAACGTCGCCTCCGCGGTGGTCGGCATCGGTGCCTTCGAGGGCGGTGTGCACGCGATCCTCGGCGGCAGCGACAAGGGCGAGCCGTTCGCGCCCCTGCTCGACCCGATCCGCGAGCACTGCGTCGCCTGTTACCTGATCGGCGCCACCGCGGATCGTCTGGCCGAGGAGCTGGCAGCCGCCGCCACGGCCGCGGTCGAGCTGCATCGCTGCGCCGACCTCGAGGACGCCGTCCGCCACGCCGCCGCCGCGGCTCGTCCCGGCGAGACCGTCCTGCTCTCGCCCGCCTGCGCCAGCTTCGACGCCTTCGAGAACTTCGAGCGGCGCGGCGAGCGCTTCCGCGCGATCGTCGAGGGACTGCGATGAACGCGCTCCCGGTCGCTCTCGGGCGCCTCGGGCTCGGCAAGCCCGCCAAGGGGAAGGCAAGGAAGAAAGCCCGGAAGCGCTCGCGGGCGAAAGCCGTCAGCGCCGAGTACAACATGCTGCTGACCGCGACCCTGTGCCTGCTGGCCCTCGGCGCGGTGATGGTCTTCTCCGCCAGCTCGACGACGCGGATCCTGCAGGACGGCGGCCTCTCCGACAGCGCCTTCTACCTGAAGCGGACGCTGATGTTCGGTGCCGTCGGCCTGGTCTTCATGCACCTGGCGGCCCGCCACGGGCTGCAGGCGGTCCGCAACCTGACCCCGGCGATCCTCGGCGCCTGCTTCTTCCTGCTCGTCGCCGTGCTCGGGATCGGCACCAGCGTCAACGGCGCCAGTCGCTGGATCGGCTCCGGCTTCCTGCAGATCCAGCCCTCGGAGCTGGCCAAGCTGGCGCTGGTCCTCTACGGCGCCGACCTGCTGGCTCGCAAGCCCAAACGGGCCCGCTCGATCGAAGGGTTCATGCCCTTCCTGGTCGTCGTCGGCCTGGCCTGCGCGCTGATCATGCTGGAGCCCGACATGGGAACGACGATGGTCATCGCCTTCGCCGTCGGCGCCACCCTCGTCGCCGCCGGCGCCCGGCCGCGCGACCTCGGCCTGATCGCCCTTGCGATCGGCGCCGCGGCGCTGCTGATGACGATCGTCGAGCCTTACCGGATGGCCCGCCTGACCGGCTTCCTCAACCCCGGCGCCGACGCGGCCGGGGCGGGGTTCCAGGCAGCGCAGGCGAAGATCGCCCTCGGCTCCGGCGGCCTCTTCGGCGTTGGCATCGGCAACGGCGTCCAGAAGGCCTTCTACCTGCCTGAGGCCCACACCGACATGATCTCCGCCGTGATCGGCGAGGAGCTCGGCCTGGTCGGGATCGTCGGCGTCGTCGGTCTCTTCGCGATGTTCGGCTACGCCGGGCTCAAAGTCGCCCAGAAAGCCAAGGACACCTACGGCCGTCTGCTGGTCGCCGGGCTGACCTCGCTGGTCCTCGTGCAGGCGACGATCAACCTCTTCGCGGTGATGGGGCTGGCGCCGCTGACCGGGGTGCCGCTGCCCTTCGTCTCCTACGGCAACAGCAGCCTGATGACGACCCTGTTCGCGGTCGGCCTCATCCTCAACGTTGCCCGTGGCGGCACCGCCAAGGCGGCGCGGGCCTCGACGGGGTCCCGCGCTGGCAAACTGCGCGTCGTCGAAGGCGGGCGCACGCCCAGCCGCGAAAGGAGTCGATCGAGCGGTGCCAGGAAAGCCAAAGGTCGTGGTGGCAGCGGGGGGAACCGCGGGTCACGTGGTGCCCGCCATGGCGGTCGCCGCCGAGCTTCGGGCTAGCGGCGCCGAGGTCTCCTTCCTGGGGACGCGGGAGCGGATCGAGGCGGAGCTGGTCCCGGCCGCCGGCTACGAGATCGATTTCGTCAAGGTCCGCGGCATCGACCGCAAGAACCCGCTGCGCGCCGCCCGGGCCGGGTTCGAGGCTCTGGGTGCGGTCGTGGCGGCCCGGCGGGTATTGCGCGCGCGCGGTGCCGACGTGGTGATGGGCGGCGGCGGCTATGTCGCCGGTCCCGCGGGGTTGGCGGCAGCGCTGACCGGGACGCCGCTGGTGCTGACCGAGGCCGACAGCCATCTCGGCCTCGCCAACCGCCTGCTGGCCCGCCGCGCCCGCCGCGTCTGCCTCGCCTTCCCGATCGCGGGGCGCGAGGACGAGCGCTACCTGGTCACCGGACGGCCGGTGCCGGCCGGGATCCTCAGCGCCGATCGCGGGGCGGCGCGCCGTCGCTTCGGGATCGCGGCCGAGGCGCGCTGCCTCTTCGTCGTCGGCGGCAGCCAAGGCGCGCGCTCGGTCAACTTCGCCGCCCTCGAAGCCTTCGCCGAGCGCGACGGCCGCGACTTCCAGGTCCTGCATTTGAGCGGGCGCCGCGATCATCGGGAGCTGGAGGCGCGCCTGACGGCGGCGCCCAACCGCGCCGGCTACACGCTGGTCGGCTACGACCCGGCGGGCCTCGGCGATTTCCTCGCCGCCGCCGACCTCGTCCTCGGCCGCTCCGGCGGCTCGATCTTCGAGGTGACCGCGGCGGGGCGGCCGGCGGTCCTGGTTCCCTATCCCCACGCGACCGGCGATCACCAGAGCGCCAACGCGGCCTGGATGGAGCGGGCCGGGGCGGCGACGGTCCTCGCCGATGCCGAGCTCGGCGCCGAGGCCGGGGCGGAGCGGCTGCGGACCGAGATCGCGGCGATCCTCAACGACGCCGGCCGCTTGGAGGCGATGGCCGCCGCCTCGCGCGCCCTCGCCAAGCCCGATGCGGCCCGGCGGATCGCCGACGAGGTCCTGGCGGCAGCGCGATGAGCCCTCAGTGCCGCATCCGACTTTTACCCCACTCCGCTGGGGTCAAGATCGGATGCGTAGCGGCGGTGACCTTGTGAATGGGGTGGACTGGGGCGGGCGGCGACTCCACTTCATTGGTATTGGCGGCGCTGGGATGAGCGGGTTGGCCCTGGTCTGCGCCCGGCTTGGCGCAACCGTCAGCGGCAGCGACCGCAGCGACTCCTCTTATATGGAGCGCCTGCGCCAGGCCGGCCTCGATCCGGCGGTCGGCCACGACGCCGCGAACCTGCCGCAAGGGGCCGAGGTCGTCGTCTCGACCGCGATCGGCGCCGAGAACCCGGAGTTGGCACTGGCCCGTGAGCGTGGCATCGAGCCGATCCACCGCGGCGCCCTGCTGGCCGAGCTCTGCGCCGAGAAGCGGCTGATCGCAATCGCCGGCACCCACGGCAAGACGACGACGACGGCGATGGCGGTCTGGGCCCTGCGGGCGATCGGCGACGACCCGGCCTTCTTCGTCGGCGGCGAGGTCCCCGGCGTCGGCGAGGACGGACTCGCTGCCAACGCCGGCTGGGGCGAGGGGGAGTGGGTGGTCGCCGAGGCCGACGAGAGCGACGCCAGTTTCCTCGAGCTGCGACCGGAGATCGCCGTCATCACCAATGTCGAGCTGGACCACCATGCCCGCTGGGGGTCCCTGGCGGAGCTGTATGAGTCCTTCGAACGATTCGTCGAGCCCGCCGCCAGTGTCGTCTTGCCTGCCGACGCCGACGCCCGGTCGGGCCAGAGCCGGCAGCTGGACTCGGCCAACCCCCTCTACGACAAGGTGACGGCGAGCAAGGGGGCCCTGCGCTTCTCGGGCACGACCCCCGGGCCGAAGTCGCTGTCCCTTGCCGTCCCGGGCGCCCACAATCGTGCCAACGCCCGCGCTGCCCTGGCCGCAATCGAGCTGGCCGGGCTCGACGTCGAGGCGGCGGCGGTGGCGCTCGCCGACTTTCCGGGAGTGCGGCGCCGGCTCGAGCTCAAGGGCTCTCGCCGTGGCACGCGCATCTACGACGACTACGCCCACCACCCGACCGAGGTCCGCGCCGCGCTCTCGGCCCTGCGCGAGCTCCAACCCAACCACCTGATCGCCGTCTTCCAGCCGCACCTCTACTCGCGCACCAAGGCGCTCGGCGAGGAGTTCGGCGCCGCGCTCGCCCTCGCGGACGAGGTTGCGGTGCTCGACGTCTACGCGGCCCGCGAGGAGCCGGTCGGCGAGCTGGCCGAGGTCAGCGGCCTGCGGGTGGCGCAGGCGGCGGCGGAGCGGATGGGGGGGAGGCCGGTTTGGTGGCTGCCGAACGCGAGCACGGCCCGCCGGGCGCTGGCCGAGCGTTTGGATCGGGGCGATCGGATTCGAACCGGGGACCGCCTGGCGCGCGACCGTGAGCCCGCTGTGGGAGGCGGCCCGGTCCTGGTCACGATCGGTGCCGGCGACATCTTCAAGCTCGGCGAGTCGCTGGTGGACGAATCGTGAGCGCGCCGCCGGGGGTCAGCGCCGCCCGGCCGCTCTCCCGCCTGACCACGATTCGCACCGGCGGCGACGCCGATTGGCTTGGCCGCCCCTCGACCCGGGAGGAGCTGGTCGAGATGCTGCGCTGGGCCGAGGCGGAGGGTCTGGCGGTAGGACTGGTCGGGTCCGGCTCGAACCTGCTGGTAGCCGACGATGGATTCCATGGACTCGCAATCAAGCTTGACGGCGATCTCGCGACGATCGAGCGCGACCGCGAGCGCATCCTCTGCGGCGGCGGCGCCCGCCTGCCCTCGGCCGCGGCGAAAGCGGCCGGCTGGGGCCTCTCCGGCCTCGAGTTCGGGATCAACATCCCCGGCACCGCCGGCGGGGCGGTGCGGATGAACGCCAACGCCTACGGCGGTCAGCTGGCCCGGGTGCTCGACTGGGTCGAGGTCAGCACCGCCTCCGGCACCGAGCGTCGCACTCCCGACCAGCTCGGCTTCTCCTACCGGCGCTCCAACCTGCGCGGCGGCGAGGTCGTCTCCCGCGCCTCCTTCCGCCTCCGCCCTGGCGACCCGGCGGCGATCCGCGCCACCCTGGCGACGATGCGCGAGCGCCGCCGCGAGGCCCAGCCCGCGGGGATCAAGACCTTCGGCTCGACCTTCAAGAACCCCGAGGACGAGCGCGCCGAGGGCCGCTCCGCCGGGCAGCTGCTCGAGGCGGCCGGCTGCCGCGGGCTCAGCCACGGCGGCGCCCGCTTCGCCAAGAAGCACGCCAACTTCGTCGAGAACATGGGGGAGGCGAGCACCGAGGACGTGCTGGAGCTGATGGCCGAGGGCCGGCGGCGCGTCCACGCCAAGTTCGGGATCGAGCTGGAGCCGGAGGTCCAGGTGCTGGGCGAGGTTCATTGGCCCAGCGGCTGGGAGCTGTGAGCTCGCGACTTTGGCGGGGCGTCGTGGTCATCCTGGCCGTGATCGCCGCCGGGTTCATCGCTCAGAAGCTCTTCGGGGACGAAGCCGTGATCGGCGCGGTCCAGGTGCCGGATCCGGGGGCGGTGATCGGGAGTGGCGAAGACGCCGTCGCCGTGACCGGCAACGGCGCGATCGTCCGCTGGTGGCCACTTCCCGACGAACCGGAACTGCCGCAGCTACCGCTCTCCGAAGCGCCGAAAGGCGGCCGCCTCGCCGGCCCGATGCTGGAGCAGGCGCGGCTGCTCGGAGCCGCCCCGGAGGCCCTCCGTCCCTACCTGGCCAGCAGCCGTTACGGCGAAAGCGGGGTCGATGTCGAAACGACCGCGGGGATCGAACTGCGTTTCGGAGACGCGACGCAGGCCGCGCTGAAGTGGAAGGCCGCCGCCGCCGTCCTCGCCGATCCCGAGATCGAAGCGCTCGATTATGTGGACCTCCACGCTCCGGCCAGGCCCGCGTACGGTGGCTCTGGGCATACGCTTCCGCCCCCACCCTGAACCCTCGACCAAAGGGTTAGAGTGGGAAAAGTCTTAAGTAGAAGTCGAGACTTGAGCCTGCACGATGCCTGTCGCCCGTTTGACAGAGGCGCGACAATGCCCTACGTTCAGCGGAATTTCCGTACTTGAAGCAAAGGCTCGAACCCTTGAGCCTTGCTGAAGGCTCGGACAGAACAAGGGCTCAACTCAAACAACAGCTGTCTCGGCAGGTCTCCGAGTGCGGCTAAGGAAGAAATCGGGAGATGGAATCCACTTACCTTGCGGTCATAAAGGTCGTCGGAGCTGGCGGCGGCGGTACCAATGCGGTCAGTCGCATGATCGATGCCGGCATTCGCGGCGTCGAGTTTGTCGCGGTCAACACCGACGCACAGGCCCTGCAGGCCTGCGACGCCGACATCAAGCTCTCGATCGGCCAGGAGCTGACCCGCGGCCTCGGCGCCGGGGGTAATCCCGAGGTCGGCGCGGGCGCGGCGGCGGAGAGTCGCGACGAGATCAAGGAGGCGCTGAAGGGCGCCGACATGGTCTTCGTCACCGCCGGCGAGGGCGGCGGCACCGGCACCGGCTCGGCGCCGGTGATCGCCGAGATCGCCAAGGAAGAGATCGGCGCGCTGACCGTCGGAGCCGTGACCAAGCCCTTCGAGTTCGAGGGCAAACGGCGCATGCAGCAGGCGCTCGAGGGCATCGAGAAACTGCGCAACAACGTCGACACCCTGATCATCGTCCCCAACGAGAAGCTGCTGCAGGCGGTCGAGCGGCGCACCAGCGTGCTGGAGGCGTTCCGCCAGGCCGACGACATCCTCCGCCAGGGCGTCCAGGGCATCACCGACCTGATCACGATTCCGGGCCTGATCAACCTCGACTTCGCCGACGTGCGCACGATCATGCGCGACGCCGGCTCGGCCCTGATGGGTGTCGGCTCCGCCTCCGGCGAGGCCCGCGCCCTCGACGCCGCCAAGGCGGCGATCACCTCGCCGCTGATCGAGGAGTCGATCAAAGGCGCCACCGGGATGCTGCTGAACATCACCGGTCCCGAGGATCTCGGCCTGTTCGAGGTCAACGAGGCGGCGCAGCTGGTCCAGGCCGAGGCCGACGACAACGCCAACATCATCTTCGGCTCGGTCGTCGACCAGTCGATGAAAGACGAGGTCCGGGTCACCGTCATCGCCACCGGCTTCGAGGGCTTCGAGCTTCTGGCTCGCTCGCCGCAGCGGGTGCGGCGGCGCTACGAGGCGAAGCCGCGGATCGCGGCCGACGACACTGACATCCGCAAATTGCGTGTGTCGGATGACGACATCGACGTGCCCGGGTTCCTAAAAGACTGAGGTCCAGGGGAGGTCGGGTGCCCCTCTCCCGGAGACCGTCGCGCAGCTGGTCGAGTCCCATGGGTTCCGGCGCGGTTCCTTGAGCCTCCGGGAGAGGGGCACCCGACCTCCCTCGAGGCCGGTTCGTCAATAGCCTGCCGGGTCGTGACTGAGCTCCGGCGCACCCCCCTCTACGAGCAGCACGTCGACCTTGGCGCGAAGGTGGTGCCGTTCGCCGGGTGGGAGATGCCCGTTACGTATGAGGGGATCCGGGAGGAGCATTCGGCGGTGCGGAGGCACGCGGGGATGTTCGACGTCTCGCATATGGGCGAGGTCGAGGTCGAGGGGCCGGGCGCGCTGGCGTTTTTGCAGCTGCTGCTCTCCAATGACGTCGCCAAGCTCGAGATCGGCGGGGCGCAGTACTCCTGCCTCTGCCAGGAGGACGGCGGGATCGTCGACGACCTCTTCGCTTACCGGCTCGGTGGCGATCGCTATCTGATCGTCACCAACGCCTCCAACCACGAGACCGACCTCGCCTGGCTCGGTCGCTGGAGTCGCGATTTCGACGTCATCGTCCGCGACGTCGCCGACCGCTACGCGATGCTCGCCGTGCAGGGGCCGCACGCCCGCGGCATCCTCGCCCGCGCCCTCGGCATCGAGCTGCCACCGCGGATGCGGGTCGGCCATGTGCGGGTCGGCAACCGCCCGGCGCTCGCCTGCGGCACCGGCTACACCGGCGAGGACGGGGTCGAGCTGCTGCTCGACCCCGAGGTGGCGACGCCGATCTGGGCCGAGCTGCTCGACGCCGGCGTCGTCCCCTGCGGGCTCGGCGCCCGCGACACCCTGCGCCTCGAGGTCTGCTTCCCCCTGCACGGACACGAGCTCAGCGCCGAGCGCAACCCGATCGAAGCTTGCCTCGGCTGGTGCTGCGCCGAGGCAACCGGCTTCCTTGGCTCCCGGGTCGTAGCCCGGGCGCGGGCCGAGGGGACGCTCGAGCGCCTGGCCCCGTTCCTGATCGAGGGCGCCGGCATTCCCCGCGACGGCAACCCGGTGCTGTCCGGCGCGGAGCGGGTCGGGATCGTCACCAGCGGCACCTTCTCCCCCTCGCTCGAACAGGGCGCCGGCATGGCCTACGTCCGCACCGACCTGGCCGAGCCCGGGACCGAGCTGGAGATCGACGTGCGCGGCAAGCGCCGCGCCGCCCGGGTAGCTTCCAAGCCCCTCTACCGGAAAGCGAGCTGAGCCTTGCCAGACGACAACTATCCCGACGACCTGCGCTACCACGACCAGCACGACTGGGCGCGGCTGGAGGGCGACGAGCACGCTGTCTTCGGGATCACCTGGTACGCCCAGGACTCGCTCGGCGAGGTCGTCTTCTACGACCCGCCGGAGGTGGGCGCGACGATCCAGAAAGACTCCTCCTACGCCGAGGTCGAGTCGGTCAAGGCCGTCTCCGACGTGATCGCGCCGATGTCGGGCGAGATCGTCGAGGTCAACGACGCGCTCGAAGACACGCCGGAGAAGGTCAACGAAGACCCCTACGGCGAGGGCTGGCTGGTCAAGGTGCGCCTGACCGCGCCGGAGGAGGCCGAGGCCCTGCTCGGCGCCTCCGAATACCGCAAGCTGCTCGAGGGCTAGCGGCCAGCGCCGCCCGCCCGGTTCCCTAGCCTTAGCTCCTTGACCCGCTACACCTCAGCCACCCCCGACGACCGCGCCGAGATGCTCGACGCGATCGGCGTCGACTCCGCCGCGGACCTCTTCGAGCAGATCCCGGAGCCGCTGCGCCTCGGCCGCCCGCTGGCACTGCCGGACGGGCTCAGCGAGGCCGAGGTCTACGAGCGCCTGGCCGGCCTGGCCGGCCGCAACGCCGACGCCGAAGCGCAGGTCTGCTTCGTCGGCGCCGGGATGTACGACCACTACGTGCCGGCGATCGTCGATGCGATCACCTCGCGCTCGGAGTTCCTCACTCCCTACACGCCCTACCAGCCGGAGATCTCCCAGGGCGGGCTGCAGGTGATGTTCGAGTTCCAGACGGCGATGTCGGAGCTGACCGGGCTGCCGGTCTCCAACGCCGGCCTCTACGAGGGCCCGTCCTCGGTCGCCTCCGCCGGCTATTTAGCAATGAGCGCGCTAGCTGGGCGCCGCCGCTTCGTCGTCTCCCGCGGCGTCCACCCGCACAGCCGCGAGACGCTCGCCACCTACTCCGCGGGTTATGGGGCCGAGGTGGTCGAGGTCGGGCTCGAGGGCGGGCTGACCGATGCCGCCGCGCTGGCCGAGGCGGTCGATGGCGAGACCGCCGCCGTGATCCTGCAGAGCCCCAACTTCCTCGGCGCGGTCGAGGACGTCGAGGCGCTCGGCGCCGTGGCCAAGGAGCACGGCGCCCTGCTGGTCGTCGCCTGCGACCCGATCGCGCTGGGGATCCTCAAGCCGCCCGGCGAGTGCGGCGCCGACATCGCCCTCGGCGAGGGCCAGCCGCTCGGCAACCGGCTCGACTTCGGCGGTCCCTCGTTCGGCTTCTTCTGCGCCACGCAGGAGCAGATCCGCCGCATGCCGGGGCGGATCGCCGGCGAAACCGAGGACGTCGACGGCCGCCGCGGCTTCGTCCTCGCCCTGCAGACCCGCGAGCAGCACATCCGCCGCGAGAAGGCGACCAACAACATCTGCACCGCCCAGGCGCTGAACGCGCTGGGGGCGATGGTCCACCTGGCCTGGCTGGGCCGCCACGGCTTCCGCGAGCTGGGCGAGCTGCTGGTCCAGCGCACGGCATACGCCCGCGGCCGCCTAGCCGCGGTCGACGGGGTCGAGCTGCTGCACGAGGCGCCGGTCGTGCGCGAGTTCGCGCTGCGGCTGGACGCCCCGGTTGCCGCCGTGCTCGACCGCTGCGCCGAGCGCGGCATCGCCGCCGGCTACCCGCTCGGCCGCGAGTACCCCGAGCACGAGGACGGCCTCCTGGTCGCGATCACCGAGCGCCGCAGCCGCGAGCAGATCGACGAGCTGGCCGCGGCGCTCGGTGCCGCGATCGCCGCCGAGCGGCAGGGAGTGGCCGCCTGATGGCTCTCACCGAGACCCCGATGCAGAAGGAACGGGCCAAAACGATCTACGAGAAGTCGAAGCCGGGACGGCGCGCCGCCGTGCTCCCGGACGCCGGCGTGCCGGAAACGCCGCTGGAGGATCTGATCCCGGCCAAACTCCTGCGAGTCGAGCCGCCGGCGCTGCCGGAGATCGCCGAGCCGGAGATCGTCCGCCACTACAACAAGCTCTCGCGCCGCAACTTCGACCTCGACAGCGGCTTCTACCCGCTCGGCTCCTGCACGATGAAGCACAACCCGCGCCTGAACGAGCGGGTCGCGGCCCTGCCCGGTCACGCCCGCCTGCATCCGGCCCAGGACCCGCGCCGGGCCCAGGGGGCGCTGGAGCTGATGTGGCTGCTGCAGCGGTCGCTGGGGGAGATCTGCGGCCTGCCGCACGTCAGCCTGCAGCCCTCCGCCGGCTCCCACGGCGAGCTCGCCGGCCTGCTCTTGACCCGCGCCTTCCACGCCGATCGCGGCGAAACCCGGAGCAAGGTGCTGGCGCCCGACACCTCGCACGGCACCAACCCGGCCTCGGTGACGATGGCCGGCTATGAGGTGGTCAAGGTCGCGACGAATGAGAGGGGAGGGGTGGAGATGGACGATCTCCGCGCCAGGATCGACGAGGACCCCGACCAAGTCGCCTGCCTGATGCTGACCAACCCGAACACGCTCGGCCTCTTCGACGAGAACATCGCCGAGATCGCCAGTCTGATTCACGAGGCGGGGGGGACGCTGTACTACGACGGCGCCAACCTCAACGCGGTGATGGGCCACTCGCGCCCGGGCGACATGGGCTTCGACATCGTCCACGTCAACCTCCACAAGTCCTTCAGCCAGCCGCACGGCGGCGGCGGCCCCGGCGCCGGCCCGATCGCCGTCTCCGACCGCATCGAGCCCTTCCTGCCGCGGCCGCAGGTGGTGCGGCGCGAGAGCGACAACGGCGGCGGTCCCAGCTACGACCTCGACCACGAGCGGCCCAAGTCGATCGGCCGCCTGCGCGGCTTCCAGGGCAACTTCGGCGTCTTCGTGCGCTCCTACGCCTACATCCTCAGCCTTGGCGCCGACGGCCTTGCCGAGGCTTCCGAGACCGCTGTGCTCAACGCCAACTACCTGAAGGCGCGCCTCGCCGCCGGCCGCGCCGGCGAGCGCCTGCCGGTCGCCTTCGACCGCCACTGCATGCACGAGTTCGTCCTCTCCGGCAAGCCGATGAAGCGGGAGCTGGGCCTGGCCACCCTCGACCTCGCCAAGCGCCTGCTCGACTTCGGCTTCCACCCGCCGACCGTCTACTTCCCGCTGCTGGTCGAGGAGGCGCTGATGATCGAGCCGACCGAGACCGAGACCAAGGAGAGCCTCGACGCCTTCGCCGACGCCGTCGAGCAGATCCTCGCGGAGGCCGAGTCCGATCCCGAGATCGCCAGGTCGGCGCCGTACACGACGCCGGTCCGTCGCCTCGACGAGGTCAAAGCGACTCGTCACCCGGTCGTGCGACAGCCCCTGTAATCCGCCCGCCCGCCGCTACGGCAGGGTGGACGCGGTCGCATGGGTCCAGCCTTCGTATATGCCGAAGCCGAAGGCGCAAAGGCCAAGGATCACCCCGATCCAGGAAAGGACGATGAGAAATTGCGCCCACTCCCGCGCCCTGGTGGAGAGGGGCTTGTGGTGCTGCCGTGGCACCGCGCCGGCCTGGAAGCTCCAGAGGCGCTGCTCGATCAGGCGGGGGCCGGCCATCGCCTGTTCGGCCTCGAACCCGAGTTGCTTGGCCCAGGCCCAGCTGTCGGTGAAGGCGCGTTCACCGGCCGGCCCGACGCTGGTGATGGCTTTCCAGACGACGCCGGCGGAGATGGCGCCCGACGCCAGCGCCTTGATGAAGCCGGCGCCGGCCGCGACCAGGGAATTGGAAAGGGCGATCAGCAGGCCGAAGATGAAGGCGACCGAACCGGTTGCCGTCATTTCGAAGAGGGACTTCCAGATGTCCCGATACACCTTGGCGGCCGCCTTGTCGAAAGCCTTGACGGTGGTCTCGGTGACCTTGCCGCCCTCGAGCGACTCGACGTAGGAGGAGAGGGAGCGAAGCTCGTCGTTGGACAGGCCGGGGCCGTTTTGCCGCAGTTGGTTCAGGGTCGCCGCCGACTCCAGGCGGAGGGTGCCGCGCCCGATGTCGCGCTCGATCGGGTCGTGGATGGCCGCGATCTTCGCTTGCGCCCGCTCATAGCTGGCCCGCAGGGCCGCCAGCTCGCTGGCGATGCCGGGCTTCTCGGCGGGGGTGTCTCTGGCCGCGGCGGTCCTGGCGGGAGGCGCCTGCGGCGATGGCGGGATAGAGGGCGGGGAGGGTGCTACGGCGGCCGCCGCGATCGGAGCTGACTCGGCCGCGGGGTGAGGTGACGGGGGCGCCGCCCCGACTCGATAGCTGTCGGCTTTGACGCCGGGCCCTTGGCCGACATAGATCATGCCGCCCCCTTCGCGCCGGAGCCGGGCGCGGGCTCCTTCGACCGCATCGTCGAACTCGGGAAAAGTGAAGGTCTCCGCACCGATGGACAGCATCCAGCAGCTGACGCTGTGGTCGACGAAGGCGACGAGACCCATCTGGAAACCCTAATCATTTGACGACGTTCAAGCGACTGAAGAAAGTAGGAACCGCGAGCTAGAGCTCCGGCAGCTCCTGTTCGAGCTCGAGCACCGGGGCGAAGAGGTCGCCGTGGCGCTCGATGCGGTCGAGGACCGCGTCGGCTTCGAAGACGAGCGAGCCGCCGTCACCGCTCGCGGCCGCGGCCTCGACCTCCTCCCAGGTCACCGGCGTCGAGGCGGTCGGCCGCTCCCGCGCCCGCAGCGAGTAGACGGCGATCGTCGTTTTGCTGCGGTGGTTCTGGGACCAGTCGACGAAGACCTTGCCGCCGCGTTCGACCTTTTTCATCTTCGAGACGACCAGGTCCGGCGTCTGCTTTTCCAGCAGCTGGGCGATCGCTTTGGCGAACGGTTTGGTCGTTTCGTAGTTGACCTCTTTGCTGTTCAACGGCACGTAGACCTGCATCCCCTTCGAGCCCGAGGTCTTGGGGAAGGACTGGACCCCGAAGTGGCCGAACATCTCGCGCAGGCGCAGCGCCACCCGGCAGCAGTCGACGACGTCGGCCGGCGGGCCGGGATCGAGGTCGAAGGCGAGCACCGTCGGCCGCGTCGGCGCCCGGGCCAGCGAGAGCGAGGGGTGCAGCTCGATCGCCGCCAGCTGCGCCATCCAGATCAGGGTCGGCCGCCCGTCGCAGACGCAGAAGTCGATTTTGCCGGCGTCCGGCCCGGCGCGGACGCTGGCGGTCTTCACCCATTTCGGCCGGTGCTTGGGGCAGCGCTTCTCGAAGAAGGCGGAGTCGAGATCGTCGACCCCTTCCGGGAAGCGGCGCAGCGTCACCGCACGACCGCGCAGATGGGGGACCATCGCCTCGGCCACCTTGGCGTAGTAGTCGACCACCTCGCCCTTGGTGAAGCCCGCCTTCGGGTAGAGGACCTTGTCGAGGTTGGTGAGCTTCAGCTCACGCCCGTCGACCTCGACCACTTGGCTCGAGGCCACGAGCTACTTCGAGGACTTCGCTTTGGAGCGCGACGAAGAGCCTTTCTTCGCTTTCGTCGCCTTCGCTTTTTTGGCAGGCGCTTTGGGTTTCTTTGCCGTCGCTTTCTTCGGCTTGCCGCCCTTGTCCTTGACCGCGGCGATGCTCTCCTCCAGCGCCGCCATCAGGTCCGGAGCCTTGGTCGCCTTCGGCGCCTCGCCCTCGGAGGCGACGATCTCCTTGCCTTCGGCCTTGCGTTCGATCAGGCCCAGCAGCTGCTCGCGGTACTCGTCGCGATAAGCGGCTGGGTCGAAGTCGGCGCTGAGCGACTCGATCAGCTGCTCGGCCATTTCCTGCTCTTTCTTCGCGACTTTGGGCGCCTTGTCCGGCAGCACCTCCTCGAGCTCGCTGGCCGGTACCACCTCGTCGGCAAAACGCATCGTGGTCAGGGTGAGGACGCCACCGGAGGTGCGGATCGCCGCCAGGTGCTCCTTGTTGCGGAAGACGAAGCGGGCGACCGCCACCTTGCCCGAGGCCTCCATCGCTTTGGCCAGCAGCGAGTAGGCCTTCTCGGCGCCGTCGGCGGGGCCGAGGTAATAGGGGCTGTCGAAATAGATCGGGTCGATCTCTTCGAGGTCGACGAAGTCGAGGACTTCGATCGCGCGCGTCTTCTCCGGCGCCATCGCCGACATCTCGTCTTTGCTCAGCGGCACGTACTGGCCGGGAGTGATCTCGTAAGCCTTGATGATCTCGTCGTAGGGAACCTCCTCGTCGGTCCCCTCGGCGACGCGCCGGTGTTTGATCCGGGCGCTGTCGGACTCGCGGATCTCGCGCAGGGCGATGTTGCGCCGGGCGACGGCGCTGTAGAGCTTCACGGGCACGTTGAGCAGCCCGAAACTGATCGAGCCGCTCCAGATCGCTCTAGCCATGGACGGTCACCTACCCGGATTGTGCCGATCGATTCGCCGGCCGGGCGGATCGCGGCCGGAGGCGAGAGCCATCTTGCGTCGGCGGTCCTCGACCGGGTCAGCCCGCGGGCCCGGCCGTCGCTGGACAGCACCAGCCCTCTATGCGCGGGAAGGCGGAGTCGCGGCGGCCGGGCGCGAACTGCTCGGAGATTTTCCCGATCGCGCGGACACGCCCCCGTCCGTCGCTGGGGACGAAGAGCCACTGGTCGGCATCGGGCCAGGAGATCAGCAGGCGGGAGGCATCGGGTGACCAGGCGAGCTCGGCGAGCCGTCCGGGAGTGCTGAGGAGTCGACGCGGCGGACCGCCTTGGGTGTCGATCAGGACCACCAGGCTGCGGGGCGGCCCGGCCCAGTCCAGGGCGAGCAGGGCGGCGACGGTGTCGCCGCGGGGAGAGAGGGCCGCGTCGCGGACGGTGGCGGCTGCCGGCAGCCCAATCTCACGCGCTGGGCGAATGCCGAGTCCGCTGGCCAGCTTGTGCACCGTCAGCTCTCTGACCCGCAGCGACGCGGGGGAGGATTCCAGCAGCGTCGAGCCGCCGGCGCCCCATTCCAGGTTCGCGATCCCCGGCGAGGCCGGCGCCGAGCCGGCGCTTTTCCCACTGTCGGTCCTGGCGATGCGCAGCCTCCCGTTCGCGTCCACATAGGCGAGGAGCCCCGTGCCCAGCGGGGACCAGGCCGGGGGAACTGGTTCGACGCTCGGATCCAGCAGCCTGTCGTCGCTGCCGTCCGCGGCGACGACGCGCAGCTCGCCGCCGCTGCGGTAGGCCACCTGGAAGCCGGAGGGAGACCAGCGCGCGTCGCCCACCTCCCCCTCGGCGGAGAGGGACCAGTGTGGGGTTCCGTCGGGCTCGATCGCGCTCAGCACGTCTCCGGAGGCGGCCCCGACGAAGAGGCCCCGGGGCGACCAGGTCGCCTCTCCGTAGTCCCCGAGCAGGCGACGCGAGCCGTCCGCCCGCACCACCCAGGGGCCCGCCGGGGCCTGAACCAGCAGCCGGCCGCCGCCGGGGATCTCGGTCAGCCCGGGCTCGGGGTTGGGGGCGCCGGCCGTGAAGGCGTCGCCAACCCAATCGCGGACGGCGGCGCCGGCGGGCGAGAGCAGCAGCGCCGCGATCAAGGTGGCGATCGCGATCGCGATCGCCAGCCGCGGCAGGACGTTGCGCCGGGACGGGCGGCGCTGCGCGAACGCCTCGCTCACCAGCTCCAGGCCTCGCCGCTCGGCAGTCTCGCCGCTTGGGATCGGCACCTCGCGCAGCAGCGACCTGAGTCCGGCCTGGTTCATCGCTCCGCCTCGACCAGGTCGCGCAGGCGGTCCAGACCGCGCCGTAGCCGCGAGTTCACGGTCCCCCGCGGCAGCTCGAGCATGCGGGCGATCTCGCCGGGCGTGTACTCGAGCAGGTAGCGGAGCACGACCACCGCACGCTGCTCCGGTGGCAGCTGCGCGAGGATCTCCATCAGCTCCCCGCCCACCCTGTCCTGCGGCGCCTCCACCTCCGCTTGCGGCTCGGAGCCGTCGACCCGGCGCCGCAGCGCTTCCAGGCGCGCCCAGTCGAGCGCCCGGTTGACGACGATCCGGTGCAGCCAGGGGGCGAAGGGCCGCCGCCGGTCAAAGCGGTCGAGCGCGTCGACCGCGGCGAGGAAGGCGTCCTGGGCGACGTCCTCGGCCGCGGCGGCATCGTGGACGACGAGGTATGCGGCCCGGTGGGCGCGGCGCCAGTGGGCCAGGTAGAGATCGGCGATCGCCTCCCTGGACCCCTGCTGGGCCTCGCGGATGAGCCGTCGTTCCAGGCGTGGCGAGGGTGGCTCTCGCCAGTCGGTTTCCTCGGTCGTGCCGCTCTCAGTTCCCACCCTTCACCTCTGCCGCGGAGCATCTCAATCTTTGCCGACCTTCCGTCCCAGCCGCACGAGCGAGTCGCCGAGTCGCGACGCCAACCCGTTCCTCAGGGCTCCCGGCGGCAGCTCGACGACGAAGGAGCCGGTGCCCGGGAAGCGGTGGTTCTGCCAGTTCGGCGCCGTCCCGTCCGGCCACGGCAGAAGCAGGAACGGCAGCTTCGCCAGCCGCGCGAAGTGGCGGGCGCTGGGAGCGCTCTGGCCCCAGGCGCGCACGAATGCCCGACTGCCGCGGTGCTGGTGGAACCAGATCGTCACCTCGGGCGCCAACTCGCGGACGATCCGGGCGGCGAGGCGGCTTTCCGGCTCCGAGAAGGGACGCGGGCCGGAGTACTGGGGGTCGCCGCGGCTGCCGATCGGCCGCCACTGAGCCGGAAAGTTGCGGTTGAGGTCGACGCCGCGACCGTTCTGGCGGCTGCCGCGCGCGGCGCCGTCCGGATCGAGGTTGGGGACGACGTAGATATCGGCGCTGGGGTCGGGGCAGCCGCCGGTCAGGGGCTGGATCTCGCTGCCCGCACACTCATCGCCATGGATACAGCCGAAGACCAGGACCTCGCCATCGAGCGCCGGGTCGCCGAGCTGGCGCATCTCGATCGGCCTACCGCCGGCCGAGTGGGCGATCGTGTCGAACCGGGCCAGCAGGTTGCCGGGGCGCCGGGGGGCCCGCGCGAAGGCGAGGAGGGGGTCGGGCGAGGTGGGCTCGGCCGTGAGCCAGGACGGAATCATGCCGATGCTCGCCCCGTCGTTCGGCGCCGGCCGAGCCGAGAAGGTGCTCGTGTCGAACCTGACCAGTGGCCTGGCTCCCGCGAGGTCGGGTGAGCGGTTGAACACGGTCAGCCGCCGCCCACCCGCTTCCAGGCGCAGCCTCAGCGCGAACTGCGCGGCTGGCTTCGTCGACCGGGGAAGGTCGATCGCGCTCGCCCGGCCCGCGACGGTGTCGAGGGCGAGCAGGTAGGGGACACCGCGATCGCCGGAGTGGAGGGTGTAGGCCCAGCGCCCGTCGCCGCTGCTGGCCCGGGTTATCGGCAGGCCGTCGAGCCACCGCTCCCGGGATCCGGCGACCCCGAGCGGTCGCGGCAGCAGCTTGCCGCTGTCGAGGTCGAGGGCCCTGATCTCGAAGTCATCGATCGGTCCGATTTCGCCGTTGCCCGGTCCGGCACCGTGCTCGCGGTAGCGCGTCAGGTACGCCGTCGCACCGTCCGGGGAGATCGCGTTGAAGCCGAAGGCGCCCGGCAGATCGATGAACTTCGGGAACTGGCGGAAATGGGGCGGGCGACCCGGTCCGTGCCACTCGTAGTTGAACTGCGTCTTCAGCACCGCGAACCGCGAGACCCGCGGCGGGTAGGTCGGCCAAGTGCCGCTGAGCACAAGGGTCTGTCCGTCGGCCGAGAGGCCGCCGCCGCTGTCGTCGTCGGCGGTAGCGACAGCGGGCACCAGGAAGCTGCCCGGCAGGGACCACCAGCGGCTGACCCGGCCACCGTCGCGCTCGATCCGCGCCACCGTCGTCGACTTGCCGGGCATGCGGGGCGGGAGCGCCGCGAAGCGGTAGGGGGAGCCGGCCACGGCGACGCCGCCGAAGCTCCCGATCTGGCCGGTCTTCGCCGCCGCGGCCCCAGGCATGAGCCAGGCCGCGAGGACGGTCGCCGATCCCACCAGCCACATCGCCGCCAACCCCGATCTGCCCCTCATCGCTCTGCTCCTTCGGTCACGATCGCCTTTCGATCTCTTTCCTGGGATACGAGCGAGAGCAGGCGAGAGGTCCCCGGCGCCGCGGAGAAGCGGTAACGCCAGTCGATCGCGCCGCCTACCTAGACTCGGCCGGTGTCCCGCCAGCAGCGCCTGACCCTCGTCGCGACGATCCTCGGCTCGACCGTCGTTTTCCTCGACAGCACCGTGATCAACGTCGCCCTGCCGGCGATCAGCGACGACCTCGACGCCGGCCTGGCCGGGCAGCAGTGGGTGGTCGAGGCCTACCTGCTGACGATGGTCTCGCTGCTCCTGGTCGGCGGCTCGCTCGGCGACCAGTTCGGGCGGCGGCGCATGTTCGTCGCCGGGCTGCTCGGCTTCGGCGCCACCTCGGCCCTTTGCGCGGTCGCGCCCTCGGACGAGTTCCTGGTCGGTGCCCGCGCCCTGCAGGGGATCGCCGGAGCACTGCTGGTGCCGGGCTCGCTGGCGATCGTCGCCGCCACCTTCGAGGGCGCCGAGCGCGGCAGGGCGGTCGGTACCTGGACCGCCTGGACCGGGATCGCGACCGTGCTCGGCCCGGCCGGCGGCGGGGCCCTGATCGAGCTGCTCTCCTGGCGGGCGATCTTCTGGATCAACCTGCCGCTGATCGCGGTGACGGTGATCCTGACCTTGCGCGCGGTCGAGGAGAGCAGGGACCCCGATGCCTTCCGCGGCATCGACTGGCCCGGGATCGGACTCTCGGCGGTCGGCCTCGGCGGCCCGGTCTTCGCCCTGATCGAGCAGCCGACCCACGGCTGGGGCGACCCGCTGGTCTGGGTGCCGCTGGTCGCCGGCGTCGCCTGCTTCGCCCTCTTCCTGCTCTACGAGGCCCGGGCCCGCCACCCGATGCTCGACCTCGGCCTCTTCCGCATCCGCAACTTCGCCGTCGCCAACCTGACCACGCTGACCGCCTACGCCGGCCTGATCGGCGGCCTCTTCTTCGTCGGCCTCTACCTGCAGCAGGTCGTCGGCTATACGCCGCTGGAGGCCGGGCTGGCGACGACGCCGATCTCGATCCTGCTCTTCGTCCTCTCTCCCCGCTTCGGTCGCCTCGCCTCCGACACCGGGCCGCGACTGCCGATGACCGCCGGCCCGATCAGCGCCGGGCTCGGCCTGGCGCTGATGCTGCGGGTCGACGCCGACGCCGACTACCTCACCGACGTGCTGCCGGCGATCGTCGTCTTCGGCCTCGGCCTGGCGGCGACGGTGGCGCCGCTGACCGCGACCGTGCTCGACTCGGTCGAGGAAAGGCGCGTCGGCATCGCTTCCGGGGTCAACAACGGTGTCTCCCGCATCGCAGGGCTGTTGGCGATCGCCGTCCTCGGCGCCGTGATCTCGGCCCACTTCGGCACCGTGCTCGACGAGAACCTCGGCCGGGCGCCGCTGAGCCCGGCGGCGGCGAGGACGGTCGCCGACGCCAAGGCACAGCCGCTCGCCGTGCCCGGAACGAAGAAGCTGCCCGCCGCCGAAGCGACCCGGGTCCGCAGCGCCGCGGCCGAGGCCTCGACCTCCGCCCTCCACCTCGGCGTCCTGATCGCCGCCGTGCTGATGATTCTCGGCGGCATCGCCTCCGGCGTCGGCATCCAGGACCCACGCCGCAAGGTCGATCCCATCGCCGAAGAGCCGGCATCAAAGCAGCCCGCCTGAGCCGGGACGGGGGTGCCCCTCAACCGAACCTCCCCGCAGTTCGTGAGGGCGAGGGGCACCCCCGTCCCGGCCCCGATTAGGCTGCCATTCATGCCCGCGCCAATCATCTTCTCCGGCATCCAGCCGACCGGCCGCAAGCACCTCGGCAACTTCATCGGCGCGATCCAGCAGTACGTCGAGGGCCAGGACCGCGGCGACCCGGCGATCTTCTGCATCGTCGACCTGCACGCGATCTCCGTCGCCTACGACCCGACCGAGCTGCGCGAGCGGGTCTACGACACCACCGCGATCCTGCTCGCCGCCGGCCTCGACCCCGACCGCTGCATCTTCTTTCGCCAGTCCGACGTGCGCGAGCACACCGAACTGACCTGGTTGCTGTCGGCCGTGACCGCCCACGGCGACCTCAATCGCATGCACCAGTTCAAGGACAAGTCGGCGCGCCAGCGCGAGCTGGTCTCCGCCGCGCTCTTCTTCTACCCGGTGCTGATGGCCGCCGATGTGCTCGCCTACCGCGCCACCGAGGTTCCGGTCGGCGACGACCAGCGCCAGCACGTCGAGCTGATGCGGGAGATCGCCCGCCGCTTCAACGAGCGCTTCGGCGAGGCCCTGGTCGTGCCCGAGTTCCGCATCCCCGAGGTCGGCGCCCGGATCATGGACCTGCAGGAGCCGGAGCGGAAGATGTCGACCACCGGCGGCACCGAGGCCGGCACCGTCCTCGTGCTGGACGAGCCCGCGGCGATCCGCAAGAAGTTCGGCAGCGCCGTCACCGACTCCGGCCGCGAGGTTCGCCGGGCCGACGACAAGGCCGGGATCACCAACCTGATCGACATCCTCGCCGTCGCCCGCGGGCTCGGCCGGGACGAGGTCGAGCGCGAGTTCGAGGGCGCCGGCTACGGCGACTTCAAGAAGGCGGTCGCCGAGTCGGTGGTCGAGCTGCTGGCCCCGGTGCGCGAGCGCTACGCCGAGCTGCGTGCCGACGAGGCGGCGCTGGAGGCGGTCTTGGCCGAGGGAGCCGGGAAGGCGCGCGCGATTGCCGCCGTCACCCTGGCCGACGTGCGCGGGCGGATGGGCTACGGCCCGTCCCCCAAATAGGGGGAAAGCGACGCCGCTTCGTCCCGTCCCGGGGCTAGTCTGGTCGGGATGGCGATCGCCGAGCTAGACCTCGACCTGGACATCTTCGCCGGGCCGTTCGACCTGCTGATGGCGGTCGTCCTGCGCGAGGAGGTCAGTCTGCTCGACCTGCAGCTGGGCGAGGTCGTCGTCGCCTATATCGAGCACCTCGAGCGCGAGGGCGAGCTGGAGCTGGAGGTGGCGACCGAATTCCTCGTCCTCATCGCCGCCCTGCTGGAGCTGAAGTCGCGGCTGATGCTGCCGGGGCCCGAGGACGAGCTCGACGATCTCAGCCCCGAAGAGGCGATCGAGGAGCTGCTGGCGCGGATGCTCGAGTACCGCCGCTACCGCGATGCCTCGTCGGTCGTCGCCGACCGCTTCGAGAGCCAGCGCGGCTACCTCTACCGCTCGGCGCCACTGCCGCTGGCGCTGCGCCAGATCGCGGTCGACGCGGCCACCGCCGTCTACGACCCGGAGGCGCTCGGCGCCGCCCTCGGCGACCTCCTGACCGAGCCGCCCGACGTCGACATCAGCCACATCCGCCCGACCGTCTCGCTCGAGCGCCGCCTGCGCGCCCTGCGCGACATCCTCCGCCGCCGCACCAGCTTCGACTTCGACGAGGAGTTCGGCGACGAGGACCGCCTCACCCAGGCGGTCACGATCTTCGGCCTGCTGGAGCTCTATCGGCGCGGCGAGATCACCTGGGACCAGGGGGAGCCGTTCGGCCCGATCCAGGTGCGCAAGCTGGCGTCGGCAGCGTGAACGACCTCACCCGCACCCTGGAAGCACTGCTCTTCCTCTCTTCGCAGCCGGTCGCCGCCACCGACCTCGCACAGGCGACCGAAGCGACCGAGGGTCAGGTCGCCGAGGCGATCGAGCTGCTGCGCGAGGACCTCGCCGAGGGCAAGCGCGGGATCGTCCTGCGCGAGGTCTCCGGCGGCTTCGCCCTCGCCAGCGACCCCGCCAGCGAGGTGGCGGCGCGGCGCCTGCTCTCGAAGCCGCGGACGCCGCCGCTGACCCAGGCCCAGGCCGAGACCCTGGCGATCGTCGCCTACCTGCAGCCGGTCACCCGCCCCGAGGTCGCCCGCATTCGCGGCGTTTCCTCGGAGTCGGCGGTCCAGGGCCTGGCCGAGCGCGGGCTGATCGAGGAGGCGGGGCGCTCGCAGTTCGGGGCCGCGATCTTCAAGACCTCGGAGTTGTTCGAACGGCTCTTCGGGTTGTCAGGGCTCGATCAGTTGCCGGATCCGGCGCGTTTCGATCCCAGCCCCGAGGACGCGCGCGAGCTGCGCGAGCGGTTGCTCAAAGCCGGGGAACAAAGGGCCGAGTGACGAGGCGTGGGAGCCGCGGGGGTCGACCCCGCCACAGCAACAGCGGGGAGGCTGTGTCGGGGTTGACCCCGACGGCTTCGGCCTCATGAGGTTGGCCAAGTACCTTGCCCACGGGGGGGTGGCTTCGCGGCGCATGGCGGAGAAGATCATTGCCAATGGGCGGATCACGGTTGACGGAAAGGTGGTCACCGATCCCGCTCGGGATGTGGATGAGGAGAACGATGTGCGGGTGGACGGGAGCCCGGTTGGGGTCGAGGCGCATGAGGTCTGGGCGGTGAACAAGCCGGCCGGGGTGGTCTCGACCGCGAAGGAGCCGGGGGAGAGGCCGGCGGTGGTCTCGCTGGTCGATACCGAGGCTCGCCTCTACCCGGTTGGGCGGCTCGACGCGGAATCGACCGGATTGCTGCTGTTGACCAACGACGGGGAGCTGGCGAACCGGCTCACCCATCCCCGCTACGAAGTCGCCAAGGCCTACCGGGCGAAGCTGCTGCGTCCGCCCACCGACCGCGACCTCGAGCGGCTGCGGCGCGGGGTGGACCTGGAGGACGGGCGTACGGCGCCGGCCGAGGTCAGCCGGCTGGCCGACTGCGAGATCGAGCTCGTCCTGCGCGAGGGCAAAAACCGCCAGGTCCGGCGCATGGTCGAGGCGATCGGTAACAAGGTGCTGGACCTGCGCCGGGTCCGCTTCGGCCCCCTGGCCCTGGGCCGGCTGGCGCTGGGCGGCTGCCGCCGTCTCTCCAAGGGGGAGATCGCCCGGCTCTGGAAAGATGCGGAGCTGTGAATGAGATGAACGCCGGCTCCTACGAGGCTCCCCGCCAGCGGCTCTTCGCCGTTCGCGGCGCGACACAAGCCGAGGCCAACGAGGCCGGGGCGATCCTCGAGGCCACCACGGCGCTGATGCGGGAGCTGATCGAGCGCAACGGCGGGCTCGAGCCGGAGGCGATGGTCAGCTGCCTGTTCACCACCACCGACGACCTCGACGCCGAGTTCCCGGCGGTCGCCGCGCGCCACCTCGGCCTCGACGCCGTTCCCCTCCTCTGCTGCCGCGAGATTCCCGTCCCCGGCGCGATGCCGCGGGTGATCCGGGTGATGCTCCACTTCTACGCCCCGGAGGGCCACGTTCCGGCCCACGCCTACATCGGCGAGGCGCAGAAGCTGCGCGCCGATCTCGAAGCCGCCCAGTAGCGACTCTCGCCGAGCGGCTCGCCGCCGAGCCGGCGGTCCGTCAGAATCGACGCATGAGCGTCACCTTCGCGGAGAAGCTGGCCCGGATGCCGGGCTATCAGGCCGGCGTGCCAACCGGGCAGGCACCCGAGGCGATCGCCGCCGGCGGCATCGCCCAGCTCGCCTCCAACGAGTCGCCGTTCCCGCCGCACCCGCGGGTGGTCGAGGCGATCGCCCGCACCGCGGCGGCGATGAACCGCTACCCCGACCCCGACGCGACTCTGCTGCGCCGCCGCCTCGCCGAGCGCTATGAGACCGACCCCAGCCGCGTTGCCGTCGGCAACGGCTCCTGCGAGATCCTGCTCGCCGCCGCCGAGGCCCTCTGCGAGCCCGGCGCCGAGATCCTCTACGCCTGGCCGGCCTTCTCGATGTACCCGTACCTGCCGGCGCTGACCGGCGCCCGCGAGGTTCGCGTGCCGTTGGCCGCCGGCGACGTCCACGACCTCGACGCGATGGCGGCCGAGGTCACCGCGGCGACCCAGCTGCTGCTCGTCTGCAACCCCAACAACCCGACCGCGACCCACGTCCCGGCGGCCGAGATCGCCGCCTTCTGCGAGCGGATCCCGCCGCACGTGACGGTGATTCTCGACGAGGCCTATATCGAGTTCCAGACCAACGACGACCCCGACGCGACCCTCGACCTGCTCGCCGACTTCCCCAACCTGGTCGTCCAGCGCACCTTCAGCAAGTGCTACGGCCTGGCCGGGCTGCGGGTCGGCTACGCGATCGGCTCACCCAGCTTCCGCGCCGCCGTCGACGCCGTGCGCCAGCCGTTCAGCGTCAACGCCCTCGCCCAGGCGGCCGGGGCGGAGGCGATCCTGCAATCCGACGACGTCCTGCGGCGGCTCGAGACGACGATCGCCGAGCGCCTGCGGGTCGAGGAGGGCCTGCGGGAGCTGGGCCTGCGGACCAGCGAGACCCAGGCGAACTTCTCTTGGATCGACCTCGGCGACGCCGAGGAGGGCGAGGTCGTCGCCGGTCTGGCCGAGCGCAACGTCGCGGTTCGTCCCGGGACCCCGCTCGGCGATCCCGGTCACATCCGCGTCAGCTACGGCACGCCCGAGGAGAACGAGCGCTTCCTACGTGGTTTGTCAGAAATACTCGACTAATCCATCGGCGCGTGCTACTCCTAGTGCTTCGCTTTGGCAGGGAGCGACCAGAAAGTACGATTCCCTCGGTTTGGAGAAAGGCGACGGCAAAATGATCATCGGGATGGAGGGCGCCAAACGAGACGGGGTCCGGGATCAGCGGATCGCCAAAGTGGTCGAGCTGGCTCCACCGGAAAAGCTGCTCGAGGAGCTGCCGCTCGAAAAAGAGCAGGCGAAAGCGGTCGTCAAAGGGCGCGAAGAAGTGGTCGACGTGCTTCACGGCAAGGATTCCCGCCTGCTGGTGGTGGTCGGGCCCTGCAGTGTCCACGACCCCAAAGCCGCGCTTGACTACGCCCGCCGACTCGCCGCTGTCGCCAACGAGCTGAGCGACCGGGTGCTGGTCGTGATGCGGGTCTACTTCGAGAAGCCGCGCACCACCACTGGCTGGAAGGGCCTGATCAACGACCCCCATCTGGACGGCTCCGGCGACGTCAACGCCGGCCTGCGCATGGCTCGCAAGCTCCTGCTCGAGGTGGTCGACCTGGGCCTGCCGGTCGGTTGCGAGTTCCTCGATCCGATCATGCCGCAGTACATCTCCGACACGGTCGCCTGGGGGGCGATCGGTGCCCGCACCTCGGAGAGCCAGACCCACCGCCAGCTCGGCTCCGGCCTCTCGATGCCGATCGGCTTCAAGAACCGCACCGACGGCAATATCCAGGTTGCCGTGGATGCGGTCCGCGCCGCCGCCGTCTCGCACGCCTTCGCCGGCATCGACGACGCCGGCGCGTCGGCGATCCTGCACACGACCGGCAACCCCGACTGCCACATCATCCTCCGCGGCGGTCACGGGATGCCGAACTACCACGTGCCCGACGTCGAGGACGCCCTGGTCACGCTGGGGATCTCCGGACTGCCCGAGCGCCTGGTGATCGACGCCTCGCACGACAACAGCGGCAAGGATCCCGAAAAGCAGTTCTTCGCCGCCGGTGAAATCGCCGATCAGATCGCCGACGGCAACAAGGCGATCGTCGGCGTGATGCTGGAGTCGTTCCTGGTCGGCGGCCGCCAGGACCTGGTGCCGGGGGAGAAACTCACCTACGGCCAGTCGATCACCGACGCTTGCATCGACTGGGAGGACACCGTCAACGTCCTCGAGCGCTTCGCCTCGGCCATCGAGGCCCGCCGCAGTTGACGAGAATCGCCGTTCTGGGTGTGGGCCTGATTGGCGGCTCGATCGGTCTCGCCGCGCGGCAGCGGCTGGGGGCGGAGGCGGTCGGCTACGGGCGCACGCCGGCGACGCTGCAGCGGGCGGTCGAGCTCGGCGCCCTCGATCGCGCTGCCGGTTCGGTCGCCGAGGCCTGCGAGGGGGCCGAGATCGTCTTCTGCGCGGGCCCGGTCGGGGCGCTGCCGGGCCAGGCGCGCGAGGCCCTGGAGGCATCCGGCCCCGAAACCGTCATCACCGACGTCGGCTCGACCAAGAGCGAGCTGGTCGACGCGCTCGGCACTGACGAGCGCTTCATCGGCGGCCACCCATTGGCGGGAGCCGAGACCGCGGGGGTCGACAACGCCCGCGCCAACCTCTTCGAGGGCGCCCGCTGGTACCTGACCCCGACAGACCGCTCCAGCGGCGTTCTCTACGACCGCCTGCAGCGCACCGTCTCCGACCTCGGTGCCCGCCCGCAGGCAATCGACGCCGGCGCCCACGACCGCCTGATGGCGACGATCAGCCACCTGCCGCACGTGGTCGCCAACGCCCTTGCCGCCGAGGCCGCGTCCGAGCTCAGCCGCGACTTCGAGCGGATGCCGGAGGTCGGCCCCAGCTTCCGCGACACCACCCGCGTCGCCGGCTCCAACCCGGCGATCTGGGCCGACATCTTCGCCAGCAACCGCGATGCCGTGGCCGACTCGGTCGAGGCCGTGGCGCGGCGCCTCGGCGAGGCGGCGGAGCTGATCCGCCGCGGCGACCGCGATGCCGTTGCCGCCTGGCACGCCGCCGCCGGCGAGGATCGTCGCCGCCTGCTCGAGTCCGAGCTGGAAGCGGGACCGCTGCGCGAGTTGCGGATCGTCGTCGCCAACCAGCCCGGCACGATCGCGGCGCTGGCGCTGGCTCTCGGCGAGGCCGGGGTCAATATCGAGGACATGGCTCTCTACCCGGCCCCCGACATGACTTCGGGCGCCGTCACCCTCTGGGTCGCCGGCGACGAGCAGGCCGCTCGCGCCGAAGCGCTGGTGCGAGAGCTCGGCCACACGGTCAGCGTTCTCGGCGCCGGGGAGTAGCGTCGCCCCAGTGACCCGCTTCGAGCCCTCAGGTCCCCTGCGCGGCAACCTGCGCCCGCCCGCCGACAAGTCGATCTCCCACCGGGCGGCGCTGATCGCGGCGATGGCAGAGGGGGAGACCGCGGTCAGCGGTTACCTCGATGCGGCCGACACCCGCTCGACCCTGGCCGCGGTGCGGGCGCTGGGGGCCGCGGTCAAGGTCGGCTCAGGCGCCGCGCCAGGCGGTGCGGTCTTCTATGAGGACTGGGGCGGCGGCGGCCTGCCGGTCGACGCCGTCATCCGCATCGGGGGCGTTGGCCTGCGCGGCCCCGCCGCGGCCGCGATCGACGTCGGCAATGCCGGCACCCTGCTGCGCCTGCTGCCCGGCTGGCTCGCCGGGCAGGACGGCGGCAGCTGGATCCTCGACGGCGACGACTCGATCCGCCAGCGCCCGGTCGACCGCATCGCCGTGCCGCTGCGGGCGATGGGCGCCCGGCTGAGCTGCCGCGAGCAGCGGCTGCCGCCGCTGGAGCTGGAGGGATCGCCGCTGCGCGGCATCGAGTACGAGCTGCCGATCGCGAGCGCCCAGGTCAAGTCCTGCCTGCTCTTCGCCGGGCTGCTGGCGGCGGGGGAGACCCGCGTCGTCGAGAGCCACCCGAGCCGCGACCACACGGAGCGGATGCTCGCCGCCGCCGGGGCGACCGTCGAACGCGACAGCCCCGGCGCGAACCGTGTTGGGGCGCTATTTCCACCCGAACGCGATTCGCCACAGAGCGTCGCCGTGCACCCGGTCGACCGGCTCGAGCCCGGCGCGATCGTGGTTCCGGCCGACATCTCCTCCGCGGCCTTCTTCGTCGTTGCGGCGCTGCTGGTCGGCGGCAGCGACCTGGTCCTCGAAGGGGTCGGGATCAATCCGACCCGAACCGGCCTGCTCGGCATCCTCGAGCGGATGGGTGCCGCGATCGAAGTCGAGCCGCTGGAGGAGCGCGGCGGCGAGCCGATCGGGCGGCTGCGGGTGCGCTCCGCGACCCTGCGCGCCACCGAGATAGGCGGCGCGGAGGTGCCGCTGGCGATTGACGAGCTGCCCCTGGTCGCCCTCGCCGCCTGCTTCGCCGAGGGCACGACGACGATCGCCGACGCGGCCGAGCTGCGCCGCAAGGAGTCCGACCGGATCGCCACCGTCAGCGCTGCCCTCAACGCGCTCGGCGGCCAGGTCGAGGCGACCGGGGACGGCATGGCCATCGCCGGCACGGGAGGCCTGCGTGGTGGCACGATCGACTCGCACGGGGATCACCGCATCGCCATGCTCGGCGCTGTCGCCGGCCTGGCGTCCCGGGAGGGTGTCGAGGTTCGCGGCATGGATGCGGCCGCAGTCAGCTACCCCGGGTTCGAGGCCGATCTGGCTTTGCTTCTCAGTCGCGACCACGGCTGACGGCGACTCGCCGTCCTCACAACGAGCCGCGAGCGCCCCGGCATCGTCCGCGCCGCCCACGACCGTGCGCCGAGGCGGGCCGCCGCCCACGACTGCGCGCCTCTACGCTGCCCCGCTGATGGTTATCGCGATCGACGGCCCCGCCGGGGCCGGCAAGTCCTCCGTGGCGCGCGCCGTGGCGGAGGAGCTCGGCTTCACCTACCTCGACTCCGGGGCGATGTACCGCTGCCTGGCTCTGGCCGCGCTCGAGGCCGGCATCGGTCTCGATGACGGCGAGCGCCTGGGCGAGCTGGCACGGGGGCTGGAGATCGGGCTCGACGGCAGGCGGGCGCTGCTCGGCCAGCGCGACGCCAGTGCCGCGATCCGCGAGCCCGGCGTTACCGCCGCCGCCTCCCAGGTTTCGGTCCATCCCCAGGTGCGCGAGGCGATGGTCGATCGCCAGCGCCAGCTGGTCGCCGCCGGCAACTACGTCGCCGAGGGGCGTGACATCGGCACCGTGGTCAGCCCCGAGGCGCCGCTGAAGGTCTTCCTCACCGCCTCCGACGAGGAGCGCGCCCGCCGCCGCGCCGCCCAGACCGGCGAGGACTTCGAGTCCGTCCTCGACGCCCAGCGCCGCCGCGACGCCCGCGACAGCGAGCGCGAGCACGGCGCCCTGCGCGCCGCCGCCGACGCGGTCGAGCTCAACACCACGGGGCTTGGGCTGGAAGAGGTCGTGGGACGGGTCGTCGGCCTGGCCCGCGAGCGGGAGCTGGCATGAGGTGGGTCGACTTCCTCTCGCGATGCGAGAGAAAAACACCCCAGGAGCCACGATGAACCGGCTGCCCACCGTTGCCGTCGTCGGCTTTCCCAATGTCGGCAAGAGCACTCTGGTTAACCGCCTCGTCGGGGGCAGCGAGGCCGTGACCGGAGCCGAACCCGGCGTCACCCGCGACCGCAAGCGACTCACCTGCGAGTGGAACGGGGTCGCCTTCGACCTGGTCGACACCGGCGGCATCGACCTCGAGGACGAGGCCGAGCTGGCCCGCGACGTGCAGAGCCAGGCGCGCCTGGCGATCGCCGAGGCCGACGCGGTGCTGATGGTGGTCGACGGCCGCGCCGGCCTGCGCGCCGGTGACGCCGAGCTGGCCAAGACCCTGCGCGGCGGCGAGATCCCCGTCGTCGTCGCGGTCAACAAAGCCGATAAACCCAACGACTTCGGGGTCACCGCCGAGTTCCACGGCCTCGGGCTGGGCGAGCCGCTGACGCTCTCGGCCACGCACGGCCTCGGCACCGGCGACCTGCTCGATGCGATCGTCGTCGCCCTCGGCGACCGGCCGCCGCGCCTGGAGGATGACGACGCGGTCCGGGTCGCCGTGATCGGCCGCCCCAATGTCGGCAAGTCCTCGCTCGTCAACGCCTTCCTCGGCTCCGACCGGGTGATCGTCTCCGACATCGCCGGCACCACCCGCGATGCGATCGACACCGAGCTCGAGGTCGACGGCCGCCGCACGATCCTGGTCGACACCGCCGGCCTGCGCCGCCGTTCCAAGGTCGCCGGCACGATCGACTACTACGCGCAGCTGCGCTCCGAACGCGCGGTCGAGCGCGCCGACGTCGCGATCGTCGTCTGCGACGCCTCCGAGGGCGTCACCTCCGAGGACCTGCGGGTGGCGGAGATGGCGATGAAGGCCGGCTGCGCGACCCTGCTGGTGCTGAACAAGTGGGACCTGACCGTGACCGACATCGACGATGCCCGCGCCCGGGTCGAGCGCAAGCTGCGGCTGCGGCCGGCTGTGATCACCTGCTCGGCGACCCGTGGCCGCAACGTCGGGGCGCTGCTGCCGAAAGCGCTGCACCTGGCCAACCGCGCCGGCGAGCGCATCCCGACCCCGGAGCTGAACCGCTTCGTCGCCGACGTCGTCGCCAAAGTCCCGCCGCCCTCGCGCCGTGGCCGCCGCCTGCGGCTCTACTACGCGGCGCAGGTGGGGGAGCGGCCGGTGCGGATCGCGATCCAGGTCAACGACCGCAAGCTGATCGTGCGCGATTGGGCCTACCACCTGGAGAACCGGATGCGCGAGGCGTACGAGCTCGAGGGCGTGCCGCTGGTGATCGACTTCGTGCCTCACAGCGGCCGTCGCGGCCGCCCGGACTGACGGCGTCGCACGGCGCATCTCGGCTTCCTCGGTCGCTTGTGCGCGGAGCACACGGCGCTCCCTGCGCCCTTGATCTGCTTGGCCACAGCGTCAGTCCGACGCTTTTCAGGATTCCTCTAGGCTTTCCGACCATGCCTACCAAGCCGCTCGCCGAGAACGAGCATCTCTTCACTTCCGAGTCCGTAACCGAGGGCCATCCCGACAAGGTCAGCGACCAGATTTCCGATGGCGTCCTCGACGCGATCATGGCCGAGGACCCCGAGGGCCGCGTCGCCTGCGAGACCCTCGTCAACACCGGCATGGCCGTCGTCTCCGGCGAGATCTCGACCGATGTCCACCTCGACATTCCCGAGATCGTCCGCGAGACGGTCCGTGAGATCGGCTACGACCACGGCGACTACGGCTACAACTGCGACCACATCTCGATCCTCGTTTCGCTCGACAAGCAGTCGCCCGACATCGCCCAGGGCGTCGACGTCGCCTACGAGACCAGGGTCGACGATGCCGACGACGAGATGCTGATCGCCGGCGCGGGCGACCAGGGAATGATGTTCGGCTACGCCAGCGACGAGACCGCGGCGCTGATGCCGATGCCGATCCACATCGCCCACCGGCTCGCCGAGCGCCTCGCCGCGGTGCGCAAGGACGAGACGCTCGCCTACCTCGGCCCCGACGGCAAGACCCAGGTCAGCGTCCGCTATCGCGAAGGCCGCCCGGTCGGGATCGAGAAGCTGCTGATCTCCACCCAGCACGCCGAGGGCGTCGATTCCCAGGCGACGATCCGGCCCGACCTCTGGGAGCACGTGGTGCTGCCGGTGCTCGAAGCCGAGGTTCCCGGCATGTACGACGAAGCCGATCTCAGCGAGGGCTTCCTCGTCAACCCGACCGGCAAGTTCGTGATCGGCGGCCCGGTCGGCGACGCCGGCCTCACCGGCCGCAAGATCATCGTCGACACCTACGGCGGCATGGCCCGCCACGGCGGCGGCGCCTTCTCCGGCAAGGACCCGTCCAAGGTCGACCGCTCCGCCGCCTACGCGGCCCGCTACGTGGCCAAGAACGTCGTCGCCGCCGGCCTCGCTGAGCGCTGCGAGGTCCAGGTCGCCTACGCGATCGGCGTCGCCCACCCGGTCTCGCTGATGGTGGAAACGTTTGGCACCGGGGTCCTGCCCGATTCGCGGATCTCACAGCTGGTCGAGGCCGAGTTCGACATGCGCCCCGGCGCCTTCCGCAAATACCTCGACCTGCACCGCCCGATCTTCCAGAAGACCGCCGCTTACGGCCACTTCGGCCGCGAGGACGCCGACTTCACCTGGGAGCGCACCGACCGCGCCGACGCCCTCCGCGCCGCCGCCGGCCTCGAAACCGCCGCCGCCTAGTGGCCCCTCGAAGGCTCCACGCTCCCGTCCGGGGGGAGAATCTGACGCGCTTTGACACTTGTCCCCACGATGGTGGGGATAAGTGTCAAAGCGCGAAGCGCGGCGGGGTGGGGGTTGGCACGGAGGCAGCATGGGGTGGTGAGTCGGGAGCAGTTGCTCGGACTTGGGTTCGGGGCGAGGTCGATCGAACATCGCCTGCGGACCGGGCGCTTGTACCGCGTTCGGCGGGGTGTCTACGCGGTGGGGAGGCCACAGGTTTCGCATGAGGGGCACTGGATGGCGGCGATCCTCGCCTGCGGTCGCGGGGCGGTGCTCAGTCACGGCAGCGCCGCGGCGCTGTGGGGGATAGGCAGGGAGACAGGCCGTTGGATCGACGTCAGTGTGCGCCGGCCATGCAATCACCGTCTGCCGGGCATCAAAGCCCGAACCCGCCTGACGCTGTCCCTGAATGACGTCATCGAAGAGGGCGGCATTCCGGTCACCGCGCCAGTTCGAACTCTCATCGATCAGGCGACCGAACTCACTCCCAAGCGGCTCGAGCGGGCGGTCAACGAGGCGGACAAGCGCGACTTGATCGACCCAGAGGCCTTGCGGCTCGCGCTGGACGATTACGCGGGCGAGCCCGGGGTCAAGCCACTCCGGACCTTGCTCGACCGCCAGACCTTTCGTCTCTCCGATACCGACCTCGAAGTCCTCTTCCGTCCAATTGCCGTGCGAGCTGGCCTTCCCGTCCCACTCACCAAAGAGATGGTCAACGGCTTCGAGGTCGACTTCTACTGGCCCGGTCTCGGCTTGGTGGTCGAGACCGACGGCTGGCGCTACCATCGCACCGCCTCAGCGCAGACTCGTGACGCTCTCCGCGACCAGACTCACACCGCCGCCGGCCTCACCCCGCTGCGCTTCTCCCACTACCAAGTCAAGTACGAGCCCGAGCACCTCCTCCGCATCCTCACCCGAACCGCCGCCAACCTCAGGCCCGGTTGATTTGCACCCACACCCGAAAGGGGGTGCAAATCGGCCGGGTCGGAACCTGACCCTCAGGCGCTAGGCGGCTGCGCCTCGCCCAGGCCATGCGTCCCGGCCGTATGCGTCCCGGTCGCCTGGTCCACGGCGTGGACGACCTCGGCGGGCTCGGCGACGCCGGCGAAGACGAAGTTGTAGTCGTCGGTGGCCGCGGTGTCGAAGTCGACGTCGCCGATCTGCATCAGCCGCTGGTAGACCGACTGCCGGTAGTTGACGTTCTGGACGCGCTCGAGGCGGGTCTCCTGGATCTCCCGCGAGACGATCCCGCGCTTGATGTTGAGGCGGCGGTTGGTGATCGTGTAGGTCGTCGCCACGCGCTTGACGAAGCCGATCACGACGGTCAGCGCGATCGTGACAAGGATCACCAGGAAGGCGGTTCCGTTGCCGTCGATCAGCTTGGCGATCACGCCGAGCACGATCGCGACGAGGATCCCTTTCAGGTAGAAGCCGAGGATCGCCCGCCAGGACGGGTGGCCCTCGAAGATCACCCGCTCCCCGGGGCTGAGATTGAGGCTCACGGCGCGCAGCATATGCCTTCGCCACCACGCTCGCCAGGGCTGGATGCGGGCCGTCCCCCGGCGGCCATACGCTCGACCGATGGCCATCCTCCGGGTCGAGCCGCTGACGACCGCCCGCGCCCTGCGGGGCCCGTTCGACTACCGCCAGCCGGATGCGATGGAGGAGTTGGAGGTCGGCAGCGTCGTCCGGGTGCCGTTCGGGCCGCGCAAGTTGCTGGGGGTCGTGGTCGAGCTGGCGCAAACCTCGGAGCTGGCGCCGGAGCGGCTGGCCGAGCCGATCGAAGCGCTGGAGTCCGGTGCTCCGGCGGAGCTGGTCCGGCTCGGCCTCTGGGTCGCCCGCGAGTACTGCTCAACGCCGTCGCGCGGCCTGCAGCTGGTGCTGCCGCCGGGGACCGGCACGGGCGGGCGCACCGTGCGCTCCAAGGTCGAGCTGCGGGCGGAGATCCTGCCGGCCGGGGAGGAGGCGCTGAGCGGCGGCGGCCGGCTCGGCGTCAAGCAGCGGGCGGTGCTGGAGGCCCTGCGCGGCGGCGAGATGTCGGGTGCCGAGCTGGCCGCCGCGGTCGGCTCGGACCGCCAGATCCTGCGGCGACTGCAGGAGCGCGGCCTGGTCGCGACTCGGAGCTCGCGCCTGCGCCGCGCCCCGGCGCATTCCAGCCTGGCCGCACCCGCCGGTAGGCCCGAGCTGCTGCCCGAGCAGGAGCGGGCGGTGGAGTCGATCGTCGCCGCCCTCGACGGCGAGGCCGGTGCCGAGCGCAGCCTGCTGCTGCACGGGGTGACCGGCTCGGGCAAGACCGAGGTCTACCTGGCCGCGGTCGAGGCGGCGCTGGAGCGGGGGCAGGGGGCAATCGTCCTCGTCCCCGAGATCGGCCTCGCCCCGCAGGCGGTGGCACGCTTCCGGGCCCGGCTCGGCGACCGCTTCGCCGTCCTCCACTCGGCCCTGTCCGCCGGCGAGCGCTACGACGAGTGGCGGCGCCTGCGCAGCGGCGAGGCAAGCGTCTGCGTCGGTCCCCGCTCGGCCGTCTTCGCCCCGGTCCGCGACCTCGGCCTGATCGTCATCGACGAGGAGCACGACCCCTCCTACAAGCAGGAGGGAGACCCCTGTTACGACGCCCGCACGGTGGCCCGTCGCCGCGCCGAGGACTGCGGCGCTGTGCTCGTCGCCGGCACCGCGACGCCGCGCCCGGAGACCTGGCTGGAGCTGCCGCGCCTGCGGCTGCCGCGGCGGGTCGACGGCCTGCGGATGCCGCCGGTGGAGCTGGTCGACATGCGCGAAGCCGATCCTCGCGGCGGCCCCCTGCACGCCGACACCTGGGAGGCGCTGGAGGGAGTCCGCGCCGCCGGCGCCAAGGCGATCGTGATGATCAACCGCCGTGGCTTCGCCCCCTGGCTCACCTGCCGCTCCTGTGGGCACCACTGGGACTGCCCCAACTGCGACGTCTCGCTGATCGTCCACCGCCACAGCGGTCGCCTCGTCTGCCACCACTGCGCCCACGCCGAACCGCAACCGCGTGCCTGTCCCGATTGCGCCTCGACGACCCTCTCGCGCGCCGGTGCCGGCACCGAGCGGATCGAGTTGCTCCTGGGCGAGCGCCTGGCGCCGATGCCGGTGTTCCGGCTCGACTCCGACACCGCCGCCGAACGTGGCGCCCACGCCCGCATCCTCGCCCGCTTCGGCGAGGCTCCCAGCGGCGTCCTCGTCGGCACCCAGATGGTCGCCAAGGGCCACGACTTCCCGGAGGTGACCCTGGCGGCGATCCTCGACGCCGACGCGACCCTGCGCTTCCCCGATTTCCGGGCCGAGGAGCGGACCTTTGCGATGGTCGCTCAACTGGCCGGGCGCAGCGGCCGCGGCGAGGCCGGCGGCGAGGTGATCGTCCAGACCCTGGCCCCGAACGCCTCCAGCATCGAGCACGCCGCCCGCCACGACTCCGCCGGCTTTCTCGCCGGCGAGCTGCAGCGCCGTCAGCTGCTGCGCTATCCGCCCTACTCGCACCTGGTCCGGATCGGCCTCAACGCCGAGCAGGAAGCGCGGGTCGAAACCGCCGCCACGACGGTTGCCACGGAGCTGCGCGAGAAGTTGCCACAGGGCTCCGAGCTGCTCGGCCCGGCGCCGATGTTCCGCGTCCGCAACCGCCACCGCCGCCGCATCCTGATCAAGTCCTCCGATCGCGAGGCCAGCGTCATCGCGATCCGCGAGGTGGTCGAGCGCCGCGCCGCCGACCGCTCGTTGAAGGACGTCGCGATCAGCGTCGACGTCGACCCGCAGTAGGTCCATACAATCGGTCTCGTGAGCGACGAACAGGCGATCGGATCGGGAGCAGACGAGCGGCAGCTGGAAACCGAGCTGCTGGAGCGGCGTGAGGCGGCGCTTGCCAAAGTCGTCAAGTTCGGCGACCCGGTGCTGAAGAGCGTCGCCTCTCCGGTGACGACCTTCGGGCCCGAGCTGCGGGCCGAGGTGGAGCGGATGATCGCGATCATGCGCGACGGCATGGGAGTCGGGCTCGCCGCGACCCAGCTCGGGGTGCTGCGGCGCCTGCTCGTCTTCCAGGCCGGGGCCGACGGAGAGCCGACGGCGCTGATCAACCCGGTGATCGAGTGGCTCTCCGACGAGGGCTCGCTGGCCGAGGAGGGCTGCCTCAGCCTGCCGCGGGTGACGATGGACGTCGAGCGCCCCCTGCACGCGCGGGTCAGCGGCCGCGACGCCGAGGGCGAGTCGATCGAGATCGAGGCCTCGGGCCTGGAGGCACGCGTGCTTCAGCACGAGATCGACCATCTCGACGGAGTCCTGATCCTTGACCGCACCAGTCGGGACCAGCGCAAGGGCGCCCTGCGGGCGCTGCGCGGCGGCGGCAGCTACAGCCCGCCGCCCGAGCACGAAGCCGACGACGGCGACGAGCTTCGCGAGCCGCGCACCGACGCGTGAGCACGGTCTACCTCGGTACCTCCGATTTCGCCGCCACCGTCCTGCGGACGCTGGCCGGCTCGGCGCACCGCCCGGCGCTGGCGGTGACGCCTCCCGACAGCCGCCAGGGGCGCGGTCGCAAGCTCTCGCCGCCGCCGACCGCGGAGGCGGCCAGCGAGCTGGGGATCGAGTTGCTGCAAGCCGAGGATGTCAACGACGAGGTGACGCGGGAGCGGATCGCCGCCGTCAAGCCGAGCGCGGTGGTCGTCTGCGCCTTCGGCCAGTTGATTCGCGAGCCGCTGCTCTCCGCGCACCTGATGCTGAACGTGCACCCGTCGCTGCTGCCGCGCTGGCGCGGCGCGGCGCCGATCGAGCGGGCGATCATGGCTTGCGACTGCCGTACCGGCGTCTGCGTGATGAAGCTCGTCGCCGGGCTCGACGCCGGGCCGGTGGCCTTGAGCGCGGAGGTGCCGATCGGCGCCGACACAGAGTTTGAGGCACTCTCCTCGACCCTCGCGGGGATGGGCGGAGAGCTGTTGGTCCGCGCCCTCAACCTCGAGGCCGAGGGCAAGCTCGAGTTCAGCGAGCAGGACGAGGCGGAAGTGACCTATGCCGAGAAGATCGACCCGGCCGAGCGCCGGCTCGACCCCTCGCGTCCCGCCACCGAGCTGGCCGCGGTCGTCCGCGCTCTGACCCCGCACGTCGGCGCCTACCTGGAGACGGCCGGCGGCGAGCGGCTCGGCGTTCGCCGCGCCCGCGCCGTCGACGTCAGCGTCCAGACCGGCGCCCTCAAGTCCGAGTGGGGGGCGCTGCTGCTCGGCTGCTGTCGCGGCGCCCTGCGACTGGACGTGGTGCAGCCGCCCGGCGGCAAGCCGATGCCGGTGGACGCCTACCTGCGCGGCCACTCGCTGCCGAAGCTGTGAGTAGCGCAATCGCGCCGGCCCGCGCGCTCGCCTTCGCGACGATCAGGGAGACCTTCGAGCAGGACGCCTTCACCGAGCGCGCCTTCCGCGCCGGCGCCGAGCGCCTCGAGCTTGACGGCCGCGAGCGCGCCCAGGCCCAGCGACTCGCCTATGGCGCGGTCCAGCGCCGCGCCACCAGCGACGCCGCGATCGAACGGCTGGCGGGCCGCTCGACCCGGCTGCTCGACCCGCCGGTGCTCGCCGCCCTGCGCCTCGGCCTCTACGAGCTGCTCTTCTCCGACGGCACCCCGGACCATGCCGCTGTCGACCAGGGGGTCGAGCTGGTCAAAGGCGCCGGCGCCGCCCACGCCGCCGGCTTTGTCAACGCGGTCCTGCGGCGCGCTGCCCGCGAACGGTCCCAGCTGACGGCGGCGCTGCTGGAGGACGACTCGACCCCCGAGGCCGCCGCGATCGCCCACTCGGCGCCGCTCTGGCTGGCGCGGATGTGGTGGCAGGAGCTGGGCGCAGAGGCGGCCCGCTCGCTGCTTGGCGCCTGCAACGAGCCGCCGGAGGTGGCAATGCGGGTCAGCGCCGGCCAGGATCGCGATGCCGTGTTGGCGAAACTGCACGAGGCCGGGGTGGAGGCGGGCGTCGCCAGCGGGGCCTGGCCGTTGGCGACCGAGGAGACGGTCGTCGTCTCCGGGCGCACCGGCGAGAAGGTCCCGGCGATGGTCGGGGCCGGTGAGCTCACCCCGCAGAGCCGCGGCTCTGCCGCCGTCGTCGAGGTCCTCGACCCGCACGAGGGCGAGCATCTGCTGGATCTCTGCGCCGGCCCGGGGATCAAGACCGGCCAGATCGCGGCGCGGATGGGCGACCGCGGCGAGGTGATCTCGATCGAGCTCGACTCCGACCGGGCCGAGGAGATTGCCGCCCAGGCCAGCCGCCTCGGCCTGCGCAGCGTCACCGTGATCGAGGCCGACGCGGCGGCGATGGAGATGGCGCCCGGCTTCGACCGGGTCCTGCTCGACGCCCCCTGCTCGGACCTCGGAGCCCTCGCCTCGCGGCCGGACGCGCGGTGGCGCAAAACGCCGAAGACGATCGAGCGCTTGGTCGAGATTCAGCAGCGTGCCCTGCTCGGTGCCGCCCGGATCCTGCGACCCGGCGGCACCCTGGTCTACGCAACCTGCACGATCTCGCGTCGCGAGAACGAGGACCGGGTGGCGGCGCTGCTGGCCGCGGCGGCGGCGGGAGAGGTGCCGCCGCTCGAGCTCGAGGACCTCGGCGCCCGCGCACCGGAGCTCGCCTCGCCCCTGCAGCCCCGCTGCTTGCAGCTGCGCCCGGACCGCGACCGCACCACCGGATTCTTCATCGCGCGGCTGAAGCGCCATGATTAGGGGATGAGCGATTCCGGAGAAGTCGGTTCGGCGGAAGGGACGACGCTGGGCAGGGCGCCCTGCCCGAACTGCGGCGAGCCCTGGCTGCGCCCAACCCAGCTGCCCGGCCGCCTGCGCTGCGTCAACTGCCTCAGCCGCTTCGAACTGGTCTCCCAGTGCCCCAACTGCGGCGAACACCAGACGATCGCGCGGATGAGTCACACCGAGGACATGCAGTGCCAGGCTTGCGGCTCGTCGATGCTGCAGGCCGCCTGAGCGCGTCCGGACGCGCTCAGTAGGCTCCGCCCCGTGAGCGAGCGGATGCGCGAGTTGATCGAGGCCCCCCGAGTCGCCCCGTCGATTCTCTCGGCCGACTTCGCCCAGCTGGGAGCGCAGGTCGAAGAGGTGATGGACGCCGGTGCACGGGTGATCCACTTCGACGTCATGGATGGCCGCTTCGTGCCGCCGATCACGATCGGCCCCCTGGTCCTCGGCGGGATCGCCGACCGGGTCCATGCGGCCGGCGGCGCGATCGACGTGCACCTGATGATCGCCAGCCCCGAGCGTCAGATCGAGGAGTTCGCCAAGGCCGGCGCCGATTCGATCACCTTCCACGAGGAGGCGACCCCGCACGCCAACCGCACCCTGCACGCGATCCGCGAGCTCGGCTGCCTGGCGGGTGTCGCGATCAATCCCGGCACCCCGGCAGAGGCGGTGTCCGAGCTGCGCGGCTACGCCGACGTCGTCCTCTGCATGACCGTCAACCCCGGCTGGGGCGGACAGTCCTTCATCGCCACCTCGCCGGCCAAGGTCGAACGCCTGCGCCCGCTCGTCGGCGAGGCCCGGATCGAGGTCGACGGCGGCATCGACACCACCACCGCCGGCTCGGTGGCCACCGCCGGCGCCTCCCTCTTCGTCGCCGGCTCCGCCATCTTCGGCGCCGACGACCCGGCTATTGCCTATTCCGAGATAGCGAGCGCCGTGGGCGCGAGCTGAAGCACGCCGCTCTCAGACCCGGCGCCCACGCGCGATCAGCGCCCCCGTGACCTCTTGCCACCAGGCGCGCTCCGCTTGATCGACTCCGCTTCGCGCCGCTCTTCGCTCACACCACCCAGCCAAGGCGCGCCTGCCGCCCACGGCGATCACGTCGTCGCTGGTCACCGCGTAGCGGCCATCGGCGAGGGCCGCCATCGCCCCGACCCCGTCGCGGCGGCTGCGCAGGACGGTCAGCACCGGGATCCCGTCGACCTCGCTCAGCGCCCTCGGATCGTCGCCCTCACGGGCCGGGCGGACCGAGAAGATCTGTGAGGCGGCGCGGTGCGGCAGCGCCGGCGGCGGCGGCCGCCCGACCGGCCCTTTGGTCCAGATCTTAGTCAGCGCCTCGACCTCGTCGCGCAGCTCGCCGCGGACGAGGATGTGGAGCTCGTCACCCGCGCGCATTTCGGTCGAGCCTCGCGGTGGGATCGCGTGCCCGTCGCGGACGATCACGTTGACCAGCGCCTCGCGCGGCAGCTCCAGCTCGCGGATCCGGTGTCCCGCCGCGGCCGCCCCCGGCGGCAGCCGGTAGGCGATCACGTCGCCGCCCATGCGGCGGATCCGCCCCGACTCGAGCAGTCGTCGCGGCAGCGCCGGCTCGTCGGTGGTCAGTCCCAGCCGTTTGGCGATCGGCTCGAAGGACGCCCCCTGCACCAAGGTCGAGGTGACGACGACGAAGAAGACGATCGCGAACAGCTCCTCGCCGGTGCCGACTCCGGCCACGACCGGGAAGGTCGCGAGCCAGATCGGCGTCGCCCCGCGCAGCCCGGCCCAGCCGAGCATTGCTTTCTCGCGCACGTTGAGCGGCGCGAAGGCGGTGGCGAGGAAGGTCGCGACCGGCCGGGCGACGAGGATCAGCGCCGCCGAGAGCGCCAGGCCCTCCAGCGCCACGTCGTCGAGCTGACCGGGGAAGACGAGCAGGCCGAGCAGAATGAAGAGGGCGAGTTGGGCGACCCAGCCGAGGCCCTCGTGGAAGGCGACGACGGTGCGGCGGGCGGGGATGCTGGCACTGCCCAGAGCCAGCGCCGCCAGGTAGGTGGCGAGCAGGCCGGAGCCATGGGCGATCTCGGCCAGGCCGTAGGCGAGGCCGGCGATCGCGATCGTCGCCACCGGATAGATCCCGTCGGTCGGCAACCGGGTTGCGTTCAGGGCGAGTACGGACAGTCGCCCGATTGCCATCCCGACAGCGATCCCCACCGCCAGTTTCAGCGCCAGTAGCCCGGCCATGTCGGCGAGGCCGAAGCCCGGCTCCTGGATCCATTCGATGAAGCCGATCACCAGCAGCAGCGCCACCGGGTCGTTCATCCCCGACTCGCCCTCGAGCGAGCGCGCCAGCCGCTTCTCGAGCGTGGAGCGGCGCAGTACGGCGAAGATCGCCGCCGAGTCGGTGGCGGCGATCGCCGCCCCGACGATCATTCCTTCGAGGGTGCTGAGGTCGAAGATCAGCTTCGCCGCGAGGCCAGCGATCAGCGCCGTGGCGATCGTGCCCAGAGTCGCCAGCGAGGCGGCGGTGCCGAGCACCGGCCGGATCTCCGACCAGCCCGCGGTCAGTCCGCCCTCGAAGAGGATCAGGATCAGCGCGATCGTGCCCAGGGTCCGCGCCAGCTCGGTGTTGTCGAACTCGATCCCGCCGATTCCCTGAGAGCCGGCGAGCATCCCGAGGCCGAGGAACAGCAGCAGCCCCGGTACTCGGACGCGGTCGGCGAGCAGCGCCCCGAGGATGCCGGCCGCCAGCAGCGCGCCTGCGATCAGGATCAGTTGGGCGTCGTGCTCTCCCATCGACGGACCCTAGTGAACCGGGTGCTGCACGTTCTCGCCTATAGGGGCCGAACCAAGTCAGACGTTCTCGTCGATCGCCGCCAGGCGCGCCTCCAGCTCCTCCGGCGAGCCCGCCTCGGGCACGTCCTCGGCGCGTTCGTGGGGGCGGCGGTAGATCAGGTAGAGGAGGACGAAGAGGACGCCGGCGGTCAGCGCGAAGCCGATCTCGACCCGGCGGAACTCGTCGCTGACCAGCGGCACGAAGTTCCAGCCGATGAAGAAGGCAGCGCAGCCGAGCCAGCGGGCGGCGGCGCGGCGCACCTGGCCCTGCGCCAGGCAGGCCTGGTTGAGGGTGACCGAGCCGAGGTAGAGGCCCATCCCCAGCGTCACCAGCAGCAGCCCGGCGCGGTCGTAGGTGAACTTGTCGCTGAAGGCGATCTGCATCAGCTTCGGGCCGGCGATGAGGACGACGATCGCGGTGAACGACGCGAAGCCGGCGATGCCCAGCAGCACCCCGCGCACCGAGCGCTGGAACTCGCGCTCGCTGTCGGGATCGGTCGAGGTATGGAGGCTGGTCAGGTGGGGCAGGATGCTGGTCGAGACCGCCTGGAACAGCTGCAGCGGCGCCCGGGCGATCATCAGCACGTTGAAGATGAAGCCCGCCGCCGAGGCCCCCTGCAGGCCGCGGGCGATCAGCGGCCCGGCGTTGAGGAAGGCCTGTTCGCTGAACATGATCACCAGCACCGCCGCGGCGAAGCCGCTGCCGTGGCGCATCGAGAACTCCTCGTGCTCGGCGTCGCTCGCGACCGCTGCCGGCGGCGGCTGCGCCGCCTCCTTCCTGGCGCGCAGGGCGAAGGCCAGCGGCACCACCAACAGCGAGAGCGAGGGCGCCGCGACGATGCCGATCGCGACCGCCGACTGCCCGCTCAGCAGGCCGATCGCGACCAGCACGGCGAACGAGGTGCGGAAGATCGACTCGGAGAGGATCAGCGCGGTGAAGGGCCCGAAGCGGCGCTGGCCGGCGAGGAAGCCGCGGGCGAAGTAGCTGGCGGCGTAGAAGAGGACGGCGCCGAAGAAGACCCAGTAGAGGGTTTCGTTGCCTTCCAGCAGGCCGTCCTCGATCGGGCCGCGCAGAACCAGGGCGACGACCGCGAAGCTGAGCGCGAGACCGAGCTGGATCGTCGAGGCGACCCGCATCTCCTGGCCGATCGGCTCGCGCTTCTCCAGCCGTTCGGAGATATGGCGCGAGAGCAGCTGTTCGACCGGCCGGTAGAGGGTCGAGATGGTGATGAAGACGGCCGACCAGAGCACCGTGATCTGCCCGTAGTCGGGTTTGGAGAGGACGTGCGAGGCGATCAGGAAGTAGGCGTAGGTGATCAGCCCGGTGAGGCCTACCCCGACGGCGAGGAAGCTCGCGGTCTTCCCGTACTCGGCCGAGGCCGAGCGTCCCTTGCCCGCCTCCATCAGTCCTGTGGGCGGCCGGGCTCGTAGTGCGATGGCTCGACGCCGAGCGCCAGCTCGACCCGCCGCACCCGCTCGAAGACCCGCTGCGTCATCACCCTCTGCCCGGCCAGGAGGTCGCCGATGACGCCGAGCGCGAAGAGCTGGACGGCGGCGATGAAGAGGACGGCGCCGAGGATCAGCGACTGCACGTGGCCGGTGCTGTCGCCATTGAAGATCCAGTCGATCAGGAACGGCAGCCAGGCCAGCAGGGCGAGCAGGAGGACGACCAGTCCGGCGCTGGCGAAGGCGCGCAGGGGCTCGTAGCGGGCGTAGATCCGCAGGATCGCCGGCCCGTTGCGGCGCACGTAGGCGCCGGTCGAGTCGAACAGCCGCGACTCGCGGGTCTGCGGATTGGTCCCGACCTTGACCTGATCGACCGCGATCAGCATCTTGCCGGCCTGGATCAGGCTCTCCAGCGTGTAGGTGAAGTTGTCGACGACCGAGAGCTGCAGCGCCGCCTCCCGGTTGTAGGCGCGGAAGCCGGAGGTGGTGTCGGTGATCTCGGTGCCGGAGAGCTGTCGCACGACCCAGCTGCCGAGCCGCTGCAGGCCCTTTTTGGAGTCGGAGAAGTGGTCGATCTGAGCGACCTGGCGGTCGCCGACGACCATGTCGGCCTCACCGGCCAGGATTGGCGCCACGAGCTTGCCGACGTCGGCGCCGCTGTACTGGTTGTCGGCGTCGGTGTTGACGACGATGTCGGCGCCGAGCTTGAGGCAGGCGTCGAGCCCGGCTTGAAACCCCGCCGCCAGGCCCTTGTTGTTGGTCAGGCGGACGATGTGCTCGACCCCGTTGGCGCGCGCGACCTCGACCGTGCGGTCGGTCGAGCCGTCGTCGACGACCAGCAGCTCGATCGAGTCGATGCCGTCGATCTGGCGCGGCAGGTCGGCGATCGTCGCGGCGAGCGTCGATTCCTCGTTCAAGCAGGGGATTTGAATGATGAGCTTCAAAGGGACGGCCCAGGGTATCCGCGCCCGCGGCGCGCGGGTCCTGTCCCGGGGGGAGGGGCCTGCGGGCGGGCAAGTGTGTCCGTTCTCGGCCCCTCCCCTCGGGCCACCCGCGCGAGGGGCGTAGAATCCCGGTTGACTGACCAGTCAATCAGTGCGATGAGCAGCCAGGTCACAGCCACGGATCGAGCCCATCTGCGCAGGGCGCTTGAGCTTGCTGAGCGCGGACGCGGGCGGGTTAGCCCGAATCCCCTGGTGGGCGCGGTCGTCGTACGCGATGGCGAGGTCGTCGGCGAGGGATTTCACACGGAGCTCGGTGGACTCCACGCTGAGCGGGCGGCGCTTGCCGACTGCCATGAGCGGGGTGAGGATCCGGCGGGGGCGACGATGTACGTGACGCTGGAGCCGTGTGCGCACCAAGGGCGGCAGCCACCCTGTGTCGAGGCGGTGCTGGAGGCGGATATCGGGCGGATGGTGATCGCTTCCGAGGATCCCAGTGAGAAGGCCGCCGGGCGCGGGCCCGGGATTCTTCGCGACGGCGGGGTGGAGGTCGTCTTCGCGGCGGGCGCCGAGGCGGCGTCGGCGCGGCTGCTCAACCAGGCCTTCCGCAAGCACGCCCGCACCGGGCTGCCGTCGGTGACGTTGAAGCTGGCGATGTCACTCGACGGGCGCACCAGCACCGCGCCTGGCGACTCGCCCTGGATCTCCGGTGAGCTCAGCCGTGCTCTCGTGCATCGCTGGCGCGCCGAATCCGATGCGATCGCGGTCGGTATCGGCACCGTCCTCGCCGACGACCCGCTGCTCACCGCCCGTCACCCCGATGCCCGCCAGCCCCTCCGCGTCGTCTTCGACTCCCAGGCTCGCCTCCCGCTCGACTCCCAGCTCCTCAGGACCCTCGACCAATCCCCAGTCCTCGTCGTCGCCGCGCCCGAGGCCAACGCGACCCGCGTCAGCGCCCTGCGTGACGCCGGTGCCGAGATCCTCGTCGCCAGCGGATCGACGCCCGGCGATCGCATCTCATCGGGCCTGGCGGATCTCGGTCGCCGCGAGATCACCAGCCTCTTCCTCGAGGGTGGCCAAACCCTCGCTTCGGCCTTCCTCGCCGCTGGCCAGATCGACGAGTCGCGTACCTTCATTGCCCCGATGCTCCTGGGAGCCGCCAAAGCGAACGAGGCCGACGCCGCTCGGGCAACCGCGCTTGCGTCGTGGACGGAGCCCGTCGGAGACGACACGCTGATCACGGCCCGATTCAAGGAGTGGTGACGTGTTCACGGGTCTGATCCAGGACGTCGGAACCGTCGACAGCCTCGAGTCGGGGGCGGATGGCGCCCGGCTGCGGATCGCGACTTCGCTGGGAGCCGAAATCGCCCTCGGCGACTCCGTTGCCGTCAATGGCATCTGCTTGACGGCGACGAGCGCCGACGGCGACGGTTTCGAGACCGAGGCGATGAACCAGACGCTCGACGTCACGGCCCTCGGCACCGTCGAGGCTGGCGCCCGCGTCAACCTCGAGCTGGCGATGCAGGCCACCGACCGGCTCGGCGGCCACATCGTCCAGGGCCACGTCGACGGGGTCGGTGAGGTCATTGCGGTCGAGGACGACGGCTTTGCGCGCCGCGTCCGCGTCGCCCTCGGCCCCGAGCTCCTGCGCTACGCCATCGACAAGGGCTCGATCACCCTCAGCGGTGTCAGCCTCACGATCGCTGAGCTGGGGGAGGGGTGGGTAGAGGTCTCGCTGATCCCAGAGACCCTGGAGCGCACGAACCTGGGCGAGCTGACGGCGGGAAGCAAATTGAACGTCGAGTGCGACATCGTGGCGAAGTACGTGGAGCGGTTGCTGGCACCATTCGCGGGAAAGGAACGAGCGTGAGCCATATGACGGAGACCGAGAAGAAAGACAGCGTGGTGACCGAGACGGGGGAGAGCCCGTTCTCGACGATCGAGGAAGCGATCGAGGAGATCCGCCGCGGCCGCATGGTCGTCGTCTGCGATGGCGAGGATCGCGAGAACGAGGGCGACCTGGTGATGGCGGCGCAGTTCGCCACCCCCGAGGCGGTCAACTTCATGGCCAAGGAGGCGCGCGGCCTGATCTGCCTTGCGCTGACCGCACAGCGCTGCGAACGGCTCGGTCTGAACCTGATGGCGGCCAAGAACGAGGCGCCGCTGCAGACCGCCTTCACGGTCACGATCGAGGCCGCCGGCGGGGTCAGCACCGGGATCTCCGCCCACGACCGCGCCCACACGATCCAGGTCGCGATCGACCCCGAGTCGGGCCCGCGCGACATCGTCGTCCCCGGCCACATGTTCCCCCTGCGGGCCAAAGAGGGCGGCGTGCTCGAGCGCACCGGCCACACCGAGGCCAGCGTCGACCTTGCCCGCCTCGCCGGCCTCACCCCGGCCGGCGTGATCTGCGAGGTGATGAACGACGACGGCACCATGGCCCGCGTCCCCGACCTCGTCCCCTACTGCGCGCAAGCACGGCCTGAAGATGGTCACGGTCGCCGAGCTGATCGCCTACCGCCGCCGCACCGAGAAACTGGTCGAGCGGGTGGTGGCGACGGCGCTGCCGACCTCCTTCGGCGACTTCACCGCGGTCGGCTATCGCTCGCTGGTCGACGACAAACACCACGTGGCGATGGTCAAGGGCGAGGTCGACGGGGTCGAGGACGTGCTCGTCCGCGTCCACAGCGAGTGCCTCACCGGCGACGTCTTCCACAGCATGCGCTGCGACTGCGGCGAGCAGCTGGCCTCGGCGCTGGCGATGATCGAGGAGGAGGGCCAGGGCGTCCTCCTCTACCTCTCCCAGGAGGGCCGCGGGATCGGCCTGCTGAACAAGTTGCGCGCCTACAAACTGCAGGAGGAGGGGGCCGACACGGTCGAGGCCAACCTCAAACTCGGCCTGCCGGCGGATCTGCGCGACTACGGCATCGGCGCCCAGATCCTCGGCGACCTCGGCCTGACCAGCATCCGCATCCTCACCAACAACCCGAAAAAGATCGTCGGCCTCGAGGGCTACGGCCTCTCGGTCTCCGAGCAGGTGCCGATCGAGTCCGATCCCAACACCCACAACGAGGCCTACCTGCGCGCCAAGCGGGACAAGATGGGCCACTCGCTGCACCATCAGGGCCTGGCCCTCGACGAGGAGATGATCCACGACGAGGAGGAACGCGACGCGAGGGCCGAGAACGATGGCTGAGGCGGGCGCCTTCCTCGAGCAGTTTCGCGACGACGAGCGCGAGACGCTGGCGCCGCTGCGCTTCGGTGTCTGCGTCGGTCGCTTCTACGAGGACCTCGCCCAGCGACTGTTGAAGGGCGCTGGCGAAGGCTTCGAGATCGCCGGCGTCGCCGGCCGAGTCGGTCACCGAGGTTTCGGTTCCCGGCGCCTACGAGCTGCCCTTCGCGGCCAAGGTCTTCGCCGAGCGCGGCTATGACGGCGTCGCCTGTCTCGGCGTCGTCATCCGCGGCGAGACCGACCACTACGACTTCGTCTGCGCCGAGGCGGCCCGCGGCATCCAGGACGTCCAGCTCGAGACCGGCGTCCCCTGCGCCTTCGGCGTCATCACCTGCGACAACATGGAGCAGGCCCTGGCCCGGGCCGGCGGCGGCAAGCGCGACCAGGGCCGCAACGCCGCCCTCACCGTTGCCCGCATGGCGCTGTTGAAGCGCCAACTCTCCTGACTGGGTAGCATCCAGCGCCCGATGGCCAAGGTATGTCACAGCTGCGGCAAGGGACCGGCGTTCGGCCAGTCCCGAAGCCACTCGATGGTCGCCACCAAGCGCCGCTTCGATCCGAACCTGCAGAAGGTCCGGATCCAGGAGAACGGCCGGCCGCTGCGCGCCTACGTCTGCACTCGCTGCTTGAAGACCAACAAGGTCACCAAGGCCGCTTAGTTCGGAGGTTGTCTGTGCGAGGGAGGGCCTGACGTCGAGCACCCCTCCGACGACACGTCTTTCCGGGACGGCCTGAAGGAGCGAGCCCTCATCCCAAGAGAAGCGATGACGGACGCCCGCAACCTCTCGAAGCAAGCGCATCCGCTGAGTAGTTCCCGTCGAGGAGGTGTCGGGCGTCCCCGGAGCGCGCGGCGTCCTGATTTTCGCAGTGCCGGTCAGCGAGAGCCGGCGCGCTCCCGGCGACAAATCCAGCGAGCGGAGGGGACCCCGACACCTCCCGCCGAAGCCCCTGCTCAGTCAGCCTGCGGCACAACAGGATGCTCGCCGGTCGGCGCGGGGTCGCCCTCCGCCGGCTCGACGTGGAGCTTGGGGAGGATGCGGTCGAGCCAGGCGGGGAGCCACCAGGCGCGGGTGCCGAAGATCTGCATGATCGCCGGGACCAGGACCGAGCGGATGATCACGGCGTCGATGAAGACGGCTGAGGCGAGGCCGAGGCCGAAGAGTTTGATGATCCGTTCGTCGCCGAGCATGAAGGAGGCGAAGACGGTGACCATGATCGCCGCCGCTGCGGTGATCACGCGACCGGTCAGGGCGAGGCCGCGGGTGACCGCTTCGGTCGCGTCCTTGCGGTGCTCCCACTCCTCATGGATCCGCGACATCAGGAATACCTCGTAGTCCATCGAGAGCCCGAAGACGATCGCGAAGAGGAAGATCGGGAAGAAGGAGATGATCGGCCCGGTGTTGTCGACCCCGATCAGGCTGGCGCCCCAGCCCCACTGGAAGACGGCAACGATCAGGCCGAAGGCGGCGCCGATCGAGAGCAGGTTCATCACGACCGCCTTCAGCGGCACCAGGACCGAGCGGAAGACGGCCATCAGCAGCAGCGCCGAGAGCAGGACGACGACGCCGATGAAGAGCGGCAGCTTTTCCGTGATCGCGTTGCCGAAGTCCTCGAAGATCGCGTTGATGCCGCCGACGTGGAGCTGCGCGCCCGTCGATCCGCTCGATCGGCGGGATCACGTCGTCGCGGATCCGGTCCAGCAGTTCGGTCGTCGCCTCGCTCTGTGGCGAGGTCGTCGGGTAGAGCTGGAAGACCCCGGTGTTCTTCGCCTGGTTGAGGGTGATCGTCGGTCGTCGCGGCGACGCCTTCTTCGTCTTCCAGCTCTTCCTTCAGCCGCACCAGGGCACGCGTCGTCGCCCTGCGACGGCAGCGCCGCGACCATCATGAAAGGCCCGTTGAAGCCGGGGCCGAAGCCCTTCGCGAGTAGGTCGTAGGCCTGGCGGGTCGTTTTCTCCGGCGGTTCGGTGCCGGCGTCATTGGTGCCGAGCCGCAGCGAGAGAGTGGGGACGCAGAGCAGGATCAGGAGACCGCCGGAAAGGGTGGCCGCCAGCCACGGCCGGCGTTGGATCTCGCGGCTCCAGCGATACCACTTGGTCTTGTCGAGGGCGATCGGGCCGCGGCTGCCGAGGCCGGGGATGCGGAGCCGGTCGACCCGGCGGCCGACGATCGTCAGCAGCGCCGGCAGCAGGGTCAGCGCCGCGATCATCGTGAACAGCACCGCCAGGGCCGCCGCCGTAGCCACCCCGTAGAGGAAGGTGAGGCCGAGCAGGAACATGCCCATCAGGGCGATGATCACCGTGATTCCCGCGAAGAGGACGGCGCGGCCGGCGGTGTCGACGGCGGCGATCGCCGCCTCGCGCGGCTCGAGGCCGTCGTCGAGCCCGTTGCGGAAGCGAGTGAGGATGAACAGCGCGTAGTCGATCCCGACCCCGAGCCCGATCATCGCCGCCAGCACCGGGGCGAAGTTGGCCATATCGAAGACGTGGGTGCCGAGCGTGACCAGGCTGATCCCGACGCCGAGCGCGAACAGCGTCGTGATGATCGGCAGGCCCATTGCCACCACCGAGCCGAAGGTGAGCAGCAGCACCACCATCGCCGCCAGCAGGCCGATGCCAAAGGAGGAGTCGCCTTCTTCCTGTTCGGCTTCGGCGACCAGGTTGCCGCCGAGCTCGACCTGCAGGCCGTCGCCCGCGGGCTTCTGGGCGATCGCGATGATTTCCCGCGTCTTCTCTTTGTCGAGCTTGTTGCCGGCGGCGTCGAACTGGATCGTCGCGTAGGCGATTTCGCCGTCGTCGCTGACCGCGGCGGCACCGCCCTGCTGGTACGGGCTGGCGACTTCGCTGACGTGGGGGAACTTCTCGATTTCCGCGAAGGCCGCCGTCATCGCCTTCCTCACGGCCGGCGCTTCGACCCCGCTCTTGGCCCTGAAGACGATCTGCGCGCTGTCGCCGGACTGGGCCGGGAACTTGTTTTCGAGCAGGTCGAAGGCTTCCTTGGAGTCGGAAGCCGGCAGCTTGAATTCTTCGGTGAAGTCGGCACCGACCGAGCTGGAGATCCCCCCGATGACGATCAGGGCGACGATCCAGCCGATGATCACCGTCTTGCGGTGACCCGTGATCCAAGTGGCAAAGCGTCGCATCGAGCGCGCCACGGTAGCAACGCCGATTCGCCGCCGCGTCGCAACATCTCCGGCGGCGGCTAGATTCCCCGGCAGATGCCCGATCCCTCGATTGCCCGGTTCCGACGGGTCATCAGCTCCGCCTACGCCTCGCTCGAGGCGCGACGCCAGGAGGTCAACGACCTCAACGTCTTCCCGGTCGCCGACGGCGACACCGGCGACAACATGGCGATGACGCTGCGCGCCGTGATGGAGGAGCTCGACCGGCTCGATGGGCAGGAGGTCGACGAGGTCGGCCGCACCCAGCTGGTCCAGGCGCTCGCCCGGGCAGCGCTGATGGGGGCCCGCGGCAACTCCGGGGTGATCCTCAGCCAGATCGTCCGTGGCGCCGCCGAGGAGCTCGCCAGTCGCCCCGGCGAGCTGGTCGACCCGGTGCTGGTCGCCGCTGCCTTCGCCAGCGCCGCCGACGCTGCCTACGAGTCGGTGCGCGAGCCGGCCGAGGGGACGATGCTGACCGTCTTCCGCGAGATGGCCCACTCGCTGACCCGCCAGCTCGCCCACCTCGAAGCCGACAAGCAGCGGCTCGGGCGCGATGTCAGCGAGGAGCAACAGGACGCCGTGTTGGCAGAGGTCCTGGAGCGGGCGATCGAGGACGGCGAGCGAGCCGTCGCCCGCACCCCGGAGCAGCTCGAGGTGCTGCGCGAATCCGGCGTCGTCGATGCCGGTGGCCATGGCCTGGTGCTGATCCTGGCCGGCGTCGTCGCCGCCCTGCGGGGGGACGACGAGCTGCCCGAGGTCTCGCACTACGAGGCGCCGCGGCTCAGCCTGCCCCATCACGAGGACAGCCGCTTCCGCTACTGCACCAACTTCATCGTCGTCGGCAGCGGCCTCTCCTCGCGGGACTTCCTGCCGCGACTGGAGGGGCTCGGCGACTCGGTCCTGGTCGTCGGCGACGAGGCGACGCTCAAGGTCCACGTCCATACCGACGATCCGGAGCAGGCGGTGGCGCTGTTCGACGGCGCGGGCGAGGTCACCAATCTCGACGTCGCCGACATGCGCAAGCAGATGGCCGAGCGCGACGCCCGCCTCGCCGCCGGCCGCACCGGTGTCGTGGCGGTCGCCGCCGGCGCCGGCCTGGTGCGCCTCTTCGCCGAGCTCGGCGCCGACGTCGTTCCGGGTGGTGAGACGCTCAACCCCTCGACCTACGAGCTGCTGGCCGGCATCCACGGGGTGGCGGCCGCGGAGGTGCTCGTCCTGCCCAGCTCCTCCAACGTGGTGATGGCGGCCGAGCGCGCCTGCGAGCTCTCCGAGAAGCCGGCTCGGGTGGTGGCGGCGCTCTCGCAGCAGGCCAGCCTGCTGGCACTGGTCGAGCTCGATCCCAGCGCCTCGGCCGACGAGAACGCGGGGCGGCTGGAGACGGCACTGGGGGCCGTCGCAACCGGCGGCGTCGCTCCGGCGGCCCGTGCCGACGCTCAGGGTCGCTTCAAGCAGGGCGACGCGGTCGGCTTCGCCGACGGCGAGATCGTCGCCTGGGGTGGCGCCGGCTCGACCCTGACGACGACCATCCAGCACCTTGCCGGCGGCGCCGAGATCGTCACCGTGATCGCCGGCGAGGGAGCGCCGATCCCGCTCTCGGAGATCGACACCCACGTGCCCGCCGGCGTCGAGATCGAGACCCACGAGGGGGGCCAGCCCAGCTGGTGGTGGCTGCTCGCCGCCCAGTAGTGCCCGCCGCCCCGGACGATCGCGGTCTGATGCGCTCCTTCGCCGGGGCCACCGAGCCTTCCCGGGCGGCCCTGCTCGAGGCCCCGGTCCACTGGCCCCGCCCCAGCGTGCTGGAGGTCTCGATCGAGGCTCTCGACGGCGTCGGCCCCAAACTCGCCGCGGCGGCGGCCGAGGCCGGTATCCAGACCGTCGGCGACGTCCTCTTCCGCTTCCCCCACAGCCATCGCGACCGCACGATCCAGTCGCTGGCCGAGCTCGAGGAGGGCCGGACGGGCACCGTTCTCGTCGAGGTCCTGGGCTCCAAGCCCCGCCCCTTTCGCCGCCCCGGCCTCTCGATCACCAGCGTCAAAGTCGGCGACGACAGCGGCCACATCAAGGCCACTTGGTTCAACCAACCTTGGGTGGCCGACAAGCTGAACCCCGGCTCCCGACTCCTGCTCACGGGCAAGGTCACCAAGCGCGGCTTCGGAGTCAACGAGTACGAGGTGCTCTCTGCCGGGGGTGGCGAGGGGGAGGGACCGGGCACGGACAAGCCCGCCCGCCCGCAGGACCCTCCCCCTCGACAGGACCCGCGGCCCGGGGCCTTCGTCCCTGTGCATCCCGCCACCGAGGCCCTACGCCCCCAACGGATCAGGGACTGGGCCGAGCAGGCCTGTAGATGGGCCCCGAACGCGATCGAGGGCCTGCCGGCCGAGCTGCGAGCCCGTCGTGCCCTGCCAGGGGTTGCCGAAGCGATCCGGGCCGCCCACTTCCCGGAGGCGCCGGAGGAAGCCGAACAGGCCCGGCGCCGGGTCGCCTTCGAAGAGCTCTTCCTCTACCAGGCGATCTTGGCGACGCGCAAGCGGACGCACCGTGCCGCCCGACCGGCTCCACGCCTCGGCAGTCCCGGTAAGCCGGTCGGCCGCTGGGTCGACTCGCTGCCCTTCGAGCCGACCCGGGACCAGCTGGCTGCCTTTGACGAGATCGACGCCGACCTCGACTCCGGCGAGCCGATGCAGCGACTGCTGATGGGAGAGGTCGGCTCCGGCAAGACCGTGGTCGCCGTCTACGCGATGCTGCGCGCCCGCGAAGCCGGCTTTCAGGCGGTGCTGATGGCGCCGACCGAGACCCTGGCCGAGCAGCACGCGATCACCCTTGGTCGGCTCCTGGCCGAGGACGCGACCCCCTTTGCGCTGCTGACCGGGGCGACGCCGGCGCCGCGACGCCGGGAGGCGCTCGAGCGCCTCGCCAGCGGCGAGCTGGCCCTGATCGTCGGCACCCATGCGCTGATCGAGCCGGCCGTCGAGTTCGCCCGGCTCGGCCTCTGCGTGGTCGACGAGCAGCACCGTTTCGGGGTCGAGCAGCGTCGCGCCCTGGACGCCAAGGGGGTGGAGGGAATGGCGCCCCACATTCTCCACATGACCGCGACGCCGATCCCGCGCACCCTCTCCCTGACCGCCTACGGCGACCTCGACACCACCGCGCTGCATCAACTTCCCGCCGGGCGGATGCCGGTCGAGACCTCATTGGTGGGCGAGGACCGCCGTGCCGGCGCCTACGACTTCCTGCGCGAGCGCCTGCGCGAGGGCCGCCAGGCCTTCGTCGTCTGCCCGCTGGTCGAGGAGTCGGAGAAAATCGAGGGCAAGGCGGCCGAGGTCGAGGCCGAGCGGCTGCGGGCGGGCGAGCTGCGCGACTTTCAGGTCGGCGTCCTGCATGGTCAGATGGCGTCCGCCGCCAAGGCCGAGGCGATGCGCGCCTTCGCCGCGGGAGAGACCGACGTGCTGGTGGCGACGACCGTGATCGAGGTCGGGATCGACGTTCCCAACGCAACGGTGATGATGATCGAGGGAGCCGAGCGCTTTGGCGTCTCCCAGCTGCACCAGCTGCGCGGCCGCGTCGGCCGCGGCGAGCACCCCTCGCAGTGCTTGCTGTTCGCCGCGGAGGCGGGGGGGCTGGGCCGGCGTCGGCTGAAGGCGGTGGCAAAGGAGCGCGACGGCTTCAAGCTGGCTGAGATCGACCTCAGCCTGCGCGGCGAGGGCGAGATCCTCGGCACCCGGCAAAGCGGCCTGCCGCGCTTCGCCGTCGCCAGCCTGCCCGACGACTCGGCCACCCTGATCGCCGCCCGGGATGAGGTCCTGGCCTTGCTGCAGCGCCACGGCTCGCTCGCGGATCCGGCCCTGGGCCCACTGCTAGATGCCGCCCGTCGCCGCTTCGGTGCCGGCGCCGCCGACCCGATTGCCCTCTAATGCCCCTATGCGGGTGATCGCCGGAGAGCTGGGAGGGCAGAGCCTGGTCGCGCCGCGCGGCTGGAAGGTGCGCCCGACCTCCGACCGCGTTCGCGAGGCAATCTTCTCCGCGCTGGGAGCGCTTGTCGTCGACGCCACCGTCCTCGACCTCTACTGCGGCACCGGCGCCCTGGCGATCGAGGCGCTCTCGCGCGGTGCCGAGCGCGCCGTCCTCGTCGATCGCGACACGCGGCCGGCCCTCGGCAACGTCGAGCGGTTGGGCCTGCGCGAGCGCACCGAGCTGGTCCGCGGTGACGTCGGGCGCTGGCTGGCGGCGGCCCCCGAGGACTCCGGGCGTCCCCGCTTCGACCTCGTCTTCGTCGATGCCCCCTATAGACTCGCCGACCGCGTGGCGCAGGATCTCAACACCCATCTGCCCCGCCTGCTCGCCAGCGGTGGGCGGGCGATCGTCGAGAGCGGCGCCGGCAAGCCGCTGCGGATCGACTCGCTGGAGCGGCTGCGGCAGCGCCGCTATGGCGCCGCCGACGTCTCCATATATCGGGAGGCCGGGGAGTGAGCGAGCGCAAGAACGGCACCGTCGTCTGTCCGGGCAGCTACGACCCGGTCACCAACGGCCACATCGACATCATCACCAGGACGTCGAACGTCTTCGACCGCGTCGTCGTCGGCGTCGTAAACAATCCGGTCCGCAAGCAGAAGACGCTCTTCAATGCGGAGGAGCGCCGCGACTTCATTGCCGCGGCGACCGCGGACCTGCCCAACGTCGAAGTCCAGATCTTCGCGGCGCTGCTGGTCGAGTTCGCCCGCGACAACGGCGCCAAGGCGATCGTCAAGGGCCTGCGGGCGATCTCCGACTTCGAGTACGAGTTCGAGATGGCCCAGCTCAACCGCAAGCTCGATCCGGGCATCGAGAGCATCTATGTGATCGCTTCTCCGCATTACAGCTTCCTTTCCTCGACTGGAGTCAAGGAGATGGCCACCTTCGGCGGCGACGTCTCCGACCTCGTGCCGGGCCCGGTCGCAGCCGCGCTCGCCGACCGCCTGGACGACAGGTAGGCTTCTCGCCAATCGTCTCGTCCTCTGGGCGACGGCTTGCAAAAAACGCCCTGGATACCGGCATCTTCACCAAATCCCCCGCATACACGTAGGCTTACGACCTGCAAATGGACGTTCTCGTTCTCATAGACAAGCTGGACGACGTCGTCCACAACGCCCGACCCGTCCCGTTGACGGATCAGGTGCGTGTGGACCGCGAGGAGATCTACGACCTCCTCGACCAGATGCGTGCGACGATCCCCGAGGAGATCAAGCAGGCGCGCTGGATCGTCAAGGAGCGTCAGGAGATGCTGGCCGAGGCCAAACGCGAGGCCGAGCGAATCGTCCGCGAGGCCCGCGAGCAGCAGGCCCGCCTGATCTCCGACGAGGAGGTCACCAAGCAGGCCGAGCGCGCCGCCGACGAGATCGTCGAGGATGCCCGCACTCGCGAGCGTGAAATCCGCCTCGGCGCCGAGGACTACGCCGACGAGATCCTCAACACCCTTGAAGTCAACCTCCAGAAGTTCCTCGCCGCCGTGCAGCGTGGCCGCGATCGTCTCGCCGGGCGCGATGACGAGCCGGCCGCCGAGCTTGACCAGCAGCCCTAGGCGGCGAGCGGGGTCCGGGCACCCCTCCTCTCTCGCCTGACTGGCTGGATCGCCGAGGGCCGTCCGAGGTGGCCTCTTGGCCAGCGGCGCAAAACGTTCGGAGGGGTACCCGGACCCCGCTCGCCGCACCCGCTCCGTGCGCGGCGGGTAGATGAACTGCCCCGAGGGACGGGGCTATTCGAGCTTCAGGTCTTTGAGTGCGGCCCAGCGGGGGTCCGTTGGTTGCTCGTGTTCGTGGTCGGCGGGGTCGGCGTTGTTGAGGGAGACGCCGCAGGTCGGGCAGAGGCCGGCGCAGTCGGGGCGGCAGAGGAAGCGGGTGGGGAGGGCCAGCAGGGTGGCGTCGTGGGCCCAGCGGCCGATGTCGAGCTCGTCTTCGGAGACGTAGGGGCTGCGCAGCTCCTCGTCCTCGGTCAGGGCCGCGTCGACCTCGCGGGATTCGATCTCGAGGTCGAGGGCGCCGGCCTCGAGGCAGCGCATGCAGGGGCCCTCGATGTGGACCGGGAACTGGAGGCGGAAGGCGAAGCCGCCGCTGGGGCGGGAAATCTCGAGCCGAACGGTGGGCGAGACGGGGTTGGCGATGTAGGCCTGACCGGCGAGCTCAAAGGGCTCGAGCTCGACCGGGACCTCGATCCGCCTGCCCTCGCCGTGGGCCAGCGAGAGGCGCGAGAGGTCGATGATCGTCGTGCGCGTCTGTGACATGAGCGAACCTCCGCTGAATTGGCCCTTACGATGACTCCCTCCTAGCGAGGTTACGAGATGGGTCAATTCGACTGGACACCTGAGGTTTACCTGGAGCGGATCCGCGCCGAGATCCCCGGCTACGACGATCTCCAGGACCAGGCCGTGGCGGCGATCCCGTTCGGGCCGGAGCGCGTGCTCGAGCTCGGCATGGGTACGGGGGAGACGACGCGGCGCCTGATCGAGGCCCATCCCGAGGCCTGGGTGATCGGTCTCGACGCCAGCCCCGACATGGTCTTCCGCGCCCGCAAGAGCTACGACGACGTCCAGCTCGCCCGCATGGAGGACCCGCTCCCCGACGGCCCCTGGGACCTGGTCATCTCGGTCCTCTCGGTCAACCAGCTCGACGACGATCAGCGCAAGAACCTCTGCCGCCAGGTCAAGCGCCAGGCCCGCTCCCTGGTCATCGGCGACGTCTTCGTCGGCGACCAGCTCGAGAACCTGGCCAGCTGGAGCGAAGGGACGGTCACCTGGCAGCAGGGCGATCTGGCCGTGGTCAGGGCGACCTACTGAGAGGGCGGTACCCCTCCTCTCTCGCCTGACTGGCTGGATCGCCGAGGGCCGTCTGAGGTGGCCTCTCGGCCAGCGGCGCAAAACGTTCGGAGGGGTACCCGCCCTCTCAGTAGACCCTCAGAGCTTTCGGCCGCTACTATCACGCGTCTCATGGCTGTCCCGAAGAAGAGAACCTCGAGTGCGCGACGCGACAAGCGGCGTGCCAATCACAAGGCTGGCAAGGCTCGCCTCAACAGCTGCCCGCGCTGTCACAGCCCGCGGCTGCCGCATCGGGTCTGTCCGACGTGTGGGACCTACGCCGGGCGTGAGGTCATCGCTCACAAAGTCGCCGAGACTCCGGCGACGCCCTCCGACTCCCAGTAGCCGTGGCGCCCGGGCGCGGCGTCACCGTTGCCCTCGACGGGTACGGCGCTGAGCAGGGCTTCGAGGTACTGGCGGCGGGAGCGAAGCTGGCCGCCGCCGACGGGATCGGCGTCCGCGTCTTCGGGCCGCCCGCCGAGCTCGACCTTGACGGTGTCGATGGCGTCGAGGTGGTGCCGACTACGGAGTGGATCGCCAACGACGAGGACCCGCTGCCGGCGGTTCGGGCCAGGCCCGAGGCCTCGGTGGTGGTCGCCGCCCGCGAGGTCGCCGACGACGCCGCCGACGCGATGGTCAGCTGCGGCTCGACCGGGGCGACGATGGCGGCCGCGACCTTCGGGTTGCGCCGCCTCAAAGGAGTGCAGCGCCCGGCCCTGGCGGTGCGCGTGCCGATCCCCGGCAAACCCGTGCTCTTCCTCGACGTCGGCGCCAACGTCGAAGTCCGCGCCCAGCACCTGGTCCAGTTCGCCTTCCTCGGTGCCGCCTTCAGTGCCGCCGTGCTGGAGGTCGAGAAGCCGACCGTGGGCCTGCTCACGGTCGGTGAGGAGTCCGGCAAGGGCCGCGAGGAGGTCGTCGAGGCCCACCGCCTGCTTGCCACGGCGCCGGGGATCGAGTTCGCCGGCAACGTCGAGGGGCGCGACCTGCCGGCGGCGGCGGTCGACGTCGTCGTCACCGACGGCTTCACCGGCAACGTCGCCCTGAAGCTGATGGAGGGGACTGCGAAGATCGTCGCCGCCGCGGTCGGCGACGCCGCTCGCTCCAACCCGGTCTCCATGGTCGGCGGCCTGCTGCTGAAGCCGGCGCTTGGTGGCTTGCGCAGCGAGCTGCACCCGGATACGACCGGCGGCGCGATCCTGCTCGGCCTGCGCGGGATCGCCGTGGTCGGACACGGCAGCTCCGGGGCCGAGGGCATCGCCAACGCCGTGCGCCTGGCCGCTCGCTGCGCCGAGGTCGATGCGGTCGGGCGCACCGCGGCACTGCTGCGCGAGGGTGGCGCCGGCCGTGGCGCGCTCGCGGCGGAGCGGGACGCGTGATAGGAAGGGCGGGATGAAGCGCGAAGATGTCCTCACCCTCGTCCGCGAGCACCTGGCCGAGGAGCTCGAGGTCGACATCGAGAAGATCGACGAACAGACCCGCTTCAAGGATCTCGACGCCGACTCGCTCGACCTCTACGAGCTGGTGATGGAGCTCGAGGATCGCTACGGCGTGGCCGTCTCCGAGGAGCAGGCATCGCGGATCGAGACCGTCGGCGACGCCGTCGGTTTCGTGGTCGAGCACGCTCCGGTCTGAGCGTGACGGCGAACCCGGAGCCGGCAGTCGCGGCGCTCGCGGCTCTGATCGACGAGCTTCCCGACGATCTGCGCACGCAGGCGCTGACCCACTCGTCCTGGACCGAGCGCCGGGTCGACTCTTTCGAGCGCCTTGCCTTTCTCGGCGACAGCGTGCTCGGGCTCGCGGTCGCCACCGATGTCTTCGCCCGCTTTCCCGAGATTGCCGCGGGCGGGCTGACGAAGATCCACAACCAGGCGGTCAGCGGCGTCGCCTGCGCCGAGGTCGGCCGCCAGCTGGATGTGGCGGAGATGCTGCGAGGAAACGAGCCCGAGGGCGTCACAGGGGCGATCCCGGCCGCGATCCTGCTCGACGGCGAGCGACCGCTGCCGGAGGCCACCGAGGCCCTGATCGGTGCCTGCTACCTGGCCTTCGGCTTCGAGCGCACGGCGGCGGCGGTCGCGGTCGCCTTCGAGCCCCGGATCGAGCATGCCGTGGAGACGCGGATCGACTTCAAGTCCGCTTTGCAGGAGCTTTTGGCGCGCCGCGGGTCACGCGTAAGCTACGAGGTGACCGAGGCCACCGGTCCGCCCCACCGCCGCACCTTCGCGGTCGCGGCGATCGTCGATTCGAAGCCGGTCGGCGAGGGCACGGGGCGGAGCAAGAAGGCCGCCGAGCAGGTCGCCGCCGAGCAGGCCCTGAAAGAGCTCGGGGGCTGAGGCGGATGGCGAGCGTCGCGTCCGACTCAACCGCGAGCCTAGGCAGGGCCGAAGTGAGGAGAGCATGTATCTGAAATCGATCACGATGAAGGGGTTCAAGTCGTTCCCCGAGCGGGTGAACCTCGAGTTCTCGCCCGGCGTCAGCGTGATCGTCGGTCCCAACGGCTCCGGCAAGTCGAACATCACCGACGCCGTGCTCTGGGCGCTCGGCGAGCAGAGCCCCGGGGCGATCCGCGGCGCCTCGATGCAGGACGTTATCTCCGCCGGCGGCAAGGGAATCAGCCAGCGCCGCGCCGCCGAGGTCGAGGTCGTGATCGACAACTCCGATGGGCGCGCCGCCACCGAGTTCTCCGAGATCGCCGTCCAGCGCCGCCTCGACCGCTCCGGCGACGGCGCCTACCGGCTCAACGGCGCCCGCTGCCGGCTCGCCGATGTCACCGATGTCCTCTCCGACACCAACCTCGGTCGCGAGATGCACTCGGTGATCAGCCAGGGTCGGGTCGAGACGATCGTCCACTCCAAGCCGCGCGAGCGCCGCCTTCTGGTCGAGGAGGCAGCCGGCCTCGGCAAGCACCGCAAGCGCCGCCGCCGGGCCGAGCTGAAGCTGCGCGCCGCCCGCGACAACCTCGACCGTGCCCTCGATGTCGAGCGCGAGGCCCGCGCTCGCCTGCGACCGCTGAAGCGCCAGGCCCAGGCGGCCGAGATCGGTGCCCGGATCGAACGCGAGGAGCTCGGCCTGCGCGGCCAGATCGTCTCCGAGGAGCTGCGCTTCGGCGCCGACCGGGCCGCCGCCGCCGAGAAGGCCGCGGCCAAGGCGCGGGCGACCCGCGCCCAGATCGAGGAGAAGCTGACCGTGGTCGGTAAGCGCCGGCGCGAGGCCGAGGAGCGCTTCGCCGCCCGCGACCGCGAGCGCACCCAGGCCTGGGGCCTGGTCACGAAGCTGCGCGGTGAGCAGGAGCGGGTCGCCGTCCGCGCCGCCGGCCTCTCCAGCCGCGAGGTGGAGCTCAACGCCAGGCTCGAGTCGCTGCGCTCCGAACTGGGCCCGTTGACCCTCGATGTCGGCCCCGGCAGTGCTCCCGCCGAGCGGGCGCGCAAGCTGGAGGAGGAGCTGGGGGAGATCGGCGCCGGTCTCGATGCCGCCGTTTCCGGCCTCGCTGTCGCCCGTTCCGACGCCGCCGCCGAGTCGGCCCGCGAGGCCGCCCTCGGCGACGTCCACAGCGGCGCCGAGCGGGCCTCGCGCCACGCCCGCCGGGCCGAGGGCCTGCTGGGCGAGCGCCACCGCGAGGCGATGCGCAAACGGGTTGCCGACGGCGAGGCGCTGCTCGACGACACCCGCGCCGCCCTGGCGGCGGTCGAAGCCGTCGGCGCCGCGATCCGGGCCCGGGTCGAGCGCACCGAGGGCAAGGTCGTCGGCGGTCAGGACGACGGCGACGAGATCGCCGACGAGCTGCGGGCCTGCTCGCAGCAGGAGTTCGAGCTGCAGACGCAGATGAAGGGTGTCGCCGACGAGCTGACCAGGGCCGAGGTCGAGGCCGCCCACCTCGGCGACCGCCGCGCCGAGGCCGAGCGCGAGCTGGCCAGCATCGGCGAGCGCCTGGGCGAGGAGGTGCCCCCGGCCGAGCGGGCGATGGGCGAGGAGGAGCGGGCCGAGATCGACCGCCGGCTCGAGCGCCTCGAGCGCCGCCGCGCCCAGATCGGCCCGGTCAACCCGCTGGCCGAGCGCGAGTACGACGAGGCGCGCGAGCACGTCGAGAGCCTGCAGGCCCAGCGCGAGGACACCGAGCGGGCGATGCGGGAGCTGGAGACGCTGATCCGCGAGATCGACGCCGAGATCGAGCGCGCCTTCGAGCAGACCTTCGACGCCACCGCCAGGAACTTCGAGGAGATGGTCGAGCACCTCTTCCCGGGCGGGCGCGGCGTCCTGCGCCGGGTCGTCCTGCGGCCGATCCGCGACGAGGAGCGGCCCAGCGGCGAGCAGGAGGCTCCCAGCGACGACGCCGAGCCGGAGCCCGAGGAGGAGGAAGAGCAGCGCGAGGAGCTCGGGGTCGAGATCGAGGTCACCCCGGCCGGCAAGTCGACCCGCAAGCTCTCGCTGCTCTCGGGCGGCGAGAAGTCGCTGGTGGCGCTGGCCTTCGTCTTCGCCGTCTTCCTCGCCCGGCCCTGCCCCTTCTACATCCTCGACGAGGTCGAGGCCGCGCTCGACGACGCCAACATCGACCGCTTCCTGCAGCTGATCCGCCGCTTCTCCGACCGCGCCCAGTTCGTCATCGTCACCCACCAGAAACGGACGATGGACGCCGCCGACGTCCTCTACGGGGTGACGATGGGAGGCGACGGGATCACCAAGGTCGTTTCGCGCCGGCTCCCGCGTGAGATCGCCGCGGACGGGGACGATGGCGCCGTGGAAGCCGATGAGGGCGACGGCGGCACCCTCTCCGCCGTGGCCTGACTTAGCCAGGTCTCAACACTTCGGGAGTCAAAGAACCGGCGTGTAGGCGTTAGGCTCCCCCTGGGGAGGGGAGGAGCAGATGGCACAACGCCACATGGACAGGCTGACGTCGTTCGACACGTCGTTCCTGGCCAACGAGAAAGCAAACGGGCACATGGCGATCGGCGCCCTGCTGATGTGCGAGGGCAGCGCCCCCAGCGAGGACGACTTCCTCGCCCACATCCGCAGCCGCGTCCATCACCTGCCGCGCCTGCGCCAGCGGCTCCTGTATCCGCCGCTGGGCCTGGGCACTCCCTTCTGGGTCGACTACCCGGACTTCGATATCCACCGGCACCTGAGCCGGGTGACGCTGCCGGCGCCGGGGACCGAGGCCCAGTTCCAAGCCATGGTCGGAGAGCTGCTGGCACCGCCACTGGACCGGGCCAAACCGCTCTGGGAACTGATCCTGGTCGAGGGCTTCGAGGATGAGCGCTTCGCGATCGTCTACAAGACCCACCACGCGATGGCCGATGGCATCTCCGCGGTCGACATCGGCATGTTGCTCTTCGACGTCGAGCCGAAGCCGGAGCCGGCCCGGGACGAAGCTCCCTGGAGGCCCGCCAGCTCGCCTTCGAGAATCGCCCTGGTTGGCCATGCCGGCGCGGGAATCGCCGCGACGTTGCGCCGCTTCGGTCGCTGGCTGCGGCAAGCGCTGCGCGAGCCGGGGCGGGCGCGCCGACGCTCTGCCGATGGCCTCGCCGGGCTCTGGGAGGTCACCTGGAACCTGGCCCGGCCGGCGCCGAAGGTGCCGTTCAACACGGACATCGGGACGGGGCGGAGCTTCCAGTGGGCGAACTTCGACCTGCCCGACTTCAAGCACGTCAAGAACGCCCTCGGCGGCACCGTCAACGACGTCACCCTGGCGGTCGTCGCGGGCGCCCTGCGGCGCTGGCTGCTGGAACGGGAGGTCGCCGTCGACGGGCTCGAGCTGAAGGCACTGGTACCGGTCTCGATCCGGACCGAAAACGAGCACGGCGAGCTCGGCAACAAACTGACGGCGATGCGGGGGCCGCTGCCGGTCGGGGTCGCGGACCCGGTCGAGCGGCTGCGAGCCGTCTCCGTGGCGATGGACGCCCTCAAGGTCTCCAAGCAACCCTTGGGGGCGGAGGCGATCTGGGGCCTCAACGACTGGTTCCGCGACTTCGCGCCGCCGGTGCTGCTGGGACCGACCGCGGCGATCAACTTCTCCACGCGCCTGTTCAACCTGCTGGTGACGAACTTCCCCGGGCCGCAGGTCCCCTTCTACGTGCTCGGCCGCGAGCTGACCGCGGTCTACCCGATCGGCTTCCTCGCCAAGAACCACGCCCTGGCGATCGCGATCCTCAGCTACAACGGCCAGGTCGGCTTCGGGCTGCTGGCCGATCCCGACTCCGTTCCCGACGCGGAGCGGATCGTCGGCCACTTCACGGCGGCGGTGGAGGAGCTCAAGGGCGCCGCGCAGATAGCCTCTCCGGCCAGCAATGGCAACGACCTGGCAGGAGATGATCGACCTCGGTTCGCGCGCGAGCGCGAACGACTCGGCGGCGGCTGAGCCCGAGCCCGAGCGCCGCGGCGTCTTCAAGCGCCTGCGCGAGAGCCTCTCGAAAAGCCGCCAGGCGCTGACCGAGGAGATCTCCGCCAGTCTCTTCGACCGCATCGACGACGAGACCTGGGAGCGGCTGGAGGAGGCGCTGATCCTCGCCGACGCCGGTGCTCCGACCACCGCCGCCGTGGTCGAGCGGCTCGAGCACGAGGTCGAGGCCGGCACCGTCGCGGCCGATGGCGTCGCCGTCCGCGACCGCCTGATCGAGATCCTCGCCGAGGTCGCCGGCACCGGGCGGGCGCCGATCGACCTCAGCGCCGAGCCGGCGGTGCTGATGATGGTCGGCGTCAACGGCACCGGCAAGACGACCACGATCGGCAAGGTCGCCTGGCACCTGAGCAAGGAGATGGGCCTCTCGGTCGTGCTCGCGGCCGGAGACACCTACCGCGCCGCCGCTGCCGAGCAGCTGGCCGAGTGGGCACAGCGGGCGGGCGCCGACCTGGTCCGGGGAGAGGAAGGCTCCGACCCTGGCTCGGTCGCCTTCGACGCGATCTCTGCCGCCCGCGCCCGCGGCGCCGACGTCGTCATCGTCGACACCGCCGGCCGTCTCCACACCCAGGACAACCTGATGGAGGAGCTGTCCAAGGTGCGACGGGTGATCGCCAAGCAGATGCCCGGCGCCCCGCACGAGACCCTGATCTCGATCGACGCCACCACCGGCCAGAACGGGCTGCGCCAGGCCAAGGTCTTCTCCGAAGCGGTCGCCGTCGACGGCGTCGTCCTGACCAAGCTCGACGGCACCGCCAAGGGGGGCATCGCCCTGGCGATCGCGTCTGATCTTGGGATCCCGGTGAAACTGATCGGGGTTGGCGAGACGTTGGAGGATCTGCGGCCTTTTGACCCCGCCGAATACGCGGCCGCGTTGCTCGCTGAGTAGTCGTGGGGAGGGTGGTGGTACCCCTCCTCTCTCGCCTGACTGGCGGGGTTGCCTAGAGCCGTCCGAGATGGCCTCTCGGCCAGCGGCGCAAAACGTTCGGAGGGGTACCACCACCCTCCCCAACGAGCGCTCATCTGGGTTCGGAAACGCAGAGGGCCTGCACCCGGTGTAGTTCAGCTTCCGAACCCCTCGGCCATCTTGGAGTTTCTCGCCGTCCTCCAGCGGAGTGTTGATGGAGGGGTCCGGCTGTGCCCTGGGCGAATGTGCGCGAAGCGCGCGAAATGCAATCTGATTCCATGTCCGCCATAGGCGGACAGCATGTTGCGGAGCAGCCCGCTTCAGCGGGCGCGACTCAATTCGCCCAGGGCACAACCGGACCCCTCTACCGACGGCCCCCTCTAAGCTGGGCGCCCATGTTCGATCAGCTCTCAGACCGCCTGCAGGCAACGCTCTCGGATGTCCGCTCGCGCGGCAAGCTGAGCGAGTCCGACGTCGATGCGGCGATGCGGGAGATTCGGCTGGCGCTGCTCGAGGCGGACGTCAACTTCAAGGTCGTCAAAAACTTCACCAAGGCGGTCAAGGAGCGCTGTCTCGGCGATGAGGTGCTGACGAGCCTCGATCCCGGTCAGCACGTGGTCAAGATCGTCAACGAGGAGCTGGCGACGCTGATGGGAGGGACCGGGAGCGAGCTGGCGATGGCCAACAGCGGCCCGACCGTGATCCTGATGGCAGGGCTGCAGGGCTCGGGCAAGACCACCGCCTGCGCCAAGCTCGCGATGCACCTGAAGAAGGACGGCAAGGACGTCGCGATCGCCGCCTGCGACGTCTACCGCCCCGCCGCCGTCGACCAGCTGGTCACGGTTGGCGAGCGCGCCGGCGCCCACGTCTACCAGCAGGGGACCGACAAGGACCCGGTCGCGATCGCCGAGTGGGCGCTGCAGCAGGCTCGCACCGAGCGCCGCGACGTGCTGATCGTCGACACCGCCGGCCGCCTCCACATCGACCGGGACCTGATGGCCGAGCTGACGAAGATCCGCAAGAAGACTCAGCCCCACGACGTCCTCCTCGTCGTCGACGCGATGACCGGCCAGGACGCCGTCGGCGTCGCCGAGTCCTTCGCCGAGGCGGCCGAGTTCGATGGGGTCGTGATGACCAAGCTCGACGGCGACGCCCGCGGCGGCGCCGCGCTCTCGGTCAACGCCGTCACCGGGAAGCCGATCCTCTTCGTCTCGACCGGGGAGAAGCTGGAGAACTTCGACAAGTTCCACCCCGACCGCATGGCCCAGCGCATCCTTGGCATGGGCGACGTCCTCAGCCTGATCGAGAAAGCCGAGCAGCAGGTCGACGAGAAGCAGGCGCTGGAGCTGCAGGACAAAATGAAGAAGGACCAGTTCACGCTCGAGGACTTCCTCCAGCAGATGCGCCAGGTGCGGAAAATGGGCCCGCTCAGCGGCATTCTCGGGATGCTGCCGGGGATGGGGGCGATGAAACAGCTGAAGAACGCCGACATCGACGAGGGTGAGCTGGACCGGGTCGAGGCGATCATCCTCTCGATGACGCCGGCCGAGCGGGCCAACCCGGGGATGATCAACGGCTCGCGTCGCAAGCGCATCGCCAACGGCTCTGGAACGCGGGTTCAGAACGTCAACGCGCTGGTCAAGCAGTTCGACCAGATGCGCAAGATGATGCGCTCGATGGCCTCCGGCAAGATGCCCGACCAGCAACAGCTGGCGCAGATGACCGGCGCCGCGCCGCGCCCAAAGATCCGTAGGCGCTAACCTGCCCCGTCCAAATGGCTGTCCGAATCAGACTTAGACGAGTGGGTTCCAAGAAGAACCCGATCTGGCGCATCGTCATCGCCGACAAACGCTCCCCGCGTGACGGTCGCACGATCGAGACGATTGGCCAGTACAACCCGCAGACCAACCCCTCGCTGATCGAGTTCGACGAGGAGCGCGCGCGCCACTGGCTCGAGCACGGTGCCCAGCCTTCGGAGACGGTCGCGGGCCTGCTGCGCACCAAGGGCATCGCCGCTTCCGGCAGCTAGGCGCCCGGCGCTGCGATGACCGAGCTGATCGAGTTCCTCGTCAAGGCTCTGGTCGAGGACCCGGGTGCTGTCGTCGTCGAGGAGCTGGAAGAGGACGGCGACCTGGTCTACGAGGTGACGGTCGCCGAGGGCGACCTCGGCCGCGTGATCGGCAAAGGCGGCCGCGTCGCGAACGCGATCAGGACGATCGCCAAGGCCGCCGCCGTACGGATCGATCGACGGGTTATCGTCGACATCCTCGATTGAAACTCGACCTCTTCACTCTCTTCCCCGAGGCGTTCGACTGGTTCCAGGGCCAGCGATCGGTCCAGAACGCGCTGCGCGAGGGCAACGAGCTCCGCCTCTTCAACTACCGCGACACGACGCCTCTGACGGCGGGCCAGGTCGACGACTCGCCCTACGGGGGCGGGGCGGGGATGGTGCTGCGGGTCGACGTGGTCGACGCCGCGCTGAAAGCCGCCCATGGCGAAGAAGAGAAGCCGCGGGTCGTGCTGCTCTCGCCAACCGGGCCGCTGCTCGACGACGCGATCGCCGACGAGCTGACGGCGGAGCCGCACCTGGCCCTGCTCTGCGGGCGCTACGAGGGGTTCGACGATCGCGTCCACCAGCACCTCGCCGACGACGAGCTTTCGATCGGCCGTTACGTCCTGGCCGGCGGCGAGCTGGCGGCGATGGTCGTCGCCGACGTCCTGATGCGGAAGCTGCCCGGCGCTCTCGGCCACGCGGATTCCGCCGCCGAGGAGTCGTTCAGCCAGGTCCTGGAGGGGATGCCGGAGTACCCGCACTACACCCGGCCGCCGCTCTACAGGGGCTGGGACGTACCCGAGATCCTGCTCTCGGGAGACCACGAGAAAGTGCGCCAGTGGCGGCTCGAGCAGAGCCGCCTGCGTGCCGAGAAGTTCGACTCGGACGCCGAGTAGCTACCATTCCGCCAGCCGCGCGGTTCCCGCACTCGGGTCCGGCGGTTTTTTCTCGCCAAATGAGCTCCGTAATCGACAGCATCGAGCGTGCCCAGCTGAAAGAGGGACTTCCCTCCTTCGGCCCGGGCGACCGTGTCCGCGTTCACTTCCAGGTGATCGAGGGCACGCGCAAACGCACCCAGGTCTTCGAGGGCGTCGTTCTGCGGCGCCAGGGCTCCGGCGTGCGCGAGACCTTCACGGTCCGCAAGCAGTCCTTTGGCGTCGGCGTCGAGCGGACCTTCCCGCTGCACTCGCCGAAGATCGAGAAACTTGAGGTCGCGGCGCGCGGCGACGTGCGACGGGCCAAGCTCTACTACCTGCGCGGCCGCATCGGCAAGGCCGCCCGCGTCGCCGAGCGGCGCTGGGGCATCGACGACGATGTTGTCGCTGCGCCCTCCGCGGCCGCGGCGGTCGCGACCGACGCCGAGGGCGTGGCCCAGGACGAGGTCGTGCCGACCGAGGCCGAGGCAGTCGAGGCGGAGGAGGCACCGGCGGCCGAGGCGCCCGCGGAGGCTGCAGAGGCCGGGCCCGAGACGCCCGAGGCGGAGCAGGGCGCCGAGCCCGAGGCAACCGAACCCGAGGCGGCGGTGGAGACTGAGGCAGCGGCGGACACGGACGCAGAGGCGCCCGCGGCCGGGGAGACCGAGGACAGCCCAGCAGCGTCAGAGGATGCCAAGGACGAGAAGCCGGCCGATGCCGGCGACTCCGACGAGGATCCGGCAGCCTGAAACTCGCGATTCCGAAGCCGAAGGGCAAAGGCGGCGGGCTGGTCGAGTTGGTCGTCATCGTTGCGCTGGCCCTCGGGCTGGCGCTGGCGATCCAAGCCTGGGTCATCAAGCCCTACCAGATCCCCTCGGAATCGATGGAGCCGACGCTCGACGTCGGCCAGCGGGTCCTGGTCAACCGCTTCATCTACCACCTCAACGATCCCGCGCTCGGCGACATCGTCGTCTTCCACCCGCCGGCCGGCGCCGACAACGGCACCGAATGCGGCGTCCAGCCCAAACCGGGCGAACCGTGCCCGCAGCCGACCAAAGCCGAGTCCGAGCAGAACTTCATCAAGCGAATCGTCGCCGGGCCGGGGGACACGCTCTCGGTCAAAGGCGGCCACCCCGTCGTCAACGGCGTCGAGAAGACGGACGAGTCGTACGTCATCCCCTGCGGCAGCGCCGCTGCCTGCAACATGCCGCGGACGATCAAGATCCCGCCCGACCACTACTTCATGATGGGCGACAACCGTGGAGCAAGTGACGACAGCCGCTTCTGGGGACCCGTCCCGCGAAGCTGGATCATCGGTGAGGCCTTTGTCACCTACTGGCCACCCGACCGCATCGGCACCCTCTAAGTCCCGCAGCGGCCGCCGCAGGCTGGCCCGCAGTCGCCGCCTGTTCGCTTTCGACCGCGGTCTTCAGAGCCGTTTCGTCGCCGGCACCGACGAGGCCGGGCGCGGTTGCCTGGCGGGCCCCCTGGTCGCCGCCGCCGTTCTGATCGACTACGAGGAGCTCTCGCACGCTGACCGGCGCGCGCTCGGCGGTCTGCACGACTCCAAGCAGATGACCGAGGAGCGGCGGCTGGAGATGTTCCCCTGCGTGCTGCGGGCGGCGACCCGGGTCAGCGTCGTCGTCCGTTCGGCCGCGGGGATCGACCGCCGCGGCCTGCACGTGACCAACATCGAAGCGCTCGCGGTCGCGCTCGAACGGCTGGAACCGCCGCCCGAGGCCACCTGCCTCTCCGACGGCTTCTCGCTGCCGCGTTGCGGGGTCGCGCACCGGGCGGTGATCCAGGGCGACGCCACCAGCGCCGCGATCGCCGCCGCCTCGGTGATCGCCAAGGTCACCCGCGACCGCTACATGCACCGCGCCGCCGCCGAGCACCCGCACTGGGGCTTCGACGAGCACGTCGGCTACTCGACTCCGGAGCACCGCGCCGCGATCGAACAGAACGGGATCTCGCCCCTGCACAGACGGTCCTTCCAGTCGGTCGCCTACACCCAGATGGGCCTCGCCGGCTAGAACGCAGCGCGGATGTGCTCGACGTCGACGGCCCGGTCGCGGCGGTCGAAGGTGACGCCGACGGCGTCGAAGCGGATCTCGGCGTAGGGAGGGACGTCGCGGCGCTCGCCCATCCAGGCGGTGGCGAGCTTGCGGACGCGGCGCTGCTTGCGGGCGTCGACGGCGAGGATCGGGCGCTCGGGACCGAAGGCGGCGCCCTCGCGACCGGCCTTGACCTCGACGAAGACGAGCGCGCGCCCGTCGCGGGCGACGATGTCGAGCTCGCCGTAGCGGGTGCGGGCGTTGCGCTCGACGATCTCCCAACCGGCGGCGGCGAGGCGGCGGGCGACCAGCTCCTCGGCTCTCTGGCCGGTCCTCTGGCGGGCGATCGTCATCGTCGAATCAGGCTAGAAGGCAGCGGCGCACGAGATGCGCGCCAAAAAACCCAATAGCTCCACAGCTGGCGCGTAACAGGTCGGACCTCTCTCCATAGCGTCGTTGCCGTGCTCGCAACGGCCAGAACCTTCACTCTCGACGGCATCGTCGCCCGCCCGGTCCGGGTCGAGGTCGACGTCCACCGCGGCCTGCCCGGCTTCGCGATCGTCGGCCTTCCCGATGCCGCGGTCAGGGAGGCGCGCGAGCGGGTGCGGGCGGCGCTGGTCAACTGTGGCTTCGAGTTCCCGCTGCGCCGGATCGTCGTCAACCTGGCGCCGGCCAGCCTGCGCAAGGTGGGGCCGGGCATGGACCTGGCGATTGCCTCCGCCCTGCTCAGCGCCTCCGGCCAGCTCGAGTGGGAGGCGCTGTCCCGGGTCGCCCTGGTCGGCGAGCTGGCCCTGGACGGCTCGACGCGTGCGGTCAACGGAGTGCTGGCGATCGCCGAGGCGGCCCGCCAGGGTGGGGCCGAGGCGATCGTGGTGCCGGCGGAGAATGGCGCCGAGGCGGCGCTGGCGAGCGGCATCGACGTCGTTCCGCTCGACGGCCTCGGGCAGCTGCCGGAGCTGGCGACAGGCGAGTGGGAGCCCGAGCGGCCGCAGGCGCTGCCGCTGCAACTGGGCGTTGCCGGTACGGCCCCAGACCTGGCCGACCTGCGCGGGCAACCGCACCTGCGCCATGCGCTCGAGGTCGCCGCGGCAGGCGGCCACAGCCTCCTGATGATCGGCCCGCCCGGGGCCGGCAAGTCGCTCGCCGCCAGCCGCCTGCCCTCGATCCTGCCGCCGCTGGCGACGGTCGAGGCGTTGGAGGTTGCGCGAATCGCCAGCGCCTGCGGTCGTCTCGGCATGGCGCTGTCAGCTGGCCGGCCGTTCCGCTCTCCGCATCACACGATCAGTCCGGCGGGGCTGATCGGCGGCGGCAACCCACCCCGCCCGGGCGAGGCGACTTTGGCCCACCGCGGCGTCCTCTTCCTCGACGAGCTCTGCGAGTTCCGCCGCGACGCGCTGGAGGCGCTGCGAGCACCGCTGGAGTCCGGCGAGGTCTCGATCGCCCGCGCCGCCAGTCGCCGCAGCCTGCCCTGCCGCTTCATGCTGGTCGCGGCCGCCAATCCCTGTCCCTGCGGGCGCGGCGAAGTCGACCCCGATTGCAGCTGTGCGCCGGCCGCGGTGCAGCGCTATCAGGGCCGCCTCAGCGGTGCCCTTGCCGATCGCATCGACATCCTCGCGGCCCTGCGGCAGCCGAGCGCGGCCGAGATCGGCGGCGGACCGGGGGAGGCCTCGGCGGATGTGAGGCAGCGCGTGGCGGCCGCCCGCGAACGCCAGGCGCGGCGGCTGGGCCCGGGGCGCTGCAACGCCGAGATGACCCCGGCCGAGGTACGCAATTGCGCGCTCAGCCCGGAGGCCGCCGCGCTGTTGGCGGAGCTCTACGCGCGGCAGCGACTCAGCGGCCGCGCCCACGACCGGGCCCTGCGCCTGGCCCAGACGATCGCCGACCTCGCCGGCAGCGATGCAATCGGCGAGGCGCAGATGGCCCAGGCCCTGCAATTGCGGAGGCGGGATCGTGGTTGAGCCCGGGGCATGCCCCGATTGCCTGCGCCGGTCCTGGCTCTTGGCCCTGCTCGGCCCCTACATCGAAAAGGTCGCGACCGGGGCAGTCGGCGCGCGCTCGCCGGAACTGCTGCGCCTCAGCAACGAGGATCTGGTTGCCGCGGCGGCCCCGAAGGTCGCAGGCCAGCTGCTGGGCCGGGTCGAGGCGCTCGAGGAGCGCCACCTGGCGGCGGAGCTGCTGGCGGCGCAGTGCTGGGCCTGCTGCCGTCATGGCGACCTCTACCCGGAGGGCCTGCGGGACGCGCCCGACGCCCCGTGGGCGTTGATCGGGCGGGGCGACCCGGGTCTCCTCGATGGCCTCGAGCCGTTCGGCACGGTGACGATCGTCGGCGCCCGCCGCGCCACTTCCTACGGCCGCGAGGTCGCCCGCGAGCTCGGGCGGGAGTTGGCCGCGGCCGGAATGGTCGTCGTCAGCGGGCTCGCCTTTGGGGTCGATGCCTGCGCCCATCGCGGTGCCATCGATGCCGGCCGAACTGTCGCCGTGCTCGGCTGCGGCCCCGACACCGCCTACCCCGCGGCGCATCGCTCGCTCTGGCGGCAGATCTGCGAGCGGGGACTGGTCGTCTCCGAGTTTCCGCCCGGAGCCGCCCCCTGGCGCTGGACCTTCCCCGCCCGTAACCGGATCATGGCTGCCCTGGCCGGAATGACCGTCGTCGTCGAGGCCGCCGTCCGCTCCGGCTCCCTGATCACCGCCGACCTTGCCGCCGACCTCGGCCGCGACCTCGGCGCCGTTCCCGGCCCCGTCACCTCCCGCGCCTCCGCCGGTCCCAACAACCTCCTCGCCGGCGGCGCCTGCGTTGTCCGCGATGCCCAGGACGTGCTCGACGCGATGCTCGGCGCCGGCGCGAAGCGCCTCGACCGCGCCGGCCCCGGCCTGGACCAGCCTCTCGTCGAAGTTCTCGCCATGGTCGAGGCGGGGGAGTCCAGTTGCGACGGAGTCGCCGCGATCCTCGGCCTCTCCGGTCCTAAAGCCGCCGCCGCGCTCGCCCGTCTCGAGCTACTTGGCTACGTCACGTTTTCCTCCGTAGGTGCCTATGCACGGACGACTCTGGCACTGCCGGACCGTCCATCCTGTGGATCTCACATAGATAGCTAGTCCCGAGAGGTTTCAATTTGTGCGCTGATCTCCTCGAGGGAGTATGGAATGACCTGTCTATGGAGCATTCGGTGGCAATCGGGACACACCACGGCGAAGTCACGTTTTGGGTCCAGTTTCGTTGGACGCCCTTCAAGCTCCGAAAAAGGGGTGAGGTGGTGAGCCTCTATATAGCCCTTCGCTAGATCGCCGTAGATTTCCGATAGCTCCTTTTGGCAAGCCTTCACTTGACAGCGCGTGCCATGAAATCGCTTCGCATCGGCCGCAAGACCTCGATTCCTCTCCGCTCTTCTATGCCATCGGTATTGCCGAGCCTCAACTTGATCCGATGAAAGGCGCGGGTCTCTCAAATCCCCGTCGCCCTCGACTTGATCACGTGCCTCAATGAGAGATTGGTAGAGGAGCAGGAGTCGGGTTAGGTCGGCCTCAAGCTCTGCCTCGGAAGGTATGCGACCCGTCAAATATTCGGCGGCATAAATATTCCCGCTCTCATAGCCAAGGGTCAGTCGGCTCCTTCCAAGAAGGTCGATGGGGCCATCTAGTAATCCGTACGTTTCTTCTCCCGATAAAAGCCCGCGATCGCGGGCGGCGGTGTCCCTAAGCACCTCGCGATAGCGGCGACCACCAACTCGCTCATAGATCTCTTCAGTTCCTTGATTCAGAGAGAGAAACACCCTGCTCCCATCGCCCGGGACGAGGTAGACGAGATAGAAGCCGCGTTGCGCGGTTTCGGTGATGGTTCGATCGAAGACGGCCAGCCATACGGTGTGCGCCCAATAGCCTTGCCCAGCACTTCCTTTGACCTTGTAGCTCGCGTCGTCAACGGCTAGGGCCACTGCACCGCGCCAGTCGTGAGTAATTCTGTGCGCGAGGAGATGTTTGGCTAGGGGTTCCAGCCGCGCATTTTGGATGCCGTCGAGAATTGATTGGAGCGCCACTCGAATTTCCATTGGAGCAAGTTTATTTTGATGGTGGGACATTCCAGGCTCTGGCCCAGGGGGAACATGCTTTGCTGTGGCCTGTGCAACCACAACCCATTCCTGCGGTCCTCTCGATCGCCGGCTCCGACTCCGGCGGCGGTGCCGGTATCCAGGCCAACCTGAAGGCATTCGCGCGCTGTGGGGTGCATGGGATGACGGCGATCACCGCGATCACGGCTCAGAACACGATCGGGGTGCAGGCGGTGGACGCGGTGGCGCCGGAGATGATCGTCGCCCAGGTCAAGGCGGTGGCCGAGGACATCGGGGTCGACGCGGTCAAGATCGGGATGTTGGGGACGGCCGAGACCGTCGAGGCGGTGGTCGAGGCGCTCGCGCTCGTCGACGGGGCGCCGGTCGTGATCGACCCCGTGATGGTGGCCGAGAGCGGGGCGGTGCTGCTCGATATGGAGGCGCGACGGGCTCTGGTCGAGCGTTTGCTGCCGCTGACCGCGGTCGCCACCCCGAACATCCCCGAGGCCCGCGAGCTGACCGGGCTGGGAGAGGGGGCGAGCCGGGAGGGTCTGGTCCGCGCGGTGGTTGGGCTCGGTCCGAAGGCCGCCGTCGTCACCGGGGGGCATAGCGAGGATTTGGTCGACCTCTTTTTCGACGGCGAGCAACTGATCGAGATTCCGGGCGAGCGTCACCCCGACGGCGCTGCGCACGGTTCGGGCTGCACTCACTCCTCGGCTTTGGCGGCGTTCCTGGCCAGGGGCGAGGGGCCGCTGGAGGCCGCGCGCAAGGCGCGGGTCGTGGCATCGGAAGCGGTCGGTGCCGGCCTTCGCGGAATCGGAGCCGGACCGGGCCCGGTCAACGCCCTCGGCCTCTCCTGATCCCAGATTGGGCAGTTGTGGTGCCCGTGGGTACGCCAAGTGCTCATACTTGCGGCGAAGCACGCCCAGTAGATTTCCCGGCATGAGCTCCAACGGCGCCAAGACCGCCCTCCCGCGTCCCCGCTCCGCCACCGTCTTCGACGGTCCCGACCGCGCCCACTCGCGCGCCTACATGAAGGGGATCGGCTTCGACGACGATGCGTTGAGCCGGCCGACGATCGGGATCGCCAACACCTGGACCGAGGCGATGCCGTGCAACTTCCATTTGCGGGCGCTGGCCGAGCACGTCAAAGAGGGCGTGCGCGCCGCTGGCGGCACGCCGATGGAGTTCAACACCGTCGCCGTCTCCGATGGGGTGACGATGGGGACGCAGGGGATGAAGGCCTCGCTGGTCAGCCGCGAGGTGATCGCCGACTCGATCGAGCTGATGGCCCGCGGCTACCAGTTCGACGCGATCGTCGCCCTCTGTGCCTGCGACAAGACGATTCCCGGTTGTGCGATGGCGCTGGCCCGGCTCGACGTGCCGTCGGTCCTGCTCTACGGCGGTTCGATCGCCCCCGGCCATTGGCACGGCCGCGACGTCACCATCCTCGACATCTTCGAGGCGATCGGCGCCCACAACGCCGGCAACATGACCGACGAGGAACTGAACGAGCTCGAGGGCGTCGCCAGCCCCGGCGCCGGGGCCTGCGGCGGCCAGTTCACCGCCAACACGATGGCCTGCGCCTTCGAGGCGCTCGGGATCAGCGCCGGCGGCTCAGCGATGGTCCCGGCCGAAGACGACGACAAGGCGACCGTCGCCGAGAAAATCGGCGAGCTGGTGATCCGCGTCCTCGCCGACGACATCACCCCGAGCAAGGTGATCACCCGCGACTCGCTGGAGAACGCGATCGCCTGCGTCTGCGCCTCGGGGGGGTCGACCAACGCCGTCCTGCACATGATCGCGCTCGCTCGCGAGCTCGACATCGAGCTCCGGATGGACGATTTCGAGCGCATCTCCCGGGCGACGCCGCTCTTCGCCAACCTCAAGCCGGGCGGGCGCTTCGTCGCCACCGACCTCTTTGCCGCAGGCGGCGTGCCGGTGATCCTCAAGCGCCTCTCCGAAAAGGGCGTGCTGCACGAGGACGCGATCACCGTCACCGGCAAGACGATTGGCGAGGTCGCGGCCGAGGCCACCGAGGCACCTGGCCAAGAGGTGGTGCGGCCGCTGGGGGATCCGTTGAAGGCCGAAGGCGGCCTGGCGATACTCGGTGGCAACCTCGCGCCGGAAGGGGCCGTGGTCAAGCTCGCCGGCACCGAGCGCACCCAGCAGACCGGTCCCGCCCGCGTCTTCGAGTCCGAAGAGGCCTGCTTCCGGGCGGTCAAGGATCAGAAGATCGACGCCGGCGATGTCGTGGTCATCCGCAACGAGGGGCCCGTCGGGGGGCCCGGCATGCGCGAGATGCTGCAGGTCACCGCCGCGATCGTCGGCGAGGGGCTGGGGGAGAGCGTGGCGATGGTCACCGACGGACGCTTCTCCGGCGCCACCCGCGGCCTGATGATCGGTCACGTTGCCCCCGAGGCCGCCAAGGGCGGCCCGATCGCGGCGATCCGCGAGGGCGACGAGATCACCGTCGACATCGATGGCCGCCGCATCGACGTCGGGCTCAGCGACGAGGAGATCGCCCAGCGGGTCGCGGCCTACGAGTCGCCGCCCTCGCCCTTCGGCCCCGGGGTCATGGCCAAGTACGCGGCAACTGTCTCCTCCGCCGCCCACGGCGCCGTCACGGGCTGACGGCACGGCGCTTATCCCGGCGTCTCTAACCCGCGAGGAAGTCGTCCAGAACGGCGTTGAAGCGGGCCGGTCGCTCCAGCTGCGGCACGTGCCCGGTGCGCTCGAAGATCTCCAGCCGCGAGTGGGGGATGCGGCGGTGGTAGCTGAGCGCCGCACCCATCGGGATCACCCGGTCCGACTGGCCCCAGACGAGCATCGTCGGCATCTCGATCTCGGCCAGGCGCTCGCGAATGTCGTGGCGGATCACCGCGTGCAGCGCGTCGCCGAAGCCGTCTGCCTGTTTCAGCCCGCTCTCGATCTGCTCCAGCAGCAGGTCCTCGCGCAGTCGCGCCGGGTAGCGGATGAAAGGGCGGAAGACGAACTCGCGGGCCCGCGGTCGCGAGACGATGAAGCGGCTGCGCCGGGCGTAACGGGGACCGAAGACCTTCCAGGCCCAGGCCGTCGCCACGGCGCGCTCTTCCGGATTCCAGGTGTTGATGATGCCGGCCGCGGAGACGAGAACCAGGCGGTTGAAGTGACCGGACGTCGCCGTCACCGCCTCGACCGCGATGAAGCCGCCCATCGAGTTGCCGACGACGGTCGCGCCCTCGATGCCGAGCTTCTCGCAGAAGTCGTGCAGGAGACGGCCGTAGGCGGGCATATCGATCTCCCAGGAAGGCATCGGGCTCGCCCCGAACCCGGGCAGGTCGAGTGCGATCGCGCGGCGCCCGTGGCCGAAGTGGGGCAGGTTCTCCAGCCAGTTCTGCCAGCTGCCGGAGATTCCGTGGACGAAGACGATCGGCTCCCCCTCGCCGATCTCGACATAATTGACCCGCGCGCCGGGCAGTTCGACCTGGTGCAGGTGCTGGCGCCAGTCGACCCGGCGCCATTCCGGGTCGGGATTGCCGTAGTCCGAGCCGGCGACGATGCGCCGGTCCCACTTCAAGGCCGCCGGCGACTCAGCCCTTTCGCTCGCCATCCTTCTTCTTCCCCTCCGAGACGGTCCTGATCGTGCCCGCGTTGACCAGAAGCTTCGGGCCGTCGGCGCGGGTCACCTCGAAGAGCGGGATCCTCGCCGCTTCGGCCTCGCGGATCCGCTTCTCGATCTCGTCGAAGCTCTCGAGGACCACCACGGAGTGGTCCTCGCTGAAGCGGATGTAAGTCGGCATCGGCCGAGCCTAGCCGAACAGACGACGCGCCCCCACCGGCTCGCCGCTAGCCGAGCGGCGAGCAGATCACCTGGATCTTGGTCTCCAGAATCGGTTCGATCGTCGATGCCCCTTCGGTGGTCACGGCGCCGTACCAGCCGTTGGCAGGGCCGTGCTGCCCGTCGGAGGCGTTCAGGGGTCGCTGCCCGTCGATGAGGGGCCCGGAAGCGGAGACCTTCCCCTCGTAGATTCCGTCGGGGTCGATGCCGCCGCCGATTGCCTGATAGCCCGGAGGGCAGAGGACATTGCCCTGGACAAATTCGTCTTTCGGCAGGGAGCCGGAGATGGTTTTGACGACGACGACAGTCCCTCTCAGGTAGCGGGAATCGCCTTCGGTTTTCGAATAGGAGTGGCCGTTCACTTCGCCTTTCGTGGCGAACCCGGCAGTGCCCACCGGGGCCGGGACGGCGCTTGGGGTCGGAATCACGCCCGCCTCCAGGTCGGATGCCTTGAGGGAGCCGTCCTTCACTTTCGCCCCGGTCACCGAATTTTTCTTCAGCTGCTTGGAGCCGACGCTGTTCTTCGGCAGCTGCGTCGCGGCGTAGGCGCCACCGCCGAGGGCGAGGAACAGGGCCAGGGTCGCGATCACGTTCGCGTAGGTGAGGCGGGGGCGCAGCTTCTGCATGGGTTCTCCGAGTCGCTCGACGTGGGTGGCTTAGGGACCCATGTCGGCCGAATCGCCCGCGCGCTCAAGTGCCTGCAAGATCGCCTGCTTGCTCAGGCGTAGCCCATCCGTTCCAGCACCGGGATCTCGCGGATCTGCGGCGGCTGCAGGTGGTCCCAGAGGATGCCGCGCGGGCGCTCGTACTGGCGCTCGACTTCGATCACGGCGCGGGGCGTCGCGATCAGGTCGACCGGCAAGTCGTGGGCGGTGACCATCAGGTGCTGGCGCAGGATCTGCATCGGGTGCACGGTGGTGGCGACCGTGGTGTGGCTGTCGATCTTGCCGGCGTCGGCGAGGATCCCGTACTCGAGGTCGTGGTAGCCGCCGCCTTTGCCGACCCTGGCGCCGCTCAGGTTCACCGCGACGGAGCCGCAGAGCACGAAGTCGATGTCGGGCAGGTCGTCGAGCGCGACCACCCGGCCATGCTTCAGCGCCCCCTTGATCGTCGCCGCCTCCTTCACCGCCTGCTTGGAAAGCTGCTTCGGGTCGAGGACTCGGAAGGGGTGGGGGTCGCGCAGGCGGGGCACCGCCATGATCACTGTCTTGCCCTCTTCCAACGCGATCCGGCGCGCGTGCGTCTGCGGCGAGTCGGGGTTGGCCTTGATCACCCGGGCGCGCTTCCAGAGGCGATGGTTGGCGAGCTTCTCGGCCGCCAGCTTGGCGCCGGCGAAGTTGGGGATGCGGCCCTCGGCACCGGGGAAGCGGGAGACGCCCTCGCGTTCCATCGCCTTCCAGACCTCCTTGCGGACCTCGTCCTTCGTGCGCACCGACGAAAGATATCCCGCCAGCTGCCGATAAGACCGATGCAGATGCGAAATTGCAGGGAAGATGGCCTGCTGGGCCGAATGATCCGAATGCCTAAACTTTTCGCAACCGGGTTCACGCAAAGTCGAGAGAGGGTCGGTCAGAGGAACGAATGGGACGCAAGACTTCTATAGGGCTGATCGTCGCTGCCGTGATCGTGATCCTCGGCGTTGGTGCCGCCTATGCCTACGACAGCTCGCAGAAGGACAAGATCGCCGAGGGCGTTCGCATCGCCGGCGTCGACGTCGGTAGTCTCAGCGAAGACGAAGCCGCCGAACTGGTCCAGCGGCGATTGCTGGCGCCACTGCGCCACTCGCTGCGGGTCAGCTTCGACGGCGAGAAGTGGGAGTTGCCCGGTGCCAAGCTGAAGGTTCGCGCCAACGTCGACAAGGCGGTCGAAGAGGCAGTCGCCGACAGCCGGGACGGTGGCTTTCCCGGACGCCTGGTGCGTTACGTGACCGGCGAAGAGGTGACCAGGAGCATCTCGCCGCAGGTGACCTACTCCGACCGGGCGATCAACAGGTTCGTCCGCCACGTTGCCGGGGAAATCAACCGCGAACCGCGCAACGCCGACGTCGCGGCAAGTGGAGCCTCGCTCGAAGTCGTGGCCGGCGAGAACGGGCGCAAGCTGCGCGACAACAAGCTGACCGCCGACCTCAACGCCGCGGTCCTCAATGCCAATGCCCCGCACACGATCGTCGCCGACGTCCATCCAACCAAGCCGGAAGTGACCAAGAGCGAGGTCGCCGCCGAGTATCCGTCCTATCTCACGCTCGACCGCTCGAGCTTCACCCTGCGCCTGTGGGAAAACCTGAAGCTGGCCAAGACCTACACCGTCGCGGTCGGGATGGAAGGCCTGGAAACCCCCGAAGGCCTGTACGAAATCCAGGAAAAGGAAGAAAACCCGACCTGGCACGTGCCGGACTCCGCCTGGGCGGGCTCGCTGGCGGGCACCACCGTGCCGCCGGGGCCCTCGAACCCGATCAAGGCGCGCTGGATGGCGATCTACGAAGGCGCCGGCATCCACGGCACCGAAGAGACCTACTCGCTGGGCAGCGCCGCCTCCCACGGTTGTGTGCGGATGGCGATTCCCGACGTTGAAGAACTCTACGACCGCGTCGAAGTGGGCACCCCTATCTACATCGGCTAGGACGCTGCAAACCGGCGCATCTCGGCGTCCTCGGTCCACCGACTGCTTGGTTTTCGCGCCCTTGCGCAGGACGAATTGGAGGGAGGACGAATTTAGATTCGTGAACTGGGAAGCCGCTCTCGCCGACTACGACCGTGACTTAAGGGCTCGAAGCGCCGCCGAGCGGACGCGAAAGGCCTACGCGGTCGATCTGGCCGGGTTTGTGGAGTGGGTGGATCCACAGGGGCTCGGGCCCGGCGATGTTCGTCACCGCGACGTTCGCCGCTATGGCGCCGGGCTCTCCTCCGCCGGGGCCGCGCCCGCCACCGTGGCGCGCAAGTTGGCGGCTATCCGGGGCCTCTACAACTTCCTCGTCCGCACCGAGCGGGCCGGGCAGAACCCGGCGGAGCTGGTCTCCAGCCCTAAACGCGCCGAGAAGCTGCCGCAGGTGCTCAGCGTCGAGCAGATGCGCTCGCTACTGGAGCGAATTCCGGCACAGACGCCGCTGCAGCTGCGCGACCGGGCGATGCTCGAGCTGGCCTACTCCTGTGGTTTGCGCTGCGAGGAGATCGTCAACCTCGACGAAGGCGCCCTCGATTTCGAGAGCGAGCAGCTGCGGGTGATGGGGAAGGGGTCCAAGGAGCGAATCCTGCCGGTCGGCGAGCCGGCGCAGCGGGCGCTGGAGCGCTACATGCAGCGCGGCCGGGGCGCCCTGGCGAGCGATCCGCGCGAGCGGGCGCTGTTCCTCTCCAAGAGCGGCAAGCGCCTCTCCAACTCCGACATCACCCGCCGTCTCGGCCTCTGGACCCGCGAAGCGGCGATGGCCGCGGGGGTCTCGCCGCATTCACTTCGTCATTCATTCGCCACTCATTTGCTCGAGGGTGGCGCCGATCTGCGTACCATCCAGGAGCTGCTTGGCCACGCATCGATCTCGACCACCCAGGTTTACACCCGAGTAGATGCCGCTCGCCTACGTGACACCTATGCCGCCAGCCACCCTCGCGCGTGACCCAATGACCCCTTCCAAACGTAGAATCGCCTAACGGCATGGAGACGGGAGTAAAAGAGGTCGAGCTGCGCGATCTGTGGCGCCGCTACAAGGACGATGGGGACGGGACCGCGCGCGAGCGCCTGGTCGTCGCCTACTCGCCGATGGTCAAGTTCGTCGCCGGCCGCCTCGGCGCCGGCCTGCCCTCGCACGTCGAGGACGCCAACCTCATCTCCTATGGCCTGGTCGGGCTGATCGGCGCGATCGAGCGCTTCGAGCCGGAGCGCGGGATCAAGTTCGAGACCTTTGCGATGACCCGCATCCGCGGCGCCATCATCGACGAACTGCGCTCGCTGGACTGGGTGCCGCGCTCGGTGCGCTCGCGGGCGCGCGAGATCGAAGCCTGTCAGGCGAAACTCGAGCACGAACTGCAGCGGGCCCCGAGCGAGGCCGAGCTGGCGGCGAAGCTGAACATGTCCGAGGAGGAACTGCAGAGCTCGCTGCTGGAGATCGCCAACTCCTCGGTCTACGCGCTCGACGAGCTCTGGACCGTCTCCGACTCCTCCGGCGACCAGGTCTCGCTGCTGGACACGATCGCCGACGACGGCGCCTCCGACCCGCAGGAGGCCCTGGCCAGCAGCGAGGTCAAAGACCGCCTGACCGAGGCGATCGGCTCGCTGCCCGAGCGCGAGCAGCTCGTCGTCGCCCTCTACTACTACGAGAACCTCACCCTGCGGGAGATCGGCGAGGTCCTCGGCGTCACCGAGTCGCGCGTCTCCCAGCTGCACACCAAGGCCGTGATGCGGCTGAAGTCCCACCTCCAGCAGGACTAGCGCCGTGCGCTGGCGCCTCCGCCACACGCGCGAGGCCGAGCCCTCCTCGCTGACGCCGTTCGAACGGGCGGCGATGCGCTTCAACGCCAGCGAGGCCGGCCACGCCGTCGCCGGCCTGGTGCGGACGTTGGGCGCGCCGTCGGTCTCCGTCGGCGCCTCGGCCGGAAAACCGCGGGAGGTCCGCATCACCGTCGCCTGGGAGCTCTCCTGGTACCAGTGGGGCGTCGACGTCGGCGACGAGCGGCGCCCGGTCGTCCAGCTCGGCAAGGGCAGCGAGCTCGAGCAGCTCGACCCCGCCGCTCGCCAGTGGAACGCCTCGGTGGTCGAGGGCGGCCGCATCGTGCTCGTCGCCCCCGCCAAGGCCCGCCCCGCCGCCGGCACCCCGGCCCACCGCTGATCGTGGCCAAGCTGACGGTCAACGTCGATGGCGGCGCACGCGGCAACCCCGGCCCGGCGGCGATCGGCGCGATCGTCCGTGACGGCGAGGGCGCGGTGCTGGAGGAACGCGGCGAGCGGATCGGCCGCGCCACCAACAACGTCGCCGAGTACCGGGCGCTGCTGCTGGGGATCGAGCTGGCCGCCGCGCTCGGCGCGAGCGAGCTGGAGTTGGTCGGCGACTCGGAGCTGATCGTGCGTCAGGTCGAAGGCAGGTACAAAGTCAAGGACGCGACAATGAAAGAACTGCATGGCCAGGTGAAGGCGGCGTTGCGTCCCTTCGAGAGCTGGTCGATCCGCCACGTGCGCCGCGAGAACAACGCCGACGCCGATCGCCTCGTCAATGGGGCCCTCGACGGCGAGTAGGCTCGGGGCATGGCCGAGCACGACGTGGAGCCGATCGACCCCGGTGTGGATATCGGCCATGTCCATCTCCGAGTGGCCGACGTCGATCGCGCACTCGACTTCTACAGCGGGGTGCTCGGCTTCGAGCTGATGCAGCGCTACGGCGACGATGCCGCCTTCGTCGCGGCCGGTGACTACCACCATCACCTCGGCCTCAACTCATGGGAGTCCAAGGCGGCTCGCCGCCTCCCCCAGGGACCACCGGGCTCTACCACACGGCGATCCGTTACCCGACGCGCCGCGCCCTCGCCGACGCCCTGCGGCGGCTGACCGAGGCCGGCATCCGCCTCACCGGCGCCTCCGATCACGGCGTCAGCGAGGCGCTCTATCTCAACGATCCCGACGGCAACGGGGTCGAGCTCTACTGGGACCGGCCAAAAGAAGACTGGCCGCAGCCAAAACCCGGCCAGAAGGTGGAGATGTTCGTGCGGCCGCTCGATCTCTCCGGCCTCCTGGCCGAGCTGGACTCCTAGGAGGGACTAGCCTTAGGAGCCGAGGATGGCTACCACCAGGTCCGGCTTGAACGGCTCGGTGCCGGGGACGAGCTGGACGCCGGCGAAACCAGCGGCGTTGGCACGCAGGTAGGCCAGCTCCTTGCCGAGATCGCCGACGCCGTTGGTCGCCGGTAGCGGCGCCAGCTGCAGGGTGCTGAGCACGCCGATCGCCGCGCCGGAGCCGTTGAGGAAGCCGCTCCCCGAGTCGCCGGGGATGCCGGGGGTCACGGTGGCGACGACGTGGCTCCAACCGCCACCTTCGGCCTGAATCGCGATGCCCTGCTTCGGGCTCAGTTTCGTGACCCCGCCGCGCAGCGAGGAGTTGCCGTATGAGTAGACAGCTGCGCCGAGCTCGCCGGCGCTGCCGATCCCGGTCGGGCCGCCGAAGCCGGGGACGGAGGGGTTGACCCTGCCGACGTCGGCGGGATCGAGCTCGATCAGCGCCAGGTCGTTGTAGGCGCAGGTGTCGGGGTCGGTCTCGCCCTTGGCCTGCATCGTCAGCCAGGAGTTGTAGACCAGCGTTCCGGGCTTGCTCGCGCCTTTGACTTCGATCGCGGTGCCGAGCGGCAGCGAGCCGCTGGTGCAGCCGTCGGTTTCGGTCTGGCCGCCGGTGCCGGAGCAATGCGCGGCCTGTCCCAGGTAGACGTCGGCGCCGTCCTGGAAGACGAAGTTGGAGGTGCACTGGCCTGCCTCGGTGTAGGTCTGCACGCCGGGGTGGACGGGAGCGCTCGCGGCCGGCGCCCAGGCGCTCGCGGCGCTCGGTGCCAATAGCGCGGTGGCCACTGCCAGCAAAGCCGGCAGGGCGAACTTGCTTCGATTCATCGAGAGCCTCCTCTGTGTCGGTGGGCCGACGGGCTCGACCCGGGACGCAAGCGGCTTACCCAAAATTGATGAGCTCTAATCCAGGACCAACGATGGGAGTGGTGCCATGGACGTGGTGATTGCTGGTGGACACGGGAAGATCGGACTGCAGCTCGGCAAGCTGCTGGCCGAGCGCGGCGATCGGGTCAGGGGCCTGATCCGCAGGGCCGAGCAGGCCGACGACCTGGTCGAAGGCGGCATCGAGCCGATCCTCTGCGACCTCGAGGCGGAAAGCGATGTGGCGGCTAAGGTCAAAGGCGGCGACGCCATCGTCTTTGCCGCCGGCGCCGGGCCCGGCAGCGGCGCCGAGCGCAAGTGGACGCTGGACCACGGCGGCGCCGTGAAGCTGATCGAGGCGGCCCGAGCGCAGAGCGTCCGTCGCTACGTCATCGTCAGCTCAATGGGTGCGGGCGACCCTCCGGCCGAGGGCGGCGGCGTTTTCGGCGAGTACCTGCGGGCCAAGGCGAAAGCCGATCGAGAGTTGGAGGCGAGCGGGCTCGACTACACGATCGTCCGCCCGGGCAGCCTCACCGACGAACCGCCGACCGGAAAGGTCACGATCGGCAACGGCCTCGAGAGCGGCCAGATCCCGCGGGCCGACGTGGTCGCGGTCCTGGCGGCGGCGCTCCCGGCCGCCAACACGGTCGGCAAGGCGTTCGAAGTGGTATCCGGCGAGACCGCGGTGGAGGAGGCGGTCGCGGGCCTCTGAGCCGCGGTCGCTAAAGCGCTGGGCTTGCGGCGGGTGCACCGCTCTCGACCGCGTGACCGCCGTCGCGCCAGACCCCGACCCCCTGGCCGACATGGACGACGTCGGCGAAGCCCTCGCGCTGCAGGATCGAAGCGGCAAGGCCGCTGCGCTTGCCGCCGCGGCAGATCGCCGCGATCTGGCGGTCGCGGGGCAGCTCGTCGCAGCGGTGCGCGATCTCCCCGTAGGGGATGTGCAGGGAGCCGGGGATGTGCTCGCCGGCGTACTCGGCCGCGTTGCGGACGTCGAGGACCAGCGGTGGCTCCGGCCCCTTGACCCGCGTCGCCAGCTCATCGGGGTCGATCAACTCGATCCGCTGCACCGGCCGCTCCTCCATCCGCCAGGCGGTCATCCCACCCTCGAGGAATCCCCGCACCTCGACGCCGACAGCCGCCAGCAGCTCGGCGGCGTCGCGCTCGTCGCCGTCGGAGGAGCCGACGACGATGATCTCTGCCCCCTCGGGGGCGACGCGCGAGACCTTGGTCGCGAAGCCGGTGTCGTAGGAGGAGGTGCTGAGGGCGCCGGCAATGTGGGCCTCGTCGAATTGATCGTTGGTGCGACCGTCGATGACCACTGCGCCAGCGGCGACCGCGGCCTCCACCTCATGGGGAGTGAGCGGCGCCGGCGTGCCGAAATCGTCCACCAGCGGCCCGCGGTTGAGGTCGACGATCTGCTCGACGTTGGGCGGGCGGTCGCCGAGCGAGGCGACGGCGTCCTCGACGAACTGGGCCTCGTCGGCGATGCCGAGGGCACGATTATGGCGCCGCTCGAAGCCGATCGTCGAGGAGGTCTTGAGGTCGATCGCCGAGCCGCCGCAGAGTGAGCCGCCGAGATGGCCGGGCCAGATCTCAACCTCGTCGTCGAGCGCGAGCAGGCGCTCGTGCAGGGAGCGGAACATGTCGGCGGCGCCCTCGCGCGGCTCCACCGCCAGGTCGGGCCGGGCGACGTCGCCGATGAAGAGCGAGTCGCCACCGAGCACCGCCCAGGGAGCGCCGTCGCGGCTGGCGTCGCGCAGCAGGAAGGAGGTGTGCTCGGGCCGGTGACCGGGCGTGTGCACGGCCTCGATCGTCAGATCGCCCAGCTCCAGCACCCAGCCATCGGCGAACGGCTCGTGCGCGTACTCGGCGCCGGCCAGCTCGTGAATGTGGATCGTCGCCCCGGTCGTCCGCGCCAGCCGCCCGTGCCCGGAGACGTGATCGGCGTGGTTGTGGGTCTCCAGCACGTGCCCGATCCGTACCCCGTGCAGCCGCGCCAGGCGCCGATAGGGCTCGACGTCCCACTGCGGATCGACGACGGCGGCCACGCCGGCTTCGCGATCGGCGACAAGGTAAGAGGCACAGCCGAGGTCCTCGTGGATTATCTGACGGAAGAGCATGGTTGCCGAAAGGAAGGTCGGGCGGTCAGGCTAGCGCGGAAACCAGGAGTACGCCCCCGCAGCTAGAATGCCGCCTCGTGCGGCTGTAGCTCAGCTGGCTAGAGCGTCTGCTTGCCATGCAGAAGGTCGAGGGTTCGAATCCCTTCAGCCGCTTTTTCGAGAATGCCCTGCATGTGGGCGGGTCGGGTTCGGCGCTGGGGCCCGAAGCAAAATCGAACCAGCCCCGCATATAGCCGTCATTCCAGGCACTAATGTGCGTTAGTGCCTGGAATGACCCCCGATGCGTTGCGATGGTGGCCGATTCCGCCTTGCATTGGTCCCGTGACAGCGGTAACGGCGGATGGCGAGATACTTTTGCTCGATGGCCCGGCGCGAATCACCGCTTTATCAGCCGGATGCGCGGCTTCCCGCTGCGGCTTAGTTCAGCCTTGAAATCGATCCAGTCATCCAGGGACAGGCCACCACTTGAGTAGTCGCTTTTGACGTGCGTGAGGCGCTCCTCGGCGAGCCGTGTCTCCTGTTCGGCGGCTCAAGCGGCGATCGGCCAAAGCAATTGCCGTAAGCCAAAGTGAAACGCTGGGCACTAGGCGGACATGTACCGACTATGAGCCGAAATTTCGCCGCTGACGAAGCACTGCCCCGCGAGCTTGCCGAGTCGCGATTTTCGTGCCTCTACCAGAGACACGAGCGCGAGATCCTGAGGTACGCGCTGCGGCGCTGCGCCGATCCGCAGGACGCGGCAGATGTGGTCGCCGAGACCTTCCTCGTCGCCTGGCGCCGGCTTGGCGACGTGCCGGTCGGGGACGAGGCGCGTCTCTGGCTCTACGCGACCGCCCGTCGGGTGCACTCCAACCACAGGCGCGGCGCCAACCGCCGCTCGCGCTTGGCCGAGCGGCTGCGCGACGAGCTGCGGCGCCAGATTCCGGTGCAACCACCGGCCGAACGGCACGGCGTGATCGAAGCCCTCGCCGAAATGAGAGATGCCGATCGCGAGTTGCTGATGCTGGTCGGCATGGAGGGGCTGACGCCGAGCGAGGCGGCGCGAGTGCTCGGCATCTCGGCGGTGACGTCGCGCACCCGCCTGCACCGGGCGCGGCGCCGCCTCAGCTCGAGGCTCTCCGAGCGATCGGAGGAAATACAGAACAACGAGATGGAAATACAGAGCGAGATGGAAGTGGGTGAAGCGCGATGAAGCCAAGGGAGATCGATCGCAGACTGCAGGAAGCCGATCCGGCCTCTTCGTCGCAGATGGCCTCGCTTGACCTTGGCCTCGCGGAGGCCGCCCTGGTCGAGAAGATCGTCGCCGAGCCAGGAAGCGAGGGGGCTTCGGAGGGTCTGGCAATGTCCTGGCCGAGCGCTGGCAGTCGCCGGCGCCGTAGCCTGGTTGGCCTGGCCGGGACGATCGCGGCCGGCGCGGCTGCGATCGCGGTGCTGCTCTCGATCGGCAGTGGCACCTCGGAGTCCCCGTCACGGGCCTACGGAGCCGAGCTCGTGCGCTTCGCGGAGGCGACGCCGTTGCTGCTGCTCGAAGGGCCGGGCTGGCGAGTCCAGGATGTTTATGAGGCGGCACACGGCCCCAATTCACCGAAGTCCAGCAGAGGTGGAGGAACGATGGAATTCGTCACCGGCAATCCGCTTCCCGACGAATCGATCCGAGTTGCAGGTCGATCTCGCTCCGTTTGTGATCCGAAAGCCCGCTACCGCGAGTCCGGAATGCTGCCGGCCGCGGTGCGCCAGCGCAAAGTCGAACTTCGCTGGTCTCATGGCTCGCTGGAGGAAGCTCTCAAGACTGCCAGATGCCAACCCCATCCGCATGGTCAACGCTGGACCACCTTGCCCGTTCTGGGAACGACGGCAGACGTCGACACCCGGGCCGAGTTCTACGCCAACCAGGGCGCTCCCGGCAATCGGCGGATGACCGCGTTCTGGTCTGAAGGCGGCTACCTGCTCGAACTCAACGCGGAGGTCCCGGACCTGGCCGCTTTCAAAGAACGGCTCAGCTGGCTGAGTCGAGTGGATTTGCAGACCTGGCTCGATGCGATGCCGGCGACCGTGGTCAAGGCTGCCGACCATGATGCAGTGGTGCGGCAGATGCTGAAGGGGGTGCCCGTCCCCAACGACTTCAAGTCCTCGATGATTCCCGACGAAGGCCTGACGACCAGCCGGCTACAGGTCCGCGGAGCCGTGACCAACACCGTCTCCTGTCTCTGGTTCCGGCAGTGGGATGCAGCCCGCAGGAGTGGTGACAACGGCGCGAAAGTCGAAGCCGAAAGGGCGATTGCCACCTTCAGGCGATGGCCGATCCTGCGCGAAGGGGCGAGAGAGGAAGGCGGGTATCCGGAAACGCTGGTGAAGCTGGTCGCCTCGATGCCGAGCGGCGTTTGGCAATACGGACCGCACAGGTGGCGGTTGCTGCCCAAGGCCGAAGGCCTGGGGTGCGCCCGCCTTGGACTCCCGCTGCTGCCGAGAAAGCAAAAGCTCCAGCGCGAACGCGGCGTCCCGCAGCCGCGCTAGGCGTTGGCGGGTGACTGGACGGCTTCCAGCTGCTGACCACCGACGAGCGGCCCAGATTCCTAAGCGACGCCCCAGCCCGGGTCTCTCAAAGAAGCTCGAGGAACTTGGCGCGATCCAACCCAGAGGCGTTGACGATCTGGTTGAGCGTTCCCTTGGCCAGGTCGCGGCTGTGCATCGGAACGACGACCCGATGAGCGTGGTCGGGGTGTCGGAAGACGTGGTGGCTCCCCTTGACCCGATCGAGTTTCCAGCCGCAGCGCTCCAGCGCGCGGACCGCCTGGCGCGGCGTGACGGCCGGGAGCCGCGGCGTCACGCGGCGACGGTGACTCGCTCGATCTCGACCGGCCCGGGAATCGGGTCGCCATGCGCGACGAGGGATTCGATGTAGACCTCGATCGCCTCGCGAATCATTGATAGGGCCTCTTCGCGGGTCTCGCCCTGGGTCGTGCAGCCGGGGAGGGCGGGGACGGCCACGCTGAACCCACCCTCGGTCTCAGGCGTCAGCACGACCTCGTACTCGCGAGAAGTAGACATCGGTTCAGCTTACTGACCTGGGTCAGCAGACTGCGGTTGTCGGCGCCAGGGAAATGAACCGCCACCTCGAATTTCGGCCCTCGCGCTTACGAGTGCCCGAATTGCTGCATATCGGCGCATATCCGCACGCATTCCCGATCTCGGCCGTCTGCAGCGCCGCCACGAAGCCCCTGCAAATGAGCATATTCGTTGCCGGTCGGGGTTGGAGGTCGGCTTAATTGCCATGCAGAAGGTCGAGGGTTCGAATCCCTTCAGCCGCTTTTTCGAGAATGCCCTGCATGTGGACGGGCGGGTTCGGCCGCGGGTTGCCGAACTAGATCGAACCATCCCCACATATCGCTGTCATTGTGGGCACTAATGCGGATTAGTGCCCGGAACCGGCCGGATGCGCGGCGAGTGGCGGCGGTTCCGTCCGTCGCGATTGCCCGTGCTACTTCGCCGCGGTGCTCAGCCCCGAATACCAGTTCTGACTAGCAGAAGCCCGCGAGGCCGCGCACGCGGCTGACCCGTTTTCGCAGCTCGGCCACGGTCATTCCGTTTTTTTCGGCCGTTCGGGTGGGGTACAGGCGAACGAGGACGGCCAGCTGGATCAGTCGCTTCACCCTCGCCGTCGACATCGTCGGGACTGGCACGCCGGCGAGCGCCTCTGGCCCGAGCAGTTCGGCGACGCGCAGCCGGTACCTGGCCTGGTCCGGCCTCAGTTCGGTCTCTCTGGCGATCGCCTTGACTCCGCGCAGCCGTTCCGCCGCCGCGGTCACCCGCTTGAGCTCGCGCAGGACCGTGATCGGGTAGACCGGCGGCGGCAGCGGTTGTGGCGAAGGCTGCGAACGGCGGCGGGCTTCGCGCAGCGCCGCGCTCATCAGCTCGGGTTCACGGGTTTCGATGGTGAACGTCCGGTCGCCGGTGCCGACGTAGACCTTTCCCACTTCGTCGTTTTGGGTCATCAGCCCACTGCCACGGAGGAGGGAGACCGGGGAGGAAGGCGTTTCGTTGGCAATCGGGTTGAGGGCACAAGTGGTCGACGTTTCGATCACTGCCGGCCACGAGCATCCACCCTCGCCTTCGGGAAGCTTGCAGTCCCCATAGATGATTTCGGGGCCGGTGATGTGCCTTTCCTCGCTGACCTGCAAGCCGGCGAAGGAGGGTCCGAGCCAGTAGGGATCGACCGACGCTCGCCTCTGGTCGGCGCTCTGCCCGCTCGCCGACGCCCCGAAGAGCATCGCGCCCAGCACCGCCAAGAGAACGATTCGCTCAGCCCGGACCATCGCCTTCATCGTATTGGTCGCACCGCGGTAGGCGCCCGAACAGGCCCTTCCGGGCAGCGCGGTCTGTCCTGCATCCGCGATACGCGGGTCACCGTCAGCGCGGTACTTGGCCAACTGGACGCCGACGCGAGGCCTATGACGGCCGCGCTACCTTCCAGGAGGCAGGCGAGGTTCATCCTGGTCAGCCGCGCATCATCTGGCGCCGGGTTGGCGCCGACGCGATCTTCCAGCGCCCACAACCCGATCGCGCACCGAGGCGTGAATTGGCAATCCAAACGGCCCTCCTTGATTTCCCCTAACTCGCCCTGCGGACGGCCGATCGGCGGATGACCTGAACGTCGGCGACAACGTCTTTCATCTCAGCCACGACATCGCGCCCAGTGGGCGTTGAAAGCGATGAACTTTGGCTGCGGATCGCAGTCTCAGCACTGTTACCAACCGATTGGAGTGGAGATGGGCAAGCTGAACCAAGTGGCCGACGGCGTCTGGGTCCGGCAGAGCGAGTGGGTCTGGACCAATTCCATCGCGGTGCGCGGGGAGGATGGGTTGATCCTGATCGATCCCGGCATCGATGGCTCCGAGTTGAACCAACTCGCCGATGACGTGGACCGGCTCGGCATTCCGGTGGTCGCCGGGTTCTCCACCCATCCCCACTGGGACCACCTGCTCTGGCATCCCCGGTTCGGCGACGTGCCGCGCTACGCCACCCCCGCCGCCACCCACGTTGCCAGCGAGGCCCGAGAGCGGGCGCAGGCGATGGCGGCGGAGAGCGCGGCCGGCATCCCTCTCGACCTCGTCGCGCTAGTCACCCCGCTGCCCGCGGACGGCGGACCGGTGCCGGGCGAGATCATCGAGCATCAGGCGCACGCTGTCGGCCACGCCGCGGTCCTCCTCGCGGACCGTGGCGTCCTGCGCGCCGGCGACATGCTCTCCGACGTCCTGATCCCGCTCTTCGACTTTCGCCAAGACGATCAGGTGGGGGCCTATGAGGCGGCGCTCGACCGGCTGGGTGAGGTCGCCGGGCACGTCGATGTCGTGGTCCCCGGCCACGGCGCCGTTGCCGAAGGTCCCGAGGTGGTGGCCCGCCTCGCCGCCGATCGTGCCTACATCGAGGCGCTCCGACGAGGAGAGGAACCGGTCGACGCGCGTCTGGGGCCGCATGCGGACTGGCTCTCCGGCCCCCATCGGTCGAACCTGGAGCAGGCCCGAGGGCGGTAGAACCGCTAAATCAAATCGAAGGCCCCGCTCCGACCGGGCTTTCTGCGTCCAGGTCCCAGCCGAGAATGGGATCGCGATCGGAATCGCCAGGAACGACAGAGGCGCGAAGCGGGAACCGCGGTCTTTTCACCGCCACAGCTCGCGGCGCAGCATCGCATTGCCGCGCTCGAGCTGCTCGATCGTGGCGCTGGCGACCGAGCGCGTCCGGGTGTCGCGATTGACGCGGGCCTGGACCTCCCGGTGCGACTTGCCGGTGCGACGGGCGACGTCGGTGACCAGGCTCCTGCGTTCATTGCGCAGCCGCTCTCGGGTCGCGTAGGCCGACTCCCGCTCGGGCTCGACGTCCTCCGACGCGGCTGCGGGCCTGGCGAGGGCGATCCTCGCCGCCGGCTTGGGGTCATCGGTCGGGAAGAGCTGAAGCGCGGTCGCGCTCATGATCGCCTCGTCCAGTTCGGCGTCGCCCGAGCTCAGGGCGGCAAAGCCGCCACCCGGCTCGCCCCGCTCCGGAACGGAGTCGTCCATCTCCCCTTCCTCCTCGGCGTCCGGGGCGAGGTCGAGCGCGTGACGGCGCTCGAGCTCGATCTCGTGGGCAAGCGCCTTCAGTCGTGGGTCGGCCGGCATCAGCAGGTAGCTCATCTGCCGGCGCGGCCGCGGGGTGGTGCGGATGAAGCGACCGACCACCTGGCGGAAGAAGAGCTCGGTCCGGGCCGCCGTCGCATAGACACCGACCCGCAGGCGGGGGATGTCGACGCCCTCGGAGACCATCAGGACCGAGACCAGCCAGCGCCGCTCGGAGGAGGCGAAATCGGCGATGCGCTGGCTGGCACCGGGCTCGTCGCTCATCACCAGCTCGGGTTGCTCCCCCGAGATCGACCCGAGCCGCGCCGCGATCGCCCGCGCGTGCTCCTGATCGGAGGCGATGACCAGGCCGCCGGCGTCGGGGTGCCCGTCGGCGCGCACCTCGCTCAGCCTGGCATCGCCGTCGCGCAGCACCTCGCCCATCCACTCGCCGTCCGGGCTGAGCGCCGTCCGCAACCGCCGGGCCGACTCCGCCGCCGGCAGGACAAGGTCGAAGTCGGCGCCGCGCAGCCGACCGTCCGAGATCCACTCCATCTCGCCGTCATAGGGCAGGAAGGTGATCGGGCGGCACACCCGGTCGCGCAGCGCCTGCGGATAGCCGTAGGCGTAGTCGGCCCGGCTGAGCCCGTCCTCGTCGTAGGTGACCCAGGGGATGGCCGAGTTATCGGAGCGGAAGGGCGTGCCCGAGAGCAGCAGCCGGAAGCGGGCGCCGTCGAAGGCCTTGCGGGTTCGCACGCCCCAGGCGGCCAGATCGCCCATGTGGTGCGGCTCGTCGGCGATCAGCAGGGTCGGCCGGCGGCCGGCGGCCAGCCGGTGCGTATCCGGCCCGGCCGCGATCGTCTGGTAGGTGACGGCGACGCCGTGGAAGTCGGCCGACTCCGGCCCGTCCGAGTTTGGCCTGTTCGGCTCGAGGTCGATGCCGTAACGGCCCGCGTCGGCGGCCCACTGGCGGCAGATGTGGGTGGTCGGGCCAACCACGACAACGCGCGAGACGAAGTTGGCGCTCAGCATCCGGTGGGCGATGTGCAGGCCAAAGGTGGTCTTGCCGGCCGCCGGCGTGGCCGAGGCCAGGAAGCTTGTGGCCGAGTGCGCCCGCACGGCTTCGGTCGCCTCCTCCTGCCAGGAGCGGAGGGGTCGGGCATCGGGCCAATCCGGAAGCGATCGGGCCCGCGCCCCACGGCCGGTCAGGTGCTGAGAGGCGTCGTACAAGGGCCGGCCACAATAGGGTCGCCCGCGGTCGGAGACGCCCGACCCGCCATCTGGCGCTAGTCAGCCCACCAGTCGCGCTGGCCCTCGACGTCTTCGCGCGGAGCCGCGCCGAGATTGGGCGCGCCGATGACGAGGATCTCAAGGCCCTCCGGTCCGGCCTCGTAGCCTCGCCACGTACCGGGCGGGACGCGCACCGCGTCCCATTCCTTGAGCTCGACGATCTCGTCGTCGAGCTTCATCCGGCCGCTCCCGCGCAGGACCACGTACACCTCCTCCTGCTTCTTGTGCGTGTGGCCGTACGGAAAGCGATAGCCGGGCGGGATGCGCTGGTAGCTCAGGCCTGATTTCTCGAGCTCGAGCGCCTCGGTCGCCATGCGGAACTCCAGGTCCGGCGCGCCGTCGAACCTGGACCCGAGATCCTCCAGGTCCTCCTTGAGGTTCCTGAGAGTGAACGGCACGGCGCAATTCTATGGCGCGATGTGGATGGGGTGCTTTTCAGTCTCACTTGCGTCGAGTGCCTCGACAACCAGGCCCGCGAGATGCCTGGCGCTCTTTTCGGCGAGTCCCCGTGTGACAGGGTGGTCGCGCTCTGTTGCCGTCGACCGAAGGAGATCCGAGGATGGTGTCCGGGGGGAGTGTCGGCGCGGCGATCGCGATCGGTGCCGTCATCGGACTGGCCCTTGGAATCGCGGTCGGTGTCGCGACCGCGATCCCGCTGGCCCCAGAGGCAGGGTTGGTGTTGGGCGCGCTGCTCGGTTGGCTGGCCCGGCGCGACTCCGCCCCGCAATAGACCGTCGATCCCGCCCCGGCAGTAGCCGGAGCGGGATCGAAGGGTGAGCGCGCTCTACTTCTCCAGCGTGACGTTCACCTTGGTGCCCGGTACCAGGACCTTCCGGGGCTTCGGGTTCTGCTTGCTGACCAGGCCGGTTTTGGCCGTGGCGCCGTCGAGCTTCTTGACTTTGCCGATCTTGCAGCCAGCGTTCCTGAGACGCGTCTTGGCCGCCTTCAGCTTGTTGTCCTTGAGCTTGGGGACAACGCACGCCTGGTAGTAGAAGCGGTCGCCGCTGGTGGTGGGGCTGGTGCCCGCGAGGGTGGTGACGGTGAGATCGACCGCGCCGGACTTTTTGGTCGACGGCGCGGTTGCGGTCATTTCGGTCTCGGAGAGGACCGCGAAGCTGGCGGCCGGGGTGTCGCCGAATTTGACCGCGCTGGCCGCGGTGAAGTCGGTGCCGGTGATTTTCACCACGGTGCCGCCGGCGATGGAGCCGAAGCTGGGGCTGATCGAGGTGATCGCCGGAGTCGGCTGCACTTCGGCCCTGAGCTCGATCTCCAGGCCGGATTTCGGATCCCGCGCCGGCACGGTCGCGCCTTCGAACGGGCGCGGGAAGATCGACGCGAAGCCGGCACCCGGAACTTCGGCGACGCCGATTTCGTCGGTGGCATTGGTCGGGTCGATGCCGATCAGGTCACCGGTACGAACCGGGAGGTTCGCGGTGAAGGTCTGCAGGCCGGTGTCGGTTGGCGACGCCGCGGTGCTGGTACCGGTAGCGGTGTAAGCGCCGGTGCCGTTCGGGTGCAGCACCCGCAGGTAGAAGGGGCCGCCTTTGGCGCCCTGGACCTGCCAGCGCACGATCGCGCCGTTGACGGGGGAGACGAGGTTCGCGCCTTTCTCCGGCAGCGCCGTGTTGAGGCGGGTCTGTACTTCTTCGAACGGTTTCGAGGCGAAGCTGGGCGGCAGGACGCTGCCGACCGTGATCGTGGACGCCTGTGCCGCGGTAGCTCCAAAAAGAGCGCAGGCGCTCGCCATGAGGGCGACCGCGAGGCCGAATCGAGTCGACGCGCGGCCGCTGCCGCCATTTGCTGCGTTCGCCTTGGATTCGTGTTTGCGAAGGTCCTTCATCTCAGTGTTCTCCCCAGCTTGTCGTTGTCCCCGCACGCACTGTCTTGCACGGCGGGATTTTGAGCACTAACACGGCCCTGGGCCAATGTTGCGGCTCGTCGCGGTGACGGCGGGCTGTCGGCGCTTCAGTTCCACACCTGCGCGGTCGACACATATGCCCTCGTCCAGCAACCATCGAATCGGGGAATCCAGATGCGCGAACGACCGCGGCCCAAGCTCACCTACGCGAATGCGATTGCCACGCTGGCGCTGTTCCTGGCGCTCGGCGGCACCACCGCCTACGCGGCTTCGACGCTTGGCAAGAACAGCGTCGGCACCAGGCAGCTGAAGAGGAATGCCGTCACCGGCGCCAAGGTCAAGGACGGCACGCTCGCGGCCGGGGACTTCAGGGCGGGCCAGCTGCCGGCCGGCGAGCGCGGGCCGCAAGGTGTCCCGGGTGCGCCCGGAGCGACCAGCGTCGTCGTTCGCTACGGCCAGCGGGTGGGGTTGAAGGAAGCGGGTGAAGTCGGGCAGTCGCTTGCCACCTGTGCGCCGGGCGAGGCTCTGACCGGCGGCGGCTTCGACCTCGAGGGCGACCCGGAACCGCTCACCTACACGTTGCTCGTCGACCGTCCCGGCGGCGAGGGGGTCGAGATCGAAGAGGAATTCGTCTACCCCGTGCCAACGAATGGCGCCCCGGCGAGCAGTTGGAACGTGGTGATGCGCAACGAGCTCTCGCCGACGATCTTCTTCCGCGCCTACGCGATGTGCGCCAGGCCTTAGCGCTCACGCACGCCGCCCGAGCGGACCCGCAGGCTGGCTGCCCGGCCAGGGCTGACAGAATGCGGCGATGGCCGAGCGGCGATATGACCTGGCGCTGTTCGGCGCGACGGGGTTCACCGGTGGGTTGACCGCCGAGTACCTCGCGGCCAACGCGCCAGCGGGACTGAGCTGGGCGCTGGTTGGGCGCAACCCGGCGAAGCTGGAGGCCGTTCGCGCGCGAATCGCCAAGGCGTCTCCCGCGGCGTCGGTACCGGACCTGATCGAGGCCGACGCCGCCGACCGGGCGGCCCTGGCCAAGGTTGCCGAGTCCGCCCGGGTCGTGATCACCACCGTCGGGCCCTACGCCCTCTACGGCGAGCCGATCGTCGCCGCCTGCGCTGCCGCCGGAACCGACTACGTCGATCTCACCGGCGAGCCGGAGTTTGTCGACCGGATGTGGGCCGAGCACCACGCCGAGGCCGAGCGGACCGGCGCCCGCCTTGTCCACTGCTGTGGCTTCGACTCGATCCCCCACGACCTCGGCGCCTACTTCACGGTCCAACAGCTGCCCGAGGGCGTGCCGCTCAAGATCGACGGCTACGTCCGCTCCGGCGCCAGCTTCTCGGGCGGGACCTACCACTCGGCGATCAACGGCTTCGCCCGCGCGCGGCAGACGATCGGCGCCGCCAAAGAGCGCCGTCGCAGGGAGCCGCGGCCGCCGGGCCGTGAGATCCACTCGAGCTCGCCCGGCATCCGCCGCGACTCCGAGCTCGGCGGCTGGGTCGTGCCGCTGCCGACGATCGACGGCGGCATCGTTCGCCGCTCCGCCGCCGGTCTCGATCGCTACGGGCCGAACTTCACCTACGGACACCACATGGTCGCCAAGCGCCTGGCGACGATCGCGGCGCTGGGGGCCGGGGTGGGTACGGTCGCCGTGCTGGCGCCGCTGCCGCCGACCCGCAAGCTGCTGTTGAAGATCAAATCTCCCGGCGAGGGGCCCGACGAGGCCGAGCGCGCCAAGAGCTGGTTCAAGGTCAAGTTCGTCGGCGAGGGTGGCGGCAAGCGCGTCGTCACCGAGGTCTCAGGCGGCGACCCCGGGTACGGCGAGACCTCGAAAATGCTGGCCGAGTCGGCTCTCTGCCTGGCTTTCGACGAGCTGCCCCAGAGCTCCGGCCAGGTGACCACGGCGGTGGCGATGGGCGATGCTCTGCTCGATCGTCTGCGGCGAGCGGGGATCACCTTCCACGTGCTCGAGCCTGCAGCGGCCTGAGGCCGGCACACTCCCTGGGAGCGTTTACGCCTCCGGCGCGGCGGCGTAGATAGCCCGCATCCAGATGTCGACGAGGACATCGAGAACCCTGCTCTCCGCGAGCGAGGGACTCTCACCGGCGAAGGTGGCGAACTGGGCGCGCTCGTTCATCTGCAACAGGGCGATGGCGAGGTCGCGGGCGGGCTGGCCGGCAGGTGCGGCCCCTCGAGCTCGCTCGGACTCGATGATCGCGGTGACATCGGTGACCCAGCCCTCCATCACCTGCGACCACAGCGCTCGGGCGTCGGCATTGGTGGCTCGCAGGTCGGCCGCGGCGAGAATCACGGCCCGACGGGATCCGAAGACCTCGAAGTAGGCCCTCAGGCCCTGGCGCCAACCGGCCCGTGGCTCCTCGGCGAGTTTGGCCAGGGCCTCCTCGCGGCTGGCGGCCGCCTCCTCGACCATGCGGTCGACCAGGGTCAGCAGAACCGCGTCCTTGGAGGGAAAGTAGAAATAGAAGGTGGGGCGGGAGATGCCGGCGCCGTGGGCCAGGTCCTCGACCGAGATCGCGCTCAACGGGCGCTCCTCGAGCAGGCGTTCCGCGGTCGCCAGGATCGCCCGCTCGCGCTCGTCGCCGCTGGCGCGGGCGCTGCGGCGACCGCGGGGAGCGGTCTCGGAGACGGTCGGGGAGGTTGGCATCGCCCTCTTTACGTTACATGGCGTTGAGGATCCCGACAATAAGTTGAACTTCTCGACACAGTGTTGATAGCATGCTTGCAGGAAGCGGTTGCCAGTCCGAGCGACGACGAGAGGAATCACCGAGATGTCGAATGACCACGTCGATGTGCTGATCGTCGGCGCCGGCCTCTCCGGCATCGGCGCCGCCCACCATCTGCAGGAGCGCTGCCCGGGCAAGAGCTACGCGATCCTCGAGGCGCGCGAGGCAAGCGGCGGCACCTGGGACCTCTTCCGCTACCCCGGCATCCGCTCCGACTCCGACATGCACACGCTCGGCTACCGCTTCCGGCCCTGGACCGACGACAAGTCGATCGCCGAGGGATCGAAGATCCTCAACTACGTCCGCGACACCGCCCGCGAGGGTGGGATCGACCGCCATATCCGTTTCAACCACCGCGTGGTCAGCGCTGCCTGGTCGAGTGAGGACGCGCTCTGGACGGTCGAAGCCGAGCGTGCCGACACGGGGGAGACCGTGTCGCTGACCTGCGGCTTCCTCTTCATGAACAGCGGCTACTTTCGCTACGACGAGGGTTACACGCCGCAGTTTCCCGGCCTCGACCGCTTCGGCGGTGAAGTCGTCCACCCCCAGCACTGGCCCGAGGATCTCGACTATGCCGGCAAGCGGGTCGTCGTGATCGGCAGCGGTGCCACCGCGATGACGCTGGTGCCGGCGATGGCCAAGGACGCCGCGCAGGTGACGATGCTGCAGCGCTCGCCCACCTACGTAATCTCAATGCCGGGCGAAGACGGTCTCGCCAATCGCCTGCGTAAGCACCTGCCCGACCGCGTCGTCTATCCGATCGTGCGCTGGAAAAACGTGATCGCGCAGGGCATCTTCTACCGCCTCAGCCGCAAGCGCCCGGAGCTGATCAAGAAGCTGCTGCGCCGCGGTGCGATCAGGGCACTGCCGCCGGGCTACGACGTCGACACCCACTTCAAGCCCCGCTACAACCCCTGGGACCAGCGGGTCTGCCTTGTTCCCGACGCCGATCTCTTCCGCGTGCTCGGCGACGGCAGCGCCGAGATCGTCACCGACCGGATCAAGACCTTCACCGAGGGTGGGATCGAGCTCGAGTCCGGAGCGAAGCTGGAGGCCGACGTCGTCATCACCGCCACCGGCCTCAACCTGCTCTTCCTCGGCGGTATGAGGATCGCGATCGACGGCGCCGAACCGGACCTGCCGCGGGCGCTCACTTACAAGGGCATGATGCTCAGCGACTTCCCCAACTTCGCCTACACGCTCGGCTACACCAATGCCTCCTGGACCCTGAAGGCGGACCTCACCTCCGAATACATCTGCCGCCTGCTCAACCACATGGACGCCGCTGGCTACCGCATCTGCACGCCCCGGGTCAGCGACCCCGCGGTCACCGAGGAGCCGTTGCTCGACTTCAACTCCGGCTACGTCCTGCGCTCGATCGAGCACCTGCCCAAGCAGGGCTCGAAGGAGCCGTGGAAATTGCGCCAGAACTACCCGGTCGACCTGCGGATGCTGCGCCGCGGAGCCGTCGACGACGGCGCGATGAAGTTCACCAATCCGGAACCCCGGGTTCAGCCCGAGGCGGCGACCCAGGCCCTCGCCTCATCCTCCTGATCGAGGTCGAAGACCTTCACTTCGCTCGGCGTCATCCAGGCGAACATGCGAAAGGCTTTCTTGACCCAGTCGGCGTCGCTGGCGATCCCCGAGCGCTTCCAGGCCGAGTGCTTGAGGAAGCCCAGCTCGAGCCCGGCCTGGCGTCCTCGAGCCAGGCCCGCGGCTCCAGCTCCTCGGCCCGAAAGTCGATCGTTCCGGGCGGCATGTCCTCGATTCGCTCGACCATCCTCCTGCTCCCTTCGTAGGGCTCGACGATGTTGAACCAGATGTTTGAAGCGAGTGGGCGATCAGCCGGCCAGGACCAGGGCGACGGTCAGTAGCCCGAGGATCACGCCGCTCGCCGCCAGGGCGCCGTGCGCGTAGGGGGGAGGGTCGGGGAATCGGCCCTCGTCGAGTGCGCGCTCGACCGCCCGTCGGCGGTAGCTGCCGTAAGCGAAGACCGCGAGGCCGTAGAGACCGAAGCAAACGCCTACTCCGACGTAAGGCCAGCGGTTCGAGCTGTCGCTCAGCTCCGGCACCACCCGCCCCACTGCCAGTGCCACCGCCAACGCCGTCAGCCCGGTGCGCCACCAGGCCAGCTCGGTGCGCTCGCTGGCCAGCCGGGTGCGTCGGGTGGCGTCGGTGGCTTTGTCCATGCCGTTCGAGGCTACCCGCTCGGCTCAGCCCGTCGCCGCGGCCGCCGCCCGGGCGCCGGAGCGCATCAGCAGGCCGGAACCGAGCAGGGCGAGCGCGCCCATCGCGGGCAGCGGCAGTGCCGTCGAGATCGCCGCCAGGCCGCCGCCGGCCAGGCCCGAGAGGCCCTCGGCGCCAACCTGCAGCGACTGGTTGGAGCCGAGGGCGCTGCCCTGCTCCTCGGGGCCGACGGCCCGCGAGACCATCGATGCCATCGAGGGCAAACAGATAGCGAGCGCCAGCGCGCAGACCGCGAGCGTGATCCAGAGCGCGCCTTCGGGGTGCGGCACCACGACCGCCGCCAGGGCGACGGCGAGTACGACACCGCAGCGAACCGTCAGGCGCCGCGGATCGAGGCGCCGCGAGAGGAAGCCGACCAAACCCAGATTGGCAATGACGATCGGCACCGCCACCCAGGCGATGAACTCCGACTCACGTGAGATTCCCATCCCGAAGTGGTCGACGAGATAGATCGGGTAGACGCGGAAGAAGCCGAAGATCGCCAGATAGAGGACGAAGTTGCCGAGGAACAGCGGCCGCAGTCTGTCAGGAGCGAAGGCGGCGCCGACACTGCGAAAGGCGCGAGCGATGCCGATCGAAGCGGTGGACGAGCCGGCATGCGTCTCGCGAAAGCGCGCCGCGGTCAGCGCCAGCGTCCCCAGGAGCAGCAACGCCACCGCCCAGTAGGGCGTCGAGAAGTCGAACCAGGAGGCGAGCGAGGGGTCGGCCAGCTTGCCGCCGGCCAGCGGCCCGACCACGTAAGCGAGGCTGGAGCTGAGGTAGACGTAGCCGAAGAGGCGGCTGCGCTGGTCGGGCGCGGCGACGTCGGCGATCGCGCTCTGAGCGATCGCGATGTTTGCCTCCGAGAGGCCGGCCAGCAGGCAGGCAATCATCAGCAGCGGCAGACTGCGCGCGTCCAGCGCCAGCGCAATCCCGGCGTAGCAAGCCGCGCTCGCGGCGAGCGAGCTCAACAGCACCGGCCGGCGGCCGAAGCGGTCCGAGAGCGCCCCGAGGATCGGTGCGCCGACGAACTGGGCGAGGGGGTAGAGGGCGAGCAGCGCCCCGAGCACCAGCGTTCGCTCAGAGGTCGAGGTAGAGCTCGGCAGCAGGCCGCCGTCGTCGGCCAGGATCAGCGGCGTGAAGACGGTGATCATCAGGCTGTAGCCGACGAAGCCGATGAAGACGACGAGATAGAGCGGCAGCACCCTGCCCGGCAGCCGCGCTTTCACGCGCGCTAGCCTACGTCGCCATGGACGATCAGCAGGTACTCAGCCATATCGACGAGCTCGTCAAAGAGGAGGAGCAGCTGCTGCACCGCCACGAGGGCGAGGGCCTCAGCTCAGAAGACCACGCCCGCATGGAGGAGCTCAAAGTCCAGCTCGACAAGTTGTGGGACTACCTGCGCCAGCGCCGCTCCCTGCGCCAGTACGGCGACAACCCCGACGACGCCAGCATGCGCGATGGCGGCACCGTCGAGGAGTACGGCACCGTCAGCGACTACGACGAGACCGAGCCCGACGCCCCCGCCTAGAGCTTGGCGACGGCCTCCTGCGCCGCCGCCATCCCGACGCCGGTCGCCTCGCGGTACTTCTTGATCGCCCCCATGCGGTCGCCTGCCTGCACCAGATCGACGACCTCCTGCGGCACCCCGGCGCCGGGCACGTCGTAGGAAACGTCCGCGGCCTCGGAGACCCGCACCATCTGTGCCTCCAGCGCCCGCAACCGCTCGAAGATCTGGTCGACAAAGGAACTGAGCTGCATCTCGTTGTAGACGGACAAGGGAAACTCCTATCTGGCTGGATTTGGCGAACCGAAGCGCCCGGACCCTGGTCATCGGTCAGGCCGCCACATCTCCAAAGCGCCGCTAGTCTTGACCGGTCCCTGGCGCCCTGGCGGAGTGGTTACGCAGCGGCCTGCAAAGCCGTTTACACCGGTTCGATTCCGGTGGGCGCCTTTCGCATTGTCCGCGGAACGCCGTCCAGTGTCTGCTTAAAAGAGGATGCTCCAACTTGGATAGATGCTTCTCCCTCTTTCGAGAGGCCCTGCAGGCTCATCTCGATTCGCTCGCCCGTGAGCGTATGTACAAGCAAGAAACGGAACTGGAGACCCAGGCTCTGGGCGACCAGCAGCTCAGCTGAAGTTAAGGCGAAGAAATACCCTTTGAAATCCGCTCCAAGATTCGAGCGGTTGGTCGACTTGACCTCATACAGCACCAGCTTTGCGTGGGATTCTCACTGCGTCGAAGGCCCTGCCGTAGACGATCTTGTCCTCGGCTGCAAAGGCCATCGCGAGATTCCGACGTTGCGTCTTGGTCGGCGCTCGAAACGTCGGATCGCCCTGAGTCAACATGGCAATTGCCGTCTTTGCCGTGGAAGAGCCGCTCCCCGTTCCTTCCGGCTCGAGAATCGGCAGTAGGTCAAAGGTCGAACCGGTGGGCGGAACTTCATTGCTCATGGAGAGGCAGGCTATTCCGCGGACTTCAGTCGCGCGTCCAGTTCGGTCGCAAATAGGCTTCTTCGAATCCCGCCCGGAGGATGTTCTTGTAGCTGGCGGAGGGGCGGTCGGGGACGCGCTCGCCGGTCTCGACGAAGAGGGTGCGGCAGCCGGCGGATGCCGCGTCGAGGATGCGGCGATGGAGGAGGGCGCGCTGGCAGCCGCGGCCGCGGGCGGGCTCCAGGGTCGCGGCGATCCCGAACTCGGCGATGTCGCCCTGGATCAACATCGCGGCGCAGGCTTGGGTCTCGCCGTCGACGCGGGCGACGTAGCAGCGCCAGTCGTCACGCCCGGGCAGGTTGGCGAAGAAGGCGGCGGCCCAGACCGGAAGGCCGAAGCCGGTGGCGGCGATCATCCCGAAGGGCTCCTGCTTGGCATCCGTCGCCTCGATGACCTCGACGTCCTTGGGCACGGCGAAGCGGGGCGGGTGGGCGTCGCGGGCGAACTTCATCCAAGCGTAGGCCGGGGAGAAGCCGTTCTCGGCCAGCCAGCGCTCGGCCGGCTCGGTCTCCGGTAGGCCCGGGGTGACGGGGACGTAGCTGTCGACCCGGCTCGAGCGCGCCCACTCGGCCGCGGCTGCGAGGTAACCGTCCTCGATCGCACCCGGCGCGGTTGCCCCGAGCACCAGGTTCATCATTCCCACCCTCGCCAGTGCCGTTGCCAGCGACGCCTGCACGGGACCGAAGTCCCTCGCCTCGACGCCGTACTCGGCGGCCACCTCGGCCGGGACGGACTGCCAGATATCGCGCCAGAAGCGCTTCTCGACCCGGTCCAGCTGCCTGTGGTCGAACTCGACTCCGCCTCGCGTCTTCCCGTCTGCCATCGGTAGCGGCAGGATATGCCGCAGGCGTGGCACTGGACAGAGGCGCTCCATCTGTCAGCCTGAAAGCGTGAGCGTTGCCACCGCGACCGCCCCAGCGACGAAGACGGCAGGGCAGATCCCCGCCAATCAGGTGATCGTCCTCTTCGGGGCCACGGGCGATCTGGCGAAGCGCAAGTTGCTGCCGGGGATGTTCCACCTTGCTCAGGTTGGCTTGATGCCCGAGTCCTTTCGAATCATCGGCGTCGCCCGCCACGAGATGGACGTCGAGGAGTTCCGCGAGCAGGCGCGGCAGGCGATCGAGGCGTCGGGCCGCGAGGACATGTCGCCGGCAACCTGGGATCCCTTCGCCGAATCGCTGCGGTTCGTGGAGGTGGGGGGCGGGTTCGGCTCGCTCGGCGAGGCCATTTCCGAGGCGCGGGAAGAGCTCGGTGGCGAGGCCAGCGTCCTCCACTACCTCTCGTTGCCGCCGAGCGCGATGGCCAGCACGGTCGAGGAACTGGGCGCCGCGGGTCTTGGCGAGGGCGCGCGGGTGATTACCGAGAAGCCGTTCGGCACCGACCTCGCCTCGGCCCGGAAGCTGAACGCGCTGCTGCGCTCGGTCTTCGAGGAGCGCTGCATCTACCGGATCGACCACTACCTTGGCCGCGAGGCGGTTCAGAACCTGCTGGCGCTGCGCTTCGCCAACGGGATGTTCGAGCCGGTCTGGAACCGGAACCACATCGACCACGTCCAGATCGACATTCCGGAGACGCTCTCGATCGAGATGCGCGGCAGCTTCTATGAGCAGACCGGTGCCTTCCGCGACATGATCGTCACCCATCTGTTCCAGGTGCTCGGTTTCGTCGCGATGGAGCCGCCGATCTCGCTGCAGCCGAAGCCGCTCGGCATCGAGCGCGAGAAGGTCTTCGACTCGATGTCGCCGCTGCGGCCGGAGAGCGTCGTCCGCGGCCAGTACGTCGGCTACCGCGAGGAGGACGGGGTCGCCCCCGACTCCGACACCGAGACCTTCGTCGCGGTCAAGGCCTTCATCGATAACTGGCGCTGGGAGGGGGTGCCGTTCTACCTGCGCTCGGGCAAGCGCCTGGCCGAGAGCCGACACATGTTGACGATCGCTTACGCGCAGCCGCCGCGGCGCATGTTCCCGCTCGACTGCGAGCAGATCGTCGAGGCCTTCGGCCACGATCACCTCACCTTCGAGCTCGGCGACCCCGGCAGCATCTCCGCCTCCTTCCTCGCCAAGGTGCCGGGGCCGACGATCGAGCTCGGCGAGGCGCACATGCGCTTCAGCTATGCCGACACCTTCGGCGGCGTCGAGCGCGCGCTCGACGCCTACGAGCGCTTGATCCACGACGTCATGGTCGGCGACCGCATGTTCTTCACCAGCTCCGCGGCGATCGAGCGCCTCTGGGAAATCTCCGAGCCGGTGCTGGAGCAGCCATCGCCCGTGCTTCCCTACGAGCCGGGCTCATGGGGACCGGTGGAGGCCGATGCGCTGATCGCGCCGCGCCGCTGGCATCTGCCCAACGACCACGTCTGAGTGGGGAACGGAAAAGGGCCCCGTGAGGGGCCCCGTGTTTCCGAAGGACGTGCCACCAGAGAGTTTGAAGTCGCTGGCTCGTCGGTCCTCGAGCTTTGAAGTCTCAGCTGCCGCTGCTCGTGCGACGTACCAATAAACACGGGAAGGACTGGAAAGTTGCACAGGTTGCATCGGTCGCCGTAGGGGCAACCTTTAGCCGGCCGGCGACCGCCCAACGGCTCCTGGTTTCACGCTGCTAGATTCAGGCGTCCCGGGCGTTTAGCTCAGTTGGGAGAGCGCTACCTCGACAAGGTAGAGGTCACTGGTTCGAGCCCAGTAACGCCCACTCTTTTCCGTGAGTTCGAAGGCCTTGCCTCAGCCGGAAGCGGGTCCGAATCCGGTTGCTAGGCGGTCGCCGGCAGCTTCACCTCGGTGAGGCGGAAGCTGTTGCCCGAGGGATCGCGGAAGCCGGAGTCGATGCCGTAGGGCCGCTCTTCCGGCGGCTCGCTGAACTCGACCCCGCGTGCCCGCAGTTCCTCGTAGGAAGCCTGACAGTCGTCGGTGCTGAGAAAGACCGTTCCGGCGAAGCCCTTGGCCATCACCGTCCGCACCTGCTCGGCGCTCTCCTCGGTCATGACCGGCTCGCCGGGGATCGCCATCAGCACGATCGCAAAGTCCTCCTGTCCGGGCGGGCTCACCGTCAGCCAGCGGAAGTCGCCCATCTCGGGCATGGTGACGTCGTTGCGAACCTCCATGCCGAGCTTCTCGGTATAGAAGGCCAGGGCCTCCTCCTGGTCGTGGACCCATAGCTGCGTGTTTGCGATTTTCATAGGTTCCTCCAGTGGTTGAAATCAGCTTGGCGCCGATGCTAGGTCGCGGTCTTGGCGCTGTCTTCTCGAAACGTGCGGTGTTGGGGCCGGCCGTAGGCGCGCACGATGCAAGCCGGTACGACGGCCTGGCTGACGGCGGGCGGGAAGGCCGCGCGGTAGGCGGTCGGGGTCATCCCGTAGGTCCGCTTGAAGCTGGAGGTGAAGGAGCCGAGCCCCAGCAGGCCGACGGCGAGAGAGATCTCGGCGACCGGATTATCGGTCGTCCGCAGCAGAGTCGCCGCCCGCTCGAGCCGGCGCGTCAGCAGATAGGCGTGCGGCGACACCCCGAAGGTGCGCCGGAACTCGCGGCTGAAGTGGGCTCGTGAGAGCCCTGCCGCCTGGGCCAGGTCCTCGACCGCCAACGGTTCGAAATAGCGCCCGTCGGCCAGGTCCTTGGCGCGCAGCAGGTGGCGGGCGGGGGGGACGAACGCCATCGCTTAAGCCTAGGCGCTCGCGCTTTGCCTTGAACGTGGTCTGTGCCCTCGGCTCGGGGCTGCCGGCCAGATCGCCAGAGCCCCCGGCTCATCCTCGTAATTGCGACGGAGGTTCGTCCTCTAGGCTCGCCGCCTCGTGATCGGGACCTATGCAGCGGTGTTGGCGGTATGTGCGGCGTCGCTGGCGCTCGGACAGGCGGCGATCGGGCTCTGCGGGGCGCGGCGCTGGTCGTGGCTCTCGCCGGCGGTCGGCCTGGCCCTGCTCTGCGCGGCCTGTTGGGGGACGGTCCGAATCGGTGGCGACGGGGTCGTCTCGGCGATCGTCGTCCTGGCCCTCACGATTGCCTCGATTGCCTATCTCCGGGGGCGCTTGGAAGGGGGGCTGGAGGCACTGCGTACCGGCTGGCCGGTCGCGCTGATCGCATTGCTCGCGGCTTCCTTGCCGTTCGCGGTCGAAGGCCACTTCGGCATCCTTGGCACCAGCTTCAACCCGGACATGTCCCAGCACCTGCTGGCCGCCGACCGGCTTGCTCACGGCGTCGGCGGCCAACTGCTTCACCAGGGCTATCCGCTCGGACCGCACGCGGTCGTCGTCGCTCTGAACAAGGGGCTGGGCATCGGCCTGGTCCAGGGCTTCAGCGGCCTGACCGTCGCCGTCGCCGTGCTGGCGCCGCTGACCGCGCTCGCCGCCTTCTCGAACCTGCGGCCGATCCCGCGGACCGCCGGCGCCCTCGTCGTCGGCCTCGCCTATGTGGTCGCCTCCTATTTCGCCCAGGGCGCCTTCAAGGAGATGATTCAAGCCCTCCTGGTCCTGGCCTTCGCCCTCGCCCTCCGCGAGTCGACCCGCAGCTGGCGCGACCTGCCTCTTCGTCTTCTTCCCGCCGCCCTTATCGCCGTGGGCTCCGTCTATGTCTACAGCTTCCCGGGCCTGATCTGGCTGGTCGCCGCGGTGGCGATCTGGCTATTGCTGGAGTACGTCACCGAGAGGCGCCGCCCGGACCCACGGGCGCTCTGTCTCGGGCTCCTCGCCTTCGCGGTGCTCGTCGCTCCCGAGATCGGCCGCATGCTGGACTTCCACAGCTTCGAGACCTTCGACCCCAATGGACCCGGCCTCGGCAACCTCTTCGGCCAGGTCTCCCCGTTCGAGGCGCTGGGCATCTGGCCCTCGGGCGATTTCAGGCTCGCTCCTGGCGACGGGGCGGTGCCAGCCGTCGGCTATTACCTCAGCGCCGCCTTTGCCCTTGGCCTCCTGCTCTACGGGGTGGGTCGCTGCTGGCGCCGCCGGGAGTCGGCGGTTCTTGCCGGTCTCGTGGCGGCGGTGCTGGCCTACGCGGCGGCTCGCATCGGCGGTACGCCCTACACCGCTGCCAAGGCGATCGAGGTCGGCGCCGCGGTGGTCAGCCTCGCGATTTTGCTGCCGCTGCTCGACCGGTCCCACTGGCGACTCGATCGTCGCGTCCCCGACGAGAGCGCCAGGGAACCGATCCTCGCCGCGGCCGGCGCACTCTTCATTGCCGCCGCCGGCGCCTGCTCGCTGCTCGCGCTCGCCAACGCGCCGGTCGGCCCAACCTCGTACTCGTCCGCGCTGACCGACCTTCGCCCGCTGGTCGCCGCTGACTCGACCCTCGTCCTGGCCTCCGAGGAGCTGCTCGCCGATCGGCACGGTGGCCCATTCATCTCCTGGGAACTGCGCGGGGGCCGGGTTTGCATCGAATCCGCAAGGGAAGCGGGAGGGGAGCCGCCGCCCGGCGTGCGCTTCGTGGTTACCCGCAGCGGCCCCGGCTCGCCGCCCTTCCCCGACCTGCGCGTCCGTCGCGTCGCTTCTCCCTATGTCCTCTGGGAAGCGACGGGCCCGGTGCGCGGCCACAGCCCCTGTCCTCTGATCGCCGAACGCCAGGCGAGACAGGGGCCCGCGCGCTAGGCATCTCCCGACGAGGAGTGCATTTCCCGCCCATAAGGCGGTGGATGCACTCCTCGTCGCGCGGTGAGCCATCGACGCGTGGGTACCATGGCCGCCGTGGAGGCCGCAACGGAGAAACTGACTGTCACCCTGCCCGACGGCAAGGCGCTGGAGCTGCCCGCGGGCGCGACGGGCGCCGATGCGGCGGCGGCGATCGGGCCGGGGCTGGCCAAGGCCGCCCTGGCAATCCGGGTCGATGGCGAGCTGCGCGACCTCGCGGCGACCCTGCCCGCGGCGGGGGCGGAGATCGGGATCCTCACCGACCGCGACCCCGAGGCGCTGGAGCTGATCCGCCACGACGCCGCCCATGTGATGGCCGAGGCGGTGGTGGATCTGTACCCGGGGACGAAGGTGACGATCGGGCCGCCGATCGAGTCCGGCTTCTACTACGACTTCGAGTTCCCGGTCGATACAAAGATCACCGAAGACGACCTGCCGAAGATCGAGCAGGCGATGCTCGAGCACATCGGCGCCGACGAGGAGTTCGACCGCCGCGAGGTGCCGGTCGCCGAGGCTATCGAGATCTTCAAAGGCCAGGACCAGGGCTTCAAGGTCGAGCTGATCGAAGATCTCGTCCGCGACGAAGGTGTCGAGACCGTCTCGCTCTACAGGAACGGGCCCTTCGAGGACCTCTGCCGCGGGCCCCACGGTCCCTCGACCGGTCGGATCAAGGCGATCAAGCTGAGCTCGGTCGCCGGCGCCTACTGGCGCGGCGACGAGAATCGCGAGCGCCTGACCCGGATCTACGGCACCGCCTTCTTCTCCAGGAAGGACCTCGAGCAGCACCTGGAGCGGATCGAGGAGGCCAAAGCCCGCGATCACCGCCGCCTCGGTCCCCAGCTCGGCATCTTCATGCTGCGCGACGAGGCGCCGGGGATGCCCTTCTGGCTGCCGAACGGGACGACGCTGCTGCACCTGATCGAGCACGAGGTCCAGGAGCAGCTACGCAAGCGCGGCTACCAGGAGATCGCCACGCCGCAGGTGCTGGACGAGCAGCTCTGGCACCGCTCCGGGCACTGGGACAACTACCGCGACGAGATGTACTTCATGGACGACGGCGAGCGTCGCTTCGCATTGCGGCCGATGAACTGCCCCGGCGCCTGCCTCGTCTACTCCTCCGACCGCCACTCATACCGCGAGCTGCCGCTGCGCCTGGCCGAGTTCGGTCGCGTCTCCCGCAACGAGCGCGAGGGGGTCCTGCACGGGCTGCTGCGCGTCCGCGCCTTCACCCAGGACGACGCCCACGTCTACTGCACCGAGGACCAGATCACCGACGAGGTGGCGAGCATCTGCGAGGCGATCGACGAGCTCTATGCGCGCTTTGGCTTCGAGGACGTCAAAGTCGAGCTCTCGACCCGGCCGGAGAAGTCGATGGGGACCGACGAACAGTGGGCGAAGGCCGAGGCGGCGCTGGCGGCGGCGCTGGAGCAGCAGGGCCGGGAGTACGAGCTGCACCCCGGCGACGGCGCCTTCTACGGCCCGAAGATCGACTTCCACGTGACCGACGCGCTCGGTCGCTCCTGGCAGTGCGGCACCTGCCAGCTCGACTTCCAGATGCCCGAGCGCTTCGACCTCTATTACACGGGGGCCGACGACGCGCCCTACCGGCCGGTGATGATCCACCGCGCCCTGCTCGGCTCGATGGAGCGCTTCGCCGGGATCCTGATCGAGCACTACGCCGGCCGCTTCCCGGTCTGGCTGGCGCCGGTGCAGGCGATCGTCCTGCCGATCTCCGACCGCCACACCGAGTACGCGCAGAAGGCGCTGGAGCAGCTGCGCGAACTCGGGGTGCGGGTCGCCCTCGACGATCGTTCGGAGTCGATCGGCAAGAAGGTCCGCGACGCCGCGATCGGCCGCTACCCCTACATGCTGGTGGTCGGCGATCGCGAGCAGGAGGCCGGCGCCGTCGCCGTCCGCTCGCACGAGGACGGCGAGCTGGGGGAGATGTCGCTGACCGCGTTTGCCGAGCGGGTCAAGTCCGAGACCGGCACAGGCTGAGCCACGCCGGGTTGCCAACCGCCGCTCTGCCTCTATACTCCGGCCGACTTGACTGCAGGCACTTCAAATCACCGCCGCCGCTGAGCGTCCCCTGCCTGTGTCTCGTCCTCTCGTCCTCTTGAAGCTCCACCGCTCTTCTCGATAGTGCCGGTCCCGCGTAGGTTCGATCGGCGCCCACCAGAGCGCGACACGACTCGGATAAACGAGCGAATCCGGGTTCCCCAGGTGCGCCTGATCGGCGCCGATGGCGAGCAGCTCGGCATCGTCGAGATCAACGACGCCCTCAAGCGCGCCCAGGAGGCGGACCTCGACCTGGTCGAGGTGGCCCCGGGATCGAAGCCGCCCGTGACCCGCCTGCTCGACTACTCGAAGTACAAATACGAGCAGGAGCAGAAGCAGAAGCAGGCCCGCAAGCACCAGCAGCAGGTCAACATCCGCGAAATCAAGTTGCGGCCGAAGATCGCGACCCACGATTACGCGACCAAGAAAGGCCACGTCGAGCGCTTCCTCAAGCACCACGACAAGGTCAAGGTGACGATCATGTTCCGCGGCCGTGAGCAGGCCCACCCCGAGCGCGGCCGGGCGCTGCTGCAGAAACTCTTCGAGGACCTCGGCGGCATCGCTGTGATCGAGTCGGCACCGCTGCAGGAAGGCCGCAACATGAGCATGCTGCTGGCCCCGAGCAAAGAGGTCGACAAGCTCGACGACGCGACTCCCAACGGCGATGCTGCTCCGGCCGAGGACGGCGCTCCGGCGAGCGGCGCTGCTGCTGCCGCTGGCGCTCCGGCGAGCGATGAGACTGCCGCCGCTGAGGCTCCCGCCAGTGCCGAGGCCGCGGACGACTCCGCGGCCGACGCTTCCGCCGACGCTTAGGCGCGGGCTACGATCACGTCGGCGATTCGCTCCGCCGCGTGCCCGTCCCAGAGGGGCGGTGGTTCGCTTGGCGCGTCGCCGCGAGCGGCCAGTGCCGCCGGGATGCCGGCGATCGCCGCCGGGTCCAGCCCGAGCAGCGCGTTGGTGCCGGCACTCACGGTGACCGGGCGCTCGGTGTTGTCGCGCAGGGTGAAGCAGGGGATGCCGAGGTAGGTCGTCTCCTCCTGGATCCCGCCGGAGTCGGTGAGGACCGCACGCGAGTCGGCCAGCAGGGAGAGGAAGTCGAGGTAGCCGAGGGGGTCGGTCAGCAGCAGTCCGGGGTGCTCGGATTCGACGCTCTCCATCATCTTGCGGGTGCGCGGGTGGACCGGGAACACGACCGGCATCTCGCGGGCGAGCGCGGCCAGCTGTTCCACCGTCTGCGGCAGCAGCGGCCCATCGACCAGGGCGGGGCGGTGCAGGGTGACGAGGGCGTAGGTGCCGGGCTCGACCCCGAGCCGGGCGGCGGCGCCCGCGGCCCGGAAGCGGTCCTCGAGCGCGACCAGGGTGTCGATCATCGTGTTGCCGACCATGTGCATGCGCTCCTCGGCGATGCCTTCGGCGCGCAGGTTTCCGACCGCCTCCTCGCTGTGCAGGAAGAGCAGCTCCGAGAAGCGGTTGGCGACGATCCGGTTGACCTCCTCGGGCATCGTCAGGTCGAAGCTGCGCAGGCCGGACTCGATGTGGGCGACTGGGATCTCCAGCTTCACCGCCGTCAAAACAGCCGCCAGGGTGGAGTTGACGTCGCCGGGGACGATCACCAGATCGGGTGCCTCCTCGACCAGGACCGGCTCCAGGCGCTCCATCGTCCGTGCCGTCATCGCCGCGTGGCTGCCGGAGCCGACCTCGAGCATGTGGTCGGGGGCAGGCACGCCCAGCTGCTCCAGAAAGACCTCCGACATCAGCCGGTCGTAGTGCTGACCGGTGTGTACGATCACGTGCCGGCCCTCGGGCAGGCGCGCCCGCAAAGCCCCGATTACAGGGGCGGTCTTGACGAAGTTTGGCCGGGTTCCGACCACGTAGAGGATCCGCATCGCGCGCAGCGTATCCGTGGCGGGAGACCGTGCCGTGGCCATTGGCAGGCAGATGCCGACTCTCAGGTAGCGCGGTCTGCTTCAATACCGACCCCGATGCCGAAGATGAAAAGCCACTCCGGCGCCAAGAAGCGCTTCCGCAAGACCGCAACCGGCAAGCTCCGGGGTCGTCGCGCGTACTCCAGCCACATCTTGGAGAAGAAGTCGCCGAAGCGGAAGCGGAGGATGGCGCGGCCGGTGGAGATCTCCCCGCACGACGCGCCGAAGGTGCGCAAGCTGCTCGGAGGGGGCAAGTAGATGGCCCGCGTCAAGCGCTCCGTCCACGCGCGCAAGAAGCGCCGCAAGGTCCTCAAGGAAGCGAAGGGCTACTTCGGCCGCAAGCATTCCTCCTACCGCTTCGCCAAAGAGCAGGTGCAGCGGTCGGGCATGTACGCCTACCGCGACCGGCGCAACAAGAAGCGCACTTTCCGGCGCCTCTGGATCACCAGGATCAACGCCGCCGCGCGCCTGGAGGGCATGAGCTACTCGGAACTGATTCACGGCCTCGGCAAAGCCGAAGTCGAGGTCAACCGCAAGATGCTGGCCGAGATCGCCGTCAGCGATCGCGATGCCTTCCGCCGATTTGTGGAGCTGGCCCGGGAGGGTGCGGCAGCCTAGCGGCTGGTCGACACTCCACTTCCCGGGCGGGCCGTGAGAACGGCCCGCTTTTTTTGTTCCCAGGAGAAGAAACGAGAGACAAGAAACACCCAGAACAGGACTCGCCGATGATTGCCAGCCGCCAAAACGAGAAGCTGAAACTGGTCCGCAAGCTGCGCGAGCGCAAGCACCGCGAGCGTGAGGGGCTGTTCGCAACCGAGGGCGAGGACCTGGTCGAGGCGGGGCTGGCTGCCGGGGTCGAGCCGCGCTTCCTGCTCACCGCCGCCGGCTCCGAGCTGGGCGGCGAGGAGGTCGAGCCGGAGTTGCTGGCGGCGACCTCGTCGCTTGGCTCCGGGACGCGGGCGATCGCGGTCTGGCCGCTGCGCTGGTCCGAGCGGCCGGGAGCTCCCTGTGTCTATCTGCACGGCGTCGCCGACCCCGGCAACGTCGGCGCCATCGTCCGCACCGCTCACGCCCTGCTCGACGGCCCGATCGCGCTCGGGCCCGGCTGCGCCGACCCGTTCTCGCCGAAGGCGGTGCGCGCCAGCATGGGATCGCTCTTCGCCCAGCCGCCGGCGCGGGCGGAGTTGGGGGACACGCCGGCGCCGCGGGCGGCGCTGGTCGCCCACGGCGGCGCCGGGCTCGATGCCCTCGGCGGGGCGGCGACGCTCTGCCTCGGCGCCGAGCGCGAGGGACTGCCCGCCGAGGTGCTCGCCGAGTGCGAGGTCGAGGCGACGATCCCGCTGCGGGCCGGAGGAGCCGAGTCGCTCAATGTCGCCGCCGCGGCGGCGATTGCCTGCGAGCGGATATCGTCGCTCGGCATGTCGGAGGAGCAGCCTGATGCTTGAGCGGATCGAGGAGATCAGGGGCGAGGCCGCGACGGCGATCGGTGGTGCCGACTCGAGCGCCGCGCTGGAGGAGCTGCGGGTCCGCTACCTCGGCCGCAAAGCCGAGCTGACGACGATCCTGCGCGGCATCGCCGATCTTCCCCCGGAGGAACGGGGCAGGGTCGGGGGCACCGCCAACAAGGCCCGCCAGGAGCTCGAGGCCCTGCTCGAGACCAGGGCCGAGCGACTCGATGCGAGCGAGCTGGAGTCCAGGCTGGTCAGCGACCGGATCGACGTCACCCTGCCCGGTGCCCCACCGCGGCCGGGCGGGCACGCGCACCTGATCGCCCGCACCACGCGACTGATCGAGGACATCATGGTCGGGCTCGGCTACCGGGTGATGGAGGGGCCGGAGATCGAGCACGACTACTACAACTTCACCGCCCTCAACCACCCACCCGGGCACCCGGCGCGGATGCTCCAGGACACCTTCTACGTGCGCTCGCACCCGGACGTGCTGCTGCGCACCCACACCTCGCCGGTTCAAGTGCGCTCGATGGAGGCCCAGCAACCCCCGATCTTCATCGTCGTCCCCGGCAAGGTCTACCGGCGCGACTCCGACGCCACCCACAGCCCGATGTTCCACCAGATGGAGGGACTGGCGATCGCCGAGGGGTTGACCCTGGCCGACCTCAAGGGCACGCTGCTGGCGCTCTGCAGAGCGATCTTCGGCGACGAGCGCGAGGTGCGGTTGCGGCCCCACTTCTTCCCCTTCACCGAGCCCAGCGTCGAGGTCGACGTCTCCTGCTTCCAGTGCGACGGCACCGGCACTCTGGCCTCGGGAGAGCGCTGCAACCTCTGCAAGGGACAGGGCTGGATCGAGATCCTCGGCGCCGGCATGGTCGACCCCAACGTGCTCGGCTTCGTCGAGCGGCACGGCTACGACTCCGAGCGGGTTCAGGGCTTCGCCTTCGGCCTCGGGATCGAGCGGGTGGCGATGCTGCGCCACGCGGTGCCGGACCTGCGGCGCTTCTTCGACAACGACGTGCGGATGCTGGAGCAGTTCGGATGAGGGTCCCGTACTCATGGCTGCGCGAGTACTGCGACCCCGGGGTCGAGGTCGGGGAGATCGCCGAGCGGCTGGTGATGACCGGGACCGAGGTCGAGCGGATCGGCACGGTTGGACCGCCCTCGCCCGACGGCTTCGTCGTCGGCAAGGTGCTGAGCGCCGAGCAGCACCCCAACGCCGATCGGCTGCGCGTCTGCAGGGTGGACACGGGCGACGGCGAGCATACGATCGTCTGCGGCGCTCCCAACGTGACTGCCGGTCAGACCGTCGCCGTGGCCCAGCCCGGCGCGCGGATGCCGGGCGGCGAGAAGCTGCGCAAAGCGAAGCTGCGGGGGGTCGCCTCGGAGGGGATGATCCTCTCGGTCTCCGAGCTGGAGGTTGGCGCCGACGCCGACGGCATCCTCGTGCTCGGGGACGAGCCGGCGGCGGGGACGCCGCTGGCCGAGGTCCTGCCGCTGGCCGAGCCCGTGCTCGAGCTGGAGGTCACCCCGAACCGCTCCGACTGCTTCGGCATCTGGGGCGTCGCCCGCGAGGTCCACGCGATCTCGGCAGCGCCGCTGGCGGCCGACCCCTGGAGCGAGGATGCCGAGGCCAAGGGGGAGGGGGAGATCGACGACTTCGCCTCGGTCGCGGTCGCGGTCCCCGAGCTTTGCCCGCGCTTCACCGCCCGTGTCTTCACCGACGTCACGATCGGCCCCTCGCCGCTCTGGCTGCAAGCCCGCCTCAGCGCCGCCGGGCAGCGGCCGATCAACAACGTCGTCGACATCACCAACTACACGATGCTGCTGACGGCGCAGCCGCTGCACGCCTTCGACCTCGACAAGGTCCCGAGTGGGGCTCTGACCGTGCGCACCGCCGGCGAGGGCGAGAAGATGACGACCCTGGACGACGTAGAGCGCACGCTCGACGCCGAGACGGTGCTGGTCTGCGACGAGAACGGCCCGACCGGGATCGCCGGGGTCATGGGCGGGCAGGTCTCCGAGGTCTCGACCGGGACGACGCGGGTGCTGCTCGAGGTCGCCAACTGGAACGGCACCAACATCCTTCGCACCTCGCGCCTGCTGGGGTTGCGCTCGGAGGCTTCCTCGCGCTTTGAGAAGCAGCTGCACCCGGCGCTCTGCATGCGGGCGCAGCGGATCGCCTCGCGGCTGCTGGTCGAGCTCTGCGGCGCCAAGCTGGTGCCGGGGACGATCGACGTCGCCGCCGAGATCCCGGCGGCGCCGCGGATCGCGCTGCGGGCGGCCCGGGTCGAGGGGCTGTTGGGAATGCGGATCGAGCAGGGCGACCAGGCCGCCTATCTGGAGCGGCTCGGCTTCGGCGTCGAGGTCGACGGCGAGGACCTCCTGGTCGAGGTCCCGCCCGAGCGCCACTACGACGTTACCCGCGAGGTCGACCTGATCGAGGAGGTCGGACGGATCTACGGCTTCGACGAGCATCTGCCGACGACGCTGCCGGCGGTGGCCGAGAAGGTTGGCGGCCTCAGTCGCGAGCAGCAACTGCGGCGCCGGGCCGAGGACTTGCTGCGCGATCTCGGCTTCGACCAGATCGTCGGCTGGAGCTTCACCGATCCGGGCGAGACCGCCAGGCTACGGCTTCCCGAGGGCGACCCGCGGGCCGAGCCGATCGTGCTCGCCAACCCACTCTCCGAGGACCAGTCGGCGATGCGGACGGCCCTGCTCGGCTCGCTGCTCGACGTCGCCTCGCGCAACCTGGCCCGCGACGCCGATGCGGTTGCCCTTTTCGAGTCGGGACAGGTCTACCTCCAGAGTCAGCCAGCGAACGGCAATGGGGAGTCGACGGCGGATCGAACCGTCGACCCGCTCGGCGGCGTTTTCGTCGGCGAGCAGGATGCGCCGTTCTCCGAGCCGCACCGGTTCGCCTCCCTCGCGGTCGGGCCACTGGTCGAGAAGTCCTGGCGCGGCGGTGGCGAACCGGCCGACTTCTTCGCGCTCAAGGCCGTGCTGGAGGCGCTTGCCGCCCAGCTTGGCGTCGAGCTCAGCTTCACGGCGGCGGCGGAGCCGTTCCTGCACCCGGGCCGGTCCGCCGCGGTCGCGATCGATGGCGTCGCGATCGGTTGGATCGGCGAGGTCCACCCGCTGGTTTGCCGCGAGTGGGAGCTCGAGGCGGCGGTCGGCTTCGAAGTCGATGCCGCGGCCCTGATCGGCGCCTCAACGTCGGGGATCGAGATCTACGAGGACGTCACCACCTTCCCCGCCGCCGACCAGGATCTCGCCGTCGTCGTCCCGGTCGAGGTGACCGCGACCGCCGTCCGCGACGCGATCCTGGCCGCCGGCGGCGAGCTGCTGCGCTCGGCCAGGGTTTTCGACCTTTATCAGGGCGAGCAGCTTGGCGAGGGCCGCAAGAGCCTCGCCCTGGGGCTCGAGTTCCGCGCTCCCGACCGCACTCTCACCGACGAGGAGATCGCTCCCCTGCGAGAGGCGATCAAGGCGAAGCTGGCCGAGATTGGAGGGACCCTGCGTGAATGACGACGGCGCACAACCGCTGAGTGGCGATCCCGCGGCGCGGGTGCTGGTCGCCGGCGCCTCCGGCTTCACCGGCGCCCTGGCGGCGCAGATCGTCTGGCGCCACCCGCGACTGCAACTGGTCGCCGTGACCTCGCGCAGCGACGCCGGCAAGCGGCTCGACAGCCTCTACCCGCGCTACCGGGTGCCGCTGCGGCTGACCGAGCTCGACCCCGACCGGGTCGAGGGGATCGACGCCGCGATCGTTGCCTACCCGCACGGTGCCGCCGCGCCGACCGTCGCCGCCCTGCGCGCCCAGGGCGTCCTCGTCGTCGATCTCTCAGCCGACTTCCGGCTCAGCGACATGGCGACCTACGAGCGTTGGTACGGCGAGCACGGGGCGCCGGATCTGTTTGGGACCGGCGTCTATGGACTGACCGAGCTCTATCGCGAGCAGTTGCGCGGGGCGAAGCTGGTGGCGACCCCCGGTTGCTACCCGACCGCGAGCGTGCTCGCCCTGGCGCCACTGGCGGAGAAGGGCCTGATCGCCGACGTCGTCGTCAACGCGATGCAGGGCACCTCCGGCTACGGGCGCAGCAGCGACGACGACGTCCACTTCACGGCGATGACCGAGAACGCCTTCCCCTACAAGACCGAGGGCCACCGCCACCGGCCCGAGATCGAACAGGAGCTGGCGGCGCTCGGGAGCCCGGCGCCGGTCGTCTTCGTCCCGCACCTGCTGCCCCTCGACCAGGGGGAGCTGGCGACCTGCTTCGCCCGGACCAGCGAGCCGATCTCCAAGGAGGAGGTTCAGGCGCTCTACCGCGAGCGCTACGCCGGCGAGCCCTTCGTCAAGGTGCTCGACGGCCCGCCCAACCTGCGGGCCGTACGCGACAGCAACGAGTGCCACGTCTACGTGACCGTCGAGGAGCACGGCCGCGTGATCGCCTTCGCGGCGATCGACAACATCTGGAAGGGCGCCTCCGGTCAGGGCGTCCAGAACCTCAACCTGATGCTCGGCCTCGACGAGACCGCGGGGCTGCTGTGAGCACCCCACCCGCGGACGCGAAGCAGGCCACGGCGGCCGATCCCTTCTTCAGCTCGCGCTGGGTCGAGGCGCCAAGTGGAGTGGAGGAGCTCGATCCCGCCCAGCTCGCACCCGGCTTCCGGGCCGGCGGCGCCCACTGCGGGCTCAAGGGTGGCGGCAAGACCGACGTCGGCTTGATCGTCTGCGATGAGGAGGCAGTGAGTTCGGCCTTGTTGCTGACCCGCAACGCCTCCGCGGCGGCACCGATCCGGGTCTGTCGCGAGGTGGTCGCCAGCGACCGGGTCCGCGCCGCCGTCGTCAACTCCGGCAATGCCAACGCCGAGACCGGCGCGCAGGGCTACGCCGACGCGCTGGCGATGTGCGGGCGGGCGGCGACCGCACTCGGCCTCGACACGGCCAGCGTCGCCGTCGCCGAGACCGGGACGATCGGCGTGCCGCTGCCGATCGAGGCAGTGCTGCCCGGCATCGACGTCGCCGCGGCCAACCTCTCCGCCAGGGGCGGCGCCAGCTTCTCCGACGCGATCACCACCACCGACCGCTGGCCGAAGCGCTGCACGCTCAGGGTCGACGGCGTCACCCTTTCCGCCCAGGCCAAGGGCGCCGGCATGATCGAACCGAACATGGCGACGATGCTCTGCTTCGTTCAGACCGACGCCGTCGTCGAGGATCCCGACGCGGCCCTGCGCGCCGCCACCGACGTCTCTTTCAACCGGATCACGGTCGATGGCCAGATGAGCACCAACGACTGCGTCCTGCTGCAGGCCACGGGGGCCAGCGGCAAGTCGCTGCCGGCCGGGTTGCTGGATGCGGTGTTGATGCAGCTCGCGATCGAGATCGTCCGCGACGGCGAGGGCGCGGTCCGGGCCGCCCGGGTCGAGGTCGCCGAGGCCGCCTCGGCCGCCGAGGCCGAGCGCGTCGCCCGCGCGGTCGCCAACTCCCCGCTGGTCAAAACGGCCCTCTTCGGCCGCGACCCGAATTGGGGCCGGATCGCCCAGGCCGCCGGCGCGGCGCTGGTCGGCGAGGACCTGGAGGAGATCGGTGCCGACTCGATCGACGCCGCCGAGCTGGGGGCTGAGACGACCGAGGCCGAGATCGGGCTGCGGCTCGGCCGCGGCGAGCACCGCGCCCACGTCTGGTTCTCCGACCTCGGCCACGAGTACATCCGGATCAACGCGGAGTACACGACTTGAGCTCCCCGAGCGATAACCCGTCAACTGAGAGGAGCGCCGCATGACCGAGCAGGCACCCCAGTCGCGGGCGGCCGGAGCCAGCGTCGAGACGCTGCTCGAGGCACTGCCCTACATCCGCGAGTTCCACGGCCGCACGGTAGTGATCAAGTACGGCGGCGCCGCGATGCTCGACGAGGGCCTGCGCCAGGACTTCGCCGCCGACGTCGTCCTGCTCAAGTACGTCGGCCTCAACCCGGTGATCGTCCACGGCGGCGGCCCCGAGATCACCCGCTACATGGACCGCCTCGGCCTCGAGGTCAAGTTCCACAACGGCCTGCGTGTCTCCGACGCGGAGACGGTCGAGGTGGCGAAGATGGTCCTGGTCGGCAAGCTCAACTCGGAAATCGTGCAGCGGCTCAATCGCGCCGGTCAGCCGGCGGTCGGGCTCGCCGGCGAGGACGGGACGCTATTCGAGGTGGCACCGGCCACCAACGCCGACGAGGTCGGCTTCGTCGGCTCGGTCGAGCGGGTCGACGTCGACGTCCTCAACCACATCGCCGCCGATTACATCCCGGTGATCGCCTCCTCCGCCTCCGATCGCGAGGGGCAGTCCTACAACGTCAACGCCGACGAGGCGGCGGGCAAGGTCGCCGCCGCGCTCGGTGCCCACAAGGCGATCTTCCTCACCGACGTCGAGGGTTGGCTGGCCGACGCCGGCGACGAGGACTCGCTGATCTCGCGCGCCGCGGTGGCCGAGGTCGAAGAGCGGCTCGAAGAAATCGACGGCGGCATGCGCCCGAAGCTGCAGGCCTGCGTCGACGCGATCCGCGGCGGCGCCCAGTCGGCCCACATCATCGACGGCCGCATTCCTCACAGCCTCCTGCTCGAGCTCTTCACCGACGCCGGCATCGGCACCATGGTGACGCCGTGAGCCTGGCCCAGGTGCAGTCGCTGGAGGACCGCTATCTGATGCGGACCTACCGCCGCGGCGCGGTCGACTTCGTCCGCGGCGAAGGCTCGCTGCTGTGGGATGCCGACGGCAAGGAGTACCTCGACTTCCTGACCGGGATCTCGGTCTGCTCGCTCGGCCACTGTCACCCGGCCGTGGTCGCGGCGGTCCAGGAGCAGGCAGGCCGGCTGATGCACGTCTCCAACCTCTTCTACACCGAGCCGATGGCGCGCCTGGCCGAGCGGCTCTCGGAGTCGAGCCTGGGCGGCCGCGTCTTCTTTGCCAACTCCGGCACCGAGGCCAACGAGTGCGCGATCAAGGTCGCCCGCAAGCACGCCCACGGCCGCGGCATCGCGGCGCCGGAGATCGTCAGCTTCGAGGGCGACTTCCACGGTCGCAGCTACGGCGCGCTCGCCGCCACCCCGGGGCTGGCCCGCAACGAGGCCCTGGGACCGATGCTTTCCGGCTTCCGCGCCGTGCCCCGCAACGATGCCGCCGCCCTGCGCGAGGCGGTCGGGGAGAACACGGCGGCGGTCCTGATCGAGCCGATCCAGGGCGAGGCCGGAATCCGGCCGATCTCCGACGAGGCGCTGCTGGCCGCCCGCCGGGCCTGCGACGAATCGGGCGCCCTGCTGATCTTCGACGAGATCCAGACCGGGATCGGGAGGACCGGGTCGCTCTGGGCCTACGAGCAGACTCCAGTCCGGCCCGATGTCATCACCAGCGCCAAGGCGCTCGGCGGCGGCACGCCGATCGGCGCCTGCATCGCCGGCCCGGCCGCGGCCGACGTGCTCGAGCCCGGTGACCACGGCTCGACCTTCGCCGGCGGCCCCGTCGCCACCTCGGCGGCGCTGGCGGTGCTCGACGTCGTCGACGACCCGGCCCTGCTGCGGCGGGTGCGGGAGCTGGGCACCGAGCTGGGCGACGCTCTCGCGGCTTTGCCGGGCGTCGAGGCGGTGCGCGGTCGCGGCCTCATGGTTGGCGTCGGCTTGGAGGACGGGATCGACGCACAGGGGCTGGCAGCCGACCTGCTGAACCGCGGGCTGGTCGTCAACGTCCCGGCGCCCTCGACGCTGCGTTTGCTGCCGTCGCTACTGGTCGAGTCCTCCCAAATCGAGCGCGCGGTTGGACTGATCGGCGAATCGCTTCTAGGGTCCAGCGGATGAGGCGCAAGGACAACCCGGAGCCGCCGCCGCTTGCGAGGGGCACGGCGGAGCGGCTGGCCGCGATCGTCGAGGCGGCTGAGCGCGCCGCGGTAACCGTCATCGACGATGCCGAAGCTCAGGCCCGCCGCCGCCTGGAGGAGGCTTGGGCCGAGGCCGACCAGCTTGTCGCCGACCGCCTCGCTGCGCTCTCGGGTCTGACCGACTCCCTGATCGCCGAGGCGGAGGCGATTCGCGTCCAGTCCGAACGGCTGATCTTCTCGTTGCAGGAAGCCGAGCGCCAGCTGGGCGGTGGAACGGTCGACGCCGATCGACCGCCGGCGCCGGCGCGTCCCTCGCACCTGAGCGCGGTTGAGCCGGTCGATGGGCCCGCCGCGCCGGTGCCTGCCGAGTTGCGCCCGGACGCGGGCGAGGGCACTCCCGCGGGCGCCCGCCTGCTGGCGACCCAGATGGCCGTCTCCGGCAGCAGCCGGGAGGAGATCGAGGCGCGGCTGCGAAACGGATTCGAGATCGAGGACACCGCCTCGATCCTTGACGCGATCCTGGGGCCGGAGGATCAGAGGTAATGCACGAGGATCCGACTCGCCTGATGGGGCAGCCCCCCGACGACCGCGGCCCGGACGGCCACAAACCGCACGGCAACATGCGCTTGCTCGTCGCCTGCCTGGTTGCCGTGATCGTCGGCTTGGTGGTTGCGGTGATCGTGATCGCCGGCAGCGACGACAGCGGCAGCTCGACCGCCTCCAGCTCCGAATCCATCACCACCCTTCCGAGCACCACCGAAAGCACCGAGGCGACCACGACGACCACGGAGCCGACGACCGAGTCGACCACCACCGAAACGACGGAACCGACGACCACGACGACGGAACCGACCACGACGCCGACCGAAACGACGCCGACCACGACTCCCGAAGAAAACGGCAGCGGCGGCATCCCGGCCCCCTGAGGCCGTCTGACCGGCGCGGTGCGGCGTCCTCGGTAGGCCGAATAGCGCTGCTATTCGGCCTCTCTGCGTCCTTGCCCCGCTTGGTCAGACGGCCTCAGCCGCATCGTGCGAGACTTGCGCCTCTCTTGAGCGCCCAGCCCCTGCAGACGACCCCCACCGCCAGCTACGAGGCCGATCCGGCGCAGGTCGACCGCGTCCTCCTGCTCTACTCGGGCGGGCTCGATACCAGCGTGATGCTGAAGTGGATCCAGGACTCCTACGAGGCCGAGGTCGTCTGTCTCACCGTCAACCTCGGTCAGCCGGGCGAGGACTACGCGGTGATCGAAGACAAGGCGCGCCAGCTCGGCGCCGTCGAGTGCCACGTCGTTGACGCCCGCGAGCGCTTCGCCGCCGAGTTCCTGGCGCCGGCGATCAAGGCCAACGCCGTCTACGGCAACGGCTACCCGCTCTTCACCGCGCTGGGCCGGCCGTTGATCGCCGCGCTCGCGGTCGAGTACGCGCGCCAAAGCGGTTGCGACACGATCGCCCACGGCTGCACCGGCAAGGGCAACGACCAGGTGCGGATCGAGGCCACGGTCGCGACCCTGGCCCCGGAGCTGCGCACGATCGCCCCGGTGCGCTCCTGGCAGATGGGCCGCGAGGAGGAGATCGCCTACGCCCGCGAGCACGGGATCCCGGTCAAGGGCGGCACCGAGGTCGCCCCCTACTCGATCGACGACAACCTCTGGGGGCGCTCCTCCGAGGGCCGCTGGATCGAGGACCTCTCCCACGCTCCCGACGACGACGTCTTCCAGCTCGTCACCCGCCCCGAGGAAGCGCCTGACGAGGCCGAGACGGTCACGGTCGGCTTCGAGGCGGGGCTGCCGGTCGCGCTCAACGGCGAGCGCCTCGGCCTGGTCGACCTGCTCGAAAAAGCGGCCGCGATTGGCTGCCGCCACGGGGTGGGGATCGTCGACCACATCGAGGACCGCATCGTCGGCCTCAAGGTGCGCGACATCTACGAGGTGCCCGCTGCCGCGATCGTGCTCACCGCCCACGAGGAGCTCGAGCGCCTGGTCGGGACGATCCACCAGAACCAGTTCAAGCCGGGGCTCGACCAGAAGTGGGGCTACCTGGTCTACGCCGGGCTCTGGTGGGAGCCGCTGCGCGGCGATCTCGACGCCTACATGGACGCCGTCAACGCTCAGGTCACGGGCGAGATCGGCCTGCGCCTCTACAAAGGCAGCGTCCGCGTCGTCACCCGCTCTTCGCCCAACGCCGTCTACGACTCCGAGCTGGCCAGCTTCGACCAGTCCGGCGGCCTCTTCTCGCAGGCCGCCTCGCCGGGCTTCATCGAGCTCTGGTCGCTGCAGTCGCGGATGGCGCACCGGATCCGCGAGCGCGGGGAGGGGGAGGGCTGATGTACGACAAGGTCGGAAAAGCCGCGATCCACTTCGCCTTCCGCTACACGCGCCGCCGCTACCGGCGTGAGATCCGGATCGGGATCGGCGTCACCGCGGCCCTGGTCGCGGTCGCCGCCTACCTCGCCAGCCGCAACGTCCCCGAGGGCTAACCGCTCCCTCGCACCACCGCACCGCATCAAGTTCTAACCTTGAAGGTGGAGAATTTGGTGCAGTTCGCCGGGAGTCGGTCAGGGCTTGCTGGCACGACGCTAGCCTCGGATGTTTCGTGGTGCCGGCTCGCGCCAGAAAGGACCTTGTCGCCCTCGGCGCCGCCGTGGTGCTGCTCGCTGCTCTGATGACGCTGGTCCTGGTGGTCGCCCCGCGCGCCGGAGCCGCGGACGCCGGGGCGCTGGAAGCGAAGCTGGCTGGTGCCCGCGAGGAAGCCGGATCGATCGCCGCCGGGCTGCGTGCCAGTCGCGAACAGCTCGCGGTCGCCGAAGGTGAAGCGGCCGACGCCGCGGCTCGCGAGGAACACCTCTCGGGCTTGTTGGCCGAAGGCCAGGAGCGCGCCGCCGCGCTGAGCCGCAAGCTGGCTGCCACCCGCGAGCAGCTGGCCGCCGAGAAGGAGCGGCTGCGCCGATCTCGCGAGGCCCTCGCGGCTCGGCTGGTGGCGATCTACGAAAGCGGCACGCCGAGCACCGCCAGTCTCATCTTCGGCTCCGCCGATTACCAGGAACTCTCGACCCGAGCCAACTACCTGCGGGCGATCGAGGAGTCCGACAGCGCCCTCGCCGACCGGGTCGAGCAGGTCCGCGACGAAGTCCGCCAGGAGGCCAAGCTGGTCGCCGAGCTCGAGGCCAGAGCCGTCGCCTACAACGACCGCCTCGCCGCCGCCCGCGCCCAGATCGCCTCGGTCCGTGCGGCGGCCCAGGCCGCCGCCGCCCGCCAGCAGTCGATCGCCGCCGAACGCGAAGCCTCCCTCGCGGATCTCAAAGCCAGCATCGGAGAATGGGTAGAGGAGATCCAGGAAGCCCGTGCCGCCGAAGCCCGGGCGGCAACCGAAGCCGAAGCCGAAGAGGAAGTCGGCCGCTGGCTCGGCGGCCCCTACTCGATTCCGACCTACATCGTCATGTGCGAGTCCGGCGGCGACTACGGCGCCGTCAACCCATCTTCGGGGGCCGGCGGCGCCTACCAAATCCTCCCTTCCACCTGGGATCTCTACGGAGGCCAGGGCGAACCTCAAAACGCTCCGAAGGCCGAACAGGACCGCATCGCCGCCGAAATCTGGGCCGACTCAGGCGGCTCCGCCTGGGTCTGCGCGTAGGCCGCGACCCCTGCCCGAGACCTCCGGCCCGAACCGGCCTCGGGAGAACCCCGGAAGTAGCGCGGAAGAGTCTCAAAAGGCGCTCGTGCCATCTGCTCCAGTTGCCATGATCGCCCGACCTCGATGAGCACCGCTTCAGCCGTACATCTGCACGCCCACAGCGAGTACTCGCTGCTCGATGGCGCCTGCAAGATCGACGCGATGGCGGCCCGGGCGGCGGAGCTCGGGCAGCCGGCGCTGGGGCTGACCGACCACGGCGTCATGAACGGCGCCGTCGACCTCTACAAGGCCTGCAACAAGCACGGGATCAAGCCGATCGTCGGGCTCGAGGCCTATTTCGTCGAGGACCGCAAGACGATCAAGGAGCAGCCGCGCTACGAGCGCAACCACATCACCCTGCTGGCCGAAAGCGACAAGGGCTACGCCAACCTCGTCCAGCTCACCTCCGCCGGCTTCCTCGAGGGCTTCTCGCGCGGTAAGGCCAACGTCGACATGGAGCTGCTGGCGCGTCACTCCGAGGGCGTCATCGTCCTCACCGGCTGCCTGCAGTCGCGCTTCTGCCGCCGGCTGGTCGAAGAGCGCCACGACGACGCCCGCGCCCACCTCGACGACCTGATCCAGGCCTTTGGCCCCGACCAGGTCTACTTCGAGGTGCAGAAGAACGGCATCGACGATCAGGACAAGGCGAACGAGGGGATCGTTCGCTTCGCCCGCGAGCTGAAGCGGCCCGTCGTCGGCACCGCCGACGTCCACTACCTGCGGCGCGAGGATTTCGAACACCACGCGGCGCTGCTCTGCGTGCAGACGAAGTCGACCCTGGAAGCGCCGAAGATGAGCTTCGACACCAACGAGTTCTACATCAAGAGCTCCGAGGAAATGATCGAGTCCTTCGCCGAGTGGCCGGAGGCGGTGCCAACCTCGCTGGAGATCGCCGAGCGCTGCTCGCTCAACATCGAGCTCGGAAGCCTGCTGCTGCCGCAATACCCGACCGAAGACGGCTCCGAGCCGGAGGCGATGCTGCGCCGGGTCGCGGGCGAAGGGCTGCGCGCCCGCTACGGCGATCCGCCGCCCGCCGAGGCGGTCGAGCGGATGGAGTTCGAGCTCGGGGTGATCGAGGAGATGGGCTTCTCCTCCTACTTCCTGATCGTCTGGGACTTCGTCCGCTACGCCAAGGAAAACGGCGTCGCCGTCGGTCCCGGCCGCGGTTCCGCCGCCGGCTCGATCGTCTCCTACGCGCTCAAGATCACCGACCTCGACCCACTCTCGGAGGGCCTGATCTTCGAGCGCTTCCTCAACCCCGGCCGCAAATCGATGCCGGATATCGACATCGACTTCTCGGTTCGCGGTCGCGAGCGGATGATCCGCTACGTCGCCGAGAAATACGGTCGCGAATCGGTCGCCCAGATCATCACCTTTGGCAAGATGGCGCCGCGCGCCGCCACCCGCGACGCCGCCCGCGTGCTCGGTTACGACTACGGCACCGGCGACCGTCTCGCGAAGCAGATCCCGGAGCCGATCATGGGCCGCAGCCCCTCCTTCGCGGAGTGCCTGAAGAAGGGCCAGGAACTAAAACAGACCTACGACGCCGAGCCGGACGCGAAGAAGATCATCGACGTCGCTCAGGGGCTCGAGGGGATCGTCCGCAACAACTCGATCCACGCCGCCGCGGTGGTGATCGCCGACCGGCCGTTGCAGGAGGTGGTGCCGCTGCAGCTGGCCGAGGATCGCAGTGCGCCGGCGGTACCGGGCAACGGCAGCGGCTCCGGCAAAGCCGAGCGCCAGTACAAGATCGTCACCCAGTACTCGATGGGCCCGATCGAGGAGATCGGGCTGCTGAAGATGGACTTCCTCGGCCTCCGCAACCTCGACGTGATCGAGGACGCGATCGACATCATCCAGCGCTCGCGCGGCGAGACGATTGACATGGAGCAGATCCCGATCGACGACGCCAAGACCTACGCGATGCTGGCCGGGGGCGACTCGACCGGGGTCTTCCAGTTCGAGTCGGAGGGGATGCGCGACGCGCTGCGCAAGGTCAAACCGACCGAGTTCGCCAACCTGGTCGCGCTCGGCGCCCTCTACCGGCCCGGGGCGATGGCCTACATCCCCGCCTACGCCAAGGGCAAGAAGGACCCGACCACGGTCCGCTACCCGGACCCGCGCCTGCGGGCGATCACCGAGGAGACCCACGGCTGCGTCATCTACCAGGAGCAGTTGATGGAGATCTCGCGCTCGATGGCCGGCTTCACCGGCGCCGAGGCGGACGATCTGCGCAAGGCGATCGGCAAGAAGAAGCGCGAGCTGATGGCGACCATGAAAGACAAATTCATGCAGGGGCTGGCGGAATCGAAAACCGCTCCGAACGTCGCCAAGGATCTCTGGAAGCTGAACGAAGCCGCCGCCGACTACTCCTTCAACAAGTCCCACGCCGCCTGCTACGGGCTGATCTCCTACCGCACCGCCTACCTCAAGGCCAACTACCCGGCCGAGTACATGGCGGCGGTGATCTCCTCGGTGATGAGCACCAAAGACAAGGTGCCCTTCTTCGTCAACCGCTGCGAGGAGATGGGGATCGACGTTCTGCCGCCGGACGTCAACACCTCCGACCACAGCTTCGTCGTCAACGAGAAGGCGATCCGCTTCGGCCTCGACGCGGTCAAGAACGTCGGCCACTCGGCGGTCGAGGCGATCCTGCGCGCCCGTGAGGAGGCCGAGATCGCCTCGATCTGGGACTTCTGCGAGCGGGTCGACTCCCGCGCCGTGAACAAACGCGCGATCGAATGCCTGGTCAAGTGCGGTGCCCTCGACTCGACCGGCGCCACCCGCAAAGGAATGCTGGAAGCGCTGCCGGCGGCCCAGTCGGCCGGCCAGAAGGCGCAGGCGGATGCGCAGATGGGCCAGGGCTCGATCTTCGACTTCGGCGACGACGCCCCCGGCTCCTCGCCGGCCCAGGCCCACCACCGGCCGCCGATCTCCGCCGTCGAGTTCGACCGCGCCGAGCTGCTGGCGCTGGAGAAGGAGACGCTGGGGACCTATCTCTCCTCGCACCCGCTGGCCGAGGTGCGGGGGGCCCTGCGCGCCCGCGTCGACTGCAGCCTGGCCCAGCTCGGCGACAAGGCCGACGGCTCCTGGGTGACGGTCGGCGGCATCGTCGTCGAGTGCAAGAAGATCCGCACCAAGAGCGGCAGCCAGATGATGTTCGCGACCCTCGACGATGTCGAGGGGCAGGTCGAGATGCTGGTCTTCAAGGCGGACGAGTCCGAGAACGCCGCCGTGATCGCTCCCGACGCGATCGTCGTGGTGCGCGGCCGACTTGACCACAAGGACCGCGGCGAGACCAAGCTGGTCGTCCAGGAGGCGCAGCGCTTCGAGCCCGACGGCGACGAGATCGCTCGCGGCAACAAGAGTGCGGCGGTGCCTTCCGGCCCGTTCAAGGTCGAGGTCGACCCCGGCCGCCTCGACGCCGGGCTGGTCGACGAACTGAAGGCGGTGCTCGAACATCACAAAGGCGACGCCGAGGTGCACCTGGTGCTCGAGACCAGCGAAGGGTCGAAGAGCCTGCGGCTCGGCGATGGTTATCGGGTCAGGCCGTCGAGCGGGCTTCTCGCCGAGATCGATCATGTTCTCGGTCAGGCGGCTCTTGCCGCTTGATTCGGTAAACCGCTTCGTTCCGCGGTCCCGGCTCCCTAGACTTTCGGCATGAGCGTTACGAAGACCCAGGTTGGCGAGTGTCGCCAGTGCCGCTCGTTCTGCGACAAGATGGTCGAGCCGCGCGGCTGCATCGAACTCGGCTGCCACTACCTCTACAGCTACGTCGACCGCTTCAGCGGCGAACAGTATGTCGGCTGCATGCAGGAAGTCTTCGGCGCCGAGGTGGAGCTCTCGGCGGTGCTCGAGCCCGGCGGCTTCGGCGGCGTCAAGATGACAGGCGAGCCGCTGCCGCACTGCCAGTTCTCGGTTGAGCGGGCCTACGAGGGCTCCGGCGAGTCCTATGGCTGCGTCAACCGGCGCTTCTTCGACTGCACCGACGGCGGCGCCGAGGGACTGCGCGCCTTCGACCTGCGCGACATCTGATGAGCCACTTTTCCGTGTAATCGGCGACACGGTTTCATGTAGGATTGGTCGTCATGTCCGAGACGACTGGAGTAGCAGAGGTGGATGCGAACGCGGCGCTGGCGGAGATCGCCGGCGGCAACGGCGACGCCGAGCAGAGTGGCCCCCAGTTCACGCTCGAGCTCAACCAGGATCAGAAGGACATTCGCGAGTGGGTCCACGGCTTCGCGGAGGGCGTCGTCCGCCCGGCCGCCGAGGAGTGGGACGAGCGCGAGGAAACGCCTTGGCCGGTGATCCAGGAGGCCGCCAGCATCGGCCTCTACAGCTTCGAAGCGTTGGGCCAGTTCTGGGCCGACGAGACCGGCCTGACGCTGCCGATCGCCAACGAGGAGCTCTTCTGGGGCGACGCCGGCATCGGCATGGCGATCATGGGCACCTCGCTTGCTGTTGCCGCAATCTTCGGGCAGGGAACCCCGGAGCAGATGGGGGAGTGGATTCCCCAGTGCTTCGGCACGCCGGACGACGTCAAGCTCGGGGCCTTCTGCGCCTCTGAGCCTGACGCCGGCTCGGACGTCTCCGCGATCCGCACCACGGCCAAGTACGACGAGGCCAAGGACGAGTGGGTGATCAACGGCCAGAAGGCCTGGGCGACCAACGGCGGCATCGCCAACGTCCACGTCGTCATCGCCAGCGTGGACCGGGAGCTCGGCTCACGCGGCCACGCCGCCTTCGTGATCCCGCCCGGGACCAAGGGCTGCGAGCAGGGCGCCAAGGTGAAGAAGCACGGCCTCCGCGCTTCCCACACTTCCGACGTCCACCTCGACGACTGCCGCGTCCCCGGCGCCTGCCTGTTGGGCGGCAAAGAGAAGCTCGACGAACGCCTGGCGCGGGTCCGCGAAGGCAAGAAATCGAAGTCGCAGGCCGCGATGCAGACTTTCGAGGCAAGCCGTCCCACGGTCGGTGCCCAAGCACTGGGCATCGCCCGCGCGGCCTACGAGTACTCCCTCGAGTACGCCAAAGAGCGCCGCCAGTTCGGCAAGGCGATCATCGAGAACCAGTCGATCGCCTTCGACCTGGCGAACCTGAAGCTGGAGATCGACGCCGCCCGCCTGCTGGTCTGGCGCGCCGCCTGGATGGGCCGCACCGGCCAGAAGTTCGAAAACGCCGAGGGCTCGATGTCGAAGCTGAAGGCCGGCGAGGTCGCCGTCTGGGCGACCGAGCGAGCGATCCAGATCCTTGGCGGCAACGGCTATACCCGCGAGTACCCGGTCGAGCGGATGCACCGCGACTCGAAGATCTACACGATCTTCGAGGGCACCTCAGAGATCCAGCGCCTGGTCATTTCCCGCGCGATCTCCGGCGTCCACGTCAAATAACGAATTTACGGCGGGAGAGCAAGGGCCGGCTAGTCCGGCCCTTGTCGCCTGCCCTCGAGCGCTGTCTTAGTCCTTAGTGGACTGTGATGCCATTGACCCCGTTGCTTTGGAGTGAGATTAGGCCCTTATAGGTGCCGTCGGAATACAATGCTGTTTGGACTGGTTGATTCGGGCATTGGCTGCCGTGGACTTCATATTTCAGGCCAGCTGCGTCGATCACCGCCAAGACGGTCATGCTTGCTCCACTGCCTCCTCCGTTGCTCAGGTCCATCGCGCTGATGAACGAGTTCTGAGGCGGAATTGTGATGGAGCATTCAATGAATTTAGTCGCCTCTATGACGATCTTTTCTCCTGTGTTGAAGCACTGGATATCCAACGCGGCCTGGATGGTGTTCGAACTGCCGCCGACTGTAGTGCCAGCTGTAATCAGATAGTCACAACTACCCATTGTGATCGTCACTGGAATGAAGCCGCTCAGTTTGCATTCTTGATACGTCGGCGTCAGTGTTTGTGCGGAGGTTTCGGCAAAAAGAGCCACGCCATGGAACGCCGCGCTGTTGCATTTGACCACTCCGACTCTCGTGCTAATTTCGTGTTGACTTATGGTTTTACCTGTGATGAGGCCGGCGCTCTGCGTGCCCGTGATTGTCGCCAACGAGCTGCTTGTGAAGCCTGAGAGCGCCGAAGCCGAGGACGCAGTCATGGCGCTGAGAGCGAGTACGACGACCAGAGTCAGTGAGAGGCTCTTTAGGTTCTGAGTCATTTTGCTCCTTTGCTGTGTCGGTCGGATGCCTTCTGTTGAGGACCATGGGAGCAACTATGAGTTCGCCGACCAATTCAGTCAAGTTATTTCGAGCAACTGGAACGTGTTAGAGGCTCTGTCGAGTTGCCTGCCTGGATGCGGATGCGCTGACGCTGATCGGCAAGCGCCGCTCTTAGGCCTGGCGGCGCTCGAGGCCCTCGCGGCGGAGTTTCTTCGCCAGCGTCACTTCTTTTTTGTCCGAGCCCTTCTTTTCGGGACCGGGGGTCTCGAGCGTCGCCGGTAGGCCCTCGAACCTCGGCTCGGAGAGGAACGCCGCGAGGCCGCGTTTGCCCATCTCGCCTCTGCCGATGTTGGCGTGGCGGTCGCGGCAGGAGCCGAGGGCAGCGGCGGCGTCGTTGACGTGGACGGCGCCGAGGCGGTCGATGCCGACCTTGGCATCGGCTTCGTCGAGGACCTTGGCGAGGTGGGCTTCGTCGGTGATGTCATAACCCTGGACGAACATGTGGCAGGAGTCGAGGCAGAGGCCAAGGCGCTTATCGCCGCCGGCGCCGTCGATCAGGTCGGCGATCTGGTCGAAGTCGCGGGCCAGCAGGCCTTTGTGGCCGGCGGTCTGCTCGAGCAGGAGCCGGCAGGAGTCGCTGTCCCTGAGGGCGCTGGCGATCGTTTTGGCGGCACGCTTGATCGAGGGCGCGAGCGGCTCGTCTTTCTGCGAGCCGGGATGGAGGACGACCCCCGCCGCACCGATCGCGTCGCCGATCCGCAGGGCGTGGGTGAGCGACTCGCGTGACTTCCTGCGCAGCTCTTTGTCGGTGCTGGCACAGTTGATCAGGTAGACGGCGTGGATGATCACCGCCTCGATTCCGGAGACATCCATCGCCTCGCGGAAGGCGGCGAAGTCCTCCTCGCCGTATTTGGTCGGCCGCCACATGCGCGGACTCTGGTTGAAGATCTGGATAGATTCGCAACCGCGTTCCTCGCCGCGCTCGATCGCTTTGGCGAGTCCACCGGCGGTGGAAACGTGCGCTCCTACGAACATGACCAGCGATAACCCCCGTTTGAGATTTGCCCCTTCGCCGACCGGTGCACTGCACATCGGCGGAGCGAGGACGGCACTCTACAACTGGCTCGCGGCGCGCCACCAGGGCGGTCAGCTGGTGCTGCGGATCGAGGACACCGACCGCGAGCGCTCGACCGCGGAGAACGTCGAGCAGATCCTCGATGCGCTGCGTTGGCTGCAGCTGGACTGGGACGAGGGGCCGATCTCGCAGGCTGATCGGGCCGAGGCTCACGCGGCGGCGCTGGCGCGGTTGCTCGACTCTGGCGCGGCCTATCGCGACCCGGCGACGGCCAAGGACGTCGAGGCCTGGAAGGCCGAGCACGGCGCCGGCCGCGGCTACCGTGGCACGCCCACCGAGGAGGCGGGCGCGGCGATCCGCCTGCGGGTGCCGGACGCGGGGGAGACCGTGGTCGAGGACCTGATCCGCGGTCCCGTCGCCTTCCCCAACGCCAGTTACGACGACTTCGTGATCGCCCGCGGCGACGGCTCGGTCCTCTACAACTTCGCGGTCGCCGTCGACGACGCCGAGATGGGAATCACCGAGGTGGTTCGCGGCGACGACCACCTCTCCAACACGCCGAAGCAGCTGCTCGTCCTCGCCGCGCTCGGCCACGAGCCGCCGCGCTACGCCCACCTGCCGCTGCTGCACGGCCCCGACGGCAAGAAGCTCTCCAAGCGCCACGGCGCCGCCTCGGTGCAGGAGCTGCGCGACTCCGGCTACCTGCCGGCGGCCGTGCGCAACTACCTGGCCCTGCTCGGCTGGGGGACCGATGACGACACGACCCTGATGTCGACCGAGGAGCTGGTCCGGCGCTTCCGCGTCGCCGACGTCGGCAAGTCGGCGGCAATCTTCGACGAGAAGAAGCTGCGCTGGCTGAACGGTCGCTTCATGCGCGAGCTGCCGCTGGAGGAGTACACCGCGGCGGTCGCCCGCCGGCTCGGGCGCGAGCCCGACGAGCGGCTGCGCGCCGCCTGCCAGATCGTTCAGGAGAAAGCGCAGACGCTGGACGAGGTCTGGCCGCTGATCCGCTTCCTTTTCGAGCCGCCCGTGGACGACCCGAAGGCCTGGGCGAAGGTGATGAAGGAGGGCTCGGGGTCGATGCTGGGGGCCGCCGCGGGGGTCTTGGCAGCGGTCGACCCCTTCGAGCCCGAGGCGATCGAGGCGTCGCTGGCGCCGCTGCTGGAGCGCTTCGAGGTCAAGCCGGGCAAGCTCTACCAACCGATTCGCGTCGCCATCACCGGCAGCTCGGTCTCCCCGGGCATCTTCGAGTCGCTGGCTGCCCTGGGGCGCGAGGAGACGCTGAAAAGGCTGAAAACGGCGATCGAGCGTCTCGCGGATGCCGAAATGGACGAATAACCGAGGCTGAGGGCCATCGCAAAGGTACTTTCGGCTAAACCAAACGTCTTCGCCTGCCGATGTGGAGGCCAATGGCGGTCACCACTAGCAAGTCCCAGACCAATGGCAAAGTTTCTGCGCACGAAGTTCCTGCCGCAGTAAACGGATCTAACGGATCCAGCGGCTCGCGCGCCGCCGCCGCGCCCGGCAGTCGCCTCGCGGAAGCCTTCGAGGCGGTCGAGCGCTTCCCGGTCCTGATCGAGTCCCGCGAGCGGGTCATCCGCGCGGCTACCGCCGAGACGGCGCGGATCGGTGACCTGGTCGAAGCGGTCGAGTCCGACGTCGCCCTCTCGATCTCCGTGCTTCGCTTCGCCAACCGCAGCGGCGTCGTCGCCGGTGGCGTGGGCGGAATTCCCGAGGCGATTGAGGTGCTCAAGCCCTCAGGCGTGCTGGCGATCGCCGGCACCGCCCCCAGCTTCGACTTCTTCGAATCCAACGGCGGCTGGGAGCTGAAGCCGGAGCGCTTCCGCGTTCACGCCCTGGCGACCCAGCGCGCCGCCGACCAGATCGGCCGTGTCGTCGGTTGGGTCGAACGCGACGAGCTCGCCGTGGCGGCGCTGCTGCACGACGTCGGCCGCCTCGTCATCTCCCGTCTGCATCCCGGCTACAAGGTCTACTTCGACGCCGGCACGCGCACCCCGGAGCAGCGGCTGCGCGACGAACGCGAGCAGCTCGGCATCGACCACACGCTGGTCGGAGGCGTGCTCGCCCGGCGCTGGAACCTGCCGCAGCGGATCGCGGTCGCGATTGAGCGTCATCACGCCGAAGACTCCGACGGCCTGGCGGCGCTGGTCGCCACCGCCGACATGGTCGCCCACTACTCCCAGGGCGAGGCGATCTCGCCCGAACGACTGCGCGCCAGCGCCGAGCGCTGCGGCCTCGGCCCCGACGGCCTGCGCGACCTCCTCTACGAGATGCCGCTGCCGCGCGAGGGCTCCTCGCGGATCAGCGAGCCCTGTCCACTTTCAGCTCGCGAGCTCGACGTCCTCCGCCTGCTCTCCGAGGGGATGGTCTACAAGCAGATCGCCGGCGAAATGCAGCTTTCGGTCTCGACCATCCGCACCCACCTGCACAACGTCTACGGCAAGATCGGCGCGGTCGATCGCGCCCAGGCCGTACTGACCGCCCGCGATCGTGGCTGGATCTAGCCGGCGCGCGGCGCCCGCTACTCGCAATCGCACTCTCGGATGACGCACTCGACCGGCGCAGTTCGCCAGCCTCTTCCTCGCGAATGGCGTCGCCATTCGCTCGTCAAAGTCCGTCGCCCTGCTTGGTCGAATCGCGCCCCCGAGAGCACGCTTGCTCGCGCCGGACACCGCGCGCCGGCGCCTGGGCGTCCTTAGTCGATCAGGCACTCGCGCAGGGCAATCGCCACCGCGTGAGTCCGGTTCCTGGCCCCGAGTCGGGCCAGGGCGGTCTTGATGTGGGTCTTGACCGTCTCTTCGCTGAGGCCGAGTTCGCGCGCCGCCACCGTCGTCGATTCGCCGTCGGCGAGCAGTTGCAGGATCTCGCGCTGGCGGTGGGTCAGCTTGCCGCGGCTGCCTTTCGGCGGCACGGCGGGGTCGACGAAGCTCTCTTGGGCGGCGGCGGCGTCGACCGCGCGGCGCAGCTCCTCGGTCCCAGCGGTTCGTGACACGTAGGCGCTGGCGCCCGCTTGCATGGCGGCGCTGACGATGCGGCGCTCGGGGAGCGCGCCGTGGGCGACGATGCCGATCCCGGGGGAGGAGCGCCGCAGCATCCTGATCGCCTCGGGGCCGCTGATCGAGGTGACGGCACCGTTCTGGCGCCAGCGCATGTCGACGATGGTGACGTCGAAGTCGCCGACATCCCGGACCAGCTCCAGCGCCTCCTCGCGACTGACCGACTCGTGCACCTCGAAATCGTCCTCGAGCACGCCGCGGACTCCGAGCCGGACGAGCGGGTGATCGTCGATCACAAGGCAGTTGGGGCGCTCGCTCAGGACTGCTTCCGATCACTCGTTTGCGGGGTGGGCCCGTCTGCCGGTAGGGACCCCATCGATTCCGATCCTAGCCCAGCCCGGAACGGTGCGGTAGAAAGGGGCCTTGATCTCGATCACCTCAAAGTCGCGCTATGCGGTCGTTGCCCTCGCCGAGCTCGCCCGTTCCGGCGATCGCCCGGTCCCGATCAAGGAGCTGGCCGAGCGCCGCGAGATCCCCGAGCAGTTCCTCGAGCAGCTCTTCTCGACCCTGCGCCGCGCCGGTCTGTTGACCAGCCACCGGGGCATGCGCGGCGGCTACACGCTCTCCAAACCGGCGGAAGAGATCACCGTGCTCGAGGTCGTACAGGCCCTCGACGGCAAGATCGGCCAGGAGGCCGACGAGGCGGGCGGCATCTGGTCCGAGGGCGTCACCGCTCTGCGCAAGGTCTTCGGCCAGACCACGATCGCCGAAGTCGCGCGCCGCGAGGCCGAAGAGTCCGGCAGCGGCATGTACTTCATCTAGATCGGGTCGCATTGGGATTGGGATTCCGCTTGTTTAAGCGGTTCGCTGTCCGGCTGAATCCGGTTGTTTCCGATCTGACTGGCGCACGACTGGCGCACCAGTGGCGCACGGAATGCCGAGGGTCGTCGGAGTGTCCGCAGCGTGATGAATGATCGGTTCCGTGGACGCTTCCCCGAAACAGTCGCCAACCAAGCCGAATGCTGAAGCGATTGCGTGGTACGTGGAAGAGGCCCAGCGGCTGCTGGAGGACCAACAGCGACGGGCGGAGTCATTGCGGACGAGGGGAGGTCAGGTCGCGGGATTCGGCGCTGTATTCCTGGCCTTGATCGGGGGCAACGCGGCCAAAATCCTCGAAACGGTTGACGGTTGTACGGGGGTTGCGACCGGGCTAGCGCTGCTCGGTGCGTCTCTTTGTCTGGCAGTGTCGGTGGTGGTTGCAGTCGTGGGCGTGATCAAGCCGCAGCCATTTGCATCGATCTCTGCTGACGAGATCACCAACTACGTCTCCGACCGATTCCAGAGCGAGCCTGATCTTTGGCGCGTTCACGTTCGCTCGCTTCGGGCGTTGGAGACCGCCACCAGAAACGCTCAAGACGGCGGCAATGCTGCTGCCAAAGCCATCAATGTCTCCCTCTTCGCGTTTCTCGCTGGTCTTGCATTTTCCGTTCTAGCGATTGGTATCCTGATAATGGAGTTGATCTGAATGTCGAAAGCACCTAATCCATCACCCCCGCCTCCTGGCGTCCCGCTGGATCAGACCACGGCGCCCGTTGATTATGAGGGCCGTGACGCTCCGAACGGGAATCAGAAATGAGCGATCCGGAGGAACGTCAGGAACCGGTTGATGTAGCACCTGAGGTGCCTCTAGATCAGACCACCGCGCCGATTGACTACCTCCAAGAGGGTCCGACCGGCGATGCGCCTCTCGATCAAACGCGATCAGAGATGCGCGAGTTTCTCGGATCGCAAGATGTGCCGCCGATGAAACGACGCCCTCGCGGCTAGTTACCGCTTTTATAGTCTCGGCAGCGTCGTTTGGGGATTGGCCTGTTCGCTTGTCGCTCGGCATGAAGATCTACTTACAGGGGACGAGCAGATCAAGATGCGAAAATTGATCGTAGGAACGGTCGTCGTTTCGTTGTCGGTCCTTTTGCTTATCTCGCCCTTGGCGGCTGCATCGCGTAAGCCGACCGCACGTGAGCGGACTCTCATTTTGGAGGCCGCCACGCGGCATAGCGCCACTTGCTTTTTCGCCCCCGAGGGCTCATGTCGATCCTTTATTCGCGTTAGCACCAAGGGTCCCTGGGCAGCGTTGCACTTGAACCCAACCCCTGGTCACGAGAACGTCGTTCAGCCCGGTATTGCATCGTTTAGGCGGATTGGTTCAGAGGCTTGGCAATTTCATTCGGTGGTGCCGGGGTGGGAAGGATGCGGCGTGCCGAGGGTGCCACGCCGAGATCTAGGCCTGGATTGTCTGTATGGCTAGCCTTTCGTCCTGTCCGACAGCGGATTCGGCAGGAGAACCAGGCGTGTAGTCAATAGCGGGATCGTGTGGGGGTCTCAAGCGATTCCATGCTGTTCGTCTTCAAACCATCTGCGACACGAACTTAGAAAGTCGATCATCGCTGCTTCTTCGGCGGCGTCGGCCGCTTTGACTTTTTCCCGATCCCCGTCGGTCATTTTGGCCGTGGGGAGGTCTCGCAGGATCTCGAAGCACGTTCCGTAAGCCGCGTGGTACGCGGTGTGGCTCTCGCAAATGGGGTGCTCGACCCCAAGGCGTAGGCTGAGTCGAAGGCTCTCGGAGGTCAGCTCGGTCGATATCTCGAACCCCTTGACGGTGGCCGAGCGGATCGCATTCATGGCCTCCTCATAGTCGCGAATCGCGGCGGCTCTTTCTGCATCTGGAGTGGCCTCGTCGTTCGCGATGCGCCGATACTGATCGCGCTTCTCGTCTCCGGTGAAGATCAGTGCTTGGTACTCAGCCGATTGTCTTATTGCCGCGTCCAGGCTGCGCACGGCAGAGTCGATGGTGTCCCGCGCGTGCTGGCGATTCCGCTGTTCCCGGTCGTAGGCAAGCTGGGCCTTCTGAAGCTCCCGGTCGTGCAAGAGCTGTTCCTGTTGCCGATGGTTGGCGGTGCGTGCCGCGATCCATGCAGCGACAACGGCGGTGACGGCGATCAGCGCCGGTCCGATCACTTGGTGCCACCAGGGATCACCGCCGACAAGCTGCACGTCAATTGCCATCCGGACTAATCATCGCTGCGCGGTCCGACGCGACGACGAGGCACGCGTCCAAGCCGTTCAATGGACTTGCGTCCTATGCCCGGGCGCGGGCGTCGTGGGGCCGAGTCAAGAGAACGCAGTAGCGCGCGCCTAAACGGCCATTAAGGGAATCGCGAGCGAGTGGCGAGGTCGCTGGGACACATTTGCTCTGCAGACAAAAAACCTTATGAACAAGTGGTTATGACCACTTTTGCTTCTCGCTCCCCTGTTGTTATGGATGAGCAACTGGTTTTCATTTCGGCGTTATCTCCCGCTTCCTGGGGAACTGCGCCGCGAAGCGGGTGTAACCGCGTGCTCACGTAGTTACCCGGGAGGGGGTCCACTTTCGCGGTTTCTCGCTCTGTTGGTCAGGAGGGCAATGACTGACCGACAGACGAAAAACAGCGATTCCGAGCGGCGGGCCGTCAGCGCCCGCGACTCGCGAATACCCCGTTGCGCAACCGGCTATTTGCGACCACTTTGGCGGCTCGGCGCTCCGTTGCACACGGAGACCAAATTCTCACCGCCGTTTCGCCTCTGGCTTCGAGCGTGGCTGCGCCCATCGCTTCCCCTGTCGTTTCGCGGTGCGACTAGCCGCGAGGGCGACCAAAGCCCACCGCAGCGCCGATTGCGGGCCTGGCGTTTTGCCGACATTCCTACGCCACTTCCGGTTCAGAACATCAAGGCGGCCGGAGCGGTTCTCAATCCCCTCTCGATCTTCTTCGCGTCCCTTGCGCTCGACGCCTTCGCTACCACCTCCGCGCTGGCTCGGCAACGCTTCTGCATCACCTCGGCGACCGGAATCGCCTTGGTGCCTGCAACACCCGAACCACAGACGATCATCACTGACTCGGCGCTGGCTCCGCAGCACCTCGCCATCAATCGGTCGCAAGCCTGGAGGTTGGCGTGAGTTGGAAGGCGGCAGCGAGGCTGCGACTGCCCGAGGCGACTGCCGAGGTGCTTGCCTCGCTTGGCGAGCATCGCATCCTCTCGACCGCCCTGGTGCGCTCGATCCACTTCCCAGATCGCAGCATCCGCCGCGCCCAGCAAGTCCTCGCCTACTTGGAGCGGGCGGGCCTGGTCGCCTACGTCGAAGCTCGCCGCGCTCCCCGCCGTCTGTGGTTCCTGACCGAGCGCGGCGCTGACTACGCGCTCGACGCCGGCGAGGTCGAGCGCCGGCCGAAAGTCCTCGCACCCGCGCAGGCGGCTGGGCCGCTGCAAGCCCATACCCTCGGCGTCAACGAGGTAGGGATCAGCTTCCTACGCGCGGCGCGGGAGAGAGGCGACGAGTTCGGCCCGCTCTCCTGGCGGCATGAGGTGGCCCATCCCCTCAACCGTGGTCGCGGCCGCGCTCGCCGCTCGCTGATCGCCGACGCGGTGCTGAACTACGTGCGAGTCGAGGAGCGGCACATCATCTACGAGCAGCGCTTCGTTGAGGTGGACCGCGCCACGCTCTCGGTCGAACGCCTGGTGGCGGAGCTAGCCCGCTACGGCCAGCTATCCCGCGCCCGCGACAAAGGCGGTAAGTCGCTGTGGCGCAGCCACTATCCGAGCTTCCCGCCTGTCATCTGCGCTTTGGCCGGTGCTTCGCGCAAGGCGCTCATTCGACGGCGAGACATCGCGATCGTGCTGCTCGAAGGCCACCCCGAGCTCGATCGCGCCTACGCAGTGGGGATCTACTTCTGCCTCTTGGACGATCTGACGGAGCGCGGTCCCTTCGCGCCGATCTTCCGCACGGTTGGCGAGCCGGATCGGGCGGTGGACTGGCTAGGTGAGGAGAGCGGCGATTGACCAAGAAGCTCGCCGTCTCGGTTCCTCGAATCGCTCTCACCCCGGCAGAGGCTGCGGCGGCCATCGGGGTCGGCCCGGATTTCTTCGATGCCAACGTAGCTCCCGATCTGCGGCTGATTCGCCGAGGCCGCAAGCGCCTCATCCCGGTCAGCGAGCTTGAACGCTGGGCGACGGAGAACGCCGAGCGGGTGCTGAGGGGACGGTGACGTGGCGGCAAGCGAGCTTCTAGGCTCCCGGTCATGGCTGGAGCCAAGGACGAGAAAGCCCTGCGGGCGGTACAGGCCGCGCAGGCTAAGTTCGAGCGCGAGCAGGGCAAAGCTCACGAGGCGCGGCGAAAGGCGTTCGCGAAGGCTCAGAAGGAAGGGCTTTCGCTGCGCCAGATCGGCGAGGGAGTCGGACTCCACCACACGCGCGTCAGCCAGATCATCAGGGGCACCAACTAGAAATTTTGGAGAGTCTGACTCTCCAAAGCTGCTAGCCTCGAAGGATCGAAAAGCGGCGACCCGCTGCGCTGTGAACGCGACGGGCCGCCTGACCACAAGGAGCGTGAACCTCCTCATGGCTGACGAGAACCCTACGGGTCGTGCGTCGCACGATCCCTCCTCACCCGCAGGCGGAGACAAGAGAACGGAGCGCGCCGTCTTGGCGCTCCTCCTCGATGAACATCCGACCCGGCTCACGATGGACGAGCTGATCCTTGTCCTCCACGCTGACCCCGAGCGAGGCGATCCCGAGGACGCCGCAGTGCGAGCCGTTCGCGAACTGGTCGGCGCGGGGCTGATGCACCGCGAGGGGCGCTTCCTGTCGCCCTCGCGGGCGGCGCTCTATTTCGAGCGTTTGGAAATGAGCCGATGATGGCCAGGACCACGCAGTTCGCCGAGCGCTTCGGCGCCAACCTCGTTCGCCGCCGCCGCGCCGCTGCAATCAGCCAGGAGTTGCTTGGAGACCTTGCGGCGCTGCACCGCACTGCGGTTGGCCAGCTTGAGCGAGGGGAGCGGGTCGCTCGCGCCGACACCCTGGTCAAGCTCGCCGCTGCCCTCGGCGTCGATGCGAACACGCTGTTGGAGGGCATCATCTGGACCCCTCCACGGCTCGATACCGGCAGTTTCGGATTCGACGATCCCGGTGGCGCTTGTCGCGGCGATCAGCAAGAGGCCGCGTGATGACGGGCTACCAGTATCCCCCCGAACTCGCACGCTGCCTGGCTGAGAACCTGCTGATCATCCGCAGGCGAGCGGGCTTCTCTCAGGAACAGCTTGCCGACCTCGCGGGAGTGCACAGGACCGAGATCGGCAACCTTGAGCGCGGGGTCCGACTGGCCCGCATCGACACCGTGGTCAAACTGGCCGGTGCCCTTGAGATAGCTCCGGGCGACCTGCTCAAAGGGATGGCATGGCTTCCACCTAAGCCGTCGCGAGGGAATCCGCGAGGCAAGTTCGTCACGCGCGGTCCTGAGCAGAGGAACGACTGATGGATGTCGCGGCGCAGTTTGGCGACAATCTTGTTCGCGTCCGCAAGCTCGCGGGTGTCTCCCAGGACGAGTTGAGCGTGCGGGCCTCGGTTCATCGGACCGAGATCAGCCAGCTGGAGCGCGGCCTTCGCATTCCACGCATTGACACGCTGGCGAAACTCTGCGCGTGTTTGGAGGTCGAGGCTGGCGAGTTGATGGAAGGGATCAACTGGAGGCCGGGTGACAGGCGGATTGGGAGCTTCAAGGAGAGGACTCCCGATGGCTGAGGGCATCCGAAAGCGACACTCGAAAGGTTGCAGCGCCCGCGACGGTGGGCGCTGCAACTGCAACGCTGGCTATGAGGCTTGGGTGTTCTCAAAGCGGGACGGCAAGAAGATTCGCCGCACCTTTGCCCAGAAGGCAGAAGCGAAGTCGTGGCGCGCCGATGCTCTCGGCGCGCTTTCGCGGGGAGGGTTGCGGGCGGCAAAGAAGACCACGCTGGGGGAGGCGTGGGCAGCATGGATCAAGGGCGCGCGGCATGGCTCAATTCCGAATCGGTCGGGCGACCCCTACAAGCGCGCCGCGCTGCGCTCGTACGAGTCGGGGATGCGGCTCCGGGTGCTGCCACGATTCGCAGGCGTTCGCCTCACCGACCTTCAACGCTTCGACCTCCAAGAGTTCGCCGACGATCTGCTCGCCGATGGCTGGAACCCGTCAACGATTCAAGTCACCCTGCTTCCGGTCCGCGCGATCTACCGCCGCGCGCTCTCGCGGGGCGAAGTCGCAGTCAACCCTTGCAGTGGTCTTCAGCTTCCGGCCGTGCGCGGACGACGCGAGCGCTACGCGACTCCGGCAGAAGCCGAGGCGCTGATCGCCGCCGTCCCTGCCGCTGATCGGCCGATCTGGGCGACGGCGATGTACGGGGGCTTGCGGCGCGGCGAGTTGCAGGCGCTGCGCGCGGAAGACGTCGATCTCGCCAACGGCGTAATCCGGGTTGAGTTCGGCTGGGAGTATCGGGAGGGCCAGATTCCCCTCAAGTCGGATGCCGGTCGCCGCAAGGTGCCGATCAGCGCCGTCCTTCGAGACTTCCTCGACGCGAGGATCACCGCCAGCGGCTACAGCGACCGTGACCGATTCTTTGGCCTCGCAAGGGGCGACAGCACGTTCGATCCCTCGAAGCTGACGAAGCGCGCTGACAAAGCTTGGAAGGAAGCGGGGCTTGAGCGCATTACGCTGCATGAGTGCCGCCATACCTTCGCCTCACTGATGATCGCCGCCGGGGTCAACGCCAAAGCGCTACAGACCTTCATGGGCCACGCCAATATTTCGATCACGCTGGATCGCTACGGGCATCTGATGCCGGGGTCCGAGGCCGAGGGGGCGCGACTGCTTGATGCCTACCTCAGCGCCCAACGAGAGCGGGACGAAGAAGCCGCCCGCGCGGCTGGCTCGGTGCTTACTGGCGCACCAACTGGCGCATAACTGGCGCACGGAAACGGCAAACCGCTTGCTCATGCGGGATTGCGCGCCCCGACTCGGCATGTACTTCATCTGATGCGGGTCGGGGCGGAGGCTTCGGCGGTTGTCGGCGGCACGCCGTTGGTGCTGCTGGACCGGCTGGCGGACGGGTTGGCGGGACAGGTCTGCGCCAAGCTCGAGTACTTCAATCCGGGCGGCTCGGTCAAGGACCGGATCGGGGTGGCGATGATCGACGCGGCCGAGGAGGCCGGGCTGGTCAAGCCGGGGCGCTCGGTGGTGGTCGAGCCGACCAGCGGTAACACCGGGATCGCGCTGGCGATGGTCTGCGCGGCGCGGGGGTATGAGCTGATCCTGACCCTGCCGGAGGGGATGAGCCGGGAGCGGGCGAAGCTGCTGCGCGCCTACGGGGCCGAGGTGCGCGAGACGCCATCGCTGGGCGGGATGAACGAGGCCGTCGCCCTGGCCGAAGAGATCCGCGAGCAGCGCAAAGCCTTCATGCCGATGCAGTTCTCCAACCCCGCCAATGCCGAGGCCCACCGGCGCACCACCGCGGAGGAGATCTGGAACGACACCGACGGGCAGATCGGCGCCTTCGTCGCCGGGGTCGGGACGGGGGGGACGATCACCGGAGTCGGGCGGATGCTGAAGGAGCGAGCACCCGAGGCGCTGGTGGTGGCGGTCGAGCCGGCCAGCTCGCCGGTGCTCTCCGGCGGCGCCCCCGGGCCGCACAAGATCCAGGGGATCGGCGCCGGCTTCGTGCCCGAGGTGCTCGACCGCTCGGTGATCGACGAGATCGTCTCGGTCACCGACGAGGATGCGCTGGAGACGGCGCGGCTGGTCGCCCGCGAGGAGGGCGTCCTGGCCGGAATTTCGGCCGGCGCCAACATCAGCGCCGCGCTGGAGATCGCGGCGCGGCCGACGATGGCCGGCAAGCGGGTGGTGACGGTCGTCTGCGATTCGGGCGAGCGCTATATGTCCCTACCCTTCTTCTCACCATGAGCAGGTGGAAAAGGGTGGTCTCTGAGGTACGCGCCGACGTCGCCGCGGCACGCGACCGCGACCCCGCCGCCCAGGGCGTCTCCACCTTCGAGATCCTCAGCAGCTGGGCCGGCGTGCAGGCGCTGCTGGCGCACCGGGGGGCGCACGCGCTGATGGGCGCCGGCGTACCCGTTCTGCCGCGCGCGATCGCCTACATGACCCGCGCCGTGACCGGGGTCGAGATCCACCCGGCGGCGGTGATCGGCAAGGAGTTCTTCATCGACCACGGCGCCGGCGTGGTGATCGGCGAGACCGCCCGGATCGGCAACCGCGTGACCCTCTACCAGGGGGTGACGCTGGGCGGCACCGGCTTCCAGCGCGGCAAGCGCCACCCGACACTCGGGGACAACGTCACCGTCGGCTCCGGCGCCAAGCTGCTGGGGCCGATCGACGTCGGCGACGGTGCCAAGGTCGGGGCCAACACCGTCGTCGTCGAGGACGTGCCGCCGGGGGCGACCGTGGTCGGCAACCCCGGCCACCCGGTCCGGGTCGAAGGCAAGCGGGTCGAGGGCCCCGACGCCGACTGGATCCACCTGCCGGACCCGATCGCCGAGGCGATCAAGGCGCTGGCGGAGCGGATCGGCGACCTCGAGCGGCGCCTTTCCGACCTCGATGGCGGCAACGGACCGGCATCCGATTCCCCGGACATCCGCCCCCGCACCGGCCGCTCCTCGGCCGGCGGCTGAGTCGCGCCCGATGCGAATCGCCTTTGGGTGCTATTTGCACTTCAAAGCGATTCGCCTGGGACGGTCGCGGCCCGGCTAGCCCGGCCGAGCGTCCCTCTATTCTCGGGGCGATGCTGCAGAGCGAGTTCGAGATCCCCGCCGAGGCCGAAAATCCGCTCGGCGGGGCCCCCACCGAGGCCGGCGCCGATCGCGTCGAGCGGCTGCTGGCCGGGCTCAACCCGCCGCAGCGCAAGGCCGCCGAACACCTCGAGGGGCCGCTGCTGGTGGTTGCCGGCGCCGGCTCCGGCAAGACCCGGGTCCTGACCCACCGGATCGCCTACCTGCTCGCCACCGGCGCCGCCCGCCCGGGCGAGATCCTCGCGATCACCTTCACCAACAAGGCGGCGGCGGAGATGCGCGAGCGGGTCGGCGAGCTCGTCGGCCGCTCGGTGCGGGCGATGTGGGTGACCACCTTCCACTCCTCCTGTGCGCGGATGCTGCGCGCCGACGCCGAGCGACTCGGCTACTCGCGCAGCTTCACGATCTACGACCAGTCGGACTCGCTGCGGATGCTGAAGCGGGTGATGCGCGAGCTCGGGGTCGACCCGAAACGCTATCCCGCCCGGGCGATCCAGAACAAGATCTCCGGCGCCAAGAACCAGCTGATCGACTCCGACATGTACGCGGAAACGCAGGGCAGCCTGTTCGAGGAGGTGGTCGCCGAATGCTTTCCGCTCTATGAGAAGCGGATGCTGGAGGCCAACGCGATGGACTTCGACGACCTCCTGGTCCGCACGGTCAACGCCCTCGAGCTGTTCGAGGAGGTGCGTGAGCGCTGGCGGCGCACTTTCCGCCACGTCCTCGTCGACGAGTACCAGGACACCAACCACGCTCAGTACCGGTTGCTGCAGCTGCTCGCCTCCGAGCACGGCAACCTGATGGTGGTCGGGGACGAGGACCAGTCGATCTACGGCTTCCGCCACGCCGATATCCGCAACATCCTCGACTTCGAGCACGACTTCCCCGAGGCCGAGGTGGTCAAGCTGGAGCAGAACTACCGCTCCACCCAGACCATCCTCTCCGCCGCCAACGCGGTGGTCGAGCGCAACCGCGAGCGGCGGCCGAAGGAGCTCTGGACCGAGATCGAGGGCGGTGAGCTGGTCCAGCTCTCCGAGCTCGGCGACGAGCACGAGGAGGCGCGCTGGGTGGCGGCGGAGATCCAGCGGCTCGGCGAGGAGCACGGGGTCAAGCGCTCCGACATCGCGGTCTTCTACCGGACCAACGCGATGAGCCGGGTGCTGGAGGACACGCTGGTCCGCTTCGACCTGCCCTACCAGGTGATCGGCGGCACCAAGTTCTACGACCGCGCCGAGGTCAAGGACGCGGTCGCCTACCTCAGCCTGCTGCTCAACCCCGCCGATCAGGTCTCCTTCCTGCGCATCGTCAACTCGCCCCGGCGCGGCATCGGCAACACGACCCAGGGCCGCCTCGCGTCCTACGCGAACACCGCCGGGCTGACGATCTGGGAGGTCGCCGAACGGGCCGAGGAGGTGCCGGGGCTGAGCGCGGCGGCGATCAAGGCCGTCTCTCGCTTCTTCGAGACGATGGAGCTGCTGAAAGCGCGGGTCGATTCCGGCGCGGCGGTTGCCGACATCGTGCAGGCGGTATTGAGCGAGAGCGGCTACGTGGAAGCGCTCGAGGCCGAGCGTACGGTCGAGGCCGAAGGGCGGATCGAGAACCTCGACGCCTTCACCGAGGCCGCCGCCGAGTTCGACCTCAATCGCGAGCAGGAGGGCGAGAGCGAGGTGCCGCCGCTGGAGGAGTTCCTGCAGCAGATCTCGCTGCTCTCCGACCAGGACTCGATCGAGGAGGAGCAGGACCTGGTGACGCTGATGACCGTGCACAACGCCAAGGGCCTCGAGTACGACACCGTCTTCGTGATCGGCTGCGAGGACGGCTCCTTCCCGCACATGATGGCGCTCGAAGAGGGCGGCGAGGAAGAGGAGCGGCGCCTCTGTTACGTCGCCATCACCCGCGCCCGCCAGCGCCTCTACATGACCTGGGCGCGCGAGCGCCGCCTCTTCGGCCGCTCCGAGCACAACCTGCCCTCGCGCTTCATCGACGAGCTGCCGGTCGAGCTGACCGAGCGCCACGCGACCGTCTCCAGCACGGTCGGTGGCATGACCTGGGAGCCCACGCCCGGCGCCGATCCGGCGCAACCCGTCGACCCCGGCCCGGCGCTGGAGATGCAGACCGGCGACGACGTCGTCCACGCCAGCTTCGGCGACGGCGTCGTCACCGCGGTCGAGCCCGGCGGGGTGGTCGTCGTTCGCTTCTCCGGCGACGGCTCCGAGCGCAAGCTGATGGCCGACTACGCCCCGATCCGGAAGCGCTAGCCCGGTGGCGGCGCGGATCATCGACGGCAAGGCGGTCGCCGCCGTCGTGCGTGGGCGAGTGCGGGAGGAGGTCGCGGCCTACGAGGTCGAGGCTGGCCGGGTGCCGGCCCTGGCGACCGTGCTGGTCGGCGAGGACCCGGCCTCGGAGATCTACGTCCGCAACAAGCACAAAGCTTGCGAGGAAGCCGGGATGCGATCGCTTCACCACGGGCTCCCCGCCGAGACGGGCGAGGCCGAGCTGCTGGACCTGGTCGCCGGGCTCGGCCGCGACGACGAGGTCGACGGCATCCTCGTGCAGCTGCCGGTCCCGGCGCAGATCGACCCCGACGCGGTCGTCGCCGCGATCGATCCCGGTAAGGACGTCGATGGCCTCACGCCCGTCAACGCCGGCCTGCTCGCTCACGGCACCCCCCGCCTGGTGCCCTGCACGCCCGCCGGAGTCATGGAGCTGCTGCGCCACGAGGGGGCCGAGCTGGAGGGGGCCGAGGCGGTGGTGGTCGGTCGCTCGAAGCTGGTCGGAGTTCCGGTTGCCCGTTTGCTGCTCGCCGCCAACGCGACCGTCACCGTCTGCCACTCGCGCACCCGCGATCTGGCGGCGACCTGCCGGCGCGCCGACGTCCTCGTCGCTGCCGTGGGCGTGCCGGAGCTGCTCGGCGCCAACGCGATCAAGCCCGGGGCGGTGGTGATCGACGTCGGCGTCAACCGCACCGAGGACGGCCTCCGCGGCGACGTCGACTTCGCCGCCGCGCTCGATATCGCCGCCGCGATCACGCCTGTTCCGGGCGGCGTCGGGCCGATGACGATCGCGATGCTGCTGGTGAATACGTTGCAGGCGGCGCGGGCTCGCGACCTTGTCCACGCCGGCCTAGAAGGGGCGGCCATTTCCCCCTCGAATAGGGCCTGAAGCGGATATACAGGGTCGGTCCGACCGGCCAAGCTTCGACGGAGGGATATGCAGATGGACGTAGACAAGCTCAACACCGGAGAGAAGATCGCCGGGGTATCGGCTGTCCTGCTCTTCATTTTCATGTTCTTCGACTGGTTCGGAGTGGAGATCTCCGGCGAAGGCGGATCCGTTTCCTTCGGCTCCGGCGCCGGCGGGAGTGCCTGGGACGCGCTCGACTTCATCCCGATCGTCCTCGTGATCACGATCGTCGTCGCCTTGATCAACGTCTTCCTGCGGCTCAGCGACTCCGACTTCGAGCCGCCAGTCTCGATGAACGTCGCGGTTGCGGTGCTCGGTGGGCTTTCAACCCTGCTGATCCTGTTCCGGATTATCGACCCGCCCGGCTTCGGCACTTTCGGCGGCGTCTCCGTCGATGCCACGCTCGAATTCGGCATCTTCCTCGGCCTCATCGCCGCCGCCGGCATCGCCTACGGCGGCTACCGCGGCATGCAGGAAGAGGGGACGACCTTCAGCGGTACCGCCGACAAGCTGTCGGGCGGCGGTCCCAGCGATCCCCCGCCACCGCCGTCCTCGACCCCGCCACCGCCGCCTCCTCCGCCACCGGCTCAGTAGCTGGTCAGCGACTTCGCGCGAGGGCTGGCTGACTTTTCGGCCCAGCCCTCGCGCTATCTGCTTCGAGAAGGCGATGATGGTCATCATCGGGTTGACGCCGACCGAGGTGGGGAAGAGAGAGCCATCGGCGACGTAGAGGTTCTCGGTGCCGTGGACGGAGCCATCGATGTCGCAGACGCCCTCGCGTTCGTCGGCCGCGATGCGGGCGGTGCCCATCGGGTGGAAGGCCTCGAGGCGGAGCTCGGAGGGCTTGAAGGTGGTCGCCTCGAACTTGGCCAGGTCGCCCGGCTTGAGGACGCCGACGCGGGCGATGTTGGGGTAGACCTCGGTGGCACCGGCGGCGAAGTGGACTTCGGCGGCGCGGGCGATGCCGAAGCGAGGCGGTTGGCGTCGTCCCCGGTCAGCTTGTAGCTGGCGCGCAAGGAGCCCTCGGACCCGAGCCCGACCCGGCCGGAGGATTTGTCGCAAAGGTGGACGCCGATCGAGCCGACATGGCCGAAGTCGAGCATCGCCCGCTGGTGCGACTCGCCGGCGCCGAGCAGCCAGGCGCCGCCGAAGGCGAGCGGGGTGAAGGTCGCCTCGAGCAGGATCCCGGCCGGCTCCCACTGTCGACGTAGTAGCTCTGCATGACCCCGTCCCAGCCGCGCACTTCCTCCTCGTAGCGGGCGCCGACCCAGCAGGCGGGATGGATGTGGAGGTTGCGGCCGACCTGCTTGCCGCCGAGCCCCGAGCGCTGCAGCAGCTCGGGCGTGCCGAAGGCGCCGCCGGCGGCGATCATGGCGCGGCGGGCGCGGACCGTGAATGGTGCGCCGGCCGCTCCGGTGGAACGCGGCTGTTCCGGCATACCGGGATCGAGCCACTGACGCCGACCGCGCGCCCGTCCTCGACCAGGACTCCGGTCGACCTCGACGCCGGCGCGGATCCGTGCCCCGGCGGCGACGGCGCGGGGCAGGTAGCTGACGTGCATGCCGCGCTTGGCGTCGATCTCGCAGCCGAAGGGGCAGGAGCTGCACTGGGTGCAGTTGCCGGCGTTGCGGTGGATCGGGGCGCCGCTGGCGCCGATCGCCGCCGCTCCCTCCATCGCCAGCTGGCCGTTGCGCCCCATCGTCTCGGGGTCGAGCTGCTTGACGTGGAGGGTCTGCTCGGCCTCGGCGTAGTCGGCGTCCATGTCCCCGGCCCAGGAGATGCCGAAGCGCTGCTGCCAGTCCGCCAGCACCGGCTCGGGGGCGCGGAAGCAGGTGCCGGAGTTGATCACCGTGGTGCCGCCGACGACCTTGGCGACGGGGACGGGGATCGGCGGCCGGCCTTCGGCGATCGTCAGGCCGCCGTCGCGGTAGAGCTCGGCGATCGCCTCGAGGTGGTCGCCGGGGTAGCTGTCGCGGTTGTAGTGCTCGCCGGCCTCGAGCACGATCACGTCGAGCCCGGCCGCGGCCAGCTCGGCGGCGGCGACGGCGCCGCCGGCACCGGAGCCGACGATGACGACGTCGCATTCCTCGCCTTCGCCGCGTGGCTCGGTGTCGCCGAGCGTGCCGGCCGGCTCGGGCAGCGACCCGTCGGCGGTGGCGCAGCGGATCTCGAAGCCGATTCGCTCCTGCACCTCGGGCGTCACCGCGTAGCCGAGGGTCGAGAACAGCTTCGCCATCAACAGCAGGTCGTGGTGGAGGGAGAGCTTCGAGCCCTCGAGCTTAGCGAGGAAGTCCTCCCGGGCCGCGAGGTCGAGGCGACTGAAACGCCAGGGGAAGGGCAGCCACTCGAAGGCGCGCAGGCCGAGCTTGAGGCGAGCCAGGACCCGGGGCGAGACCGAGCCGAGGAAGTTCGCCACCGGTCCGGAGACGTCGACGTCGCGCTCGGCGACGGGAAGGCCGTCGATGCCCGGCGCCATCGCCGCGCAGATCGCGCTCAGGGTCCGTTGCTCAGTGGCTGAAAGCCCCGGCGCCCGCTGTCAACCGGGGTCGACGGGACGGCCGATGCGGCCGGCCAGAACCCAGAGCCAGAGCGCGAACAGCGCCAGGAAGCCATCGACGAGAAAGTTGAGCAGGTAGATGAAGACCTGGTCCTGGATCAGGAAGAAGGCGAGCGAGCCGAGCGAGGAGGCGGTCTTGCCGGCGACGAGCAGGAGCAGCAGTGCCCGGTAGCGGACGACATCGGTCTGGGCGAGCAGGGAGATGCCGGTGATGACGACCATGTAGGCGAAGGCCAACGCCAGCCAGAGGTACTCCTGGGTATGGGGAGCCCGCGTCTCGTTGCCGAACCATTCGCCGACGTCGGAGATGACGTCGAGGACACCGCTGGGGACGGCGATGAAGAGGATGCCGACCACGGCGAAGGTGACGGCGAGCAGGCGCAGGTTGAGGACGACGAAGCGCTCTGCGGCGGGCCCCTGCATCGGCGGGACAATAACTGGCTGGGCAGCCAGGTGGGCGTACGTGCGCTCGGAATCGTTCGGAGGCCGCTGCTACCTTGCGGCGATGAGACGAGCAACCCAGCTGGGATTGGTAATCGCCGCGATTGGGATGCTCTTCATCGTCATTCCCGTGGCCTCCGGCGAGACCACCCACACTTATCCGGTCGCCCTGACGATCAGCGTCGACAGGGCCACTCACAAGATCGGCGGCACCATCGTCACCGACGCCCCCTCCGAGTTCTGCGAAATCAGCACTGTTCGCGTCCGCCGCGTCATGCCCGGGCATGACAAGGTCGTGGCGGGCATTCCACCCTATGGCGGCGAATGGCGGATGAAGTCGCCGCCCGCCCTGCGCGGTGAGCGCATATACGCCGAGGTGCTGACCTACCGCCTCCCCAGCCGGCCGGTGGTGTGTCTCGGGGCTCGCTCACGTGCGGTCACCGCCCCCTAGAAGACCCCCTCTGCGACAGCCGCCGCGCCGGATCTTCTCGCAACCTTAGAATCACGCCCGTGATCGACCGCGATCAGGTGCTGCACGTCGCCCGGCTTGCCCGCCTCCGCCTTTCCGAGGAGGAGGTGGAGACGATGACGGGAGAGCTGTCGGGCATCCTCGAGCACGTCGACCGGATCGGCAAGCTGGACCTCGAGAGGGTCGAGCCGACGACCCACGTCGTCGCCCTCGAGAACGTCCTGAGGGCGGACGAGCCGCGACCGAGCTTGGCGCCCGAGATCGCGTTGGCACAGGCTCCCGACCCGCTTGAGGGTGCCTTTCGCGTGCCGTCGCCGCAGGCTGACGCGTGATGGCCGACCTCCTCGACCTGACCGTCGCCGAGGCGACGGCGAAGATCGCATCCGGGGAGATTTCGGCCGACGAGTACTTCGCGGCTTGGCACGGGGCGGCGGCCGGCGACGAGCTCAACGCCTATCTATGGCAGGTCGAGGACCCCTCCAACTATGAGGTCGAGGACGGTCCCCTCGGCGGCATCCCGGTCGCGGTCAAGGACATCTTCTGCACCGAGGGGGCGCCGACCACGGCCGGCTCGCGGATCCTCGAGGGCTACCGCCCGCCCTACACGGCGACGGCGGTGCGGCAACTCGACGCCGCCGGCGCCCGCGTGCTCGGCAAGACCAACATGGACGAGTTCGCGATGGGCTCCTCGAACGAGAACTCGGCCTACGGTCCGGTGCTCAACCCCTGGGACCGCGGCCGCGTACCCGGCGGCTCCTCCGGTGGCTCGGCCGCGGTGGTGGCCGGCGGCCTCGCTCCCTGCGCGATCGGCACCGACACCGGCGGCTCGATCCGCCAGCCCGCCTCGCTCTGCGGGATCGTCGGCCTCAAGCCCACCTACGGCGCGATCTCGCGCTACGGGATGATCGCCTTTGCCTCTTCGCTCGACCAGTGCGGCCCGCTGACCCGCGACGTCACCGACGCGGCGCTAATGCTGGCGGCGCTGCAGGGGCGCGACCCCTGCGACTCGACCTCGGTCGGGATCGAGGGTGGGATCGAGGCGCCCAGACGCGAGGATCTGAAGGGGCTGCGGTTCGGGGTCCCGAGCGAGCTTGCCCAGGATGCCTTCGAGGACGGCGTGCGCGAGGTTTTCGAAGCGACTCTGGCCAGGATCGAGGCGCTCGGCGGCGAGATCGCCGAGGTCTCGCTGCCCAGCGCCGAGCACGGCATCTCCGCCTACTACGTGCTCGCCCCGGCCGAGGCCTCCTCGAATCTGGCCCGCTACGACGGCGTCCGCTACGGGATGCGCTCCGAGCGCTCCGCCGACCTCTTGGAGATGTACGAGAACACGCGGGCCGAGGGCTTCGGGCCGGAGGTCAAGCGGCGGATCATGCTCGGCACCTACGCGCTCTCCTCTGGCTACTACGACGCCTACTACGGCCAGGCCCAGAAGGTTCGCACGAGGATCGCCGAGGACTTCTCCACGGCCTTCGCCAAGGTCGACTTCGTCGTCACCCCGACCTCGCCCTCGGTCGCCTTCGGGCTGGGCGATAAGACCGACGACCCGCTCTCGATGTACCTCAACGACTTCTTCACGGTGCCGATGAGCCTGGCCGGGATCCCGGCGATCTCGATCCCCGCCGGGCTGGCCGAGCCCAGTGGCGGCGGTCCGCGGCTGCCGGTCGGCTTCCAGATCGCCGGCCCGGCCTTCGCCGAGCAGAAGCTGCTGGAGGCCGCCTACGCACTCGAGCAGGGGATCGGCTTCGACTCCAGGCCGGAGGGCGTCGGTGGCTGAGCTGGAGGCGGTGATCGGGCTGGAGATCCACGTCCAGCTGGCGACCAGGACGAAGATGTTCTGCGGCTGCGAACTGTCCTTCGGCGACGAGCCGAACACCCACACCTGTCCGGTCTGCCTCGCCCACCCGGGGGTGCTGCCGGTGCCCAACGAACAGGCGATCCTCTACGCGCTGCAGATCGCCGCGGCGCTGGAGTGCGAGGTGGCGCCGCACTCGATCTTCCATCGCAAGAACTACTTCTATCCCGACAGTCCCAAGGCGTACCAGATCAGCCAGTTCGACATCCCGCTTGCCAGCAACGGCAAGCTCGGCGATATCCGCATCCACCGCGCCCACCTCGAGGAGGACGCGGCGAAGATGATCCACGTCGGCGAGTCGGGCCGGATCCATGGCTCCGGCGCCTCGCTGGTCGACTTCAACCGCGGCGGCACGCCGTTGGTGGAGATCGTCACCGAGCCCGACCTGCGCGGCGCCGCCGAAGCCGCCGAGTGGGCGCGGCTGCTGCGCGAGACGGTGCGCCAGCTCGGCGTCTCCGACGTCAACATGGAGGAGGGCAGCCTGCGGGTCGACGCCAACGTCTCGCTGCGCCCGGCCGGCTCCGAGGTGCTGGGGACGAAGACGGAGCTGAAGAACATGAACAGCTTCCGCTTCCTCCAGCGCGGAGTCGAAGCCGAGCTGGAGCGCCAGCGTGAGCTGATCGAGGCGGGGGGCACGGTGACCCAGGAGACCCTTCACTTCGACCCCCAGAGCGGCAGCCTTACGTCGCTGCGCTCGAAGGAGGAGTCGCACGATTACCGCTACTTCCCCGAGCCCGACCTGGTGCCGCTGGCGCCGACCGAACAGATGCTGCGGGACGCCCGCGAGGCGCTGCCGGAGCTGCCGACGGCGCGAATCGAGCGCTATGAAGCGATGGGGTTGGCCGGCGACGTTGCCGCTGGCCTGGCTGGGGACCCCGAGACTGCTGCCTACTTCGAGCGCACGAACGATGCCGCCGCGGCCATCGAGCCGAAGGTCGTCGCCAACTGGGTCACCGGCGAGCTCGCCGCGGCCCGGCGCCAGGGCGAGGAGGAGATCGCCGCCGCCGACTCCAAGGTCGAGCCAGCCGCGCTGGCCGCGCTGGTGGCGCTGGTCCAGGAAAAGAAGATCTCGCACGGCAGCGGCAAGACCGTGCTGGCGGCGCTGGTCGCCGAGGGTGGCGACCCGGCCGCGATCGTCGAGCGCGAAGGCCTCGCCCAGATCTCCGACAGTGGCGAGCTGGAGTCGATCGTCGCCGCCGCGGTCGCGGCCAATCCCAAGGCCGCCGAACAGATCAAGGACGGCAACGCGAAGGCGATCGGCGCCATCGTCGGCGCCGTGATGAAGGAGACCAAGGGCAGGGCGGATGGCGGCCAGGTCAACCGCTTGATCAAGTCCCAGCTCGGTCTTTAGCCCATCAACGGGCGTGAGGGGACCAGAGTGGAACGTGGCGTATAGCACTTTGTAACACGTTGTTACAAAGTGCTAAGTTCAAGCCATGGCCTGGAACGTCGTCATCGTCGGTGGTGGGTTTGGCGGGGCGATGGCCGCGCGGGAGCTGGAGAAGGTAATGCCACGGCAGTCGGCCCGGCTCAGCCTCGTCAACGACGTCAACTACATGCTCTACACGCCGTTCCTGCCGGAGGCGGCCGCCGGGACGTTGGAGCCACGGCACGTGGTGACGCCGCTGCGGGAGATCCTCAAGCGCACCTATCTGCGGCTCGGTGAGGTCGTCGCCCACGACCCCGAGGCGAAGACGGTCAGGCTGCACAGCCACGAGGGCGGCGACGAAGATCTTCCCTACGACCAGCTTTTGCTGGCACTCGGCTCGGTCTCGCGCACTTTGCCCGTGCCCGGTCTCTCCGAGTACGCGATCGGGTTCAAAGACCTCGCCGATGCGATCTGGCTGCGCAACCACGTGATCGAGACGCTGGAGGCCGCCAACGCCAGCGAGGACGCGGCCCGTCGCGAAGAGCTGCTCACCTATGTCTTCGTCGGCGGCGGCTACGCCGGCCTCGAGGCGCTGGCCGAGCTGCAGGACTTTGCCGCCGAGGCGATGGAGAGCTACCCGCGCGCGCGGCTGCACGGCATGCGCTGGGTGTTGGTGGAGGCCCAGGATCGCGTCCTGCCGGAGATCGACATCGAGCTGGCCGACTACGCCCTGCGCGAGCTGCGCGGTCGCGGCATCGACATCCGCCTCGGCACGATGTTGGAGGAGGTGACGGCCGACAGCGCTCGCCTCTCCAGCGGCGAGACCCTGGCGACCAAGACCGTGGTCTGGACCGCCGGCGTCACCCCGAACCCGCGCCTGCGGGAGTTCAACCTGCCGCTGGACGAGCGCGGCCGGATTCCAGTCGACGACCACCTGCGAGTCGAGGGCTCCGACTCGATCTGGGCGATCGGAGATTGCGCCGCTGCGCCGGACCCCCGTGGCGGCATCTGTCCACCAACCGCCCAGCACGCCGTCCGCCAGGGCCCGGTGGCGGCCCGCAACATCGCCGCCGAGCTCGGGGTCGGCTCGCCCCGCCCGTTCGCATACCGCGGCGAAGCGGCCTTCGTCAACCTCGGTCGCTACAAGGCGGTGGGCAAGATCGGCGACCGCACCTTCCGCGGCTTTCCCGCCTGGTGGCTGGCCCGGACCTACCACATGAGCCAGATTCCGGGGGTCGCTCGCAAGGCGCACGCGGTGGTCGACTGGACCACCAGCCTGCCCTTCGGCCGCGACCTGGCCGAGCTGGGCCAGATCGGCCATCCCAAGCGCCTCGGCTAGCCGGCCCTGACCTCGAGGTCTACTTTCATGCCCCATTCCTCGTGCTGGGGCAGGCTGCACCAGAGCCGGTAGGTGCCGGGTGACAGGTCGAAGCGCCCGATCCGGCCCTCGCCCGGCCCCGCTTCCCCCACCTCCAGCGGTGGATCTCCGCTGCCCTCCAGCCTGACGTTGAGATTGTGGGGGTCCTGGCCCTGGTTGTTGAGCTCCACGGTCACTTCGCCGGCAACGACGAAGGACCGCGAGAGGCTGAAGCTGAAATCTTCGGCGATCGCGTCTTCGGCTTTGACGCTGACCCGGCGGGGCGGGGGTTCGGGCTCGGGGCCCGGAGCGGGTACAGGGCCAGGGAGAGCCGCCGATGGAAGGCCGAGCGCGGGCGGGACGCTGAGCGGGTTGCAGCTCCACCAGTGCTTGGTGCGGACGATGCGATGCATTCGGCCGTCGCGCTTGACGTGCTTGACGACTCGCTTCGAGTGACGCTGCCAGGCGCAGTCCGCGGCGCTGGCGTGACTGTTGCCGACGACAGATCCCTCGGCCGCCAGGCTGAGCGCGGCGACCAATGCCAGGGCGATGGTCGCCGCGGCAGCCCTGCTCACGCCTTCACCAGCGTCGGCCGGATGAAGCCGGAGGCGCCGGGGATGATCGGGCCGGCGTCATGGCCGAGCCACTGCTCGAGCAGGGCGCAGTACATCGCCCGGAAGTCGCTGGTCGCGCGCAGATTGTCGTTGGCGTCGAGGCTGGCCAGGCCGGGGAACTCGCCGACCATCTCGCCCTTGGCTTTGGCGCCGATCACGAAGGCACAGCCGGCGGCGCCGTGGTCGGTCCCGGCCGAGCCATTCTCCTCCGGCCGCCGCCCGAACTCGCTCCACATCTCGGTCATCACCCGCTCGTGGAGGCCACGCGCCTCGAGGTCGCGCTGGAAGGCGAGCAGGCCCTCGCAGGTCTCGCGCAGGTTGCGGTCGAGGTCGGTGGCCTGATCGGAATGGGTGTCGTAGCCGCCGGCGGCGCGAATCGTCACCGCCCGCATCGGCAACCCGGCGGCGATGAAGGCGGCGAGTCCGGCGAGCTTGTGGGCGAAGTAGGTGTCGGGATAGGCGACCGGGCTGGAGAAGGTGCCGATCCCCTCCAGGTCCTGGCGCAGCTTGTCGGTCTGGGCGGTCGCGCGGCGGACCTGAGCGAGGCCGGGAGAGTCGGAGGGCAGCGAGCCGAAGCGGGAGAAGCTGCGGTACATCTCGTCCTCGACCGGATCGCTGACCGGCGACCAGAGGTCGAAGCCGTCGACGCTGTCGATCGCCGCCACCGGCTTGTCGGCGGTTGCGATCATCGGCGAGAGCGAGCCGTCCATCGAGAGGCCCTGCAGCGGGTTCTCGGAATCGCCGACCGAGTCGATGTAGCGGCCGAGCCAGCCGGTGCGGAAGCCAACCGCGAGCTCACCGACCTCGTAGAAATGGCGCGAGGTGAAGTGCGACTGGTCGGGGTGGTCGTAGCCGATCGCCGGGAAGGCGCTGACCTTGCCCTCGGCGTGAAGCGTCGCCAGGCTCGCCGCAGCCGGGTGCCAGCGCAGCCGCGGGTCCTCGCTGAATTCGGTACCGGCCTCGGGGGAGAGGGCGAGGTTCGGTCGCAGCTGCGAGTAGCGCGAGTCGCCAACCGGGGCGAGCACGCTGAGCGAGTCGATACCGCCGTCGAAGAAGACCGAGACGAGGATCTTGTCTCCCGTCGCCGCCTGGGCAATGCCCTCCTCGAAGACCGAGAGCGGGATCTTCGAGGCGCCGTAGACGGCCAGGGCCAGGCCCGCGGTGCGCGAGAGGAAGGTCCGCCGCGAGAGTCCGGTGCCGGCGGGCTCGGGCATGCCGGGCTCGATCACCGGCAGGCCCTTGCCGGCTTCGGCCGCCGCCGAGCGCAGCAGCTGGGAGCGGGTGTAGTCGCCGCAGCAGTTGTGCGAATGGGGGGTCATTGCAGGATCGTGTCCGGGCTGATGCCGATCAGCTGCAGCAGGGCGTTCTGGCGCATCGCTCGGTAAGGACCGCGCTGCCAGTCGGCGACGACCAGTTTCTCCGCCCGCCGGGCGAAGTCGAGCAGCTCCGCCCGGTGCTCGGCGCGGAGCGCGGGCGAGCCCCAGGAGGCGATCGCCCGCGCCAGCGCTTCGTCGGCGTTCTCGGTGGTGCTGTAGCTGCCGCCCCAGGCGTCTACGGAGATGTCGTCGAGGGCGTAGTGGACGATGTTCCAGCGCGCCCGCATCCGCGAGGTGTCGAGCCAGCGGCTGTCGTCCCAGCCGGAGACGTTGGGTGGGCGGAAGAGGATCTGCCCGGCCGGTTCGCAGAGCCAGGTCCAGGCATCGGTGTCGACGTAGCGCCCGAGCGCCCGCAGCATTCCGGCGAGCTGGACGACGGGGGGTTTGACCATCGCCGGGCCTTCGTAGAGCTCCGGGCTGAGCAGGATCGCCTCCAGGACCGGGCGAATTTGCCAGCCCGAGCCGCGATAGGTGTTCATCAGTCCATCTCGCACCGACCCCGACGGCGCCTGCGGCACGAAGTAGCTCCAGAGCTTGTCGACGAAGAAGGAAGGGTGGAGGGGATGCTCGACGCAGAGCCGGCAGGCGTCTTCCCAGCTCCAGTTGCCAGCCCGCCCGAAGACGGTCTTGTCGTTGGTGTCGTGGCGTTTGGGGTCGAAGCGGAAGTTGTAGGCGCCGAGCTCGCCCGACCAATCGTTGCGCCAGCCGGTCAGCGCCCGGGCCTGCTCGCGGATGTCGTTCTCGCTGTAGGCACCGCGGTCGGCGCCGAGGCTGAACAGCTCCATCATCTCGCGGGCGTAGTTCTCGTTCGGGGCGCTCTTGCGGTTTTCGTTGCCGTTGAGCCACTGCAGCATCGCCGGGTCGACCGCCACCGCCTTGAAGAGGTCGAGAAAGGAGCCGAAGCAGGCGGAGCGGAAGAGGTTGGACTGGTCGATCATCTGCTGCTGTTTGGAGACGCCGTCGATCGAGGTCGCGAACCAGTCGTGGAAGACGAGGGCCATCCGCTCGACCAGCGGCTGGTCGCTCCTGACCATGCGGTCGAGCCACCAGATGTGGTCGTGGCCCCAGGCGTCGGCGGGGGCAATCGGATTGCCATCGTCGTCGACCGGCGCCGGCCCGTTGAGGCTGGCAGCGCCGCTCGGTCGGGTCAGGGATTGAACGGCGCCAACCAGGCCCAGCGAAACGAGATGCTCGGCCTGTCCCGGCACGGGACCGAACCCCGCCCGGTTCAGCAGCCGCACCGCCTGCTCGACGCCGAACGGGCCCTGGTAGGTGCCGGGGGGGCGGGGGTCGGGGTTGAAGGGAGCCGCGAGCGCCGGCGCTCGCGCACGACTCGCCGGCTTCTTGCCGGGGCCGCGGAAGTGGCCGCGCTTGGGCTTGTGGTGGTGGCGGACGATGTAGCCCTGCACCCGCCAACCGCCCTGCCCGTCCGGCACCCAGCGGAAGTGCTTGTCCTTCCAGAGGTGCAGGCGACGGCGGCGGTGGTGCCGCTTCGGTTTCGCCGCGCTCGCTGTCGCCCTTGGAATCGCCATGCGCAAGAGGCCCGGAGTGGGCTCTTCCAGGGGTTGTCGGAGCGCCGCGGCAGTCCTTTAGGCAGGTTCTCCTGCCTGGACGTTCGACCCATGCGCCCGAACCGTCAAAATGAGCCCATGGAGTACCTCGTCATCGCCTTCTTCTTCGGCCTCGCCACCGGCTTCGTCGCCAAGGGCAAGGGCAGCTCCTTCTGGATCTGGTTCGCGATCGGTGCCGTCGTCCCCCTGCTCGGCCTGGTCGCGGCGATCCTCTACCGGGTCGAGAAGAACGAACCCGAACGGCAGTGCCCGACCTGCAAGAAGGAGCTGAAGCTCTACGTCCAGGTCTGCCCGCGCTGCGGCACCGACCTGTACTTGCCGGACCCGGCGGCGGTGCGGCATCCGGGTGTGGAGTAGGGCGGCATCGCCGGACCCGCTAGTCGGATTCGACGATCTCCTCGGCGCTGTAGGCGAGGTGCACGCCGTCGGGAGACCAGATCAGGTCCCTCACCTCCCGATGGTCGAGATCGGCGATCGTCCGCAAGCCGCTGCCGTCGGGCCGCACGCGTCTGATTTCACCGTCGGAGGTCGAGTAGGCGATCCAGCGGCCGTCGGGCGTCCAGGCGGGCGGCTCGCCACTCAGGATCTCGTCGCGGCTGATCAGACGGGGACGGCCGCCGTTCACGGGCACGACGTAGAGATGGTGCCCCAGGTTGGAGAAGGTTTGAGCGACGAAGGCGATTCGGCGCCCGTCCGGCGACCACGAGGGCAGGCAGGAGATCAGCCGGGCATCGAGCGGACGTGGTCGCGAGCCGTCGCTTTGGGCTAGCCAGAGGGCCAGCGCCGGTTTGCGTTCGCGGTGCTCGTAGACGAACGACAGCATCTGACCGTCCGGGGAGAAATCGGGTTCGTACTCTTGGCCGGCGAAGTCGAGCAGGAGGTGGGGAGGAGCGCCAAAACCCTCCACCGACCAGATCGCCGGCCTGGGCCCGACCGGTCCACCGCCGGAGGTCGCGTATGGACCCGTGGTGTAGACGAGCGGCCAGTCGCCCGGCGCCCAGGTGGCCTGGGCAATCGACGTGCCGAGAGCGACCTGGCGCGCCTCGCCTCCATCGGTCGGCACCACGGTCACCCAAGCGCCGTGATGCTCAACCGGCCCGACGTTGGTGAGGTAGCGAATCTCCTCGCCATTCCGAGACCAGCTGATCCGCCCCGGCACCGACCCGTTGACGCCGCGCGCCGGTGGCCCGGATAGCTGCCTGCGACCGCGGCCGTCGACGCCGCGCAGTAACACGCCCAGCTTGTTCGGGATCGCCAGCCAGCGTCCATCGGATGACCAGGAGGCCCCTGCGCCGGTCCCCGTCGGCAACCGCACACCGCCATCGAATGACTCGGCGCCCCCACAGCCGAAGCTGAGCAGGGAGGAGAGCGCCAACAGGAGCAGAGCTGGAAAGAGCCGCGTCGCGCCGCGGCCTCCCCGCCGCGTGGCGAGCCCGAACGTCTCTAGCGCAGCCAAGTCCGCACGATCGCGTTCGCAAACCCCACCCCGTAGCGGAAGACCGCCGGCTTCTTGGAATGGCCGTGCAGGCGCTGTTCGACCGTGATCGGGATCTCCTTGGCCGGGATGCCGCGCTTGATCGCCTCGATCATGAACTCGGAGGTGTGGAACTGCTCCTGGCGGAGGACCAGCTGGGGGAGGACGGTGGTGCGGACGGCGCGGTAGCCGTTGGAGCAGTCGGTCACGTGGGTGCGGGTGATGGCGGAGACGAGGCGGTTGAAGAAGACGATGCCGAGCTCGCGGGCGAAGTGATTGCTGTCGGCGTGGCCGAGCACGCGCGAGCCGTGGGCCATGTCGACCTCACCGTCGAGCACCGGCTTGACCAGGCGCTCCATCTCGGAGGGCAAGTGCTGGCCGTCGGCGTCGAGGGTGACGACGATCTCGGCCCCGGATTCGACCATCAGCCGGTAGCCGGTGCGCAGGGCGGCGCCACCGCCGCGGTTGGTGACGTGGCGGGCGACCGCGGCGCCGTGGGCGGCGGCGACGTCGCCGGTACCGTCGCGCGAGCCGTCGTCGACGACGAGGACCTCGGTGGCGACGCCGCAGGCCTTCGCCGGCATCCGGTCCAGCACGTGGCCGATGTTCTCGGCCTCGTTGTAGGCGGGGACGAGGATCGCGATCTTGCCGCGGAAGCGCTGCGGCAGGTCCGCCTGGCGGAACTCCTCCCAGGCCAGCCCCTCCAGCGCCGCCGAGAGCTGGCGCGAGTTGCGCGCCGCCACCGAGAGCGCCCGCAGGATCAGGAAGAAGAGGATGAAGATCGCGAAGACGGCGAGGCCGAGGATGCGACCGCCGTTGCCCTTTTCGAAGGAAAAGGCGGAGAGCAGCTTGTCGGTGATTTCGGTCCCGGAGACCAGCGCAAGTCCGATCCCGGCGGCGAGCAGGATCAGCACGTCGACGTTGCGCAGGGCGCGGCGGCGGAAGAGGGCGTAGGCGATCAGGCCGATCGCAAAGATCAGCCCGCCGCTGCGGAGCGCCGTCAGTTCGGCGGGGAAGATGCCTGCTCTGGGGACCATTCGCGACCGGAGGATATGGCCGCGACCCCCCGCGAGAGCGCCAGGGCGGCGAGAGGAAAGACGAGCGTCATCAGCACCTCGTTGCGCCGCGGGGCCGCCAGAGAGGCGGCGCCGATCAGGGTGACGAGAACGATTGGCGTCGCCAGGGCGACCAGGTCCCACCAGCGTCGCCACAGTCCCAGCAGAACGAAACCGGCCAAAGCGAGGGCGACAAGCAGGATCTGCAACGCCCGCCCGGCGCCGCTGCTCATCGCTTCGCCGACGCCGCTGCTCCACATGCGACCGACCTTGCGGGCGGTCATCGCCATGTAGCCGGCCGGGTCGTCGCCGAGGTAGGTCGAGAGGTTTTCCTTGCCGATCCTGCCCAGCGCCGCATCGCGCGAGAGATCCGGATAGCGCTCGGCGACGCGATCGAAGAGAGGGGTTGGATCGACCGCGTCCAGGGCCGCCGAATCGGGGGCGAGGTCGCGGCCTTCGTAGCGCTTCACCAGCAGCGCCTTGACCCGCTGGTATTCGCCATCGGCGGGCAGGTAGGTGCCAACGTAGAGCGCCTTGCCGCTGCCGGTCGAGATCGGCACCACGCGTCCGAGGACGTCGAGGTTGCGGATCGTCCAGGGCACGATCGGCAACAGCAGGGCCGCGACAAGCAGTCCAGCCCCGGCCAGGCCGGGGCGCCAACCGCGCCTGATCCCGACCCGGACCGCGGCGAGGACGACGAAGGCGGCGCCGACGAAGAGGTACTCGGGGCGGAACATCGCGGTCAGGCCAAAGAGCAGGCCGGGCAGCAGCCAGGCACGCAAGCGCTCCTGCTCGCTTGCCCAGAGGAAGGCGAGCACCGCCGCGGGCAGGGTGAGGATCGCCGGCGGCTCGCTCATCAGCTCGCCGGTGGAGTGGATGAACGGCGGATAAACGGCGACGGCGAACGCCGCCATCAGTCCCACCCAGCGCCCACCCAGGCGCCTGCCGAGCAGGAAGACGACGAGGATCGCGGCGACCCCGAGCAGCGCCTCGACGATCCGGGCCGTCCCTTCTCGGGCGCCGCCAGTGGCGTAGAAGCTGGTGGCGTAGAGCAGCGGCGCCCCCGGCGACCAGTCGCTGGAATCGCGAAAGTCGGGCCCCCCGAAGCTGCCCTCCTCATAAAGAGCCTTGGCGAGTGCGTAGTAGGCGTGCGAGTCGTCGGCCGGGTTCTCGACCGGGTTGGCGACGACGTAGGCCCGGGCGCCGAGGCCGACGACGGCGATCAGCGCCAGCAGGATCAACGTCGCCTTCCCATAGCGTTCGGGCAGCGCGCGGATGCGATCGGCGACGGCGGTCAAGACCGGCTCAGGCTATCCGCGCTTCGACACTTGACCCCACCAGGGTGTGGTCAAGTGTCAACTCGCCGGTCGGCCAGCCACTGGAAGGTGCTGAGGGCGCCGATGCCGGCGAGGGCGGCGACCAGCGGCAGCATCACCAGCACCCGTCGCGGCGAAGCGACCAGGAGGGCGCTGAGGGCGGTGATGCCGAGGAAGACCGTCGCCAGCACCAGCGCCTCCCAGCGGCGGCGCCAGGCGAGCAGGCCCAGCCCGAGCAGGCCGAAGCCGATCGTCGCCCAGTGGAAGATCTCCCAGCCCGGCTCACGCATGACGTCGCGCGGGCCGTGCGACCAGATTCGACCGACCTTGGCGGCGAGGAAGCCGGCGTACTCGAGGGGCTGCTCGGAGATGTCATCCCAGAGCTGTTCGCGGCCCAGCCGCGAGAGCGCCCGGTCGCTTTCGAGGTCGGGATAGCGCTGAGCTGCCAGGCGGGCGAGGATCTGCTCGAGCCGGAGCTTCCGCACGTCGGAGGGCTCGAAAAGGGCGGGGTGGCGGGCGACCACCTCGGCCCCGACCTTCTCCGGGTCGCCATCCGATGGCAGGTAGGTGCCGGCGAAGAGGACCTGGCCGCCGCCGGTCGAGATCGGCACCACCCGGTCGAGGGCGACGGCGTTGCGGATCGTCCAGGGGACGACGATGAGGATGAGGCCGGCGAGCAGGATCGCGGCCCGGGCGAGCGCTCTTTGCCAATCGCCCCGAACGGCGCGGGCGAAGACGACGACCGCGAGCAGTAGGGCGACGCCCAGGTACTCGGGCCGGACCATCGCCGTGGCGCCGAGCAGGGCGCCAGGAAGCAGCCAAGGCGCCGCGCCATCCCGGTCGCCTGCCCAGAAGATCGCGAGGACGGCAGCGGACAGGAGCGTCGCGGCAAGCGGCTCGCTCATCAGCATTCCCTGATACTCGAGCAGCGCCGGGTAGATCGCGACCGCCGCGGCGCCGACCAGGCCAGCTATGACGCTTGGCGACTCTTCCACGCCCTGGCGTGGCAAACGCACCGCCCCGCCGAGCCGGCGGCCGATCAGGTAGGTGAAGAGGACGGCGAGGGAGCCGATCAGGGCGAGGAGGATGCGGGCGGTGCGCTCGTGGGCGCCGCCCGTCACCGCGTAGGCGCCGGCGACGAGAAGCGGTAAACCGGGGGAGTAGTTGCTCGAGGGCTGCGTGGCCGCGGCGCCGACCGTGAAGCCGTTCCCCCGCTCGAGGTTGGCCGCGATCGCCGCGTAGGCGCTGGCGTCGTAGACCGGCTCGCGACCGTCCCAGGCGTAATCGACGCGCAGCCCGATCCCGAGCAGGAGGATCGCGGCGAGGGCAGCGAGGCCGAGTCGGCCCCCATTTCTCGCCGCCAGTCCGTTTTCCATCGGGCTGATTCAACTAGGACGGTTGATCTGGCGCCCGCCCAACCGTTTAAGCTGCCGCGTCCTATGCGAATCCTCATCCTCGGGGGTGACGGGTACCTGGGCTGGCCGACCGCGCTGCGCTTCTCGGCCGGCGGCCACGAGGTCTCCGTCGTCGACAACTTCTCGCGCCGCCGCTGGCACGAGGAAGCCGGCACCGGCTCGCTGACCCCAATCGCCGATCTCGACCCGCGCATCGCCGCCTGGAAGGAGATCTCCGGCAGGGAGATCCGCAGCTACGTCGGCGCGATCGAGGACGGCGACTTCCTCGACGAGGTCGTCGCCGAGACCCGCCCCGAGGCGGTCGTCCACTATGGCCAGCAGGCCTCCGCGCCCTACTCGATGGCCTCGCGCCAGAAGGCGGTCGAGACCCAGCACGCCAACGTGATCGGCAACCTCAACCTGCTCTTCGCGATCCGCGACCACGTCCCCGACTGCCACCTGGTCAAGCTGGGGACGATGGGCGAGTACGGCCAGCCCGACATCGACATCGAGGAGGGCTACATCGAGATCGAGCACAAGGGGCGCAAGGACACGCTGCCGTTCCCGAAGCTGCCGGCCTCGCTCTACCACTGCTCCAAGGTCCACGACTCGACCAACATCCACTTCGCCTGCCGGGTCTGGGGGCTGCGCGCCACCGACCTCAATCAGGGCGTCGTCTACGGGATCGAGACTGAGGAGACCGAGGGCGACGAGCGCCTGATCACCCGCTTCGACTACGACGAGATCTTCGGCACCGTGCTCAACCGCTTCTGCCTGCAGGCGGTGATCGGCCACCCGCTGACCGTCTACGGTGCCGGCCACCAGACCCGCGGCTTCCTCAACATCCGCGACACGATCGCCTGCGTCGAGCTGGCCGTCGCCAACCCGGCCGAGCGCGGCGACTTCCGCGTCTTCAACCAGTTCACCGAGCAGTTCTCGGTCCTGGAGCTGGCCGGCGCTGGTCAAGCACGCCGGCGAGCACCTCGGCTACGCGGTCGAGATCCAGCACTACGAGAACCCACGGGTCGAGAAGGAAGAGCACTACTACAACGCGGTCCACACCAAGCTGCTGGACCTCGGGCTCGAGCCGAAGCTGCTGGGCGAGGAGCTGGTCGAGTCGATGATCCACATCATCGAGCGCTACAAGGGCAACGCGATCGAGAGCTCGATCGATCCCCACACCCGCTGGAACCCGGCGAAATCGCCCGCTGGTCAGGCCTAACCGCCGGTCGCTCTGGCGCTCAGGCGGCGCCTGCGCGCTGGTAGCATCGCCAGTCCGATGCGAGCCGCTGACACGTTGATGGAAAGCCTCAAGGCCGAGGGCGTCAAGGACGTCTTCGGGATCCCCGGTGGGGCCAACCTGCCGACCTACGATGCCCTCGTCGACGCCGACTTCCGCCACGTCCAGGTCCGCCACGAGCAGGGCGGCGGCCACGCCGCCGAGGGCTACGCCAAGGCCTCGGGCAAGGTGGGCGTCGCCTTCGCCACCTCGGGCCCGGGCGCGACCAACCTGGTCACGGCGATCGCCGACGCGATGCTGGACTCGGTCCCGACCGTCTTCATCACCGGCCAGGTGCGCACCGAGCTGATCGGCACCGACGGCTTCCAGGAGGCCGACATCCTCGGCGCCACGCTGCCCTTCGTCAAGCACTCCTTCCAGGTCACCGACGCCGCGTCAGATCCCCGAGTACGTGCACGAGGCCTTCCACGTCGCCTCGACCGGGCGCCCGGGGCCGGTCCTGCTCGACATCCCGCAGGACCTCTCGCGCGCCGACATCGACTACTCGCCGCGCACCGAGCCGGTCGAGCTGCCCGGCTACAAGCCCTCGACCGAGGGCAACATCAAACAGATCCGCATCGCCGCCAAAGCGCTCGCCAACGCCCGCCGGCCGATCTTCTACACCGGCGGCGGCGTCGTCAACGCCAACGCCTCCGAGGAGCTGCGCGAGCTCGTCGCCTCCGACCGCTTCCCGATCACCTCGACCCTGATGGGCCTCGGCGCCTACCCGGCCTCGGGCGAGAACTGGCTGGGGATGCTGGGCATGCACGGCACCTACACCGCCAACACGGCGATGGACAAAGCCGACCTGATCGTCGCCATCGGCGCCCGCTTCGACGACCGCATCACCGGCAAACTCGACGAGTTCGCCCCGCACGCCAAGATCATCCACATCGACATCGACCCGGCGGAGATCTCCAAGAACGTCGGCGCCCACATCCCGATCGTCGGCGACGTCAAGCTGGTGCTGCCGAAGCTGACCCGCGAGTACCGGGCGCTGCAGACCGACTCCGCCCGCCTCGACGCCTGGTGGAACCAGATGCGCGCCTGGCAGCAGGAGCACCCGCTCTTCTACGAGCCCGGCAAGGACGGCGAGATCAAGCCGCAGTTCATGGTCGAGGCGATGCACCGGGCGACCCAGGGCGACGCGATCGTCACCTCCGACGTCGGCCAGCACCAGATGTGGGCGGCGCAGTACTACGGCTTCGACAAACCGCGCCGCTGGATCAACTCCGGCGGCCTCGGGACGATGGGCTTCGGCCTGCCGTCGGCGGTCGGCGCCAAGGTCGCCTGCCCCGACGAGCTCGTCGTCTGCCTCGCCGGCGACGGCAGCCTGATCATGAACGTGCAGGAGCTGGCCACCTGCGTCACCGAAGAAATCCCGGTCAAGGTCTTCCTGATGAACAACGGCTACATGGGCATGGTCCGCCAGTGGCAGGAGCTGTTCTGGGACCGCCGCTACAGCTCGGTCGAGATGGGCGCCAGCCCCGACTGGGTGAAGCTGGCCGAGGCCTTCGGCGCCACCGGCCTGCGCTGCGAGGACTCCGCCGACCTCGAGGAGACGATGGTCAAGGCGCTGGAGACCGACGGCCCGGTCCTGCTCGACGTCCGCGTCACCCAGGAGGAGAACGTCTACCCGATGATCGCGCCGGGCCAGGCCGCCCGCGACATGGTCGAGGCGCCGGGGCGGTGCAGCTGATGGAGGCCGGGACCCCGCAGCTGGTCAAGCTCGAGGACCTGCACGTGCCCGGGCAGCTCAGCGGCCGCAAGCACATCCTCTCGATCCTGGTCGAGAACAAGCCGGGCGTGCTGGCGCGCGTCGCCGGCCTCTTCTCGCGCCGCGGCTTCAACATCGACACGCTCGCGGTCGGGCCGACCGACGACCCCAGCGTCTCGCGGATCACCCTCACCCTCGACGGCGCCGTCCACCCGATCGACCAGGTGACCAAGCAGCTGCACAAGCTGGTCAACGTGCTGAAAATCCGCGACATGGAGCCGGAGGAGACGGTCGCCCGCGAGATGGCCCTGTTCAAGGTCTCCTCGGCGGTCGAGAACCGGGCCGAGATCATCCAGTTCGCGGAGATCTTCCGGGCGAAAATCGTCGACGTCGCGCGCCGCACGATGACGATCGAGGTCACCGGCTCGGCCGACAAGATCGAGGCCTTCGAGCGCATGGTCCGCCCGCACGGGCTGGTCGAAATGGTCCGCACCGGCGAGATCGCGATCGCCCGTGGTCACGAGTGAGCGCTCCTGAGCGAGCCGCTCGACGTCGAGCGCGCGCAGCGGCGCGGACGGCGGACGCTGGTCAGCGTCACCGTCGAGGTCGACGTCGCCGATCCCTGCGCGGCGATCTTCGCCTCGCGCCTGGCGTCGGACCGCTGGTTCTGCTGGGAGCAGCCCGACCGCGAGTTCGCCCTGGCCGGGATGGGCGTCGCGCACGAGGCGGCCTCGCGCGGCGCGCGGCGCTTCGACGACGTCGCCGCGCGAGTGCCTGCGAACAGGCGGCGACGCGATCGCTCGACGAGCCGCGCGGGGCTGCCGGCCGGCGCCGGGCCGGTCTGGCTCGGCGGCTTCGCCTTCGACCCCGAGGGCGGCGGCTCGCCGACCTGGTCCTCGCTCTCGCCCGGCTCGCTGTTCCTGCCCGAGCTCTCGCTCTGCCGCAGCGGCGGGCGCTCCTTCCTGACCGTCAACGCGGTCGTCGCGGCCCGGGGACGACGCCGAGCGGCGCGGCGCGCGGCGCTGGCCGCGCGGCTCGCCGGCCTGCGCGCCGAGGCGACGCTGCCGCTGCTCGACCCGCACCCGACCGCGCACGCCGCAGATCCGCAGCGCCCGGCCGCCCCGCGACTTCGAAGCCGCCGTCGCGGCGGCGACAGCCCGGATCGCGGCGGGGGAGATGCAGAAGGTCGTGCTCGCCCGCGAGGTCATCGTCAGCGCCGCCGCCGCCCACGACCCGGCGCCGCTCTTCGGCGCCATGCGCGAGCAGTTCCCGGCCTGCTTCTGCTTCTGCGTGCGGCACGCCCGAGGCGGCCTTCATCGGCGCCAGCCCGGAGCTGCTGGTGCGCCGCTCCGGCGCCAGCGTCTCCACCGTCGCCCTCGCCGGCTCGACCCGGCGCAGCTCCGACCCCGCCGTCGACGACCACCTCGGCGAGCAGCTCCTGCGCAGCGACAAGGACCGCCGCGAGCAGCGGATCGTCGCCGAGCGCATCGTCCGCGCCCTGCGCCCGCACGCGGTCTGGGTCGAGGCGGCGCCCGAGCCGGAGATCGTCAAGGTCGCCAACATCCAGCACCTGGCGACCCCGGTGATCGCCCAGCTGGCCGAGCCGCGCTCGGCGATCGAGCTGGCCGGGATGCTGCACCCGACCCCGGCGGTCGGCGGCGAGCCCTGGCCCGGCGCCGCGCGCGCGATCGCCGAGCTCGAGGGCATGGACCGCGGCTGGTACGCCGCCCCGGTCGGCTGGATGGACGCCACCGAGGACGGCGAGTTCTGCGTCGCCCTCCGCAGCGCCCTCCTCCGCGACCGCGAGGCCCACCTCTTCGCCGGCGTCGGCGTCGTCGCCGGCTCCGACCCGGCCGCCGAGCTGGCCGAGACCGAGGTCAAGCTCCAGGCGATGCTGC
>CAWEQY010000009.1:0-304348 GCA_963811375.1 uncultured Solirubrobacterales bacterium
GCCACGGCGTTCCCGATCGAGAAGGTCCGCGGCGACTTCCCGGCGCTCGATCGCGAGGTGCACGGGGCGCCGGTCGCCTACCTCGACAGCGGCGCTAGCTCGCAGCGGGTGCTCGCCTCGATCGAGGCGGTCGACCGACTACGAGCGCGCCACCACTCCAACGTCCACCGCGGCTCCCACACCCTCTCGGCCGAGGCGACCGCCGCCTACGAGGGCGCGCGGGCGACGGTCGCCGCCACATCGGCGCCGCCGACCGCCGCGAGGTGATCTTCATCCGCAACACGACCGAGGCGATCAACCTCGTGGCCCGGGCCTGGGGCGACGCCAACATCGGCGCCGGCGACCGCATCGTGCTGACCGAGATGGAGCACCACTCCAACATGGTTCCCTGGCAGCAGCTGGCGGAGCGGGTCGGAGCGGAGATCGACTGGGCGCCGATCGACGACGAGGGCCTGCTCGACATGGACGCCCTCGCGGCCTGCTGGAGCGCGGGCCGAAGCTGGTCGCCGTCACCCACGTCTCCAACGTGCTCGGCACCGAGAACCCGCTGACCGAGATCTCGCGCTGGCCCACGCGGCTGGCGCGCTGGTGCTCGTCGACGGCGCCCAGGCGGCCCCGAAGATGCCGGTCGACGTCGCCGCGCTGGGCGTCGACTTCTACGCGATCACCGGCCACAAGCTCTACGGCCCGACCGGGATCGGGGCGCTCTGGGGCCGGCTCGACCTGCTGCGGGCGATGCCGCCCTTCCTCGGCGGCGGCTCGATGATCCGCAAGGTCGGTCGCGACGGCACCACCTACGCCGACGTCCCCGCTCGCTTCGAGGCGGGCACGCCGGCGATCACGCAGGCGATCGGGATGGCCTCGGCGCTGCGCTGGCTTGACGGCTCGGGCATGGAGTCGGTGCGCGAGCACGAGCGCGAGATCGCCGACTACGCGCTGGAGCGCCTGGCCGAGGTGCCGGGCCTGCAGGTCTTCGGCCCGCCCCGCGGCCCGGAGCGGATCGGCCCGGTCTCCTTCGAGATCGACGGCATCCACGCCCACGACGTCTCCGAGATCCTCGACCGCCATGGCGTCGCCGTCCGCGCCGGCCATCACTGCGCCCAGATCCTCATGGACCGCCTCGGCGTCGCCGCGACGGCGCGCGCCAGCTTCGGCGTCTACACGACGCCGGGCGAGATCGACCGCCTGGTCGACGGCCTCGAAGACGCCCGGCGCGTGTTCGGCCTGGACACCTAGTCGATCGTCAACACCTGCGATTTGGCGGCCTTGCACTTGCCGCGCTTGGCGACCGTTGCGTAGTAGGCGCCGGAGGTGAGGTTTTTGCCGACCGGGATCGCCCACTTGCCGTTGTCCTCGCTCGTGTCCTTCCCAAGCTGCTTTTTCTTGCCGCTCTGTTCGCGGTAGAGCTTCACGGTGCGGCTGCCGAGGCAGGCTTGGCGCGGCGAGGCCAGCTTGCCGTGGAAGGCGGGGAACTTGAGGCTGACGACGATCTTCGTCGAGTTCTTGCCCGCTCCCGCAGCCAGGGCGGGTAGTAACGCGGCGGCAACGGCCACAGCCAGGACAGCGAACAGGGCACGGCGGGGAACGGACATGCGACCTCCCAGTCGAAGTTTGCCGCGCCACTCTAAACGTCTTCAGCGAAGCGGGCGAAACGCCTGCGCTAGCCTCGGAAGCCATGGACGAGCTCTACCGCGACCAGATCCTCGAGCACTACAAGCGGCCGCACAACTTCGGCCACGTCGACGAGCCCGACCTCGAGTTCGAGGACACCAACCCGCTCTGCGGCGACGAGCAGCGGGTGACGATCCGGCTCGACGATGAGGACCGGGTGGCGGAGATCGCCTTCGAGGGCCAGGGCTGCGCGATCTCGACCGCGGCGACCTCGTTGCTGACCGACGAGCTGATCGGCAAATCGCGCCAGGAGCTGCTGCGACTGCCGAAGGAGTACGTGCTGGAGCTGCTGGGGATCGAAATCTCGGCGACGCGGATGAAGTGCGCGATGCTGGGCCTGAAGATTGTCAAGAGCGCCAGCCTCGGCCAGCCGGCCGAATGGGAGGACGAGGGCGAGGCCGGCGACCCGAGCGAAGCGGTCGCCGACCTCAGCTGACGCACCAGTTGCGGCAGTCCTTTGGACCCCTATGCGTCACAAAGGACTGCCGCAACCTCGAGTTCGCCTCAAGGCGGTGACTTACGGCATGTTGGCCAGCGTCTCCTCGCTCGGCTGCATCAGCGCGAAGACGGCCCCGTGCGGGTTGGCGACGACGGCGAAGCGGCCGACCGGGATGTCGATCGGGCCAAAGCGAACGTCGCCGCCGCCGGACTGGACCTTGGCGGCCGCGGCGTCGGTGTCCTCGACCATGAAGTAGACGAGCCAGTTGGGCGGGATCTCCCGCGGCAGCTCGACGTCGTTAGCCGCTTCGATCGCGTTGACGTCGATCATGCCTCCGACCATCGCGGAGCCGACCTTCCAGACCGTGTAGGTGCCGGCCCGCTCGGACTCTTCGTCCTCGTAGGCCCAGCCGAAGACCTTGCCATAGAACTCCTTGGCCCCGGCGGTGTCGCGAGTGTTGAGCTCGTTCCACCCGAAGGCGCCGGTCTCGTTGACGAGCTCGGAGCCGACGAAGGTGCCCGGCTGCCAGACGCCGAAGGCGGCTCCAGCCGGGTCGGTGAACACGCACATCGTCCCCATGCCCATGACGTCGATCGGGTCGGTGATCTTCTCGCCGCCGGCCTCGGCGACCTTGGCCACCGTCGCCTCGGCATCGTCGACTGAGACGTAGGTTGCCCAAACGACCGGCTGGCCGGCCTGCATCCGCGGCGACACCCCCGCGACGTCACGCCCGTTCAGCTTCGCGCGCCGGTATCCACCCAGCTGCGCCGAATTCGGCTGCTCCGGCATCTCCCAGCCGAACAAATCGCGGTAGAAGCTCTCGCTGGCCTCGATGTCCGGGGTGCCGCTCAGTTCCACCCAGCAGGGGGTGCCGGGGGCGTAACTGGTCTTCTCGCTCATCTTCCGTCCTCTCTTCGAAGTGGCTTACGCACATAAGACCACGCAACAGGCACGAAGTCATCGCGGACTTGTAAAACAAGGCCCACCCGGCCCGGCCGCTAAAATCCGACCGGAGAAGTAGGATTACGTCTCGATCCGCACTAACTGGCGCTGAGCGCCTAGGAGATTCACCCCTCGTGACCGATACCGCTGGAACCACTATCGCCGTCTGCCCTGCTGCCGAGCTGCCGCCCGGGGCTATGCGCCTGGTCGAGCACGACGGCGTCAAGATCGGCGTCTTCAACTGCGAGGGGACCTTTTACGCGATCGAGGATCGCTGCTCCCACGACAACGGGCCGCTCGCCGAGGGCGAGTTCGACCCGGCGGCCTGTACCGTCGAGTGCCCCCGTCACGGCTCCCTCTTCGACCTGACCACCGGCAGGCCCAAGACCCTTCCCGCTTTCACGCCGGTGCAGACGTTCCCGATAGCCATCGCGGACGACACCATCACCCTGGAGGTCTGAACATGGCAACGCCCGAGGCAGTAGCGGAGAAAAGAGATCTCGCCGGCATCAACTCCGATTACAAGGAGAAGTTCGGCTTCCACGATTCCGAGTCGGGCTACGCCTACAAGGCGCCGAAGGGGCTCTCGCGGGAGATCGTCGAATCGATCTCCGACTACAAGAACGAGCCACAGTGGATGCGCGAGTTCCGGCTCAAGGCGCTGGAGCACTTCTACTCGCGCCCGACCCCGAAATGGGGCGGCAACCTCGACCAGATCGACTGGGACGACATTCACTACTTCGTGCGCGCCTCGGAGAAGAACAGCCGCGACTGGAGCGAGGTCCCGGACGACATCAAAAACACCTTCGACCGGCTCGGGATCCCCGAGGCGGAGCGCAAATTCCTCTCCGGAGTCGGCGCCCAGTACGAGTCCGAGGTCGTCTACCACCAGGTCAACGAGAAGCTCGAGGCCCAGGGCGTGATCTTCACCGACATGGACACGGCGCTGCGCGAGCACGAGGATCTGGTGCGCGAGCACTGGGCGACGATCATCCCCGCCAACGACAACAAACTGGCGGCGCTGAACTCGGCCGTGTGGTCGGGCGGCTCCTTCGTCTACGTGCCGGCGGGGGTCAAGGTGGAGATGCCGCTGCAGGCCTACTTCCGGATCAACACCGAGAACATGGGCCAGTTCGAGCGGACGCTGATCATCACCGAGGAGGGTGCCGACGTCCACTACATCGAGGGCTGCACGGCGCCGGTCTACTCCAGCGACTCGCTGCACTCCGCGGTGGTCGAGATCGTCGCCAAGAAGAGCTCGCGGGTCCGCTACACGACCGTCCAGAACTGGTCGCAGAACGTCTTCAACCTCGTCACCAAGCGCGCCGTCGCGCATGAAAAGGCGACGATGGAGTGGGTCGACTGCAACCTCGGATCGAAACTGACGATGAAGTACCCGTCGATCTACCTGATGGGGCCCGAAGCCCACGGCGAGATCCTCTCGATCGCCTTCGCCGGCGAGGGCCAGCACCAGGACGCCGGCGGCAAGATCATCCACGCGGCGCCGAAGACCTCGTCCTCGATCTTCTCCAAGTCGATCTCCAAGGACGGCGGCCGGGCGACCTACCGCGGCCTGCTCGAAGTCGCCGACGGCGCCACCGAATCGCGCTCCAAGGTCGTTTGCGACGCGCTGCTGCTGGACGAAGACTCGCGCTCGGACACCTACCCGACGATCCGCATCGACGAGAACGACGCCGACGTCGGCCACGAGGCGACCGTCTCCAAGATCGGCGACGAGCAGCTCTTCTACCTGCAGAGCCGCGGGCTCGACGAGGAGGAGGCTTCGAAGATGATCGTCAACGGCTTCATCGAGCCGGTCACCAAGGAGCTGCCGATGGAGTACGCGGTCGAGCTCAACCGGCTGATCGAGCTGCAGATGGAGGGCTCAATTGGCTGAGGTGGCGACCGCACCGGCTTGGCTTTCGGAGAGGCGCCAGAGGGGCGCCTCTCTCGCGGAGAGCCTCCCCCTCCCCAACCATAAGTCCAAGGGCTGGGAATTCACCGACCTCTCCGGGCTGGAGATCGACTCCTACACCGGGACCGACGCCGAGGCCGAGGTCAGCGGCGGCGAGGGCGCAACCGTGGTCTCGCTTGCCGACGCGGTCTCCTCCCATGCGGATCTGCTGCAGAAGCACCTGGGCTCGCTGGTTCCGGTCGAGGACCCGTTCGTCGCCCGTAACGAGGCTGGCTGGAGCGATGGCGTCCTGGTTCACGTGCCGCGCGGCGTAATCGTCGCCGAGCCGATCCGGATCGAGGTCCCGGTCGACCGCGACGGCGGCGCCGTCGGCTGGCGCACCCTGATCGTGCTCGAGGAGGGCGCCGAAGCGGAGGTCTGGGAGCACTGGTCCTCGCCCACCGACGACGTCGACGGGCTGCTCAACTCGGTCGTCGAGCTCAGCGTCGGCCAGGCCGCCACCCTGCGCTACGTCAATACCCAGGACATCTCCGAGTCGGCCTGGATCTTCGCCACCCAGCGCGCCCAGGTCGAGCGCGACGCCCGCCTCGACTGGGCCGCCCTCGGCTTCGGCTCCGCCCGTGGCAAGGTGCGGATGGAGACCAAGCTGGCGGGCCCCGGCTCGGAAGCCCGAGTCACCGGCGGCTACGCCGGCGGCCCCGGACAGCACCTGGACTTCGACACGATCCAGGAGCACGCGGCGCCCAACACCAACTCCGACCTCGCCTTCCGCGGCGTCCTCGCCGCCGGCTCGACCGCGGTCTGGCGCGGGATGATCAAGGTCGACCCCGGCGCCCAGCAGACCGACGCCTTCCAGGAGAGCCGCAACCTGCTGCTCTCGACCGAGGCCCACGCCGACGCGATCCCGGGCCTGGAGATCCTCGCCGACGACGTCCGCTGCACCCACGCCGCGGCGATCGCCCAGATCGACAAGGAGCAGCTCTTCTACCTGACCTCGCGCGGGCTCGATCCGGCCGGGGCAAAGACGCTGATCATCGAAGGCTTCCTCGAGTCGCTGGTGGAACGGCTGGCCGAGGGGCCGGTGCGGGACGAGATCTCGGCGGCGCTCGAGAAGCGGCTCGCCGAGATTCTGTAAGGGACGAATACGCCTCAGCCGGCGGGTCCTGTCAGGGAGGGGGGTCCTGCGGGCGGTCCGGTTGGTCCGTTCTCGGACCCCCCTCCCTGCCACCCCCCGGAGGGGCGTCTTCCTTCCTACGGCGTTCTCCGAGGACGGTCTTGAGGATGCCGAGAACTACGAATATGACCGGCAGGAGGTAAAGAATCCAGAGGTAGTGGCCGACGTGGGCGAGGGGCAGGGTCACGCGTTGGAGACTGATAGCAGGTAGAGGCCGAAGCAGGTGAAGGCGACCATCACCGCGAGCATCCAGTACTGGGAGCGGGAGGCGTCACGGTAGTTCGGCCAGTAGACGAGGGCGCGGTCGTGAGCCAGGGTGAGCCCGATCACGTGGCCGACGACGAGGGCGCCGACCTGGACGTACCAGATGGCGTTGGCGCTGAGCAGGCGGAAGTCGATACCGCCGGAGGCCGTGCCGAAGAGATCGGTGTGCGCCGTGCCGAGCGGGTCGGAGAGCAGGTAGGTGAACTGGGCCTGCTCCTGGAAGACGAAGAGGCTGAAGTAGTGGGCGACGAGATAGGCCAGCGCAATCGGGATCAGCGTGTGGGCGAAGCCGGTGCGCAGCGTCGCCAGCGAGGGCGCGCCGCGGATCGTGCGCATGCCGCGCACGCCGAGCATGTAGACGAGGGCGATACCGGCGAAGCAGAGGGCAATGAAGAGGGTGTCGGTGAGGCGCAGCGCGGTGGTCAGGCCGACGCCACGGTCGACGAACCACTGGAAGCTGCTCTCGATCGCCGACTTGAACGCGCCCTCCTGAGCGCCGTCGAAGCTGGTGGTGGCGATCGAGGCGATCACCACGGCGGCCGAGCCGGGCAGGGTCGCCCAGTGGGCCGCCGCCGCGAGCGGACGGCGGCGGCCGAGCCTGCCGTCCTCGACTCCGAAGCAGCCGAGCCGGGAGAACATCCCGAAGTAGACGGAGAAGACCTCGCCGCGCTCGCACCACTCCTCGGTCCCGAACAGAGCCATCATCGCCAGCGTGTAGCCGCTGTAGACGAGGGCGGCGGTGGCGGCCGCGTGCGGGTCGAGGCCGACGGCGACGCCGCCGCTGGAGCCGTAGACGATCTCCAGCCAGACGACGGCGAGCAGGCCGATCGCGGCCGGCCAGCGGCCGAGCTTCTCGGGGTAGGCGAGGTGAGCCGAGCGCTGCCCGGCGATCGCGCGGAAGCCCGCTCCCGCCGCCCGGCCGACGGCACGCCAGGGGTTGAAGGGGCGGAAGATGTCCCCCAGCAGCGCCGAGAAGAACGGGAAGCCGAGCCAGGCGGTGACGAAGAGGAAGGTGAGGGCGAAGTTTCGGTCCGGGGCTTCGGTGCCGCGCAGGCCGGCGTAGATGGCAACGCCGAGCAGAAAGACGCCGACGAGGCCACAGAGGAGCTGCACGGGCCAGCTGACCAGAGCGCGGGAGAGCCCCGCTCCGAGGGGACGCCAGCGGTCCTCCTCGAAGCGGGGCTTGCGCCAGGCGGCCGCGAGCGCGAAGAAGGAGACGATCAGGACGATCGACGCCCCCCAGGCGAACAGCCAGGCCGGAACCGGCAAGTCCTGCCGGGCGGCCAGCGCGTGCGCGAACGGCAGGAAGGTCACGGGTTGATCCGCAACTCCGCGATCTGCTGCTTGCGACCCTCGAGCTCGACCTCGAAGATGCCTTCGATTTCGGCCGGGAAGTCGAAGCTGACGGTGCCCCCGGCCGGCACGTCCTGCATCAGGTCGTAGCCGTGGACGTGGACCTCATCGGCGACGTCGGAGCTGACCTCGAAGCGGATCTCGTCGCCGGCGTCGTATTCGAGCTCCGCGATACCGCCGACCGGTTCGCCGTTGCGGATGACGACGGTGGGAACCTTGCCGCCCATGCTGGCGCTTTCAGGGTTGTCGCCCGGCTTTGACGCGCTGGTGCCGCCTTCCAGTTCGGCACAGGCGATCTTCACCGGAGCGCTCTCTTCCTCGTGATGGTGGCCGCCGTGGACGAAGACCGTTTCGGCATCGCCAGGGTCGCCGGAGGTCGTATGGTCGGCCTCGGCCTCGTGGAGGACGATCGAGCCGGCTGCGCCGACGGGCACTTCGCGGCCGCTGGATGCTTCGGCCTTGGCGACGCCCTGGGCGTCCGACCTGAACTCGAGGTGGATCTCGTTCGGCGGCTCGTCGGAGCCGTTGGCATCGAACTTGAAGTGCGGCCCGCCGGGATCGGCCTGATCGCAACCTTCGATGTGAAGGTGGGCAACGTACTCGGTGTCGGGCTCGAGGCCGCTGGCGTCGAGCGAGACGGTGGTACCGCCGTCGGCGCGTTCGAGGGTCGCCTCTCCCGACGCTCCCTGGCCTTCTGCGGGGGCGCCCGAGGCCAGCTCGAGCTGGCCGCTGACGACCTCGGTCTTGTCCTCGTCGCTGCTGCTGCCGCAGGCGGCGAGGCCAACCGTCGCGACGAGCGCGGTAAGCGCGACGAGCGCCAGAACCAGCTTGTTTGCGTGCTTCATCGGTTGTCTCCTATCGATCGTGTGTGCGCTCGCTGCGGCACCAGCCCGGGCGATTCGCCGGCGGCGGCATGAGGCGCGGGACGTGGACCGGCCCTAAGCGGGCGGAGCGCGACCGGAAAGCGAGAGGGCGAGCAGAAGCCCGCCAGCGGGAGCGAAGGAGCGAGGTCGGAGCGGTGCTCGCAACGGCCCCGCTGCGGCGAGTCGGCGGCGGGAGCTGGCAGCGAGCCGTTCGGAGAGGCGGACGATCGCCTCGCAGCCCGGGTAGCGACCGAACAGCAGGCAGACGAGCAGCGCCAGGAGCGGCACTGCCGGCAGCAGGAAGGCGCCAAGCTCAGCCAAGGCGGCCCAGGATAACGTCCGGGCGTGCTCCCCGGACGCGACAACATCGCCGCTCCCGACCTGCCCGCAGGCCTCTCCTGGGTCGGTGCCGAACCGGAGTCGATGCCCGCCTTGACGGCAGGCGGGCCGGCGCTGGTCCACTTCCTCGACTTCGCCCAGCTCAACAGCGTGCGGACCCTGCCCTACCTGAGCGAGTGGTCGCGCCGCTACCGCGAGGCCGGGCTCAGCGTGATCGGCGTCCAGTCCCCCCGTTTCCCCTTCGGCGCCGACGCGACCGCTGTCAGCGCCGGTCTAACCGCGCTCGGCGTCGAGTTCCCGGTCGCGATCGACGCCGAGCACGAGCTCTGGAGCGCCTACGGCTGCGAGGGCTGGCCCAGCCTCTTCCTCTGGAGCCTCGGCGGCGCGCTCGCCTGGGTCCACTTCGGCGAGGGCGAGTACCTGGGGACGGAGATCGCGATCCAGGAAGAGCTGCGCGAGATCGACGCCCTGCAGCCGCTGCCGGAGCCGATGGCGCCGCTGCGCCCCAGCGACGCCCCCGGCGCCTGGGTCACCGCCCCCACCCCCGAGATCTTCCCCGGTGGCTCCTGGGAGCGCCCCTGGACGGCGGGTGAGGACGGCGAGGAGCTGGCGCTGGAGTACGCCGCCGGGGGCGCCTGCGCGACGGTCGAGGGACGGGGAGAGATCGCCGTCGAGCTCGACGGCCAGCCCGCCACGACGACCGCCATCACCGCCCCCGCCCTCTACAGCCTGGCCGAGCATTCGAGCCACGGGGCGCACACCGTTACCCTCCGCCCCACTCCAGGCCTGCGGATCTGGTCCGTCAGCTTCCCCGCCGCCACCCCCTAAAGAGGAGAGAACCATGGTCACCAAGCTCGATTTCGTCGGCGTCCCCTCCACCGACGCCGACCGCTCCCGCAAGTTCTATGTCGAGACGCTCGGCCTGCGGCCGGACAGCAAGTCCGACTACGAGTTCTGGGTCGGCGAGACCTGCTTCGGCATCTGGGAGCCGGCCAAAATGGGCATGGAGTTCGCCCCTCAGAAGAACGCCCACCCGGCCCTCCACGTCGACGACGTCGCCGCCGCCCGCGCCGAGCTGGAGGCGAAAGGCGTCGAGTTCAACGGCGACACCTTCGACACCGGCGTCTGCCACATGGCGCTGTTCAGCGACCCCGACGGCAACGACCTGATGCTGCACCACCGCTACGCCGACTGACCGGCCGCGAGTAACTCAGGGGGCGGTTGGCGCCGGGATCAACCGCTCCGTGCCATCGGGGTAAACCACCATGATCGGCTTTTCTTTCTTCAGAGCACGCCGCATCACGATTCCGAAGTCAGGCAAATCGGCCGCAACGAAGACGACGTTGTTCGGGTAGTCGTATTTGTCGAGTTCGATCGCCTTCGTCACCCGATCGAAGATGATTTCGGTCGCCTCGGTATTGCGCTTGGTTACGGCTCCCATCGCTCCACCATACCCTCCCACTTGGCTTTGATCTCCTCTATTGCCGCAGGCAGATCTAGACGGGCCAACCGCCGTGGTGACAACGCTTCGGCATCGATCTTCACGCCGCGGCGATAGCGGTGCCTCTCCGGTCGGCCGTGAGCGTTGTCATAGAGGCAAACGGCGCACCGCTCACCACCACGCTCCACCGTGAGGACCGCCGCCCAATCCATCCCCTTCTCGAGATCCCTCGCGTGTCGCACATCAATCCATACGCCCACGCTAAGTTCGATCTCGAACCTCTGCTCCTCGTCTCCCACCCGGGACCAAGGAACGGGACAGGGGAGGTTCGCCCCCTGCTTACTCAGCGCAGACCGCGCTAGGCGCGGGCGGTGACCTCGTCCCGAATCTCCTTCGGCAGCATGAAGCGGACGTCCTCGTGGACGGTGCGCAGCTCGGAGACGTCGTCGGCGCCGCGCTCGCGGAAGAAGCCGACGAGGCTCTCGACCAGCTCCTCGGGGGCGCTGGCACCGGAGGTGATGCCGACGGTCTCGATGCCCGCCAGCCACTCCTCCTGGACCTGGGTGTGGTTGTCGATCAGGTGCGAGGCGGCGCCGTGTTCGCGCGCGACCTCGACCAGGCGGTTGGAGTTGGAGGAGTTGGTCGAGCCGATCACGAGGACCAGGTCGCACTCGCGGGCCAGCTGCTTGACGGCGATCTGGCGGTTGGTCGTCGCGTAACAGATGTCGTCTGACTTGGAGCTGACGATCCCCGGGAACTTGGCGCGCAGGGCGGCGATCACCTCCGCCGTCTCATCGACCGAGAGCGTGGTCTGGGTGATGAAGGCGACCTTGTCGGGATCGGGAACCTGCAGCGACTCGACCTCGTCGGCGGTTTCGATCAGGACGATGCTGCCAGGAGCCTCGCCGGTGGTCCCTTCGACCTCCTCGTGCCCGGCGTGGCCGATCATCACGATCGTGTAGCCCTGAGCGGCGAAGCGGCGGGCGGAGACGTGGACCTTGGTCACCAACGGACAGGTCGCGTCGATCGTGCGCAGGTTGCGGGCGGCCGCGTTGTCATGGACCGCCGGGGCGACGCCGTGGGCGGAGAAGACGACCATCTCGCCCTCCGGCACCTCGGTCTCCTGCTCGACGAAGATCGCGCCACGCTTGGCGAGCTCCTCGACCACGTGCTTGTTATGGACGATCTCCTTGCGCACGTAGACGGGGGCGCCGTGCAACTCGAGCGCGCGCTCGACCGTCTGCACGGCGCGGTCGACGCCGGCGCAGTAGCCGCGCGGGGCGGCAAGCAATACCCGCTTGGGAGCGGCGGTGGCGATGGCTGCCATACCTGCAGGGTAGCGGTGGCAAGGTTGCGACCGCGGGTGTGGGCTGGCACCGAAGGGCGGGCGGAAGCTAGCCTTGCAGGATGAGCACCGACGGACGCCATCTCGACCGCTTGACCGCGGTCGATGCCTCGTTCCTGAGCAACGAGAGCTCGACCAGCCACATGCACGTCGGCGCGATCCTGATCTTCGAGGGCCCGCCGCCCCAGTACGTCGACCTGGTCGAGCACGTGCGGACCCGTCTGCGGCTGGTGCCGCGCTTCCGCCAGAAGCTGGTGGTGCCGCCGTTGGAGGCTGGCCGACCGCTCTGGGCGGACGACGTCAACTTCAACCTGACCTACCACATACGTCATACCGCGCTGCCCGAGCCGGGCGGCGAGGCGCAGCTGAAGCGGCTCGCCGGGCGCGTCTTCTCGCAGCAGCTCGATCGCTCCAAGCCGCTCTGGGAGCTGTGGCTGGCGCAGGGGCTGGAGCGCGACCGCTTCGCGATCCTGACCAAGACCCACCACGCGATGGTCGACGGCGTCTCCGGCGTCGACATCGGCACCGTCCTCTTCGACCTCGAGCCGGTGCCCGCGCCGGCGCCGATCGAAGACGACTGGGTCCCGCAGCCCGAACCGGGCACCACCGAGCTCGTCGCCCGCGGCATCAGCGACCTGGTCGCGACGCCGATCAAGCTTGCCGAGCGCGCCGTCGAGGCGGTGCGCAACCCGGAGACGACCGCGCGCAAGGCGGTCGAGGCACTGGAGGGCGTGAGCGAGATCGTCAGCGCTTTTGCCGATCCGGCCCCCGACGTGCCGCTGAACCAACCGATCGGGCCGCACCGCCGCTACGTCTGGGCGCGCTCGGAGCTGGCCACCTTCAAGCGGATCAAGGACGAGCTGGGCGGCACCGTCAACGACGTCGTGCTGGCGGTGGTGACCGGCTCCGTGCGCAACTGGCTGCATCGCCGCGGCATCCGCACCGAGGGGCTGGAGCTGCGGGCGCTGGTCCCGGTCTCGATCCGCAACGAGGACGAGCGCGGCAACCTCGGCAACCGGATCGCGCTGATGCGGGGGCCACTGCCCGTCTATGTCGAGGACCCGGTGCGGCGGCTGCGGGTGATCAGCCAGGAGATGGAGGGGCTGAAGCGCTCCAAACAGGCGCTGGGAGCCGAAGTCATCTCCCGCTTCAACGACTTCGCGCCGCCGACCCTGCTCGCGCAGGCCTCGCGGATCAACTTCTCGACCCGCCTCTTCAACCTGATCGTTACCAATGTTCCAGGGCCGCAGCTGCCCCTCTACGTGCTGGGGCGGGAAATGGAAGAGGTCTTCCCGGTCGCCTTCCTGCCCGAAAATCACGCGATGGCGGTGGCGATCATGAGCTACCACGGCAAAATCGGCTTCGGCCTGCTCGCCGACTACGACTCGATGGAGGACGTCGAAGCGGTCGCCGACGGGATCAACGAGTCGCTGGCCGAGCTCGAGCAGGCGGCCGGCGCCGCGGCCAAAAACGCGGCCTGACCCGTCCCCGCGCCAAGCCGAAGCTCCCCCGTGGCTAGGCTTCGCACGTGCCTTTCCTACTGATCGTCCTCTTCATAGTCGTCCCGATCGCGGAGCTCTACGTGATCATCCAGGTCGGCGAAGCGATCGGCCTCTGGCCGACGCTGGCGCTGCTGCTGGCCGATGCCCTGCTCGGCTCGTTCCTGCTGAAACATCAGGGGCGCGGCGCTTGGCGCCGGTTCAACGAGGCGCTCGCCCAGCGACGCTTCCCGGGCAAGGAGGTCGTCGACGGCCTGCTGATCGTGGTCGGTGGCACCCTGCTGCTGACCCCCGGCTTCCTCTCCGACATCGTCGGCCTGCTGCTGCTGATCCCGCCGACCCGGGCGATCGTGCGCGGCCTGCTGCGCCGCTTCACGATCGGTCGTTTCATGGTCGTTGGGATGCCCGGCGCTAGGGGCCCGGGCCCGGGCCCCAAAGGCGAAACCCGCGACTACGACTTCGACGCGACCGCCGAAGAGGTGCCGGTCGACGACAACGGCGCCAACCGGCACCCCGACGACCGCCGGCTTTCCAACTAGCCCGCGGCCACGCTAGTTCCGCCGACGGTGGTAGTCGTCCATCCGCTCCTGGGCGACGTTGACGGTAGCTGGGGAGAACAAACGGTGGTACGGCTTGCTCGGGTCGATGACGAGCGTCTCCAGCATCAAATCCGGCCGCTCGGCTTCCTCCAGGTGCCCGAAGCCGCGAGTTGGGCGGCGGACGATTCGGGCCACCGCCGGGACCAGCATGTCCTCCTCATGGCCCTTCTCTATCTGCTGTTTGAACCTGATCGGCGCATATTTCTGCCGCTTGCCGTCCCGGCGCGGGATCGTGACCTCGTCGCGGGCACGGTCGTAGATTTCCACCGCGTCCTCGTGAAGCTGCTCCAAGGCCGCCGCGGTCCCCTCTGGGTTTTTCGTTTTTTCCCTCATCACCAGCTCCTCCTCGGCGGACGGAAGGAACTGGAAGATCAGACCCTCACCCTTCTCGTCCGCGAATTTTTTGGTTTTCACTTTGCGGGCAAGGGCATCAGCCTTGAGGTGAAGGTTGACCCGCATGTTCTCCGTCCGCACGTCGTAATCCTCGCCGTGCGTGATCTCCCAGACGCCTCCGTCGGTCCACTCCGGCCATGGGTATCTCCGCTGGGCATTTCCGGGACCGTCGGGGAACTCGTTCAGTCGCTTTGCCATAGATAGAAACCTAAATCATAGGGGACCATCGTCAAACAGAATCGTGAAGGGGTTTCTGGTGACGAGGTGGGGCCGGATGCCAGATCCATGCGCTTGAGATTTCTCGCCGCGGACCTCTTGATGCTCGCTTTAGCAATCGCCCTGCCCGGGAACAACGTCCCCTCATCGGACCCGCCTACGCTGCGTACCGCCTATCGTCGGGCTGGCTTGTCGAGGCGTGCGGCTTCGAGGTCACGCTCACTCCGCCTCGGCAGCGCACCGTGGCCGGCCCCCTCCTCCTGGGCGGGGCATCTCCAATGGAGGAGGCCATGTCCTAGCGGGTCAATAACCGGACGCGACATTGAAAACCGTGGCCCGAAGTCGCAGAGATTGTCGGACCTTGTGGCGTGATGAGGCCTCGCATGCGCTTGGGGACAGGCTCAACAGAGCCGATGCATTTTGGTTTCTGCTCCGTGAGAGACAGGTGTCAGACAAGGGTCATTGGGCTTCCTAGAGCCGCACAAATACCGCAACATTAGCCGGCCGTTGGATTTCATACTTCCGATATTAGATAATTTCTAAAAGTCACGACTAGACAAATCTCTATACGCCATCTAGGTTGCCCTGCGATCTGGGATGCACACAAATGGAGCGGCCGTTTGGCTTCTCTCACGACGAGCAGGGGGGACTGGATGGTGAGGAGTAGGAGTGGTCGTAGCGGCAAGAATGCGTCGGTACCGGCTCGAATCGGCTTTGCCCTTAGCTGCCTCCTCTTGATCGCTTTGACCGTCGCCGGCTCGTCGGCCCTCGCCGACGAGGGGGAACAGGCGCCAGTGCCCTCTGGTCCTTCTCTACAGCAGATCGAAGAGTCCCTCAGCGGAGAGGGACCTACGCCGACTCCTATCGAACCGACCAATCCTGAGGCAGCCGAAGAACTTCCGCATACGGAACTCAACCGCGCCGAAGCCGGGGAACTGCTGACTGCGGTCTTTGGCTCCGTACTTCAAGGTGCCGCAGGGGTATTCGATGAACTCGAAGTCGATGATCTACACGGCGACCACGTCGCTGTGATCGCACCCGACGATCAGCCAGAAATCAATGGGTCGCCCAGCGACCATCCGACCCTGCTGGAATCGGCGGTGCCGCTTCGAGCACAAGACGAGAGCGGCAAAGTGAACCCGATTGATCTGAGCTTGGAATCCAGCGAAGGGGAACTTCAGTCCGCAAATCCGCTGGTTGAGGTAGGCATTCCTTTCCAGCTTGGTGATGGAATATCTCTCCCCGAAACTGGCGTAGAAATTGACCTTCCCGGCGTCCTCGACCGCAGCGTATCCATGACCGAAGATGCGACTGCCCTATATCCCAACGTGGCGGAGGACAGCGACTTCGTCGTTGCGCCCACGCCTGAAGGCGTCGAGACTTTTAGCCAATTACGTTCAGCCGACACCCCACGCATTCAGACCTACGAGCTGACGCTGCCGCAGGGAGCGCGTCTGAAAGAGACCTCTGACGGTGGGGCGGAAGTTCTTGATGATGAAGAACCGATCATGGAGGTACCGGCCCCCACGGCCATTGACGCCGAGGGCGGGTCGGTACCTGTCAGTCTCAAAGTCGATGGCAACTCACTCATCATCGCGACTACGCCGGACATCGATACTGCCTATCCAATTTTGGTTGATCCCTACTTTCAGGTCTATACCTTTGGGCAGACTGGCGCACAAGGGAAACCTGACTTTACTGGCTGGAGCGCATTCAATACCAACAGTGGGGCATTCGCAACTTCGATCAGTGCTTGGTGTCCGGCGTGCAATGACATCGTCTACGGCTTGGAAATCAATTCTTTTCCCGCATCCGGCATTCCGATCCAATCACGAGCTCGCTGGGATTACATGGTGCCGCGCTGGGGGAAAGACCACGGCCCGAATGGGGAAATACTCCAGCCCTCTACCTATATCGACGGCCTGCAGTTTGGGCGACTGTACTTCGATGTAATGGCGCCTCAAAACAACTACGCGGTTGTGAACGATCCCCTGTTTGAGTTCTATATGTGGGACGATTCTCTTGGGTTCGTCGCGATTGGCCGCCGCTTGGGGACGGAAGGAAATCTTAATAATTTGAGCTATCCATACGCTCTAAAAAACCCCAACCATAATGTGAATACGAAGCGTGCATCCCTGGAATTGGTCACGACGCAGCCGCATTCCCAATACCGCCATCTCTATGTCGGTGACGCGTCGATTGAACTCACTGATAATGATAATCCGGCTATCAGCTTTGCTGGCAGCACCGGCTGGGTCAACAGCACTGCGAGTTCCGCGATTCCGTTTGAAGCTTCCGATATGGGCTTGGGCATGTACGAAATGCAAGCAAAGGTGCCTACGGCGATCGGCTCTCAAACTGTAGCCACCCTGCGCGGTTGCACGGGGGGCGCTGCGAGTCCCTGCCCAAGAGAATGGACCTCAAGCAATGGGCCGACGCTCAAATATGACCCGTTGACGATGCCCCAAGGTGAAAATTGGATACCAATCACCGCAGTCGATGGCATTGGTAGGACCTCAGGTGCCAAAGACGCAAGGGTCAAGGTCGATCACACGGCCCCGGGCCTCTCGCTAAGCGGCTCTCTCACCGAACAAGCGACACTCGGCACGAGTGCCCCTCAGTACACCTTGAAATACAACGCCACCGACGGAGATAGTGCCCCGGCCGAAGCACTCTCCCCGTTTGGAGCCGTTGGAACGGGCCCCGGTCAGTTCCAGCGGCCCGGGGGAGTCGCGGTCAACACCAATGGCGAAATCTTTGTCAGCGACAAGCTGAACAGCCGCGTGATGAAGTTCGATTCAACCGGCAAATTCCTTCTGCAGTTTGGCTCCCCTGGCAGCGGTAACGGACAATTCTCTACCAACTTAGGGATCGCGACCAGTTCAAACGGCACTGTCTGGGTTGCCGACTGGGCTAACAGACGGGTTCAGCAGTTCACCGCGGCCGGTGTTTTCATTCGCAAAATCGACCTGGGAAGCTCCTCAAGCCCATACGCCGTCGCTACCGGTCCGAACGAAACGCTCTGGATCGTTGATCAGACGGCGAAAAAAGTCTGGAAGTACAAGGAAGACGGCACCTTGCTCGGCTTTGCAAAGGGCAGTCAGTCTGCGCCGGGCGGTGAAGCCACCGACCTGTTGAATCCCGTCGGCGCGGCCGTCGATGCGCTGGGGAATGTCTGGGTGGCCGATCAGGGCAACGAAAAGATCCGGCAGTTCAGTGCCGCCGGCAAATTTGTCTCCGAGTTCGGCACTCCGGGCACGGCATCTGGGCAGCTATTTCATCCTCGCGGAATTGCGATCACGGCTTCTGGGAATATTGCCGTCACCGACGAGGCCAACCGCGTCCAGGAGTTCGAGTCAAGCGGAGCATTTGCCGGACGTCAGTTCGGGACGAACGGATCTGCCACCGGACAGTTGTTCGAACCGCAGGGACTGGCGGTGGGCCCTGGGAACCAGATCTACGTGGGCGATGCCGGCAACAAACGCATCGCTCGCTGGGCGCACGCTGATAACGATCCGCAATCGGGCGTGGCGAAAGTTGAAGTAAAAGTTGACGGAGGAACGCCCAAAGTTCTATACAACCAAGCCTGCGCGATCAAGGATTGCGCAAAAGCAAGCGAATGGGCGTACACGGCAAACGAATACGCCACTGGCCAGCACAGCGTCGTGGTGATGGCAGCGGATGGCGTCAACCTGCCGACGTCGAAAACGATCACGATCAATTCGATCAAAGACACGACTCCGCCTCAGCTAACGGCGACCAGCACGTTGTTTACCGCGCCGGAGGGGTGGCTGGAACAGAAAACATATTCGTATTCCGCATCAGCGAAAGACGTTGGCGGCCGGGGGGTTGCGTCATTGATCCTCAAGGTGGATGGGAAAGTTGTCAAAACGACTAGCGGTACGTGTCTCTCGGGAGGGTGTGAAAAAGTCCTCAGCGGCTCGATCGACATGTCGAACTATGCGGGGGGCGCACACCCTGCTGAATTGGTGGCGACGGATGGAGCCGGCCTGTCGACCAAGAAAAACTGGACGATTAACGTCGACCCGAGAGGAAGCATCAGCTTCGGGGAGGCAGAAGACACGCTGGAAGCAGTCGAAGCTACGGCCAGTGTGAATACGATAGGCGCGGCAGCCGCCGAATTGGACGTTGAAGGAAGCGCGCCTGGCATGGGCGTAGAACAAGGCGGCATTGGTCAGCTCAAAACGACGGGTACGGTAGTGCCAACGACTATTTCAACGTCTGCTCAGAGTGAGGCTAGGTTGGAAGTGGTGGATGGAGAAGTGTATGAGGAGGGATCTGATAATGACGGCACCTTGTTGGAACCAGTGGAAATCGAACCATTATCGGTGTCTCAGAATTCCACCGGTGCCGTAGTTGTGGACTCGGATGCTGCCGCAGTAGTGGCAAACGTCGGAACGCATGTCGACTTGATATCGCGACCACTATATGACGGGCTTATGCAGTCTGCTGCAATTCGGGATGTCAGTGCACCTGAGGAATATTCATGGCGCGTAAAAATGGAACCCGATCAGGAACTCGTACAAACGGATCCTCAGCACGCCGTCGTCTACTGGGATGGTCGTGAACATGTTGCCGTCGGGATCGAGGCTCAGGCCGCGCATGACGCCTTGGGAAAGGCCGTTCCCACGATGCTTCGCGTGGATGGACCTGAGGTTATAACTCTGGTGGTCAAACACCGGAGTGCACCGCCTAACGTAGGCGCATTTACCTACCCTGTTGTTGCTGGCACTGGTTGGGAGGGCGGCTATCAGGTGTATGAGGCCGTGATGCCTCCCCCAGAGCCAATTGAAGGCCCTCCCGGAGAAGAAAACGGAGAAGAAGTGGAAGCGAGCAGCAAAGATCTATTTATGCGTCGCATGAGCATAGGTCCGCCCGTACACGAATTCGACTCAACTGCATTGTCCGCGACTAAAATTGTTCCCAAGCGGAAATTCTACGCGAACGAATGTCCGTGGACTGGAGTAGATTTTCCTGAAATACCCGCCGGCAAACGCACGCAGGTCTTGACCTCTATTCGGTCGCAGCAATGTCATGGAACTCTCGATTTCGGTCCATACGGCATAGGCCACGTACGATGGGCAATTGCCATTAGCGGGCGGTTTGGTTATGAATGGGGTAAAGAGGTGTGGCCAGTTGGTGGGCCGAATTGCAATAATTGGGGAGAGGAAGCGGAACAGGGTGATAAACAGATGTGTAAATTTGCATCATGGTCTCACCAAAGCGAACACGTCGATGCCCTGATGGGGTACAGGTGGAACGAAGGAGTAGGCGGATTCCTGAGCCCTGGTGCTCACTGCTTAGAACTCGACGCTGTGCTTCCGGCGAGTCCGAAGTATCTAGTTCCAACGACTGAAAAAGTATGGCGGGCTCGGTATCACTTGTATAGGGTTGGTCTGCTTCCCGGCGATCCTTGCCCGTGGCGCCACTTTCCGTCCTACTCCGAGGTTCATTAGAAATGAGTGCCCCCAGATTGGAAAGCAGAATGCGACAGCGTAGAGTGATCCGCGGAGTCTTGTGTGCTATCGCTCTTTTGGGTTGTATGAGTGTGATTACTGGGTTAGGTGTGGCCGATGATGTAGGGGTGCGGAAGAGGGCTGGGATAAAGTTTCCGTTATGGAAGTTACTGCCATCAACCAGCTATGCGACTCTAGGCAGCGGGTCGGGTAGCGAAACCCAGTGGGCGGCATACGCATATAGATCTCGCGGCTTGAAGCGGGCGGGCGAACAACCGTGTATCGCTGTCATTGGCTTTTCTCGGGAAGGTAGTTTTCCAAATGACACGAACTGCGGTCCCGTGGTGCCAAGCGATAGTCGGACCACCGAACCCCCTCGCTATGCCTTATATGGCCGGAGCCATTATGACAATAAGAAAACGGGGGTGATTGGCGAAACGGTGCTCGCGATTGTACTCCCCGTAGATATTGCAAAAGTAAGCGTAAGACTGGAAGACACGGAGAACCACGCACACTTGCGCCGAAAAGTTGCGACGCGTCTACTGAGTGACGCCCAAAGTACTAAGTCTCACCTGCGTCCGTTCAGATATGTGGCGTTCAATGTGGCAGCAGATGTCTGTCTTGAGTCCCTCGCCGGATTCGATTCGGGTGGCGCGTTGCAGTTCGATATGGCCGAGAAAGAATGCCCGGTTGGATAAGTAATAGGCCGAGATTCTTTAATGGCCGATCGTGTGAGGCTGCCTATGAGTGCGTTGGGCGCTGCCTTGCTACGAAGCCTAGGCGTCGTTGAGCATCTTCGACACGACGCTGCGCTCGCGCCGTCTCCGGCGCTCTCAATTTCTCTACGACTACGGGGAGAGCAGCCACATTCAGCTAAAGCTCACCGCAGTGGCAGCTTTTTCGGCTACGACTATGGAACCGGCTCCTACTGCAACTTCCAGATATAGCTCTTCCTAACCGTCTATACGTGGGGACGGCATGGGATGGGGTCAAAAGTGACCCTATGACTCAGTTATCCCGCAACCCTGCCTAGAACCCCAACGCGAACTTGGCGTCGTCGGTCATCATCTCTGGTGACCAGGCGGGGTCGAAGACCATCTTTGGGTGGACCGCTGAGACGCCGGGGAGGTCGCCGACGAACTCCTTCATCTGTTCGGAGACCTGGGGGCCGATAGGGCAGGCCGGGGTGGTCAGGGTGAAGGTGACGTAGACGTCCTCCTTCTCGATGTCGACGTCGTAGACGAGGCCGAGCGAGACGAAGTCGAGGCCTAGCTCGGGATCGATGACCTCTTCGAGCGCCTCGAAGACGTCCTCCTCGGTGAGGACTTCGGAGGGCTCCGCGGGGGCGGCTGGCTGGGTGGGTGCTTGCTCGTCGGGCATCGGACAATGGTAGCCGGGTGGGGCCGGCTACTGAGGCGGCAGCGGCTCCAGGGGCGTTCCCGGCGACGCCGGCTCCAGCTCCAGCTGCCACCAGCTGACGTCGTGCCAATGCCCGGCCTTCCAGCCGATCCGCGGGCTGATGCCGACGCGGATGAAGCCCAGCTCCTCGTGCAGGCGGACGCTGGCGTCGTTGGGCAGGGTGATGCCGGCGCAGGCGACCTGAAAGTTCTGCCGCCGCAGGCACGCGAACAGCTCTTCGTAGAGGCTTCGCCCCAGGCCCTCGCCGCGGCGGTTGGCGGCGACGTAGACGGAGACGTCGGCCGCCCAGCGGTAGGCGGGGCGCTCGAGGTGGCGGCAGGCATAGGCGTAGCCGAGAACCTCTCCCCCGTCCTCGGCGACGAGCCAGGGGTGAGTGGCTGCGTAGCGGGCGATCCGGGCTTCCATCTCGAGCGCGTCGGGTGGCCGCTCCTCGAAGGAGATCGGCGTCCGCTCGACGTAGGGCGCGTAGATCGCGGCGCAGGCGGCGGCGTCGCGCTCGGGCTGCGCAGCGCGAATGGTGGCAGTGGCCATGGCGGCAATCTAGCCGTCTCACCGCACGGCGCTTTTCGCGCCAATAGGCTGCCGGCCGATGGGCGACTCGGGTCAGATCCTGCGGCGGTCGATCGGCATCGTCTTCGCCGACGGCGGGCTGCTGGCCCTCACCTCCGCCCTTCCCGCCGGCGCCCGCGAGCACGGCGAGGAGGAGGTCGCGGCGGTGCTCTGCGATCCCGACGCCGCCCCCGTCACCTTCGACGAAGCGCTGCTCTCGACCGAGTACGGCGAGGACGGGGTACAGCGGCGCGTGACCCTGGAGCTGTGGCCCGATGCCGAGGACAGCCGGCCGCTGCGCGGCGCCGGCACGCTGATCAGCTCGACCTCGGTCCAGCGCCGCGGCCTCAACGCCGAGATCGCCTTCTTCCGCTGGTCGGTCGAGGGGCGCGAGGGCCTGGGCACCTACGAGGTGGCCCGCCCCGATGCCTGAGATCGAGGCGATCGTCTGCGACTTCGGCGGCGTCCTGACGACGCCGCTGCTGAGCTCCTTCATGGCGGTCCAGGACGAGATCGGGATCTCGACCGACGACCTCGGCAAGGCGATGCGGGCGATCACCGCGGAAGACGGCGAGAACCCGCTCTTCGCGATGGAGCGGGGGGAGATGGCCGAGGCAGACTTCCTCGAGCGACTGAACGACGGCCTCGAGCCTCTGCTCGGCCATCGGCCGGAGCTGCACCGCTTCCGCGAGGTCTACTTCGAAGCGCTCCACCCCAACCAGCCGATGATCGAGCTGATGCAGGAGCTGAAGGCGGAGGGGAAGCGGATGGCGATGCTGACCAACAACGTGCGCGAGTGGGAGCCCGTCTGGCGCCCGATGCTGCCGGTCGACGAGATCTTCGAGACGGTGGTCGACTCCGGCTTCGTCGGCTGCCGCAAGCCGGAAGCGCGGATCTACGAGATGACCCTGGAGCGGCTCGACTTGCCCGCCGAGGCATGCCTCCTCGTCGATGACCTGCTGCCCAACATCGAGGGCGCCCGCAAGGCGGGCATGAGCGCGGTCCACTTCCGCGACAACGAGCAGGCGATCGCCGAGATCAGGGCCGCGGTTTGAAGCGGCGACCAACCAACCGGGCTTGCCTGGTCTCCGTCGCCCTCATCGCGGCTTTGCTCATGAGTGCCTCCGCGGGGGCCGGCGCGGCCGGGTCGGGTATGGGTATCAACCTCCTCCCCAGCCCCGAAGAACTTTCGGCCCGTACCGTCGCGGTTGTCAGTCACATTCCGGCGGAGTCACGAGCCATCACCACGGCCGAGCTCAATCGGGCAGTCACCCAAGTCGCCACCCAGTCCCGATCGAAGGCGACGCCGGCCACCGAACGGAGAAAACACAAAGCCCTGGAAGAGGAAGCATTAGGAGAACTGCTCGACGGTCTCTGGATCCAGGGACAGGCCATGGAAATGGAGATCTTCGTGACCAACCGGGAAGTGAGTACCGGGCTGGCTCAGATCAAGAAGGAAAGCTTCAAGACCAAAAGACAGTTCCGGTCCTTCCTCGAGCATTCCCATCTGACCCTGGGAGACGTGCGCTATCGGGTCGAGCTTCACCTTCTCAGCGCGCGGATCCAGCAACGGCTTATCAGGGGCATCAGGAGCCAAAAGGAGGCGCAGGAGAAGCTCTCAGCCTTCCTCGCCGTCTACTCGAAGCGGTGGCGCTCGAGAACGGTCTGCGCACCGCGACACGCAACCGAACAGTGTTCGAACGGGCCGGCTCCCGAAACCGAATTCCGTCGCTGATTCGCTCCCTCGCCTACGGCCCGGCGAAGCCCCCCGCGTAGCAGGGGCCGCCGCCGCAGTTGTCGCTTTTCGGGATCGCTCCCCCGAAGAAGTCGGAGACGAGCTGCTGCTCGGCTGCCGCGGCCCGCGGCGCCCCGTGCGGGTCCTGGCCGGAGCGGTTCGGCAGGTTCTCCCAGGGCGGCGGTTCGGTGCCGATCTGGGCCCCGGGGTTGGCCGGGTCTTCGCGGACCGGGCCGGTGTCCCAGTAGTAGATCGCCGAGCCGGTGTATGGGTAGCGACGGATCGAGGGGACGTTCCAGAGGACGTCGGTGTCGGGCCAGCGGCCCGGGAAGAGAACCGGCCGGTGGGCGGCGGCGCCGACCGTCCGGGCCTCGACGTCGGCCTGGTAGACGGTGACCTGGTGGTCGCCGAAGGCGACGTTCATCAGCACCTGATGGGCCGGCGTGTTCGGCAGCGGGTCATCGGTCATCCGGGCCGCGTAGCCGTTGGGCTCGCCCCGATCCCACAGCATCTGCATCAAATCGAGGACCAGCGGCCGCGCCGTTTCGTTCGGATAGGACGGGTAGAGAACCGCGGCGAATTCGTCGAAGTCGACCGAGCGCGGCAGCAGCGCCGAGTAGTTCATCGCCGGCACCCCGAGCGAGGCGCGGGTGAAGTCCGGCGCCACCGCGGTCAGGGCACCGCCCATGATCCCGCCCTGGCTGTTGCCGTTGTAATAGAGGTGGCTGGTGTCGAGCACCGGGCCGCTGAGGAGCGTCCCGTCCTGGTGGAAGGCCGGGTCGGTCGTGAAGCCGGAGGAGCTGATCATCGCCCGCCCCAGGAAGAGCTCGTCGAGCAGGCCCTGCTGGAGGCGGTCGGGGATCGTCGGGAAGGCGGAGATGTCCTGCAGCGCCGCGACCACGGAGGGGAGATCGGACTGCGACATGCCGATCTCATCGGTCGCGCACTGGACGATCCCGTGCTCCTGGGAGAGGCTGCGCTGCGGGCTCGACCCGACCTCGGAGGCAGTGCCGAAGAGGCCGTGGCCGTAGAGCGACGGGCGGCCCGCGCCGGCCGGCCCGGTGACCGCCGACTCGGGGACGATGCAGTCGAAGTTGGCGGTCCAGGCGCCGTTCTGGATCGGCGCCCCGCCGGCGTCGAGCTGGAAGGTGCCGCCGGCCGCGCAGCTCGGGAACAGGTAGCAGGGCACTTGGAAGCTGCCTCTGACCCGGCGGGCGATCTGACCCGGGTTCGGTGCCGTTTCGACGCTGGTCACCTGGAAGCTCGGTGAGGCGCCTTGGGGCACGCCGTCGCTGAGGTTGGCGTCGCCCAGCTGGGCGAAGGCGGCGTCGCGCATGGCCAGCTCGCGGCCGGCGTTGTTGCGGTCGCTGGCGACGGTGAAGTCCCAGGCCAGGTAGAGGTCGTGGCGCTGAATGCCGGAGCGCTGCAGCCGCGAGAAGATCGCCTCGAAGTGGCTGCGGCGGGCGTTGATCTCCGGCTGTTTCGAGGGCACCCGGTCGCGGTAGTAGCGGAAGGCGACCGGGGTTTCGATCTTCTGGCCGGCAGCATTGCGGAGGTGACGCAGGGCGACGATGTAGCGGTGGCCGGAATCGAAGTTGACGGCCGGGTGAATCTCCAGCACCGCTTTCGCGGGGTCCGTCGCGGTCGAGTCGATCTCGCTCCAGATCGGCCAGCGCTTACCGGTCTGGGCGTCGATCGCGACGATCGGCGAGTTGCCCTTCCGATAGCGGCCGATGTGGTTAATCGGCGCGGCGCCGGTGGCGCGCACGTCCGCCACGGTGTCGATGCCGGGGACCTTGAGCAGGATCGCCGCGCCGGGGCTGAAGCCATCGGAGGCGTTGTAGGGCGCCGGGTCGATGTGTTTGCCGAGGACGTTGGCCGGCATTCCCGCGGTGGTCAGGTTCACACGGCGGCCGGTGGTGCTGGCCGGGTCGGAGACGGTGTAGTAGTCGTCCGGAAAGGGGAGCAGGCAGAGCGGGTTGCCGGGACTGGCGATGAAGTCGCAGCTTTCCGCCTGGCTCATGTCGACCGGCGGCAGCGACCGATGCGGCGGCTTGTGGCCGTGACCCGGGTGGTGCCCGTGGCCGGGATGGTGGCCGTAGCCATGGCCGTGTCCCGGGCCATGCCCGTGGCCGTGCGACGACGCGAGTGCGACCGCGGCGAACATCGCGATCCCGATAGCTAGAGCGGCAACAGTGGCGATGGCCACGTTCAAGCGATTCCTCATCGGCAATCCCTCCGAACTTTGTCCTGGCCAACCCCCGAGCACATCGCCGCGGACCACGGCGCTGCCTGACCTGTCTCTCCTTCCAATCAAGCTACCAAGGCCGGTGCGTCGGCTCTGGAGGTGCTGCGTCGCGCCGGTTATCCGCCCTGTACAGCCGCCTCGCGCCAGCGCCGGGCGAAGGGCAGGCGCCAACTGTTGGGCGCGATCAGGGCGCCAACCTCGGTCGGGCCCCAGGAGCCCTGCGAATACGGTTTGACCGGCGGCGGATGCTCGAGCAGGGGCGTCGAGACCTCCCAGAGGCGCTCGATGTCCCTCGCGGTCGTGAAAAGCGTACGGTCGCCGTCCATTGCGTCGCGGATCAGCCGCTCGTAGGCCTCCAGGGTGTCGCCTCGGTGCTCCGTTTCGTCGAGCGAGAACTGCATGCTCGCCTTGTCCAGCACCATTCCCATCCCGGGTCGCTTGCCGTAGAAGGAGAGCGAGACGCGCGAGGACTCGTCGAGGTCGAAGGTGAGGTGGTCGGGCCCGTAGCGGCCGACCCGCGAGTGCTCCGGGAACATGCTCTGCGGCGGCTCGCGGAAGGCGATCGAGATGATCCTGGCGCTTTCGCCCAGGCGCTTGCCGGTGCGGAGGAAGAAGGGGACGCCGCTCCAGCGCCAGTTGTCGACCTCGCAGCGCAGGGCGACGAAGGTCTCGGTACTGGAGCTGGGATCGACGCCCGGCTCGGAGCGGTAGCCCTCGTACTGGCCGCGCACGACCTGGGCCGGGTCGAGCGGCCGCAGCGAGCGGAAGACCTTGTTCTTCTCCTCGGTGATCGGCTCCGGGGCAAGCGCCGTCGGCGGCTCCATCGCGACGAAGGCGAGGATCTGCATCAGGTGGGTGACGACCATGTCGCGGTAGGCGCCGGTCTGCTCGTAAAAGGCGGCGCGCGAGCCGACGCCGAGCGTCTCCGGCACGTCGATCTGGACGTGGTCGATGTGGTCGCGGTTCCAGATCGGCTCGAAGAGGCCGTTGGCGAAGCGCAGGGCGAGGATGTTCTGGGCCGCCTCCTTGCCGAGGAAATGGTCGATGCGGAAGATCTGGTCCTCGCGCAGCACCTGGTGGAGAAGGTCGTTGAGCCGGCGCGCGCTGGCCAGGTCGGTCCCGAACGGCTTCTCCATGATCACCCGGGCCCGCTCGGTCAGGCCGGCGGCGGCGAGCATGTGGACGACGTCGGCCGCGGCGGCGGGCGGCACGCTGAGGTAGTGGAGCAGCCGCGTCTCGGGGCCCAGTTCCTCCTTGGCCTCGTCGACGGCTTCGGCCAGGCCCGCGGGGGCGGCCGAGTGGGGCACGTAGGAGAGGCGCCGGGAGAACTCCCGCCAGTCCTCCTCGCTGAAGGCGTGGCGGGCAAATTCGCGACAGGCGGGCTCGGCGAACTGGCGGAACTCGTCGTCGCCGATCTCCTCCAAGGAGACGCCGACGATCCTGAACTCCGGCATCAGTCCCGCCTGGAAGAGCCGCAACAGCCCCGGCAACAACTTGCGGCGAGCGAGGTCGCCGGTGGCACCGAAGATGACGATCACGTGGGGAGGTAGCGCCAAGGCGGCAGCTTAGCCGCCGGAAGCGCTCAGACCACCAGGGCAGGTCAGGCGAAGGCCGCGGCGACGGCGGGGAGATCCCAAAAGGCGCGCAGGGAAGCGATCCGGCCCTCCTCGTCGATCGCGTAGTTGAAGGCGCCGTCGTAGCTGACCTTTGCCCCGTCGGTGGCGACCACCGTCACCGACGCGAGCAGCATCGCCTCCTCGCCCGCCTCCCACACACGGGTAACTTCGAACTCCACCGACCCCAGGGAGGCGATTCCCACATCCCAAAACTGGGCAAGCGCCTCGCGGCCGACGATCGCGGGGAGGTGGCCGACGGGGTCCTCGACTTGCGCGTCGTCGCTGAAGAGCCCAAGCCAGACCTCGCGCCGACCATCCTGCACGGCCGTCATCGCAGCTCTGCCCACCGCCGCTGCCCCGCCTCGATCGTGCATCCAGCTTCCTCCCGTCGATCAAATGAAACCATACGTTACAGTATGTAACGTATGGTTTTGGGCGACAGCGAGAAGACGCGGCGGGCGCTTCTCGATTCGACTCGCGAGCTGCTCGAATCCTCCGCAACGACGAACGCTGGGCTGGGGAGAATCGCGGCGCGGGCGGGCTACTCGCGGCAGGCGATCTACCGACACTTCGGCTCCCGAGCTGGACTGCTGAAGGCCGTTCTTGCCGACATCGATGAGCGCGGGGGCGCGGAGGCATCGGTCGAACGCGTGCTTGCAGCCGGGGACGCGACCGCCGTGCTCGAGGCCCTGGTCGCCTGGTGGGCGGGCTACGTCGGGGGCTTTGCCGGCGTCGCCCGCAGCGTCTACGCGGGCCGCGGGACGGATGCCGCGCTGGCTGGCGCTTGGGAGGACCGGATGAATGCCCTGATGGGCGTCTGCCGGCTGATCGTCGATCGCTGTGCCGCCGAGGGACGGTTGCGGGCGGGGCTGGAGCGCCCGGTCGCTGCGGAGATGCTGTGGGGAATGCTCTCGATCCCGCTCTGGGATCAGCTGACCGTGGATCGCGGCTGGAGCGAGGCCGAGTACCGCGAGCGAGTTGCCTCGATCGCGCGGAGGGCGCTGCTCTCAGCCGAGACACCGACCCAGCAGTAGGAAACCTTCGCGAGCTGGGCTTGATTTCAAGTAAGGCGTGGCTCTGGCAAGCGGTGCCGGGTCGCTCGGAATTGCTTAGCGGGAAAATCCGGAGCGTTTAGCGGGAAATCTGCTGAGAGACCGCTTTCAGGCCTTTTTCGTCGTTTGCGGCGACGACCTGGCTGCTGGGCCTCGTCAGACGTCGTGCCTCTGGGGCACTTCTTCGATCTCTCGCTCCCTGGCCCTACGGCCTCGATTCACATCCCAATGCGCTGCCAGGCAGAGCGTTCCAGCCAAGCCCAGCCCGCCGGTCGCTATCCATAGCTCTGATGGCCGTACCACCGCACCCGCAGAAAGGGTCAAAGCAGCGATGATCGTCCCAACTGCACAGGTGATGAACGCGAAAGCCCCGCTCAGCCACACACTTGACGGTTCTGGCCGCTCCCGTTCTCGTATCTGGCGCACTCGCCCGCTATTCGTATCGCCCGCGATGGGGCTGGCACGCCGCTGAGCACCGGCTATTTGGTCCGGGCTCGATAACTGTTCTTTCTTCCGCATCTCGCCTCCTCTTTGTTTGTGGCGTGCTCTGCCAAAGCAATCGGCACAAACAGGGCAATCTGCGGTACTGCGTAGCTCTAAATATCCCTCCTGAGTTGCAAGTTCAATTCTCCAAATAGCGCTTTAAAACCTGTTCGCACCTAGCTGCCTGGCAGAGCACGCCGGACGTAGCAATTGCTTCCGAGGACGATCGGTTTATTCGGTCCTGGGAATCGCTTGTTCATCTGTTCTCACCTCCTCTTCTGTCTCGATAAGGCGGCTGATAGACGATTCGAATCGCCCATCTCCAGACAAATTATACGGCGGGCTTCCCGGTCAAAAACCCGGTTAGCGACAGCGTTTATTCGGGTTTGCGGCGTGCCTCGGTTTCCAGCGATAAAGCGCCGCAGCGATAGCTCCCCACGCACTGGCAGTAACCAGCGAGAGCTTGAGCAGGCCAGGGCTGGCCAGGGCCCCGCGGCTTCTTCGCGCTTGGCTTGGGCAATCAGCGCTTGCTGCTGCTTGACGAACAGCGCGATCTCATCAGGGCTGCCAAGCCCCTTTAGCTCGCTTCCTCTATCTGGGCTACTGAGGAGATGCATATCGTCGTCCTCGGAAACATCATGCACTTCTCGGGGATGGGATACCGCACGCTGTCTGTGGATAACCCGTTATCCGTCCGCAAAACCAGCGCCATCGGCATAAATAAGCCGAGAAACCCGCACGGGAGAACGGCTGACGGGAGGGCCCGCCCATGAGCGAGTTGTGAAGCTCTTGAGTCGTACACCTCAACTAGGGATATGAACCTCGGCAGCTCAAAGGACTCTCTGGACTCGAACCTAGAGTCTTAAGCCGTCTGACTTACTTGAAAACGAAAGCGGGCTTACTTGAAACGAAGCGCAGCTAGTTGTCGGAGCCGGCGCGGTCCCAGACGTACAGCTCGAGCGCCTCGACGGCCAGGGCCATCAGGCGGGGCGGGGAGAGCAGGCCGAGGACGAGCTCCAGGGCGGCCTCCTCGGTGACGCCGGCGTCGACGGCCTCCTCGCCGCGGAAGCCGGCGGCGAGCTTGAGGGCCTCGCGGCGGTTCTCGCCGAGCGAGCCGAAGGCGCCCATGAGGAAGTCGCGGTTGGGGACCGGGTGACCGACCTCGAGTGAGCCGTGCCAGGCGGCGAGCATCGAGAGGTCGTGCTCGTCGAGCTCGGAGATCGCCTTCGCGTAGTGGACCTCGAGCTCGGTGTCGGGGATCTCGTCGACCCAGGCGCGGACGGCCTCGCCGAGCAGCTGGCGGCGAGCCTCGCGGCCGACCGAGTCGGCGATGGCACGAACTGCGTCGGCGGGATCTACGAAACAGAGGGACATGGGCTGGTTCGCAATCTAGAGAGGCCGGAAGACGGCAAAACGTGGGCAGGAAACCCCCGCTTTGCGGCTTTGTGCCGCGGTCTGCGTCCGCTTTCGGGCACGCCGGAGAGCTACCTATGCTGGGTCGCCTCTCGATATGCCGCTGAAGCTGATCCACGGACCCCCGAACTCTGGTCGCGCCGGACTCATCCGGAGCGGGTTCGTGGCTGCCCTCGAGCGCGATCCGGTCCTGGTCGTGCCGACGGTCGACGACGTCTTCTCCTTCGAGCGCGAGCTCTGCGTGGCGGGAGCGACGCTGGGCGGTGCGGCGATGACCTTCGGGGCCCTGTTCCACACCGTCGCCACCGCGGGCGGGGTGCCACCGGGCGCCGAGCTCTCCCCCGCCCAGCGCCTGCGGGCGATCTCCGTCGCGGTCGAGGCCAGCCGCGGACGGCTCGGCCCGCTGCGGCGCTCCGCCTCCCGGCCCGGCTTCGGCCGTGCCTGCGAGCGGCTGCTGGACGAGCTGCAGGGGGCGGGCGTCAGCGCCGACGCGGTCGAGGCCAGCGCCGCGACCCTGGAGGGATCCGCCTACCTGAGCGACATCGCCACCCTCTTCGCCGGCTACGCCGAGGTCCGCGAGCGGACCGGTCGGATCGACTCCCATGGCATTGCCCGCGAGGCAATCGACCTGCTGCGCCGCGACGGCTCCTTCTGGGGCGAGCGCCCCGTCTTCCTCTATGGGCTCGACGACCTCACCCCCAACCAGTTCGAGCTGGTGGAAACGTTGGCGGCTCTGACCGAGGTGACCGTGGCCCTCCCCTTCGAGACGGGCAACACGGCGCTGGTGGCGCGCTCGCGGCTACTCGGCGAACTGCGTGAGCGGATCGGCGCCGCGGAGGAGACCGCCACCACGGCGGCGCCGCAGAACACCGAGAGCGCGCTCCTCTTCCACCTCGCCCGGGGCTTCGGCGCCCTCGATGCCGAGCCGCGGGCGGCGGACGACGACCTTCTGCTGCTGCGCTCGGCCGGGGTCCGGGGCGAGGCCGAGGCGATCGCCACCGAGGTCTCGAAGCTGATTGCCGGCGGTGCCGATCCCGGCGGGATCGCGATCGCCCTGCGCGACCCCGCGCGGCGGGGAGCGGCGATCGCCGCCGCGCTGGAGGCCAACGGAGTGGCGACGGCGCTGGAGGCGGAGCTGCCGGTCGCCGGGACCGCCGTCGGCGGCGCCCTGGTGGCGCTGCTGGAGGCGGAGTTCGGCTCCGGGCGGGCCAGCGACCTGCTGCGCTACCTGCGTGGGCCCTCGGGCTTCTCCCAGAGCCGCGTCGACTGGCTGGAGCGCTCGCTGCGGCGCGGCCGGGTCGAGGACGCGGGGACGGCGCTGACCCTCTGGCAGGGGGAGGAGGGCGAGCCGCCGCGCGACCTGGTGCGGCTGCGCGAAGCCGCCGGGCGCTCGCCGGCGACGCTCGCGGTCGAGGTCGGTTGGCTGGCGGCGACGATGGCCGCACGGCCGCTGCGCGGGGAGGGCGACGGCCCGTCGCTGGGCCCGGGCGACGGGCTGGAGCTGCGGGCGGCGGGCGCGATCGCCAGCGCCCTTGGGGAGCTGGCCGAACTCGGAAGCCTGGCGCCGGCAACCGCGGAGCTGGCGGCGACGATCGCCGGGCTCGACTTCCGCGTCTGGAGCGGGCCGGTCGAGGGACGGGTGCGGATCGCCAGCCCCTACCGGCTGCGCGCCGGACGCTTCGACCACGTCTTCGTCGGCTCGCTGCAGGACGGCGAGTTCCCGCGCCGCGACCGCGGCGGCGACCCCTTCCTCTCCGAGGCGCAGCGTGACTCGCTCGGGCTCGACCCGCGGCGCGACAGCGAGGCCGAGGAGCGCTACCTGTTCGGCGTCTGCCTCTCGCTGCCGCGCCGACGCCTCTTCCTCTCCTATCGCGACAGCGACGAGAGCGGTGGCGCCGAGTCCCGCTCGCCGCTGCTCGACGACGTGCGGGCGCTGCTGGCTCCGGCGCCCGACGGCTCGTCCCCCGACCCGGTCGAAAAGGCGATCACCCGCAGCCGCGACCTGGCCCGGGTCGTCCATCCGCTCGCCGAGGCGCCCTCCGAGGACGAGCTGGCCCGTGCCCTGGCCGCGCACGGTCCCGGCGCCGACCCCCTGGCCCTGCTCGCCGCGGTCGGAGTCGACGAAGTGCGCAGCGATCGAATCGCGGAGAGGATCGTCGCCGCCCGCGTCGCCGAGGCCGCCTCGCGGGCGCCGGGGCCGCTGACCAACCCGGCCGCGGTCGAGTCGCTGGCCGCCGTCCCCGCCTATGGCGGCACCACCCTGGAGGGGTTCGACCAGTGCTCCTACCGCTGGTTCGTCAGCCACGAGCTCGACCCGCAGCCGCTCGACCCGGTGCCGGACCCACTCGTCCAGGGCGGGCTGATGCACGAGGCCCTCGACCGCCTCTACAAGGAGCGCCCCGGTGGCGACCCCCTCCCCCGCCCCGGTTCCCTCCCCGCCTGGATCGCGCGCGGGCGCGAGCTGGTCGCCGCCGTCGTGGCCGAGCGCGAGCTCGGCACCCACCCGGCCGAGCGGGCGATGGCGCGGCGGGTCGAGCGCCTGCTGGAGCGCTTCCTCGCCGAAGAGGCCGGGCGCGGGACCGGCGGCTTCGAGCCCTGGCTGCTGGAGGCCGCCTTCGGCGAGCAGGAGGACAGTGAGCGGCCGACGCTGGAGCTGGACGGCTGGGGCCTGCACGGCGCGATCGACCGAGTCGACCGCGCCGCCGACGGCCGCGCCCTGGTCATCGACTACAAGCTCTCCGGCTCGGTGACGCCGCGGGAGAAGTTCGAGGAGCAGGCGAAGCTGCAGCTGCCGCTCTACCTGCTGGCCGTGGCCGAGCACTGGGGAGCGCAGCCGGTCGGCGGCCTGTACCACCCGCTGCGCGCGACCTCGGTACGGCGGCCGCGCGGAGTCGTCGTCGAGGAGGCGTCCGAGGACCTCGGCGACTACGGCCTCTACAGCCGCGACGTCGTCGACGCCGAGGGGCTGGAGGAGCTGCTGGCGGATTCGCGGCGGCGCGGCGGCGAGATCGTCGCCCGCATGCGCGCCGGCGACATCCGCCGCGACCCCGGTCCGCGCCGCGGCCTGCGCGGCCACGATGCCTGTCCGCCGTTCTGCACGTTCGCGCCGATCTGCCGCCGCGACCGCGCCCCCCAGTACGAGGAGGACGAGGAAGTGGAGGAGCGATGAGCGACCGCGCCCCCACTCCCGAGCAGGCGGCGGCGATCGAGGTCACGGGGCGCGACGTCCTGCTCGAGGCCGGCGCCGGCACCGGCAAGACCGGGGTGATGGTCGATCGTTACTGCCGCCTCGTCTGCGACAAGGGGGTCTCTCCCGACGCGATCCTCGCCTTCACCTTCACCGACAAGGCCGCGGCGGAGCTGCGCCAGCGAATCCGGCTCGAGCTGGCGCGGCGCGCGGAGGCGGGCTCCGAGCGGGCGGCGGACCTGTTGAGCGCGATCGGCGGCGCCTGGGTGATGACGATCCACGGCTTCTGCAACCGCCTCCTGGCCGGCCACCCCGTTGCGGCCGGGATCGACCCCGGCTTTCGCGTCCTCGACGCCCCGGAGACGACCCGGGCGGCACGCGAGGCCTTCGACGAAGCCCTGCGCGACTTCCTCGCTCCGGAACCGCCTGCCGAGCGCCCAGCAGGTGGAGCCGGGGTCGACCTATCGGACCATCGACCCGAGGAGTCGCGGGAGGAACTGGTGGCCGCGTTCGACATCGACGGGTTGCGCGGGATCGTCGCCGGGGTGCACGCCGAGCTGCGCAGCCGCGGCGAGGCGGAGCCGCGGTTGCCGCAGCCACCGCCGAGCGACCCGGTCGAGGCGATCGCCGCCGCGATCGAAGCCGCCGGACAGGCGCTGGAGGAGATGCGCGAGGGCGATCCCAAGCGCGAGCTGGTCGAGCGGGCACTGGCACGGCTGAGCGCGCCCGGGCCGGAGCCGGGGCTCGACGAGCTGCGGGCGTTGCGCACCGCCAGCAAGGCGCAGGCGATCCTTCCCTACCGCGAGGCGATCGACGCGGCGATCTCGCACACGGCCGAGGCCGGCGAGGGCGGCATCGCCTACCGCCATCTGGCCGAGCTGTTGCAGCTCTTCTCGACCCGCTTCGAGGCGGCCAAGGAGCGCCGCGCCGGAATCGACTTCGAGGACCTGCAGATCCTCGCCGCGAGGCTGCTGGAGCGGGCCGAGATCGGCGAGGCCTACCGGACCCGCTTCAGCCACCTGCTGGTCGACGAGTTCCAGGACACCAATCGCCTGCAGCTGCGCCTGATCGAGGCCCTGCACGGGCCGCGCGGCGAGCTGGTCGCGGTCGGCGACGAGTTCCAGTCGATCTACGGCTTCCGCCACGCCAACCTCGACGTCTTCCGCCGCCAGCGCGACCTGATCGCCCAGCGCGCCGACGCCGAGCTGATGGAGCTGAGCGGCAACTTCCGCTCGCGCCCAGAGCTGATCGCCGCCGTCAACCTCTTCGGCGCGACCCTGCTGGGCGAGGCCTACCGACCACTGCGGGTCGGGGCGCCGCCGCCGGACGAGCCGCCCGCCGGCCAGGGCCCGCCGGTGGAGCTGTTGCTGACCGCCCGCGATGGTTGGGACGAGGAGGGGATCGAGCTGGAGCCGGCGATCGACGGCCGCACCCCGCTCAACTGCCTGGCCGAGGCCCGCGCCGTCGCCGAGCGCCTGCGCCAGCTGGCCGACGCCGGGGTCGATCGCGGCGAGATGGTCGTGCTGCTGCGCGCCTTCACCCACCTCGACGCCTACGAGGACTCGCTGGAGCGGGCCGGCCTGCGCCCCTACGTGGTCGGCGGCCGCGGCTACTGGTCCCAACAGCAGGTCTCCGACGTCTGCGCGCTGCTGGCGACGATCGCCAACCCACTCGACGACGAGGCGCTCTTCGGCGCCCTCGCCTCCCCTGCCTGCGGCGCCGCCCCGGACACGCTCTGGCTGTTGCGGGCGGCAAGCGGGCGGCGGCGGCACATCTGGCCGGCGGTCGAGCGGGCGAGCGCCGCGGGCGAGGCGGAGCTGGACGAGCCGGAGCGCCTGGCGGGGATCCCCGCGTCGGAGATCGAGCTGCTGCGCCGCTTCGTAGCGAGGATTGCGGGGCTGCGCGAGCGCGGCCCGAGGCTCTCGCTGGCGGGCCTGATCGAGGCGGCGACCACGGAGACCGGCTACGACCTGGCGGTGCTGATGCGCCCGGCCGGCGAGGCCCGCTTCGCCAATGTCCGCAAGCTGATGCGGCTCGCCGCCGAGTTCGAGAGCCGCGAGGGGCGCGACCTGCGCGGGTTCCTCGATTTTCTCGCCGCCCGTGCCGAGAGCGACGCCGAGGCCCAGGCCGCGACCGCCGCCGAGGGCCACGACGGGGTACGGGTCATGACCGTCCACAACGCCAAGGGACTGGAGTTCGACGTCGTCGCCGTGCCCGACCTCTCGCGACGGCTGCTGGCCGGCGTCCGCGCGCCAGCCCTGGTGCTTGGCCGCGAGCAGCCGCCGCGGGTGGGGATGCAGCTGCGCCGGCTCGGCAGCGGTGCGATCGGCCTCTACGACTACGCCGAGCTTTGCGAGGAGTCCAGCGAGCGAGACTCCGAAGAGGGCCTGCGCCTGTTCCACGTCGCCGCCACCCGAGCTCGCGAGCGGCTGATCCTCAGCGGCGTCGTCAAGCCCGAGCCGGGGAAGGCCACGAAGCCGGGGACCCCGGTCGTCGAGCGCCTGGTCGAGGCGCTCGGGGTCGAGCGCGACGCCGATGCCAGCGTCGTCGTGCCGGCGCCGGAGCCGCGCCCGGGCCTGGAGGCGACCTTCGCCCCGTCGGAGCTCACGGTGCGCGTCAACCTCCCCTCGTCCGAGCGCGCGACGGAGCTGCGGGCGACGCGCCGCGACGCGGCCGCCGACCGTCCCCTGGGGCAGGGCCCGCCGCCTCTGGTCGAGCGCCGGCCCCCGATCGTCCCCAGCCGCCCCCTCTCCTACACCGCGATCTCCGCCTACAACGAGTGCCCCTACCGCTTCTATATGGAGCGGGTGCTGGGCCTTTCGCGGTCAGATCGCACTTCTTCCCGCATCCCGGGAACAAGTGCGTTCTCAGCTGACGCCGAGCGGGCGGCAACGCCCTCCGCACGGGAGGAGCGCAGCGCTCAGGGCGCTGCCGTGCACGCGCTGCTGGAGTGGAGCCAGGCGAATGGGTGGAGGGAGCCCTCGGAGGAGCTGGCGCGCCGGCACTCGGTCGCTGCCGGCCTCGACCCGGGCCGAACCGATGCGACGGCGCTGCTGGCGCCCGTGCGCGACTGGCTTGGGTCCCCCCTGCGCGAGCGGATCGGCGACGGCGCCACGCGGATCCGGGCCGAGGTGCCGATTCTGCTCGGCATTGGCGACACCGTTCTGCGCGGCTCGATCGACCTCCTGGTCGAGCGCGAGGGCGAGCCGCCGCTGGTGATCGACTACAAGACCGACCGCCTCGGTGGCTCCAGCCCGCAGGAGCACGCCGCCCGCTACGAGACCCAGCGCACGATCTACGCCCTCGCGGTCGCCGAGTCGCTCGGCGCCCCCGAAGTCGAGATCGCCTACGTCTTCCTGGAGCGCCCCGAGGCGCCCGCCGTCACCGTCCTCGGCAAAGCAGAGATGGACACGGGGCGCGAGCGGCTGGCGACGGCCATCGCCCGCATCGGCCGCGGCGAGTTCCCGGTAGCCCCGGTGGAGAAGCGCGATTGGGCGCTTTGCCGCGGTTGCCCGGCTTTGCGAGGGCTCTGCTCCGGCCCGAGCTCAAACGAGCCCGAGCCGACTGTCGAGCTAGGCGTTGGGCTCGGCTGACGAATCCAATTTCGCGGCGAGCTCGTCGAGCTTCAGCTCCTTCAGCCCCTCGCCGACGGCCTCCAGCTCAGCCGCGCAGTAGGTGACCAGCTCGCGGCCCTCGCCACAGAGGTCGAGGGTCTCGCGCAGGCCGGCCTGGCCGGAATCGAGCCGGTCGATGATCTCCTCCAGCCGCTCCACCGCGACCTCGTAGCTCTCAGGCTTCTCGCTCAACGTCTCCCTCGATCCTTGCGTTCACGCGTCCGTCCGCGAACCGCAGTCTTACCGCCGCGGCGGCGACAGCGGCGTCCGCCGAGCTGACCGGCTCGCCGGTGGCGGTCTCGGCCAGCGCGTAGCCGCGCTCCAGCGTGCGCTCGGGGTCGTGGGCGCGCAGGGTCACGGCGGCCCGGCGCAGCGCCTCACGACGGCGCTCCAACGCTCTCGTCGCCGAGCGCTGGATCGCCGGCCCGCGCCGGGCCTCTTCGGCGGCCGCGACCGCCGTGCGCTCGATCCCCCGCCGCCGCGCGCGGTCGAGGACAACCGTGGCGATCCGGCGCTGGAAACCGCTGCGGGCGGCGATACCGCGTTCGGAGGAGGCGCGGATCTCGCGGATCTTCTGGTTGAGGCCGCTGCGCTCGCGCTGCAGGGCTCGCGCCGGCCCGCGCGCCAGGGCCGCCAGGTGCCGCCCGCGCGCGCCGATCGCCCCCTCCCCGACTCGCTTCAGCGCCGCGACGCAGCGCTCGAGGTCGCGGCGGGCGGCACCGCAGTCGAGCGGCACCGCCGCCTCGGCGGCATGGGTCGGGGTCGAGCAGGCGACGGCGGCGACGTCGTCGATCAGGGTCGTGTCGCGCTCGTGGCCGACCGCGCTGACCACCGGGACCCGCAGCATCGCCACGGTGCGGCAGAGGGTCTCGTCGCAAAAGGCCCAGAGGTTGGCGAGGCTGCCGCCGCCGCGGGTGACGACGATCGCCTCCACCTCGGGCCGCGCCGCCAGTCCCTGGATCGCCGCCGCGATCGCCGGTGCCGCGTGGCGATCCTGGACCGGTGCGAAGGCCCAAATCACGGTGCCGCCCCAGCCGCGGCGCTGCAGCCCGGCCAGGAGATCGCGCCGCGCCGCGCCGGTTTCCGCCGTCACCACCCCGATCGCCTTCGGCAACAGCGGTCGCACCAGCTGCTTCTGCAGCTCGAACAGGCCCTCGGCCCGCAGCTGCTTGCGCAGCGCCTCCAAACGGGCCAGCAGGTCCCCCTCCCCCGCCAGCCGCACGTGGGTGGCACGGAAGCTGAAGCTGGGCGAAGCCTGGCCGCCGCCGGGGTAGTAATCGGGACCGCCGGCGATCACAAGTTCGGCGCCGTCGCGCAGCGCTCCCTCCGGCAGTCCGGCTTTCTCCAAGTCGTTGAGCCAGATCGCGCAGGGGACCGCGCCCTGACCGTCGCGCAGCTCGAAGTAGGCCTGCACCTTGCTGCGGCCGACACCGGTCACCTCCCCGATCAGCTGCACCCGCGCCCGCTTGCGCATCTCCTCCTGCAGCCGGCGGGCGTAGCGCCCGACCGGGAACGGGCCGGGCAGGCCGGGCCCCGCCTGCGGAATCACATCGCCGAGCTCGATCTCCCCTTGCTCCACGCAGCGAGGCTAGATGGTCAGCCGGCGTGCTTCCACAGCTTTGCCCAACTGCGAAGCTCGGCGATCGCCGGTCCCAATTGCTCGCCGATCGCCGTCAGCGAATAAGTGACACGCACCGGCGTCCCGGCTTCGACCTCCCGCTCCACCAACCCTTCCTCCTCCAGCTCGCGCAGTCGCTGCGAGAGCAGGCGGTCGGAGAGGCCGGGGACGGCCTTGCCGAGCTCACCGAAGCGCATCGGCCGCTCGGTCAGGGCGCAGACGATTGCTCCGGTCCAGCGCTTGCCGATCAGCTCGATCGCGGCGTGAAAGTGCGGGCACACGGAGCCGGGAGGACCGGCGGCGGCTGGGGTCGACGTGACCGGTTCCACTGGGCCGAGCTTACTGAACGTAAGTGATGGGCTTTTCGCTCAACCGGTGCAGGCGCCGGTGGAAACCGAGGCCGCGGTCTCCGCGAGGGCGTCGCGGACGTCCTCGGCCGGGATCGCGAAGCCGCCCGGCACGCCGGAGGTGGTGGCGGCGAAGACCGTGCCCACCACCCGGCCGCGGGAGTCGACCAGCGGCCCGCCCGAGTTGCCGCTGCGCACCGACCCCCGCAGCGCCACAATCGTGCGATCGATCGGGCCGTTGCCGTAGGAGTCCTCGCTGATCGTGGGACGGGTCTCGCCGAGGCGTGCCGGGGCGACCGCGTAAGGACCGTTCTCCGGGTAGCCGAGCACGGCCGCATCGGAACCGGGCTCGCGCTGGTCGGTAATCGGCAGGGTCGGCAGGTTGGCGCCCACGCGCAGCAGCGCCAGATCGTCCGCCGGGTCGTAGTAGACCGGGGTTGCGTCGAGCTCAACCCCGCCCTGGGTGGTGACCGTGGAGTCTTCGGAACCGGCGATGACATGCGCGTTGGTGACGACGAGGCCCGGCTGCACCGCCCACCCCGAGCCCTCGACCCCGAGTCCGCAGGCGGTGCCGAGCACCCGCACCACCGAGTCGCCGGCGCCGAGCACGTCGGGGTCGGTGGCAATCGTGGCATCGGGGCGTGCCACTGGCGCCGCCGGGCCGGTCACCGAGGGCGCCGGGTCGACCCGGTCGAGCGCGTTGAGAACCGGGCCCGAGGGCGGCAGCACCCGGTTGAGGCTGCGCAGGATCACCGACTCCTGGACGTCGGCCCGCAGGCGCGCGGTCCCCGGCGCGTGCAGCGCCACGGCGCCGAAGACCCAGGCCACACCGAGCGCCACCGAGGCGATCAGCGCCGCGCCGCCGGCGCCGTCGGCCAGGTGCAGGACGGGCCTGCGGATCACCTTCGCCCGCAGTCCCAGGGCAAAGCTCTCCACCGCGACCGCCATCAGGGCCCCGGCCAGCAGCGCTCCCAGAGCCGCGCAGAGCGGCGCGTAGGGGGACTCGGAGCCTTGGGAGAGCGCCAGCGGCCCGATCCGGCTGCCGGCGAACGCGCCCGCGGCAAAGCCGACCAGGGTCATCGCGCCAACGATCAGGCCCTGCCGGTAGCCCCACAATCCGAGCGCCACGGTGAAGGCCACGATGGCCCAATCCAGAACAGTCACCCGTGAATAGAAGCATGCGGAGGATCGCTCTATTACCTTTCAATCAGTGAGCCAGATATCAACCGAGGTGGAGCGGCGACGTCGCCTGGTCACCCGCACCCTCCCCCTCGCTGTCGTCGCGGTCGTCGCCTTCGTCTTCGGCGCCGCCGCCGGGGCGCCAGGCTCGCCCGAGAAGGACGCTGCCGGCCGCTTCGCCGAGTCCTGGGGAGCGGGCAACTTCGCCGCCATGTACGAGGAGCTGAATCCGGCCTCGCAGGCGTCGATCGAGCTCAACGACTTTGTCATCGCCTACCGCGAAGCCGCGCAGGTGGCGACGCTGCGCGGGCTCGATCCCGGCTCCCCGCACGACCCGTCCTCGCGCGACGGGGAGACCGCGGTGCCGGTCCCGGTCGCCGTCGCCACCGTCGCCTTCGGGCGCTTCGAGGAGGAGGTCGAGCTGCCCTACGCCGACGGCGGCATCGCCTGGGACCCCAGCCTCGTCTTCCCGGGCCTGCGGCAGGGCGAGCATCTGAAAAGCCAGATCGAGCTGGCGCCACGAGCGCCGATCCTCGCCGCCGACGGCTCGCCGCTGGCCGCAGGCCCAGCGAACGAACGCGAACACCCGCTCGGCAGCGCCGCGATCGACGTCACCGGCGAAGTCGGAGAAGCCGGCGAAGACGACCTCGCCAAGCTCGCCCGCCACGGCTTCGCCGCCGACACGCCGGTCGGCGTCAGTGGCCTCGAGCGCGCCTTCAACACCCGCCTCGCCGGCAAGCCAGGAGGGTCGCTGCTGGCGATGGACGAAGCGGAAACCTCGGTCCGGGTGCTCGCCCGGGCCGCTCCCAGGCCCGGCGCGCCGGTGAAGACGACGATCGACCCCGCCCTGCAGGAAACCGCCGTCTCCGCCCTCGCCGGGCGCTCCGGCGGCATCGCCGTGCTCGACGCCCGCACCGGCAACGTCCGCGCCCTCGCCGGCCAGGCCCTCTCGGCCCCACAGCCGCCGGGGTCCACCTTCAAGATGATCACCACCGTCGCCGCCCTCGAGAAGGGCGTGGTCTCGCTCGACGACGAATTCGAAATCACCAACGGCGTCAACGTCGGTGGCCGCTTCCTCAACAACGCCAATGGCGAGTACTGCGGCGGCACCTTCCGCGAGGCCTTCGCCGAGTCCTGCAACGCCGACTTCGCGCCGCTCGGGCCGAAGATCGGCAACGACGAACTGGTCGAAGCGGCCGAAAGCTTCGGCTTCAACTCGCCGCCCACCCTCTACGCGCCGAAGCTGGTGCGCGAAGCCGAACTGCCGGAATCGTCGATCCCGACCGAGATCGGCGAAGAAATCGACCTCGGTGTCTCCGCGATCGGCCAGGGCGAAGTGCTGGCGACGCCGCTGCAGATGGCGAGCGTGGCGCAGACGATCGCCAACGGCGGCATCCGCGAGCCAACCTCGATCGTCCTCAACAAGAAGCTGCGCCCCGATGCCGAGCCGGTGCAGGTGATGTCGAAGAAGGTCGCCGGCGAGCTGACCGAGCTGATGACCGGCGTCGTCACCGAAGGCACCGGCACCGCCGGCGCGATCCCCGAGGCGCAGGTCGCGGGCAAGACCGGCACCGCCGAGCTGGGGCCGAAGCCGGGCCAGGAGGAAGAGGAAAACCCGATCCAGATCAAGGACGCCTGGTTCGCCGCCTTTGCCCCAGCCGAGAAGGCGAGGCTGGCGGTCGGGGTGCTGCTGATCGAAGCCGAAGCGGCCGGTGGCGACGTCGCCGCGCCGGCCGCGGCCGAAGTGCTCTCCGCCGGCCTCTAGCCGGGCGGAGCGCCGCGACTACAGGTCGAGCTCGACCTCGCCGTTCTCACCGTCGGCGCCGGGGATGTGCAGCGTCAACGGGCGAGCGTCGGATGCCTCGGCCGGCAGCAGGAAGATCGCCACCGAGCCCTCGATCGGCCCCAACTGAGCGGTCGAGTCGAGCACCGGTATCTGTTCCTGCGGTTCGACTTCGCCGCCGAACTCGAGCGCGTAGAGGCTTTCGCTCGGCAGCACGTCGTAGGTGTTCTTGTCGGCATCGGTGATGGTCAGCGTCGAGGGCAGCGTCTGTGGCTCTTCGCTTTCGTTCTGGACCTCGAAGAAGACGCCGAAGTAGGTGGAGCCCTCGGGCGGCGGCGCCTGACCGACCAGGTAGGCCTCGTCCTCGGTATCGGCCGGATTCAGGTAGCGCGAAAAGGTGACGTTGAAGGAGAGCTCGCCCAGCTCCACCGGCTCACCCTCGACCACGTCTTTCTCGTGGCTGGTGTAGCCGCAGGCGGAGACACCGACCAAGAGGCCGGCAAGGGCCAGGGCGGCAAGCAGTGGCAGGACGAGTCGGCGGTTCAGGACCATCGGCGGCGAGAGTCTATTAGGAAGGTTCTACGGGATGCCGGTCGCGTATCTGTTGCCGCCGGCGACGGCGATCCGGTTGCCGCCCAAGTCGTCGGACTCGAGCCCGTCCCGGAGCCGCTTCAGAGCCTCGCGCCAGCCCCGCTCCTGCCAGATCGAGCCGGCGGAGACGATCTCCAGGCCGCGGTCGATCGGGTTGGTCGGGGCGGTCCAGTGCGAGAGCCGCACCGACGTCAGCGTTCCCGGCCCCTCGGTCAGCTCCCAGACCGTGTGGTTGGGGATGCGGTTGGTGCGACCGCCCTGGCCGCGCTCGACGATCCGGAACGGCTCGTCGAGCTCGACGATCGCGGTGTCCATCCAGACCTTGCGCAGTGGCGCCTGGACCCGGAAGCGGGCGCCGGCGCCGACGCCGGTGGACTCGATCCGGGTCAGGTGGAAATCGGAGAGGAAGTGATCGGTGAAGGCGGGTCGCAGGGCGAGGTCGCCGATCGTCTCGAAGACCCGCTCGCGCGGGACGTCGATCTCGGTTTCGGCGTGGATCGGCCCCATCGGGGCGCGATTCTAGTCACCGCCCTTGCGCCTCCCCCTTTTTGGCCACCAGATCGACAAATTTGAGTGACGCGACGCGAACGCCGCGCTAGGATCGTTCCAAGCTGCACAAAAGGGAGGCCACCATCTTCAACACGATTGGCAGCGCGCCACTCGACGACCGTTACGAGACCGGAGCAATCCCTGGGGAGGGGACGTTCTTCTGCCTCGCCTGCGGTTCCCAGCTCGCGATGCAGGAGACCGACGAGCTTCCCGACTGTCCCCGCTGCGGTGGCTCCGGGTACCGCCGCGACTCGATGTTCGAGGCCCGCCAGGACCACAGCACGACGAGCGAATTCACCGCCCCCGGCACACACGCGCCGCCGAGCTGGCTGCAGCAGGCGCGCGAACAGCACTCCGGGCCCGGCCACTGCCTCGCCTTCCAGGACGACGACGGCAAGGTCGTCTCCTTCCGGATCGAGCGCGGCTGGAGCCGGATCGGCCGCAGCCCCAACGCCGACTTGCGCCTCGACGATCCCAGCGTCTCCCGCCGCCATGCCCTCGTCGTCGCCAACCCGGACAAGCCGCTGCGCGTCCTCGACGACCGCAGCCTCAACGGCGTCTTCCTCAACGGTGAGACGGTCGAGTTCGCGCCCCTCCACGATGGCGACGAGCTGGCGATCGGCCACTACAGCCTCTACGTGCTGAAGCTCTAGCCCCGATTTCCAGCCACCCCCGTCCCTAAGATCGGCCCAGTGAACGCCGCCCCCAACCCGGCCGATCCCTCCCTGCCCGCCGCGACCCCTGGGATCTCCGCCGCCGCCAACCGCGCCCGCGCCGAGCTCCACGAGGAGATCGAGCGCGTCCGCCACGGCGTCGAAGAGATGCTCGCCGAGCAAAACGAGCCGATCAACACCGACCTGCGCCGCGAACTCGACAGCATCCGCGAGGAAACCCGCCTCTACGTCAAGAAGCGTGTTCGCAAGACGGAGAAGAAACTAGAACGCTCCGTCCAGAGGATCGACGACCGCACCCACAAGCTGGAGATCCGCATCGACCAGGTAGAGGCCAACCGCCAAGCCGCCGAGTACCGCATCCACACCGACACCGAGCGCATGCTGGACGGGCTGCTGCAAGAGGTGCGAGCGATCGCGGATCTTTTGACTAGGCAGTAGTGGGGCCAAGCTTCAACACCGTCAGCAGACCCGCGAGGGTCGGACCTCTTGCGGCAGGTACGTCTCGCATGAAGGATTCCGGACCTTGAAGCCGCGATCGAGGTGAGGGAGCTAGAGAGCCGAGAACGCTCAGCGGACTCGCTCGGCCCGGCCTGTGCGAGTGATTGGGAGGGGTCGGGTGCCCCTCCGAACGTTTTGCGCCGCTGGCCGAGAGGCAATCTCGGACGGCTCCAGGGGATTCCGCCAGTCAGGCGAGAGAGGAGGGGCGCCCGACCCCTCCCCCACCAGCTTTACTCGGTCGAGATGCTCGGGTCTGCCTGGACCTTGTGCGGCACGATCATCAGGAAGTTGCTGGTCGCGTCGGCGGCGAGGTCGAGGACGCGGTCGGCCTCTTCGTCCTGGCCGGTGGCGCGCAGTTCCTTGGCGTAGTGCTGGGTGAGGTCGTCGATGTCGATCAGGCCCTCGGCGTCGAGATCCTTGAGCTGGACTTTGGCGCCCTCGCCGAGGCGGCGGACGATGGCGTCGCGGTCGATGCCGAAGGCGTTGTGGCGGACATAGACGCGGCCACCGGTCATGCCGGCGCAGGCCCAGGGGCCGAGGTCGCCGAGGACCAGGGCGCGGCCGGAGGTCATGTACTCGAAGGCGAAGCCCTTGGCGTTGGCGCGGTCGACCAGGGTGCCACGGCTGTCGTCGATGTCGTGCTCGGGCTCGCCGGCGAGGACCACGTCGGCGCCGGAGAGGCGGATGCAGAAGCGCGAGTCGGCCGAGCCCTGGACGTAGAGGCGGCCGCGCTGGGCGCCGTAGGCGAAGGACTTGCCGACGGAGCCGTTGAGCCGCTTCCCTTTCGCTCCCTTGCCCTTGAGGATCGCGATCGAGCCGCCCAGCATCGCCTTGCCGACGCCGTCCTGGGCGCCGCCCTCGATGCGGATCGAGACGCCGTAGGCGTTGAAGGCACCGAGCCCCTGGCCGGCGACGGAGCCGCCGTTGAACTCGAGGCTGGCGAGGACTTCGTCGTTGGACTCGGGGCCGTCTTCGAAGATCCGCGAGCGGGCGATCGCCCCGGCCAGCTCGGTGCCGAGGACGCGGTCGTCGGCGTCGGTGGCGCGGGGGAACTCGTTGCGGAGCGTGCGTCCCTGGCAGATGTCGCCGGCGAGGGCGGCGATCTGGTGGGAGGCCTGCTTCTCCCCCATCCGGATCGGCCGGGCGACGACGAGGCCGGCTTCGGCCCGCGTGTCGACGGCCTCGGCGACCGGGAGGTCGATCGGCTCGAGGTCGAGGAACTCCTCCAACGGCGTGATCAACGGCGCCAGGTCGACCTTGTCGTGGGCGGCGATCTGCTCCAGCAGGTCGTAGCGGCCAACCAGGTCCTGGGCGCGTTCGTAGCCGAGCGAGGCAACCACCTCTTTGACCTCCTCCCCCATCGAGGAGAAGAAGCGGGCGCAGCTCTCGGCGGCGCTGCCGATCTCCTGCGGGGTGAACTTCTTGAGGCCGTGGGCCTCGGCTTCCTCGGTCGTCTCGATCTGGGTGGCGATGCCGACGTGGCAGGTGTCGAGCTGGCAGCCGCGGCAGATCGTGCAGCCGAGGCTGACCATCGCCAGGGTGCCGAAGCCAACCCGGTTGGCGCCGAGGCAGTGCAACTTGACGATGTCGTGGCCGGTGCGGTAGCCGCCGTCGGCCCAGATCTCGACCCGGTTGCGCAGCCCGGCCTCCATCAGCGCCCGGTGCACGGCGCGGGTGCCGATGTCCGAGGGCAGGCCGACGTGGCGCAGGGCATGCTGGCGGGCGGCGCCGGTGCCGCCCTCGAAGCCGGAGAGGGTGATGATGTCGGCCCCCGCCTTGGCGATGCCGAGGCCGATCGTGCCGATGTTCGGCACCACCGGGACCTTGACCGAGACGCGCACGTCCGGGTTGACGGTCTTGAGCTCGTCGATCAGCTCGGCGAGGTCCTCGATCGAGTAGAGGTCGTGGTTGTTGGAGGGCGAGATCAGGTCGGTGCCGGGGGCCGCGTTACGGGCGGCGGCGACCTTGGCCGAGACCTTCTTGCCGGGCAGGTGGCCGCCCTCGCCGGGCTTGGCGCCCTGGCCGATCTTGATCTCCGCCAGGTAGGAGGAGTTGAGCATCTCGGCCGAAACGCCGAAGCGCCCGGAGGCGACCTGCTGGCCGCGCCACTTGCGGTAGTGCCCATACATGTCGCGGATCTCGCCACCCTCGCCGTTGACGCAGAGGATGTTGGTCGCCTTGGCCGCCTCGGCGTAGGCGCGGAAGGCGGGCTCGGACTGGGAGCCGAAGCTCATCGAGGAGATCACGATCGGGTAGTCGTGGTGGCCGATGCCAGCATCCACGTTGGCCGGGTCGACCGGGTCGCGGTCGCCCTTGAGGCCCATGATGTGGCGCATCGAGATCGGGCTCTGGCGCTCGAGATCGCGGACTTTCTGCGAGTAGTCCTCGTAGGAGCCGGTGCCATTGGCGGTGGCGATCGCCGCCTTGTAGACCTTGGGGTAGAAGCGGAACGTCTTCGCCGGTTTGGCCGCCTCGTCGTCGCCGCTGAGGGCGCGGGCGCGGGCGTTGGTGTCCTCGTCGAGGTCGGCGAAGCCGGTGCCACCGCTGGTCGAGGCGGCGAAGGCTTTGGTCTGGAAGATCTCGGCCAGCTCCGGCTTGACCCCGATCGAGGAGAACTGGCGGGCGTAGCCGCGGACCTCGTGGATGCCGATCGTCGAGATCACTTTCTCGATCCCCTTGGTCAGGGCGTCGCAGAGGTTGGAGACGTCGCTCTCGTAGTCCTCGACGCAGATCACTTCGACCATCACGTAGGGACAGACGCCGTTGGCACCGAGCCCGAGGGCCAGCATCGTGTCGTGGACGTTGCGGATCGCGGCCGAGCGCAGGACGATCCCGCAGCGGCGGCGCAGGTTCTCCTCGCCCGGCTCGACCCGGAACTGCTTCAGCGCCATGTCGACCGCCGAGGTCGCCAGGTGCGGGTCGATGTAGCGGCGCTCGCCGTCGTAGACGGTGCGGTCGGTGAGAACCAGCAGCTCGGCCCCGTTGCGGACTTTCTTCACCGCTTCCTGCTTGAGTCGCTCGATCGCGCCGCTGGTGGTCTCCGACTCCAGCAGCGAGATGTCGACGGCGGCGGCGCGGCCGCGGAACTCCTCCCAGAGGTCCTCCAACAGGTAGGTCCGATGCTCGCGGGCAATGCGGCGATAAGCCTGGTCGGAGAGCGGCGCCAGGCCGTGATGGCCACCGAGGATGACCGGGAAGGCAGTTTCGACGGTGGCGGTGTCGAGGCTGGCGTCGTCCAGCGACGGGCGCCGGCCGAAGACGGCACGGATCGAGAAGTGCTCCATCTCGCGCTCGCGGTCGATCGCCGGGTTGGTGACGACGGCAACCGTCTCCTTGAAGTAGTCGGCGAGGTTCTGGCGCTCGGGCGAGAGCGCCGCCAGCGGACCGTCGTAACCGAGCGAACCGACCGGCTCGGCCCCGTTGGAGGCCATCTGCTGGACCAGTTTGACGTCGTCGCGCTGCCAGCCGAAGCCGGCGAGGATGCGGTCGGCGACCTTGACCGGCTCCTCGGGGCCGGCGTCGGAATAGCCCGGCACGTCGTCGCCCTCGAGCGGGCCGCCGGCCTCGATCGCGCGCTCGTACGGCGCGACGGAGTCGACGCCATTGCGCCGCAGCCAGCTGTCGCGGACGATCCGCAGCATCTCGGAGTGCGGGTGCAGGGTCGAGTGGCGCTGAGCACGGTCGATCAGGACCATCGCCTTCTCGCCCGGAGCCAGCGGCTTCGGCTCGGAGACCATGTCGTGAACGGAGACGACGCCGGGCTCGGAGCTGAAGACGTAATCGTCCTCGGTCTCGACCTGCCAGAGCGGACGCAGCCCGAGCGCGTCGGAGGAGAAGACGCACTCGTCGCCGTGGCGGGCGATCAGGGCCACCGGGCCCTGGGCGAAGGGCCCCATCGCCTGGCGCAGGTACATGTAAAAGCCCTGCAGCTCCTCGGGCAGACCACGGATCTCCTCGACGATCGGTGGCAGCACCATCTCCATCGCTTCGGCCAGGCCAAGGCCCTCGCGGCTGACCATGGTCTCGATCGTGAGATTGAGGTCCTGGGAGTCCGAGGCCCCCGGGCGCACCGGGACCGCCAGCATCTTCGCCTCCTGGCGCAGCTGTTCGATCGTGTTGATCTCGCCGTTGTGGCCGAGGGTGGAGAACGGCTGCACCCGTTTGAAGGAGGGCCAGGTGTTGGTCGAGTAGCGGTTGTGGCCGAAACAGCCGATCGTCTCGAAGCGCTCGTCGTGCAGGTCGGGGTAGTACTCGCCGAGCACGTTGGGCGTGCCCATCACCTTGTAGACGCAGGTGCTGGCGGAGAACGACGGCACGTGCACCTCCAGCTGCTTCTCGAGGTCGATCAGGAGGTCGAAGAGGACGCGGTCGCGGTGGCCGGCGTCGGGCACGAGGCCGGCGATCTGCCAGAAGTGCGGCTCCTCCTCGCGCGCGGTGGGACCGAGCGCGGGCGAGTTGACGACGCCGATGCGCTCGGCGAGGACGCGGAAGCCGCCTTCGTTGAGCAGCTCGCGAGCGTCGTGCTGGACCTTCTCGAGGTCCTGTTTGCGCTCGATGAAGATGTGGGCGACGGCGAAGGCGTCGTCGAGGGTGAGCGAGGGGTCATGACCGCCAGAGCGCACCTCCTCTGCCCAGATCTTCCGCGGCAGGTCGAGCATCAGCCCGCAGCCATCGCCCTCGCCGTCGACGTTGCCGGCGCGGTGGAGCATCTTCTGCAGGGCCGGAATCGCCAGCTCGATCGGCCGGTGGCTCGGCGTCGCGTCCTTGCGGACCGAGGCATAGATCGCGCAGGCGTCCTGATCCTCGACGCTGGGCGGCGATACCAGGGGCTTGTAAGGCAGCTCGGGCGAGTAGCGCTTGATGCTCGCGCCAGCAGACTGGTGCTTCGGCATGTGACCTCCCGGGTTCCGCGCCTTCTTCGAGCGGGCGCGCGACGGGTTGACGAGTTGGCGGATTATAGGGCTAGGGACGAGGCGCCGGCCGAACTTCGCCCGAGCCAAGTTGACTTATTTTGTCGACAAACTTGCGACTTCCTACGCGAATCAGGCGAAGGAGGCCGGCGTGAAGTCAGCGCTGGGATGAACGCCGATCAGCATCGCGGTGACCGGGGTGTCGGAGCGGTTGAGGATCGTGCGGCTCGCCGGCGGCTCGATCGAGGCGAAGGTACCGGCGGGGGCCGGATGATCCTCGCCCTCGATCCGCAGAACCGCCTCGCCTGCGAGGATCACGTAAAGCTCGACCTGGCCGCTCTCGCCCTCGGTGTGCTCGGGGATCCGTCCGCCGGGGCCGATCTCGACCAGGTTGAAGCCGAAAGCAGAGGTGCCGAGGGATTTTCGCGCCAGCAGCCAGGTGCACTCGCCGGATCCCTCCATCGACTCGAACTCGTCGCGGTGCTTGATCGTGTAGCCGCCGGCCATTCCATGCGACCATACCTCTGCCCGGATCGAACTGCATCAATTTTTAAATCTTCAGGATTGAGAACTTGATGCAGTTCGAGGGAACGGAGGGAGAGACCTTGGATAGCGATCGGAGTGACTCAGAGGCGGCATTGCGGGAGGCGATCGACCGCTACAACGCGGCCTGGAATGCGCACGACCTCGACGCGATCGTGGCGATGCACGCGCCCGACATGGTTTTCGACAACCACACCGCCGGCGAGTCGGCGACGGGCGAGGATGTGCGCGCCCACATCGGCTCGATCTTCGAGACCTGGCCCGACATCGAGTTCACCACCCGCCGCCTCTACGTCCGCGAGGGGCTCGTCGTCCAGGAATGGACCGCCGCCGCGACCCATGCCAGGACGATGCGTCGCGGCGACCTCGTCGCCGAGCCAACCGGCAAGCGGGTCGCCTGGGACGGCATCGACTCGATTCCCTTCGAGAACGGCCTCGTCAAGCGCAAGGACGTCTACTCCGACAGCGTCTCGATTCTGCGCCAGGTCGGCTTGCTCGACTAGGTGGGCCTCAAAGGTTCCAGTCGGGTTCGAAGGCGTTCTTGACCAGGGTCTTTGCCTTGCCACCGCCGTAGGGGATCGTTGCGACCTTGTGGTTGGGGCCGGGTTCGAAGCCGCCGCTGAAGCCGAGCACCGTGGTGCCGTCGCTGGAGAGCGCGGTGCCGACGAAGCCCTGCTCGCCATCGCCCATCTTGTCGAGCGGCTTCTGGGCGCCCGTGCTGGGGTTGACGGTGACCGCGTAGCTGGTGTCCTGGCCCCCGAACTCGGCCAGCAGGCGCTGGCCGTTGGCAGACCACTCGGTCGGGGTCAGGCCGGACAGCAGCGGGCCGACGTTGGTGTGGGTGAGGCGCTTCTGCTGGGTGCCGTTGGCGCTCATCAGGAAGAGCTCGTTCTTGGGCCCGTACTTGCGCTGCTTGCCACCGAGCTGCTTGACGAAGGCGATCTTGCTGGGGCCCCAGAGTGGGGCCTGAGAGATCCCGTCGCGGGTGAGCTGGACTGCTTTGCCGCCGGCGACCGGCGCCGAGTAGACGTTGCTCTTGGGCGGGAACTTTTCGCTGGCCGCCAGCGAATAGGCGAGCTCGGTGCCGTCGGGCGAAAAGCTGAAGCCGCTGAAGTAGCCGGTGGCGACCGTGCGCAGGATGGTGCCACTGACGACATCGACCAGGACCAGCTTGCGCTTGCCGAGTTCGGGCCCGCGCAGTGCCGCGATCGTTTTCGAGTCGGGCGAGAAGGCGAGGTAGAAGCTGTCCTGGAAGCCGAGCAGGGCCGTGCGCGAGGCGCCGCCTGCGGCCGCTGCCAGCTTCAGTTCCGAGGCGTGGCCCGGGCCTTCGTGCCGGTAGGCGATCGTCTTGCCGTCGGGGGAGACCCGCGGGTTCGAGCCCGAGTCGACCTTGCGCGCGCCGGAGCCGTTGTCGGCCGCCACGTAGACGGCGGGCTGCATCGGGTTCTTGACGTAGGTCAGCGTCGCCTGGGCGACGGCGGGAAGCGCGAGCAGCGCGGTTACGGCGACGAGCGCCACGAGCAGTTTGGACTTCGGCAGGCTTGGCATGCGGGCGATCCTAGTCGCGACGCCGGCCAGCCCATGACCGCGTTCACGCGTCTGCTCCAGTACGTCCTATAGACGTACAACTGCAGACGCGCGCTATGCGGGCCCGACGATCGCGGCGGCGACGAGGCCGCCGCTGACGCCGACGAAGGAGACGACCGCCAGCACGCGGTACCAGGGCCGTTTCTCGACGTCGGGGTCGAAGGCGAGCGGGACGAAGAGAAAGGGGTTGACCGCCGTGCCGAAGACCAGGGCGGCGGCGATCGCCTTCGGCAGGTCCGGCACGGCGAGACCGACGCCGATCAGGATCAAACCCATCATCACGTAGTCGAGGTGGACCTGGCGGATCCGCTGCGGGGCGACGACGCCGATCTTCTGCAGCCACTCCGGCTTGTCTTGGCGGATCACCATCGCCCAGCCCAGGAGGCCGCCGAGCGCCAGCTCGACGAGACCGATCTGGACGACCCAGTCCATCTCTAGAGCTCCGGGACGTCGGCGCCGAGGGGGGTGAACGGCAACCGCCGAACCTCGGCCCAGCCGGCACAGCGCCGCTCCAGCGCGGCGGAGACATTGCCGGCGTCCTGCCAGGTGGTCCAGACGAGCACGGTCGGGCCGGCGCCGGAGATCGTCGCCCCCAGGGCCCCCAGCTCGGCGGCCGCATCGACGATCTCCATCGAGCGCGGATAGAGGCCGCGGCGGCGGGGCTGGTGAATGGCGTCGTGGAGGCCACCGGAAACCAAGTCCAGGTCGGCGCTGCGCAAGCCGAGCACCAGCAGCGCCGCCGCGGAGACGTTGGCGACCGCATCGGCCAGCGGCACCTCCGCCGGGATCGCCTCACGGGCCCGCTTGGTCGAGACCTCCTCGGGCGGGATCACGACGATCCCCTCCAGCCCCTCGGGCGGATCGAAGCGGGCGGCGAGCGGCGCGCCCTCCGCGTCGGCGCCGCAGACCACGAAGCCGCCGTAGATCGCCGCGGCAACGTTGTCGGGGTGCCCCTCGAGCTCGGTCGCCCGCCCCAGCATCTCCTCCTTGCTCAGCGCCAGCTCGAAGAGGTGGTCGGCGGCGAAGAGACCGGCGACGATCGCGGCGGCGCTGGAGCCGAGCCCGCGCGCCAGCGGAATCTCGCTGCGCAGGCGGAAGGCGATGCCGTCGGCCGGATGCAGGCTCTCGAAGGCCCGGACGACGAGGTTGTCGCGGCCGGTCGAGACGTCGAGCCCACCCGGATCGAGCGAGAACTCTCCGGCCTCCTCCACCTCCAGCTCCAGGTGCAGCGAGACCGCCGCCGCCATCGCGTCATAGCCGGGCCCGAGGTTGGCCGAGGAGGCGGGAACGCGGACGAGTCGGTGGCGGACGGTCAATCGAAGACGGCCCGCTCGACCGCCGAGAGGTCGTTGTCGCAGTTGATCACCGCGGGGGCTTTGCCGAGGGCGGTGTCGGGATCCTTGAGGCCGTGGCCGGTGAGGACGCAGACGACGGACTCGGGCTTGGGGGCGTCCTCGACGGTGGGCAGGCCGTGGGCGAGCAGGCCGGCCACCGAAGAGGCCGAGGCGGGCTCGCAGAAGACGCCTTCGGTGTCGGCCAGCCAGTGGTAGGCGTTGAGGATCTGCCGGTCGGAGACGGCGGCGACGCGGCCGCGGGAGCTGGTGAAAGCCGTCATCGCCTCCTCCCAGCGGGCGGGGTTGCCGATCCGGATCGCCGAGGCGACGGTCTCGGGGTTCTCGACCGGGGCGCCGGACACCAATGGCGCCGCGCCCTCGGCCTGAAAGCCATAGAGGATGGGGAGGGGGCTCGAGCCAGCGTTCTCGACCTCTTGGAACCCACGCCAGTAGGCGGTGACGTTGCCGGCGTTGCCGACCGGAATCGCCAGCGCCCCGGGCATTCCTCCGAGGTCCTCGACGACCTCGAAGGCGGCCGTCTTCTGGCCTTCGATCCGGTGCGGGTTGACCGAGTTGACGAGCTCGATCGGGTGCTTCTGGGAGAGCTCGCGGACGATCCGCAGGGCGTCGTCGAAGTTCCCCTGCAGGGCGACGACACGAGCGCCGTGCATCAGCGCCTGCGCCAACTTGCCGATCGCGATCTTGCCCTCGGGCACGATCACGGCGCCGCGCAGGCCCGCCCGCGCCGCGTAGGCGGCGGCACTGGCGGCGGTGTTGCCGGTCGAGGCACAGATCACCGCCTCCGCCCCACGCCCCTTGGCGCGCGACACGGCGACGGTCATCCCCCGGTCCTTGAACGACCCGGTCGGGTTGGCACCCTCGAACTTGAGGTAGGCGCGGGCGCCGATCCGCTCCGAGAGCCGCGGCGCCTCGATCAGCGGCGTCGAGCCCTCGTTCAGGGTCACCACCGGGTCCCCCGGCTCCAGCGAGAGCTTGTCCCGATAGCGGTCGATCAACCCGGCGGCCACTAGAACTCCTTCTCGATCACGTGGATCGAGCGCGGCGGCGAGCGCAGGTCGTCGAGCTGGCCGAGCGCCCGCACCGCGGCGGCGAAGCGCGACTCCAGGCACTCGTGGACGACCATCACCAGGCGGGCGTCGTCGCCGGCGCCGCGCTGGACCACGCTCTTGACCGAGACGTCGTTGTCGCCGAGCACCGTCGCGACCCGAGCCAGGACCCCCGGGCGATCGGCGACCTCGAGGTAGAGATAAAAGGAGGAGGTGACGTCGGCGACGATCGGGAGCTCGACCCGCGTCTCGTGCACCGGCGCGTCGCCGGCAAGAATCGAGACGACATCGCCCAGCACCGCCGAGGCAGTCTGCAGCCCCCCCGCTCCCGGCCCCGACATCGTCACCTCGGTGATCGCCGGCGCCTCGACCATGACCGCGTTGAAGGGACCCTCGATCGGCGCCAGCGGATGGCCCGGATAGAGGAAGCAGGGGAAGACGCGGACGCTGATGCCGCCGTCGCGGCGTTCGGCGACGCCGAGCAGCTTCAGCGAGAGGTCGAGCTCCTTGGCGTAGGCGAGGTCGTCGGGCTGAATCGCCTCGATCCCCTCGTAGGGGACCTCGGCCAGGTCGACCGGCGTGTGGAAAGCGAGGCGGGCGAGGATCGCCATCTTCGCCGCCGCGTCGGCGCCGCTGACGTCGTCGCTGGGATCGGCCTCGGCGTAGCCCAGCTCCTGCGCCCGCTCCAACACCTCGTCGTAACCGGCGCCGGTCGCCGCCATCTCGCTGAGGATGAAGTTGGTGGTGCCGTTGACGATCCCGAAGACCTTGGCGATCTCGGTGACGCCGAAGCTCTCCTGGATCGTGCGGACGATCGGGATCACAGCGGCGACGGCGGCCTCGAAGCGCAGCTGCACGCCGGCCTCGCGGGCAACGGCGAAGAGCTCGTCGCCGTGCTGGGCCAGCAGCTGCTTGTTGGCGGTGACGACCGGCCGCCCCGCCCGCATCGCATCGAGGACGAAGGCGCGCGCTGGGTCGGTCCCTCCCATCAGCTCGACGATCAGGTCGGAGCGCTCGAGGATTGCCCCGAAGTCCCCCTCGGTGCGGGTGAGGACGCCGGAGATCTCCGGTCGCCGCCCGGTCGCCGCCTCGACCGCGTCGGCGCGCTCGGCCAGCAGCTCGGCGAAGGCGGCGCCAACCGTGCCGCGCCCGAGCAGCCCGATGCGGATGGGTTTCGAGCCCTCGCTAGACATCGCGCGCGGTCAGGTCCTCGTAGGTCTCGCGCCGGACCACGACCCGTGCCTCGCCGTCGCGGCAGAAGACCACCGGCGGCCGCGGCACACCGTTGTAATTGCTGGCCATCGCGTAGCCGTAGGCACCGGTGGCGGGCGTGACCAACACGTCGCCGACCGCCGGCTCGGCCAAGTTGGCGTCGCGGACGAGGATGTCGCCGGACTCGCAGTGCATGCCGGCGATAGTCACCAGTGTGTCGGGCGGGGCCGCGGCGCGGTCGGCGATCAGGGCCTCGTAGCGCGACCCGTAGAGCATCGGCCGCATGTTGTCCGACATGCCGCCGTCGACGGCAACGTAGGTGCGGACGCCGGGGATCTCCTTGACGGTGCCGACCCGGTAGGCGGTGACGCCGCCGTTGGCGACCAGCGAGCGTCCCGGCTCGACCAGGATCCGCACCCCCTCGCCGAAGACCTCGGCGACGCCGCGGACCTTCACATCGACGTAGGCGTCGATCGCGGGCGGCTCGTCCTCCACCGTGTAGGCGACGCCGAGGCCGCCGCCGACGTTGACCACCTCGCACCAGTCCCCGGCCAGCTCGCCGAGCGCGCGGATCGCCAGCGTGTAGGGCTCGAGCTCGAAGATCTGCGAGCCGATGTGGGCGTGCAGCCCAACCAAGTCGAGCTTGTCGGAGGCCAGCACCCGCTCGATCGCCCGCGCCGCCAGGCCGTCCTCGAGGCCGAAGCCGAACTTGGAGTCGAGCTGGCCGGTCTGCACGTAGCTGTGGGTGGAGGGCTTGATCCCGGGCGTGACCCGGATCAGCACCCGCTGCGGCGACTCGAGCAGCCGCTCGCAGCGCTCGATCTCGTCGAAGGAGTCGAGAATCAGGTGGCGGATGCCGGAACGAGCGGCGAAGAGGATCTCCTCGTCGCTCTTGTTGTTGCCGTGCATGTGGATCCGGTCGGGCTCGAAGCCGGCGCGCAGGGCCATGTGCAGCTCGCCGCCGGAGGCAACGTCGACCGAGAGCCCCTCCTCTGCCAAGAGGCGATAGGCGGCGGTGCAGGGCAGCGACTTGCTGGCAAAGAGGACCTCGAAGTTCTCGCTGCGGCGCGCGAAGGCTTCGCGGTAGGCGCGGGCGCGGGCGCGAATGTCGTCCTCGGCGTAGATGTAGGCAGGGGTGCCGAACTCGGCCGCGAGCTCGACCACGTCGCAGCCGGCCAGCTCGAGGTGACCACGCTCATTGACGCGACTGCCGGCCGGGTAGACCGCCGAGCCCTCGATCGGATCGCCGCTCGCGACCGACCCCGCCTGTTCTCGATCCGCCATCGGATCGGCATTGTGACGGTTAATGGCTTGGCGCCGACGGGAGCCGGCTCAGCGTTTGCCGCCGAGCAGCCCGCCAACCGCGGCGACGGTTTCGTCGACGACTTTGCCGACCGCCGATTCCGGACCGACGACGCCGTTGACGACGCCTTCGGTAACGCCGGTGACGTCGCTGTTGCCCAGCGTCCCGCCAAGCGCCGTTTCGTCGACCTGCGTGACCGTGTTGTTGACGGTTTCGGTGACCTGGCCGGTGGGTGAGGACGCGGTGCCGCCGCCGGCCCCGCCACCGCCCGCCGTGCCGGCACCACCACCAGCACCGCCGCCGGAGCTCGAGGAGCCGGTGCTGGCGCCCGGGCTCGACTGGCTCGGGGTCTGCGGTGAGCCGGTTGCCGCGGGAGCACCTTCCTGGCGGTCCGCGCCGCCGCCCGATCCACCAGTTTCCGTCCCCCCCGTATTGCCGCCGGTCGTGGCCAGGCCGCCGGCGGCGAGCGAACTGGGATCGCCGGCCGCGTTTTTACGCGCCTGCTGACGCTTGGTGTCCCCCGCCCCGGCCGCCGATCCGGTGCCGGCGCGGTTGCTGGATACGGCTCCGCTCGCGGCCGCCGCCCCTCCCGGCGCCTCCTGTCCGGCGGACACCGCGGTCTCGTCCCCGCTGCCGCCCAACGCGGCGATCGGCCAGTCCTTGAACACCTGGGCGGAAACGAGCACGGCGAAAACTACGATGGCGAGGGCGATCAACGTCGCCCCTCCCATCGCACCTACCAAGTAGGTGTGGGCCTGGCGAATCATGGGGGCTACCTATTGCTAAAGGTAACCCATCGGGTCGGTGGGGGAGCCATTTATACGAACCTCGAAATGCAGGTGCGGGCCGAGGCAGTGGCCGGTACAGCCGGTGTACCCGATGATGTCGCCCTGCGAGACCGACTGTGCTTCGGAGACGGCGAACGAAGTCTGGTGGGCGTAGCAGGTGGAAAGTCCGCCGCCGTGGTCGAGGCAGGTGAAGTTGCCATAGCCGCCGCTGCTCGCTTCCGACTGCAGGAGCACGACCGAGCCCGAAGCCGCGGCTCGGATCGGCGTCATTTCCGGCACGGCGATGTCGATCCCCTCGTGCATCGAGCCCCAGCGGGCACCAAAGCCCGAGACGACCGCGCCGCTGACGGGCCAGATCAGACCGCCGCTGCCGCCTTGGATCGGCCCTGCCGGCAGCGGCGCCGAGCCGGTCGAGGAGAGCAGCGCGGCCAGCTTGCCCTGGATCGCGGCGACCGAGCCGTGCAAGTCCTCCTCCTGGGCGTCGATCTGCTCGAGCGCCGCCATGCGATCGGCCCGGGCGGAGACCAGTGCCTGCTGATGGCTCTGCAGCGCGGCGCGGGCGTTCGCCAGCGCTTCCTCTTCGGAGGCGATCGAGTCACGGGCCACTTCGATCCGGTTCTTGGTCGTGCGCAGACGGTCGACCAGCCCTTGCACTTGGTTACGCAGATCGCGGACGCGGCCGACCACGGCCTCGTCCATCCCATGCAGTCGGTCGATGTATTCGGCCCGGGCGGCGAGATCGTCGACCCCGCTGGCGCCGACGATGACGCTGAGCACGTCCGGGCTGCCGGTCTCGTACATCGCGACGAGACGCTCGCGCAGGGCCACGAGGGCCCGTTTGAGACGGGAGCGCAGTTCCTCCAGCCGGTCCTTGGCGACGTCGAGCTCGGCGATCGCCTGGTCGAGCTCGGCCTGTTTGGCTTCAAGTCGGGTGCGAACGGCTTCCTCGCGACCGCGGATCGCCGCCACCTCGCCGGTGAGGCGGTCGATCCGATCCTCATAGCGGGAGATCGTCGAAGTCAGAACGCCTTTCTTTTCGACGACCTCGTTCAGCTTCGACTGCTTGGCTTCGAGTTCGGATTCGAGATCCGCGGCCGGGGCCGGGCTGGCGAAGAGCAGCGCGCTGAGCGCCGCTACGGCGACAAAGAGCGCCATCGCGACGGGACGGTTCTTGAGCATCGACCCGAGGCTAGCCAAGCCCGAATGCCGGCCCAAGGCCTTTGCCGCCCCTGCAACCGCCCTTGCGATCAGCCTTTTCCGGGCGCGTTCTCGACCTGCAGCAGGGCCTGGTCGGCCTCCTCCTCCATCTGCAGGGTCGTGTGCTCGATCCCAAACCGCTCCGCCAGCGTCAGCTCGAGCCGGCGACAAATCAGGTCGCGGTCACAACCCCGAGCGACGACGACGTGGGCGGAGAGGGCGCCGAAGCCGGCGGTGACGGTCCAGACATGGAGGTCGTGGACGGAGCGCACCCCATCCTCCTTACAGATCACCGCGCCCATGGCATCGACGTCGAGACTGGCGGGCGCGGCCTCCATCAGCACGTCGAAGGGCTCCTTGATCAGTCGCCAGGAGGAGGCGAGAACAAGGGCGGCGATCAGCAGGCCGACGACCGGGTCGACGATGTCGGAGCCGCCGAGCAGGACGAAGCCGCCGGCGGCGACGACGCCGAGCGAGCCGAGCGCGTCGGCGACGCTGTGGCGCAGGACACCCTCGAGATTGATGTCCTCGCGCTGGCCGCGGGCCAGGACCCAGGTCGCGGCGAGGTTGCCGGCGAGGCCAAGCGCGCCGAGGAGAAGGACGCCGGCCCCGTCGATCGCGGGCGGATCGGAGAGCCGGCCCACCGCCGCCCAGGCGATCGCGACGCTGACCGCGACCAGGAGCAGGCCGTTGACCAGCGCCGCCAGCACCTCGGAGCGCTGGTAGCCGAAGGTGCGCTGGCCGCTGGCCGGCAGGGAGGCGAGGCGAGCCGCGATCAGGGCGAGGACGATCGAGCCGACGTCGGAGAGCAGGTGCCCGGCGTCGGCCAGCACCGCCAGCGAGCCGGTGAGGATCCCGCCGACGACCTCGGCCAGCAAGAGGCCGGCGTTGATCGCCAGGGCGATCCACATCCGCCGCCTGCTGTCCTCGCGGCGCGCATCGAGCGCGTGCGAATGCCCATGCGGTCCGTGCATAGCCCGAGGATAAAGCTGGTCGATGGGTCGACAGGTCGACTATGGCTCGACTTATCGGCCCATCGACGGCTGTTAGGCGGGGACGGGCTCCTTGGGGGCCATTGCCTTGGCGGCAACTTCGGCGCCGAAGCCGAGGCGCTCGGCGTAATCGCGGGCCTGCATCCGCGAGATGACCATGCGCTGGATCTCCGCCGTGCCCTCGAACAGCTGGTAGATCTTGGCGTCGCGGAAGAACTTCTCCAGCGGGTAGTCGGTATTCCAGGCGTCAGGGCCAACCAGATCCATCAGCGTCGTCGTCGCCCACATCGTCACGTCGCCGGCCTTGAGCTTCGACATCGAGCCCTGGCCACCGGTCATCGGCATCCCGTTGCGGCCCATCCAGGCGGCGCGCTGGACCAGCAGCCGCGCCGCTTCGAGCTCGGTCGCGACGTCGGCCAGCGTCTGCTGGACGCGCTGGGTCTGCAGCAGCGGCGTGCCGCCTTCGGACTGGCCGTCGAGGTATTCGAGGGTCCACTCGTAGGCGGCCTGGCCGATGCCTAGCGCCGAGGCGCCGACCAGCGGCCGGGTCACCTCGAAGGTCGCGAGGGCGTCGGCGCCGCTCGATTTTTTGCCTTCGCGGCCGCGCTGCAACTTCTTCTCGAGCTTCTCCTCGCCGCCGAGCAGGTTCTCGATCGGGATCCGGCAGTCCTCGAGCACGATCTCGGCCGTGTGCGAGGCGCGGATCCCGAGCTTGGTCTCCTTCTTGCCCTGGGAGAGCCCGGGGCTGTCCTTGCCGATCACGAAGGAGGCCTGACCGCGGGTGCCGAGGGTCGGGTCGACGGTGGCGACGACGACGTGGACGTCGGCGATGCCGCCATTGGTGATGAAGACCTTGGTTCCGTTGAGGACCCACTCGTCGCCGTCGCGCTTGGCGGTCGTCTTCAGGCTCTTGACGTCGGAGCCGGCCTGCGGCTCGGTCACGGCGTAAGCGCCGAGCTTGATCTCCTCGTCGTCGCCGAAGCACTCCGGCACCCAGCGCATGATCTGCTCGGGAGTGCCCGAAGAGGCGATGCCGGCGGCGGCGAGGCCGGAGCCGGAGATCGCCAGCGCGGTGCCGGCGCAACCCCAGTGAAACTCTTCGGCGGAGATCACCTGCATCTGTCCCTCGGAGTCCGCGGCGGAGCGCTGAATCCCCTCGAGGCCGCCGAAGCCCTGCTTGCGGGCCTCTTTGATGACCTCCCACGGGATGCTCTCCTCGCGGTCGTGCTTGGCGGCCGCCGGGCGGATCACCTCGCGGGCGAAAGTCCGGCATTTCTCCTTGTACGCGAGCTGCTCGTCGTTGAGTGCGAAATCCATTGGTTCCTTCCTCGCCGTGGACCGATTGACTGGTCAGTCAGCCAGTCGCCCGGAACTTTATCTGGTCGGACAGCCAGGACCCCCGTGTAGCGTTCCCGCGGTGAGTGCCGACCGCCCGATCAACGCCGACGTGCCGGCCAATCCGCCGGATCCAGAGTCTCCTGAGGCGGGGAAGGCAGCCGCGCCACCAGAGCCTCGTCCAATCGAGAAGTCCGTGCCCGCGCAGCCCGCGGCCGCGCCTCCGAAGCCCCCGCCTTCCGCCGCGCCCAAGGCACCGCCACCCACCGAGCCCAAGCCGCCGCCGAAGCGAAAGCGCCACCGTAAACCGATCCCCGGAGCGCTGAAGGGGATCGCCGCCCTGGTGGCGGTCGCGATCGTCTTCATCGTCGCCGCCGTGGTCGGCGGCAGCGGCGGCGCCAAGAGCGACTCCGAGTCGGCGGGGCCAGCACCGTCGCCGCCCCCAGCCGATAGCTCGCCGGCGGAGCCGGCGGCGACGCAGAGCACCGAAGCGCTCGGCTATCCATCCTTCGCCACCGGCAACACGACCAGGGTCGGCGGCTCCGATCCCGCCACCAATGCCGCCGGAGTGGCGCTGGCCGTGTTTCCATCCACCGACGCTGCCCAGCGGCCGGCAGCCGTAACCCTGGTCGGCGAAGACGACTGGCCGGGCGCGATCGCCGCCTCGGTCCTGATGTCCGCCCCGGTCCGCGCCCCGATCCTGATCTCCGGCGCCGACGGCCTCCCCGACCCGACCGCCGAAGCGCTGGCGGCGCTCGACCCCGAGGGCGACAAGGCGACCGGAGGCGCCACGGCCTTCGCGATCGGCGACGTGACGACGCCGGATGGCGGCAAGGTGACGGCCGTCAAAACCGGCAACGCCGCGGCGACGGCTGCCGCGATCGCCGAGCTGCGCGACCGTCTCTTCAGCTCGGCTCCCGCCCACATCCTCATTGCGCCCTCCGACCAACCCGAGTTCGCGATGCCGGCCGCCGCCTGGGCCGCTCGCTCCGGCGACCCCGTCCTCTTCGCCGCGGGCGACGTCCTGCCGGAAGCCACCCTCGCCGTGCTCGAGCGTCACGCGAAAGCCCCGGTCTATGTGCTGGGCCCCTCCTCGGCGATCTCCTCGAAAGCGCTGCGGGCGATCGCCAAAGTCTCAGCCAGCGTCCACCGCGTCGGCGGCGAGGACGCGGTCGCCAACGCGATCGCCTTCGCCCGCTACGGCGACGGCGGCTTCGGCTGGAACGTCAACGACCCCGGCCACGGCTTCGTCCTCGCCCGCGACGACTCGCCGCTCGACGCCGCCGCCGCGGCCCCACTCTCGGCCTCCGGCACCTGGGGCCCGCTGCTGCTCAGCGACAGCGCCACTACTCTGCCGGCAGCACTGCGTGAATACTTCCTCGATGTGAAGCCCGGCTACACCACCAACCCGACCCGCGCCTTCTACAACCATGTGTGGGTGATCGGCGACCAGGAGGCGATCGACGTGAACCAGCAGGCAGAGGTCAACGAACTGGCCGAGCTGGCCGAGATCGGCGGCGGCGAATGAGCGAGTCCGAGAACCCGAAGCTGTTGACCCAAGCCCACGAGGTCACCGCCGAGGACATCCGCGCCCTCGCCGGTCCCGCCACTCCCCACTTCGCATTGCAGATCCGCAACCGCGTCCGCCGCTTGATCGAGCCGCTGCCCGCCAACCATCCGGCCCGGCTCGAAGGCGAGCGCAAGATTGCCCAGCTCGAAGAGCTCGCCAAGCACAGCGGCGAGCCGCGCGCCACCCTCGGGATCGAGCATTGAAGTACCTGGCCCCCGGCGTCTGGCGCCTGAAGGAGTTCCCGGCACCGAGCATCAACGTCTACCTGGCCGAGGATGTGCTGATCGACGCCGGCCGACGCTGGGACCGGCGGCGGATCTTCGCCGAGCTGGAGGGACGCGAGATCTCGATGCTGGCGCTGACCCACGCCCACCCCGACCACCAGGGCATCGCCAAGGACGTCTGCGAGACACGCAACGTGCCGCTCGCCTGCCACGCCGACGACGTCGAAGCGATGGAAGGCAAGCGGCCGATGCAGGAGGCAGCGGCGAGCAATCCCGTCAACCGGGTGATTCGGGCGATCTGGCAGGGCCCGCCCTACAAGGTCGACCGCGTCCTCCACGAGGGTGACGAAGTCGCCGGCTTCCGCGTCGTCCATGCCCCGGGCCACGCCCGCGGCGAGGTGATCTTCTTCCGCGAGCAGGACCGGGTGGCGATTTGCGGCGACGTGATCCGCAACATGAGCTACGCCACCGCCCTGCCCGGAATCAAGGAGCCGCCGCCGATCTTCACCTACGACCCGGCCGAGAACCGCCGCTCGATCCGTAAGCTCGCCGAGCTCAACCCTGCGCTGATCCTCCCCGGGCACGGTCCCGCCGTGACCGACATGGACGCCTTCGAGCGCTTTGTCGCGGCCCTGCCCGCTTAGGGCTTGACGATCTGGAAGCCGACCACAACCGGCTTCGAGACGCCGCCCTGTGCCGTGGCGATGAAAACCGCGCTGTAGCGGCCGGGCTTCAACACCTTGCCTTTGACGCGAGCGCTATACGGAACCTCATTCTTGCCCGGCTTGCCGCTGCGCTTGAGGATGTGCTCGACCCGATTGCACTTCTTCTTTTTCGCGTTGCCTTTGCTCAGCTCGCGACACCTGCCGTGAACCATGCGACCGCCCTTCGTTTTCTCCACTTCGATCGTCACCGCGGCGCCCTGATCGAGCTTGTAGGAGAAGACGGTCCCGCGCGGCACCGATTTGCTGGCGCTTGCCGAGAGCTGCGGCCGTGCCCGCACCGGGGTCGCCCCGGCACCGGGGGCGAAGCTGGAGTGCGAGCTGCTGGCACCAACCAGGATCGGCGGCGGATGCGGTGAGAGGGGCGGCGGTCCCGTGCCCTGGCTTCCGGGCGGTGCCGGTTTCGGCCCGGCGCTGTCGACGTCGATCGAGTTGGGGTTGAAGAGCGGACTGATGAAGAACTGAGCGACACCGGTGCCGTCGACGCTGGCTCGACCGATGCTGCCGGTCACTTCGCCGGCGACGATCCCCGGCCCGTTGGTCCAGTAGATGAAACCGTCGGCGACGTCGAGGCCATTCTGGGTGGTGAAACGGGCACCGCCGATGAAGGCGTTCTGGACGCTGCTCTCTTCGCCGGAAATGCTCGCGCGGCCGATGTTGGTGCCGCGGTAGGTGGGCGCGCCCTGAGTGGTGGTCCAGTAGACGTGACCGGCGTCTACCGCCACCCCGCAGGGAGAGACGCCGGTGCCGACGTCGAGCCATTCGCGGTCGGGCAGGGTCGGACCGGGCAGAGGCGCCCGCGCGATGAAGTGTTTTTCGCTCCAGTAGACGTAGTTGGCGTCAACGTCGAAGCCGCAGACGTAGCTGCCGGAGCCAACCTCGGTATAGCTGCCACCGCCCCCCGAGAGCGCCGTGCGATCGATGTCCCAGCCGTATTCGAGGCTCGAACAGTCGCTCTTCAGCCAGAAGAGTTCCGTGGTCGCGACAACGTCGAAGATGCCGCAATAGGTGGCTCCGTACTGGAAGGCGTGGTTGGGACCTGAGCCGTCGATCCCGGCACGACCCACCTGGGCAAATTTAGGACTGCTGCCGCTCTCTCCCCAGTAAACGTAGTTACCGTCGGTCGCCACTCCCTGGCCGAAGTAGATCCCTTTGACCAGTTCCGGGTTGACGTTGCCGCCGTCGGCGTCGGCGCGTCCGATCTTGCTGTTGCCGCTGTCGTAAGCCGACCAGTAGATGTAGGCGCCGGCGGTCGGCGCCGCGAAGAGAATTCCCACGATTGCCACGACGATCGCTATCCCCAGACGCATTTGGGCATCGTAACTCTGAGCGGACGAAGTGCAAGCAACGGGTAGGGAAATTGGACCGCAGCTCGTAAGAAGCTGGAGGGTTACCTGATTTCAGCTACTGGAGGGAGTCCAGACGATGAGCAAGCTCAAGAGCAGGCGCCCGTCGCCGGCGATGGTGGTCGCGACGATCGCCCTTTTCGTCGCCCTGGCGGGCACGGCCTACGCGGCGCAGACGATCAACGGCGGCGCGATCAAGAAGCAGACGATCGGCGGCGGCAAGCTGAAGCAGAAGACGCTGACCGGCTTTCAGATCAACACCAACAAGCTCGGGGTCGTGCCCTCGGCCAAGAGCGCGATCCGGGCCAGCCACACCTACTGGGCCGTGGTAAACAACCCGCCGAGCCCCGGCAACGCCGCGCTCGCCCGGGCCAGCGATGCCGGCATCAGCGCGGCCGAGGGCGGCGGCGCCGTCAACGTGATCTTCCCGATCAACGTCAGCGGCTGCGCCAACGTCGCCGCCCGCAACAACGCCGGCACCACGGTCCCCGGCGCGGGTACCGCCCAGACGAACATCTCGCCGGCCAACCCCAACGCGGTCGAAGTCCACACCCGCGACGAAAAAGGCGCCAACGCCGACGCCGACTTCCACCTGATCGTCGTCTGCCCTTAGGGGCAGGCGGCCTCAGGCCGGCTGCTCGAGCAGGTCGATCCGCAGAGAGCTCGTCTTCGGGCCGGAACTCTTTCCGGGGAATATCCCACGGTCGTCAAGTAATTAAAGAAATTAACTATCAGTCGACCGGAGGCTCCGCCCGGGCCTGGGCCATATCGACACGCTCACCATGAAAGGGAACACCCTCTGCGATCAGCAACCGCCGCTGGCGCGCGCCCTTGGCAAGCGATCCGTCCGCCCGGACCACCCGCCACCAGGGCAGGTCGGGCTCGTCGACCTCGAACAACACCGTGCCGGCGAAGCGGGGTGCCACGGGCGAGACGTCGCCGTAGGTGCGGACGAAGCCCTCGGGGATCTCCCGCACCCGGCCGAGCACTTCCTGCAAGCGAGATTCGGGCGCGACGGTCAGGCGCCGGGGCCGAAAGCGTCGATGATGCGGTTCTGGAACTCGCTCAGCTCCTCGGGGGAGATGAAGTAGGTGGGCGGGGTGAGGAAGAGGCCGTCGGCACGCTCGGCGGTCGCCTCGACCCGGGCCCGAACCTTGTCGAGCGGACCGGCGGCACAGTAGGTCTCGACCATCTCGTCGCTGATCGCGGCGGGGACGGCGGCAAGGTCGCCGCGGCGGAAGGCGTCACCGGCGGCGACGGCGTTGTCGGCGAAGCCGTGCAGCTCCCAGAGCGGCATGTACGTTTTCACCGTCGCGTAGAAGGAGATCGTGCGGCGGGCCATGTCGATCGCGCGCGCTTCGTCGTCGTCGATCGCACAGCAGACGGTCGGCAGGTAGTCGAAATCCCTGCGCTCGCGGCCGGAGCGCTTGAGGCCGGTCTCGAAAGCGTCGACCACGACCTCGTCGATCCAGCGCAAACTCTGGATCGGGTGGCCGATCAGCCCGTCGGCGACATCGCCGGCCATCCGTGCCATCCCCGCCTGCACAGCGGCGGTGTAGATCGGGACCGACTCGCGCGGGGCCGGGTGCGGGCGGACCCAGCCCTTGATGTCGATGTCGTAGTACTCGCCCTGGTAGCGAATCGGCTCGCCGGAACTGGCCTGCTGCATGATCAGCCGCGTCGCCTCGATCGCCTCGCGCAGGTGCGGCGCCGGTTTGCCGTAGGCGGCGTTGTGCCAGGTTTCGTTGAGGCGTTTGACCCCCGCGCCCATCCCCAGGCGGAAGCGGCCGCCGGCCATCTCGTCGATGTCGAGCGCGGTGACGGCGTGGATGAAGGGGCTGCGGGTGAAGGCCCAGACGATGCCGGTGGCGACGTCGATCCTGGTCGTCTTCGCCGCCAGGTAGGCGGCCTGGGTGGCGGCGCTGCGGAACAGCTCCGGCGCCCAGACGCACTCGACCCCGGCCGCCTCGGCCCGCAGCGTCTCCGTCTCGAGGTCGGCGACCGAGGTGCCGATCGCGGCGACGGAGATGCGGTCGAGGGCGCTCATGGCGGAGTGACTCAGATCGCGGCCGGAGCGCCGGCGCGGGCCAGGACCGTGTCGGCAACCCGTTCCCGGTGCCACTTGGAGTCGCCGAAGATCGCCGCGTTGGAGCGACCGCGCTTGAGGAAGAAGTGGAGGTCGTGCTCCCAGGTGAAGCCGATGCCGCCGTGGACCTGGATCGAGGCGTCGGGTACGCGCCAGCCGGCGTCGCCGGCGTAGGCCTTGGCCATCGAGGCGGCGAGGTGGAGCGACTCGGGCTCCGCGTCGGCCGCCCAGGCGGCGCCGTACACGGCGGAGCGCGAGTTCTCGGTCTCCAGCAGCATCTGCGCGCAGCGGTGCGAAACGGCCTGGTAGGCGCCGATCGGCCGCCCGAACTGCTGGCGATCTTTGGCGTAGGCGACCGCCATCTCCATCGTCCGCTGAGCGATCCCGGTCGACTCCGCCGCCAGGGCGACGCAGAGACGGTGGAAGACCTCGAAGTACTCGGCCTCCGATCCCGGCAGCGAGTCGGCGGCGGCGACCCGCACCCCGTCGAGGCGGACGGAGGAGAAGCGCCTGGTGGGGTCGATTGAAGCTTCGGGGGCGATCGTGACGCCATCGGCGTCGCTCCCGACGATGTGCCGGCGACCGTCGGCGGTGGCGACGAGGAAGAAGTCGGCGCTGGCGGCATCCATCACCAGGATCTTTTCGCCGGTCAGCACGACGACGTCGCCGTCCTCCTCCGCCGACAACCGGAAGCCACCGGGGTTCGCCGCGGAGCCGGCGTCCCAGAGCGCGGGCGTACCGCGCTTCTCGCCCGCGGCAAGCGGCCGCAGGTAGCGCTCGCGCTGGTCGTCGCTGCCGCAGAAGCTCAGGGCCAGGCCGACGATCGTGTTCGAGAAGAGCGGCGAGGGCGCCAGCGCGTAGCCCATCTCCTCGAAGAGGATCGCCAGCTCGACGGTGCCCAGGCCCTGCCCCCCCCATTCCTCGGGCAGCGCCAACCCCGTCCAGCCGAGCTCGGCCATCTCTTTCCAGCCAGCCGCGTCGAAGCCGTCGGCGCTGGCCGCGATCTCCCGCAGCCGCTCCGATTTGAAGCGCGAGGCGAGGAAGTCGTGGGCGGTCGACTTGATCGCCTGCTGCTCGTCGGTGAGGTCGAAGTACACGCCGCCGGCCCCTAGCGCAGCCTCGGCAGGTCGAGCACGCGCTCGGCGATGATGTTCTTGAGGATGTCGGTGGTGCCGCCCTCGATCGAGTTGGCGCGCGAGCGCAGGAAGCCGTACTGCCAGGCACCGTTGTCGATCGCGTGGGCCGAGCCGCGGGCCAGCGGCGCGTAGGCGCCCTCGATCTCCAGCGCCAGCTCGGTCAGGTCCTGGTTGATGTCGGCCCACTGCCACTTACCGAGCGAGCCCTCCGGCCCGGGAATGCCCGACTGCATCGTCTTGGTCAGGCCGCGGTAGGCGTTGAGCCGCATCGTCTCGGCCTCGATGTTGAGCTGGGCGATGCGCTGGCGGTAGTAGCTGTCGTCGGCCGCCGAGCCACCGCTGACATGGACCTCGTTGGCGAGCTTGGCAAGCCGCGCCAGGCTGTTCTGGATCTGCGCGATCGCGCCGAAGGCGAGCCCGGCGCGCTCGTTCATCAGCGTCGTGATCGCGACCCCCCAGCCGGCACCGACCTCGCCGACGACGTTCGCCGCCGGGATCCGCGCTTCGTCCATGAAGACCTCGTTGAACTCGCCCTCGCCGGTTATCTGCACCAACGGCTTGGTTTCGACCCCGTCCTGCTCCATGTCCATCAGGAAGTAGGTGAGGCCCTGGTGCTTGGGCGCGTCGGGGTCGGTGCGGGCGACCAGCATGCACCACTTCGCGTACTGGGCGAACGTGGTCCAGACCTTCTGGCCGCTGACCACCCATTCGTCGCCGTCCTTGACCGCGCGGGTCTTCAGCGAGGCGAGGTCGGAGCCGGACTCGGGCTCGGAGAAGCCCTGGCACCAGATCTCGTCGCCGGTCAGGATCGGCTCCAGGTAGCGCTGCTTCTGCGCGTCGGTGCCGTGGGCGATCACCACCGGGCCGCCCATCGCCAGGCCGAGCACGTTGGCCGGGCTCGGCGCTTCCTGGCGGGCCGCCTCGCCGACGAAAATCGCCTGCTCGATCATCGTCGCACCGCGGCCGCCGTACTCCTTCGGCCAGGAGATCCCGGCCCAGCCGGCGGCGTGCAGCTTCAGCTGCCATTCGCGCCGGAAGGCCATCACCTCGTCGAGGCCGGCCTCGGGCTCGGGGCCCGGGTTGTTCGACTCGATCCAGGTGCGAACCTCGTCGCGGAACTGCTCCTCCGATGGCGACAGCGTCAGGTCCATCGCGAGCGAGCATATACACCCTGGCCAGCCAGCCAGATTCGCGGGCAGAAGAGAGGGCGCCGCAGGCGCCCTCTCTCAACCTTCCACACGCAAGCTCGGCCTATTCCTGGCCGCACTCCTTGAAGCCGAACTCGTTGGCGAGTTTGTTTGCCTCGCCCAGCGGGTCGGCCTCGTTCTCCAGCAGGACCCCTGGTTCGTCTTCCAGTTCTTCAGCGCCAGATTCGAGCGCCGCGATCATCGCTTCCGCCTTGTCCTCTTCCCCGTCGGGGGCGCCGAGCTCACTCAGTTCGTCGGCCTGGGTCTGCAGCGAAGGCGCAACGACCGCAACGATGACTTCTTCCTGGTCGCCCTTGCTGGGGTTGTCTATGTCGATGTCGTTTTCCTCGGCGAATTCATCGGCTTCGTCTTCGATCTGCTTGCTGCCCTTGGCGCAAATCGCATCGCCCTGTTCGATGAACTCCGTCTTGCTCAGCACGACGACCTCGGTGCTGTCGTCGCTGCTGCTGCCGCAGCCCGCCGCGACGATGGCGATTGCCATGACGCCGGCGAGCAGCGCGATTAGTCGCTTGCTCAACTGGTCTCCTCTAAGTGGTGGACTTGTAGGGGTGGAACCCCAGGAGTTCGCCAGGGGCGATTCAGACCCTTTGGATCAGCGTGCCCGTGCCGAGACCGCCGCCGCAGCACATCGTCACCAGACCCATCTCCTTGTCGGTGCGCTCCAGCTCGTGCAGCAGGGTGGTGATCAGGCGGGCGCCGGTTGAGCCGAGCGGGTGGCCGAGGGCGATCGCGCCGCCGTTGACGTTGACCCGGTCCATGTCGGGGTCGAGCTCGCGGCGCCAGGCGCCGACGACGGAGGCGAAGGCCTCGTTGATCTCGACCAGGTCGATGTCGTCCATCGCCATCCCATTGCGCTCGAGCAGCTTGCGGGTGGCGGGGATCGGCCCGGTCAGCATGATCACCGGGTCGACGCCGACGGTCGTCTGGTCGAAGATCCGCGCCCGCGGCGTCAGTCCCAGGGCGTCGGCCTTCTCGCGCGCCATCAGCAGCACCGCGGCGGCGCCGTCGGAGACCTGAGATGAGTTTCCGGCGGTGATCTTGCCGTCCTCCTTGAAGGCCGGCTTGAGGTTGGCCAGGCCCTCCAGCGTGGTCTCGCGCAGGCCCTGGTCGGTCGCGTAGGTGTCGCCGTTGGCCTGCATCGGCACGATCTCGCGCTCGAAGCGGCCCTCCTCGGTCGCCTTGGCGGCGAGCTGCTGGGAGCGCAGGCCGAGCTCGTCGAGCTCGGAGCGGGGGATCTCCCAGCGGTCGGCGATCATCTCGGCCGAAAGGCCCTGCGGGATCAGGTTGTAGCGGTCCATCAGCTCCGGCGAGAAGGGCGAGCCGTGCTCTTTCATCACCTCGTAGCCGTCGGCGAAGGAGATATGGCCCATGTGCTCGACGCCGCCACCGACGACGACGTCGTGGACGCCGCTGGCGATCAGCGCCGCGGCAAAATTGACCGCCTGCTGGGCGGAGCCGCACTGGCGGTCGATAGTGGTCGCCGGCGTCTCGATCGGCAGCCCAGCCTCGAGCCAGGCGTTGCGGCCGATGTTGACTCCCTGCTCGCCGAACTGCTGGGCGCAGCCGGCGATCACGTCGCCGGTCTCCGCCGGGTCGACCCCGGAGCGCTCGAAGACCTCGCCGTAGGCCTTGGCGAGCAGGTTCGAGGGATGCAGGTCCTTGTAGTAGCCCTTCTCCGGATGGCCGCGGCCGATCGGGGTCCGCACCGCCTCGACGATCACGACCTCGCGCCCGCCGAACTTCCCGTTTCCGTTCTCAGTCATCCGAATCTCCGTTCTTCCAAGTTCGTTTCTAACACCAAGGGTACCGACTGACTGGTCAGTCAGCCAGGGGTCTGACGGCATGAGGCCACGGTGGATTGATAGGAACCTGGCCATGAGCGCTAACCAGGGTTATGAGAGTCCGGGGATTGCGGGGAGCGGGGCAATCGCCACCGGTCTCGCCGCCGTCTCGACCACGACGGCAGACACGATCCTGCTCGCCCGCAGCGAGGCTTCCGCCTGGCGCGCCGAGGAGAAAGTTGTTGCTGCCTGCGCCAAGATCGAGGGCGCCGAGCCCTCGCGGCTGCGGGTCACGACCGATCCCAAGGACCTCTTCGACTGCGACGTCATCGTCGAGGCGATCGTCGAGGAGGTCGAGCCCAAGGGCGAGCTGCTGGCCACGGTCGCCGAGGCATGTCCCAACTCGGACCTCGCCACCACCACCTCCTCGCTCAGCATCGCCGCAATCGCCGCGGCGGCCGGCACCGACAAGCTCTTCGGCCTCCACGTCTTCAACCCCGTGCCGCGGATGAAGCTGGTCGAGGTCTGCATCCCCGACGGCGCCGCCGACTGCCGCGAGCAAGCCCTCGCCTGGTGCGCAGCGCTCGGCAAGACCGCGGTCGAGGTTCCCGACCAGGCGGGCTTCGTCGTCAACCGGCTGCTCTTCCCCTACCTCTTCGAAGCCGTGCGACTGATCGAGCGAACCGGCATGGAGGCCGGCGAGGTCGATACCTGCATGAAGCTCGGCGCCGGCCACCCGATGGGCCCGCTGGCCCTGCTCGACTTCGTCGGCCTCGACGTCTCCAAGGCAATCGGCGACGCCCTCTACGCCGACAACGGCGAGGCCGCCAGCCAGCCGCCCGGCTTGATCGTCGAGATGGTCGGCGAAGGCAAGCTGGGCCGCAAGAGCGGCGCCGGCTTCTACGACTACAGCTGACTCAAGCGCTCGTCGAAGGTGAGCAAGCGGGCGTCCCGGAGCTGAGCAGCCGCGAGAACCAAAGCGTCCGGCAGCCCGGAGGCCTCTATGCACGGCTCGCAGCTCCGCCGCGCGGCGGGCAACCCCACGGTCGACCGTGACGATCTCGACCTGCAGTTGATCCACCAGCCGATCGATTGAATCCCCGCGCTGCTGGCGCAACGCGTGCACCATGACCTCCGAGTAGGCGCTGGAGGCCATCGACAGACTTGCGTCTAGGGCTAGCGATCCCACTCGTCACGAAGCTCGTCTAGATATCCCGGGGGATAGGTGAGCGTTCCGGCAAATTCGTCGATGACATCACGGCGGCGCCTGATCTCAACACGACCGTGGCCAATTGAGCGAACGATCAGCACGTCCCCTGCCTCGAGCCCGGCCTCGCGCAACACCTTGACGGGGACTTACTCGGCGTTGGCCGCCTTTCGCTTTCCGGACAGGTCCCAGATCACGTCGGCCTCGGAGATGTTCTGGCGGCGGGCGCTGATCTCGATCTCCTCCCAGGGCAGCTCGGCCTCGGGGAGCTCGTCCCAGCGGGCCAGGTCGAGGGCCTCGATCGAACCTCTGAGAGCTGGGCCGAGGTGTTCCTCGGAGCGCAGCAACGCCCTTAGAACCTCAAGTTGCTTGTCGGTCAGGCGAACAACCCACATGCGGGTACCTCCAACGTCGGGGGGAGCGCGGGTTGCCCGAAGAAATTAGGCGGGGGGACGGACGGAACCGCTGATCCGGACCGCCTCGATGCGGTTCTCGCGCACTGCCTCGACCCGGATCGTGTAGCCGTTGACCTTGATCGAGTCGCCGCGTTTGGGCAGCCGCCCGAGCTCGCCGAAGACGTAGCCGCCGACCGAGTTGTAGGCGTCGGAGTCGACCGGCAGCTCGATCCCGGCGTCGGCGAGGTCGCCAAGCGAAACGTGGCCGCGCACGAACCAGTCGCCGTTGGAGAGCTGCCGCAGGTCGGCGGCGCGAGGGTCCGTCTCGTCCTCGATCTCCCCCACCACCTCCTCGAGGATGTCCTCGACGGTGACGATCCCGACCGTGCGCCCGTACTCGTCGACGACGACCGAGAGCGAGGTGCGCTGCACCTGCAGGTCGTGCAGGAGGTCGTCGAGGGGGCGGGTCTCGGGCACGATCAAGGCATCGCGGATGGCGGTCTCGATACTGGCCTCGGGGCCCTCGCTCATGTAGAGACGGGCGAGGCTGTTGTTGTGGACGATGCCCTTGACCCGGTCGGCGTTGTCGTCCTCGATCACGACCAGGCGGGTGTGCCCCGAGGTGACACAGCGCCGCAATGCCGTCTCAACCGTCTCCGAGGCATTGACCGTCACCACGGCGGGGATCGGCGTCATCACCTCGCGGGCCTCCTGCTCGTGCAGGTGGAAGACACCGCCGAGCATCCCCGCCTCGCCGGGGTCGAGGTGGCCGCCGATCCTGGAGCTGTCGATGATCTGCTTCAGGTCCTCGGCCGTGTGGTGCTCTTCGAGGTCGGACGGGTTGACGCCGAACATCCGCACGATCCCGTTCGAGAACCAGCTCAGCGCCATCGTCACCGGTGCGGTGGCGACGCGGAACCAGTTGAGCGGCCGCGAGACCCGCCGCGCCGTGCTCTCGGCGTTGGCGATCGCCAGCATCTTCGGCACCTGCTCGCCGACGCTGATGTGCAGTGCCGTGACCAGAGCGAAGGCGATCGCCAGCGAAAGCCCGGCGGCGACCCCGTGGGAGAGGCCCCCGAAAAGAGGCTCGATCAGCTTCGAGAGCGAGGGCTCGCCGAGGAAGCCGATCCCGATCGAGGCGATCGTGATCCCGATCTGACAGGCGGAGAGCGATTCGTCGATCTTGTCGAGCTGCTCGACCACGGCCTCGGCCCCGGATTCGCCTTCGGCGGCGAGCTGTTCGATTTTGCCGCGGCGACTGCGGACCAGCGCGAACTCGGCGGCGACGAAGAAGCCGTTGATGGCGATCAACAGCAACAGGAAGACGAGCAGGAGGGCGCTCATCAGCTATTTGGCCTGGTACTTCGGGCTGGGACGTCCTCGGCCATTCGGCGACTGGAATATAGCTGGCCGTGTCCGCAGCTTTTTCGATAAATGCGATATTGAGCAAATAATGCGGGTCGCAACGCTCAGTGAGATGCTCGAAGAGGTCGTTCGCCTAGGCGAGGCCACCGGCATGGAAGCCCATGCGCACGAACTGCGCGGGGAACTGGAGGGAAGGCTGGCGACGGTGCGGGCGGCGCTCTCGGGCGCGACGAGTCCGCGGGTAATCGCCCTCGAGCGGCTCGATCCGCCGCGGGTCGCCGGCTTCTGGATCCCGGAGATGATCTCGATCGCCGGCGGCATCGATGTCGCCGGCGACCCCGGCCTCAACCCTCCCGAGGTTGGCTGGGGCGAGCTGGAGAGCCTCAACGCCGCGGTTGTGATCGTGATGCCCCACGGCTCCGTCAAGGATGCCCAGGCCCAGGCGATGGAGCACTGGGAGCGGATCGCCGCGCTCGGCGCGGAGCGGGTCTTCGCGGTCGACGCCTCCGCCGCCTTCTCCGAACCCGGACCGCGGCTGGTCGACGGGGTCGAGCTGCTCGGGTACCTGCTGCACCCCGACCTGATCGACCCGCCGGGCAACACCGACTTCCGGGCGCTGAAGGCCCCGGTGACGAGACCCGCGCAGGGCAGCTGAAGGTCGTCAGGCGACAGCCAGGGCGCCGAGGAAGGCGACGACGGCGACCAGGACGATAATCGCCATCTCCGCCGGGAAGTGCCTGCGACCGAGATAGCCACGCTCGCCGGCAACGATCGCGAGGGCGCAGAGAACACCCGCGGCGAGCCCGCCGAGGTGGCCGCCGACGCTGATCCGCGTGCCGATGAAGCTGAAGACCAGATTGAAGACGATCAGGAACCCGATCTCGCCGGCGATCGCGTCCATCCCACGGCCGCGAGCGATCACGAAGGTCGCCCCCGCCAGGCCGAAGACCGCGCCCGAGGCGCCAAGGGTCAGGGCATTCGGGTCCAACAGCAGGGCTCCGAGCGAGCCCGCGAGAAGCGAGGCGAAGTAGACAGCGACGAAGCGCGGCGTGCCCAGCGCCGGCTCCAGCAACCGGCCGAGGAAGAACAGCAGGAGCATGTTGAAGCCGATGTGGAACAGGCTTGCGTGCAGGAACCCGCTCGTCACCAGCCGGTACCACTCGCCTTCCGCGACCGCCGGCCCGAACAGGGCGAAGTCGATGACGGTCTTGCCGCCGACTCCGTCAAAGCCCCCCGTCCCCGCAGCGATCTCGATCAGATAGGCGACGACGTTGATCGCGATCAGGAGGATCGTCGCCGGAAAGGCGCCGAACCGACCGTCGCCGCCTCCGACTCCCTGAACCACTTTGGTCCGCTGCTGCATGCACTCCGGGCAGCGCATCCCGACCGGGGTCGGGGTCATGCAGTCAGGGCAGATCGGGCGTCCGCAGGAGGAGCAGGAGACCCGGGTCTCGCGGTCGGGGTGGCGGTAGCAAGTCTCGGCCATCGGGATGGGCAGCCTACAATCGGCGCCGATGGAGCCCCCCAGCCCCGCCCGCCTTTACGCGACTCTGGTCGGCGCCGTTCTCTTCGTCGCCGGCCTCCTCGGCTTCTTCCAGGACCTTTCCTGGCTCAACTATCTGTACGTCGCCAGCGGCGCGATCGGCCTGTTCGTGGCCGCGGTCGCGGCTCGCCCCTACGCACTATGTGTCGGCGCGATCTACACCGGGCTGGCTATCGCAGACTTCTCCAGCCATGGCTGGCCCCATCTGGCCGTCGGCCTGTTCGGCCTTGCCGCGTTCGCGGCATCGCGCGGCTCCAAATCCACGCCTGATGTGGGCAAGGAACCACGCAACCGACCGCAGCGGCTAAAGCCGCGAGCGCAGGCCGCCGCCAAGAGCTCGTAGCCCACTCTCGCTCTTCGTGCGGCTGCGGCGGCGCAGCTCGAGCAGGACCAGGGCGCCGGTCGCAACTCCCCCGGCGCCAACGGCAACCACGGGACGGACCCAGTTGCGCGGATCGCGCAGGGCCCGCAGCTCGCTCTCCGAGAGCTCCTCGGCCCAATCTGAGAGCTCCTCGGCGGCGGCCTGGGTGACCGCAGAGAGCGTGTCCTCGACGCGGCCGGAGAGCCGCCGCGGCGGGTCGATCGGGCGCAGGGCGTCGGTCAGCAGCCGCTCGACGTCCCAGGTACTGCCGCTCAGGGTCTCGCTCGAGTCAGTCATCGCCCATCTCCTCCTGCAACTGCTTGATCGCGCGATGGATCAGCACCTTCGTCGCCCCGTCGGAGCGCCCCAGCGCCCGGGCGATCTCGCGGTTGTCCATGCCGAGGGCAAAGCGCATGATCAGCGCCTCGCGACGGTCGTCGGAGAGATGCTCGAGGTTGGCCATCACCTGCCGCAGCTCCTCGCGGCCCTCGGCGATCGCCACGGTGTCGTGCCGCGCAACCAGCGGCTCGGTGCTGTCGAGCGGCGTCTGCGGTCGCCGCGAGCGGTCGCGGTAGTAGTTGGAGGCGAGGTTGTGGGCGATCCGGATCACCCAGGGGCGCAGCGGCCGCCCGTCGGACTCGCGCTGGGCGCGGTCGAAGTGCCGGTAGGCCTGCAGAAAGGCCTGCTCGGTCAGGTCCTCGGCGTCGTGGTGATTGCCCACCTTGTAATAGGCGTAGGAGTAGACGTCGCGCAGATGAGCCCGGTAGAAGTCCTCGAAAGCGCGGTCCAGCTCCGCCTTCGCCGCCGGCCCGAGGTCGCCGGGCTCGACGTTCTCCGTGGGGCCGCTCACCGGCCAAGCCTAGATCACGTGCTCGCGCCATCAGGCCGCCCGCCTCGATTGCTCGACCCGGCGCAACCCGGCGACCCAGTCCTCGGCGCCGATCTCGCCGCGAATCAGGGCGGCGAGGCCGTTCAAGGCCTCGGCCGGCCCGCCGGAGGCGGCCACGGCCTGAGCCAGAAGGGGCGTCGTGTCGAGGCCCTCGGAGGCCTGGCCGATCAGCTGCGGAATCTCCTCCGCCGGGGTGCCGGTGCCAAGCAGCTCGCCGGCGCGGCGGTTGCGGCCGGCCGGGGCCATCATCGTCGCGGTCAGGTCGCCGACCCCAGCCAGGCCGGAAAAGGTCTCCAGGTCAGCCCCGCGGCCGATCGCGTACTCGATGCACTCCTGCCAGATCTCGGCGACGGCGATACCGGCGGCGTTGAGTCCGTGCGGCTCGGCGGCGGCGGCGGCCAGCGCGGCGGCGTTCTTGGCGGCGCCCGCCATCTCCACCCCGGCGACGTCGCCGGAGCGCTCGCAGACGAGGCCGGCGCGATCGAAGACCTCGCCCAGCTGCACTTGCAGGTCGACGTCGGCGGAGCCGAGGACGAGCGCGGCGGAGCCGGAGACCGCCTCGCGGGCATGGGCCGGTCCGCCGAGGCAGGCAATCGCCCGCGCCCGCACCCTTTCGCCGACGTATTCGGCCGGCAGCTGTCCCTGCGGGGCGATCAAGCCCTTGGTCAGGAGCAGGACCGAGGAGCGCCCGCCGACTCGATCGGCGATCGCTCCAACCGCCTGGGGCAAGGACTTAGAGGGAATCGCCAGGCAGACCAGGTCGAGGCCGGCAAGCTCGATCTTCGAGGCCGGGCGGACGTCGATCGCCTCCGGCAGCGGCACCCCGGGCAGGTAGCGCTTGTTTTCCCCCGCCTCGATCATCTCCGCGGCGCGATCGGCGTTGCGAGCGCCAAGCTGGACCTCGAGGCCGCCGCGGGCGAGCAGTACCGCGACCGCGGTCCCCCAGCTGCCGGCCCCGATCACGGCGGCCCGACGCATCGGCGGCAGGCCGCCGAGGTCTTCCCACTGCAGCTGCACGTTGGGCCAGATCCGCGCCGTGACGGTTTCCGCCAGCGCCTTCGAGGGCTCCTCGGCGCGGGGGAAGGTCATCGCGCGGCCGAGCCGGACCTTGACCTTGCGGGGGCGAATCCGCCAGCCGCGGCGCACACGTTCGGTGCCCAGCACAGCGGTCGGGATCACCGGTGCACCGGTCTGCAGAGCGAGGCGGCCGACGCCGCGCCTGGGGCTGCTGAGGGTGCCGCGCCGAGTCCGGGTGCCCTCGGGAAAGATGCAGACGGCGCCGCCGCGTTCGACGATCAGGCGCGCCGTCTCCAGCGATTCCTCGTCGGACTCGCCGCGGCGGATCGGGAAGGCGCCGAGCCGGGAGAGGATCCAACCCTGCCAGCGACGCTCGAACAGCTCGACCTTGGCGACGTAGTTCATCGGGCGTCGCCAGGGCAGACAGCCGCCGATCGCGAAAGGGTCGAGGAAGCTGCGGTGGTTGGCGGCGACGATCAGGCCGCCCTTGAGGCGGGCGTGCTCGCGGCCGGTCCGCGCGTAGCGGAAGTAGACGAGGAAGAACGGCGTCATGAAGACCCTCGCCAACAGGTAGATGGGCCAGTTGACGCTGTGCTTGCGCGTGTAGGCGTGGTAGCGGGCGAGCCGCTCGGCGTCGTTCACGCAGAGCGCTACACGGCGCGGGGCCGCCGGTTACCAGGCGCTTTCGACCAACTCCGCGAGATCGCCCTTGGTGAGCGGCGGGCCGGGGACGAAGGCCAGCTCGGGGCGCAGGAGCATCGAGTCGAGGGCGTCGTCGAGCTTCGAGCGGTCGGCGCCGAGCTCCCCCAGGCCGGCGGGGTTGCCGCCGAGCTGGAGGGTGCGGGCTTCGATGTCTTCGGGGTCGGTCGCGATCGCGGCGGCGAGGTTGGCGAGCCGGTCCGGCGCCCGCGCGACCAGCAGCGCCAACGCCCGCGGCAGGATCGCCGCGTTGGTCTCCGCGTGGGGACTACCGCAAATGCGGACCAGGGTCTGGCAGGCCACGTGATGGAGGCCAAACATGCCGGAGTCGATCGCGTAGCCGCAGAGCAACGAACCGAGTGCCAGCGGCGCCGGGTTGCGTTGCTCCGGGTCGTGGTCGAGCGAGGTCGCAATGAGCTCCGCGCCGCGCAGGGCGCTCATCTCCGAGACCGGGTTGGCGAAGGGCGTGTAGAGCGAGTCGGCGCCGTGGGCCAGCGCATTCATCGAGCTTGCCCGCAGCGCCGCCTCGGGCTGGCCCGTCATTGCGACCGGGTTGGCGATGACCAGGGCCGGGCGGACCATCGCGCTGACCCGCGATTCGGCGCCAGCGGGGAGGCGGTGGATGCCGGTCATCTCGGCCCCCGACATCGTCGTCGGGATCGCGGCGACGCGGGCGCCGCTGACCGAGGCGACCGCCTTGGCGACGTCGATCGGGCGGCCGCCGCCGAGGGCGACCAGGGACGACGAGGCCACGGTCTCGATCAGCGTCGCGGCCAGCTCGGGGACCTTGCCGCCGGGGACCACATGAACGGCCTCCGCCGCGGCCGCAAGCTCCGCGGCGCCGGCCACGCCCCGGGACGTGGTCAGCAGCTCGAAAGGCTCGAAATCGTGCTCGCGCAGCAGCTGGGTTGCCTGCTCCACTCCGTTGTGACGGAAGACGACCGTGCGGCCGGCGTCGCGCCAGATGAAGGAATCAGGCGCCACCTCCTCTGCCTCACTCCCTCGCGCTAACGGTCACCGGCGATCTCGCTCGGTCGTTCCCGCGTCCGGGGGTGGCTACCGGTCACGTGGGTTGCGAACCGGTCTCAGGCTGGGCTCGACTTCGGCCCGCATGTGCTCGTAATCGGGTGGGAGCGAGAGCTTCTCGCCGAGGTGCTCGAGCGGCTCGTCGACGGTGAAGCCCGGCCCCATCGTCGCGATCTCGAAGAGGACGCCGCTGGGCTCGCGGAAGTAGATCGACTTGAAGTAGAAGCGGTCGATCTCCGGCGTCGGCTGAGCGCCGGCCGAGATCGCCTTCGTCCGCCACTCCATGTGCTCCTCGGGCAGCGAGGCCCAGGCGACGTGGTGGACGCTGCCGGCACCCTGCAGGCCGCGCTCGGCCGGCGGCTCGTCGAAGAGGTAGCGGCCGCCGCGCTTCTCGCCGCGCGCTTCCCAGGCATCGCCGTCGCGCTCGAACTCGAGCGCCTCGAGCAGGCCGCTGCTGGCCTCCGGCGCGGCGCTGTAGGCGCGCACGGCGTGGAAGCCCTGCAGTGCCAGCTCGGCCGGGATGTCAGGGTGATCGGCGACGAGGGGTGCGTCGGGGACGTCGACGACGAGCAGCTCGTGGTCGAGCCCCTCGGGGTCGGAGAAGACAAGGCCGGCGCCCTGGCGCTCGGACTCGATGCCGTTGGCGGCGAGCCGGTTGGCCCAGAAGGCGAGCGAGTCCTCGGAGGCGACGCGCCAGACGACGCGGTGGACCATGCCGGCGCCGGGGCGGCCCGAGGCCACCCCCGGGTACTCGAAGAAGGTCAGGTCGGAGCCCGGGTCGCCGCCCTCGTCGGCGAAGAAGAGGTGGTAGACGGTCGGGTTGTCCTGGTTGACAGTTTTCTTGACCAGCCGCAGGCCCAGCACCCCCGCGTAGAAATCGACGTTGCGCTGAGCGTCCTCGGTGATCGCGGTTATGTGGTGGATGCCCTCTAGCTTCATGGCCTCACGTATACCATCCCGTTCAATGAGCCGCGCACGCAGACGTACTGTCAAGGGGCTCGTCATCCTCGGCTCGGTCCTTGCCTTCCTCAGCGTCTTCGCGATCTGGACCGAGCGCCAGGCACTCAACACCGACGACTGGGTCTCGACCAGCGGTCGCCTGATCCAGAATCAGACGATCCGCGCCGCCGTCGGCGACTACCTGGTCGACCAGCTCTACGAAAACGTCGACGTCGAGGCCGAACTGAAAGAGATCCTCCCCGGCGACACCAAGGACCTCGCCGGCCCCGCCGCCGGCGGACTGCGCCAGGTGGCCGGCGACGGCGCCGAACGGGTCCTGGAAACCTCTACCGCGCAAACGCTCTGGGAGGACGCCAACCGCTCCGCCCATGAACAGCTCGTCTCGGTCTTGGAAGACAAGGGCGACGCGGTCTCGACCAGCGAAGGCAACGTCAGCCTCAACCTCGGCAGCCTGCTGACCAACCTCGCCGACCAGGTTGGCATCGGCCAGGGCCTGGCCGACAAGCTGCCGCCCGATGCTGGCCAGATCGAGATCCTCCGCTCCGACGAGCTGAAGACGGCGCAGAACATCGCGATCGCGATCAAGGGCCTGGCCATAGTGCTCTCACTGCTCACCTTCATCGCCTTCGCCGCCGCGATCTACCTGACGCGGGAGGGCCGCTGGGTGACCGTCCTCTACAGCGGCATCGGGCTGATCGCGGCTGGCTTCGCGGTGATCGTCTTCCGTGAGATAGCCGGGGGCATCGTCGTCGACCAGCTGGTCGTGACCGAAAGCGCCAAGCCCGCCGGCGAAGCGACCTGGTCGATCGCCACCTCGCTGATGACCAGCATCGCGACCACGGTGATCGTCGTCGGCATCCTCTTCGCGATCGCCGGCTGGCTCGCCTCCCCCACCGCCTCAGCCCGGGCAACCCGCCGCGTGTTCGCGCCGGTGCTGCGTCATCACGTCGCCTACGTCTACACCGGCCTGGCGATCGTCGTCTGCCTCTACTTCCTCTCCGGCCCGACCCAGGGCCTGCGCTCCTTCCTCACCACCCTGATCGTCGCCGGCATGGCCGCCTTCGGGGTCCACGAGCTGCGCAAGCAGACCGAGGAGGAGTTCCCCGACGCCGACTACAGCGACGTCTTCGGGCAGACCCGCGACAAAGTCGTCAGCGCGGTCAAGGACGCCAACATCGGCGAGCGCGTCGGCGAGCAGGCCTCGAAGCTGCGGCTGCCGGAAGTGAAACGGCCCGCTGGCGAGGAGGCCCCGACCGGCGAGGCGCCGACGACGACCGCGACGCCAGTGAACGAGGAGGACGCCCGGCTGGAGCGCTTGGAGCGCCTGGCCTCGCTGCGCGAGAAGGGCATCCTCACCGACGAGGAGTTCGCGGCCGAGAAGGCCCGGCTGCTGAGCGACAGCGGCTCCACCCCGTGACCGAAAAGCCCGCCGCCGGGTTCGAACCGGCAACCTCCTGATTACAAATCAGGTGCTCTCCCAGGTTGAGCTAGGCGGGCGTGGTGGCTAAGGGTGAAGCGATGGATGTGAACTTCAGGTTTCTCGGGCCGGACGAGGGTGGCGTCCTCACCGAGGCGATAGAAGCAGCTTACGGGACGACTTACGACGTCCGCTGGGTTTACGACCAGGCGGAGGTTTCGGCCCGACTGGGCGACGGCAGATACGTCTCCTGCGTCGCCGAGACGGGCGACGGCGAGCTGCTCTGCCACATGGGGATGAGCCTGGCGGCGGCCGGGGACGCCGTCGCCCACTCCGGACAGGCGGTGACGCTGGAGGCGGCCCGCGGCCAGCACCTCTTCACCCGCACCAAGCGCTTCCTGATGGACTGGGCGCGGGACGAGGGCCTGGCGGGAATGTTCAGCGAGGCGACCGCCGCCCACCCCTACAGCCAGCGGGCCAACATCGAGCTGGGGGCGCACGAGACCGGCTTCCTGCTCGGCTGGATTCCCGCCACTGTCAGCAACGACGCCGCGGCCGCGGCACCGCGCCGGCGCCAGTCGGCGGCGCTCTTCTACACCAAGCTCAACGACGGCCACGAGCGCCGCGTCTACGCCCCGGAGCGCCATCACGAGATCATCGGCCAGACGCTGGCGCTCTGCGAGCTGCGGGGAACGCTGGCGAAGCCGGGGCCCGAAGCGGGGCTGCAGAGCCGCAGCGAGCTACACGTGGAGGTTCACGAGGACCACAACCTGGCCCTGATCACGGTCCAGGTGCCGGGTGCCGATCTGGAGGAGGCGATCGGGGCCGAGCGCCACCACCTCTTCCACCGCGCCGGGCTCGACGCGCTCTACGTCGACCTGCCGCTGGAGCAGCCGGCGACGGCGCTCGTGGCCGGCGACCTCGAGCGGCTGGGGGTCTCCTACGCCGGGGTCTTCCCCAACCACCGCACCGACGGCGACGTGCTGCGGATGCAGTCGCTGCACCGGGTCCGAGTCAAGGCCGACGACATTGCCGTCGCCTCGGACCACGGCCGCGAACTGCTCGAGTACGTACTAGGAGACCTTCCTCAGCACTAGGCCGCAACCTCGCGGGAAGCCAGGTGCGAACCCACCTTGCGCTTGACTCGCTGCAGGGCGTTGTCGACGGTCTTGGTGTCGCACTCCAGCTTCTCGGCGATCATCTCGTAGGAGTGGCCGTCGAGGTAGAGCGAGAGGACGCGGCTCTCGAGGTCGGAGAGGACGCCGGAGACGCCGGAGAGGCAGGCAACGAGGCTGGCCAGCTCTTCGGTCGCGATCACCTGGTTGACCGGGTCGTGGACGCTCGGGCCGGGCAGGATCTCATCCAGGGTGGTATCGGAGTCGCCGGCGGCGGCCGGCGTCTGGCTGAAGGAGACGTACTGGTTGAGCGGCGTGTGCTTGTTGCGGGTCGCCGTCTTCACGGCGGTGATGATCTGGCGGGTGATGCAGAGCTCGGCGAAGTTGCGGAAGCTCGACTCGCGATCGGTGCGGTAGTCGCGGATCGCCTTGTAGAGGCCGAGCAGGCCCTCCTGGATCAGGTCGTCTGACTCTCCCCCAAGCAAGAAGTACGAGGAGGCCTTGAGACGGACGAAGCCGCGGTAGCGGCGGATGATCGCGTCGTAGGCGTCGGTTTTGCCGTCCTTGGCCAGAGCGACGAGATAGTGATCATCAAGCTCAGCTTGAGAGTTAGCCTGCTGGGCGCGAACGGGACTGGAGCGAACCGCCATCGAAGCTGGCTTTTGCTGCATAGGCGTAGACAGAGCCACAGATCCTTCTCCTTGCTGAAGGGTCGTGACGCCACTTACCTCCCCCGGGGCGCCTTCTATTGACAGGCTCTACCTCACACTCAAGCTGAGGTTCACCCTTGTTGCGGGCTAGTTTATGTGTCCTCGGAGCTATGTCAACCCCCGGGGGACATAAATGCAACCGCCGTTGCATTTGTTGGAAGCTCTGGCTCAGGCGCGGCGACGCTGGCGAACAGCCTCAAAAAGCACAGCGGTAGCCGCCGCGGAGACGTTGAGCGACTCCACCTCGCCCCGCCGCGGCAGCGATATCAGCCCGTCGCAGGCCTTCGCCACCCGCGGCCGGATGCCTTTGCCCTCGCCACCCAGAACCAGCACGGTCGGGCCCTTGAGGTCGACGTCCCAGGCGGACGTTTGGGCATCCGCATCGGCCCCCCAGATCCAGAATCCGGCTGCCTTGGCATCGGCGAGCCAATCGGCGAGGTTGCGCACATGGGCGACCTGAAGATGCTCGACGGCCCCGGCCGAGGCCTTGCAGGTGGCGGCGGTGACCGCGGCCGAGCGACGATCCGGCACGACTACACCGGTTGCGCCCGCAAACTCGGCTGAACGACAGACAGCGCCGAGGTTGCGCGGATCCTGTACCTGATCGAGCGCGATCAGCAGCGCGTCTTCTTCCCGCAGCAGCCCACGCGGATCGCCGTAGGGATACGGATCGACCTCCGCGACGACGCCCTGATGATCGGGTGACCCGCAGAGCCGCTCCAACTCAAACGCGTCCGTCTCCGGCGCCCGCCAAACCCGATGCACTCGCCGCCTCCCCCGCTCCGCCTCGGCGACCGGCTGCCTGCCGTAGATGATCTGGTTGGCCATCTAAGCCTTTGGAACCAGGCGCGGGCCCTCGGCGGAATCGCGCACTTCCCAACCAAGCTCAGCGAGCTCATCCCGAATCGCGTCCGCCCGCTCGAAGTCCTTGGCGGCTCGTGCCTGCTCGCGCTCGGCCATCAGCGCCTCAGCCTCCGAGCCAGCGCCCTCCTCAGCAGCAGCCAATGACCCCAACCCCACCAGCTCCAGCATCTCGCGCACGGCCTCCGCGGCGCCCGGAACATTCGCGCGGTTGGCTTCCGCCACCAACTCGAACACCTCTGCCATTGCCCGGGGGGTGTTGAAGTCATCGGCCAACGCATCCTTGAACGCAGCAACCCGCGCGGCCGGCGAGGAGCCGGGGGAGGTCTCGCCGGAGCCTCCCCGCTGTTGCTCCGGCGAGACCTCCCCCGGCTCCCCCCCGCCAACCGCGTTCTCGCGAAAGAAGTTCCGCAACCGCTCGACCTGAGCGACCGCCTGCCGCATCTGCTCGTCGCCGAAAGCCAGCGGCTGTCGGTAATGCCCCGAGATCAAGTACGCCACGACCGCCTCGCGTCCGTAGCGATCGAGCGCCTCGGACAACTGAAAGATGTTGCCGTCCGATTTCGACATCTTCGCGGCCTCGGTCTCGATCATCCCGTTGTGCATCCAGATCTGGGCGAAGGGCCGCCCGGCCGCCTCCGACTGGGCGATCTCGTTCTCGTGGTGAGGGAAGACGAGGTCGGAGCCGCCGCCGTGGACGGCGAACGACGCCCCCAGCTCGGCCTCGGCCATCGCCGAGCACTCGATGTGCCAGCCGGGCCGCCCCGGGCCCCAGGGCGAGTCCCATTTCGTGTCCTCGCCGGGCTTGTGCGCCTTCCAGAGGGCGAAGTCGAGGGCGTCCTGCTTGAGCGAGGCCGAACCCGCCTCCTCGCCCTGGTCCATGTCCTCGGCGCGGCGGTTGGAGAGCTTGCCGTACCGGTCGAAGCTGCGGACCTTGAAGTAGACGTCGCCCCCGGACTCATAACCATGCCCGGACTCGATCAAGTCGCCAATCAGCGCCACGATCCCGGCGATCGTCGCAGTCGCCAGCGGCTCGGCGTCGGGCCGTCCCAGCCCGAGCCGGTCGGTGTCCTCAAAGTAGGCACGGGTCATCCGCTCGGCGAGCTCCCCCGAGGGCTCGCTCGCCGCCTCGGCCGCCGCGTAGATCTTGTCGTTGATGTCGGTGACGTTGACGACCAGCCGCGCCCGATAGCCCTCAGAGCGCAGAAAGCGAGTGAAGAGCGAGAAGACGACGAAGGGGCGGGCGTTGCCGATGTGGATGCGGCTGTAGACAGTGGGGCCACAGGCGTAGATCCCCACCTCGCTGGAGGGATCGAGGGCTCGCGGCTCGCCGCTGAGCGTGTCCCTGATTCGCACCTCGCGCATCGCGAGGCCGAGACTAGATGAAATCCGTCTTCTAAAAGGTTCGGTAGCCGGCCGTCGAAGCGGTCGACTCGCCGCGCAGCCAAACCGGCGCCGACTCCTCGGCGGCCGCCTGGGCCTCGCGCCTGGCGCGCTTGGCACTGGCCTTGATCTCGTCCTCGCTGGCCTCGCGGACGCGCTCCTCGCGCTTCTCGGCCTGAGCGCGAATGCGGTCCGACTCGACCCGCAGCTGGTCCTCGGCGCGAGCGCGGGCGGCCTCCTCGGCCTCGCGCTCGACCTTCTCGACCAGGTTGCGGACGCTCTCCTCGGCTTCGCGGCGGACCTCGACCGTGCCATCCATAACTCGGCGCTCGATCTCGGTCTCCAGCCGCACCGCCGTCTCATGGGACTCAGCCGCGGTGGCCTCGGCGTCCGCGGCCCGCTGCTCGGCGGCGGCGATGCGACGGTCGGCTTCGGCTTCGATCTCCCTGCGCATCGTCGCGGCTTTGGCCGCAACCGCTGCCTCGAGGTTCCGCGCCGCCGCGGCGATCGACTCTTCGGCCGCGGCCCGCACCTCAGCAGCGTTGGCGGCGACGGCTTCGCCGTCGCTCTGGGAGCGCTGCTGCAAGTCCTCGAAGGCACGCTCGGCGCGATCGCGCGCCGCCTCGGCGCCGGCGACCCGGGCCTCGACGTCGCGCCTTGCCTTGCGCTCGGCGGCAATTCGCTCGCGGGCCTCGGCGGCGACGCCGCGCAGCGTCCCCATCGCCCGCTCCTTCAGCTCGGCAGCGACCCTGTCGGCTCGTGCCTCGGCGGCGGTGACTCGCTCCTCACTGACGCGGACCCACTCCAGGGCCTGCTTGGCGACGCCGTGCATGGTCTCGGTGGCCTCGCCGACGGCCTGCAGCTGCCTGGCTGGATCGCTCATTCCCCCGCAAACTACTACCGGCGCCGGAGGCCACCCGCGGCGAGCGCGGTCGCGCTAGCCGCAATTTGCGTCAGCCAAGTCCTCAGGCGGACTGCTGAGCCTCGCCCGCGTGCAGATCCCGCTTCAGGACCTTGCCGGTGGCGTTGCGTGGCAGCTCCTCGAGGAACTCGACCTCGCGTGGCGTCTTGTAGCTCGCCAGGTTGGCCTTGACGTGCGCCTTGAGCTCGTCTTCGCCGATCTCGACCCCGTCCTTGACGACGACGAAAGCCTTCAGCCGCTGGCCGAACTCGCTGTCCTCGACGCCGATCACCGCCGCCTCGACCACCGCCTCGTGGTCGGCGAGCAGGTCCTCGACCTCACGCGGGAAGACGTTCTCGCCGCCGGAAACGATCATCTCGTCGTCGCGCCCGTCGATGAAGAGACGGCCGCCGGAGTCGATGTGGCCGACGTCGCCGCTGCAGAGCAGGCCATCGATCACCTCCTTGCCGCCGCCGCCGGTGTAGCCCTCGAAGGACATCTCGTTGCCGACGAAGATCCGCCCGACGTCGCCCTGCGGCACCTCGCTGCCGCTCTCGCCGAGGATCCGCAAGGTGGTGCCACGCGGTGGTCGCCCGGCGGTGCCGGGCGCCGCGCGCAGGTCCTCGGGGGTGGCGACCGTGGCGTAGGCGACCTCGGTCGAGCCGTAGAGGTTGTAGACGCTGTCGCCGAAGCGGTCCATCCAGGCCAGCGCCAGCTCGCCCGGCAGAGCCGAACCCGAGAGGGAGGTGATCCGCAGCGAGGAGAGGTCGTAGGAGGAGAGGGTCTCCTCGGGCAGCGCGAGAATCCGCTGGACCATCACCGGCACCGCCGCCAGGACCTCGGCCCGGCTTTCCTGCACGGCCTGCAGCGTCCCCTCGGGATCGAAGCGGCGGCGCAGCACCATCGTCGAGGCGGTTGGCAAGCTCATCACGAAGTGGAAAAAGCCCCAGGAGTGAAAGAGCGGCGCCGCGATCATCATCGTCTGACGACTGCGGAAGGGGATCTTGTCGATCAGCGCCGCGATCCCCAGCAATCCGTCGGGACTGGAGCGCTGCGCCCCCTTTGGAGTGCCGGTGGTGCCGGAGGTGAGGATCACGAAGCGGGGCTTGTCGGGGGGCGGCTTGAGATCCGACTCCTCGCCGGCGGCGATCAGCTGCTCGAGGGTCGGCTCGCCAACCTCCTCGCCCTCGTCGACCCAACCGATCACGCGGGCGACGGAGTCATCGATCCCTTCCAGCAGGTTGGCGAACTCGGCGTCGTAGACCAGCGCCTTCGGCTTCTCGCGGCGGGTCACCTCGACCAGCTGCGGGCCGGCGAACATCGTGTTGAGGTAGAGCACGCTGGCGCCGAGCTTGGCCGCGGCGAGGGTCGCCTCGACGAAGCCGCGATGGTTGCGGCACATGATCCCGACTCCGTCCTCGTGGTCGATCCCCATCGCCGCGAAGGAGCGGGCGAGAGCGTTGGAGCGACGGTGCAAGCGCTCGAAGCTGAGCGCGCCGCGCTCGTCGATCACCCCGATCTCGTGCGGGTTGCCGATCGCCGCGGTGGCGATGCCGGTCGCCGGCGAAGCGCCCCAGCGAACGAGGGTGGCGACCTTCCTCACGGACTTGTCGGGTCGCTGGGGGCCGAGGATGCCCGCCTCGCGCAGCACCTTCAGCTCGAAGGCCGAGTCGGCGGCCGATGCCCGCAGCTTCGCGGCGCTGTCGCTGAGAATCCCCATCGCCGAGAAGACTATTCGCTCTGCACCGAGGCGACCGCGATGCAGGCGATGCCCTCGCCGCGGCCGATCCAGCCCATGCCCTCGTTGCTCGTCGCCTTGACGCTGACCCGGGCCGAGGTGGCATCGGCGAGCGTCCGCTCCATCTCCGCCTTGTAGGGACCGAGCCGGGGCTCCTCGCAGATCACGGTCGCGTCGACGTTGACGATCGCGCCGGCGATCGTCCCAACCACGGTCCGCAGGAGATCGATCGAATCGGCGCCCTGCCACTGCTCGTCGTCGTCGGGGAACATCGTGCCGATGTCACCGCCACCGCCGGCGCCGAGAATCGCGTCGATCACGGCGTGGGTGAGAACGTCGGCGTCGGAGTGGCCAAAGAGGCCGCGCGGATGATCGACCTCGACCCCACCGAGGATCAGCGGGCGGCCGTCTGCGAAGCGGTGACTGTCATAGCCGATCCCGACCATCAGCCGACGCGGCTGGGCAGCGGGGCCAGCTGGCGCTGGCGCTGCGTGAAGACGCATATCTCTCCCACCCCGAGGCTGTCGAGAAAGTCGACCGCGCGGTCGTAGGCGAAACCCACCTGCTCGGGCAAGTGGGCGTCGGAGGAGAGCGCGAACGGGGCGCCGGCCTCGACGCACATCTCGGCAAAGCCGCGGGCCGGGTAGAGCTCGCCGACCGGCTTGCGCAAGCCGGCGGTGGAGACCTCAACCGCGATTCCACTTGCGGCGATCGCTTCGACGGCCGGCTCGTAGAAATGGCGCGGGTCGCGCTCGGGCAGCGGCCGGGCGCCGCCCCAGACCTTGACCAGGTCGGGATGGGCGAGGATGTCGAAGAGGCCGGAGCTGGCGCACTCGGCGAGCGCCTCGAAATAGCGGCGCCAGACCTCGTCGGGGTCGCCGCTGCCCTCCCATACGTCCCAGCCCGGGTGGTCGACGGCGTCGTCGCCGACGAAGTGGACGGAGCCGACCACATAGTCGAACTCGCGCGCCTCCAGCATCTCCCTGGTGCGCTCTTCGGCGCCGGGCACGAAATCGCACTCGACGCCGAGCTTCAGCGGCGTGGCGCGGACGAATTCGCAGTAGGCGTCGAGGTCGTCACAGGCGTTGCTCTCCCAGAGCGGGTGGCGCCAGATGTCAAGCGCCTGGCGAAAGCGGTAGACGTGCTCGGAGACGCCGAGCTCCTCGACGCCGGCGGCTGCGGCGGCCGCCAGGTAGCGCTCGACGTTCTCGTTGGTGAAGTAGCGCTCGAAGGTGGTTTCGTCCTCGTCCGGGCGCAGGTGCAGGTGGTAGTCGGTGAGCATGGAACGAGCCTAGCCAAGCCGACGCAGATAGCGTGTCGCCCATGGTCCATCTGCGCATCGTGGTGCCGACGGATCGATCGGAAAAGGTCGTCGAGCTGCTGGAGGCATCGGCGTCCACCGTCAACCTGATCCTGCTCCCCGGCGCCGCTCGCAAGCCGGCCGGTGACGTGATCCTCTGCGACGTCGCCCGCGAGGACGCCAGCGTCATCGTCGCCAACCTGCGCGAGCTGGACGTCCCGCGCGACGGCTCGATCGCGATCGAGCAGATCGACTCGCAGATCTCCGCCGGGGCGGAGCGGGCGGTGCGCGCGGCGCGCGGCGCCCCCTCGGACGCCGTCGTCTGGGAGGAAGTCGAAGCGCGCACCTCCGAGAGCACCGAGCTCGGTGGCCACTTCCTCGTCTTCATGGTGCTGGCCTGCCTGATCGCCTCGATCGGCATCTACCTCGACTCGCCGATCCTGATCATCGGCGGCATGGTCGTGGGGCCGGAGTTCGGACCGATCGCCGGCCTCTGCGTGGCCATTGTCCACCGCCGTGTCGACGAGGCCTGGCGCTCGCTGACCGCTCTCGTGGTCGGCTTTCCGCTGGCGATCCTCGCCGCCTACCTCTTCACCCTCCTGGCCCGGGCCACCGGCCTGCTCGACGCCGACATCGAGAGCTCCCGGCACGCGCTGTCGGACTTCATCTCCCACCCCGATGCCTTCTCCTTCATCGTCGCCGCGCTGGCCGGCGCCGCCGGCGTCCTCTCCCTCACCTCGGCCAAGTCAGGGGCGTTGATCGGCGTCCTGATCTCGGTCACGACGATCCTCGCCGCCGCCAACATCGGCATCGCTGCCGCCCTCGGCGACTGGTCAGACTGGCGCGGATCGATCGCCCAGCTGGCCGTGAACCTGGTTGCAATCGTGCTCGCCGGTGTCGCCACCCTCTACGTCCAGCGCCTCCTCTACAAGCGGCGGCTGCGCCAGCACCAGGGCGACGGCGCTCGCCTGACCGTGGGGGCGCCAACCGATCCGCCAGAGGCCGCCTGATGCCAGCCGCCCGCCAGCTCGCGCTTCTCTTCCTCGCCTTTACGGTCGGCACGGCGCTCGCGGCCCTCATCGGCGCCGCCAACTTCGGCGTCGCCCTCGGCGTCGGACAGCTCTGCTTTGCGGCGATCCTGGTCTACCTGCTGCTCCGGGCCTGACAATCGACTAGGTTCGGGCGAGGAGGAGTTCGACGAGACGCAGGTCGAGCGGGGTCGTGACCTTGGGATTGGGATGGGGGGTTGGGTGGATCAGCACCCTCCCTCCCACCGCCTCGATCAGCATCGCCTCGTCGGTGGCGGCGTCGCGGGTCTCGACATCCACTTCGAGCGCCGCGCGCAGCGCTTGCGCGCGGAATATCTGAGGCGTCTGCGCCGCCCACAGGCACGAACGATCCAGGGTCGCTTCGACGAGGAGTGCATCCCCCATCTCCCGGGCGGTCGATGCACTCTTCGACGCTCCCCCCTGCTTGACCGTGTCGGTGAGCGGGGTGGCGGCGATGATGCCGGCCGCCGCGGGAGCTGCGGCGAGGGCCGCGACCAGTTCCTCAACCAACTCCGGGGTGAGGAGCGGTCGCGCCGCGTCGTGGATCGCCACCAGCTCGGTCTCGGTCGCCGCCAGAGCATTGGCCACGGATTGCGACCGGGTCGCGCCGCCATCGACGACGACGAGGTCCCCGTCGCCAAAGTCGTGGACGTGGCCCGGTGGCGCGGCGACGACGATCGAGTGCACCGACTCGCAGGCCCGGAAGGCCTCGATCGACCACTCGACCATCGGCTTCCCCGCCAGCGGCACGAACGCCTTCGGGCCGCCGGCTCCGAGACGCTGTCCGGAGCCGGCGGCCGCGATGACTGCGGTAACTGCCAGGGGGCTACGCCGTGGCGGCGAAGCGCTCCTCCAACAGCCCGTCGAGGTACTCCTCCGCGCCCTCCTCGTCCTTGTCGAGCGCGTACATGAACTCTGACGCGAGGATCTTCTTGGCCCGCGTGTACATCTGCTTCTCGCCGGTGGAGAGGCCCTTCTCCATCTCGCGGATCGCCAGGTTGCGAACAACCTCGGCCAGCTCGAAGACGTCGCCGGTCTTGATCTTCTCGCGGTTGTACTTGAAACGCCGGTTCCAGTTCTTCGGCATCTCGGAGACTTCGTCGGTGAGGACGTTTGTGACCTTCTTGATTTCCTCCTCGTCGATGACGCGACGCAGTCCGGCCACTCCCGCGTTTTCGCAGGGGACCATCACCGTGAGCTCGTTGTGGATGATCTTGATCGTGAGGTATTCACGCTCGCTGCCCATCAGCTCGCGGGTCTCTTTCTTCAGCACCAGGCCAGCCCCGTGATGCGGGTAGACGACCTTGTCGCCCTCCTCGAAGTCGCAGACATATTCAATGTCCTCCTCGAAGACTGCCTCGATGGCCTCATCTAGCTCGGGAATCAGTGGCTCCTTTCGTCTTCGACGGCGTCTATCGCCGTCAGCTCTGTAAGTACCGGTCGACCAAATCGACCTCCTGCAGCCGGCGCAGGCCCTCGCGGATGTCCTTGGCCCTGGTGGGTCCGACTCCGTCGACGGCGGCGAGTTCGTCGTTGGAGGCCGCGAGGACCTCCTCCAACCCGCCCAGCTCGTGGATGATCTTCTGGACGACAAGCTTGGGAATGCGGGGGACCCGGCCCAGCGCGCGGTAGCCGCGCGAGGCCACCGGGAAGTCGAGGGTGTTGAGCTTGCGGTCGTAGCCGAGCAGCTCGGCGAGGCGGCCGAAGTCGAGCACGTCCTGATGGGGCATGCGACCGAGCGCCTGCAGCGTCGCGGCAAGGCTGCCCTCGGTGTCCTCGACCGAGTAGTCGCGGATCAACGCCGTCTTGTCGGCGGCGACGCCAACCATCGTCTCCTCCAGCTGCATCTCGATCAGCCGGCCCTCGGTGCCGAGCTCGACGATGTAGCGCTCGACCTCGACCGCCATCCGCGTCACCAGCTCGGCCCGCTGCAGGACGGCGAGCGCGTCGTGGAGGAAGCTGCCGCCCTCGAACTCGAGCACGGTGAGGCGGCCGGAGACCTGGTCGAGCCGCTCGCGGTACTTCTCCAGCGTTGCCAGGCCCTGGTTGGCCTTGGCCAACACGGCCGGTATCTCCTGCAGGATGTACTTCGTCCCCTCGACGTAGAGGGAGACGACGTCGCGGCGCTGCGAGATCGCGATCACCAGCGCGTCGGTCTGTTTGGAGACGCGCTCGGCGGTGCGGTGGCGGGTGCCGGTCTCCGAGGAAAGGATCGTCGGGTCGGGCATCAGCTGCACGTTGGCCCAGGCGATCGTGGTCGCCTCGCTGTTGAGCACGATCGCCCCGTCCATCTTCGCCACCTGGTAGAGCATCGCCGGCGAGTAGTCGACATCGAGCTTGATGCCGCCGGAGAGCATGTGGGAGATGTCATCGAGGTCGCCGACGACGATCAGGCCGCCGGTTCGCGAGTGGACGATGTTGTCGATCCCCTCACGCAGCGCGCCGCCCGGGGCGACCACGTCGAGTGCTCTCAGTAACCGAGGATCTTGACGTTCTGAAAGCTCATGAAGCTCATCCCCGGACAGTGAAGGCATTGGCTATAGGATGCCAAAAACCGCTCTGGAATGCGGTGTGCCCATATCCGTGTGGACTGGTCGGAATGGGCATTGTCAAGGAAGCGCATCACTAAATAGTTTCAAACCGTCCGCAACCCGCCTCAGAGGTGGAAACGGCGGTGGTGACGATGGTGCCGAAGCTCCGCCGCAGGAGGGTCGCCGGCCACCGAAGGGTCTGGTCCGGGCGGTTGGATGTCGCGGACGAAGGCCCAGGTGAGAACGACGCCGAGGGCGCAGAGCGCCGCCGGGAACCAGGTCGAGCCGGCCACCGCTGCGGCAAAGGAGTCGCCGCCGCCCAGGAGGGCGTGAAAAATGGCTCCGGTGGCGGCGAGCGAGACGGCGCCGGCCAGGACCCTGTCCATCGCCAGCACGCCGGAGGCGATGCCGACCTTGGCTCCCGGCATCGCCGCCATCGCCGCCGTCGACATTGGGGCGTAGACGAGACCGAGGGCGACCCCGAACACCAGGTAGCCGCCGAGGATCAACCCAAAGGGGCTGTCGGCGCCGACCCGGGTCAGCAGCAGCAGGCCGACGACCCCGCAGCCCATCCCGACGGTCATCAAAAGGCGCGCCCCGAAGCGTCCGATCAGCCGCCCTGAGAAGGGCGAGACGAAGATCATCGGCACCGTGATCGGCAGGATCAGCAACCCAGCGGCGATCGGCGAATTGCCGCGGACGTCCTGCAGGTACTGGGGCTGGAAGAACATCACCGCCCAGTAGGCGCCGACGAGCGCGAAGGCAGCGGCGCTGGCGCCGAAGTACGGCCCGTTGCGGAAGAGCGCAAAGTCGACGATCGGATCGGCGACCCGCCGCTCCACCCGCCAGAAGGCCAAGAGGCCGACAACGCCGACCGCGACCAGGGCGAGGACGACCTCGGCGCCCCAGGCGTTCGACTGGACCAGGGCCAGCACCAGCGCCGTGACCCCGACGCTGAGCGCGGCCAGGCCGGCCCAGTCGATCCTGGTGCCGGCCTCGGGATCGGTCGACTCCGCTGCGACGATCGCCGTGATCGCCACCCCGATCGCCGCCACCGGCAGGTTCATCCAGAAGATCACCCGCCAGTCGATTTCGATCAGGACACCGCCGGCCAGCGGCCCGATACCCAGCGCCACCGCCGAGACCGCCGCCCAGATGCCAAGTGCCCGCGGCTGCTCCGCCGCGGGAAAGGCGTTGCAGACCAGCGCCAAGGAGAGCGACAGCATCGGTGCCGCCCCGGCCCCCTGCAGCACCCGGCCGGCGATCAGCCCGACCTGGTCCTCGGCGGCGCCGGAGATGACCGAGCCGAGCGCAAAGACAACCATCCCGGCGATGAAGACCCGCTTGCGCCCGAACATGTCCCCCAGCCGGCCCGCCGTCACGACCAGCACCGCAATCGTCAGCAGGTAGCCGTTCATCACCCACTGCAGCCCCTCGCTGCTGGCCCCGACGTCACCCCGAATCTCCGGCAGCGCCAGCGCCACCACGGTCGAATCGAGCATCAGCAGGAACAGGCCCGAGCAGGCCCCGGCGAGCGTCCACCACTTGCGATCCACGGGCAGATTAAAACGCATCCGAGTTTGACCACACTGGGCTGGGGTCAAACTCGGATGCGCGGGTCAGGCGGAGACGACGAGATCGCGGCCGGGGTCAACGCCCCAGCGTGCGCCGGCGGCGATCAGCTCGTCGTTGAGGCCCCAGCGGTCGGGCTGCTCCTCGCCCTCGAAGGCGACGCTGGCTCCCTTGAGAACCATGCTGCCCGTGTTGTCGCCGATCTCGCGAATCGCGGCAACAGCCGCCGCGTCGAGCCTCCGCTCGCCGGGCAGCGCCGCCAGCTCGGCCCGCTTGTCCTCGATCAGGCGGGCGGCGGGGCCAACCTCTTGGATCAGGGTCGGGGCAACACAGGCGACCGCCGGATGAGCGAGGTTCCACTGGCAGGCGAGCTGCATCGGGGTGAGATCTGCGCGCTCGGCGAAGGGGAGCAGTTGCCCCAACTTCTCGACCCCGCGCTCGATCCAGCCGTCGGGGCGGAAGGAGCGGTGGTCGGTGCGGCCCAGCTCCATTCCCGGGCGCAGATCGCCCCAGAAGAGGCCGCCGTAGTCGACCACACGAGTCAGAACCTTGACGTCCTGGCGGGCGCAAGCGTCGAGGCAGAGCTCTCCCGGCCAGGGCTCGAGCGGGTTGAGGATGACCATCGCCCAGTCGATGCGGTCGCCGAAGCGCTCCAGGCAAGCGATCAGGTCGAGGGTGAAGCCGTTGGCGGGCCCCGGCGCAACACCGATCCGCGCCGTCAGCCCGGCCTCGCGCAGCGCCGCCATCCCATCCCAGACGACCTCGCTCGAGTAGCCGGTGCGATCGGGGTTGTGGAGCAGCAGCAGGTCGAAGGAGGAGGCGCCGATCCGCTCCAGACTGGCCTCGGTCGCCATCCGCAGATACGAGGCGTACTGGTCGGGGCCGCGCAAGGCAGGATCGGTGAAGCGGGGGAAGCCCTTGGGGCCGTTGCGCTCGCCCTCGTAGAAGTCGTGGCCGACGGCGCCGACGAGGCTGTAGCCCTCACGCGGAACACCCTCCAGCGCCCGCCCGAGCAGGAGGTTGGCTTCGCCCTGCCCATAGGCGTCGGCGCTGAGGACGGTCTCGATGCCGTTGCCGGGCCGCAGCAGCGCCGCCAGGCGATCCTCGTCGATCGTCTCGCCGAAGTGCAGGAAGCGGCCGCCGCTCCAGGTGCCGATCGCGCTGCGGCCGGGCTCGCTCACGTGGGCGCCGCGCTCAGGACTCGGCGTCGTCGTGCGGCGAGGAGTCCTCGTCGCCCGTCGTGTGCTCGCCGTCGCCCTTCTTGGCGCCGACCCCGACCGTCTCCGGCTCGGGTTTCTTCGGCGGCTTCTGCTTCGGCTTCTTGGGAGCGACGATCGTCAGGCTCAGCGGTTTGTCCTCCTCGTCCCCGGAGGGATCGCGGTCGACCATCACGGTCGAGCCGGGCGTCATCGGCCCGGCGCGCAGCACTTCGTCGGCCAGCGGATCCTCGATATAGCGCTGGATCGCGCGGCGCAGCGGACGCGCACCCATCGACGGGTCCCAGCCTTTGTCGACGAGCAGATCCTTGGCCGCCTCGGTCAGGTCGAGCTGCAGTTCGTGCTCGGCGACCTGGACGCGGACGCGGTTGATCATCAGGTCGACGATCTCCTTGACCTCGTCCTTGGCGAGCTTGTGGAAGACGATCACCTCGTCGATCCGGTTGAGGAACTCGGGCCGGAAGACTTTTTTGAGGTCGCTCATGATCCGGTTCTTCATGTCGCCGTAGGACATCCCGGTCTCGTCGGAGACGGTGAACCCGATCGAGGTGTTCTTGGAGATCTCCGAGGCGCCGATGTTCGAGGTCATGATCACGATCGCGTTGCGGAAGTCCACGGTGCGACCCTGAGCGTCGGTAAGGCGCCCGTCCTCGAGGATCTGCAGGAGGATGTTGAAGACGTCCGGGTGGGCCTTCTCGATCTCGTCGAGCAGCAGCACCGAGTAGGGCTTGCGGCGCACGGCCTCGGTCAGCTGACCGCCCTCGTCGTAGCCGATGTAGCCGGGAGGAGAGCCGACCAGACGGCTGACCGCGTGCTTCTCCATGTACTCGGACATGTCGATCCGGATCATCGCCTCCTCGTCGCCGAAGAGGAAATCGGCGAGGGTGCGGGCGAGCTCGGTCTTGCCGACCCCGGAGGGGCCCAAGAAGATGAAGGAGCCGGCCGGGCGCTTGGGATCCTTGATCCCGGCCCGCGAGCGGCGGATCGCTTTGGAGACGGCGGTGATCGCGACCTCCTGGCCGATCACGCGCTTGTGCAGTTCCTCCTCCATGCGGATCAGCTTCTTGGTCTCGGCCTCGGTCAGTTTGAAGACGGGGATGCCGGTCCACATCGAGACGATGTCGGCGATCTCCTCTTCCCCCACCTCGGGCCGCTCGCCGTTCTCGCCCTCGGCCCACTCGTCTTCGAGTTGACGCTTTTTGGTGGTGAGCTGGCGCTCGGTGTCACGCAGGTTGGCGGCCTTTTCGAACTCCTGAGCCTCGATCGCGGCCTCCTTGTCGCGCCGCGTCGTCTCGATTTCCTCCTCGAGATCGCGGTAGACCGGCGGCGTCGACATGCTCTTGATGCGCATCCGCGAGCCCGCCTCGTCGATCAGGTCGATCGCCTTGTCGGGCAGGAAGCGGTCGGAAATGTAGCGGTCTGCGAGCTCGGCGGCGGCGGCCAGTGCCTCGTCGTTGATCGTGACGCGATGGTGCTGTTCGTAGCGCTCGCGCAGGCCTTCGAGGATCTTGACCGTGTCCTCGGGCGAGGGCTGGTCGACCTTGATCTGGGCGAAGCGGCGCTCCAGGGCGGAGTCGCGCTCGAGGTACTTGCGGTACTCGTCGAGCGTCGTCGCGCCGATCGTCTGCAGCTCGCCGCGGGCCAAGGCCGGCTTCAGGATCGAGGCGGCGTCGATCGCGCCCTCGGCGGCGCCGGCGCCGACCAGGTTGTGAAGCTCGTCGATGAAAAGGATGATGTCGCCGCGCTGGGTGATCTCTTTCATCACCTTCTTCAGGCGCTCCTCGAACTCGCCCCGGTACTTGGAGCCGGCGACCAGGGCGGCCAGGTCGAGCGTGTAGATCTGTTTGTTCTTGAGCAGCTCCGGAACCTCGCCGGAGTTGATCTTCGCGGCCAGGCCCTCGACCACGGCGGTCTTGCCGACGCCGGGCTCGCCCAGCAGCACCGGGTTGTTCTTGGTGCGGCGGGAGAGGATCTGCATGATCCGCTCGATCTCGGTTTCGCGACCGATCACCGGGTCGAGCTTGCCCTCCTCGGCGAGGCGGGTGAGGTTGCGACCGAACTGGTCGAGCAGTTTCGAAGACTTTTTGCCGCCCTCGCCCTGACCACCACCGCCGCCGCCGCCCTGACGACGGCCACCGGGGCCGGAGAGCATGCGGATCACCTCATTGCGGATCTTGTCGGAGTCGGCGTCGAAGTCGAGCAGGATGCGGGCGGCGACGCCCTCGTTCTCACGCACGAGGCCGAGCAGGATGTGCTCGGTACCGATGTAGTTGTGGCCGAGCGAGAGCGCCTCGCGCAGCGCCAGCTCGAGCACCTTCTTGGCCCGTGGCGTGAACGGGATCTGGCCGGAAGTGACCTCCTCGCCGGAACCGACGATGCGGACGACCTGCGAGCGCACCCGTTCGACGGTGATGTCGAGGGACTCGAGAACCCTGGCTGCCAGGCCCTCCTCCTCGCGTAGCAGCCCGAGCAGGATGTGCTCGGTGCCGATGTAATTGTGCTTGAGAGTCCGCGCCTCCTCTTGGGCGAGGACGACGACTTGGCGGGCTCTCTCGGTGAATCGCTCGAACAAAAGATTCCTCTTCTTGGTCGAACCCGGTTGGCCCGGGTTAGTACCGGCAGACGCCCTTCGTTATCGGCAGGCGTCCATGTGTTCCGTAACTCTACCGAGAGCGCCGGGCCGGCCATTCATCGCTCTTGTTCGGTGATTGCGGGTTCTCAACCCTTCATCGCCGGAAACAGCAGCACCTCACGCAAACTGCCGACCCCCGTCAGCATCATCACCAGGCGGTCGATGCCGAGCCCGACGCCCCCGGTCGGAGGCATTCCCTGTTCGAGCGCTTCGACGAAAGCCTCGTCGTAGGGCTGGGCCTCTTCGTCGCCACGATCGCCCTCCGCGGCCTGCTGCTCGAAGCGGCGGCGCTGCTCGTCGGGGTCGTTGAGCTCGCTGAAGGAGTTGGCGATCTCGACCCCGCCGAGGAAGGCCTCCCAGCGCTCGACCAGGCCCGGGGCGGAGCGGTGGGCCTTGGCGAAGGGCGAGAGCTCGACCGGGTAGTCGAAGACGAAGGTGGGCTCGATCAGCGCCGGCTCGACCTCGCGCGAGAAGAGGCCATCGACGAGCTTGCCCCAGCCCTCGGCCGGGTCGGGCTCGGTGCCTAGTGCCGCCGCCAGTGCCTCACGGCTCGGGTGCTCGAGGATGTCGACGCCGGCCCGCTCGAGGATCGCCTCGCGCATCGTGATCCGGCGCCAGGGCGGCGCCAGGTCGATCTCGACCTCGCCGCGCCTGACCTTGGTCGTCCCCAGGACCCGCTCGGCGACCTCGGCGACCAGCAGCTCGAGGTCGTGCGCGGTCTTCTCGTAGTCGGCGTAGGCCTCGTACCACTCGAGCATCGTGAACTCGGGGTTGTGCTTGTGCGAGACGCCCTCGTTGCGAAAGTCCTTGCCGAGCTCGTAGACGCGGTCGATGCCGCCAACCACCAGTCGCTTCAGATAAAGCTCGGTGGCGATGCGCAGGTAGAGATCGCGGTCGAGGGCATTGTGGTGAGTGGTGAAGGGCCGGGCCAGGGCGCCGCCGTAGAGCGGCTGCAGGACCGGGGTCTCGACCTCCGTGTAGCCGTGTTCGTCGAGCCAGCGACGGATCTCGCTGACCGTGCGGGCACGGACCTGGAAGATGCGGCGACTGTCCTCGTTGGCGATCAGGTCGAGCTCGCGACGGCGAAAGCGGGTCTCGGTGTCCTCGAGCCCGTGGAACTTGTCGGGCGGTGGCCGCAGGCTCTTGGCCAGCAGGCGCCAGTGATCGATCGCGAGCGAGAGCTCACCGCCCCGGCGGGTCGCCATCGCCGTGCCCTCGGCGCCGACGATGTCGCCGAGGTCGAGGTTGACCAGCAGCGCGAAGGCCTCCTCGCCGAGCAGGTCCTCGCGGGCGTGGAGCTGGACCTGACCGCTGCCGTCGCGAAGGTCGAGGAAGCAGGCCTTGCCGTGGCCGCGGCGGGCGACGATGCGGCCGGCGACCCGGTGCCGCGAATCGGTCTCCATGCCGGCCGCCAGCCCCTCGTGCGCGGCCCGCACCTCGGCGATGTCCTCGCGCCCGGAGAACTCGTGCGGAAAGGGCTCGATGCCGGCATCCCGAATGCGCCCCAGCTTCTCGCGCCGGTCGCGGAGAACGTCGGAGTGCTCGGGCTTATCGGTCACGTTTGAGAGCGCCGCTTTCCGACGTTCTCAAGCTTTCTCGATCTTGGTGATTTTGAGTTTTTTCTTCGGGCCGCGGGGCACCTCGACCGTGACCACGTCGTTGCGCTTGCGGCCGACCAGGGCTTTGCCGATCGGCGACTCGTTGGAAAGTTTGTGCTCGACCGGGTTGGCCTCGGTGGAGCCGACGATCTGGAATTTCTGCGAGTCGCCGGTCTTCTGGTCTTTGACGTGGACAACCGAGCCGAAGCTGACCTCGTCGGTGTTGAGCGCCTTCTCGTCGATCACGAGGGCGCGCCGCAGGCGCTCTTCGAGCTGGGCGATCCGGCCCTCGAGCAGGGCCTGTTCGTTCTTGGCATCGTCGTATTCGGCGTTCTCGGAGATGTCGCCGAATTCGCGCGCCTCCTTGATCCGCGCCGCGACCTCGCGGCGTTTGGTCGTCGAGAGGTGCTCGATTTCCTGCTTGAGCTTTTCGAGACCCTCTGGGGTGATAACCGCCTGACGACTCACTTTGAACTACCTCGCTTTTGGCTGTTGGAGGACCCGCGGAAGCGACTCCCAGACCGAAAAAAACGCCCGGATGCGGCGGTTTGCAACGCCACACCTAGGCACAGAGTCGCGGGATTATAGCGAGGGGCGTAACCCGGCAATCAAGGGCGTTTTACGAAACCGCGGCGGGCTCGGCGAAGGCGCCGATCAGCTCTCGGGCGCGGCCCAGATCGGCGCTGCGCTGGAGCTCCTCGACGACCTCCGCCGGCGCCTCCAAACGCTCCATGTACCAGGGGTAGAACTTGCGCAGGTAGCGCTCGGCGCGCTCGCTGCCGAGGTGCTCCTCGGCGCCGTCCATCACCCAGAGCAGCTCAGCGGCAACCTCCTCCCGGGCGGGGGGATTCTGGCGCCGGCCGGTCAGTTCCTCGAATAGCCAGGGGTTGCCGAGCGAGCCGCGGGCGATCATCACCGCGTCGGCGCCGGACTCCTCGTAGGCGTGGCGGGCGGCAGCGGCGCTGGAGAGGCCGCCGGAGACGATCACCGGCACCGACACCCGCTCGACCAGTTCCCGAGTCAGGTCGTAGTCGGGCTTCCCCTTGTGGCCCTTGGTCGCGGCTCGCGGGTGGAAGGCGATCGCCGCGACGTCGGCCTCCTCGGCGAGCCGCACCGCGAGCTCGAAGCCGGAGCGGTCGCCGGCCTCGATCCCGGAGCGCAGCTTCACCGTCACCGGCAGCCCTCCCGCGCCCGCGATCGCGCCGCGGGCCAGGGCCAGGGCCAGCTCCGGGTCGCGCAGGAGCTGAGCGCCGGCGCCGGTGCGGCGGACCTTGGGCACCGGGCAGCCCATGTTGATGTCGATCAGGTTGGCACCGGCCTCAGCGGCGATCGCGGCGCCGGAGCGCATTACCTCGGCGTCGTGGCCGAAGAGCTGCACGGAGACCGGGTGCTCGTCGGGGTGGATCCGCATCAGCTCGCGCAGGGTGCGCTCGTTGCGGTAGTGCAGAGCGAAGCTCGAGACCATCTCCGAGACCGCGAGGCCGGCGCCGTGACGTTTCGCCTGCAGCCGCACGAACCAGTTGCCGATCCCGGCCAGCGGCGCCAGCAGGACCCGGTTGGAGATCTCGACGTCGCCGATCCGGAAAGGATCAGTCAGGTGTGGGCGCGTTGCGTTCATGGATGAGTCGCAGCCCCTTCAGGGTAAGCAGGTCGTCGACCTCCTCGATCGTTTCGGTGAAGGGGACCACGGCGGAGGCGTACCCACCCGTGGCCAGCAGCCTCGGGTTCGGGAGTTCCTCTTCGATCCGCCTGACGATGCCGTCGATCAGGCCGGCGAAGCCGAAGATGAAGCCAGAGTGGATCGCCGCGCGGGTCGAGCGGCCGATTGCTTCCTTTGGCTCTTCCAGGTCGATCCGGGTGATCCGGGCCGCCCGTTCGATCAGGGCGCTGAGCGAGGGCGCGAGGCCGGGGCCGATCGCGCCGCCAAGGTACTCGCCGTCCGCCGAGACGGCGTCGATGTTGATGCCGGTGCCGAAGTCGACGGAGACACAGGCCTCGCCGAAGCGCTCGTAAGCGGCGATCGCGTTGACGAGGCGATCGGCGCCCACCTCGAGCGGGTTCTCGATCCGGATCGGCATTCCCGTCTTCACCCCGGGGCCGATCGCCAGGCACTCGGCGTCGAGGTAGCGCCGGGAGAGCTGTTCGAACTGGCTGCCGAGCGGTGGCACGACCGAGGAGACGCAGACGGCGTCGACATCGCCAAAGGACATCCCGCAAAGCGAGAAAAGACCGGCGATCCGCTCGGCCAGCTCGTCCCCGGTTGCCCCCGAGCGGGTCTGGAAACGCCAGTGCTCGACCAGGCGCTCGCCCTCGAAGGCACCCAGGTGCGTCTGCGTATTCCCTACATCGGCGGCGAGGAGCACGAGAGGGATTATCGCGGCCTTTGACTGGCCAGGTAGCCAAACGAGTCCGGTTGCGCTTAGGATCACCGCCGTGAGCACCCGCCTCTTCGTCATCCCCGCCTCGCACCCCGCGATCGCCGTACAGCTGATGCTGGAGCGCAAGGGCATCGCCTACAAGCGCACCGACCTGCTGCCGGTGATCTCCAAGGGAGTACTGCGGGCCCTCGGCTTTCCTCGCCAGACGGTGCCGGCGTTGAAGATCGACGGCAACAAGGTGCAGGGGTCGCGCCAGATCGCCCGCGAGCTCGAGCGCCTGCGACCCGAGCCGGCGCTCTTTCCCGCCGACCCGGCGCAACGCGCGGCGGTCGAGGAGGCCGAGCGCTTCGGCGATGAGGAGCTGCAGCACCCGATCCGGCAGATCCTCTGGTGGGGAATGAAGCGTGACAAGGCACCGCTGCGCAGCTACTCGGAGGGCGCCAAGATCGGCCTCCCGATTGGCCTGGCGATGAAGACGGCGGCACCGATCGTCGCCCTCTCGGCCCGCTTCAACGAGGCCAGCGACGAGAACACCCGCGCCGGGCTGGCGGCGCTGCCGGCGCTGCTCGACCGGGTCGACGAGCTCGTCGCCGCCGGCACCCTCAACGGCAAGGAGCTCAACGCCGCCGACTTTCAGATCGCCCCCAGCATCGGCCTGGCGATGACCCTCGACGACCTGCGCCCGGCGATTGAGAACCGCCCGGCCGGCGCGTTGGCGAAGCGGGTCGTACCGGACTACCCCGGCCGGATGCCGCCGGTCTTGCCAGCCGAGTGGCTGGCGCCGCTGCGGCAGCCCGCCACGAGCTAAAGCGCTCCGAGGGGGCCGCGGCGCTCGACTCGCTGGCCCGGTGGCAGTGCCGCCAGGGCGTCGGTGAGGCGCGTGCCGTCGGGCAGGGTCAGCTCGGCGTCGAGCTCCAGCAGCGGGGCAAGGACGAAGCGTCGGGTCGTGACCTCGCGGTGCGGCAGGGTCAGGCGCTCGGTTTTCAGCTCGAGGTCACCGAGCAGGAGCAGGTCGACGTCGAGCGGGCGTGGGCTGTGGCGAGGGGCGTCGAGGGCGCGGCCGCGCTCGGCCTCGACCGCCTTGCAGAGGTCGAGCAGCGCCTCCGGCTCGAGCTCGGTCCGGATCCGGACCGCGGCGTTGAGGAAGTCGGGCTGGTCGAGCACCTCGCCGACCGGCTCGGTCACGTAGGCGGAGGACACCGCCTCGACCTCCACCCCCCGCTGTCGCAGCAGCTCGATCGCCGCCTTCAGGTGGGCGCTGGAGTCGCCCACGTTGGAGCCGAGGCCCAGGTAGCCACTGCGCAAGGAACTAGTCCTCGCGGCCGTCGGCTTCGTCCTCGTCGACCGCGCGTTCCTGGGTCACCTCGACGGCAACCTCCTGGATCGCCAGCGGCAGCGGCGGCTCCGGCTTGGCCGCTCGCACCCGCACCGAGTCGCAGCCGTAGCGCTCCATCAGCCGCTGCCCGATCACCTGCGCCAGCCGCTCCAGCGTCTTGTAGCTGCGCTCGGTCGCGGCGAGGGCGACGATGTCGCAGACCTGGGCGTAGTCGACGGTGTCCTCGAGCCGATCGGTGAGGACCGCGTCGCAGTCGGGGACGTCGAAGGAGATGTCGAACTCGAGCCGCTGGCCCACCTCCTGCTCGGCTTCGCTGACGCCGTGATGGGTGTAGATCGAGAGGCCGCGCAGCTCGACTTCGGCGCTCGACTCAATGCCGTTGCCATGGGCCTCCATGCCAGCAACTTACCCGAGGATCGCGGCTGCGACCGCCATCGCCTGGGCAACCTCGGCGACGTCGTGGACGCGCAGGACGTCGGCGCCCTCGGCCGCAGCCAAGACCGAGGAGGCGATCGTGCCACCGAGCCGCTCGTCCGCCTCGGAGCCGTCGACCCTGCCGATGAAGCTCTTGCGCGAGGTCCCGATCACCAGCGGCCGGCCCAGCTCGCGCAGCTCGGCGAGGCGCCGCAGCAACTCCAGGTTGTGCTCGGCCGTCTTGCCAAAGCCAATCCCCGGATCGAGCCAGATCCGCTCCTCGGCGACCCCGGCGGCGACCGCCACCTCGATTCGCGCCGCCAGGAAAGCCTTGACCTCCCCGACGACGTCCTCGTAGACGGGGTTCTCCTGCATCGTGCGCGGACTGCCGAGCATGTGCATCAACACCACCGTGGCGCCGCGATCGGCGCAGAGCGCCGCCATCTCGGGGTCACCGCGCAGCGCCGTGACGTCGTTGACGATCTCCGCCCCGGCAGCGAGCGCGGCCGCCGCGACCGCCGCCTTGGAGGTGTCGACCGAGATCGTCGCCTCCTCCCCCGCCAGCCCGGCGACAACGGGCTCGACCCGCCGCAGCTCCTCCTCGAGGCCCACCTCCTCGGCCCCCGGCCGCGTCGATTCTCCACCCACGTCCAGGATCCTCGCCCCCGCCAGAGCAAGCCCCTCTCCGTGCCGAATCGCCGCCTCCGGATCGAGGTACAGCCCCCCATCCGAAAACGAATCCGGAGTCACGTTCACGACCCCCATCAGCTTCGGAGTCATCAGCGAAGTACTCCCGGCGCTTCTGCCGCGGGTGGCGCGGTGGCGGGGGTCCCCCGCGGCGCGCGGGCGCGGAACGCCGAGCACCGTGGGGGATGCCGCCGCGACAGGACCCGCGGGCTGAGGCGCGGCGAACCCTTAGCTGGCGTCGCCGCCAGCAAACCCAGGTCGTGGCCGTGGGTTCGGCCGTGCCCCTTCGCGCTGCGGGCGCTCGGGCTCGGCGGCAGGCTCGGCCGGCGGCGCCGGCTCCTCGTCGTCGGCGAAGACCTCGTCGGGGGACTTGCCTTCGAGCAACGCCACGAACTGGTCGGCGTCGATCGTCTCGCGCTCCAGCAGCAGTTTCGAGATGCGGTCGAGATCGTCGCGGCGCTCGCCGAGCAGGCTCTTGGCGGTCTGGTGGGCGCTCTCGACGATGCGGCGGATCTCGTCGTCGATCTCGCGGGCGATCTCGTCGGAGTAGTCGGGCTCGGAGGAGAACTCGCGGCCGAGGAAGGGCTGGCCGCGATCGTGGCCGAAGACGCGGGGGCCGAGCCGCTCCGACATCCCGAAGCGCATCACCATCTGCTTCGCCGTCTCGGTCACCTTTTCGAGGTCGTTGGAGGCGCCGGTGGTGATCTCGCCGAAGATGATCTCCTCGGCGGCGCGACCGCCCAGGGTCATCGCCATCGTGTCGGTCAGCTCGGCGCGGGTGGTGAGGAACTTGTCCTCGGTCGGCAGGCTGATCGTGTAGCCGAGCGCCTGGCCGCGGCTGATGATCGAGATCTTGTGGACCGGGTCGCAGTTGGGCAGCAGGTGGCCGACGATCGCGTGGCCCATCTCGTGGTAGGCGGTGATCAGGCGCTCCTTCTCGCTCATCACCCGGGTCTTCTTCTCCGGGCCGGCGATCACCCGCATGATCCCCTCCTCGAGCTCCTTCATGCTGACCTCGCGCTTGCCCGAGCGGGCGGTCAGCAGGGCCGCCTCGTTGATCAGGTTGGCGAGGTCGGCGCCGGTGAAGCCCGGGGTCTGGCCGGCCAGGGTGTCGAGATCGATTTCGCGGGCCAGCGGCTTGCCGCGGGTGTGGACCTCGAGGATGTGTTTGCGGCCTTTGCGGTCGGGGCGGTCGACGACGACCTGACGGTCGAAGCGGCCGGGCCGCAGCAGCGCCGGATCGAGGATGTCGGGCCGGTTGGTGGCCGCGATCAAGATGATGTTGTCCTTCATCTCGAAGCCGTCCATCTCGACCAGCAGCTGGTTCAGCGTCTGCTCGCGCTCGTCGTGCCCACCGCCCATGCCGGCGCCGCGGTGGCGGCCGACGGCGTCGATCTCGTCCATGAAGATGATGCAGGGGGAGTTCTGTTTGGCCTGCTCGAAGAGGTCGCGGACGCGGCTGGCGCCGACGCCGACGAACATCTCGACGAAGTCCGAGCCGGAGATCGAGAAGAAGGGCACGCCGGCCTCGCCGGCGACGGCGCGGGCCAGCAGGGTCTTACCGGTGCCGGGAGGGCCGTATAGAAGGACGCCCTTGGGGATCCGGGCTCCCAGGGCCTGGAACTTCTTCGGGTTCTCGAGGAATTCCTTGATCTCCTCCAGCTCCTGCACCGCCTCGTCGACACCGGCGACGTCGCGGAAGGTGATTTTCGGCGCGTCCACGGACATCCGCTTCGCTTTCGATTTGCCGAAGTTCATCACCCGCGAACCGCCGCCCTGCATCTGGTTCATGAGGAAGATCCAGAAGCCGAGGAAGAGGACGAAGGGGAGGATGAAGGTGAGCAGCGAGAGCAGGCCGTTGCTGCCGGAGCCGTGCACGTCGGTTTCGACGTCGGCTTTTTCCAGCCGGTTGATCAGGCTCTGTTCGCCATCGGGCGGGTAGCCGGTCGAGAAGCTTTCGCCGTTCGCTTTCTTGACGTCGAGCGTGTTGTCCTTGGTGTTGACCGAGACCTCGGCGATTCGGCCTTCGGCGATCAGCCCCGTCTTCTCTTTGATCAGCTCGTTGTAGCCGGGCGCTGGGTTGCCATCGTCGCCGGTGATCACTTTCTGGGCAACGAAGGCAAGGATCACCACCAGAAGGATCGGGAACGCCGCGCTTTTGAAGAAACGCCTCAAGGGTGAAATGAGCGTACCAGGGCGGTTTTCCCGCTCAGTCGGCCAGGGCGGCTACGTAATTGAGATTGCGGTAGCGCTGAGCGTGATCGAGGCCGTAGCCGATCGCGAACCGGTTGGGGATCTCAAACCCGACATAGCGGGGCGAGAGGTCGACGCGCAGGCGATCGGGCTTGGTCAGCAGCGCGCAGACCTCGAGCGAAGCGGGATTACGGGCCTTCAGATTGCGCATCAGGTAGTGAAGCGTCAGCCCGGAGTCGATGATGTCCTCGACGATCAGCACGTGGCGCCCTTCGATCGGGGCGTCGAGGTCCTTGAGGATGCGAACCACGCCTGAGGAGTCCGTCTGGGAGCCGTAACTGGAGACCGCCATGAAGTCGATCTCGCAAGGCACGTCGATCGAGCGCATCAGGTCGGCGAGAAAGAGCACCGCTCCCTTGAGGACGCCGACCATGACCAGCTCGCGGCCGTCGTAGTCGCGGCTGACCTCGGCCCCCAGCTCAGCGACCCGGCGCTTGAGGTCCTCCTGGGCGACGAGGGTCTCGCCGATCGCGCGGTCGCTCACCCACCGCAGTCTAGATATAGAGAGCGACTCAGTCCTGCTCGGCGTGGAGGATGCCCGCTTCGACTACGGCACGAACGCCGCTGCCGAGGTCGAGCATCGCCGTGCCGGTCCGGCGCAAGCCCGCGACCTGCTCGGCGAAGCGAGCGGCGCCGGGGACGGGGCGGCCGGCGGCGCCGTCGGCCAGGCGCTGCAAGACGAGCCGGCGCAGCGCCGGCGGCAGCTCCGCCAGGCGCTGCAGCGCGATCGTGCCGCGGGCCGAGCCGGCCGAGCCGTCGACCTCGGCGTCGACCAGCGCGTCGAGCACCTCCGCCTCGTCGCGCAGCAGCGCCGCCGTGCGCAACACGTTCTGGGCCGCGGCCGGGTGGATCTTCGCCAGCTCCGGCAACAGGCCGTGACGGACGCGGTTGCGGGCGTAGGCGGAGCCGGCGTTGCTGCTGTCCTCGCGCCAGGCGAGGCCGCGCTGTTCGCAGTAGGCGGTGGTCTCGGCCCGGGTGAAGCCGAGCAGGGGACGGGCCAGGCGCCCGTCGCGCGGCCTCATCCCGAGCAGCGCGCGGCGGCTGGGCGAGGAGGCGAGGCGGTAGAGGACGGTCTCGACCTGGTCGTCGGCCGTGTGGCCGGTGACGATCGTCGCTCCCTTGCGCTCGGCGATCGCGATCGCCGCCGCGTAGCGCCGGTCGCGCGCCCAGGCCTGGAGATTGCCAGGGCCCTCGGGCCGCCGCGGGCGCTCGATCTCCAGCTCCACGGCGAGCGACTCACAGAGCGCCGCGCAGTGACCCTCGTCCTCGTCGGAGTCGTCGCGCAAGCCGTAGTTGACGTGCAGCGCGGTCACCTCGCCCGCGCCGACGGCGCGCACGGCGAGGTCGAGCATGCAGACCGAGTCGCGCCCGCCCGAGAGCATCGCCACCACCGCGGCCCCCGCTGCGATCGGCCCCTCGGCGAGCACCCGCTCCAGCATCCGGTCGGCATCCATCTGCCAAGTTTCGCGCTTCGCTCGCTGCGCGAGGAATCAGATATGGATGCTTGCTCGCTCCGCGCTCACGCGAGGGCTCCGGCGGCGGCGCGAACGACGAAGAGATCGGTGGGGGTCGGAAATCCCTTCAGGCTCACCTGCCCGATCGGCTCCAGCTGCAGCCGCTCGCGCCGCTCGATCGCCGCGGCGACGCGATCGGTGACCAGCACCTCGCCGGCGAGGGCGCGGTTGACGACCCGGTGGGCGAGATTGACCTGGCTGCCGAAGTAGTCGCCGTCGCGGTAGACCGCCTCGCCGCAGTGGATGCCGACCCGCGGCTGCGGGCGCTGGGGGAAGCGGCGCAGGAACTCGACCGCCCACTCGGTCAGCGAGGCGGCATCGGGCGAGACCACCATCACCTCGTCGCCGATCGTCTTCACGATCGTCGCCTCCCGGGGCAGCGTCGACTCGACCGTCTCGACGAAGTTCTCGATCACGTCGAGCGCCTCCATGTCCCCCTCCTCCTCGGTGTAACGGGTGAAGCCGGTGAGGTCGATGAAGCAGAGGGTCATGGTGACCTGGCCCAGTTCGATTTCCGCCGTGTTGGCATCGAGCGCCGACTCCATGTGACCGACCACGTCCTGCTCGAGGAAGAAGCGCAGGTAGCGGTTGTGGAGATACTCGGTCAGCGGTGCCGCCAGGGGCAGGATGTCGGCCGCCAGGTCGCCCATCTCCGCCGCCATCTCCAGCTCCGGCACGGCGTCGCGGATCAGCGGTTCGTGGACGTAGAGGTGGAAGAGGCGGACCTCGGCGTCGGCGATGCGCCGCATCGACTGCACGTAGACGCGGACCAGCTGCAGGAAGGCGACGAGGGGGAAGCCGGCGGCGAGGACGCGGGAGCAATGGCGCAGCGCCGCGACGTCTTCGGGGCTGAGGTTGCGCTGCTGTCCTTTCGGGGTTCCGAGGATGACCAGGATCCGCTCGATCAGCTCCGGCTCCAGCCCGGTCTCCCGGGCCACCTCGGTCAGCGACAACCCCTCCACGGCCTGCTCGGAGAACAGCTCCTCGGCGAAGCCGAAGGCCAGGCGGCCCTCGCGGCCAGCCTCGCGCAGGTCCTCCAGCGAGTAGCCGCGCTCGCGCATCCGCGCTACGACCCGGGCCTGGGCGGCGGCGGTGGCCGTCCAGCGACCGCGCCGGGCCGGGACGATCTTCTCCTCGGCCCAGCGTTTGAGAGTGCTGGCGGGAACTCCCGAGCGCCGGGCCGCCTCACTCAGCGAGATGCGCTCGTCGGCCATCCGCCGAGGCTAGCCGGCGCCGGGGACCTAAACGACGAGCGGGGCGACCGTGGCCGCCCCGCTCGGTTCACTGGATGGCGGTCGCGCTCGCCACTAGGTCGGAATCTCCGACTCCTCATGCAGCTGGAGGACCGGCTCCCCGCCCTCGCCGGTGCGAATGCGAATCGCTTCCTCCACCGGCATGACGAAGATCTTGCCGTCGCCGACCTCGCCCGTACGAGCGTGTTTGAGGATCGTCTCGACGACGATCGGTTTGTCTTTGTCCTCGACGACGATCTCCAGCTTCACCTTCGGCCGGACATTGACGGTGAGGGTCGAGCCGCGGTAGCGCTCGACGATGCCTTTCTGACGGCCCGAGCCCTTGGCCTCGATGATCGACAGGGACGGGAATCCCTTATCGAGCAACTCGGCCCGAATCGGCTCGAACGCCTCGTGGCGGATGAACGCCTCTATTTTTTTCATGCGTCCAGGCCTCCTATGGCTCGGTGGTGGTCATAGGGCTTACAGCCGGAGCCGCCGCCGGCGCCGCGACCGGGGGCGAGCTGCCACCGGTGTACAGCCCCGTCGAGTACTCGGGCTGGGGGATGAACTGCTCCGGGTACCCGTACATCCCGTGCTCGGAGATGTCGAGGCCGGCGTCCTCCTCCTCGGCACTCACTCTCAACCCGATCGTCTTCTTGATCAGGAAGAAGATCGCGTAGGAGACCGTGAACACACATCCGAAGGCGACCGCCACCCCCAGCGCCTGAGCGCCGAGCTGTGAGAACGAGCCGCTGTACCAGAGGCCCGGGTCGCCGACTTCGTTGAATTCGGCCAGGCGCGGCGAGGTGAATATCCCGCAGGCCAGGGTGCCCCAGATGCCGGCCAGCCCGTGAGCCGAGGTGGCCCCGACCGGGTCGTCGATGATCTTCTCGATTGCCAGTACGCCAAGCACGACGATGACTCCGGCGACCGCACCGATGATCGGCGCCGCCCAGTACTCGACGTAGCCCGACGGTGCCGTGATCGCCACGAGGCCCGCGATCGCGCCGTTGCCGGCCATGCCGATATCGATCGTCCTCGTCTTCAGGTACATGATCGCCACCGCGGCCACCACACCGGCGGCTGCCGCCAGGTTGGTCACCACCACCACTTCGGCGAAGCGGCCGCCGATTGCCCCCAGGGTCGAGCCCGGGTTGAATCCGAACCAGCCGAGCCAGAGGATCAGCACGCCGAGACCGACCAGCGGCATCGAGTGCCCCGGAATCGCCCGCGGTTTGCCGTCTTTCGTGTACTTGCCGATCCGCGGGCCAAGCAGCAGCAGTGCCGCGAAGGCTCCGGTCGCTCCGATCAAGTGGACCACGGTCGAGCCGGCGAAGTCCTGCATGCCGATGTTGACCTGTAGCCAGCCGCCACCGAAGATCCAGTGGCTCATGATCGGGTAGAGCACGGCGCTGAAGATCACCGCGTAGATGATGTACGCGCTGAACTTGATTCGCTCCAGCGTGGCGCCCCAGACGATCGCCAGCGAGACCGCGCAGAACACGAACTGGAAGAACATGAACGCGGCTGGGCTGATCGAATACGTTTCGACGAACGGGATGCTTTTGCCCGCCTCTTCGATCGAGGAACCCACGTTGAGGAAGAAGCCGTGGGTTCCGGCGATCTCTCCCAATCCGCCAAAGGCGAGCGCGAAGCCGCACGCCCAGTAACAGAGCGATGCGATCGAGAAGTTGACAAGGACCTTGGCAACCCCGGCGCCAGCGTTCTTCGCCCTGGAGAAACCAACCTCCAGGAGCAGGAAGCCCGCCTGCATGAACATCACCAGCACGCCGGCGACGATCACCCACATGGCGTTGATGCTCGCCTCGGGGGTGTCCAGGATTGGCGTTGCTTCGGCACCGAAGGCTATCCCCGGCAGAACGAGCGAGGCAACCGCGGCCACCGGGCCTGCGATCAAGAGCCTCTTTTTCATTGATTTCCTCCTAGCCCACCGGAGCAGGCTCCGGCGGTCGCGGGTTTGGCGATTCGGGAGTCACCGTAAATTCGGCTCGCCAAGCTGTGTTTAGACGGCTGGAGGAAATCCCCGTGGCTCGTTTCTCACAAGTGGCTAGGCTCGCCCGGCGATGCCGGCCAGACTGCGCCCGACCGCCCCGATAGCCGCCGACGCGGTGCTCGTCGGCGACCCGGGCCGAGCGCTGATGCTGGCCCAGGCTTTGCTGCGGGAGCCGAAGATGAGCAATCACGCCCGCGGGCTCTGGGGCTACTCGGGCGAGACCGCCGCGGGCAGCGAGCTGTCGATTCAGGCAACCGGCATGGGCGGGCCGAGCGCGGTGCTCGTACTCGCCAACCTGGCCGAGCTGGGGGTGCGGCGGGCGGTCCGGATCGGTACCTGCACGGCGCTGGATCCCCAGCTGGAGCTGGGGCAGCTGCTGGCGATCGTCGAGGCGCACGCCTGGGGAGGTGGTGGCGGCGGAGAGGCGGTGCTCCCCGACCTCACGTTGTCGGCGCGCCTGCGCACGGAACTCGGCGACGAGGCGCGGCCGGCGACGGTCGCCAGCCTCGACGCCCTGCATGGGGGCGGGGCCGCGGCCCCGGTCGGTGCCGGCGACGCCGCGGATATGCAGACCGCGGCGCTATTCGCCGCTGCCCGAGAGCTGGAGATCGCGATCGCAGCGGTTCTGATCGTCACCGCGAGCGCCGCCGGCGAGCAACTTGGCGACGAGCGCAGCGTGCTGGCCGCGACGCTGGCGGGAGTCGCGGCCTGTACCGCACTCTCACCCTAGAGTCGAGGGTTAGTCTTTAGCCTTGCTGGGGGATTTTTTGGCTGTCTGACGCCGCAGCGCTCCGACCTCACGGCTGAGGTCGTCGATCTGCTCCTCGACCTCCTCCAGCCGCTGCGAGAACGAGCGCAGCCGTCGCTCCAGTCGCTCGAGGTCGGTGGCCGAGGAGAGATTCAGCGCCCCCATCGCCGCCTGCTGAGCCTCGATCGCCTTCCCACGGGCGCCGAAGGCGGCCGAGATCGCGTTATGAAGGGTGGGGTTATCGATCAGCGCCTGGGCGATCTCGCCGATCGCCTGCTCGCTGCGCGCTCGCAAACCGTCCTGCTCGTCCTGCTCCAAACTCACGCCGCCCACCTTTCGCAGTTGATTGACAGCAGCTTAACGAGCACATCCGGCCCAGTTGAAACTGTGCTGACTGCAGGGATGCCACCAATCTTGATTAAGTTGATCGGGTATGCAGCCATTTTTGATTAAGGCCTTGTTGGGGGGCGGCCACGGCCGTTGCGTGCCCCTGGGCGAATGGGTACCGTGGGCGGGCCTGGCGCATTGGGAGGGTGCGGATCCATTTTCCGCGATCCGCAGCCGCAGGCAACGAGGCCCATTGGGATGAGAGCCAAGATCGCACTACTAGTCGTGCTCGCCAGCTTCCTGGCGCTGTCAGCCCTTGGCGTGGGGATGGCGGGCGCCGATCCGCTGACCGAAGGCGCCGCGACCGAACCTTCGGCCGCGACGACCACGACCGCGATCCCGTCCCTGCAGGCACCGGCCTGCGCCAACGGCCTCGACGACGACGCCGACGGGCTGGTCGACCTCGCCGATCCCGATTGCACCGCACCGACCGGCACCAGCGAGGCACCGGTCGCGCCGAGCGCCCCCACCGCGGCGACCCCGGTGCCCGCCCCCGAAGCCGCTCCCACCGCTCCTCATAAAGAGAGCAATGTGGAGAAGGGCGCCACGATCGATGGCAGCAACGCCGCTGGCGGCTCCGCTGGCGTCACCCACAACGAGGACCTCGGCGACGTCAGCGGCGGCGCCGGCTCCGGCGGCGGTGTCAAGGCACCGAGCGCGACCGGCGGCGGCGACCAGCCCCTGGCCGAAGGCGCCGACGGCGGTTCCCAGTTCGGCAGCGGCGGCTCCCCCACCAGCGCCAACCCGACGACCACGATCGCGCCCTTCGGGCCGGCTCCGATCGGCGTTCCCAACTTCATCATCGATTCCTTCGAGATCCCGCCCTTCCTGTTGCCGATCTACCAGGCCTGCGGCACTGAATACGGGATCCCCTGGGAGGTCCTGGCCTCGATCAACAAAATCGAGACCGGGTTCGGCACCAACCTCAACCTCTCCAGCGCCGGTGCCGTCGGCTGGATGCAGTTCCTCCCCTCGAGCTGGGAAATGTACGGCGTCGACGCCAATGGCGACGGGCGCAAAGATCCGTACAACCCGGTCGACGCGATCTGCGCCGCGGCCAGCTATCTCAAGGCCGCCGGCGGCAACAAGGATCTCTACAACGCGATCTTCGCCTACAACCACGCCGACTGGTACGTGCAGGAGGTGCTGCTCTACGCCCGCGCCTACGGCAAACTGCCGTCCGACCTGGTCGGCTCGCTGACCGGGTTGACCGAGGGGGCCCACTTCCCGGTGGCCGCCGATGCTCGCTACGCCGACGACATCTCGGCCCGGGCGGCGCTGAAGAACTCGACCGCCGATGCCCGGGTCTCCGGCAACGCGGCGGAAGTCATCTCCTCCTCGCCGACCCGGCGCGGAATCAACATTTTCTCTCGCCAGGGGGCACCGGTGGTCGCCGTCAACGACGGCGTCATCCGCAAGCTCGGAAACTCACCGCAGCTCGGCAAGTTCGTCGTCCTTGAAGACACCTACGGCAACCGCTACACCTACGCCGAACTGGGTGAGGTGATCCGCGAACACCGCCTCGTCGTGATGCCGACCGGCGAGGAGAAACGGCTTCCGGTCGAAAGCCAGGACCTGCGTCCGCGCCTGCGGGCGCTGCCGAGCCGAGCCGCAGACGATGGTGCGCGGTCAGACGAAGCGGCCGCCGCCGCCAGCGCCGAGCTGGCGGCCAACGATGGCTCGCTGCGGGTCGGTTCGAAGGTCATTGCCGGCACCGTCCTGGCCCGCGTCGCCGACGACGGTGAGGGCGTCGACTCCCACATCAACTTCTCGATCCGCCCGGCGGGCAAGGGCGCTCCGCGGATCGACCCGAAGCCGATCCTCGACGGCTGGAAGCTGCTGGAGGCGACGGCGATCTACCGGGCCAAGGGCAAGAACCCGTTTGCCTCGCGCCTCAGCGGAGCCGGCGTCCTGCTGCTCTCCAAGGAGGCGCTGCAGAAGCGCGTACTGGCCGACGAGGGCCTCTCGATCTACGCCTGCGGTCGCGAAGACATCGCGACCGGGCGGATCGACCGGCGGATCCTGGCGATGCTCGAGTACCTGCGCTCCAAGGGCTTCGAATTGACGATCACCTCGCTCAGCTGTGGCCACGGCTTCCTCACCACTTCCGGCAACGTCTCCGAGCACACCACCGGCGACGCGGTCGATATCGCCGTCATCAACGGCACGCCGGTAACCGGCCACCAGGGCCCGGCGACGATGACCGACGCGCTGATCCGGGACGTGCTGCAGCTGCAGGGCACGATGCATCCCCACCAGGTGATCTCGCTCGAGGACCTGCCGGGCGAGACCAGCTTCGCGATGGCCGACCACTATGACCACGTCCACGTCGGCTACCCCGCGCTCGAAGGCAACCCCCTCGAAGCGCAGTTCTCGGCCCTGCTGAAACCGGACCAGTGGCAGCGCCTGATCGACCGCCTCGGGCATATCGAAAACCCCGAGGTCTCGATCGAGCCTTCCCAGTACTCGTTGCCGGACGAGAAAAAGGGCGGCAAGAGTTCCGCCAGCGGCGGCACCGGCGAAGAATAGCCGGGAGAATCCCGGCTTCTGGCCAAGCTATTCGGATTCGCGCAACTCGACTTCGCCGGTCCCCTGCCGCTGGCAGACGGTCGCTACCTGGCCCGCCTCGACGACGAGGAGAGCGTGCTCGTCGTGAAGACCCTGGGTGCGCCGCCCCCCCCGGCGCGGCGCCGGCGGCGATCGCGAAAGTCCGACCCGGGCACGGAACCCTCTGCTCTGCCGCTGGCGCGAGCGACCGCGGTACGGGCTTTCGCGCCCTTCGAGAGCGTCGAGGACGCGGCTCGCTGGCTGGACGAGGCAACCGAGGCGGAGGACACGGCGGACGTTCTTGTCGCCGACGGCATCGGCTTGCTCAACCGCGCCCTCCACGTTCACGCCATTGCCGCTGCCGATCCGCAGAGCCACGAATTGACGCCGGAGCGGGCGGTGGCGGTGCGGATCGGCTACGGCGATGGCGAGGAGGTCGCCGACGGTCGCTTCACCGCCGCCCGCGAGGTCGACGTCTGGGCCAGCAATGCCTCGCAGCGGCGCCGGCGCCAGGAGGATCTGCGGCCGCAGGAACGGGTCGCGGCCATCCTCGGCGGTCGCGAGCGGATGGCCGTCTGCGAGACGCTGCTGCTGCGCGCGCGCGCCAACCTCGATGCGGGCCGCCTGCGCGAGGCGGCGCTGCAGCTGCGAGTCGGGCTCGAGGCACTGCTGGTGGAGATGAAGAAGGTGACGGTCGATCCCGGCCACGCCGAGGACATGGCGACGCTCGACCGCCGCCGCACGGAGGCCGGGGAAGCGGCGAACGCGGCCCTGACGGGGGAGCTCGGAGCGGAACTGGCGCAGCAGGTGGGAGAGCTGCTCGAGATCTGCGAGCGCGTACTGCGGCGGCGCCGGATCCTGCGCGAATAGTAAAAGCCCCGTTTTCGGGGCTTTTACCTATAGCGGGGGCAGGATTCGAACCTGCGACCTTCGGGTTATGAGCGCGAACCAAGGGGCCTGCTGGGCTACGTGGGGCGCGTCCTAGAGCGATTTTCGCGAAATCGAGATCGGCTGGGATCGGCTGGGATCTGTGGGGCGTGTTGCCCCATTTGTTGCCCCAGCGGACTGGCTTGCTTCGATATCTAGACTCGGCGAAGAGTGCCGGAGCTCGCGCGAAGCGGAACCCAGCGTCGAACCCGGACTAGGACACGTAGGCCTCGCGCACCATGGCCGCCGTCCATCGTTTCGTTCTGTGAAACGCGGGGGTCTTCTTGCGGTTCAGCGTGTCGGCGATGTCTTCCAGTGATTCGCCTGCAAGAAGCAGTGCCCCGATCTGCTTCCGCCGCGTGTGGATCACGCTGATTGCACTCGATATGGGACAGCCGAACGTTGTCGGCACGTAGTATTCCACCGGCCGAACTGAGGATCGGGTAGTGGTCGCGCGAGGGCGCCCACAACCTGCGCTCAGTCGCGAGCGATTCGAACTTGTCGCGTCCGTTGGGGTGATAGCACTGCGGCATCTCGCACTTCAGCTCAAGAATCTGCCCACGTTCGGCCATCTGCACGAGGATGCCCTTCACGCCGAATCCGCGGAGTCGGTCCGCGACCGATTCATCTGCCATGCGGCGATCCTGACACAACTGCTCTTGCGTGAAAGCGAAAGCAGCCTCGGCATCGAGAAGGCCGAGCGAGGTCGGGTCAAGGAGCTCGCCTTACGCGGCCCGAGCGCGGCTCTGGACAGGCGAGCAGTCTTCTAGCCTCCTTCCCCGTCCGGCCTTAGGGATTCCCGTCAGTAGTCACGGCGGCGAAGGTATCTCGCACCCTCCTCCTCGACCAAGACAGCGAGCTGCAACGCTTACACCTAGCGCCGTGGTGCCCAGGGCTTGCGGCTAGTCAGGCGCCACGCCGATCGAGGTGATCTCGTACCAGCCGATCTCTACGTCGCCAGCGTCGGTTCCGATCGTAATGCTGTCGGCACCATGAGTTCTGAGGACCCCGGCGTGCTCACCAGTCCCCACGCCCGGGGCCTCTGACTCGGTCGCCACCGTATAGATGAATCGCCGTCCAGACTCCGCAGCCTCAATCCTGGCGACCGCGTCAACGATCTGTAGCGCGACATCTTGGCCGAATCGAAGGGTCACCCGGTGGAAGGATACGCCGGCTGTTAGATCAAGTCGAAGTGCTCGGTGAAGGCAGCGCGAACGGGGGCGTAGAGCTCGTCGTCCAGCTCCTTTCCTGAAGCGACCGAGTTGAGGACGTCATAGCCAGCGGCGACGCAATCCTCGGCGAGCTGCTTCTCCACAGCTGCTGCGAGGTCCCGCCGAATCACATGGGACTTCCAGCCCTCGGCCTCGGGAAGGATCGGCCCGTGGGCAACCAAGCGGAATGAGCAAAGGTCGGGGGACACATCTCGACCTTGTAAGTGGTTTCGCAGCATGCTGCTGTTCTTCGCGAAGCCGAGATGCTGACCCATCCGGTTGAAGGGTGACTGCGCATTCGGCGAGGAGCTGTCGCCGGTGCGCCCGACGTAAAGCATCACTGAGCCCTCGGGGTCACGGACCTCCCAGACGTAAATCCAGAAGCCCCGCGCCAGGAAGCCGCCGTCGAGCGACACGGTGTACGTACTCGCTTGCGAGCTGAGGAAGCGTCCCTGCGAGCTCACGATCGATCTCCTCGTCGACCGGCTGTATGTCGATGCCCGCGGGCTATGGCAGCGGCCCGCCCACTACCTCACGTCCGCGGCCGTCGATCGCAAAGCAACCGACGATCTCGGCCTTCCCTTCCCAGAACTCCTGCCCGAGCTCCTCCCGTAGCCAGGTCATCGTCACGACTTCGCCGTCATTGAGGACGACTGGCAGCTCGGGCCGCGTAGAGCCGTCGGCTTCCTTCCAGATTTTGGCCTGCCCTCGCATGCGCAGACCCATCTCAACGACGGAGTTCGGCCTGGGCTTGGCGTTCACCACCACGACCTCGATGTATCGCTCATGGCCATAGGGGTCTGCGGCAAACTCGCGCGTGAAAACGCTCAGGCCAGGTCGATTTCGCAGGGCCGCCAATGCGAGATTCCAGATGCCGGCGATGGCGGCGACCAGACCCGTTGCCGCCGCAACCAGAGCTGCTACCTGAGTCGTCGTATCGTGATCCACGCTAGCTCGAATCCGTGCTGCATAGATCGAACATCGAGTCGGCGAACTTCGACTCCTCGGCGAGGAGATCGGCTGCCTCTAGGTCAAAGACATACTGATAGACCGCTAGGTCCCCGATACGGCCTTGCAGCTTTAGCCCGGCCTCGTCTGGATTTCGCGACCGCGGGTGCGCCAGAACAGCTCGGTTGCAGCGATAGGCAGCCGCATAGGTGACGGCCTGCTCGATTGCACCCCGGCTCGAGTTTGCCCTTCACTGGCACGTTCTTTACCTCAATCACCAGTGGCCATCGATGCCCCCCGCGGCTGAAAACGATGTCTGGCGTTGCGTTCTCTGAGGGCGGGTCATCGAATAGCGGCTTCTTGCCGGCGGCGTTGCCATCAAGGACGTCGACTCCCCCTCCAGCTCGCCCCGCCTCGGCTTGCAGGGTGTTTCGCAGATAGCTCTCGAAGATCGAGTCCTTGTCGAGCACCATCGACGGCAGGTCCACCCCTCGGCGCGTCACCTCCACGTCGACGGCATACCGGCGAACGATCGCCATCGCCAGGTCGAGGGCCGGCCGGTAATAGTGACGAAGAGAGGGAGTCGCCCTGGCGCCGGTGACGAGCGGATCGCTCAGGAAGGAGAGCGAGTGGTCCAATGGCACCGAAGAGAACAACTCATACTTGGCTGTATTCGCGGCAGTATCGTCGGGGCATGAGGCCCCATCCAGCTTCCTGCTGCGGTCCCTCCCGCGCGGACTCTGAGCCGGCCGGGGTAGCTGCGGATGGAGCGGCTGCACCCGTCCAGTCGCTGGGTCGGAAATCGAGTTCGCCTCCGCTGCTCACGGAGATGGTCTCCCTTGACGGCGGCGCATTCCTGATGGGAGCCGAGGGTCCCGAGACCATCCCCGGCGACCACGAGGGCCCGGTGCGGGAGGTCGAGGTCGACGCCTTTTGGATCGACCCCTGCGCGGTCTCGAACCGGCGCTTTGCGGCCTTCGCCGAGGCGACGGGCTACGTGACCGACGCGGAGCGCTACGGCTGGTCGTTCGTCTTCGGCGGCCTGCTCCCCGACGAGTTCCCGGACACCCGCGGCGCCATCCAGGCGCCGTGGTGGCGCCAGGTCTTTGGTGCCTGCTGGCGCCAACCGGAGGGGCCGCAATCTTCGATTGAGAACCGCCTGGATCATCCTGTCGTCCATGTGTCCTGGCGGGACGCCGAAGCCTTCTGTCAGTGGAGCGAAGCGAGACTGCCGAGCGAGACCGAGTGGGAGTACGCGGCCCGCGGTGGACTGGTGCAAAAGCACTTTCCCTGGGGCGATGAGCTGGAGCCGGGGGGCGAGCACCGGATGAATGTCTGGCAGGGCACGTTCCCCTCGGACAACACCCTCGGCGACGGCTTCCTCGGCACCTGTCCGGTCGATGCCTTTCCCGCCAACGCCTACGGCCTTCACAACACCAGCGGCAACGTCTGGGAATGGTGCCGCGATCTGTTCGACGCCGAAGGCGCCGGGGGGACGCCGCAGCCGGCCCACCCCGCGGGGGCAGAGGCACGGGCCACCCGCGGCGGCTCCTACCTCTGTCACCACTCCTACTGCAACCGCTACCGGGTCGCAGCCCGAAGCTCCAACACAGCGAACAGCTCGACTGGCAATACCGGGTTTCGATGCGCCCGCGACGCGGAGCTTGACCCCGCCGGGTAGCCCGCGCGGCGCCGCTACTGCCGGGCCAGCGCGACCCGCAGTCGCTCCTCAGGGGAGATCAGGTGGTCGGAGTCCTCGGCGGCCTCATCGACGTCGATCTGCACCCACTCGATCTTGCCGGTGAAGGCGCAGTCGGCCGAGACATAGTCGTCGCTGACGGGAGTCCCGGTGTCGGTGCCGAGGTCGGTCGTCTCGTCGCCGGAGAAGATCAGCGGCATCGTCCCCTCGACCCGACCCTCTCCGACCCTGGCGCCGTCGACGTAGATGACGGCATTGCCGCCTTTGCCGAGGCCGCCGCCGTCGTAGGCGAACTCCATCCGCACCTGGTGCTCGCCGGCAGCCACTGGCTCACCGCCTGCGACCTTGAAACTCGCGATCCCGAGCAGGTTGTAGCAATAGGTCGGGCGACCCTGGTTGAGGTAGAGGCTCCAGCCGCCGAAGGTGCCGCCCTGGGCAATGATCACGCCCTCCGCCCCTTCCTCGGGGATGACCAGCTGCGCGGTGACCGAATGAGAGCGATTCTTGACGGCGATCATCGAGTTCTCCGAGATCCGCTTCATGCCGCCGTAGAGGATCTGCGAGTTGCCGTTGACCAGCATCGGCCGGCCGGCGATGTGGGGTTCGAAGCGCTCGACCCGGCGATCGTCGAGGGGCAGCACCCCGTAGCGGACCGCCTCGATCAAGAACAGGCGCTGCAGCTCGTGCAGTTTCTCGGGCTGCTCGGCGGAGACGTCGTTGGCCTGGGTCCAGTCGCCCGGCTCGTAGAGCTCCCAGACATCGTCGTCGAGCGCCGGCAGCTCGGTCCCGACCAGCCAGGGGACACTGTGCCGGGTCGCCGCGGTCCAGCCCTGGTGGTAGACGCCGCGGTTGACGAACATCTCGAAGTACTGGGTCTCGCGGTGCTCGGGCGCCTCGGCGTCGGCGAAGCTTGGAACCATGCTCTTGCCGTGCAGCGGCATCTGCTGGACACCGTGGACAAAGGTCGGGTGGGGCAGGCCTGCCGCGTCGAGAACCGTCGCGGCGATGTCGATCACGTGGCTGAACTGGTTGCGGACCTCGCCCTTCGCCTCGATGCCGGCGGGCCAGTGGACCACGGTGCCGTTGCGGGTTCCGCCCCAGTGGGAGCCGACCTGCTTGGTCCATTTGTAGGGGGTGTCCATCGCGTGCGCCCAGCCGACCGCGTAGTGGTTGTTGGCCGACGGGGTGCCCAGCTCGTCGATCTTCGCCGCCAGCATCTCCGGCGTCTCCAGCGCGTTGGCGGCGTTGAAGGTGAAGGCCTCGTTGAAGGTGCCGTGGATGGTGCCCTCGGCGGAGGCGCCGTTGTCGCCAATCACGTAGTAGACGAGGGTGTCCTCGAGCACGCCGAGGTCGCGAATCGAGTCGAGCAGGCGGCCGACGTGATGGTCGGTGTGCTCCATGAAGCCCGCGTAGACCTCCATCTGGCGCGCCAGCACCGGCTTCAGCTCCTCCGGCATCTCGTCCCAGGCCGGGATCTCCGCCGGGCGCTCGGTCAAGACCGCGTCCTCGGGCACCACGCCCAGCTCCTTCTGGCGGGCCAGCGTCTCCTCCCGCAAAGCGTCCCAGCCGGCGTCGAAGTGGCCTTTGTACTTGTCCGACCACTCGACCGGGGCGTGGTGGGGCGCGTGGGTCGCCCCCGGCGCGAAGTACATGAAGAAGGGCTTGTCCGGGGTCAGCGACTTCTGCTCGCGCACCCAGCCGATCGCCCGGTCGGCCAGGTCCTCGGTCAGGTGGTACCCCTCCTCCGGACCGCGATCGGGCTCGACCGGCGTCGTCCCCTCATACAGCGCCGGGTAGTACTGATTGGTCTCGCCGGCGACGAAGCCGTAGAAGTGCTCGAAGCCGCCGCCCCCGGAGGGCCAGCTGTCGAACGGCCCCATCGAGCTGGTCTCCCAGACCGGGACCTCGTGGCACTTGCCGAACTGCGAGGTGGAGAAGCCGTTCAGCTTCAGCGTCTCGGCCAAAGGAGCCGCGGTGTTCGGCCGGACAGAGTTGTAGCCGGGCGCCGAGGTGGCGATCTCGGTGATCCCGCCCATTCCGACCGAGTGGTGGTTGCGGCCACTGAGCAGCGCTGCGCGGGTGGGCGAGCAGAGCGCGGTCGTGTGGAAGCGGGTGTACTTCAGCCCCTCGGCGGCCAGGGCCTCGACGACCGGGGTCTGACAGGGACCGCCGAAGGCGCTGGAGGCGGCGAAGCCGACGTCGTCGAGCAGGACGACGAGGACGTTGGGAGCCTGCGCCGGCGGGCGCAGCGGCTCGATCGGCGGGAAGGCCGTGTCGGGGTCCTTGGCGTCGTAGGTGATCAGCCCCTCGTAGGCCTGGTCGGGGATCGGCAGGACGTCGCGTTTGATCTCGTCAGTCATGGAATCTCCTGCGCCCCTCACCCGAGCAGCTTTGCCTTCTGAGCCACGAACTCCTCCTCGGTGAGGATGCCCTGCGCTTTTAGTTCACCGAGCTCCTTCAGCTGGTCGATCGTCGAGTCGCCGGCTGCCGGCGCGGCGCCAGGAGCCGGGGACGGAGCGGCCTGCTGGGGCTGCTGTGGTTCTTCCTGCTGGGCCCAGCGCTCGCCCTGGCGGTGGGCGACGCGACCGCTGACAGCGCTGGCGGTGCCGGCGACGACGGCCGTGCGGGCGACACCTCTTAGTAGTCCTGGCATTAGATTCTCCTTCTCTTAGGCGGTTGCCTCGGCCGCGTCGAGAGCGGCGAGGAGGTCTTGGACAGGGATGCGGCCGCTGGAGACGAGCTGGCCGCCGGAGCGACGGACCGCCGCGGCGAAGGGGCCGGCCCAGGTGTTCTCGTAGACGAGCAGCGCGGCCGAGGTTCCGGCCTTGAGGGCGTCGCCTGCCTGGGCGACGTCGTCGTCGTCGATCAGACCCGAGGAGGCGCCCTCGAAGACGGCGACCTCGGGCACCTCGCCGCCGAGGTCGGCGATCTCAACCGCCGCCACGGAGCCATCCTCGCCCTTCGTGATGAAGGTGAGGTCGAGAATCCGGATCAGGCCGCGCTCGACCAGGTCAACCAGGTGCGGCATCGCCTCGCCGGTCGGTTGCCGCCCCGGCCACTCGACCAGGATGTAGTCGATCGGTCCCATCTCGCTGACCTCTTCGGTGCTCAACCTGATCCCTTCGTTCGTGATTTCTGAGGACACTTCAGTGACCCAGTACCTCGGCCTTCGCGGCCTCGTACTGCTCCTCGCTCAAAGCTCCCTTGTCCCTCAGCGCCGTGATCCGCTCCAGCTGATCGATTTTGCTTTCTCGGGGAGTGGCCTGAGGCTCGTCTGCCGGTCGTCGCGATACCGACCCTCGCATCCGCTCACCGAAGCCGCCGAAGGTCGCGTCCGGGAATTCCGCTTCGGCCTGGCGTCGTAGCGCCTCCGTACCGAGCACCATCAGCACCGCCAGCAACACCAGCCCGATCGGTTTTTGGAAAGCGACCACGGGCGCCCAGAGGACGAGCGCGAGGAAGATCGCGCCGACCACCGCGTAGGTCGTGCCTCGCCGCTCCCGCAGGTAGGGAGCGGCTTCCTGGCGCAGGTTGGACGCGATGCGGGTCGGTCCCGCCAGCCAGGCGGCGATGGCGAGAAGGATGCCGAAGGTGATCGCCGAGACAGCGACCGTCACCAGCAGCCCGGTGCCGATGCTCCAGACGGATTCCACCGCGGGCTTGACCGCCTCGGTCCCCGCCAGGGCGTCGACCACCGCGCCGCCGCCGATCTCTCGGAGGAGGAGGCTGAGGACGCCGGCGACGATGAAGCCGAAGCCGACCGATCGCAACGCCTGCCTGCGCCGCGGCCCGGCGAGATAGATCGCAAGGCCGTAGAGAAAGAGGGCCAGGAGGGTGAGGACGATCGGCAGTTTGCGGACCAGCTTGCTGATGTCCTGTGCCGCTGAGAGCTGATCGGACTTGAGGATCGTCAGCTGGCCCGCATCCTCGGGGATTTTCGAGCCGAGCTTGCCGGCGAGCTGGCCGCCGCTTTCGGAGAGCAGCGCTTTGAGATCGAGGGTGACTTCGCCGCCGCCGGTAGAGACCGCCGAGCCTTCGTCCTTGAGGATCTTCAGCAGCGTTTCGTGGGCGACCCGGTTCGCCGCGCTCCACAGGCTTTCGGCGTGGGAGCTTTCCAAAGCCCTTTCGGCCACCTGGGGAGCGAGCTGATGCAGGCCCCCGGCGGCAGGGCCGGCGAGAGGCGCGAGCTGCGGCGGGAAGGTCTCTTCCAGTTCGCCCTGGACGTCGACGTTGGCGAACAGTTCATCGGCGAGGTAGTTGGAGAGCTGAGTCTTGACCTCCTCGTCTTGGAGGAGCTTCTCGCTGGTGTCGACCCAGTTGTCGGTGTTGAGCGCCTGCCGGTTGACCCAGATCGAGAAGATCGCCAGGAATGCCACCAAGGTGCCGACGACCAGCAGCGCCGCGACGATGCCACGGTGGCCTGAGGCGTTTGTCTCGGGAGAACTCTCGGCGGGGCGTGAAGGCATGCTGTCTTCCTCTCCGGTGGGGTGGTTTCCGCGCGCCTCAGGCCTGCTCGGCCGGCTCGCCGTAGACGATCAGACCGTGGAGGACGATCACGCAGAGCGCGAAGACGCCGAGCGACCAGAAGGGATAGGCGCCCGCGACGGCGAGCAGCGATCCGATCGCGCCGAAGGAGGCGGCAACGATGCCGATGATGCGGCCGTAGGTGTTGCCGCTGAGCAGCGAGATGCCACCCGTTAGCTCGAGCGCCCCGAGGAGCAGGATGATCCAGCCCCAGGTGTTGAGGCTCGAAAAGACGAAGTGGGTGCCGCTGTCGGTGAAGAAGTTCGCTTCGCTGATCGCGGCAATTCCGTAGATGACGTTGAGCGAGCCGGCGATCATCAGCAGCACCGCCGCGAAGGTCGCTCGACCCAATCCTCGTATCTCCATCTCAAACTCCTCCTATTGACTGGTTGCGTGCCAGGGACTCAGGACCGGTATTCCACCGTCCGGCCGCAGTGGGGGCATCACCCGCGTGGGATGAAATGCGGGTCATCAGTCGAGGCGCTCCAGTGCGGCATCGACGTCGTAGCCGAGCGCGAGGGCGATCTTCGGGGCACACTGGACGACTCGCGCGGTGCCCGTCACCGGCGTCACCGCCTCGAGGGTGGCGACTATCTCCTCAGTCGTCGCTCCGGACGCGAGGGCGAGCGCTACGGCGTGCTGAAACGACGGAGGGGCCGCATCGACGGCGACGGTTGCTGCGATGCGCAAGAGGGCCGCGGTTTTGTCGCCCAGGACCATGGCGGCGGGTGAGCCGGCTTCCGTTGCGATCGCTTCGAGGAGCGCCTCGTCATGCACGGCGAGCCGACGAAGGCGCTGCTTGTAATCGTCCATTGGCGTTGGTGCATATTCAAAGCCGCCGCTCCCCGGCGCATCATCCCTCCGGGATGAGATCCGGAGCCCTCGGGTAAACCGAGTCGTCCAAGAGCCCGACCTCGACCGCGCGCTCGATCGCGCCGCTGCGCGAGGAGACTCCGAGCTTGCGGTAGGTCGAGACCGCCTGGCTCTTGACGGTGTTGCGTGAGATGAACAGCCTGCTTCCGATCTCGGGGAAAGTGAGGTGCGTGGCCAGGTACGGAAGCAGCCGCAGCTCCGCTCCGGTCAGACTCATCGCCCAGGCGCCGTCCGGCCCCGAGGTCGCCGCGAGGCGGGCTTGCAGTTGCCGCGCATCCTCGACCAGAATTCCCAACTGCGGTCGGATCTCGAGCACCCGCTCGGCCTCGCCAAGCACCGTGCGAGCAGGGCCGGGTTCGGCGAGCGCCAGGTGTGCGCGGGCGAGCTCGATTCCGACCTGCATGGCGAGCCACGGAAGCCCGTGGTCGAGCAGCGGCCGCAAGCGGTGCGCGGCGCTCAGCGCTGCGCGGGCATCCTCCTGGCGCCCCTCGTGCACGGCGACGCGCGCCGTCGCCGCATGCACGAGCGCGCTGGTCGAGTAATCGCCCAGGCCTGCGTCTTTGACGACCGCCCGGCCCGCCGACGCCTGCTTCCCGGCCTCGGTCCAGTCACCCTGCCTGACCGCCAGCAGCGCGAGCTGTGCGTGGGCGACGGTGAGGGGCTGGGAGGCGCTGTCCCCGAGCGCGACCGCGGCGCTGAGATCGGCGATCGCGTTCTGTGCGTCGCCGAGCACAACGCTGGCGGTGCCCCGGAGGGTGAGCGCGGCCGGCCTCCAGGCGCTCCCCGGAGCCAGCTCCGCGACCGCCAGCTCGCCGTCGGCAAGGGCCCGATCGGGGCCATCGGGCATCATCGCCCCGCGCAGGACGGCCACCCACGGCTCGATCGTCGTGCTGCCATCTGAGAGCGGGATCGTCGAAGTCGAGCCTTCGGCGATGGCGAGCCAGCGCTCGGCCTCGGCGGAGCGGCCGGTCAGCGCCTTCAGCCATCCGCCGACCACGGCGAGCGCGGGGTAGCGCCTCAGTTCGTCCTCGCTGAACATCCTCAGCCATCCCTCGAGGGTCTCCATCCGGCCGTCGTAGTGGGTCGGCAGGGAGAGTTCATCGACGAGACCGGCGACGGTGTCGGCCTCGCCCGCCTCGTGTCCGTAGATCAGAGCGGCTTCGGGGAAATCGTGGGCGACGCACCACCCCATCGCCCTGCGGTTGAGCTCGGCCACCGCCTCCGGCTCGCTGCGAGCGAGCTCGTTGCGCAGCAGCTCGGCGAACAGGTGGTGATAGCGATACCACTCTTCGCGCCGGTCGAGGGGGACGACGAAATGGTTCGTGCGCTCGAGACGCTCGAGTACGCCAGACGATCCGGTCGACTCGATCACCGCGTCGCAGAGGTCACCGCTCATCCGCTCCAGCACCGAGGTCCGCTTGAGGAACCGAGCCTCGTCCGCGGGCAGCCTCGACATCAGCTCGGCACGGAAGTAATCGGTCACGAAACGGTCCTCGCCGGTGAAGACCTCGGTGCTCGCCGGGTGCGGCGTCCCCGCCTGCATGGAGAGGGCCGCCAGATAAAGGCCGGCGGCCCAGCCCTCGGTGCGCTGCGTCAGCTCGTTGACCTCGTCCTCACCGAGCTCGATGCCGGCCGCCTGGAGCAGCCGCTCGGCCTCGCGCTCGTCGAGGCGGAGCTCTGTCGGGCCGATCTCGCGCACCCACCCCTGCGCGCGCCAACGGCCGAGCGGCAGCGCCGGCTCCTCTCTGCTCGCGACCGTGACCTGTGATCCCGCCGGGATCGACTGGAACAACTCTGCAAGTACGTCCATGCACGAGGTATTGGCGACCGAATGCAGGTCGTCCAACGCGAGGACGAACGGCTGCTCCCGGGCGGCCAGGGCATTGCCGAGCCGGGCCACGCGCTTCGTCCAGCCAGATCCGCCCGCGCCCGAGAGCGCGTCGAAGACCTCCGGCGGCAGCGGCTCGAGCCGGTGCATGGCGCCGGCGACATACCGCAGCAGGACGACCGGGTCGTCGTCTCGGGCGTCGAGCGCGACCCAGGCGAAGGGGCGCGGATCGGCTTCCGCCCATCTCGCAAGGATGGTCGTCTTGCCGTAGCCGGCCGGTGCGACCACGGTTATGAGAGGTGCGCGCGACCTGCACAGGTCCTCGATCAGATCCGTCTTCGCGACCGTCCCGGGCCGCGTCGATGGCGGCGCGAGCTTGGCCTCGGCGAGGTCGAAGGGAGCTTCCGTGACCTTCACTTGGGCCCAATCCTATGCGCTGGGAAGAGAGGACGGATACCGATTTCATTCCAATTGGATGACGACGACGCATCGGCGACGCGCAAACGTTCAAGACGCACGAGTGTCGATGAAGAACCGAGCTGGCCTGGTGGCGAACCGGCCTAACCGCGCTGGCGGTCGCTCTTGGGGTGGGGCGTGTCGTCCCGGGCCTCGACCACGGCTCAGCCCGCTGGCCCGACGAGCTGCTGGGAGTCTTCTTCGCGCTCTACGGGGTCGCGGTGATCGCCTACGGGAGCAGCCGTCGCGGCGTGGTGGAGCGCGCCCTTGCAGAGGGGCGCTACCCCAATCCATCACGATTCGCCCACACGGCGCTCGCCAGCGCGGGCGTGGCACTGGGTCTACTCACGGTCGGGCTGATCCTCGCCAACTAAATCTGGTCCCCCCGGGACGATGCCGCGGACCGAAATGCTCAGCGAGGCGAGCCGCCGACACGGCGGAGCCCGAGAGGCTAGACGACTCCCGCATGGTCACCCCGAAGGGCATGCTGTCGGCGATCGGTCTCGGGTGTGCGTAACTGAAGCGTGATGCGCCCGCCGCGGGCCGGCACGATGAAGACGTTGCGGCGCGCGACCCGCTCCGCCCGCCGCCGAGAAGGTTCAATGCGGGCTTGGCGCAGGATCGTCCTCAGCACGATTCGGGCCTCGGCCATGGAGAAGGCGGCGCCGATGCATCGCCTCGGTCCGCCGCCGAAGGGGATCCAGGTGTAGGTCCCGGCGCGGGTATCGAGGAAGCGCTCCGGCCGGAAGCTGAGCGGATCGGGATAGAGCTCGGGACGGCGATGCACGAGCGTGATGTAGGGGACGACCATGGTGCCGCTCGGAATGGTCAGGCCCGGCAGCTCGAACGGCTCGGTTGCGAGCCGTGCGGTGAGCGGGAAGGCCGGGCGCAGGCGCATCGTCTCCTTGATCACCGCGTCGAGATATTCGTCGTCTTCGTCCAGCGCGGCGCTTTCCAGGCGCGCGAGCACGTCAGGGAAGCGACTGATGTGCTCGAGCACCCAGGTCAGGGTGGAGGCAGTGGTGTCGTGGCCGCCGAGCAAGAGAGTCCGCATCGCATCGCAGATCTCGTTGTCGCTCATCAGCTGATCCTGATCGGGGGTGCGAAGGAACATTCCGAGGACATCCTGGCCATCGAGCCTGTCCTCCCTGCGGCGCTCGGCGACCTCTTCCATCACGACCGCGTCGACCGCGTCGATTGCGCGGCCCATCCGCGGGAAGGGCCTGTCCCACCCGTCCTTACGGCTGGTCGCGATCATGGTCTGGATGAAGAAGCGCCGCGAGTGGCCCTCGCGAAGCAGCTCGAGCGTCGCTGCGCGCAGCCGCTCGACGCGTGTGGGATCGGTGACCCCGAACACCGTGGCCATCATCACCTCGAGAGTGATCCCCTCGATCTGTGGCCCAGCGGGGGTGGGGCGACCGTAGGGCCAGCGTGCAAGAGCCTCTTCGGCCTTGCGCTCCATGGTCTCGTGGTAGCTGGGGAGCGCGCGTCCGTGAAACGGCGGCAACTGCCTTCGCCGCATGCGCATGTGCTCGGGGCCATCGAGGTTCGTGAGTCCGGTCGGGCCGAGGACGAGATGGTGCGCCGAGGCCTTCGCCAGGGCCGCTCCGAGGCGAAGTACGGCGGTGTCGGCCGTGAACACCCGCTTGATGTCTTCCGGGTCGGTCAGGCACAGCCACGGCCCCGTCGCCGATGGCATCGGGACCAGGAAGCGGTCACCGAGGCGCTGGCAACTGCGCGCGAACCGCTCCGGGGCGAGCCAGTACTGAGCGGCGTTGACGACTGCGGGGCGTTGCAGTCGGGGCAGGCCGGCAAGCGCTTTATCCATGATCTCTTTCGTTGTTACCTTGTGAGAATAGAGTATCATAGTAGCTGATGCCGCCACTAGCCGAAGCCCTTGCGACGACTCCCCCCTCGGGGGAGGACGCGGTCTTCGACCGGGTTGCGGCCGCGGCGCTCGTGGAGTTCGCCGAGCACGGCATTCGTCGCACGTCGATGGAAGACGTCGCACGCCGGGCCGGCGTCTCCCGGATGACCGTCTTTCGCCGCTTCGAGAGCAAGCAGGGCCTCGTCGAGGTTGTCATCGCGCGCGAGGTACGCCGTGGCATGGAAGAGCTCGACCTGCTCTGGGAGGGTGCCGAGACGCTGGAGGACAGGCTCGTTGAAGGCTTCGCCTTCGCCGGGCGCTACGTGCGCAACCACCCGCTGTTCGACGGGATCTTGCGGCGTGAACCCGAGGTCCTGCTGCCCCCGCTCACGATCGACGGCGGCCCGGTGCTCGCTCTTTACCGATCACTGATCGCGAAGCGGCTTCAGGCTGAAGTCGATGCGGGTCGTGCCGAAACGTCAGACGTAGAGGGCGTCGCTGAAGTGATCGCTCGCCTTGCAATCTCATTGCTGCTTACGCGCGACGGGGACATCACGGTCGATGACCCAGACTCTGTCGTGCGACTGGTCCGCCTCGCGCTGCTTCCAATGCTCGAGCGTCCGACGAATCAAGAGAGCGGTCAACGAGCTGCTTCGCGCTCTCCGAGGAATACGTCGCGCTGAAAGCTCAGCGGAAGTACGGGCACGTCAACGATCTACTCGAAGCACTCCCGCCGCCTTCAAACCCACGAGCGCCTTCGCCGCGCAGTTGGGAGGGGGAAGTAGGCTGGCGACAGGCTGGTCAATGGGACGAAGGAGGCGCGTCTATGGAAAAGATCAACGGATGCACGGTTGTAGACCCGTCCGAGATCGACGGGATCCTCAACCTGACGGGAGAGGACACGGGCGGTGCGTTTTCGGCGCTGATCGGGACGATCCCCGCCGGTGCCCCGGCGCCGGCCCTGCATGAACACCCCACCACGGACGAGGCGTTCTACTGCGCGGCGGGCGAAGGGGCATTCAGGCTCGGCGACGAAGTGCTGTCGATGACGGCGGGAAGCCTGATCTTCGTTCCGCGCGGGACCGTCCACACCGCGTGGAACGCGGGCTCCGAGGATTTGCGGGGGATCATCTTCATCACCCCGGGCGACGTGGAGCACGAATTCGTCGAGGTCTGATCGCGGCCGCCGGCTCACGCGTGGAGGCTCGACTCGCACCAAATTTGCCGAACTTAGTACCCAGCTAGTACCCGCGCAGGCCAGCCAGAAGATTCTCAACACGAAAAAAGCCCCGTTTCCGGGGCTTTTCTCTATAGCGGGGGCAGGATTCGAACCTGCGACCTTCGGGTTATGAGCTTGATCGGTTGGATCGGCTGGACTACGTGGAGCTAGGTTTCAAGCGGTTTTCGTGAGATCGAACTACGTGGAGATCGGCTGGAATCTGTGGGGCACCTTGCCCCATTTCTTGCCCCACGAGGTCATCCGGTATACCTGGGTATACTGATTGCATGGCAAAGGTAATGGTCTCCCTTCCAGACGATCTCCTCGCTGAGGTGGATGCCGAGGCGCGACGCGGCGGCACGACCCGCAGCGCCGTCATGCGGGATTTCGCCGACGTGGCGCTGCGCCGGCGGCGTGAGGGTCGGGCAGCGGCGATGCGGTCGCTACTTAATGTCGTCTCACCCCACGGCGGCCGCGCCGCGGAGCAGGTGAAGGCAACGCGACCCGGTCCGTGACGACGCTGCTTCTCGATGCGAGCGTCCTGCTCGCGGCCTTCGACCCCGAGGACGATTACCACGAGCCGGCACGAGCCCTGCTGGAAGACGATGAGGTCACCCTCGCCACGCTCGACCTCGCCCGCTACGAGGTCGCCAACGTCGTGGTGCGAGCGTGGCGCGCACCGGAGTTGGTCGCGTCGCTACTGGCGGTGATCGAGAAGCTCGCGAACGACGGTGGTGTCCTCTCCTCCACTGACACCCTCCTCGCGAGGGCAGCAGAGATCGCCGAGCATCACACGATCTCCGTCTATGACGCCGCCTACGCGGCTGCCGCCGAGGAAGGCGGTCATCGGCTTGTTAGTTGCGACGAACGCGACCTCGTTTCGAAGGACCTCGCCGCGCTCCCCACGGATACGAACGACGAGGGGTCGCGGTAGAAGTGACCGCGGACTCGGAGAGCGGAGTCCGGCGAGACAGACTGGAGCCGGAGGTTCTCCTCTATGGCTTCATGCGCTCGATTGGCCGCTTCACGAGAAGCGGCCTCAGCGGCGAGAACCTTACGGAGCCGGACCACGACGACGATCTCGGCCGCCAAGTTCTCGCCATCGAGTGGACGAATGCCGTTTTTGAGGCCCTCAATTGGTCGGTGACCCTGGACGAGCGAATCCGTCACGAGTCCAAAGGGGAGGACTGGACGGTGGGAATCGACGGCGGAAGCGTGATCCGCGCGCTCCGTTATGCCCGCAACTCAGTGCACCATGATTGGTCGGCGGCACTCGACATCGGATTAGATCCAGATGAGTTTCTGGCTCCCCATGAGACGGTCTTCGGCATTACCTGGGTCGACGAGCTGGCCGCAAGACGCCCCGACCGGCGAGGCGCCGCAGCTTACGCCGACACGCTCGCCGGGCGAAACGTCGGTGAGGCGCTTCTTGCGGCAGGCAAGGTCTGTGAGGAAGGGATCAAGGCATTGCGGGCCGCGAACGCTCCGCCTCGAGAAGTGAACAAGGAAGCCAAGGCCATGGCGCTCTATCACTGCGTCTACCCAGAGGAGAACTTCGAGCGGGCGGCGCGAGAAATCTTCGATCTCATAGCGCACACGATCGAGTTCTTCCCAAACGCGAAACGTTCGCTCTCCCTGGACATCGAAGGTCACCGAACGCCAACCGATGCCTTCGATGACGACATGTTCGAGCTACAAAAAGACTTCCTGCTTGGCTTCCTGATGCCGTTCTTGGCCGAGCTTCATACGCCATTGATTCACGTAGAAAATCGGAAACCTCAGCGGGCAGACCTACCGGAAGAACTCCATATCTACGCTTCGGCGGACGACGTGCCAAAGGGCATGGAGATCATTCGGCTTGATGAACCCGCTTAGGTAGCCCCTCCAGAATCAACGGCGGCGGCGCGCCCGCGAAGCCCCCTGTCACGCATCTCGGCTTCGTGCTCTTTGCGCCAGCGCAAGTAGAACCCCCACGCCCATCTGACCGCGAGCGAGGCATAGCGGTCGAGCTCCTCGTAGTCGTCGGCAACGCGCTCCATGAACTCACCCGCGACGGCGCTGCCCGTGTGGAATTCCGTCATGTAGCGGTTGCGGGACATCCCGTATCCCGCTTCCACCGGCATGATTCGGCTGCTTGCGAAGGGTAGGTCGCCGTTGTCGAGGCGGTGACGTACGTTCTCCGCGATCAGGCCGGGATTCCGGCGTTCCTCTTCCTCGGCCTCCCAGGCTGGCAGCATCTCGCGGGCCACCTGACGGATGCGATCACAGGTGCCCACCAAGGTATGGAGCATGTCGTAGCAGGCGATCTGCTCGTCTTCGACGACGCCGCGTTCCATCTTCAACTTGAGAACAGCGTTTGCCATGTCCTCCAGCCTGCCAGGAAGCCACTCGGGAACGCGCGGAATGCCTGCTCGGCCGGGCTCGAAACGCCGGAGACCTCGCCATCTCTGTTCGATCTCGAAGCCGACCGGGTCGCGTTCCTGCTCAAGGCGCTGGTCTTGCTCGTACTTTTCGTGGCGCGTGCGGAACTCGGCCTCCTTCTCCTTCGGCCCGAGCTCCGACCAGGGCTTGACGAGGCGTTCGAGGTGCGTCTCGAACTCGCCGTCTTTATCGCGGACGAGCACGTGTCTGCCACCCGGATTGCTCAGAAACTTGAGCAACGCAACCTTGCGGTACTCATTTTCCGGGAATGCGTACCGCTCCTGCCAGGCGTACTCGCCTCCGATCTCGACCTCCCGTTTGAGCATCAGCGAGGACGCATCCAACTGCGAATGAGGTACGACTGCATCCCGGCAGGATTTCAGGTTGGGGCCACGGACTGCTGGCCACATTTGAGCACCCTCTCGGACCTCACCTTGCCCCAGCGCTTGCCCCACGGCCGATTTTGCACCCTGTTGTCTGTTAGACGACAAAACTAAAAAGCCCGCATTTGCGGGCCTTTTGTCCTATAGCGGGGGCAGGATTCGAACCTGCGACCTTCGGGTTATGAGCCCGATCCAGTGGCCCCGCTGGGCTACGTGGAGCGCTTCCTAGAGCGGTTTCCGCCCGATCGAGATCGGCTGAGATCGGCTGGAGTCTGTGGGGCGTGTTGCCCCATTTGTTGCCCCAGCAGCGCCCGCCCCGGTCACGCTGCCGAGACCAGCGCGATTGCGACGGCGGCGACGATCCCGAGGCCGGTGAGCGCGGCGCTGACGATCCCGATCTTTTCGCTGCGGGTGAAATCACCCCAGGCCGGCAGGAACCGCTTACCTTCCAGCCGCTGCCTGAGCGGGGGATGCAGCCGTTCCAGCGCGTCCTTGCACGTCCGTTCGATCCGCTCGATCGCCTCCTGCGCGTTCTGTCCAAGCGAGCCGCGCAGCTCCCTCGGTCGCATTAGCTCGCGGAGGTGGGCGAAGCCCGAGATGCTTTCGGCGAAGACTTCATTTATCCAGACGGCGTGCTCGTCGCTGCCGCGTGGGGCTTCTGGTCGCGGCTCTCGCGGCGCCGTGTGGCTTATGACGTGCTCGAGGTTCAGCAGGGCGATGTGGCCGGTCGGCTCGGCCACCGCCTCAACCCGAAGCTGCGCCGCGTTCTGCTGGTCGCGAAGGTGGTTGAGCCTCGTTCGCAGGTCGTCCAGGTCGGCGCGGACCTTCCGGTTCGGATCGTCGGGGTACTGGAGGTTGTAGACCTTCGCGTTCAAGATTTCGCCAAGCGCTCGCGACCGGCTGCGGTCCCCTTCTCTCTCCTCGCGCATTTGGTTCTCTTGATCGGCCGCGATCGCGTCGAAGTTCGCCAGCGTGAAGGACCACGCCCGCCAGCGCTCGGCCTCCGCCGGGTCGAACGGTTCGCGCTGGCCGGGGTGCTCGGCCTCCGCGTCCTCGCCGGCCTCGGGGGCGAGCTCGAGGCCAGCTGCTCGTCTTCCTCGGCGTACTTTCGTTCGGCCTCCTGCACCTCGGCCGAAAGCGCTTTCACGACTCGCTCAATCCGGCGGTTCTCTCGCAGTAGCCCCAGGTACTCGCTGAGGCGGCGAAAGAACGCCTGACCCTCCGCATTCATCGCGGCCTCGTAGGCGCCGTTCAACTGCTCAAGCGGGGTTGCCACGGTCGGCGGCAGGATAGCCCCGAGGATCAGACCGGCTGATCGGAAAGCTTGTAACCCTGGCCGTGGCAGTTGACGATGAAGCCAGCGGCGCCGGCATCCCGCAGCTTGCAGCGCGTGCGACTCGCGTGGGACTCAAGTGAGCGGAGCTTGCTGGTGCCCTTGCTCCCCCCACAGCTCGCGCAGCAGCTCCTGCTTCGTGAAGACGCGGCCAGGCTCGGTCTCCAGCAGCGCGATCAGTTCATATTCGTGTGCGGTCAGCCGCAGCTCGACACCCCGGACCTCGACCCGGCGACCGGCCGGGTCGACCAACAGCGGGCCGACCTTGACCGGGGCGAGATCATCGGGCCTGGCGGCGTCGAAGATGCTGCCGTCGATGTGACCCCGGCAGAGGGGGCGCCAGTCCTTCTCCGCGACCAGCTTCGCTTTCATCTGCCAATGGCCACCATCGGTCAGGCGGATCTCCAGCTCGCCGCCGTCAGGGGTCTTGATCGAGGTGGTGGTGAAGCGTCCGGGTACGAGCAACTTCACCGACCCCTCGCTGAATCGAGCATCCGCAGAGACTCCGCAGGAAAAGGGTGCGATGCCGCCCCTGCGTCGCAGCGGGGGTAGGTGGTTCGTAGCCGTCAGTGGGAGCAGCCGGCGCGCCACACGCCGGGAAGTGTCAGTGCGGATAACCGCCGCTTTCACCGTTACAGAGCGACCAGGGGGTCAGTTTTAAACCGGGCAAACTGCCACCGGGCTTGACAGCAGAGGACAAGCGCTTCGCACCCCCAAGATGGGGGCTATTTGTCGACCGTGGAGCCGCAGGTTTTGGGCCCTCCGAACGAGCAGGGCTTGGTGATTCGGATTACGGCCGAAGCCGCCGGGCCACGGAGCCCGGTCACCCCGATTGCCCTCACCTTGAAGACGTGCCTGCCGATCTTGACCGGGTAACGCTTCGGGGAGCTGCAGCGCCGGTAGGGCCGCTTGTCGAACTTGCAGACGAAGCCGCCGGTCCTGCCGCGGGCGAAGAAGCGGACCAGCACCTTCGCACGATGCTCTTCGATGGCGCGGTTGCTGGGCAGTTTCACGGTCGCGATCTTCGCCCGCGGGCGCTTGGGCCCGCGCTTCTTCGCTTTCGCCTTGGTCGGCGCGGGCGGGTCGGCGAATGGGTCGGTGCTGGTGAAGATCTGCCCACGGGCGCCGGTGACGGCGCAGAGGGTGCGCGAGGCGCAGGCAGCGCCGAAGAGGCCGTTGCCCTCCTGGACGGAGCCGCCCTGCGGAAGTTCGTAGCGGATCAGGTTCACGTAGCTCCAGGCGGAGCTACCGGCGGTGGGATTGGTCGAGGTGAGGACGCTGCCGTTGTCGTCGGTTGCCACGCATTCCGACGCGGATGCGCAGGAGACCCCGGTGATCCGGACCGAACCGCCACCTCCAAATGCCTTCCAGTCTCCGAGCCCGCCCGTCGGGGCGGTGCTGGTGATCAGGCTGCCCGATTTGTTTCCTGTCACGCAGAGGACCGTCGAAACGCAGCCGATCGCCTGCATCCCGCCGGGGCCTGCGGGCGCGCCGACGACGTGCCAGTCGACGGCTTCGCCCTGCGGTTTGGTGGTGAAGGCGATCCCGCCTTCCTGGCCAACCGCAACGCAGAGGTCCGCGCGAGGGCAGGAAATGGCGCCGAAGTTGAACGGTTCGGTCAGTTCGAAGGTGCGCCAGGTCGAGGCGTCCCCCGTTGGGTTCGTCGAGACGAGGACCTTGGCGTAGTTATCGCTCAGGTCCCCGGCGGTGCCGCCGCCCACGTGCCTTTCGGCGACCGCAACGCAGAGGGTGGTTGTCGGGCAGGAGACGCCGACGAGGTGAACGTTGCGGCCTCCCGGTCCGCCGATCTCGACCGATTTCCAGGCCGAAGCCGGCCCGGAGGGATTGGTGGTGCTGTAGACGAAGCCCTTGTTCATCACCGCCACGCAGAGGTGGGTCGAGGGGCAGGAGATCGACTGGATCTGCAGCCCGGAGATCTCCTGGTTCGACCAGGTGTTCGAGTTCGGCCAGGGCCCTTCGCCGACGAAGACGGGGTCCCACGCGGCCGAGCCGCCGGTCGGATCGGTCGAGGAGGCGATCATGTTGTTGGTCCCGCTGGCCACACACAGCGAGCTCGACGGGCAGGAGACGTTGAGGATGTAGCTTTTCGCGGCCAGGCCGGAAAGCTGCGCCGGCTGCCAGGTCGCCGCTGAGGCTGTTGCGGGCAGGATGAGCCCGAGCAGCAAGCCCCAGACGAGCAGACGCCGGCTTCTAGTCCCCATCTCCATCTTCCCCTGCAACACAAGTCAGGGTACTGAGTAGCTGTGTTGTGACGCAGCGCGGGGTCGGTCAGCGCCTCCTGCTGCCACGCCTCGGCCTGGCGGCGCACCATCTCGGGCAGGTCGAGGGTGACGAGCAGCCGCACCCTGCCGCGTCCTGGATTGGCACCTCCGTTTCCGCCCGTCATTTGCGGCGGGGGGAGTCGAGGTTGCCGGACACCTTTTCGCAGGTCTGATGTCCGATCTGAAAGCGCCGGTTGGTCTCGGCGTCCCTTCGCCTCGACTCAGCCTCATCGCCGTGTTCGATCAGGACCTGGGCCGCTTCGTCCCGCAGGCGCCAGAGGAGCTTTCGCAGCTCGTCCGCCGGCATGGTCAGCACGTAGGTCTCACGCGCCTCGTACTCGCTCCAGCCGATGTCCTGCAAGAGCCGGAAGTCTTCGGCGAACTCCTTTCCCATTCGCTCGACGGCGGCGAAGTTCTTGGTCCGCTCCAGCGCCACCCAGAAGTCCTCGATGCTGCCGAGGTGGTTGCGGACCAGCTCGTATAGGCCGTCACGCTCCTCGCGGTCGATCGTGACCTCGTCGCGGCGGGCCATCAGGCCGCGACCTGCTCGGCGTCGGTGTAGACGAGGACGGCTTCGCAGGCCCGCATCGTTTCGACAAGCCTCTCGATGGGGGCAACCGAGTCGCCTTCCCTGACTGCGTCGTGGAACCCGCCCTCGGTTTCCTCGCGGATGCGCTTCATCAGCGCCGAGAGCTCGGGGTGCGGCATCGTCAACTCGACCTGACCGCTGCTCCCCTCCTCATGCCATCCGAGGTCCTCCAGCAGCCGGAAGTCGTCGGCAAACTCTCGCGCCAGCTTTTCAGCGGCAGGAACATCGTCCTGACGCTCCAACAGGGTGAAGACATCGCTCAGACCAACCAGGTGAGTGCGAACCGCCTGGTAGATCGCCTCCCGCTGATCGCGGGTGAGCTTGATCGCTGATCGGGCCATGTGCCCCCCTTTCGGTAAGGGCACCTAGAACCGCCGCCTGGGGCGGCGTCAATCGAAGCTGAGACGGGTACCGTCTCTCCTCGCATCGAAGCTTGTTCTTCGGTGCCGGGCCCCGGGGCGCTACAACGCCGCCGGGGCCGCTTATTCGCGTTTCTCGCGGGCGAACGTAGGTGGACCGGTTGCCCCACGCAAGGGCTAGAATCGACCTCTCTCAGACCTCGTGTTGCCCCAGGCGTTGCCCCAGGGCGTTTTTTGGCCGATTTTGAGGTCTCCCAAAAACGCGAAAACCCGCTTGATAAGCGGGTTTCCGTCCTATAGCGGGGGCAGGATTCGAACCTGCGACCTTCGGGTTATGAGCCCGACGAGCTACCTGGCTGCTCCACCCCGCGGCGTTCACCGATGGTAGCAATGGGGCGGTTTCCTTGAGGGTGGCCGGTGGTTTTGCGCAAAGGGCTTCCCGGCACGAGCTCGCTCTAGAGTCCCCCGCCATGCCAGAGGGCTCCCACAGGGTGGCGGTGATCGATGTCGGCACTAACTCGGCGCGGTTGCTGGTCGCCGATGTTGCCGGCGGCAAGGTCTCGCCGGTCGAGCGGCGCAGCCGGGTGACGCGGCTGGGACGAGGCGTCGATCTCTCCGGGCGGCTCTCGGCCGAGGCGGTCGAGGATGCCTGCGCGGCGATCGGCGAGTACGTGGCGGCGACCGAGGAGCTCGGCGCCGAAGCGATCGACGCGATCGCGACCAGCGCCGTCCGCGACGCCGAGAACGGCAGTGCCTTCGTCGCCGAGCTGCGGGAGCGATTCGCCCTCTCGGCCCGGGTGCTCGACGGTGAGGAGGAGGCGCGCCTCACCTACCTCGGCGCCACTTCCGAACACGCGCCCACCGAACCGACGCTGGTGGTCGACATCGGCGGCGGCTCGACCGAGCTGATCGTCGGCAGTGACAGCGAGATCTCTTTCCACACCTCCCTGCAGGTGGGAGTGGTCCGCCATAGCGAGCGTCACATCGGCTCCGACCCCCCGACCGCGGTCGAGCTGGAATCCCTCGCCGCCGATGTGCGCAGCCTGATCGAGGCCGCAGGCATTGGCGGAGTCGAGGCCGGTGCCGGGATCGCCGTCGCTGGCACCCCGACCTCCCTGGCCGCGATCGAGATGGAGCTCGAGCCCTACGACCCGACCCGAGTCCACGGGCATCTCCTCTCCCTTCCCTCGATCCAGCGAATGCTGTCGCGGCTTGCCTCGACCCCGCTTTCGGAGCGGGTGGAGATCCCCGGCCTGCATCCTGACCGGGCCGCGACGATCGTCGCCGGAGTGGTGGTCCTGATAGAGACGATGCGTGCCTTCGGCCTCGAGCAGATCGAGGTTTCCGAGCACGACATTCTCTACGGCAGCGCGCTCGCCGCAAGCGCCAATCGCATTTAAGTACCGAGTATTTCGCTCGGAGAACTTCGCGGTACCGGCTGTACAGCCGGGTATCCCATCGCAGGACAGATGGGTAATGCCTTTACCCGAACCCAGAAAATTCGGTAGGTATCTACTATTATTTGTGGGTAGCAGGGTTGAGACCGACTAGACGCAACGGATAGTCGGGCGCATACTCGGCTCACCGGGGAAGAGATGCGGATCATCTGCAGCTCGGACCTGGATACAGGGCTTAGGCGATTGCCGCATCATGGCGCCTCCCGCCGTCTGAGCCCATCGAATACACATGGTCCCTGAAGACGTACCCCTGCCCGTCCTGAGGGGCCAGCTTGAATCGGTCACCAGCAATGGTGGCCGATTCTCGTTTCGGGGATGGCACCGGCGCCCATCGACCCGTACACCGAGATCTGGCTTATCTAAGCCAGATTCGACTTGCGCGGGTAGACGACCTCGGGGTCGGTCAGGACGTTGACCAGGGTCGGGCGGCCCGACTCGAAGGCGCGCTCGAGGGCGGGGCGCAGCTCAGTCGGGTCGCGCACGAGGACGCCGTCGCAGCCAAGCGATTCGACCAGTTGGTCGTAACGGGTTTCCGGCCGCAGCTCGGCCGCGACCGAGTAGCCGTAGAGAAATTTCATCGGATGATGCTCGAGCGCCCAGATCCCGTTGTTGCCCATAACACCGACCACGCCGAGGCCGTGACGCGCCATCGTGTCGAACTCCATCCCGGCAAAGCCAAAGGCGCCATCGCCGAGCAGCAGACAGACCTGTCGGTCGGGATGCGCGACCTTGGCGCCGATCGCCTGGCCCGGCCCGGCGCCAAGGCAACCGAACGGGCCCGGGTCCATCCAGCAACCCGGCTCGTAGGTGTCGATGAAGCGGCCGGCGTAGGAGACGAAGTCGCCGCCGTCGCCAACCACGATCGCATCGCGGTCGAGAACCGCGGCCAGCTCTCGATAGATGCGGACCGGGTGCAGCGGCGAACGGGAGTCCTCAAGCTCCCCCTGCTCCGCCGCCCGCTTTTCCTCCTCGACGGCGCGCAACTCCTGCAACCAGCCCCCGCTGCGCGACTCGCGCCCCTCCACCGCCTCGCGGATCGCGCCAAGACTCGCCCGCACGTCGCCGACGAGGTCGACGTCGGGCATGCGGTTCGCGGTAAGCGCGTTGTCCGCGACGTCCAACCGGACGATCTTGGTCTCCTCGCCAAAGCTGCTGCCGAAACCGAGCCGGAAATCCATCGGCACGCCGACCACCAGTGCCACGTCGGCGCCCTTGAGGGCGGTGCCCCGAGCGCGGCTGAAAGCCAGCTCGTGATCGGCAGGCAGGCAGCCGCGGCCGAGCCCGTTGAGGAAGACGGGTATGCCAAGGGCCTCAGCCAGTCCCCGCAGCTCGTCCTCTCCATGCCCCCAATAGAGACCGCTGCCGGCCATGATTGCCGGCCGCTCGGCCGCGGCCAGCAGCGCTGCCGCCTCCTCCACACCCGCCGCCGGCTCGGCCGCCGACGCCGCGGGCAGGTCTGGAACGGCGACCTCAGCCTCGGTGAAGACGACGTCCAGGGGGTAGTCGAGGAAGGTGGGCCCGCTCGGTGGTGCCGCCGCCAGGTCCAGCGTCGCCGCGGTCATCGCGGCGATCTCACTCGGCGCCTTGACGGTCTGCGCCGACTTGACCAGGGGCGAGACGAAGGGAAGGTGATCGATCTCCTGCAACGAGCCCGAGCCCCAGCGCATCTCCGGCGCCCGGCCCCCGAGCACGCCGATCGGCGAGTTGTTCGCCTGCGCACCGGCGATGGCGCTGATGCCGTTGGTCACGCCAGGCCCAGCGGTCAAGGCGGCGACGCCCAGTCCCCGCGTCGCCTTCGCCAGCCCCTCGGCGGCGAAGACCGCGGTCTGCTCGTGCCGCACGTCGACGATCCCGATCCCCTCCTCTTTACAACCGTCATATATAGAGAACAGGTGTCCCCCTGACAGCGTGAAGAGATGGTCGACTCCTCTCGACCTCAAGACCTTCGCAACTAGGCGCCCCCCGTGCTCCATGCGAGAACGAGCCTACCCGAGCACCCTCGCCTGGGCACCACGGGAAGGGGGTCCGAGAAACGGAGCCAGTTTGCCCCGCCCGCAGGACCCCCTTCCCGTGGCGCCCACGTCCCGGTAATGCCCGGGGCGGGACTCGAACCCGCAAGCCCCATATGGGGCAGCGCCTTTTAAGGGCGCCGCTTTTGCCAGTTTCGCCACCCGGGCAGAGGCGATGGTATCCCGCTTGCAGCCCTGTAAAGGCGCAATAAATGTTCGCGGCCCGCAACTCCGCCGCTGTTACGGTGTCTCTAGGCATAGGAAACAACGCCTTCCCTGGAGGAGAGCTTGGAGGCATCAGCACTCACGCACGCCAGTCGCCGCGGACTGTTGGCCCGCCGTTCGCCCCTGCTCAAGCTCCAAGGCGACGCGAAGCTGGTCGCGATGGTGCGCAGCGGCAACCCGGGAGCCTTCGAGACGATCGTCGATCGCTACCAGGGTCGCCTGCTCGGCTTTTGCCGGCAGATGCTCGGTTCGACCGAGGACGCCGAGGACGTGCTGCAGGAGGTCTTCGTCAACGCCTACAAAGCGATGCTGCGCGACGAGCGCGAGATCAACCTGCGCCCCTGGCTCTACCGAATCGCCCGCAACCGCTCCCTCAACCACCTGCGCAAACCCACCGCCGATGCCCAGGAATCGATGGACATGGTGCCCGCGGTCGAGGCTTCCTCCACCGCCGAGAAGGTCCACAACCGGGAGGAGTTCCGCCAGCTCCTCGTCGATGTCAAGAAACTTCCCGAGACCCAACGCTCGGCGCTGCTGCTGCGCGAGATGGACGCTCTCTCCTACGAGGAGATCGCAGCGGCGATGGAGACCACCGTGCCCTCGGTCAAGTCGCTGCTGGTGCGGGCGCGGATCTCGCTGGCCGAGGCGAGCCAGGCGCGGCTGCTGACCTGCGGTGAGGTCCGGGTCGAGCTCTCCGAAGCCGCCGAGGGCCTGCGCAAGGTTTCCGGTCCTGTCCGCCGCCATGTCCGCGAGTGCGACGAATGCGCCGATTTCCGCTCTCAGGTCCGCTCCAACGAGAAGGCCCTGGCGGCCCTCTTCCCGGTCGGCGCCCTGGTCGCACTGAAGGGCTTCATCGCCTCCAAACTCGGCCTCGGCGGAGCCGGCGGCGCCAGTTCCGCCGGCGCTGGTGCCGCGGGTGCGGGCGCGGCCGCCGGTGGCGCAGCCGGCGCTGGCGCGGTCGGTGGCGTCAGCGCGGCAATCGGCGGTAGCGGTGCCGCAGGTGGCCTCGGCGCAATCGGCGGTGCGATCGGCACCAAGGCGGTTGCCGGCGTGGTCACCGCGGCGGTGCTCACCGCTGGCGCGGTCGAGGTCAAGCAGAACTCCGGCGCCCCGGTCACTCCCCCGGCCCACATCTCCCAGGTCCAGGCACACCATCCCACCGGCCCCGCCCTGGCGCCGGCTCAGGTCAGCGAGCCGAAGGTGGTTGCCACCGCCCCCGAGGCGACGGCCCCCGAACCCACTCCGACGGCCGAACCGGCCCCAGAGGCCCCGACCCCCACCGCACCGGCACCCGCCACTGCCGAGGAAGCGGCCGGGCAGTCCAATGCCGGCGAAGAAGCCATCACCGCCGGCGACCCCGCTTCCGAAGCATTGACGGGTGCCACCGCACCGACCGGTGCCGTACCGCCAGCCAGCGCCGCGCCCGGCGCCCATGGCGGCGGTAGCACCGTCGTCGTCACCGTCGGCGGCAGCACCGGCTCACCCCCGTCCCCACCGCCCTCCAGCCCGCCGGCAACCGAACCGCCGCCGGCCGCGCCGGCGGTCGAATCGCCGCCACCGAGCTCCACCGCTGACGGCGAATCCGCCTTACCCGAACCGGCCGTCTAGGCAAGGCGCCCTGAGCGGCGCCGGCTCTACCCGAGGCCGATGACTTTGAGGCGCCGCATCAGGCAGGTGCCGGCGAACTGCCGAGTCTCCTCGAGCGAGTATCCGAACAGCTCGAAGTCCTCCGCTTCCGCCCAGGGCGGCGAGAGCACGCCGTCGGCGACCGGCAGCGATTCCTCCAGGGTGCGCTGGATCGCCTGCTTGTAGCGGTCGTCCTCGCGTGCCTACTCGCGCAGGAAGACCGAGCCGAAGGCGACGTGGCGATGCTCGTCGCGGGCGACCTTGCCGAAGCCCTCGACGAAGCCCGGCAGCGTTCCTTCGCGTTCGTTGAAGTCCATGATGAAGTGCTGCCCCGTCAGGGCCAGCATCCCCTCGATCACCATGCGGTAGAGCGTCACCGCCTCGACCAGGGCCTCGGTGTCCTCCGGTTCGGCCGAGAGCCGGTCGGTGCGCTGCTTCAGCATCTCGTCGAAGAGGCGGCCGAAGTTGTCGTTGAGGTGCTCGGAGGTCTCGGTCAGCATCTCGCTCAGCCCGTCGGCCTCGAGCACCCCGACCTCACGGTAGAAACGCTCGAAGAAACGAACGTGGCGAGCCTCGTCGGCGATCTGCGTGCAGAGGAAGATTTTCTGATCCTCGGTCTGCGCGGCACGCATGATCGGCCCCAGCTCCTCGGCAACTTTCTGCTCGCCGATGAAGAACGACGAGAGCCCGTACATGCGCTGGAAGCGCTCCTCCTCGCTGATCCGCTCGTGCCAGTCCTCGCGGTCGCGGCTGAAGTCGAGCTCCTGGGTCTGCCACTGCTGGCGCTCCCAGAGCATGTACAGCTCCTCGTAGGTGAGCAGCTTGATATCGGCGGTGCGGTCGGCCGCCTCGTTCAGGGCCGGGTCGGCGGTCTCCTGATAATCGGCGCGCGCGGTCCTGGACTGAGTTCCCGATGCCTCTTTGGCCTCCATCTTCAGCTCTCCTCCGGTCGGCTGCAGTGGTCCGGGCGAGGCTACCGCAAGACTGGCCAGCTGGCCAGTTTCTTCAGGCGCTGTACGTCTCCCCCGGTTTCAGCAGCACCACCTGGGAGGAGGTCTGGCCCTCGACGTCGGACTTGAACGCCCCGGAGTCGGTCTCGATCGGCGGGAAGGTGTCGTAGTGCATCGGGATCACGGTGCCGGCGCCGACGAGCTGGGCGGCAACCACGGCGTCGTGGCGATCCATCGTGTAGTGGCCGCCGATCGGCAGCAGGGCGACGTCGATCGGGTTGCGTTCGGCGATCAGCTTCATGTCGCCGAAGAGGCAGGTGTCGCCGGCGTGGTAGACGGTCTTGCCGCCGAGCTCGATCACCAACCCCGCCGCCGGGCCCATCACGACCCCGTGCTCGGCGCTGTAGGGAGCCTCTTCGGAGCCCGGGATGGTGTTCGTGTGCCAGGCCGGAACCAGCTTGATCGAGCCCCAGTCGAAGCTGACGGTGCCGCCGAAGTTCGGGTCGCTGACGTTCTCGACGCCCTGCCCTTCGAGCCAGTTCGCCAGCTCGACCATCGCCACGCAATGGGCGCCCGTGCGCTTGGCAAGCGGAACCGCGTCGGCCATGTGGTCCGCGTGGCCGTGGCTGAGCGCGATGTGGGTCGGCTCGACCTCATCCGCGGTCGCCACCGCAGCCGGGTTGTTGGGCTTGAGGAACGGGTCGACCAGCAGGGTCGTGTCGCCAGCGCTCAACTCGAAGCAGGACTGGCCGTGAAACTTGATCTCCATCTCAGCGCTCTCCCTTTGGTTCCTCGGGGTCGGTCATCTCTTCTTTCAGTGCCCAGCCGACGGCGACTCCAACCATCATTCCCATCCGCGCCTCCTCGGCGAGCAGGGCGCGGACGGCGGCGATCCGCTCGTCGGGATCGGGAACGGTCGCCGCCCTCAGCGCCTCGGCCTCGTGCGGCTCGCCGAACCAGCCGCCCTCCGCCATCGCGCTGGCCAGCACCTTCTGCAGCTGCGGCGCCGCCTGGGCGACCACGCGCTCGGCCGCGGAAAACCGCTCCGGGTCGAGCAGCCGCTCGATCGCTGCCTCGAGCTCGTTCTCGTCTGGCACCGACTCAGCCTATTTAGTCGGAGGAGCGTGCAGCCGCGGCGACAAACCCGGCGAGGCCGCCGACCAGACCGCCCACCAGGCCGGCGACGAGGTCCGCGGTCGTGACGAACAGCGGCAGCGCGATCAGCACCGCCGCGGCCACGACCACGCCAACCTTGTCGTACTCCTGCTCGATCGCTCCATGCGCCTCGGCGCGGCGGATCGCGAACCAGGCGGCGACCGCTCCCAGCGCCATGCCGTTGCCTCCGGCGATCACCACGAAGTCGTCCCGGGCGTTGGCGACACCGCTGGCGGCCAGCATCCCCAGCGCTCCGCAGGCGAGCAGCAGCACCGCGGTCGGGATGCTGCCGAGCCGGCGCTCGACCCCGGTCGCGAAGATCGCCAGGGCCAGCGCGACGACGAACAGGTAGCCAACATCGACGTAGGCAAAGGGGGCCGTGAAGAGCCGCCACCACTGGTCCTCGAGCGGGATCACCAAGCCGCCGAAAGTTGAGAGCGGGTCGCCACTCGCCTTCTGGATCAGCAGCAAAACGGCGGAACCGAGGATGGCCGCAAGGGTCGCGTAGGGGCGGAAGGGCCCGGCCGGGCCCGCTGCCTTGCGACGGCGCAGCCGCGGCCGCCCCCGCCGACGCGGGCGCTGCGCCTCGAGGCCGTCGCCGCGCCGCTCCAGCTTTGGCGCCCGCTTGCGCAATCGGGTGCCGCAGTAAGGGCACTCGGTTACGTAGGGACTGACCTCCGAGCCGCAGTTCTTGCAGATGACGCTGAGCTCAGTCTCGCTCATAGTCCATCGAGAATAACCCCCTTGTCCCGTACCCTGCGCCGGTTTGCGGTGGCATACTCCCGGTACACCCGTCTTCGAGGAGGAATTTACGTGGAGCTGAAGAGCCTGACCGAGCAAAAATCGCTGCTCGCGACCCTGCCGCCAGGCAAACGTGCCCGACTGCACCGGCTGTTGTTCGAGTTCGGTCCCGGCCACGGAACCCTGATGCTGCTGCCGATCGACCAGGGGATCGAGCACGGCCCCCGCGACTTCTTCCCCAACCCGGCGTCGAAGGACCCCGACTACCAGTTCCGGCTCGCGGCCGAGGCCGGTTACTCGGCCCTCGCCTGCCAGATCGGGATGGCGGAGAAGTACTACCCCGACTACGCCGGCCGGGTGCCGCTGATCCTCAAGGTCAACGGCAAGACCGACATCCCCTCCTCGGCCAAGTCCTTCTCCTCCTGCAACTCCAGCGTCGAGGACGGCGTCCGGCTCGGCGCCGACGCGATCGGCTACACGCTCTACGTTGGCTCGCCGCGCCAGGACGAGGACCTCGCCCAGCTGCGCCGGGTGCGCCAGGAATGCGACCGCTTCGGAATGCCACTGGTCATCTGGTCCTATCCGCGCGGCGAAAACGTCGATGCCAAGGGCAGCGCCAACTCCTTCTACGCGATCGACTACGCGGCGCGGATGGCGATGGAGATGGGCGCCGACATCGTCAAGCTCAACATGCCGAAGATCGATCCCGACAAGGACAAGGACGCTCCCGCTCCTTATAACGAGCTGCAGGTGGATCAGGCCGAGGCGATCCGCCAATGCGTCGAATCGGCGGGCCGGGCCCTGGTCGTCCTCTCCGGCGGCTCCAAGACCGACGACGAGACCGTACTGCGCAACACCCGCGAGGTGATGGAGGCGGGCGGCTCCGGTGTCATCTTCGGCCGCAACGTCTGGCAGCGCGATTGGAACGAGGCGCTCGAGATCGTCGGCCAGATCAAGGAGACGCTGCTCGCCAACGTGCGCAGAACCCCCTAGTCGAGAGGGGAGAGTCTGCGCCCGCCCCGCGCTTGAGCGGGGGTGGGCATCGGTGCACACCGCGGTGGTCGGCTGGGCAGCGTCCTGCTGCTGCTGATCGCCGCCGCGGTGCTGCTGCGACCTTGGCAGCCGGGAGTGGAAAGAGGCCCCGCCGGCGCTCACGCCCACGTCACCCGCGCGGTCGACGGGGATACGATCGAAGCCCGCATCGACGGCCGGCTGGAGGACGTCCGCTACATCGGCGTCGACACGCCGGAGACGGTCAAGCCCGGCACGCCGGTGCAGTGCTTCGGGCACCGCGCCTCGGCCTTCGATCGTCGCCTGGTCGAGGGCCGGCGGCTGCGGCTGGTCTTCGGCGTCGAGCGTCGCGACGTCTACGGCCGCCTGCTCGCCTACGCGTACATCGGTCACAGGTTCGTCAATGCCGAACTCGTGCGTAGGGGGCTCGCCCGGACCCTGGCGATCCCGCCAAATACCCTCCACAGCGCGCTTTTCCGGCGTTTGGAGCTGCGGGCGGCTCGGACGGGGCGGGGCCTCTGGGGCGCCTGCCAGCCCTGAACCGTCTCTTGCAGCTTTGCTACGGTGCCCCGCGGTCCTTCTGGACCACCCCCTTATGCGAATGCGACAAAGCATCTCCCAGTTCGAGAACGCCTTCGAGCAGGAGACCTCACTCGAGCGCCGCCGCCGCGAGCAGTTGCGCCGCCGTGCCGCCAACCGCTCGCGGGCGCGCAAAATCAATCGCACCGAGCAGGAGAGCAAGGTTCGCTTCAGCGTCCTCGCCGTCTGCCTGACCGTAACCGTCGTCGTCGTCGTCGTCGCGATGTTCGAGGCGCTGGCCTTTTTGATGGCCTAGCCGCGAACGACCTGCACTGTTGAATAGACTCGCCCGCCGATGGCCCGACGCTCACTGAAGCCGCAGCTGAACCAGATCCGCGCCTGGGTGCACCAGGGGCGGACCGATGCCTGGATTGCCCACCAGCTGGAAATCAGCGCCACCGAGCTGCGCGAGTTCCGCAAGCAGTACGACCTCTCCGCCGACGACGAGAACGCCGGCTCCAGCGAAATCGATCTCCGCGACGAGATCGAAGCCGAGATCGAGGCCGCTGCCGCCGAGGAGGATGACGTCGACGAGGAGGAGGACGAGGACGGCGACGAGGATTCCGGCGAGGATTCCGAGCGCGACTCCGCTGGCGAGGGACGCCCGAAACGCCGTCGCCGCCGCGGCCGGCGCGGTGGACGCGGCCGCCGCAAAGAGCTCGAGGCGACCTTCGATCATGGCGAAACCGACGGTTACGGGCTCTGGCTCGACGCCTCGGTCAAGGACAACCCGGTCTACGCCGAGCACTGGGCCGGCAAGCGCGAGGTCACGGTCCGCATCGACGCCGACCAGATCGTCATCCGCCGCGCCGGCTCCCCCGCCCCCGAGCCCGAAGACTCGGGCTCAGGCGACTCAGACTCAGACTCAGACGAATAGCCGCGAAGGCCTGACGAGGCCGTCTGAGCAAGGCATGGCGAGGACGCAGGGAGCGAAGCGTGCTCCGCACGTGAGGCGACCGAGGACGCCGCCATGCGCCGGTCAGACGGCCTCGCTAGACGGGGAGCTGGCGGCCGCCGGCAAAATCTCCGGCCCCGCGCAGGTAAAGCCAGAAGGCCGCGTCGGCGATCGACTGTGCGTCCCCCTCGGCCGCCGGGGCCACGTCGATCGCGACCTGCAGGCACCAGTCGGTGCCGCGCCCATAGAGCTCGGCCAGTTCGGCGGCGGTGAAGCTGACACCGATCCGCCGTCGCAGCTCGTCCCGAATCGCCTCGACCAGACGATCGGCCAGCCGCCGGGCGCGCGGATCGCTGAGGGCCTGCAGCTCGCGATAGCCCTCCTCCCACTGAAACAGCGCGTTCTCGAGCGGATAGCCCATCGTCGCCGAGGTTACTCCGTGGGCCGATGGGTCCAGGTCGGCCGTGGCTCGACTCATCGGCGCGCCGGTCTAGGTGTCGGGGATTTCGCGGAGCGGGGCGTTGCGGGCGGCGCAGGCAGCGGGGTCGAGGGTGCCGCGGACCCTCCAGACGGTGACGGGGCCGCTGCGGAGGACCCGCCCGACGGCGGGCTCTCCGCGTAGCCAGCGGCTCTCGGGGGAGGCAATCGGCTGACCCGGGTGGAGGAAGTTGAGGAAGGGAGCGGTGACCAGATAGTCGAGGTCGGCGGCGTTGACCGCGGTGCGGAAGGCACGGCAGGTCGGGATCGCGTTGAAGGCCCCGTGCGGGCCCTCGGCGCCGAGATAGACGACCTCGTTGGAGAGATCGGTGCCGTAGAAGCCGTACTGGGCAAAGCCGGCGGTGGTGCCGGCCAGACCGATGCGGCTGTCCTCGAGGCCGCGAGCCCAGCGGTAGGCGGAGTCGAGGTGCATGCCGGGGATGCTTTCGGCGGCGACTTCGTTGCGGAAGCGTTCGTCGAGGTAGTGGCGCTGCACCGGATAGCCGATCGCGACGACAGCCAGCGCCAGGGTGGCGAGCCCCGCGGCAACGATGCCGCGGCTGGCGCCCCGGCCCCGGGCCAGCAGCAGCGCCGCCGGGACCAGCACGGCGAGCAGGGCCAGCAGCAGGGCGAAGGTCCGGTCGGGATCGCGGAGGATGGCGTCGGCACGCTCGCTGAGCAGGAGCACGGCGACCAGCGCTGCCAATAGCCCCCACTGGCGGCGCCTGTCGTCGAAGACGCGTGGCAGCGGCACCAGCGCCAGGCCCCCCAGCACGGCGCCATAGATGTAGCGGATGTTGATGCCAAACGCCTCCGGGGCGCCGTCGGCCCCGGCGGCGCTGAGCGGGGTGAGGAGGTAGGCAAGGAAGCCGAAGACAACTACCGCCCCGAGCGCACGGGCGACGCGGTCCCGACCCGTCAGCAAAGCCAGGAGGCCCGCGACGAACGCTCCCCCGATCACCACCGGCCAGAGCGCCCCAAAGGCGTCGTGGAGCCCGGGGAAGAAGTAGTGACGCCAGACGTCGGTGTCGGTCGCGTAGTGGGCGATGCTGAAGTCGGGCCTGCCGATCTGCAGCCGCTCTGGATGCGGCAGCGAGATCGGCCCCAGGCTCTCCACCGCCGGCAACGGGTTGCCGGCGACGATCAAGTTCCGCAGGTACCAGAAGCCCCCAGCCAGGAGTGCGGCCACGAACCACCAGGCGGCTGCGGCCCACCTCCTTCCCGCCGGCGCCAGCACCAGTACGGCTACGCTCAACGCCGCCGCCATCGCCAACGCCGTCACCTTCGTCCCAGCCGCCAGCCCGACCGCCAGCCCCCCCACAGCCAACGGCCATCCAACCGGCAGCGAACCCCTCGTACGGTCCCTTTGCGACGCATCCAAGGGACCGGCGCTCGGCCGAGGAACTTTGGCGCGCTGCTGGTTCCACGCCTGGACCAGGATCGCGATCGCCGCCAGGATCAGCGCCGCGGCCATCAGATCGTTCTTGGCCGCCCCCGGCTCCCGCACGACCAACACATGCGCCTGGAGCAGGATCGCCACCGCCACGACGGTGAGGTCTCCCCTCCCGTATGGCCTCCCTATGCACCAAGCAGCCAGGAACGCCACCGCCAACCAGCCATAGTTGAGGAACAACGAGAGCGTGTCGCGCCCCACCAACAGGATCCCGTCCGCATGCAGCAACTCCGAGTTCTGGGGGTAGAACCAGTTCGTGAAGACCGTGTCGACGTGATGCATCCCGGTCACCGAATGGCTCTGCGCCATCTCCGCGGCAAACGGCAGGTGGTACCAGAGCGAATCGAAGTTGAAGACCCCTCGATCCAGCGCGTGCTTCGTCGTCAATGCCCAATGCCCGAACACGAGGGCAACGACCCCGACCATGATCAGCAACCGCCAGCCGTCCGGGCCGGCGGGCCCTGCCAATGCGCCATCCCCCCCGGTGCTCGGGGACTCCACGCCCTTCGCGCCTCGGGGGGCCCTCGCCCCACCGCCACCCTCCGGCAGCAACGCCGTGGCGAGAGCGACTAGGGCCGAAACACCAACGAGAGCCCCGGCATAGAGCAGGTCGAAGGTGCCCAGGGCCTCGGAGATCCAAACCAACAGGGCCACCGCCACGATCGCCTCGACCAGGCGCCCCGGTGCGCCCTCCCATGCGGGCAGCAACCGCTGTCGCAGCCGGAATGCGCTGAAACCCAGCGAGAGCGCCACCAGGGCGACCTCAGCGGCTCCCAGGAGGTAGGAGCCGAGGCTAAGCATGCCGGCCGTCCCGGGCGCGGCTCAGTTGCTGAGGCCGCGGACGACCACCGGGGTCTCGCCTGCGGCGACCATCCCCTGAGCGCGAGCCATGCGGTCGATCACGATTGGGTCGTCGGTCGACTGGATCCGCCGGTGCAGCCTGGTGTTGTCGCGCTGCAGTTCGTGCTGCTGGGCCTTGGCGGCGGTCGTCGCCGTGTAGGTCTTGACGAAGTCGATCGCCGGGTTCAGGTACGAGTAGAGGACAGCGGCGAGGACGAGCGTCAGCGCGATGCGGCCGACACGGTCCCAGTTGACGCGGCTGGCACCGCTGCGGGCCGCCGGCCGACGCGCGGCAGGGCGGCGACGTGGCCTGCTCGCGGTCCGGCGGGCCTGAGCGCGTGCTGCCATGCCCGGTCCTTTGCGGCCGGGCCCCGCATTCCTTCATTTAAGAACGGCGCTGGACGAATGCCTGCAAGCCGGGAAACACGGCTGAGGAGCCAAGCTCCTCCTCGATCCGCAGCAGGCGGTTGTACTTGGCGACGCGGTCCGAGCGCGAGGGGGCGCCGGTCTTGATCTGGCCGGCGCCGGTGCCGACGGCGAGGTCGGCGATCGTCGTGTCCTCCGTCTCGCCGGAGCGGTGGGAGATCACCGCCGTGTAGCCGGCCTCGCGAGCGATCCGGATCGCCTCCAGGGTCTCGGTCAGGGTGCCGATCTGGTTGACCTTGACCAGGATCGAGTTGCCGACGCCGAGCTCGATGCCGCGGCGCAGGCGCTCGGGGTTGGTGACGAAGAGATCGTCGCCGACCAGCTGCGCGCGAGCGCCGAGCTTCTCGGTCAGCAGCTTCCAGCCGTCCCAGTCCTCCTCGTCCATGCCGTCCTCGATCGAGACGATCGGGTAGCGCGCGCAGGCGTCCTCCCAGTAGGAGGCCATCTCCTCGGACGAAAGGCTGCGGCCCTCGTGCTCGAGCACGTAGGCGCCGTTCTCGAAGATCTCGCTGGTGGCGGGGTCGAGGGCGATGAAGACATCGGAGCCGGGCTCGTAGCCGGCGGCCTCGACCCCCGCCAGGACCGCCTGCAGCGCCGCCTCGTTGGAGCTGAGGTCGGGGGCGAAACCGCCCTCGTCGCCGCCGGCGGTCGAGAGGCCCTGCGACGAGAGCGACTTCTTCAGCGCGTGGTAGACCTCGGCCCCGACGCGCAGGCATTCCGAGAAGCTCGAGGCGCCGGCCGGGACCACCATGAACTCCTGGAAGTCGACCGAGTTGTCGGCGTGGGCGCCGCCGTTGAGCACGTTCATCATCGGCACCGGCAGGATCGTCGGCTCACCGCCGCCGTAGAGCTCGGCGAGATAGCGGTAGAGGGGCCGGCCCGAATCCGTCGCCGCCGCCTTCGCCGCCGCCAGGGAGACGCCCAGCAGCGCGTTGGCGCCGAGACGGCCCTTGTTCGGGGTTCCGTCCAACTCGATCATCGTGCGGTCGAGGGCGCCCTGCTCGGCAGCACGAGCACCCACCAGGGCCGCGGCGATCTCGCCGTTGACGTTGGCAACCGCGCGCGAGACCCCCTTGCCGGCCCAGGCGTTGCCGCCGTCGCGCAGCTCAACCGCCTCGAACTCGCCGGTCGAGGCGCCGGAGGGCACCGCGGCCAGGCCGCGGGCGCCGGACTCCAGCGCGACTTCGACCTCGACGGTCGGGTTGCCGCGCGAGTCGAGGATCTGGCGGGCGTGGATGGAGGAGATGGCGCTCACGGGCGCGCCAGTCTATTGACCCGGGCGGCCGAAGGACTGCTTATTCGGCGGTGGGCGGCGGGGTGCTGGTCGTACCCGGAACGCCTTCGGGAAGAGCGCTTTCAGCCGCTGCTTTGATGCCCTCCGGCCGCGGGCGCTGCGGCAGCCGTTCCCCCTGCGGTTTGAGCAGCGTGACGCTGCCGGGCAGAGCGGGTGCGACCTGGGCGACCGCCGCCGGGCATGCTTCCGGCGTCCCCCCTTTGGGATCGGCTTCGTAACAGGCCGGCGGCGCGCTGGCCGGGTGGCCGTTGCCGACGTAGTTGGCGCACCTTTCAATCGCGAAGGCGTCGGCACAGAAGGTCCGCGACTGCCACTTGCTCTGGTATTCGGCGACGAAATCGGAGAAGACTTCCTGGGCGACCTGCTGGGTCAGCTGGCCTTTGATTTCGGCGCTGACTTCGGCCAGGGATTTGACTTTCTCCGGATTCAGCTTCTCGACCTCGATCACGAAGAATTTGCCTTCGACCGGGACAGGTCCAGTGACGACACCGGTGGGGGTGTCGAAGATCGCCGATTTGAGCTCTTCCTGGGTGGCCAGAAGTTCTTCGGTCAACGCCGGCTGCAGCCCGCCTTTGGTTTTCGTCCTCGGGTCTTCCGAGTATTTCGCCGCGACTTTTTTCCAGCTCGCCGGCGAGTCGTCTTTTTCCAGCACCGTCTTCGCGGCTTCGATCTGGGCCTTGTCTTTGTTGACGACGACGCGCGCGTCGCGTGACGCGGCAGTCGTGTACTGGGTGTCCTTGGCGGTCTCGTAGTAGTCGGCAATTTCGGCTTCGGAGGCCGGCGGCGCTTCTTTCGAGATCGCTTCCTGGATCTGGGTGCTGAGCAGCTGCAGCTTTACCCGGGCCAGGACGTCCTCATTGGTGAAGCGTGAGGTTTTGAGGAATTTCTGGAATTCGGCCTCGGTTTTGAAGTTCGTTTTCTTGATCTGCGCGACTTCGGCAGCGACCTGTTTCGGGGTTACCGAGATGCCGAGTTCTTCAGCCTCGCCCTGGATCCAGATCGTGTCGAGGAGTTCGTTCAGCGCCGCGGTTTTCAGTTCCTCATATTTTTTGTCGCCAGGTTTCGGCGTTTTTTTCAGTTTGGCCTGCGCGACCTGCTGCAGCAGTGCCCGCTCGAAGTCGGCTTCGCTGACCTTGCCGATGTCGTCGGGCACGTGCTCGACGATCGCGACGTCGCCGGCGGGGACACTCGGGTGGCCGAGCCCCTCGGCGATCGCGTAGCCGGCGAAGAGGATCACGAAGAGCGCGCCGAAGAGGAGCAGCGCAAGGCGCTGCCGACCCGACTTCCTGCTCTGCCCCGGTTTCGCTCCCACGAAGTCGGCAGCATAGTCAAATTCGTTAAGGGCGGGATGAAGCGGGTGCTCAGGCGGCGGCAACCTCGCTGTGGCGCCGTGCTTCGCGCAGGCCCGCGGCCAGCGCCAGAACCGCCTCCAGGCGTTCCTCCGGGTCGCCGGCGGCCCGCACCGCGGCGACCTGCTCGCGCCATTCGTACACCGCCCCTTCGACCTGCTCGGCCAGGACGCCGGCCCCCTCGGAGTCGAGCTCGATGCCGCTGACGCTGAGCCGGCCGCCGCGGAACTCGACGCTGCGGGCACCGGCCAGCCCCAGCTCGATCCGCGCCTGCTGCAGCTTCAGCAGGTTCTCGGCCGGCGCCGGCAGCTGCCCGAAGCGGTCGCTGAGCTCGTCGCGGATCGCCCGCAGCTGGCCCGGCTCGCGGGCGGCGACGATGCGGCGGTGGACGTCGATCTTGGCCGCCTCGAAGGGGACGAAGGTGGCGGGCAGGTAGGCGTCGACCGGGACGTCGAGGCGGACCGGCTCCGGCGCCTCCTCGCGCTGCTCGCCCTCCTCCCCGGCCCCGGCCTCAGCCACCGCCTCGTCGATCATCTGGCAGTAGAGCTCGAAGCCGACTGCGGCGACATGGCCCGACTGCTCGTCGCCGAGCAGGTTGCCGGCGCCGCGGATGTCGAGGTCGCGCATCGCGATGCGGAAGCCGGAGCCGAGCTCGGTGTGGTTGGCCAGGGTCGATAGCCGCGCCGCCGCCTCCTCGGTCAGCGCCTCGGCCGAGGGGTAGAGCAGGTAGGCGAAAGCGCGCTCGCGAGAACGACCAACCCGGCCGCGGATCTGGTACGCCTGCGAGAGGCCGAGCTGGTTGGCGCGCTCGACGATCAGCGTGTTGGCGGTGGGGATGTCGAGGCCGGACTCGATGATCGTCGTCGTCACCAGGCAGTCGGCCTCGCCGCGCAGGAAGCTCAACATCGTCTCCTCCAGCTTGTGCTCGTCCATCTGACCGTGGGCTTCGAGGAAGCGGACGCCGGGGACCAGCGCCCGCAGGCGCTCGGCCGTTTCCGGCAGCGAGTCGATCCGGTTGTGGAGCACGAAGGCCTGCCCCTTGCGCTCGACCTCGCGCTGGATCGCCTTGCGGACCAGGTCCTCGTCGTAGGGGCCGACGTAGGTGCGAACCGGGCGCCGGCCCTCGGGCGGGGTCTCGATCACGGAGATGTCGCGCAGCCCCGCCAGGCTCATCTGCAGGGTGCGCGGGATCGGCGTCGCCGAGAGCGCCAGCACATCGACTTTCAGCTTCAGCTGCCGCAGCAGCTCCTTCTGCTTGACCCCGAAGCGCTGCTCCTCGTCGACCACGACCAGGCCCAGCTCCTTGGCGCGGACGTCACGCGAGAGCAGCCGATGGGTGCCGATCAGGACGTCGACCTTGCCGGCCTCGAAGTCCTTCAGCACCGCTTTCACCTCCGCCGCCGGGCGCAGGCGCGAGACGCCCTCGACCCGGAACGGCAGGTCCGCCAGCCGCTCGCGGAAGGTGCCGTAGTGCTGCTGGGCGAGGATCGTGGTCGGGACCAGGACGATCACCTGCTTGCCGTCGGCGGCGGCCTTGACGGCGGCGCGGAGGGCGACCTCGGTCTTGCCGAAGCCGACGTCGCCGCAAACCAGCCGGTCCATCGGCCGGGCCGACTCCATGTCGCCCTTGACCGCCTCGATCGCCTCCATCTGGTTGGCGGTCTCGCGATAGGGGAAGGCCGTCTCCATCGCGATCTGCCACTCGCCGTCCGGGGAGAAGGGGTGACCGCGGCGCTGGCGGCGCTCGGCGTAGAGGTTGAGCAGCTCGCCGGCGAGGGCGCCGGCCGCTTTGCGCGCCCGCGCCTTCATGTTCTGCCAGCGTTTGCCGCCCAGCGCCGAGAGCGACGGTTCGCCGCCGGCGCCGACGTAACGGCTCAGCTTCGCCAGCTGGTCGGTGGGGACGTAGACGCGGTCCTCGCCCTTGTATTCGAGGTAGAGGTAGTCGCGGGTGATGCCGCCGACGTCGCGGGTCTCGAAGCCGGCAAAGCGGGCGACGCCGTGGTCCTCGTGGACGACGTAGTCGCCGACCCGCAGTTCGCCGAAAGCAAGGCGGCCTTTACCGGCGCCGGGAGCCGGCTCCTCGGCCCGGCGGCGGTGGACGAGGCGGCGGAAGGGGTAGACGGCGAGTTTCAACTCCGGGCTGACGAAGCCCTCGCGCAGGCGCGCCTCGACGAAGGCGAGCCCCGGGTCGGGAGAGAGCCGGCCGCCTTCGAGCAGGCGGGCGTCGAGCCGGTCGAGGCCGTAACGGGCGCGCTCGGCCTCGCCGCGGTTGTCGAAGGCGACGACGGTGCGGTAGCCGGAGCGGATCATTTTCTCCAGCTCGCCCTCGGCCTCCTTGACGCTGCGGGCCGGGGACTCGGCGCGGGCGGCACGGAAGGCGTCCTCGTCATCCTCACCGGCCGCAGTCAGCGAGAGCGCCGCGCGCGCGGTCAGCGGCGCCGCCACGTCGACGTACAGGTGCTGGGCGTCGTCGGCGTGCATGGCCGCCGTCGCGTCCTCCCAGTGGTCGCGCAGGGCGGGCTCGATCTCCTCGGCGGCGGCGAGCACGACCGTGGCGTTCGCGGGGACCAGATCGAGCGGGGCGAGGAAGCGGTCCAGCGGCAGCAGCTCAGCCAGGTTGGAGAGCTGCTCGCCCTTCTCCGCGGCTTCCATCGCCACCATCTCGGCCAGCTCGCGGTGCTCGGTGTCGAGCTCGGCGGCCGGTGCCAGCTCGACCCGCTCGGACTCGCCCAGGGAGCGTTGGGTGAAGGTCGAGAACCAGCGCATCGACTCGACCTCGTCGCCGAACAGCTCGATTCGCACCGCCCGCTCCTCGGTCGCCGGGTAAACGTCGAGGATGCCGCCGCGGACCGCGAACTGCCCGCGCTCCTCGACCTGCTCGACCCGTTCGTAGCCAGCGCCGACGAGATCGTCGGCAACCGCGCCGAGTTCGACCTCTTCGCCCTTGGCGATCGCGAAACCGGCGGGGCGCAGGGAGGCATCGGGGACTGCCTCGGCGAGCGCGACAGCGCTGGCGACGACGACCGCGTCGGCTTCGGAGCCGAGCGCCTCGAGCGCGTCGATCCGCAGCCCGACCAGGTGCGGCGGCGGCGTCACGTGGGAGGCGTAGCCGGTCCCCCGCGAGGGGTAGAAGCGCACCCGGCGCGGGCCCAGGTAGGCGCGCAGGTTGGCCGCGAGGTCGCGAGCGGAGCGGTCGTCGGCGCTGACCAACAGCGCCGGGCGCCCGGCCAGGCCACGGTCGTCCTCGAGCAGCGCCGCCAGCAGCAGCGGCCGCAGCATCGTCGAGGCGCGCACGCTGACCGCCTCTCCCCCGCCCGCGGCATCGCGCACGCGACCGGCGAGCGCGTGCACGCGCTCGCTCTCGGCGGCAATCTCGATCAGAGGACGGAGGCTCATGGCAGCAGAAACGCCCGGATCGGACGATCCGGCGCGCGCACGATTCTAGGCGGGAGCGCCGCTCAGCCGAGAACGGTGAACTTGCGCTTCGCCGGCGTCGGGTCCGCTTTGCCGGCGGAGTTGACCGCGCGCACCTTGAAGACGTGCTTGCCGGGCTTCAGCTTCTTGTACTTCTTCGGCGACTTGCACGTCTTGAACTGGCTCTTGTCGAGCTTGCACTGGAAGCTCGAGCCACTGACGCTGGAGCTGAACTTGAACTTCGCCGTGGTGCTGTGGGACTTCCCCTTCGGACCCTTGCCGATCGTCGTCTCCGGGGTTGGCGGGGGCGATGGCGGCGGAGGAGGCGAAGACCTGACCGGGCATTTGGGAGGACCGGCAGCCGGGCAGCCGGGCGAAGTAGGGCCTTTCGGTTTCACCGGGTCCGCCGTGCTGGTCGCCGTGAGCAGCTCCGAGGTCGCGCCTTTGCTCGTCTGCGTCGCGGCGACGATCGTCCCCGTCGGGATCTGCCCGGGATAGGCCACTTTCCAATTGCCACTGGCGTCAGCCTGGGTCTCGGCGAGGAAGGATTCGAGCTCGCCGCTCGCAGCGCTCGCCTTGCGGAAGACGCGGATGACAGCCGCCTCTTTGGCGCCGCTGCCACTGGCGCTCGACTGGGTCGAGGTCGAGAAGGCGGGGGGTTCGATCCCGTCGTTGGGGCCTTTCGGTTCGGTGAACGGGTCGGTCGCAACCAGGTCGATGAAGAGGCCACTGTTGCCAGCGCCGAAGTTGCGAGCGACGGCGTTCGCGGTTGCTTCGAAGTCGACGATCTCGATCGCGTCGCCACCGCTGTCGAAGATCCCGTTTTCTTCGGCTTCGGAATCGCCACCGATCTGGTTTTCCGTCGTTGGCGACGCGAAGGGCGGCCCGGTGTCCTGAACCCTGATCCCCGCCGCACCCGATTCCAGGACTTCGTTTCCGATCACCAGGTTGAGATCGCTCTTGATCAGGATCCCGTTCCCCGCCGCGGCTTCAATCAGGTTTTCCTGGATCAGGTTGCCGGCGAATCCGGTTCCCCTGCTCAGGATGCCGGTCTCGCCCCCTTCGATGAAGTTGTCGACAATCGTCGCGCCGAGGAAGACCTGTTCGATTCCGACACCGCCCGCGTCCATCCCGATCGCGTTGCCTTCGATCGTCGCCTCTTCGGTGACGGCGCTGCAGAAGATGAACATGCCGATCCCGGGGGAGGCGACTGGCACGCCGTTCGGATTGAAGCCGATCTCGTTGTTGAGCACCTGCAGGTCATCGGCGTTTTCGTGGTAGATGCCGAAGCTGCCACCGGCAAAGAAATTGGCTTCGTTGCCTCCTGCATCGGACCCACCGATGATGGTTTTCGCGGCAGCGCCCACCTTGACTCCGGCGGCCCCTCCTATCCCGCCCACCGCGTTAGGCACGACGGTCGTCCCGTCGACGGCGAGGCCGATGAAGTTGCCGGCAATTTGGGTTTCGACCGCGGGCGACTCCCCCTGGACAACGTCACCCTGAAGGTCGATTCCGCTGGCGGTAGCCCCGACGATGACGTTGCAGCCGATATCGCATTCCGGCGTCGGCGGTTCGCTGAACGGAGGCCGAACGCCGATCAGATTCCTTTCCGCCGCGAAACCCCCGGCGAGCTGCGAGTTGACCTCGATGTCCTTGCCGTTTGCCGCCGGCGTTTTGCCGTCCGGCTCGACGCCGAAGTAATTTCCCAGGACGAGGGTTTCGTCAGCCCCGAGGATGTCGAGTCCGTCGCCCGAGTTGTTGGCGAACACGTTCCCGGTGCCGGGCGATTCGCCGCCGATCCTGTCGCCGTTCGATTTCGGGTCGACGAAGATCCCAGTGGTATTGGGCCCGGAGCTGCCGTCGAGTTTGACTCCCAGCCAGTTGCCGTTGACCCGAACTTCCTCCGATTCGATGATGTCGATCCCGATCGAGGCGCCGGTGACGGCAAGGCCGAGGACTTCGACACCGTCCGCGTTTGCGATCGCCAGAGCGGGTTTCGAGGCGCCGGGGCCGTTGACGCCGACGCACGGGCCGTGAATTTCTTCCACTCCGTGGAGGCATTCGCCACCGTTCACCCGCACCGGGTCGGTAATCGCCGGCAGGCTGTCGGTGAGGGCGATCGTGCTCGTCGCACCGCCGTCGAAGACGGCCGGGTCGAAGCTGATCCTGTCGAGTTCTCCGGCCGTGTTCGCGGACGCGTTCGCTTCTTCGATCGCCGCACGCAGGGTGCATTTCCCGCCGAGGGTCAGGCAACCGCCCGCGGGCAAATCGGCTTCGTCGGCGGTGCCGTTGACTTCGAATTCGACCGAGGCACTCGCCGCAGTCGGCATCGCGAGCGCGCAGACGAGCGCGATCAGGGCCGCGGCAATCAGCCCGGCGCGACATCTCCCCCCTACCTCGACGAACGACACGGCCGCGACTCTAACCGGCCGGCTCCCATCGGGCAAGCCCCTTTAACCAGTGGGAGCGATTCCAGCTAGTCGGGAGCGGGCAATCCCGGGCCGGTGCGCGCCCAGTCGACCTGACCGACGCCCTCGATCTGGGAGCGGCCGACGACGTCGTCCCACTCGTGCAGCATCCGCTTCAGCTGCGCGACCGCCGCGGGCGGGTGGGCGGCGACGGTGCCGGCCAGCTCCAGGGCCGCGGCCTCGGTTGCCGCGGCTGGGGCGACACGGTTGATCAGGCCCAGTCGCAACGCCTCGTCGGCGCCGACGGTGCGGGAGGAGAGCAGCAGGTACTTGGCGGCGGCGAGGCCGCAGAGGGTGACCAGTCGGGCGGGACCGACCGGGACGCCCAAGGCCGCACCCGGGAAGCGCATCCTCAGGTTGGCGCCGCCAACCCGCATGTCGCAGGCGATCGCGATCTCGGCGCCTCCGCCGACGACGTCGCCGTGACAGACAGCGATCGTCGGCTTCGGGAAGGCGACGATCGCGTCGTAGAGGTCGGCGAAGAGCTGCATGCGGCGGACCTGGCCCTCCTCGTCGAGCTGCTCGCGCACGTCGGCGCCGGCGGAGAGGCCGAGGTGGTCGGCGGAGCTGATCGCGAGCACCCGCACCGCGTCGTCCCCACGCGCCACCGCCAGGTGCTCGAGCAGCTCGACCAGCATCTGGGTGTTGATCGCGTTGCGCGATTTCTCGCGTTCGAGGCGCAGCAGCGCGACCCCGCTCTCTTCCACCCCGTAGCTGGTCAACCGCATCAAATTCTCATCCTTCGAGCTTGAAAAGTCGATCCAGTTCGCTGCCGAGGTCGGTCATTCCGCGGAACCTAGCTGCTCGACCAAGCGCTCCGCCTCGTCGGCCGCCGCGGCGACCAGCGCCTCGACCTCGGCCTTCGGCTCGCGGAAGCGCCCGAGCACGTAGGCGGCGACGATCTCCGGGTCGGTCGAGTCGGGCCGCCCCACCCCGACCCGTACCCGCCAGAACTCGGCGTCGCCGAAGCCCCGTTTGAGGCTCTTGAGGCCGTTGTGACCGGCAAGGCCACCGCCGAGACGGGACTGGATCTCGGCGAACGGAAGGTCGATCTCGTCGTGGAGGACGATCGTGCGCTCCAGCGGCACCTTCAGCGAGCCGCGGGCCGGGCCGGCCGCGTCGCCGGAAGCGTTCATGAAGCTGAGCGGCTGCAGGATGGCGACGCGAGGCCCACCGGGAGCGGTCCGGCCTTCGGCGATCAGCCCGTTGAACTTCTGCCGCGGCTTGCCCAGGCCCCAGCGCCGGCTCAGCTCCTCGGCGACGGCAAAGCCGACGTTGTGGCGAGTGCCCGCGTGCTCGGGGCCAGGATTGCCCAGGGCGACGATGAGAATGCGATCGCCGTCCTCGCCACCTTGCTTGTGACGGCGGCGGAACAGCGACAAGTACTACTCGCCCTCGGAGTCGCCCGAATCGCCCTCGGAGTCGCCCTCGCCCTCGGCGGCCTCGCCAACCAGCTCGGTCTCCTCCTCGACCTCGGGCTCGGGCTCTTCCTCGACCCGCGGCGGCGAGAGGGTGACGATCGTGACCTCCTCGGGATCCTCGGCGACGAAGGTGACCCCGTCGGGGGCCGCGATCGCCGAAAGCTGGAAGGTGTCGTTGATCTCCATCGCGGAGACGTCGGCGACGATGCGGTCCGGAATATCGGTCGGCAGCGCTTCCACCGTGATCTCGCGGGTGACGTGCTCGAGCACGCCGCCGCCTTTGACGCCGGGGGCGATGTCGGCGCCCTCGAGCTCGATCGCGACCTCGGCTTCGATCGCCTCGTCGAGCTTCACTGCCTGCAGGTCGATGTGCTGAAGGCTGCCGCGGACCGGGTGCAGCTGCTGCTCCTTGACGACCACCGGGACGGCTTTGGCGCCCTCGATCTCGAGGTCGAAGAGCGCCGCCCCCTCGCCGATGACCGCCCGCACCTCGCGTTCGGAGACCTGGAAGGCGGTTGCCTCGGACCCACCGGAGTAGACGACGCCGGGCACCAGGCCCTTGCCGCGCAGGCGGCGGGTGGTGCGGGAGCCGAACTCCGCGCGGGGAGCGACCTTCAGGGTTGAGCGTGCGCTGGCCATCGGACCGGAGAGAATAGAGAACCGAGGCAAAACGGAACCTGTGGCACTCTTCCGGCGTGGCCGACGACTCGAAGATTCCCAAGGGCAGGGTTCGCCGCTCGGCGAAGTTGGGCTCGATCGTCGGGGTTCAGGGCGCCCGCTACGCCGGCACCAAAGCGGCCAACGTCGGCCGCTCCGAAGAGGGCGGTAAAGAGAAGCTCGAGCAGCGCCACCTGGAAACGGCGATGAAGATGGTCGGCGCGCTGGGGCAGATGAAGGGCGCGGCGATGAAGCTCGGCCAGTTCGCTTCCTTCATCGACACCGAGTTCATCCCCGAGGAGTACCGCGAGGTCTACCAGGAACAGCTGGCGAAACTGCGCACCGACGCGCCGGCGATGCCCTGGGAGAAGGTCGTCAAGGTGCTGGAGGAGGAATACGACGGCGAGCCGCTTTCGGAGCTCTTCGCCGAGATCGAGACCGAGGCCTTCGCCGCCGCCTCGATCGGCCAGGTCCACCGCGCGGAGCTGCTCGACGGCCGCCAGGTCGCGGTCAAGATCCAGTACCCGGGGATTGCCGAGGCGCTAGACGCCAACCTCCGCAACGCCGGCACGATCGTGCGCCTCGCCAAGGCCGTCGCCCCCGGCCTCGATGCCAAGGCGATCGCCGAGGAGCTGCGCGAGCGGATCATGGAGGAGCTCGACTACGAGTACGAGGCCCAGAATCAGCGCTTCTTCGCCCGCGCTTACCGCGACCACCCCTTCATCTACGTGCCAGAAGTCGTGACCCGGCTCTCGCGGCGACGAATCCTCGTCACCGAGCTGGTCACAGGCATGAACTTCGAGGAGATCAAGCAGCTGCCGCACGAGCAGCGCAGCCGCTTCGGCGAGATCGTCTTCCGCGGCAGCCTCGGCTCGATGTTCAACCTGCAGCACTTCAACGCCGACCCCCATCCCGGCAACTTCATCCTCATGGAGGACGGCCGCGTCGCCTTCCTCGATTTCGGGATGACGAAGAAGCTCGACCGCGAGCAGATCGTGCTCGAGCAGCGTGCCTTCGACGCCGCCTCGCGCGAGGACCCGGAAGCCTTCCGCCAGGCCCTGCACGACCTCGGCTTCGTCAAGAAGCCCTCCAAGCTGGACGCCGAGCGGCTGCTGGAGCACATGGGCGCGGTCGGCGGCTGGTACATCGAGGACCGCGAGATCGAGATCACGCCGAAACGGGTGATGAAGATCATCGAGTCGACCAACGACCCGCGCTCGGAGTACTACGACCTGATGCGGCGCGAGTCGATCCCGGCCGAGGAGCTGATGGGGCGGCGAATGGAAATCGGCGTCGTCGCCGTGCTCGGCCAGCTGCGCGCCAAGCGCAACTGGCACCGGATCTTCCGCGAGTGGGTCTACGCCGACCCGCCCGCGACCGAGCTCGGCCAGCAGGAATGGGAGTACTTCGAGGAAAGAGGGGTCAAGCGAGCCCCGGGACTTGCCGAAATCAGCTGAGACGGCAGGCCGGATCACCAGAGGAGGAACGATGCAGCGAATCAAACGCGGTTGGGGCCTGACGAAGAAAAGCTGGGCGCTGCTGAACGAGCACCGCGAACTGATTCGCTTCCCGCTCTACGGCGCCGTCGCCACCACCCTGCTGGCGATCGTCACCCTGGGCCCCGGCCTCTACCTGCTCGACCAGGACTCGCTCGCCGGCGCGATCCCGCTGCTGGTGATCGGCATCTACATCCTCAGCGTCGTCGGCTTCTACTTCAGCGTTGGCCTGGCCGCGGCGGCCGACAAGATCTTCCGCGGGGAGGCGAATGTCACCGTCGCCGATGGCCTCGCGGTAGCCCGCGAACGCTTCAGCCAGATCTGTGGCTGGGCGGCAATCTCGACCGCGATCAGCGTGCTGATGGGCGTGCTCGAGAACCAGGGCGGGGTCTTCGGCGAGATCGCCGCCCGCCTGGTCGGCATGGCCTGGTCCCTGGTCACCTTCCTGGCGGTGCCGGTGATTGCGATCGAGGGCACCGGTCCGGTCGAAACGCTGAAACGCTCGGCCTCGATGTTCCGCGAGCGCTGGGGGCAGCAGATCACCGGCAACATCGCGATCGGCGGCGCCGTCTTCCTGATCGGCGTGCTGCCAGCGGCGATCCTGATCGTTGGCGGCGTACTGCTCTGGTCCTCCGCTTCCTTCCTCGGCGCCGTCCTGGTGGTGATCGGGGCGCTGATCCTGGCGATCGCGATGTTGATCTCGCGCGCGCTCAGCGGCGTCTTCGGCGTCGCCCTCTACCGCTACGCGCTCGACGGCGAGACCGTCGGCGGCTTCACCCGCGATGAGCTGGAGTCGGCCGTGAAGGTGAAGAAGGGCAAGCGCAACGCCCCGCCAACCGCGACGCCCGGCACCGTCTAGACAGACACGCATTTGGCAACGGGGAGAGTCGCGGAGGCTGGCGAGGCGCCCCTGCCGGCAACTGCCGCGCCAGCGCCCCGACTGGCAAGGCCGGGCGTCCTCCTCTTCCTGACCGCGATGCTCGCCGCGGCGATCTTCGTCTGGGAGCCATGGCCGATCACCAGCTTCCGCCTCTTCAGCCATCTGCGTCAGGACCAGCAGCAGGGCTGGGCGGCCTCGGTGCTCGATGCGGGGGGAGGCGAGAGCCCGCTGGCGATCGCCGATCTTTCCTCCAACTTCCGCGGCTTTGGCTTCCGGATGGCGGAGTTCGAGGTCGCTTCCCGGCAGCGCCGCGACGAGATCTGCCAGGCCTGGGTCGAGCCGCTGTTGGCGGGTGACGATCGCGGAGTCGCGGAGATCCGGCTCTACCGCCTCAGCTGGCGGCTCTCGCGGCGAAGCGCGGATGGTGAGCGGGCGCTGCCGCCGAGTCGGAGGCTGGCGTTCGTCTGCAGCGCGGCGGGGGCCCGGGAGCGAACCTCCAGATGAGGGCAATCGAGCGCTGGATCTTCGCCGCTGGCGATGCCAAGCGACTGGCCGCGGTCCGGATCGGGCTCTTCTCGCTGCTCGCCTGGCGCCTGGCGACGAACGACTACGCGGCCGTCGCGGGACAACCGGCGGAGCTCTTCGACCCGGTTTCGCTCTTGAAGCTGCTGACGGCGATGCCGTCGCAGGAGCTCGCGGTCACCGTGCAGATCGTCGGCGTCCTTGCCGCCGTCGGCGCCGCCGCCGGCCTGCTGCCCCGGGTCAGCTTCCCACTCGCGCTCGGCTGCTCGATCTTTCTCAACCTGATGCTCAACGCCACCGGCAAGATCGTCCATAACGACGTCGTTCTGACCCTCTGCCTGATTCCGCTCGTGGCATCGCCGCGAGCCGCCAGCCGTGCCTTCAAGCTGCCGCTGAGATCGCCCTGGAAGCCGGAGCATCGCCGCGGCGAGCCGCCGCTTTGGGGCGAGGCTTACGGCTGGCCAGTCCGGACGGCGATGATCGCGATCGCCCTCGCCTACTTCTTCGTCGGCATGCAGAAGCTGCGCTTCTCCGGGGTCGAGTGGTTCACCTCCGACAACCTGCGCTGGGTGCTCTACGCGTCGAGCGACGCCCACGCGAGCCCCAACCAGATCGCCCTCTTCGTCGCCGCGCACCCCTGGCTCGCGCACCTGCTCGCCGCAGGGACGATCGCACTCGAGGTCGGCTTCCCACTCTGCCTTGCCATTCCGCGCCTGCGCTGGCTCTTCATACCCGGGGTCGTCTCGATGCACCTCGGGATCTACCTGGCCATGGGCCTCGACTACTCGGCGCAGGCGCTCGCCGTGATCGTCGTCTTCGTCAACTGGCCAATCCTGCTCACCTGGCTGGGCTGGCGCCGACGTTTGCTCGCCCCTGAATAGCCTGCACTACCGATGCCGGAGCTCGAGGTTCGAAACCTGACCAAGCGATACGGGAAGACCGTCGCCGTCGACGATCTCTCCTTCGCCGTCGAGGCGGGTCGGGTGACCGGCTTTCTCGGCCCCAACGGGGCCGGCAAGACGACGACGATGCGGGCCTTATTGGGACTGTTGCGACCGAGCCGCGGCGAGGCCCTGGTCGAGGGCCACTCCCCGGTCGAGATGACCGACCCGCTGCGCACGATCGGCGCCGCCCTCGAGGCCACCGCCTTCCATCCCGGCCGCAGCGGCCGCAACCACCTGCGCACCCTCGCCGCCGCCGCCGACATCCCCCGCCCCCGGGTCGAGGAGGTGCTGGAGATGGTCGAGCTGAGCGCCGCCGCCGACCGCCGCGTCAAGGGCTATTCGCTGGGGATGCGCCAGCGCCTGGCGCTGGCCGCGGCGCTGCTCGGCGAGCCGCGGATCCTGATCCTCGACGAGCCCGCCAACGGCCTCGACCCGCAGGGGATGCGCTGGCTGCGCGACCTGCTGCGGGCGCAGGCACAGGAGGGGCGAACGGTCCTGGTCTCCAGCCACGTCCTCTCCGAGGTGGCGCAGACCGCCGACGAACTGATCCTGATCCGCAAGGGCAAGCTGATTTCGCAGACGACGCTGGAGGCGTTCACGGCCGGCGGCCAGGCGCCCGCGCGGGTGCGGGCCTCCCAGCCCCAGCAGCTCTCCGCGGCCCTGGCCGAGCGCGGCGCCAAGGTCGACGCCGGCGAGGACGGGGCGCTGCTGGTCAGCGGTCTCAGCGGCAAGCAGATCGGCGACCTTGCCCTGGAGAGAGGGATCGCGATTCATGAGCTGGCCCCACAGCACTCGAGCCTGGAGGCGCGCTTCCTCGAGGTGATGGGCGAGGAGGAGCCGGGATGAGCCTGCTGCGCAGCGAGTGGATCAAGCTCTTCTCGACCCGGACCACCTGGGTGATGGTCGGCATCGGGCTGCTCGGCGAGGCTCTCTTCGCCGGGCTCTTCGTCGGCTTGGCTTCGCTGGCCGAGATCGGGGAAATCGACGAATTCGGAACCGGCATCGGGTTGATCCTGGTGCTGATGCTCGTCCTCGGCGTACTGCTGATCACCACCGAGTTCCGCCATGGCACCTCCAGCTCCACCTTCCTCGCCTCGCCACGGCGCTACCCAGTGCTGCTGGCGAAGCTGGCGCTGGCGCTGATCGTCGGCGGCCTGGTCGGGCTGGCCTTCGTGGTCGTCAACGGTGGCCTGGCGCTGCCTCTGCTCGACAGCCGCGGCGGTCAGCTGCCGGCGACGAGCGAGATCCTCCGCATCTATGGCGGCGTGGTGATCTCGCTGGGGTTGATGTGCGCCTTCGGCTTCGGCGTCGGCGCGGTCGTTCGCAACCAGGTCGGCGCGATCGTCGCCGCGATCGCCTTCTTCTTCATCCTCTCGCCGCTGCCGGAACTGCTGCCGGGCAGTATCGGCGACTACTTCCCTGCCCAAACGCTCGGCTCGCTGCAGGGCAACCCTCAGGACGACGGCCTCGGCCAGGTCGCCGGCGGACTCGTCTTCGCCGCCTGGTCCTTCGGCCTCGCCGCGATCGGCACCCTGCTGATCTGCCGCCGCGACGTCGGCGACTGACGGCCGAGCAGCCCCCAGCTTTCCGGGCCCTATCGGCGCCTCAAGCCTGGATACGAGCGAAGAGGCGCGGGTCGTTGGAGCAGATGCCGTCAACGCCGGCGGCGACCAGCTGGCGCATCCGCTTCTCGTCGTCGACGGTCCAGGCAATCAGCTCGACCCCGGCCAGCTTGCAGATGCGGGCGAGGCGGGGGCTGACCAGCGGGTGATAGACCCACATCGCCTCCACTCCCAGCTTTGGCAGTTGCTGGGCCGCGAGGCCGGGCAGGCGGTAGCGCATCCCCCGCAGCGCCGCCAGCATCGCCGGCCTGGCCCAACGCTTCGACGACCAGTCCTTGGTCACTTTGGGATAGGTCCAGCCGCGTCGCAGCTCCGGCGCCAGCTCGAGGATGCGCCCCAGCGAGTAGAGCTCCATCGTCGAGATCATCGCCCGCTCGCTCAGCCCGCGCTCGCGCAGCGCCTCGACCAGCTCCTCCTCGCGGCCGGGCAGCTTGATGTCGAGGTCGAACTCGACCCGGTCCAGCGGCGGCTCGAGGAAGGCGTCGAGCGCCTCGGTCAGAGTCAGCGGCGTCCGTCGCTCGGCGTCGCTCCAATCGTGGGCAACGACCAGCGGTGCCCGCTGCTCTCGCGGCAGGTGCGCATCCTGCAGCCAGAGCACGTCGAGCTCGATCGTGTCGACTCCCGCCTCGAGCGCAGCGGCAAAGCTCGCCAGCGTGTTGCCGGGAACGATCGCATCGGCGCCCTTGTGGCCGACCAGGCGCAGCTTGCTGGGTGCCTTGGCTGCCAGGGGCTAGAAGAGCTGGTTCTCGCCGGCGAAGATCTCGGAGACCGAGTCGTCGGTGAAGATGCGGCGGATCGAGTCGGCGAAGGTGCCGGCGGTGGAGAGCACGGTGATGTTGTCGGGAGCACCAGCGCGCAGCGGCAGGGTGTCGGAGACGACGATCCGCTCGATCCCGGAGTTCTCGTAGGCGAGCCGCTCGTAGGCGGGGCCGGAGAAGACGCCGTGGGTGGCGCAGGCGATGACTTTGGCGGCACCCTCGTCGAGCACCGTCTGGGCGGCGGCACAGAGGGTGCCGGCGGTGTCGATCATGTCGTCGACGAGGACCGCGGTGCGGCCCTTGACGTCGCCGACGACGTAGCCGATCTCAGCCACCTGTTGGGCCGGGCGCTCCTTCTCCATCACCGCCCAGTGGGTGCCAACGCGACGGGCGAAGTTGCGCGCGGTCTTGACCCGGCCGGCATCCGGGGAAACGATCACCAGCTCCTCTGTCAGCTTCTGGTCGACGAACCACTGGGTCAGCATCGGCATCGCCGTCATGTGATCGACCGGGACGTGGAAGAAGCCCTGGACCTGGCCGGCGTGGAGGTCCATCGTCAGCACCCGGTCGATGCCGACGCCCTCCAGGCACTTGGCGACGATGCGGGCGGTGATCGGCTCGCGCGGGGCCGACTTCTTGTCCTGGCGGGCGTAGCCGTACCAGGGCATCACGGCGATGATCCGGTGCGCGGAGGCGCCCTGAGCCGCGTCGATCATCGTCAGCAGCTCGATCAGCGAGTCGTTCGGGGTCATGTCGTTCTGCTCGTTGGCGCAGGTCGACTGCACGATGAAGACATCGGCGCCGCGAATCGACTCCTCGTAACGGCAGTAGACCTCGCCGTTGGCGAAGGTCTTCAGGGTCACCTGGCCAAGGTCGATGTCGAGCTTGCCGGCGACTTTGGCGGCCAGGTCCATCGAGCTGCGGCCGCCGAAGACCATCATTCGCTTCGAGTAGTCGTGGGGGATCGCGCTGGACACCTGCGGACGCTCTTCGATCGTGCTCACGGGCTCTGTTCCTCTCGCATCTTCGCGGCCTTGGCGGCCGCGTATCCGTCGATGTTTCGTTGCGCGTTCTCGCTCACGGCCAGCGCTCCCTCGGGAACGTCGTCCTTGACCACCGCGCCAGCGCCAGTGTAGGCGGAGTCCCCGACCTCTACCGGTGCGATCAGCATCGTGTCGACGCCAATGCGCACGTCGCGGCCGATTACAGTGCGGCTCTTGCGGAATCCGTCGTAGTTGGCGGTGATCGTGCCGGCTCCGAGGTTGCTGCCGGGACCAACGTCGGCGTCGCCCACATAGGCCAGGTGCGGAACCTTCGAGCCCTTGCCGATATGGGAGTTCTTGATCTCGACGAAGGTGCCGGCCTTGGCGCCAGCGTCGAGCAGGGCGCCGGGGCGCAGGTAGGCGAAGGGGCCAACCGAGCAGCCGTCGCGAACTTCGCACTCGACCAGGTAGGAGTGGACAACGCTGGACTCGACCCCGACGTTGCTGTCGATCAGCGTGGTCAGAGGGCCGATTACGGCGTGGGCACCGATCCGAGTCTCCCCCCGCAGGCTGGTGCCGGGCTCGATGCGAGCGTCGGCGGCGATCTCGACGCCGGCGTCGATCCAGGTCGAGGCCGGGTCGACGACGGTGACGCCCGCCAGCATCTGGGCCTCGAGCAGGCGGCGGCGCGCCTCGGCCTCGACCGCGGCCAGGTCGACCCGGTTGTTGACCCCCATCGTCACCGCGGGGTCGTCGGCAAGATGGGCGGCGACCGTGTGACCGGCCTCGCGCAGGGCCGGGAAGACGTCGGGCAGGTAGTACTCCCCCTGGGCGTTGTCGTTGGCGAGGCCGGCGAGCGCGGCCGCCAGGGGGGCTGCGTCGAAGGCGTAGGTGCCGGCGTTGATCTCGCCGATCGTCAGCTGTTCGGGGTCGGCGTCGCCGGCGGCTTTGGCCTCGACCACACGCTCGACCTCGCCCGAGGCGGTGCGAACGACGCGGCCATAGGAACCGGGGTCGTCGAGCTCGATCGTCAGCATCGTCGCCGCCGCCGGCGAGGCCGCGTGCGCCTCCAGCAGCCCGGCGATCGTCGCGGCCGAAAGCAGCGGCACGTCGCCGGAGAGGACAAGCACGGCCTCGCTTGCCTCGATCAGCGGCAGCGCCGCGCGGATCGCGCCGCCGGTGCCGTCCGGCTGCGGCTGCTCGACGGTCTCGACATCCTCAGGCAGGCCGGCCGACAGGTCCTGGCCGGGAGAGACGATCGCGGCAATGCGCCCCGCCCCCGCCTCGCGAGCAGCCAGAATCGGCCAGGCGACCATCGCCCGTCCACAGACGGGATGCAGCATCTTCGGCAAGGAGGAACGCATTCGCGTGCCCTTCCCCGCCGCCATGACGAGAACCAGGGGGGAGCTCACCCCCGGATCGTATTGATGGCGGGCCGGCGCTGCCGGATCAGGCGCTGCGTGAAAGGTCTTTGCCCACCAGGGCGACCGAGACGAGGGTCCAGCCGGCGAAGATCAGGTCGATGCCGACCAGGAGGCCGATCGCCCAGTCGGCGGAGCTGGGGAACTTGGCGAGGACGAGGATCCCGATCAGCAGGCTGCAGACGCCACTGAGTCCGACCAGGCCGGCGTTCTGCTGCCCGCGGGCCATGAAGGCGACGGCGACGCGGGTCAGGCCCATGAAGAGGAAATAGATGCCCAGCACCAGGGTCAGCGTCAGGGTGCCGTTGTGCGGCTCGACGATCAGCCAGACGCCGACGATCACGGTCAGCGCGGCCCAGATCAAGCGCACGATCAGGGTCCCGACCGAGTGGGCCGAGAAGGCGGCCGCGACGAGGAAGGCGCCGGCGATCAGGAGGATCCAGCCGATGAAGATCGCCGTCCCGACGGCGGCCACGGCGGGCACGAGGATCGCGATGCAGCCGACGACGATCGCCAGCACGCCGACCGCCATCAGCGCCTTCCAGCCCTTGGCCAGGCCGGCGCGGACTTCCGGGTCCATCGATGCTCCTCCGATCTCCACGTCGAAGACCCTAAGCGTCCCCGCGGACACACAACGCGGGCGAAAGCTGGGGAGCCCGGACTCGAACCGGGACGGCTGGCACCAAAAGCCAGTGGCCTACCATTAGCCGACTCCCCAGCGAGCCCTGAGTTTTACTCCTCCGTCGCGGTTCTGGCCACTTTGCCGCCCTTGGCACCGGGCTCCAGCGCCGGGCCGCGGGGGGAAGCGATGCCGAGCACCCGCATCGCCTTGAGGCCGAGGCCGAGCTTCTCGCGACCCTCGGTGGCGGAGACGTCGTGGCCACAGAGCTCCTTCACCCGCTCGAGCCGGTAGCGCACGGTGTGGCGGTGGGTGAAGAGCTGTTTGGCGGTGGCGGCGACGTTGCCGTCGTTGTCGAGGTAGGCCTCGACGGTCGCCACCAGCTCGGTCTCGTACTGCTCGTCGTAGCTGGAGAGCGGCTCGACCGTCTCCGCGTAGAAGCGTTCGAGCTCGCCCGGGTCCTCGCTCATCGCCGGCAGCAGCAGGCGATAGGCGCCGGTGTCCTCGAAGGCGAGCAACGGCCGGCCTTCGGCTTCGCCGACGTTGACGGCCAACCGGGCCTCGCTGCCGGCGCGGTAGAGGTCGACGGGATCGGCGCAGCGGCGGCTGCGGCCGGTGGTCATATGGAAGCCGGAGAGGCTGTCGTCGAGCTCGCGCGCCAGCCCAGCGGCGGCCCGGGCCAGTCGCTCATCGTCCTCGGCAGGCACGATCACGGCGATTTCGGCGGCGACCTCGCCGTCCGCAGTCGTCGCCAGGGAGCCCTGCGCCAGCGAGCGCAGCGCCCGCATCGCCAGGGTCAGCACCCGTTCGCGCCACTCCCCCGTCTGCGCGGCCCGCGGCGCGGCGCGCAGCACCAGCACGCCGGCACCGCGGTCGAGGTCCGCGCCCAGCTCGGCGGCGCGGGCGACGATGTCGCCACGGTCGGTCACCTCGCGCGCCAACACGGCGGCGACGAAGTTGCTCGCCACCTCCTCGCTCTCCCACTCCGGCGAGCGCGAGCGCTCCAGCTCCAGGGCGAGCAGCGTCGTCACCATCCGCGCGATCGCCGGGTCCGGCGGCACCTTGGCGCGGTAGCGCAGCTCGCCGACCGCGGAATCCGCCACCCGCAGCTCCACCGCGATCACCCCTTCGTCCCCCGAGAGCAGCTTCTTCTCCTGGTCCGGCGAGGCCCCGGCCACCGCGAGCACGGCGCTGGAGCGATCGATCAGGGCGACGCTGGCGTCGAGCAACCGCGCCGCCGCGCGCGCCACCGCGGGCAGGCCGGCGCCCGACTCGACCGCTTCGGAAAGCGCGTCGAGCAGCCCTGGATCTTCCGCTTTTGCAGGGATTTCAGACCCCTCCGAGGTTGCCGGCACCAGCCCCATTATCCCGGCCTTAGACGCCGTTGACGAAATCCGAGATCTCGGGGTAGTAGTAGACGATCACCAGCCCGATCACGACCCCGCCGACGAGCAGCGCGGCAAGTACGAAGATCGAGAGGAAACCGGCGGCCGCCTTCTCCCAGATGCGGCCATGGGCGCTCAGCGCCGGGGCCAGGATCAGGGTCACGAAGGCAACCAGGCAGACCAATCCGGCGGCGCCGAAGAGGAAGTACTGGTGGCCGATTTTTTGCAGGGCGAAGAGCGTCACTGCCGGGGATTCTGCCGCACTTCGGAGATCACGAGGCCGACGGCGGCGCAGAACGAGAAGCAGGCGGCGCCCAGCGCCCAGCCGCCGCTGACGTCGCTGAAGTAATGGACGTTGAGGTAGACACGGGAGAGGCCGACCAGGATGGTCAGCGCGAGACCGGCGGTGACAACCGCGGCGCCCCGCGCCATCCCCGGCCGCAGGCGCAGCACGATCATCACCGCCAGCCAGAGGTAGAGGACCGAGTGAGCGGCGTGACCGCTTGGGAACGACGACCCCGAGGCGTCGACCAGCCCTGGCTCGGGCCGCGGGCGGTCGACGATGTCCTTGACCTCGTGGAAGCCGATCGAGGTCAGGGCCATCCCCGCCAGCAAGACCCAGAGCTCGGTCCAGCGGCGGCGGGCGAAGAGGAGGGCCGCGCAGACCAGGGTCAGCCCCCAGGTGAAGATGCCGGAGCCAAGGAAGGAGACGACCTTGGAGAGGTCGGTGAGCCAGGCGACCCGCAGGTGTTCGACGACGTCCATCGCCGTCATGTCGCCGGGGGTCGGTCCCGGCTCGCGGCCGATCAGGACGGCGTAGGCGACGAGGACGAAGAGAGAGACCGCGAGCACCGCCATCAGCGAGGTGAACTCGAGCCCGAAGGTGCCGCCGGGGGTGACGCGGTCCCAGAGGAACTGGAACTGGGGCCGGTAACGGCGCCCCAGCGCGACCAGCCAACGCGTGGCCAGGTGATCCTCCATCCAACCCACCGCGGCGCGCCGATTCTCGGCGAGCCGGAAGTGGCGGTAGAGGAAGATCGAGCCGCCCACCACGACGAGCAGGGTGCCAAGCAGGAAGGCGCCTTTGCCGGCATATTCGGCGCCGGTCTCGACGCTGCGCGAGAAGAAATAGCCGACGAGGATGTGGGCGGTTGCCCAGAGCCCGGTGCCGAGGATGCTGTAGGGGACAAAGGCGCGGTAGCGCATGCCGGAGCTGCCGGCGATGAAGGGCGCGAAGGCGCGGATCAAGCTGATGAAGCGACCGATGAAGATCGTCTTGCCACCATGGCGGGAGAAGTAGTCCTCGACCTTCTCGAAGCGCTCGTGGCTGATCCCGAAGCGCGGCCCGTGGCGCATCACGAACTCGCGGCCGAGGCGGCGGCCGAGGAAGAAGCTGGTCGTGTCCCCGGCCCAGGCCGCGAACCAGGCGATCGCGATCAGCAGGTAGAGGTCGATCGCGCCCTGGCCGGCGACGGCGCCGCCGAGCAGCATCACCGTCTCGCCGGGGACGACGAGGCCGACGAAGGCGCCGGTCTCGGCGAAGGCGAAGAAGCCAACCAGCAGGTAGGTCCAGGCGCCGAGGGTGTTGGAGATGTCTTCCAGCAGCCCCTGCAGGTCGAGGCTGCCGAGCTCGCGGCTGAGGAAGTAGTAGCCGACCGCGACGATCGCGACGGCGATCCCGATCAGCAGGTGTTTGCGGCTGCCCCCCTCGCCGCTCTCGCCCGGCATCCTCATGGCGCCCTCCCCGCCTCACAGACGATCGCGTCGTCGCGATCGATCGCTTCCGCGGCGGCGCGGGCAGTGGCGAGATCGGGAAAGAGCCCGACCGCGGTCGGGCCGGAGCCGCTGAGCAGGGCGACCGGGGCGCCGGCTTCACGGAGCTCGTCGAGAGCGTCGCCGATCGCCGGGCGCAGCGAGCGGGCCGGAACCGCCAGGTCGTTGACGAGCAGCTCGGGGTAGGCGAGCGGCGAGGCGCCGGCGCCGGCGGCCTCGCGCAGACGCGCGGCGAGCGCCTCCAGCTCGTCGGACTCGCGGCCGAGGCCAAGCCGGTCCGCCTCGGCGAAGACGGCGGCGGTGCCGAGACCGCCGCCGTCGGGAAGCAGGACCGCCGCGTGCGGAGCGGGCTCGGGCAGCCGCTCGACCCGCTCTCCGGCACCCTGAACCAGGGAAAGCGAGGGCTGCAACTGCGAAGGAACGTCGGCGCCGAGCTCCGCCGCCAGTCCCTGCAGGTCCTCCACCTCGCCGGCGGCGAGGCGCAGGACCGCGGCGGCGTCGCCGCTGCCGCCACCGAGCCCGGCGGCGACCGGCACCCGCTTCTCGATCTCGATCCGCAGCGGCTCCCGCCCCCAGCCACGTTCGCGCAGCGCCGCCAGCGTGCGGGCGACCAGGTTCTCCCCCTCGACCCCCGGACAGATCACCTCATCGCTCTCCCCCTCGACAACTGTGATCAGGTCGGCCAGCGCCAGCGGCTCGAACAGCGAGCAGAGCTCGTGCAGGCCGTCGTCACGGCGCCGGCCGAGGAAGAGACAGAGGTTGAGCTTGGCGGGGGCGTGGAGGAGCATTGCGGCGACGGGGTCAGGCGTCTTCCTGCAGCTTCGCGGACAGGGCGGCGAACTGCTGGGGCGAAAGCGCCTCGGCGCGCGAATCCGCGGCCAGCCCCAGCTCGGCGAGCGCCGCCCGCGCCGGGGCAAGCGATCCCTTCTCGCCGTGCTCCAGGGAGCGGGCGAGCGACTTGCGGCGGTGGGCAAAGGCGGCGCGGATGAGTTGCCGGGTCGCACGATCGGCGCCGGGGCCCGTTCGGCGCAGGCTCAAGATCGCCGAGTCGACCCGGGGCCGCGGCTTGAAGACGGCGGGGTCGACCTTGCGAACCAGCTCGACCTTGCAGGCAAGCTGGGCGACCACACTGGGCGAGCCGTAGGTGCGGCTGCCCGGCGCCGCCCGCAACCGGTCCGCGATCTCGCGCTGGACCATCACCGTCCAGCGCCCCAGCGACGGCAGCAGCTCGATCGTGCGCAGGATCAGCGGCGTCGCCACCGAGTAGGGCAGGTTGGCGACCATCGCCGTCGGCGTCGGCTCGAAAGCGGCGAGGTCGAGCTTCATCGCATCGCCCCAGTGCAGGCTGACGTTGGCGTGGGCCGCGATCGAGCCCAGGGCCGGCTCGAGCCCGCGATCGATCTCGACCGTGTGGACGTGGGCGGCGGCAGCGGCCAGGCGCTCGGTCAGCACCCCTTCCCCGGACCCGACCTCGAGCACCACGTCCTCCCGTTTCAGCGCCGCATCGCGGACGATCGCGTCGAGCAGGTTGGGGTCGGCGAGGAAATTCTGGCCGAGCCGCACCAAAGTGGGCTACCAGCCGAAGAGCGCGCGGGCGTTGGCCTCGACCGTGCGCTCCAGCTGCTCGTAGGAGACGCCGCGCACCTCGGCGACCAGGCGGGCGGTGGCGACGACGTTGGCCGGCTCGTTGCGCTTGCCGCGCTTCTCCTGCGGGCTCAGATAGGGAGCGTCGGTCTCGACCAGGATCCGCTCCTCGGGAACCTTGGCGGCCGCCTCGCGCAGCCCCTCGGCCGAGGGGTAGGTGACGTTGCCGGCGAAGGAACAGTGCCAACCACGCTCGGCCGCATCGGCGACCCGCCGTGGGGCCGAAAAGCAGTGCAGGATCACCGGGTGGCCCGCGGCTTTGGCGTCGAGGGTGGCGAAGATCTCGTCGACCGCGTCGCTGCCGCCCTCGGGGTCGCGGGCGTGGATCACGATCGGCAGCTCGAGCTCGATGGCGATCTCGATCTGGGCGGCGAAGGCGCGGCGCTGGTCGGCGGGGTCCGCCGTATCCCGGTAGTAGTCGAGCCCGGTCTCGCCGATCGCCCGCACCTTCTCGTGGGCACCGAGGCGGGCGATTTCGGCCGCCGTCGAGTCGTCGAACCCAGCCGCCTCGTTCGGGTGGCGCCCGACCGCGGCGAAAACCCCCTCGTGCCGCTCGGCGGCCGCGATCGCCGCCGGGTTGGTCCGCGCATCCATGCCGACGGTGAGCATCCGCTCCACCCCCGCCGCCGCGGCCGCCGCGACCACGTCGGCCTCGGCTCCCTCGCAGAGGAAGAGGTGGGTATGGGAGTCGATCATCGGCGCTTCCAGCCTATCCTTGCCCGATGGCCGACCCCGCCGACTACTACCGCGAGATCTACCTCCGCGGGCTTGGCGGCGAGACGCCGGCGATCCCGGTCGCGGTCGCCGAGCTGGAGCGCCAGGCGGTCGCGGCGATGGAGCCGCGAGCCGCCAACTACGTCGGCGCCGGAGCCGGCGGCGAGGACACGATCCGCGCCAATGCCGAGGCCTTCCGGCGCCACCGGATCGTGCCGCGGATGCTGCGCGACGTCGCCAGCCGCGATCTCTCGACGACGGTGTTGGGGACGGCGATGCCGGCACCGCTGATGCTGGCCCCGATCGGCGTCCAGAAGGTCGTTCACGACGAGGGCGAGCTGGCGACCGCCCGCGCCGCCGCCGCGGTGGGGGCGCCGATGATCGTCAGCACCGCTTCGCACTTCTCGCTGGAGGAGATCGCCACGGCCGGAGGCGATGGGGGCGCGCGCTGGTTCCAGCTCTACTGGGCAACCGATCGCGACCTGGTCGAAAGCTTCGTCCACCGCGCTGAGCAAGCCGGCTACGGCGCCATCGTCGTCACCGTCGACACCTTCGTCCCCGGCTGGAAGCCGCGCGACCTGCAGCAGGCCTGGCTGCCCTTCCTCAACGGCATGGGCCTCGGCAACTACTTCCAGGACCCGGTCTTCCGCGCTGGCCTCGAGCAGGCGCCGGAGGAGGACGTCGGCGCCGCCACCGGTCACTTCCTCGGCATCCAGGCCAACCCCGCGCTGAACTGGGACGACCTCGCCTGGCTGCGCGAGCGAACCTCGCTGCCGATTCTGATCAAGGGGATCCAGCACGTCGACGACGCCCGCAAGGCGGCCCAGCGGGGTGTCGACGGCATCGTCGTCTCCAACCACGGCGGCCGCCAGGTCGACGGCGCGATCGCCTCGCTCGACGCCCTGCCGCCGATCGCCGAAGCGGCGGGCGACGACCTCGCGATCCTCTTCGACAGCGGTGTTCGCGGCGGCGCCGACGCCCTCAAGGCGCTCGCGCTGGGTGCCGACGCTGTCTGCCTCGGGCGCCCCTATGTCTGGGGCCTGGCGCTGGATGGGCAAGCGGGTGTCGAAGCCGTGCTGAAGATGACCCTCGCCGAGCTCGACCTGACGATGGCCCTCTGCGGCCTCACCACGCCGGACCAGCTCGGCCCGGACGCGCTGGTCCGGCTGAGCGCCTAAGGGCAGGAGAAGGGCGGCAGCGCCACCGGCGCCGCGGGGAGGTCGAGCAGCGGGAAGGCGACCGCGAGCACGGTGTCGAGGGCGCCGATCGCGGACCCCAGCGAGGCGGTCTGCGAGTTGAGCTGACTTGCCTGCCCACACAGTGCAGCGACCGCCGGCACCGTGCCGATCGCCTCTTTGAGGTTCGCGTTGGTGACGCCGGCGAGGATGCTTTCCAGGCTTTTCAGTTTCGTCAGCAGTTCCGAGACTTTCGATTCCAGCGAGGAGACTTTGGCGGCGGTGCCCGGCGCTCCGTTGCCGCCATTGGCGCCGGTTCCCCCCGGCGAGCCCGGTTCGCCGAACGAGCCCTGTTCGCCGGCTCCCCCGGACTGGCCGCTCGCGTTCCAGGCAGTTTTCTTCCAGCCTCGCGGGCAGCGGACCTTGGCGCCGCGGACGACGCGCAGGGTTCCCTTTGCCTTGCCCTTGGCCTTGTAACAGGCATGGATCTTGCCGTCCTTGCCGACCAGCGGCGCCGCCGATGCGGGCCCGGTCACGCAGACCCGCATCAGCGCCACTCCCAGCAGGATCACCGCGACGATCGCCATCGGCCTGATCGTCGGAGCTTTTCCCGGAAGCGCCGCGTATCCCATTGCCTAACGGTGATACCCGGTGAGCGGCAAATCAAGCCCCACCGCCAAATCAGCCACGATTTTGGGGATGCAGGGGCCTGGAGAAAAGCGCGCGACTCAGTCCGGCGCCTCGATCTTGGGGAACAGCGCCGGAATCCGCTCGACGCTCTGACCGCCGGGCCGGGAGCCCAGCTCGGCCAGCCCGCGACCTTTTTCGCCAAGCGCGGTCAGCAACGTCTCGGCGCTGCGCGGCAGGTAGGGGACGAGCAGCAGCGTCGTCACCCGCAGTCCCTCGACCAGGTTGTAGAGAACCTCGTCGAGGCGCTCGGGGTCGGCCTCGTCCTTCGCCAATACCCACGGCTGCGTCTCCTCGACGAAGCGGTTGAGGCGCCGCACCAGCTTCCAGGCCTCCTCCAGCGCCTGGGTCAGCTCGGCCCGGTCGAGCAGCTCGGAGAACCTCGGCACCACGCCCTCGAAGTCCCCGGCCAGAACCGCGTCCACCGCCGCGACGGGAACGGTGCCGTCGCGATAGCGCTCGACCATCGCCAGCACCCGACTGGCCAGGTTGCCGTAGTCATTGGCCAGCTCGGTCTCATAGCGTGCCTCGAAACCAGCGGTGGAGACCGCTCCGTCCTGGCCGAAGCTGACCTCGCGGAAGCAGTAGAAGCGCAGCGCGTCGGCACCGAAGCGGTCGATCGCGGCGAAGGGATCGAGGACGTTGCCGAGCGACTTCGACATCTTTTTCTCGCCCATCAGCAGGTAGCCGTGGATCGTCATCCGCTGCGGCGGCTCGAGGTCCGCGGCCAGGCACAGCGCCGGCCAGATCACCGCGTGGAACTTGAGGATGTCCTTGGCCATCACGTGCAGGTTGGCCGGCCAGAAGCGCTCGGTCAGGTCCTCCCCCTCACGGGCGAAGGTCAGCGCCGTGACGTAGTTGAGGAGGGCGTCGAACCAGACGTACATGCGCTGCTCCTGGTCCCAGGGCAACCGCATCCCCCATTTCAGCTTCGGCCGCGAGAGCGAGACGTCCTCCAGGCCTTGCTTGACGAAAGAGATCGCCTCGTTGCGACGGAACTCGGGAACGACGAAGTCGGGCCGGCTCTCGTAGAGATCTTCGAGTTTCTCCTGAAAAGCCGAGAGGCGGAAGAACCAGTTCTCCTCGCGTTCTTTCTCAAGCGGGATCTCGTGGATCGGGCAGGTGTTGTCGGGGCCAAGTTCGCGCTCGTTTTTGAAGTCGGCGCAGCGCGGGCAGTACCAGCCCTCGTAGACCCCCTTCGTAACCCAGCCGTTGTCGTAGACCCGCTGCATGATCGTCGCCACCTGCGCGGCGTGGCGCGGGTCGGAGGTGCGGATGAAGAAATCGTTGCTGGCATCGATGATCGGCATCAGCGCTTCGAACTTGGCCGCGTTGCGGTCGGCCAGCTCCTGCGGCGAGATCCCCTCCCGCTCGGCCGCCAGCTCGATCGGCTCACCGTGCTCGTCGGTGCCGGTGAGGAAGAAGACGTCGGCGCCGCGCTGGCGCATGTGCCGGGCCAGCACGTCGGCGGCCATCGTCGAGTAGGCGTGGCCGAGGTGCGGCTCCGCGTTGACGTAGTAGATCGGGGTGGTGACGTAGTAGCTATTTGGGGTCATTCCAATTCCACGCTAGCTTCAAACTTCCCCGCATGCGGATCGAGACCGAGCGACTGACGCTGCGGCGACTGAGGATGGATGACCTCGACGAGCTCGTCGAGCTGCAGAGCGAGTCGGAGGTCGCGCGCTTCATGGGTGCTTACGACCGCGCCGAGCTGGTCTCGTGGCTGCGGTCGGACCAGGAGGAATGGGCTCAACGCGGACACGGGCGTATCGGGGTCGTCGAGCGCGCAAGTGGGCGCCTGATCGGGCGCACGGGACTGCGGTACTGGCCGCGGTTCGACGAGACCGAGGTCGGCTGGGCGCTCAGCGCCGCCGCCCGTGGCCAGGGCTTTGCCACCGAGGCGGCCCGCGCCTGTCTCGAGTGGGGCTTCCACGACCTCGACCAGGACTACCTGACGGCAATGATCCAGCCCGAGAACAAGCGCTCGCGCGCCGTCGCCGAGCGCCTCGGGATGCATCCTCTGCGCCAGGACGTGCTGCTGGGCGAGCCGGTCGCCGTCTACGCGCTCGCTCGCCCGTAGTCCTGGGCCTGGACTACCTTCGCGCCTCGCGCCCGGTCAGCGCTTTGTAGAGGTCGTTGGCGCGGGTCCCGGTCAGTGCGGCGACGACGCTGGCGGCGGCGCGCGGGCGGGCGCCGGACTGGACCAGGTGGCGCAGGGCGTCGACGGCGAAGCCGACGTCTTTGTCGTCGCTGCCGGAGGCGGCCGGCCCCAGCACCAACACGATCTCGCCCTTGACGTCGCCGCGGAAGCGCCGCGCCAGCTCGCCCAGAGTGCCGCGTGCCACCTCCTCGTGCATCTTCGAGAGCTCGCGGCAGACGGCGGCCTCGCGATCGGGGGCGAGCGCGGCCAGCGCCGCCAGCGACTCGCCGACCCGGCGCGGCGACTCGAAGGCGACGACGGTCTCGGTCGAGCGCAGCACCCGCTCCATCTCGCCGGCGCGGCGCGGCAGGAAGCCCTCGAAGCGCCAGCGGTCGGTCGGCAGGCCGGAGGCAACCAGCGCCACCGGTACGACAGAAGGCCCGGGGAGGACGGTGACCTCGAGATCGCGTTCGATGCAGCGGTGGATCAGCTTGTAGCCGGGGTCGGAGATCGCCGGCATACCGGCATCGGAGACGAGCGCGACGACGTCGCCGCGCTCGATCCGCTGCGCCAGCTCCGTCGCCCGCGCGGTTTCGTTGCCCTCGTGGTTGGAGACCATCCGCGGCGCCGGGCGGATGCCGAGCTTGTCGAGCAGCGAGCCGGTGCGGCGGGTGTCCTCGCAGGCGATGTAGTCGGCGCTGACCAGCGCCTCCCGGACGCGCGCGGTGACGTCGTCGAGGTTGCCGATCGGGGTTGGGCAGACGACCAGCCTCCCCGGCATCAGCCCTGCCCCTTCTCCAGATCGACCCGCGCCAGTGCCGCGGCTCCGATCATGCCGGCGTTGTTGCCGAGGGTCGCCGCCAGGATGGGGGTGCGATTCATCGGGTTGAGAGCGCGGTCGCGGACTTCGCGGCGGGCCGGGTCCAGCAGCAGGTCGCCGGCGGCGATGACGCCGCCACCGACGACGATCGCGTCCGGTTGGAAGATGTTGGCGAAGCTCGAACAGGCGACGCCGAGGCGGCTGCCGATCAGCTCGAAGACGCCGATCGCGGTTTCGTCGCCGGCGAGCGCCGCCTTGGTCACGGCCGTGCCGTCGACCTTCCCCCCCGCCGCCAGCAGCTTGCCGATGGCCGAGTCCGGCGCGCTTTCGGCGGCCGCCAGGCCCTCGCGACCCAGCGCCGTGCCCGAAGCCAGCGCCTCGACGCAACCGTGGTTGGGGCAGTTGCCCTGACAGGGAGGGCCGTCCGCCTGGATCACAGTGTGGCCGAGCTCGGCCCCGGCGCCGGTCGCGCCGCGGTAGATCTCGCCGCCGAGAACCAGGCCGCCGCCGATCCCGGTGCCGACAGTCAGCATCACCGTGTTCGGCTTCCCCTGGGCGGCGCCGTAGAGGTACTCGGCAAGGGCGGCGACGTTGCCGTCGTTGTCGACGAAGACCGGCAACCCGACTCGCTCTGCGACCAGGTCGCGGATCGGCAGGTCGTCGAGCGGCAGATTGACCGCCGAGACGGCGACCCCGCGGTCGTGGTCGATCGTCGCCGGGATGCCGAGTCCGACCGCGGTCGCGTCGGGGCGGGCGTCGCGCGCCTCGCTCACCTCGCGCACCAGCAGCTCGACCAGCTCGTCCTCGCTCTGCCCGGTCGAGGCCTCGCGGCTCTCGTAGCGGACTTCGGTTCCGTCGAGGACGCCGATCAGCATCTTCGTCCCCCCCAGATCGACCCCAATCGTCTCGCCCGCGCTCATGGGCGGCTGGGGGCTGGAAGACGGTCGACCGAAGACATCGCCATGATTTCTAGCCCTTTTATGCCCGACAGTGGAGAGCAGCGGCCTTCAGGACCGCCCGACTACAAGGTCTACCGGTCCCGCAAGGGCTTCTTCTCGCGGCTGCGATCGGTTGACCTCGCCGGCCTGCGGGAGCGCGCAAAGCTACCTGGGAAGCGGCCTGGGAAGGATCGCGAGCCGCGCGAGGGGGGCCGGATCCGGCCCCCGCGGAGCGGTCTCAAGCGAGTTCTGAAATGGGTCGGGATCGCCGCTTTGGGATGGATCTTGCTCAGCTTCCTCGCCTTCGCGGTCTCTGCTCAACTGCAGTCGTTCAAGCTTTCCGGCGAAGCCAAGGACGCCCTCCACGGCAACCCACTGCTGTTGCCGAGCGCGCAGACGATCCTCGTCCTCGGCACCGATGCCCGGCCGCCCGACACCAAGGAGCCGGGGGCGGCACCCTCGCAGAAGTGCTTCGAGCAGCAGGCCAACGGCGAGTCGCCGCACGCGCCCTGCTCCCAGGGCGAATTCCGCGCCGACACGCTGATGTTGATCCGGGCCGGCGGCGGTGCCTTCCGCAAACTCTCGATCCCACGCGACAGCTACGCCGAGATCCCCGGCGAGGTTCCGCAGAAGATCAACGGCGCCTACGCCTACGGCGGCGCCGCTTTGCAAATCAAGACGATCGAACAGTTCCTCGACATCGAGATCGACCACGTCGCGATCGTCAACTTCACCGGCTTCGAAGACCTGATCGACGCGGTAGGCGGCGTCGAAGTCGACCTCCCGCACAAGCTCTGCGCCGACATCGCCGGCGGCTCCGGCGGCGGCCAGGGCGGGGTGACGCTGCACCTGAAGAAGGGCGAGAACACCCTCGACGGTGAAAAAGCCCTTGCCTACTCGCGTATCCGCAAGCCCAGCGAATGCCCCGGCCCCGGCAAGAGCGCCTACAGCCTCGGCTACGACGACATCGACCGCGAGAAGGCCCAGCAGGCGGTCATCAACGGCATCAAGGGCCGCCTGACCGACCCGCTCCGCGCCCCCTACAACTTCATCAAGGGCCCGATCATCGGCTGGAGCGCGCCGAAAGCCTTCGTCAGCGACATGGGCTTCCTGACGATGCCACAGCTGGTGCTGTCCGCCGCGATCGGCGGCAGCGCCCCGGCCGACGTTCTCTGCGGCAACCCGAACGCTGGCTGCGACCCCGAAGGGCCGGGAGGCAGCATCGAAGTGCCGGAGTCGGTGCGGCGCCACGCCGTCAACCGCCTCCTCAACGGCTGAACAGCACTGCCGACATTGACCCCACCCCAGTGGGGCAAAACTCGGCTGCGACTACTAATCGGTCGCGGCGGCCTTGGGCTTGGAGTCGCTCGGCTTCGACTCGCTGGGCTTCGAGTCCGACGAGCTGGAATCCGAGCTCGAATCGGCGCCCTTCGACTCCTTCGCGCCCTCGGAGCCGTTGCCGCCCTTCTTCTTTTTGCCGTAGTCGGTGTTGTAAAAGCCGGAGCCCTTGAAATGGACGGCGGGTGAGTGCAGAACGCGCACCGCCGGGGCGCCGCACTCCTGGCACTCGGTCAGCGGCTCGTCGACCATCTTCTGGATCACGTCGAAGACGTGGCCGTTGTCGCATTTGTACTCGTAGATAGGCACGGGCTGCGGGATTATCGCAGCCGCTACGGTTCCGGCATGTCCGCGACCGAGCCCGAGACGCGCCCGACCGAGGTGACGATGGAGGAGATCGTCGCGCTCTGCAAACGGCGCGGCTTCGTCTTTCCCTCCTCGGAGATCTACGGCGGCCTCGGCTCGACCTACGACTACGGCCACTACGGCGTCCTGCTCAAGGGCAACGTCAAAGCCGAGTGGTGGCGGGCGATGCTGCAGGAGCGCGACGACATCGTCGCGATCGATTCGGCGATCCTCCAGCACCCGCGGGTCTGGGAGGCCTCGGGCCACCTCGAGGGCTTCACCGACCCCCTCGTCCAGTGCCTCGGCAAGTGCAAGCGGCGCTGGCGCGAGGATCATCTGCGCGAGGCGGTCGAAGCCGAAGGCGGCGACCCCGGCGCCGAGCTCAAGTGCCCCGAGTGCGGCGGCGACCTCTCCGAGCCGCGCCAGTTCAACCTGATGTTCGAGACCCATGTCGGCCCGGTCGCCGGCGAGGGCTCCGAGGTCTACCTGCGACCCGAGACGGCGCAGGGGATCTTCATCAACTTCAAGAACGTGCTCGGCTTCGCCCGCAAGAAGCCGCCGTTCGGGATCGCCCAGATCGGCAAGTCCTTCCGCAACGAGATCACCCCCGGCAACTTCATCTTCCGCACCCGCGAGTTCGAGCAGATGGAGATGGAGTTCTTCGTCCCGCCCGACCAGGCCGAGCAGTGGTACCGGACCTGGATCTCCGAGCGCGAGCGCTGGTACACCGACCTCGGCCTGCGCCCCGACTTCCTGCGGATCCGCCCCCACGACGCCGACGAGCTCTCCCACTACTCCTCCGGCACCAGCGACGTCGAGTACCTCTTCCCGATCGGCTGGTCGGAGCTGGAGGGAATCGCCAACCGCGGCGACTTCGACCTCAAGCAGCACGCCAAGTTCAGCGGCGAGAAGCTCGAGTACTTCGACCAGCAGACCAAAGAGCGCTACGTTCCGCACGTGATCGAGCCCGCCGCCGGCGCCGACCGCGCCACCCTCGCCTTCCTCGTCGATGCCTACGAGGTCGAGGAGGTCGAGGGTCGCCAGCGCACCGTGCTGCGCCTCCACCCCCGTCTCGCCCCGGTCAAGGTGGCGGTCCTGCCTCTGGTCTCCAAGGAGGGCATGCCCGAGAAAGCGCGCGAGATCTTCAGCGACCTGCGCCGCAGGCTCCCGGCCGAGTTCGACGAGGGCGGCTCGATCGGCAAGCGCTACCGCCGCCAGGACGAGATCGGCACCCCCTGGGGCATCACCGTCGACCACCAGACGATGGAAGACGACACCGTCACCCTCCGCGACCGCGACTCCCTGGAGCAGACCCGGGTCCCGATCGCGGGCCTCGGCGACGACCTGGTCACGCGCCTGAACCAGCCCTGGCGCAGCCCCAAGCTCAGCTCCTGAGCGGGGTTCTGGCGTCCTCGCGGTTACTTGCGCCTAAAGGGGGACGGCCCTTACGGTCGAAGAGATAACCCAGCAATCCTCGATCGAGAGTGAATGGAGACCATGGCTTACGAGATGAAGATCCGCGGGACCGAGCACGAGGTGAAGGTGCGCAGCCCCTGGGCCGTCGCCCTCCTACCGATCATCACCCTTGGCATTTACCACCTGGTCTGGTGGTACAAGATCAACAAGGAGCTGAAAGCGTACGGCGAGGCCAAGGGCTTCGACCTCGGCCAGAACCCGACCAACTCGCTGCTGGCGCTCTTCCCCGGCGGCCTCATCATCATCCCCGCTCTCGTCACCTACTGGAACGGCACCAAGCGCGTCCAGGGTGCCTCGAAAGTCGCCGGACGGGAGCCGGTCAACGGCTGGATCGCGCTGCTGCTCTACCTGCTTCTCTCCCCCGGCATGTGGGCCTACCTGCAGGTCTCGCTGAACCACATCTGGGAGCAGGAGGCAGAGGCGCTGCCGGGCCACGAGCCGCCGCCGGCCTCCGACGAGATGCCGCCGCCCGCACCGCAGGCCTGACTCAGGCCTCGACCTCCAGATCGACCTCGTCGATGCAAAGCTGGGGCTCGGAATGAGCCCGGGTGTGCCAAGGGCCGTCGTGGATCGAAACGTCGGTCAGGCCGTCGAGGGGTAGGCAGCGCCAATCGCCGGCGGGCGGTAGGCCGCTGCTGCTGCCGCCGGCGAACTGGAAGAACAACGCCCGCGGTTGTCCGTCCTTGGCGCCGATGACATGGGGGCACATACGCCGCTGGTGGCCGGCGTAGGTGGCCTGAACCTGCCGCCGCTTCTCAATCGCCAGGCACACCAGCGCGTAGGTGTCCTCCACCTCTAGGAAGCGGCCTGGGTCAGCCCGACCACGTTGCCCTCGGGATCGAGGAACTGGCCGAGCGTGATGCTCTCCATGATCGTCTCCGGCCCCATCACCCGGGTGCCGCCGAGGCTCTCCGCCTTGGCCAGCGCCGCCTCGACGTCGGGAACCTCGACGTAAAAGGTGATGTGACCCTCGTAGCCCTCCGGGCCCTGGCCGATGCCGCCGGCGATGCCCGGCCCGACCGATCCCTCCGCGGCGTCGACCAGGCCGTACTTCATCGGGTTGTCGTCCTTGACCTCCCAATCGAACATCTCGGCGTAGTAGCTCTTCAGCTTGTCGCCGTCCTTGCCCACGACCTCGAAGTGCACTACCGGCTGTCCCATGACTCTCCTCTCGTCGCTTTTCATTGCACCGCCAGAAACTCTTCCACCGCGCCAGCATCGGCCTCCAGCGCCGCGGCCGCCTTCTTGGTGAGCTTGCCGAGGGGCTCGATCATGACCTTGCCGCCTGCATACCTCCAGATCGCGACGGCGCGGCCGTCGACCAGGGCGAAGGGGCGGAAGATGCCGTTCATCGTCACCAGCATCCTGTGCGGGCCGACGACTTCCTCGCGCGAGGCCCAGCCGAGCAGCAACGGGTCGAAGGCACCGAGCAGGCGTGGCTCCGGATGCGGCTCGACGGGCGGGCGCTTGGCGAGGTCGACGAGGCCATCTTCGCGCTCGACCAACTCGGAGGCGATCGCGCCAAGGCCGGCGCGGGCGTCGCGCAGCGGCAGTCCTGCCCACCTGGCGAGGTCGCGATCGTCGGCCGGGCCGTGACCGACGAGGTAGCGGCGGGCCAGCTCGGCCAGAGCGACATCGCGATCCGGCGGTGGCCTCTGCGGGCCAAGCCAATCGCGGACGAGGACGTAAGCGTGCTGCTTGCGGACCATCGGGCCGCGCACGGAAATTCCCCGTAGGGCCGAGAGGAACATCAGGTGGACGAAGGCCTGCCCCGCGGTCCGCAACCTGGCCGCTTCGAGCCGTTCCTTCAGCTGCGCCCCACTCAGCGGCCCCTCCTCGGCAAGCGCGCGCTCGATCGTCCCGATGGCGCGCTCCGCCGCTTTTTCCGAAACCCCCTCCTGACGCAGCCGCCGCGTGCTGCTGGTCAGCAGCGGTGGCGTCGTCAGTGCCTGCAGCAGCGGGTAGTCCTCGCTGCGGACCAGGTGCAGAGTGCCGCGGTTGAGCCAGGTGATCAGCAGCGAGCGGTCCTCGCTCAGCGCCCGATCGACATCTCCCGCCCCCAGCCCGCTGGTGCGGGCGCGGATCGCCAGCCGCGCCCCACGGGGGTCCTGCCCCTGCACCGCCAACAGGCGCTCGGCAACGTCCACCGGCCGCTTCAGCGGCGCGCCCGCAAGCCCCTGCGCGGTGAGTCGTTCTGCGATCGGCGATCGGGCCACGCGGAGATGATCGCGGACGCAGCGAGCTGGTCGCTATTTGATCTTGAACAGGTCGACCACGAACACCAGGGTGGCGTTCGGGGCGATTACTTCCGTCCCTTTGGCCCCGTAGGCGAGGTCGGGTGGAACGATCAGCTCGCGGCGGCCGCCGACCCGCATGCCAGCTATGCCCTGGTCCAAACCATCGATCACTTTGCCGCGCCCGAGTTCGAAGGTGAATGGCTGACGACCCCAGGAGGTGTCGAACTCGGTGCCACTCTGATAGCCGGCGCCAACGTACTGCATCGTCAATTCGTCGCCGGGCTTGGCTTCCGGGCCGGTGCCTTCGATCAGTTCGTTCACCACCAGCTCCTGCGGCGCCGGCCCCTTCGGCGGCACCACCTTTGGTTTGCTGCGTTTGGAAAGGGCGTCCGAGCCAGTCGACGTTGGGCTCGTCGAGTCCGTCGTGGCGGTCGATTCAGTGCTCGACGTCGATCCGCCGTCCGTCGTCGCGCTGCTGCTCGATGAGTCATCGCCACCGCAACCGGCAACCGCCAGCGCCATGCACAGCGCGATGATCAACAGTGGACCCCTGCTCACGGCCGGCATCCTACCGCCTTCGCAAAGTTTTGCCTGAGCGCTCAGCGTTACCGGAGAGGGCGTCGCCGCTATTTGACCGCGAGCAGGTCGACCACGAAGATCAGCGTTTCGTTCGGGCCGATCACGGGCGGGGAGCCGCCCGGACCGTAGGCGAGATTGGCCGGGATCGTCAACTCGCGACGACCGCCAACCTTCATGCCGGCGACGCCCTGGTCCCAACCGGGAATGACTTCGCCGGCACCAAGGGGGAAGGTGAACGGTTCGTTTCGGCTCCAAGAGGAATCGAACTCTTCTTTCGAGTCATAGCCGACGCCGACGTATTGGACAGTTACTTCGTCGCCGGCCTTGGCTTCGGCGCCATCGCCCTCGACGATTTCCTTCTCTTCCAGCTTCTGCGGCGGCGCACCGTCGGGAACGGTCACCTTGGGTTTGCTGTTCAAGTTCGTGCTCCCTCCCGACTGTTCGGTGGTCGGCGCCGCGTTCGCCGACTGCGTCGAGGACGAATCGTCGTCGCTGCTGCCGCAACCGGCCACTGCCAGCACCAGGGCCACGCACAGCGCGATGATCGGCATCGTTCCCCTGCTCACGGCGGCCATCCTATCCGTCGCCATGAAGGCCCGCCTGGTCGTTCAGCCTTTGCCGGACAGGCGGTCCCAAAAACGGCCGAGGGTGCCGCGCCCACGGCTACCGACGAGATCGGCCGGATTGACCTTGAGCGCGCCGGGATTGGCCTCTGGCGGCCGCAGGCGATCCGCTTCGGCTGCGTCAATCTTCAGCACTACCCCGCGCTCGTAGATCTGCCCGACCTCGGGCGCGTCGACGAAACGGTGCCCGCCGGGGCCGGCGGTGATGTCGAAGACGATGCCGTCGAACATGTCGAGATTCGGAGCCGCCATTACCCGCACCACCCGGCCCAGCTTCTTGCCGTCGCTCGAGTACACCGGCACACCTTTCTCGACCGCGAGATAGGAGCGCGGCTCCCCCAGGTCCTCCATCGGGCGAGCCTAGCGAACGGGGGCCGGGACGACCTGGCCCGGTCAGGCTTAGACTGCGGCGCGGAGAGACGAGTGGGATTGGAACGGGAGGAGGAATGGGAATGAACCTGGCATCGATCGTGACCGAGAGCGCCGCGCGGGTGCCGGACGACCCCGCCGTCCGCCTCGGCGAGGCCGAGCTGAGCTTCTCCGCCCTCGACGACCTCAGCGCCCGCATGGCGACGCTGCTGAGGGCGAAGGGGCTGCGGCCAGGCGATCGGGTCGGAGTGATGCTGCCCAACGTCCCCCAGTTCCCAATCTCCTACTACGGCGTGCTGCGGGCCGGCTGCGTGGTGGTGCCGATGAACGTGCTGCTGAAGCGGCGCGAGATCGCCTTCTACCTGGAGGATTCCGGCGCCAAGCTGCTGCTCGCCTGGCACGGATTCGCCGCCGAGGCCGAGGGAGGCGCCGCCGACGCCGGCGTCGACCCGGTCGAGGTCGAGCCGGCGAGCTTCGCGGCGCTGCTGGCCGAGCATGAGCCCACCTCGGGCCTGGCCGAGACCTCCGAGGAGGACACGGCGGTAATCCTCTACACCTCTGGCACCACCGGCAAGCCGAAGGGCGCCGAGCTCACTCATCTCAACCTGCTCACCAACGCGCGGATCTCCGGTGAGACGATGACCGGGGTCCGCGCGGGCGACGTCGTCCTCGGCTCGCTCCCGCTCTTTCACTCCTTCGGCCAGACGGTGAGCATGAACGGCTCGCTGCGAATGGGCGCCTGTCTGACGCTGCTGCCCAAATTCGATCCCGGCGAGGCGCTGGCGACGATCCAGCGCGACCGCGTTACCCACTTCCAGGGCGTGCCGACGATGTACGGCGCGCTGCTGCACCACCCCGAGCGCGAGAGCTTCGACACCTCGACCCTGCGCAGCTGCGTCACCGGGGGCGCCTCGATGCCGGTCGAGGTGCTGCACGGCTTCGAGCAGGCATTCGACGCGATCGTGCTCGAGGGCTACGGCCTCTCGGAGACCTCCCCCGTCTCCTCCTCCAACCATCCCGACCGCGAGCGCAAGCCGGGCTCGATCGGCACCCCGATCAAGGGGGTCGAGATGCGGGTTGTCGACGAGGACGACAATGAGGTCCCCCAGGGCGAGGTCGGCGAGATCGTGATCCGCGGCCACAACATCATGAAGGGCTACTGGCAGCGCCCCGAGGCCACCGAGGAGGCGATGCGCGGCGGCTGGTTTCACTCCGGCGACATGGCCCGCGTCGACGAGGAGGGCTACTTCTACATCGTCGATCGCAAGAAGGACCTGATCATCCGCGGCGGCTACAACGTCTACCCGCGCGAGGTCGAGGAAGTGCTCTACGAGCACCCGAAGATCCGCGAAGCGGCCGTGATCGGCGTCCCCCACGACGAGTGGGGCGAGGAGATCGGTGCCGCCATCGTGGTCCACGATGGCGAGGCGCTCGACCCCGAAGAGGTCAGCACCTACGTCAAGGAGCGCATCGCCGCCTACAAGTACCCGCGGCTCGTCTGGTTCCTCGACGAGCTGCCCAAAGGCCCCACCGGCAAGATCCTCAAGCGCGAGATCGAGCCACCCAGCGCGCCCTGAGCGACCTGCCGTACCCCTCCTGGCCAGCCAGCCAGGAATCGCGCTAGGCTCCTTCCACCGGGGCATGCAACACCAAAAGGAGCAGAGATGAGCGTCGCTTCCCAGAGCCTGATGGACAACGTCACCTATGAGGACCTCTACCAGCGCTGGGAGGGGGGCAACTGGAGCGCGTACGAGATCGACTTCTCCCAGGACCGCAAGGGCTGGGAGTCGCTCAGTGACATTCAGCGGCGCTCGGCGATGTGGATCTACTCGATGTTCTTCTACGGCGAGGACCGGGTCGCCGACACTCTCGCGCCGTACATCACCGCCGCCCCGACCGAGGAGCAGGCCTACTTCCTCGCCACCCAGCAGGTCGACGAGGTCCGCCACTCGATCTTCTTCCACCGCTTCTTCAAGGAGGTGATCGGCGTCGGCGGCGACTCGATCCAGTCGACCCTCGCCTCCACCCTGCCCCAGCTCAACTGGGGCTACCGCGGCATCTTCGACCGCCTCGACGTGATGGCCGAGGAACTGCGCAAGGACCGCTCGCTGCCGAAGTACGCGCAGGCGATCACGCTCTACCACCTGATCGTCGAGGGCAGCCTCGCTCAGCCCGGCCAGCACTTCATCGAGGACTTCTTCGCCAACGGAGAAACGATGCCGGGCTTTAGCTCAGGGATGGTCAACGTCTCCCGCGACGAGCAGCGCCACATCGGCTTCGGCGTCAAAGTCCTCGCCGAACTGCTGGCCGAGGACGCGCCCGGCTCGGTCGAGAACCGCGCCGCCGTGGTCGAGCTGCTGCGCGAAGTCCTGCCCTACGGCCCCGCCGTCTTCTCGCCGCCGAACCTGGACCGCGAGTACACCGAGTGCTACGGCTTCAGCCTCGAGGACATCTACGCCTTCGGACTCAAACTGATCCGTCAGCGCTGGCGCACGATCGGCTACCCGACCGAGGAGATGCCACCCGGCGTCTTCCCCTTCGACCCGAACAAAGACGAGCGCGAGATCGCCGAGAGTCAGGTCAAGCTGATGATGGCCGGCATCCTCGGCCCGCCCAATGGGCCCAAGCCGGATGCCTCCCCGGAGATGCAGCGCCTCTACTTCGACGTGATCAGCCGTGTCGCCAATCCGAAGGCCGCAAACGGTTCGCCGCTGGTCTACCAGTGGCGGTTCAGCGACGCCAACCCCTGGCACCTGACGATCGACAACGGCTCGACCCGAGCCGAGCCGGGCGAGGCGCCGAGCCCGACCCTGACGATCGAGGCCAGCTGGGCCGACTGGGTCGCCTCCGGCAAACCAGACGCCAGCCAACTGAAGATGCTGTTGCAGCGCCGGATCCGCCCCCGCGGCAGCCTGCGTGAGCTGGCACGGTTGCGCAAGGTCTTCCCCGGTTAGACGCAGCGATGTCGCGCCGGCGGTGGGTGACCCTCGCCGCGATCGCCCTTGTCCTCGTTGCCGTCGCCGTGGCGGCGGCCGGGTGGCACTTCTCCTCGGCGGTACTGGTCCCGGACCACGCGGCCTGGCCCGCCGAGACGGACGTCGAGGCGCTGCCTCCCGGCCGCGTCGTCCTCGAGCGCAGCGAGGACAGCCAGCGCCCGGGGGTCTACGGGCTCGAGTGGCTGGGCGGGCGGGCGATCGTCGGCGCGGTCCTGAGCGAGGACGAGGACACGGTGACGCGAAGGCTGCGTGGCGTCGACGGCTATTTGGCGCCGGGGATGGAGGTCGCCCTGAACCCAAACGTCTACGCCGGCAACCCGACCCGGGCCCTCGGCCTGCCTTCCTCCACCGTTCCGATCCGTGGTGAGCTCGGGCCGATGCCGGCCTGGTTCGTTCCCGGCCGCACCCGCACCTGGGCGATCGTCGTCCACGGCATCAACAGCACCCCGCAGACGGGCCTGCGCTCGGTGCCCGCGCTCCATCGCGCCAACCTGCCGACGCTGCTGATCACCTACCGCGAGGATCTCGGCGCCCCGCCCAGCCCGGACGGTTTTCACCACATGGGCCTGACCGAGTGGCGCGACCTCGGTGCCGCCGCCCGCTACGCGCTCGCGCACGGAGCCAGGCGCCTGGTCCTGGTCGGCTACTCGATGGGTGGCGCGATCGTCAGCCAGTTCATGCAGCGCTCGCCTCTCACCCCACGCGTCTCCGGCCTCGTGCTCGACGCCCCGGCCCTCGACTGGCGGGAGATCCTCTCCTTCAACGCAACCGAGATGGGCTTCCCCGCGTTCGGCGCCCTCCCGGTCGAGTGGGCGATCGGGGCCCGCATCGACGCCGACTGGGGGAGCCTGGACGCGCTCCAGCACCCTGACGACTTCCAGCTCCCAATCCTGCTCTTCCACGGGACCGAGGACGACGTCGTGCCGATCTCGACCAGCGACGATTTCGCCGCGCAGCTGCCGCGCTGGGTCACCTACTTCCGCGTGCCACGCGCGGGTCACACCGAGGGATGGAACGTGGACCCCGCGCTCTACGAAGAGAGGCTCGATGCTTTTCTCGGTCGGGTAGCGCCTTAAGAGATCGGCGGGCGCTGGTCTGCCCAGGGCCGCTCGGCCTCGAGCTGGGCGGCGAGCGAAAGCAGGGTCGCCTCGTCGCCGGGACGCCCGACGATCTGAACCGAGAGCGGCATGCCGTCGGCGGCGAATCCCGCCGGCACCGCCATCGACGGATTGCCGAGGTGGTTCCAGGGGATGCAGTAGGGATAGAAGCGGCTCATCCCCAGAACGGTCCAGAGGGCGCCGCGACCCTCCCAGCGGCGCACCGGCAGCGCCGTGTCGCCCATCACCGGGGTCATCAGCACGTCGTGCGTATCGAAGATCGCGTTGACCCGGGCGGCGTCGACCTCGGCGCCACGCCGGGCCTGGGCGAAGACCCTGTCGGGAATCAGACGACCGAGCCGGGCGAAGCCATGGGTGCGGCGTTCGAGCCGCTCCGGGTGCGGGACGTTGGCGAAGTCTTCGGCGGCGCCGCGCAGGTAGCGAGGCACCGAGTTGTTGCCGAGCATGCCCCACTCGGGATCCTGCTGGATCGTCTCGTGACCAAGCGAGCGCAGCACGCCGGCAGTCTCGGCGACCGCGTTCTTGGCGACGTCGGAGACGGTCGGAGGCGCCGCTGCGCGCGGAGCAACGGTCGAATAGGCGATCCGCAGTCTGCCCGGCGGCGCCTTCGCCGACTCGACGAAGGGCCGCTGCGGTGGCGCCGGCGCCCCGGGCTCCTCTGAGCCGCCGCTGGTCACGTCCAGCCAGAGGGCCGTGTCGATCACCGTACGGCTGAGGCAGCCGTCGACGGAGAGCCCGTTCCAGTGCTCGCGATGGGGCGCCAGCGAGATCCGCCCACGCTGCGGCTTCAGCCCGAACAGCCCGCAGCAGGCGGCGGGGATGCGAATCGAGCCGGCGCCGTCGGAGGCCGAGGCGATCGGGACGAGGCCGGCGGCGACCGCGGCCGCGCTGCCACCGCTGGAACCGCCCGGGGTGCGCTGCGGATCCCAGGGATTGCGGGTGACGCCGAAGGTCGCCGACTCGGTGAAGCCGCAGATCGCCAGCTCCGGCAGCAGCGTCTTGCCGATCACGATCGCCCCCGCCTCGCGCAGCCGCCGCACCATCTCCGAGTCGGCGGCGGCCGGATCGGGGAAGCCGTCGGTGCCGAGGGTGGTCTGCTCCCCGGCGAGGTCGGTGGTGTCCTTGAGTGCGATCGGCACGCCCAACAGCGGTCGCTCGTCGCCGCCCTTGAGCCGCGCCTCGGCCTGCTCGGCTTCCAACAGCGCCCGCTCGGCGAGCACCACGCGGAAGGAGTTCAGCCGTGGGTCGAGCCGCTCGATCCGCTCCAGGTGCAGCCGCACCAGCTCGGTCGGCGAGACCTCCCCCGCCCGCACCATCTCCGCCTGGCGGGCCGCTCCCGCAAACGCAATGTCGTGATCGGCCACGGGCCGATCTTACGGCTCAGGCCTCAGCCGGCTCGGGCTCGCTGCCGCCCTCGAAGCTGAGGTCGGGCAGGGCGCGGTCGAGCCAGGAGGGCATCCACCAGTTCCAATCCCCCATCAGCTTCATCGCCGCCGGGACCAGGATCAGCCGCACCAGGGTCGCGTCGAGGGCGATCGCCACCGCGCAGCCCAGGCCCAGCTCCTTGATCGAAGGCACGCCGGTGAGGACGAAGACGGCGAAGACGGCGGTCATGATCAGCGCCGCCGAGGAGATCGTGCGGGCGCTCGAGGAAAGGCCCTCGGCGACCGCCCGTTCGTTGTCGCCGTGCTGCAGGTAGCGCTCGCGGATCCGCGACATCAGGAAGACCTCGTAGTCCATCGAGAGGCCGAAGACGACGGCAAAGATCAGCGGCACGTTGATCGTGTCCAACGCTCCCTGGCTTTCGAAGCCGAGGAAGCCGTCGAGCCAGCCCCACTGGAAGATCGCGACCAGGACCCCGAACGCGGCGCCGATCGAGAGCAGGTTCATCAGCACCGCCTTCAGCGGCAGGATCAGCGAGCGCAGCATCACCATCAAAACGATGAAGCTGAGAGCGAGGACGAAGAGGACGATTTTCCACATCGAGCCGCTGATCTGGAGGCGGACGTCGTGGCTGCGGGCGGTCTCGCCGCCGACGTCGACGGTGGCGACCTGACCGAGGGCGGTGGCCGGAACGACGCTGTCGCGCAGGCGGTCGACCAGCGCCGCGGCGGCGTCGGACTCGCTGCCGGCGCTCGGGGTCGCCTGGATCAGCACCGCGTTGCCAGCGTATGCCGGCGCTGAGACCGCCCTGACGCCGGGCATTGCCTCGAGCTGCCGGTCGAAGCCGGCCACCGCGGCACGATCGGCAGCATTGGGCGCGGCGCCGAAGTCGGCGACGATCTGCATCGGGTCGGTTCCGCCTCCCAGGCGCTCGGAGGCGAGTTCGCTGCCGACCCGGACATCGCTGCCCTTGGGGAACTGAGCCAGCGCCTCAGTGCCGGTCTGCAGCGAGAGGACGGGGATGGCGAGGGTCAGCAGCACCGCCGAAACGGCGACGATGGCGGTCCAGGGACGAGCCATCACCCGCCGCGTCCATCCCTCCCAGAAGCGGCCGGGGCCGGCCGCGGCCGCAGACGCGGGCTCGGCGACGGGACGGCGGAAAACGCGGTGCTTAAAGAAACGCTCGACCCGGCCGACGATGCCGCCGGGAAGGACACGGTCGCCCAGCATCGCGATCAGGGCTGGCAGCAGCGTCGTCGCGGTCAGGATCGAGACCGCGACCACGGTCATCGCTCCCAGCGCCATCGAGCGCAGCGCCTGGTTGTCGACCATCCACAGCCCGGCCAGGGAAATGATCACCGCCAGGCCGGAGAAGGTGACGGCGAGGCCGGAGGTTGACAGCGCCTCGGCCCGCGCCTCGCGCTTGCCGCGGCCGCCTTCGCGCTCCTCGCGGTAGCGGGCGAGGATGAAGAGCGAGTAGTCGATCGCGACGCCGATGCCGATCATCGAGGCCATGTTGGTGACGAAGACCGACATCGTCATCTGCAGCGAGATGAAGTAGATGAGGGCGCCGGTGACCAGAACGCTGACGAAGCCCAGCGCCAGCGGCAGCGCCGCCGCGGCCAGCGAGCCGAAGACGATCAGCAGGATCAAGGCGACGATCGGGAAGCCACTGCCCTCCGCTCGGTCAAGGTCGCGCTTGGAGATCTCCTGCATCCCCGCCCAGATCGTCGGCTGGCCGACCAGATACGGGGTGACCCCCGCAGCGGCCGTGCCCGGGTCGAGGTCTTTGCGCAGGGCCCTCGCCGAGTCGATCAGCTCGTCTGAGGACTGGTCGCTGCGCAGCGCCAGCAGCGCGAAGCCGGTGCGCTGCAGCTGGCGGCGGCCCTGCGCGGCGGCGGCCGGCGGCAGCGTCACTTCATCGATCGTCGCGACCTCACGGCGCACCCGACCGACCGCGGCGACGCGGTCGGCCCGGCTGGAGCCGGGAGCGGCCTTGAGCGCCACCATGATCCCGTCGGCCTTGGTGCCGAAGTCCTTCTGCAGCGCTTCGCTGACCGCCAACGACTGGCTGCCGGGGACGTCGAAGCCGCCGCCGGTGAGGTGGTCGGTCTGTTGCCAGGCGAAGGGCAGGGCGCAGACGACGATTGCCACCCAGGCCGCCAACACCCAGCGCCGGCGCCGGCCGAGAACTCCTGCAAGTCGATTCATCGCGTCGCGCATTGGCTGGTTGGCCAGCTTTTCGCACCGGCGAGCTCCGAACTGTGAGCCGCGTCACTCGGAGGCGAAGAGAGAACTGCTCCGGCAGCCCGCGAGCTACTCGGCGACGAGCAGGTACCGGGCCGAGGCGGCGCCGGCGGCGAGCGCGGCGGAGTTGTCGCGCTCGGGATCGGAGAGGGCCTGCAGAGCGAAACCGTCGCCGACCGCGAACAGGTAGGAGACGATCGCCTCGGCCTCGAAGCGGAGCTTGAGCACGCCCTCGCGCTGCTTGGCGTCGAGCACCTCAGCGACGTGGGAGCGGGTGCGCTCGAAGAGTTGGCCGACCTCGCGCTGGATGTCGGGGTTGCGGCGACCGGCGCTGAACAGCTCGTAGAGGAGCAGGAAGAAGCCCGGTTCGTTCTCGATCATGTCGGTCAGGCTGGCGACAAGAACATCGAGGACATCGTCGACCGACTTCGCCTTGGCGAGCCGCTCGTCGAGGCGGGCTATACGGATCTCGGCGTCGCGGCGGACCACCTCGACCAGCAGCCGCTCCTTGGTCCCAAAGTAATAGTGGAGCAGGCCACGGCTGACCCCGGCCTCGCGGGCGACGTGCTCGAAGGTCGAGCCGGCGGCGCCGCGGCGAGCGACGCTGTCGCGCATCGCGTCGACGATGCGCTGCGCCTTGTCGCCGCTCAGCTCCCGCTCTTTGGTTGCCGCCTCCATGCAGGAATCAGTCTAGTGCTGACCTCCGACCGTTCGACTCAAGCCTGACGGCCCCTGGACGCGTCAGGAGCCGTTGATGCTCGTGCTGCTGGTGTACTCGAACTCCTCTTCGGCCCCGAACAGGGTGTCGAGCACGGCCTTGCGGGCGCCCTCGCTGAGAACCAGCGCGATCGCTCCGGCGACGATTCCGATCAGCAGGAAGCGGCCGATGCCCTTCTTGCGCTTCGGTGGCTTGCGCAGCCGGTCGGAGGCCTCTCGCAGGCTCTCGGCGGCCTCACGCAGGTCCTTCTGGACCTTCTTGTCGCTGGTCACGGCCTTGACCGCGCCCTTGCCGTTGCCGGTCGCGCGGGCGTAGGCGCCCTTGGCGGCCTCGAAGGCGTCGCGCAGGCTGTCGCGCAGCTCGTCGTCCTCGATCAGACGCTGCACGTAGGGGTTCTCGCGGGCCGTCTCGTAAATATCGTTGGCGCGAGCCGTCGTCGTCTTGCTCATACCTTCTCCTCGCTGGTCAGCAGGTCCGTGGGGAGGATATACCCGAACTTCTCTGCGTTTACCCCGGCCCGATGCCGTCGAGCAGAACCCCGGTGTTGCGGAAGTTGAGATCGGTGTCGCGCAGCTCCCGCAACCGCAGCGGCGCCAGGCCCAGGCCGGGCAGCTCGAAGTGGCGGATATAGAGACGCCCGGCGTCCTCGTGCGAGGTTTCGCGGAAGCCCGGCCCGAGCAGGTTCGCGGGAGGCGGTGGCACCTTGCCGTCGGAGACGAAGTCGATTTCGTGCACGAGCCAGTCGTAGCCGTCGGCCGGAACGACCTGGAAGGCCCCGGTCGAGAGGTAGTAGCGCAGGGAGGCCTCGCCGAGGACCCAGGTGACGGTGGCCCGGGACGCATCCGGTTCGCCGATCTCAGCGGCGACCGCCTCCCAGTCAGGCCGCTGCAGGTCCGGCGAGAAGCTGGCCCAGACGCAGAAGCCAAGCGAGTAGGCGAGGAGGACGGCGCCGATCGCCGTGCCGAGGCGGCGCGCCGAGGGCAGCGCGATTCCGATCGCGACCAGCAACGGCAACAACGCCGGCATGACGTTGCGGGCCAGAACGAAATCCCTACTGGGGGAGATCAGGGCCAGCAGCAGGGGGATGCCAACCGCGGCCAACGACAGGCTCAGCGGAATCGCCGCGGCCCGGCGCTCCTGGCGCTCGCCCCGCAGGGCGACCAGAGCCAGAGCCGCCAGCCCCAGGGCAAGCGGCAGCAGGGCAAGAATGGGGTGCTGTGGGCGGGCGATGACGTCGGTGGTCTCGCCGTCGACAAAGGTCGCCGCGGTCTCCCAGAGCCGGTGCCCGAGCGTGAAGTTGCCGATCCATTCGGCGTGGCCGTAGGACATCTGGTGGATCGCCAGCGGCGCCAGGGCGAGGCCGAAGAGCGCGACTATCCCCAGCCCCGGCGCGCTCTCGCGACCACGGCGGCGCAGCAGCCAGATCGCCTCGACGGCGACGACGAAGACCGCGAAGTAATGGCTGGCGAGGGCGAGGCCGGAGGCGATCCCCCAGAGCACAAGGTCGCGGCGACTCCCTCCCCGCAACGCCCGCAGGCAGTAGAGCAGCGAGACGCCGCAGAGCAGGACCAGCAAGGCGTAGGCCCGCGCCTCCTGCGAGTACCAGAGCAGCATCGGGTTGACCGCGACCAGCGCCGCCGCCATCAGCCCCGCCCGGCGCCCGCGCAGCTCGGTCCCGATCAGGTAGGCGACCGGGACCGTCGCCACCCCGGCCACGGCCGAGAGCGAGCGCAGGCCGAACTCGCCGGTGCCCGTCAGCTGGGTCCAGAACCAGGCCAGGGCGTAGTAGAGAGGTGGCGCCGACTCGCTGAACCCGACCGCGTCCATCGCGTGGCCGAAGCCGCCGCGGAGAACGCGGCTGGCGGTAACGATCTCGTCGTGGTGGTAGGCCTGGATGCCGAGGGTGGCGAAGCGCAGCACGGCGGCCAGCAGCGTCAGGCCGGCGACGATCCAGAACGCCCGCGAGCGCGTCTTTGCCGCCTCGCGAAGAGACTGCGCGTATGCGGCAGGGCCGCCCCTGTCGAGAGTCGCTGCCTCCATGCCGGCTAGGACAGGGCTACGTCGAGCGCCTTGGAGACCTCATCGACGAAGACGAACTCGAGGTTGCCGAGCTCGTGCTCCGGGATCTCGTCGACGTCGCCTTTGTTGCGCTCAGGCACGATCACCCGCTTGATCCCGGCCCGCTGTGCCGCCAGCGACTTCTCCTTGAGGCCGCCGATCGGCAACACCTGTCCCGTCAACGTGACCTCGCCGGTCATCGCCACATCGTTGCGGACCGACCGGTCGCGGACCAGGGAGGAAAGCGCGACGGTCATCGCGACCCCGGCCGAAGGCCCGTCCTTGGGCACCGCCCCAGCGGGCACGTGGATGTGGATGTCGTGCTCGGCGAACCAGTGTTCGCCGAGTTTCGGTTCGATCTCCACCCAGTGGCCGCGGACCCAGGAGAGCGCCGCCTGCGCCGACTCCTTCATCACGTCGCCGAGCTGGCCGGTAATCGTCAATTTCCCGGAACCGGGCATCGCCGTCGCCTCGATGAAGAGCACATCGCCTCCGGTTGGCGTCCAGGCGAGACCGGTGGCCACCCCGGGGACTTTGGTGCGGCGGCGGGTCTCGGCAAAGACGCGGCGGCGGCCGAGCTGCTCGCGTGCTTTTTTGCCCGAGATCCTGACCTTCCCCCTGGCCTTGCCCTCGGCCACGCCACGGGCGACTTTGCGGCAGATCGTGCCGATCTGCCGCTCGAGGTTGCGGACCCCCGCCTCACGCGTGTACTCCTCGATGATCGCGGTCAGGGCGGCGTCGTTGAACTCGATCTGGGAGGACTTGAGGCCATTGGCCGCGATTTGGCGAGGCACCAGGTAGCGACGGGCGATGTGGCGCTTCTCCTCGACCGTGTACCCGGCCAGCTCGATCGTCTCCATCCGGTCCAGCAACGGCCCCGGGATCGTGTCGAGGATATTCGCGGTGGCGATGAAGACGACGTCGGAGAGGTCGAACTCGAGGTCGAGGTAGTGGTCGCGGAAGGAGTCGTTCTGGGCCGGGTCGAGCACCTCCAGCATCGCCGAGGCCGGGTCGCCGCGGAAGTCGGCGCCCATCTTGTCGATCTCGTCGATCATGAAGACGGGATTGCGGGTGCCGGCATCGCGCAGAGCGCGAATGATCGTTCCCGGCAGCGCCCCTATATAGGTGCGGCGGTGGCCACGGATCTCCGCCTCGTCGCGAACGCCACCGACCGAGATCCGCTCGAACTCGCGCCCCAGCGCCTTCGCGATCGAGCGGCCGAGACTGGTCTTGCCGACTCCGGGCGGCCCGACGAAACAGAGGATCGGGCCAGGCGACTCGGGGTTGAGTTTGCGCACGGCGAGGTACTCGAGAATGCGGTCCTTGACTTTTTCGAGGTCGTAGTGGTCGGCATCGAGCACCTCGCGGGCGTGCTTGATATCGAGGTTGTCCTCGGTCTCCTGCGACCAGGGCAGCTCCACCAACCACTCCAGGTAGGTGCGGATGACACCGTGCTCGGCAGCGGCGGGCGGCAATTTCTCCAGCCGCGAAAGCTCGCGTTCGGCGGCTTTGAGGGCGTGCTCGGGCAGGCCGGCGGCGTCGATCCGCTCGCGCAGTTCGTTCACTTCGGCCTGCTGCTCATCCTCCTCGCCGAGCTCGTCCTGAATCGCTTTCATCTGCTGGCGCAGGAAGAACTCGCGTTGCCCTTTGTCGATCTCCGACTGCACCTGGGTCTGGATCTGGGTTCCGAGCTGAACCACCTCGAGCTCGCGGGCGAGGATGCGCGAGAGATGGCGCAGCCGTTTGGCGACGTCCACCTCCTCCAGCAGTTTCTGCTTCTCCTCGACACCGACCCGGAGGGCGCCGGCGATCAGATGACCCAAGGCCACCGGATCCTCGATGTTGGCGACCGCCATCTGCAGCTCCTCCGGCAGATAGGGGATCTGCGCGACGATTTCCGAGAAGGTGCGCTGGACGTTGCGGGTCAGGGCCTCGAGCTCGGGGCTGGGCTCGATCACGTCGGGCAACTCGGTAATCCGCGCCACCAGATAGGGCTGCTCGGCGACGAAGGCGTCGAGGTGGACCCGCTGCGTGCCCTGCACGAGGATGCGCAGCGAGCCATCGGGGACCTTGATCATGCGAGCGACGACGCCGACCACGCCGACGTCGTAGAGACCATCCGGACCGGGCTCCTCGTCCTCGGGGTCGCGAGCGGCGACCATGACCAGCATCCGGTTGCCGCCGAGGACGTCGTCGACGAGCTTGATCGAGCGCTCCTGCCCGACCGCGAGAGGCGTCAGCGTCTCCGGAAAGGTGACCGTGTCGCGCAGCGGCAGCACGGGCAGCGCCTCGGGGAGCGGCTGGTTGGCGCGGATCGCGTCCTCGGCGTCGAGCGGCGAGTCGACGACTTCGAGAACCGGTGCCCCCTCCATCACTTGCGCCCGATCGGCACCCGGCGGGTGGTCTCGCCGGGATCGCGCAGCGGCAGCTCGATCCGCAGGATTCCGTCCTCGTAGGTCGCCTTGGCACGGTCGGCGTCGACCTCGACCTGCAGCTCGACGACGCGGCGGAACGGCCCCGAGGGAATCTCGACCTGCTGGTAGACGCGACCCTCGGTCTCCTGCACCGGGCGTTCGCCGACGATCGCCAGATGGCGGCCACTGATCTCGATCCCGACCTCGCTCAGCTCGACGCCGGCGAGGTCGACCTTGACCACGGCCCGCTGCGGCTCACCGCAGTAATAGACGTCGACGTTGGGCGAGAAGCCAGAGGTGCGCCGAGCGACATAGCGGCTGCGACCCCAGGCATCACCCATCATCTGATCCATCTCACGACGCATCCTGGCGAAGTCGGCGAAGAGGTCGCGCTGGGGCACGGTCAAAACATAGCTGCGGGTTGCGTCGGGAGGTGTTTGGCGGGGAGGAGTCGGGGGGTCCCCTCCGCTTGCTGGGATTTTCGCCGGAAGCTCGCCAGCTCTCGCTGACCGGCACTGCGAAAATCAGGACGCCGCGCGCTCCGGGGACCCCCCGACTCCTCCCAACGAAACGCCACGGCAATCCGCGAGGGCGAGGGTGCGAGGGCCGGCCCTGGCTCAAGAGCTCCAAGAATCGAAGCTGCTCCCGGGCCGTCGGGAGAGGTGGGGTGCCCCTGGAGCGCGCGGCGTCCTGATTTTCGCCCCGGCGACTTGGCGAGAGAGATAAGGCTTCCGGCGAAATCCCAGCAAGCGGAAGGGGCACCCCACCTCTCCCCCACGCCCGCAGAAAGATGAGAGGACTAAGCGGGTCGAGATGCCCAGCGGGGTGCGCGCATGAGCAAGACGGGCTGCCTGGGAGGCACGAGCCCCTCGGGCCTGTTTGGGCGAAAGGTCGCGCAAGGCTCGCTCAGCTCCAGTGCGCAGAGCATGTTCTTGTGGAAGTAGCAGTCCTCGCAGGACGGCGGTTTTGGCTTGCGCGGCACGGGCGGCATAGTGGCAGCGTCGCGACACTTCCGTGAGGGGCAATTCCGCAAATCGCTACCTCTTTGACACAGACTCGTCCCATCTTCCCCGCGTCTTGCGGGTGCACCGGGGGCCGTCGCTACTATTGCTGGCCGATGGAGGCTCACGACCGCACCGAGAAGCTCTCGGCATCTCCGCCGCTCTTCAAGAGCGAATTCCTCAACTTCTTCTCGCGCGTGCATCCCGCTGTGCCCGCGGTCGTGTTCGTGCCGGTCGTTATCGCGATGGGGTGGTTGGGCATCGATCGTGGCTACGGAGCGGTCTCGATGATCCTCCTGACGCTGGCCGGAATCGCAATCTGGACGCTGACGGAGTACTGGCTGCACCGCCTCGTCTTCCACTGGGAGCCCGACAACGCCTTCGGCCGCCGTATGCACTTCATCATTCACGGCATTCACCACGATCACCCCAACGACAAGATGCGGCTGGTGATGCCGCCATCGGTCTCGATCCCGCTGGCAGCCCTCTTCTTCGGTGCCTTCTGGCTGATCTTCGGCAGCCCGGCTGCCTTCCCGCTCTTCGCCGGCTTCATCTTCGGCTACCTGGCTTACGACTACACGCACTACTACGTGCACCACTTCGTGCCGAAATCCGACCTCGGCAAGCAGCTGCGCGAGCAGCACATGCGTCATCACTTTCAGGATCACCGTTTCGGCTACGGCGTCTCCTCCCCGCTCTGGGATGTCGTCTTCCGCACTTTGCCGCGCAAGCGCAACCGTTAGACGGTCATTTCGTCACCCACTTACTGGTTCCGTCATCCAAACGGCCAGTTGCGGGAGCGATCCTGACTAAATAGAGAGTCACAGTGACTATCGCTGTGCCACACTCTGCACTGGACAGTAAAACCGCACTTTGGATGATGGAAAGGAAACTGATGCCCAGTACGACGAACGTACTCGACGAGGCCCGAGACCTGGTTCAGAAGCGTCTCGCGGAGCTCGACGAGGAGCGTAAGCGCCTTGAGCGTGCCCTGTCTGAGCTTGGCGGCAAAGCGACCCGGCGCGCCCCGGGCCGCCCGCGTGGAAGTAAATCCGGCTCGACCACCTCGACCGCAGCAAGCACGCCGGCCGCTGGTCGCCCCCGCAAACGCCGTAAACGGCGCGGTGGCACCCGCGCCAACCAGGCCGTGGGCTTGATCGAGGGTGCGCCCGGAATCAGCGCCTCGGACGTGGCGAAGCAGATGAAAATCAAGCCGAACTACCTCTACCGCGTCCTCGGCGACCTGGAGAAAGAGGGACGGGTCAAAAAGGACGGCCGTCAGTACTACCCGGGCAGCTGAGTCCCAGCCCCATCGTTACTTCGAGAGGCCGGCCCCTTGGGCCGGCCTCTTTTGCGTTCGGGTCGGTCTAGAGCAGGCCGAGCTGGCTGACCGCGTCGCGCTCACGCTGCAACTCCATCGCGCTGGCATCGATCCGCTCGCGTGAGAAGTCGGGCACGTCGAGACCCTGCACCACCGTCCACTCGCCGCCGCTGCAGGTGCAGGGAACGCCGCAGACGATCCCCTCGCCGATGCCGTAGGAGCCGTCTGCCGGCACACCCATCGAGACCCAGTCCCCCTCCGGCGTACCGAGCACCCAATCGTGGACGTGGTCGATTGCCGCGTTGGCCGCGGAAGCGGCGCTGGAGGCGCCGCGAGCGCTGATGATCTCGGCACCGCGTTTGGCGACACGAGGAATGAACTCGTCGGCGATCCAGGCCTCGTCGTCGACCGCATCCCAGGCGCTGGCACCATCGACCTTGGCGTTGACCAGATCCGGGTACTGGGTGACCGAGTGGTTGCCCCAGGTGGTCATGTTGCTGACCGCCGTCACCGGCTTGCCGAGCTTGTTGGCGAGCTGGGAGATCGCCCGGTTGTGGTCGAGGCGCATCATCGCCGTGAACCGCTCGCGGGGCACGTCGGGGGCGTTCGACAGCGCGATCAGGCAGTTGGTGTTGGCCGGGTTGCCGACCACCAGCACCTTGATGTCGTCGGCCGCGCCGGCGTTGATTGCTTCGCCCTGCGGCTTGAAGATTCCGCCGTTGGCCTCGAGCAGGTCGGAGCGCTCCATACCGGGGCCGCGCGGGCGTGCACCCACCAAGAGGCCGATGTTGCAGCCGTCGAAAGCCGCCTTGGGGTCGTCGGTGATGTCGATGCGACTGAGCAGCGGGAAGGCACAGTCGGTCAGCTCCATCGCCGTGCCCTCGGCCGCCTTGATCGCGTCGGGAATCTCCAGCAGGCTCAACTCGACGGGGGTGTCGGGGCCGAGCATCTCACCGCTGGCGATACGGAACAGCAGCGCGTAGCCGATCTGGCCGGCGGCGCCGGTGACGGTGACCTTCACAGGGGTGCTCACGAAATCGTCTCCTCGGAGTTGGGGTTTGGGGACCGCTAAGCCATCGCGCGCTGCAGGTTCTCGTCGATCGAAGCCAGGAACTCCTGCGTGGTCTGGAACTCCTGCCCCACGCCGACGAGCAGCGCCAGGTCTTTGGTCATCTTGCCGCTCTCGACCGTCTCGATGCATACCCGCTCGAGCGTCTCCGCGAACGCCGATACCTCCGGCGTCTCATCCATCCGGCCGCGGGCGGCGAGGCCGCGGGTCCAGGCGAAGATCGAAGCGATCGGGTTGGTCGAAGTCGGTTTGCCCTGCTGGTGCTGGCGGAAGTGGCGGGTAACGGTGCCGTGGGCCGCCTCAGCCTCGACGGTCTTGCCGTCGGCGCTCATCAGCACGCTGGTCATCAAGCCGAGCGAACCGAACCCCTGGGCGACGGTGTCGGATTGCACGTCGCCGTCGTAGTTCTTGCAGGCCCACACATAACCCCCTTCCCACTTCAACGCCGCCGCGACCATATCGTCGATAAGACGGTGTTCGTAGGTAATACCAGCGGCCTCGAAGTCAGCTTTGAACTCCTCCTCGTAGACCTCGGCAAAGAGGTCTTTGAAGCGACCGTCGTAGCGCTTGAGGATGGTGTTCTTGGTTGAGAGATACACCGGGTAGCCGCGGTTCAAGCCGTACCGCATCGAGGCACGGGCGAAGTCGCGGATCGAGTCGTCGAGGTTGTACATCGCCATCGCGATGCCACCGCCCGGGAAGTCGTAGACGTCAAGCTCGACCGGCTGGGAGCCGTTCTTGGGGGTGTAGGTGAGGGTCAGCGTTCCCTCGCCGGGCACCACCATGTCGGTGGCCCGGTACTGGTCACCGAAAGCGTGGCGGCCGATCACGATCGGCTTGGTCCAGCCGGGCACCAGGCGCGGCACGTTGGAGATCACGATCGGCTCGCGGAAGATGACGCCGCCGAGGATGTTGCGAATCGTTCCGTTCGGCGAGCGGTACATCTGCTTCAGCCCGAACTCCGTCATCCGCGCCTCGTCGGGGGTGATCGTCGCGCACTTGACGCCGACGCCGTACTTCTTGATCGCCTGGGCAGCGTCGACGGTGATCTGGTCTTCGGTCGCATCGCGGCTCTCGATCCCGAGGTCGAAATAGATCAAGTCGATGTCGAGGTAGGGCAGGATCAGCTGCTCTTTGATGAACGACCAGATGATGCGGGTCATCTCGTCGCCATCGAGCTCGACAACCGGGTTCTTGACCTGGATCTTCGCCACCGGCGGGCGATGCTATCGACGCAGGCCCGTCAGCAGGTCGACGATTACGGCTTCGGAGCGTTCGCGCGCCGCCGTCCTGTCCTCGGCAACGGCGATCAGCATCGCCGCGTCGATCATCGCGCCGAGCAGGACGATGGCCATCGTCTCCGGGTCGCGAGGGGGCAGCTCGCCCGCGTCTATCGCCGCCGTAACCGCGGCGAGAGCAACACCGATCCCGAGCTCGGTGCACGCCTCCCGCCACCCCTCCCAGCCCAGGACCGCTCGGCTCTGGCCCAGCCCGATGCGACGCAGCTCCTCGTCGGTCTCGGCTGCGCGCATGTACCCCTTGGCAAGGACGAGAAGCGCCTCGAACGGGCTCCCCGAAGTGGCAGCCTGCGCGGCGATGCGGTCGATCACCCGCCGCTCGCTGGCTACGAAGACCGCCCTGAAGAGGTCGAGCTTGGCCGGGAAGTGGTGGTAGAGGGCCCCCCGGCTGACTCCCGAGCGCGCGAGGATCTCGTCGGTCGACACCTGCTCGTAGTCGCGCTCCATGAAGAGCTCAAACGCCGCCTCGACCAGCGCCTCCCGCGCACCTTCGCTGGGACGCCCCCGGGCTTGTCGGAGACTCGCCTCCACAGGCGGAGTATATTACCGACTGATAGTCGGTAACTAGCCGGCCCCAACCGAAGGAGCGAGGATGAACACCTACGTGATCCGCAGGGAGAAGGCTTGGCAGGACGGCGAGGCGCTCGAGGTCGCGGCCGCTCGCTCGAAAGAGGTTGCGCAGAGCGACTTTCCCGATGACATCCGCTGGATTCGCAGTTATGTGATCGCGGAGCCAGGCGGGACCCTCGGCAGCGTCTGCATCTACCAAGCGAGCGGGCCCGAGGCCGTCCGCAAGCACGCCGAGCGGGTGGGCATGCCCGCCGACGAGATCCTCGAGGTCGCCGACACGGTCGTGATCAGGCCGGATCCGCAAGCAGAGACCGCCTCCGCCTGACCCGGCAAGGGGTCTCCTGCGAGAATGACGGGGTGGCAACCGTGCAGCGACCGGGTTCGCGGGAGACCCACGAGGTCTTCAACCAGGCATCTCCCCTCGTCGACTACAACGTCTTCGAGGCCGATAGACCCCTGGTCGAGGCGGTTCGGCGCGAGGGCGCAGAGTGGGCCGAGGAGCGGATCGCGGCAGTGGGGGAGCTGGCCGGCAGCGAGCGCGCGCAGAGCCTCGGCGCACTCGCCAACGAGAACTCGCCGCAGCTGAAGACCCACGACCGCTACGGCCATCGCGTCGACGAGGTCGAGTTCCACCCCGCCTGGCATGAGCTGCTGGGGATGGCGGTCGAGCACGAATTGCACTCCTCCCCCTGGAAGGACCCGCGACCGGGCGCCCACGTCGCCCGCGGCGCCGCCTTCATGTGCATGTCCCAGGCCGAGGCCGGGATCGGCTGCCCGATCTCGATGACCTACTCGGTGATCCCCGCCCTGCGCACCCAGCCCGAGCTGGCCGCCGAGTGGGAGCCACGTCTGCTCTCCGCCGCCTACGACCCGCGCAACGCCCCGACGCCGGGGAAGTCCGGTGCTCTGGCCGGAATGGGGATGACCGAGAAGCAGGGTGGCACCGACGTCCGCGCCAATACCACCGTCGCCCGTCCGCTCAACGGCGGCGGACCCGGTGCCGAGTACGAGCTGAGCGGGCACAAGTGGTTCATGTCGGCGCCGATGTGCGACGCCTTCCTCGTTCTCGCCCAGGCCGACGGCGGCATCTCCTGCTTCCTCTTCCCGCGCTGGACGCCCGATGGCGCCCGCAACCGCTTTCGCCTGCAGCGGCTCAAGGACAAGCTCGGCAACCGCTCCAACGCCTCCAGCGAGATCGAGTTCGACTCCGCTTCCGCCTGGCTGGTCGGTGAGGAGGGGGCCGGGGTGCGGACGATCATCGAGATGGTCAACCACACTCGCCTCGACTGCGTGATCGGCGGCGCCACCGGAATGCGGGCCGGGGTCGCCCAGGCAATCCACCATGCCTCCCACCGCTCCGTCTTCGGCCGCGAGCTGGTCGAGCAGCCGCTGATGCGCAACGTCCTCGCCAACCTCGCGGTCGAGTCCGAGGCGGCGACGATCTCGGCCCTGCGCCTGGCCCGCGCCTACGACGAGGCGATTGCCGGCGACGATGAGGCCAAGAACCTGAAGCGGATCGCCAACGCGGTGCTCAAGTACTGGATCTGCAAGCGCGCCCCGATGCACGCCGGCGAGTCGCTGGAGTGCCTCGGCGGCAACGGCTACGTCGAGGAGTCGGGCATGCCCCGCCTCTTCCGCGAGAGTCCGCTGAACTCGATCTGGGAGGGCTCCGGCAACGTCCAGTGCCTCGACGTCCTGCGGGCGACGATCAAGTCCCCCGCCTCGCTCGAGGCGTTCTTCGCCGAAGTCCAGGAGGGTGCCGTCAGCGAGCCGCGCCTGGAGGCCTACGCCGCCTCACTGCGCGACGAGATCCCCGGCGACGTCGAGACGATCGAGGTTCGAGCCCGCCGCGTGGTCGAGAAGATGGCCCTCGCCCTCCAGGCCTCGCTCCTGGTTCGCTACGGCGACGAGGCCGTGGCCGACGCCTTCTGCGCCTCCCGGCTCAGCGGCGACTGGGGCCAGGCCTTCGGCACCCTCCCCCCCGGCACGGACTTCCAGCGGATCATCGCCAGACACTCCCCAAACTGACTCCGGGGGCGCCTGACCAAGCAGGTCAAGGACGCAGGGAGCGAAGCGTGCTCCGCACGTGAGCGACCGAGGACGCCGAGATGCGCCGGTCAGGCGCCCCCGGAGGCATCGCGAAGGGCTCTGCCCACCTGCTCCACGGTGATCACGCCGGAGAGGCGCCCGTCAGCATCGACCGCCATCAGGGCACCCAACCGGCGCAGGTTCTGGTTGCTGAGCAGGGAGTCGAGCGGCGTGTCGTCCCTGACGAAGAGCCCCTGGTCGGGATCGATCAGGTCGGAGACGTTGGAGTTGGCCCGCGAGACCTCGGGGACCTCGTCGGCACGGTCGCGTTCGAGCAGGCCGAGGAAGCGGTAAGCCGCGTCGACGACCGGGAACCAGGGCCAGCGATAGCGCAGGAAGTACTCGTCGAGTGCGCGCTCGACGCTGATGTCGCCCGGGATCGCAACCGGTTCGCGGTCCATCACGTCGGCGACGCTGAGCTTGTCGATCTTGCTGGTGATCGCCGTCTGCATCGCGGCGCCACGGGCGGAGCCGTTGACGACCATCCCGATCAGCGCCAGCCAGACGCCGCTGAAGAAGGCGCCGGTCAAGATGAGGAAAAGACCGCCGGCCATGAAGAGGTAACCGAAGACACGACCGAGGTTGGCGGCGAAACGGGTCGCCGCGGTGCGGTCGCCCGTTTTCCACCAGGCGATCGCACGGGCAACGCGGCCGCCGTCCATCGGAAAGGCCGGCAGCAGGTTGAAGACCAGGACCAGGGCGTTGATCGTGGCCAGCCAGGCGACCATCGCGATCAGGCCCGACGCACCCGAGTTGGATTCGAGGATCGCCGCTTCCTTGAACTCGTGCGCCCCGACCGCGGCGATGCCGCCGATGGTGAGGACGACGATGATCGCCAGGGTCACCAGCGGGCCCGCCAGCGCCACCTTCAGTTCGGTACCCGGACTCTCGGCTTCGCGGTCCATTCGCGCCATGCCGCCGAAGACCCAGAGCTGGATGCCGGAGATCCCGATTCCGTTGCGCACGGCGGCAACCGCGTGGCCGAGCTCGTGCAGGACGATCGAGCCGAAGAAGCCGGCGGCGCTCAGCACCGCCAGCAGGAACGGCGTCGAGGCCGAGCCGGACTCTCCCAACAGGTCGCCATAGAAACGCGACATCCAGAAGATCACGAAGAAGAGGACCAGAAACCAGGACCAGTCGACCGAGATCCTGATTCCACGTACGTGGAAGAGCGTGAAGGTCCTGCCGCCGCCGAGCATCTACCCATGGTATGCGGGTAGCTTCTCCGCCTCCATGGCGACGGACCGAAAATGGCTGCGCGAGCGGCTCGAGGAACTGGAGCGGATCGACCGTCCCTCCGCCTCCGACGGCGAGCGCCAGGCCGCCGAGTGGCTGGTCGCGCGCTTTGCCGAGCTTGGCGCCGAGGCGCGGATCGAGGCGGAGCCGGCGCACGGCACCTACTGGTGGCCGCTCGGGATCGGCGCCGGCCTGGGCACGCTCGGGGCCATCGCCGGGTTGCGTGGCCGCCGTCTGCTGGGCGCGACTCTGGGCGCAATCGGCGCCGCCGGCATCGCCGACGACTTCCCGCCCGGCCAGCGGCGCCTGCGCCGCGTCCTGCCCAAGCACACCACCTACAACGTCATCTGCGAACTGGGGGACCTCGAGGCCGAGCGCACCGTCGTCGTCATCTCCCATCACGATGCCGCCCACTCCGGCCTCGTCTTCCACCCGCAGATCCCGCTGATCGCCGACCGCCTCGGCCTGATCGAGAAGACCGACACCAGCCCGATGCTGATGGCACCGGTCGTCGGCGGGCCGCTCCTGGCGGCGCTCGGCGCGCTCAGCGGCCGGCGGCTGCTCGCGAAGCTCGGCCTCTTCCTCGGGATTGGCTCAGTCGCGGCAATGGCCGACATCGGTATGCGCAAGGTGGTTCCCGGCGCCAACGACAACGGCACCGCGGTCGTCGCGGAGCTGGCCCTGGCCCAGCGCTTCGTCGCGGAGCCGCCGGCGGGGGTCAGGGTGATCCTGCTCTCAGTCGGTTCGGAGGAGTCGTTCAGCGAGGGGATCAAAGCCTTCGGCGAACGCCACTTCCCCTCCCTGCCGAAGGAGAGCACCTTCTTCCTCTGCCTGGAGTCGATCGGCTCGCCCCACCTACTCGCGTTGCGTGCCGAGGGCTTCCTCAAGCTGCACGATTACCCCCCGCGAGCCTTGGCCTTGATCGATGACCTCGCCGAGGAGATGGGGATCTGGCTCTATCCCAACCTGCGCCTGCACAACGGCACCGATGGACTGGAGCCGCTGGCCGCTGGATATGAGACCGCGGTGATCGCCGGCTGCACCGATCTCAAGCAGCCCGCCAACTATCACTGGTGGCACGACCTCGCCGCCAACGTCGACTTCGACACCGTGGAGGACGGCATCGCTCTCAGCGAGGCCGCAATCCGCCGACTTGGAGAGCGGTGGCTTTGACGTGAGAGCCGGACGACAATTCCGACTGCAAGCTCGGATTTCGGCTCTATAGCATCCGCGCTCGTGCCTACTCATGACGTTCTCGTAATTGGCGCCGGCCTGGCTGGCCAGCGCGCCGCCCTCGCGGCAGCCGAGGAAGGCGTATCGGTGGGGATCATCAGCAAGGTCCACCCGGTCCGCTCCCACTCCAACGCCGCCCAGGGCGGGATCAACGCCGCGCTCAACCCCGGCGACTCCTGGGAGTCGCATGCATTCGACACGATCAAGGGCTCCGACTACCTCGGCGACCAGGACGCGATCGAAATCATGACCCGCGAGGCGCCGGAGGAGATCCTCCACCTCGAGCACCTCGGCGTCACCTTCCACCGCAACGAGGAAGGCAAGCTCGGCACCCGCGCCTTCGGCGGCGCCTCCGCCGCCCGCACCTACTACGTCGCCGACATCACCGGCCAGGCGATCATGCACGTGCTCTACGAGCAGCTGATGAAATATTCGGACTCGGTCGCCCGCTACGAGGAGTGGTTCAGCACCGCCCTGGCGATGGACGAGAACGGCGAGTGCTGCGGCGTCGTCACCCGCAACGTCGCCGACGGCTCGATGGAGCTGTTCGAGGCGAAGTCGGTGATCCTCGCCTGCGGCGGCAACGGCCAGGTCTGGAAGCCGACCACCAACGCCCTGATCTGCACCGGCGACGGCATCGCGATGGCCTACCGGGTAGGGGCCAAGCTGATGGACATGGAGATGATCCAGTACCACCCGACGACGCTGGCAGGCAAGGGCTTCCTGATCACCGAGGGGGCCCGCGGCGAGGGTGCCCACCTGCTCAATGCCAACGGCGAACGCTTCATGGAGAAGTACGCGCCGAACAAGATGGAGCTGGCCTCGCGCGACGTCGTCTCCCGCGCCGAGCAGACCGAGATCAACGAGGGTCGTGGCTTCGCCGACGGCACCGTCGCCCTCGACGTCACCGTAGTCCCGAAAAAGCGCGTGCACGAGGCGCTGCGGGAGATCGTCCTCGTCGGCCGCGACTTCGCCGGCGTCGACATCACCAGGGAACCGATCCACATCAAGCCGGGCAACCACTACACGATGGGTGGGGTCAAGACCGACGTCGACGGCCGCACCGACATTCCCGGCCTCTACTCGGCCGGCGAGACCGCCTGCGTCTCCGTCCACGGCGGCAACCGGCTCGGCGCCAACTCGCTGTTGGACACGCTGATCTTCGGCCGCCGCTCCGGCGTCGACGCCGCCGCCCGCGCCAAGCGCACCGAGGGCTCGCGGCCCTCGCGCAAGGTGCTCGAGGACGAGGAGGCGATGATCGCCGACATCAACTCGCGCGAGAAGGGCTCCGGCCGCCGCGTCTCCGAGATCAAGCTCGAGCTGGGCCAGACGATGGACGCCAAAGTCGCCGTCTTCCGCGATGAGGCCGGGATCAAGGAGGCAATCGAGATCGTCGCCCGCCTCCGCGAGGAGGCGAAGACCGCCTACATCGACGACCACGGCGCCATCTTCAATCAGGACCTGCTTGGGGCGATCGAGCTCGGGTACATGCTCGACAACGCCGAGTGCACCGCCCTTGCCGCCCTGGAGCGCAAGGAGAGCCGCGGCGCCCAGTACCGCACCGACTACCCCGAGCGCAACGACGAGGAGTGGCTCAAACACATCGACCTCGAGCAGACCGACGATGGGCCCGAGATCTCATACTCCGAGGTGACCATCACCCAGTGGGAACCGGAAGCGAGGACTTACTGATGGCCGATTACAAGATCAAAGTCCGCAGGTTTCAGCCCGAGAGCGGCGAGGGGCCGTACTGGGAGGAATTCAACGTCGACCTCGAGCCCTCGCTCTCGGTCCTCGACAGCCTGCTGCAGGTGAAGGACCGCGAGGACGGCTCGCTGGCAGTGCGCTGCTCCTGCCGCGCCGCGATCTGCGGCTCCTGCGGGATGAAGATCAACGGCCAGTCCGGCCTCGGCTGCAAGACCCAGATCGGCGAGGCGCAGGAGCTGGCTGACAAGAAAGCGAGTGCGGTCGGCGGCGAGACCAGCGACAACACGATCGTGATCGAGCCGATGGGCAACATGCCGGTGGTCAAGGACCTGATCACCGACATGGAGTCGACCCACTGGACCAAGATCCGCCGCGTCACTCCCTGGCTGCTCCCCCACGGCGAGGCGCCCGAGCGCGAGTACATCGTCGACCCGGAATCGATGCTGGACATCACCCAGTCGATGGCCTGCATCCAGTGCGGCGCCTGCGTCTCCTCCTGCCTCTCGATGGAAGCCGATCCCGACTTCATCGGCCCGGCGGCACTGGCCAAGGCATACCGCTTCGTCGGCGACCCCCGCGACGCCGAGACCAAAGAGCGCCTGCACGACCTGGCCGAGGACCCGCACGGGATCTACGACTGCACCCACTGCTTCAGCTGTATCGACGCCTGCCCCAAGGACGTGGCGCCGATGGACCAGATCATGCGCCTGCGCCGCAAGGCCGGCGAAGAGGGGATCGAGGACCCCAACAGCGGCCACGACCACGAGATGGCCTTCGTCAAGATCATCGAGAAGAAGGGCACCCTGGACGAGTCGCTGCTGCTGCAGGAGTCCTTCGCGCCGGGCGTCAAAGGCAAGCTGAAACCGAGCAAACGGGCGATCAAGGAAATGCTCGGCTCGATCCCGACGGCGATCCGCGGCATCAAGACGGGCAAGATGCGCTCGCTGCCGAAGCTGATCCCCGGCGTCCACCACAAGCTCCCCGACGGCGCTCAGGACGAGGTCAAGGCGATCTACAAGCACGCCGAGGAGCACAACGAGGAATTCAACCTGTACATCAAGGGCGAGGAGGACGTCGAACCCGAGCCCGATGAGCCGACGGACACGATCCTTGGCGACGAGGCGGCGGCCGCGGCCGCGGAAAGCGAGAGCGCATGAGTGACGGGCAGATCAAGGTCGCCTACTGGCCCGGCTGCGTCTCCCGCGGCTTCACCTCCGAGCTGCACGGCTCGATGGCGCTCGTCGCCGAGAGGCTCGGCATCGAGCTGGTCACCCTCGACCGCGCCAACTGCTGCGGCGCCGGCGTCATCGCCGAGCACAACCAGGAGCTGGCCGACACCCTCAACGCCCGCACCTTCGCCCTCGCCCAGGAGACCGGGCTCTCGATGATGAACATCTGCTCGACCTGCCAGGGCGCCCAGTCGGAGTGCCAGCAGCGGCTCGACGCCGACTCGTCGTATCGCGCCCACGTCAACGAGGCGCTCTCGGGGCAGGGCCTGTCCTACGAGAAGGACAAGAACGGCTTCACCAACAAGAACTTCCTCTGGCTGCTGGTCGAGGACTATGGCCTCGATCGCCTCAAAGCCCAGGTCAAGCGCCCGCTCAGCGGCCTCAAGGTCGGCCCCTTCTACGGCTGCTACATCGTCCGTCCCAAGGAGCGCCTCGGCTACGACGAGTTCCCCGACCGTGACATCTACTTGGAGCAGGTGATCGTCGCCCTCGGCGGTGAGGTCGTCGAGTACGACGGCGCCCGCAAATGCTGCGGCTTCCCGGTGATCACGATGAACCGCGAGACCTCGCTGAAACAGGCCGGGACCCACGTCGGCGACGCGATCGACGCCGGCGCCGACTGCCTCGTCACCCCCTGCCCGCTCTGCCACCTCAACCTCGATCTGCAGCAGCCGGAGGCGGCCAAGGTCGTCAACCGCGACCTCGGCCTCGCCGTCCTCCACCTCCCCCAGCTGGTCGGCCTGGCGCTCGGCGCCGAGCCGAAGGAGCTGGGCATGAGCAAGCACGTCGCCTCGACCGGTTGGGTCGAGGACCGTTTGAGCGCTGTGCCCGCTTAATCGCGGGACCTAGAGCCGAATCGCGAGCAAGGCGCTGCCAAAGGCAGCGAGGATCCCGGCGAGGGTGACGATCATCGAGTTCTGGAGAGAGTCGAAGCGGGCGCCGATGCGCGCATCCTGCTTCTCGAACCGTTCGTCCATGTGGCTTCTCAGCGAGTCGACCTGCTCCGACAGGTGGTCGAGGCGATCGTCGTTCCAGTTGGTTCGTCCCTGCTCCATTCGAAGAAGGCTAGCGGACAAAACGTTACATGTGGTTCGCCGAAGTGTGACTTCCTCGCGTACCGCATAGCCTGGGGCGATCGAGCCTTTTCTCCTCCCCATCGCCTCCGCCAGCGACACCGCGGGGGTCCTCACCGACCTCTTTCTGGTCCTCGTCGCAGCCAAGCTCGGCGACGAGGCCTTCAAGCGGATCGGGCAGCCGGCGATCGTCGGCGAGATCCTCGGCGGGGTTCTCGTCGGGCCCTCGGTGCTGGGCTGGGTCGAGGTCAACGAGGTGCTGCGGGTGTTCTCCGAGCTCGGCGTCGTCTTCCTGCTCTTCTGGGTCGGGCTGGAGACGCGGCTCTCGGAGATGCGGGCGGTCGGGCGGATCGCGCTTATGGTCGGCAGCGCCGGCGTCGTCCTCCCCTTCCTGGCCGGGATCGGACTGGGACTGGCGCTCGGCGAAAGCACCGAAACCAGCGTTTTCCTCGGCGCCGCCCTGGCCGCGACCAGCGCCGGCATCACCTCGGCCACCTTCCTCGACCTCGGGATCGCCCGCCGCCCCGCCGCCCGCACCGTGCTCGGCGCCGCCGTGGTCGACGACATCCTCGCCCTGATCCTGCTCTCGGTCGCGGTCGGGATGGCCGCCGACGGCGGCGTCGACGCCGCCAAGATCGCCCTCGCGCTGGCGCTGGCGGTGGCCTTCGTCGCCTTCGTTGCCCTGGGCGGGACGCGGCTGCTGCAGAGCCGGCCGCGGCTGCTCAACGCCCCCCGCTTCGCCGACTCGCCGCTGCTGCCGGCGGTGATCCTCTGCCTCGGCCTCGCCGCCTTCGCCGCCCAGATCGGCCTGGCGGCGCTGATCGGCGCCTTCCTCGCCGGCATGATCGTCGCCGAGACCAAAGACCAGAGCTCGATCGAGGAGGAAGTGCGCCCCCTCTATGCCTTCTTCCCGCCTTTCTTCTTCGCCTTCATCGGCATCGAGCTCAGCCTCGACTCGCTGTTCAGCCCCCACGCGCTGCTGCTGCTGGCGGCGATCGTGGCGCTGGCGGTGGTGACCAAGCTGATCCCGGGCTACCTCGGCGCCCGCGGCCTGGGCCGCGAGGAAGCCTCGATCGTCGGCGTCGGCATGGTCCCCCGCGGCGAGGTGGGGATTGTCGTCGCCTCGATCGGCGCCGCCGCGGGCGTCGTCGACGCCGAGCTCTTCGCGGTCGTCGTCGGGATGTCGATCGTGACCACCCTTGTCGCCCCTTTCGTGCTCCGGAGGCTGGCTAAGTCGTCAGCGTCCGAGCAGCCCGCGCTCGACTAGGGCCTCAGCCAACTGCACGGTGTTGGTCGCGGCGCCCTTGCGCAGGTTGTCGGAGACGACCCAGAGGTCGAGGGCCATCTCGTTGCCGGGGTCGCGGCGGATGCGGCCGACGAAGACGTCGTCCTTGCCGGCGGCCTCGATCGCCATCGGGTAGCGGCCGGCGGCGGGATCGTCGACGACGGTCACCCCCGGCGCGGCGGCCAGCAGCTCGCGGGCGCGCTCCGGGGTCAGCGGCTGGCGCGTCTCGACGTTGACCGCCTCCGAGTGGCCGCTCACGACCGGTACCCGCACGCAGGTGGCGCTGACCCGGATCCTCTCGTCGCCGAGGATCTTGCGGGTCTCGTTGATCAGCTTGCGCTCCTCGTCGGTGTGGTCGTCGCCGTCGGGGAAGCTGCCGGCCTGGGCGAGCACGTTGAAGGCGATCTGGCGGGGATAGATCGCCGGCTTGGCGGCCGGCTGGCCGTGGAGGATCGCGTGCGACTGCTCCATCAGCTCGTCGATCGCCGCCTTGCCGGTGCCGGAGACCGCCTGGTAGGTGGAGATCACCAGGCGCTCGATCCCCGCCTCGTCGAAGAGTGGCTTGAGGGCGACGACCATCTGCATCGTCGAGCAGTTGGGGTTGGCGACGATCCCCCGGTGGGCGTCGAGCGCCTCGGGGTTGACCTCGGCGACGACCAGCGGCACCTCGTCGTGCATGCGCCAGTAGCTGGTGTTGTCGACGACCACGGCGCCGGCCTCCACCAGGCGCGGCGTCCACTCGGCGCTGATCGCGCCGCCGGCGGAGGAGAGGACCACGTCGAGGCCCTGGATCGAGTCCGCGCTGAGCTCACGGCAGACGATGGTCGAGCCGTTCCACTCCAGCTCGCGGCCGGCGGAGCGGGAGGAGGCGAACGGGACCACCTCGGCGGCGGGGAAATCGCGCTCGGCAAGCAGCTCGAGGATCGTCGTGCCGACCAGTCCGGTCGCACCCAGAACTCCGACTCTGTACCCGTCGCCCGCCATCGCCCGATTATGACGGCGGCTCAGCCGGCGACCGTGGGCCGGTGCGCGGGCCCAGTCGGGTCCTCGGGGCGGATCGCGTCGTCGCCCAACTCAAAGGTGGCGTGCAGGGCCTTGACGGCGTCGGGGACGCGGTCGGCGGCGATGACGCACGAGATCTTGATCGGCGAGGTCGAGATCATCTCGATGTTGATCCGTTCGGCCCCGAGCACCTCGAAGACTTTGGCGGCGACGCCCGGGTGCGAGCGCATGCCGGCGCCGACGATCGAGACCTTGCCGATCTGCTCGTCGGCGCGGACCTTGAGCGAGACGTCGCCGAGCGCCGCGATCGTGTCCTTGGCGGTGGTCAGATCCGAGCGGTCGACAGTGAAGGAGAGGTCTGCCAGCTGGTCGCCCCCGACCGGCTCGTTCTGGATGATCACGTCGACGTTGACGTTGGCATCGGCCAGGGCCTGGAAGATGCGGCCGGCGACGCCAGGCTCGTCGCGGACGCCGGTCAGCGTCACGCGGGCCTCCGCGTTGGAGTGGGTCACGGCGGTTACGAAAGGTTGCTCCATCGTTTTATCCTCGGCAACGACGAGGGTACCGGGGCCGTCCTCGAAGCTGCTGCGGCAGTGGATGCGGACGCCGTGGTTGCGGGCGTACTCGACCGAGCGCAGCTGCAGCACCCCGGCCCCCGAGGCCGACATCTCGAGCATCTCCTCGAAGGAGATGCGGGAGAGCTTGCGGGCGTCGGCGACAAGCCGGGGATCGGCGCTGAAGACGCCGGCGACGTCGGTGTAGATCTCACAGACGCTGGCCTCGAGCGCTGCCGCGAGGGCGACGGCGGTGGTGTCGGAGCCGCCGCGCCCCAGCGTGGTGACGTCGCGGCTGTCGGTGGAGACGCCCTGGAAGCCGGCGACGAGGACGATGCGGTCCTCCCCCAGCGCCTCCTTGATGCGCTCGGCACGGACGTCGATGATCCGCGCCTTGGTGTGGGAGGAATCGGTGACGATGCCGGCCTGGGACCCCGTCAATGAGATCGCCTCGTGGCCCATGTCGTGGATCGCCATCGCGCAGAGCGCGCAGGAGATCCGCTCCCCGGTCGAGAGCAGCATGTCCATCTCCCGCGCCACCGGGCGCGCGGAGATCTCCTGTGCCTGGCTGACCAGTTCGTCGGTCGTCTTGCCCCGAGCCGAGAGCACGGCCACCACCCGACTGCCGGCCTCGCGGGCAGCGACGATCCGGCCCGCGGCACGTTTGATCTGCTCGGCTCCGGCCACAGAGGTGCCACCGAACTTCATTACGACGATGTCGGAATTACTCCCGCCCATGAACGTCTGAGGATAGTCGGGGCTCTAAAGCAACGGCTCGGTTCGTCGCCCGCTCGTCGCCTCGCGTTGGCCGAGCTGACCCGAGCCCTAGCTGCCGCCGCCGAGATTGCCGAGCATCGCCTGTTCGGCCATGCGGACGAGGCCGAGGCCGCTGTGCGGGCGCATGTCGCTGCTGCGGACACGGACGTGGGAACCGTGTGGGCCGACCACCTCGACGATCGTGCAGACGTCGCCGATTTCGCAATCGTCGCCGTAGTCGCCTTCGATCGCCTCCATCTGCTCGGCCACGACCCGGCCGATCTTGCTCTGGTCAAGCGCCATTTCTCGATTCCTCCTGAATTTGGACAGAGACTGCTGTGCGACGACCATAAGTGATCAGGATCACACTTTAGGATATATCCAAACGATATATAGTGGGCGAGATGGAGCAGCTCAGCGCCACCGCCTACGTGATCCTCGGGATGATCCGCGGGGCGCCCAAGTCCGGCTACGAGATCAAGGCCGTGGTCGACGAGACGACCCGCTTTTTCTGGGCCGCCAGCTACGGGCAGATCTACCCCGAGCTGAAACGCCTCTCCGAGGCGGGGCTGGTTCAGGGCGTCGACTCCCCCACCGGCGGTCGCAAACGGACCGTCTACGAGATCACCGCCGACGGCGAGGAGGAGCTGAAGGCGTGGCTGCGCCAGCCGCCGGCCACCTTCGAGATGCGTGAGGAAGGGCTGTTGAAGCTGTTCTTCGCCAACGCCCTGCCACGCGAGGAGGCGGTCGAGATCCTGCGCGCGATGCGGGACTACCGTCGCTCCGTCCATGAGCAGCTCGTCGCCATGGAGCCGATGGCGGCGGCCAAGCCGGACCCGTTCCCGCTGATGGTCCTGCGGAGTGGCATCGAGTTCACCGAGTGGTTTGCCGATTGGTGCGAGCGGATGGAGGCTCAGATCCTCGAGTCCGCTCCCGAGAAAAAGGAGTAGACGATGTTCGACGCTCTCGCCCGTTTCGCCGATGGCAACGCCCGCCGGATCGGGGTCTTCGCGATCGCGTTCTTCCTCCTCGCCGGGGCGATCGGCGGCTCGGTCGCCAGCCGCCTCGACCCCTACGGCGCCGACGACCCGGCGACCGAGACCGTGCAGGCCCGCGAACAGCTGCAGGACGCCGGCCTGCGGGTTCCCGCGGTCCTCGCCGTAGTCGAAGACGCACCCGTCGCCGTGGCCTCCAGCCGCGCCCGGGTCGAGGCGCTCGAGCGCAGCATCCGCAAGCGCCCCGACGTCGAGTCGGTGACCGGCTACTACGACACCCGCTCCCCCGCCTTCGTCTCCCGCGACAGGAAGTCGAGCTACTTCGCGATCTCGCTGAAGCCAACCGGGGACAAGGAGCTGCAGGAAGTCGGGGCCGAGATCAGCGACCAGCTCGCCGCCGCCCCCGGCGTCGTCGTCGGCGGCTTCGCGGTCGCCCAGGAGCAGGTCAACAAGCAGGTCGAGAACGATCTGAAAATGGCCGAGATGCTGGCCTTTCCGCTGCTCTTCCTGCTCTCGCTGCTGTTCTTCCGCAGCCTCGTCGCCTCGGTCCTGCCGCTGATGATCGGCGGCCTGGCGATAGTCGGCACCTTCCTGATCCTGCGCGTCGCCAGCGAATTCGGCTCGATCTCGATCTTCGCCCTCAACCTGACCACGGCGCTGGGGCTGGGATTGGCGATCGACTACAGCCTCTTCATCGTCTCCCGTTACCGCGAGGAGATCGCCAAGAGCGGGCCCGGCCTGGTGGCAATGCGCCGGGTCCTTGCCACCTCCGGGCGGACCGTCTTCTTCTCCTCGCTGACCGTTGCCGCGGCGCTCGCCTCGCTGCTCGTCTTCCCGCAGCGCTTCCTCTACTCGATGGGTCTCGGCGGGGCGCTGGTGGCGCTGTTCGCGGCGCTGATCTCGCTGACCGTGCTGCCGGCGGTGCTGACGATGCTCGGCGCGCGGGTCAACGCCGGCGCGCCGAAGTTCCTGCAGCGCCGCGCCGCGGCCGACACCGCGGTCGACGAGAACGGCTTCTGGTACCGGCTCTCACGCTTCGTGATGCGGCGCCCGCTGCCGATCGCCACCCTCAGCGCCCTGCTGCTGATCGTCATGGGCCTGCCCTTCTTCGGGATCAAGTTCAACACCGTCGATCCCACCGTGCTGCCCGAGTCGGCCAGCGCCCGGCAGGCCTACGACACGGTCAGCGAACGCTTCCCGCCCTACCACGAGACGCCAATTTGGATCGACGTCGACGGCGGCGGGCCGAAAGCGGCGGCGGCAATTGCCGCCGCCGTGGAGCGTGTCCCCGGCGTTGCCGAAGTACTGCCCCCGCAGCCCCTGCGCGGCGACGTCACCGCGGTCCAGGTCGTCTCTGCCAACCCCTTCGTCTCCGACGCCAGCCAGGAGACCGTGAAGGAGATCCGGGCGATTCGGCCACCGCCGGGCACGACCGTGCTGGTCGGCGGCGCCAGCGCCGACTTCATCGACTTCCAGGGCAGCCTCGGCGAGCATCTGCCGATCGCGCTGGCGATCGTCATCGTCGCCACCCTGGTCATCCTCTTCCTGATGACCGGCTCGGTGATCTTGCCGATCAAGTCGCTGATCATGAACTTCCTCAACCTCAGCGCCGTCTTCGGCCTGCTGGTGCTGATCTTCCAGGACGGCAGGTTGGAGGGCTTCCTCGACTACACCAGCCCGGGGGCGATCGAGCAGACGATGCCGATCCTGCTCTTCGCGGTCGCCTTCGGCCTCTCCACCGACTACGCCGTCTTCCTCCTCTCGCGAATCAAAGAGGCGCGCGACAACGGCGCCTCGGATTCGGAGTGCGTGGCGATCGGGCTGGAGCGGACCGGCCGCATCGTCACCGCCGCGGCATTGCTCTTCGCGGTCGCGATGGGGGCCTTCGCCACCTCGCAGATCATCTTCATCAAGGAGAACGGCGTCGGCACGGCGCTGGCGGTGCTGATCGACGCCAGTATCGTCCGCGCCCTCTTGGTGCCCTCGCTGATGGAGCTGCTCGGAAAGTGGAACTGGTGGGCGCCGGCGCCGTTGCGCCGCCTGCACGACCGCTTCGGGATCAGCGAGCACGCCGCCCCGACTCCGGGCTCGATCTCCAAAGAGGCCAGGGCATGATCCACCGGACGATCGTCAAGCGCAAAGCGCGCGGCATCCTTGCCAATCTCAGTCGAGGCGGTTGAGAGGAGCCATGGGCGAGGAAGCGAGCACCGTCTCCCTACCTGGATTCGAGGCCGACACGAGGGTCGAGAAGCTGGGGGCTGGGCACTTCGGGGCGGAGATGAGCGAACGCTGGTGGGTTGGCAAAGGGCCCAACGGTGGCTACGTCGCGGCGGTGATCCTGCGGGCGATTCAGGCCAGCGCGAGGGTCGAGCGGGCACCGCGCTCGCTCACCGTCCACTACCAACGGGCGCCGCTGGCGGGCCCGGTCGAGGTCGAGCGTCGAGGTCGAGCGCGAGGGTGGGCGGGTGACCTTCCTCTCGGCCCGGATGACCCAGGAGGGGAAGGTGCAGGCGACCGCGCAGGCGGTGCTCTCGGAGAACTGGAGCGACGGTGGCTTTTCCGAGTTGACGATCCCCGATGCCGGCGCGCCCGGCGAGCTGCATACATTCGATCCAGGCGCCGTTGCCGGAGCGCCGCGGATGCTGCAGAACTACCGCGCCCGTCCCGCCCTCGGCGAGCACGCTTTCTCCGGCGGCGCCCCCCACACGGGCGCCTGGATCCGCACGCGCGAGCCGCGCCTGCTCGACGCGCCGCTGGCCGCGGCCCTGCTCGACACCTGGTTCCCGGCTCCCTTTGTCCGCCTCGAGCGCCCGGTCGGAGCGCCGACGATCGACTACACCGTCCACTTCCGCTCGCCGCTGCCGCCCGCGGCAGCCAGCCCCGAGGATCCCTACCTGGTCTCCTTCAAGTCGAGCCTGGCGCGCCACGGGTTCTTCGAGGAAGACGGCGAGCTGTGGTCGGCCGACGGCACCCTGCTGGCGCAGTCGCGGCAACTGGCGCTGTTGCTCGATCCCGCCGACTGAGCCTTCGATCGCGGGCCGCATCAGTCCACTGGCGCAGCTGGGTTGCTCGCTCTCCATCAGGACCGGCCTCCCCCAGGACGAGAGGCCGGCCTGCCACGGCCCTATGCCGACTTGGCGACCGAGATCTTCGGGACTGCGTGCTCCATGGCAGCAATCTTCATATGACTTCACCCCCTCCCCTACCTTGAATGTCTGTATGAGGGCGACCTCGGGAACTACTAGAACTGATTCCAGCATTAGAACTGGTTCCGCCAAATAGGAGCCAATTACTCAGAGAAGTCGCTTACGATGCTTTGCTCTGGCGATTTCGAACAGGAGGAGCTGATGGCATCGGTAAAGCAGGGAAGAGCACTCGACTCAACCCTGGGGGCGATCGTGGCTCACCCCTTGCGTGCGCGGTGCCTGACGATCCTCACGGAACGGACCGCGAGCCCCAAGGAAATTGCGAACGAGGTCGACGAGGAGGTCGGGAACGTCGCCTACCACGTCAAGCGCCTCGGCCAAATGGGGGCGGTCGAACTTGTCGATACGGCCCAGCGCCGTGGGGCGACCGAGCATTTTTGGCGGGCGATCAAACGTCCCCACGTCTCGGATGCCGAGTACGCCGATCTCTCCACAGAGGAGCGCCTGCGATTCGACCGATTCATTCTCCAGCTATCGGTGGCCGATGCGGCGACAGCGATCGAGAGTGGCAGCTTCGCCGCGCGCCCCGATCATCACGTTGCGCGATTTCCGGCTCGGGTCGACGATCAGGGCTTCAAGGAGCTGAACGACATCTACAACGATGCTCTCGACAAGGCACTGGAGGCCCAGGCCGCCAGTGCCGAGCGGATGCAGAAAGATCCTGAGGCGGTTGCGATCCCGGCCCGCGTCATTTCCATGGTCTTCGAGATGGAGCAGCCTCGCGCATAGGCGGCCGACGGCAGGCTCCGGCGTAACTATCTAGGCGAAGGCCTGGGCGGCGCGGCGGCGCAGGTCGGCATTGAGCATGCCGGTGACCTGGCTGGGCTTCTCCCCTGCCGAAGGGACCGCGGCACCGATCAAGCCGGCGGCGCGGAAGCCGTAGAGCGGCGCGACGAAGCCGAGCTCGCGGATCTTGCGGACGAGCTTGACCGCGTCCTTGGTCTCGGCGCCGGGGCCGCAAAGGACGATCGCGGTCGGGTCGAGGGCGCCGAGGGCGCGCTCGAGGCGCTCGTCGCCGAGCTGGTTGGAGAGGACAAGGACACGGAAGCCGGCGCGGCGCAGGGCGAGGTCGAGGGCCTGGGTATGGACCTCCTCGGCGTCCTGGCCGTGGCTGGAGTCGAGCAGAAGGATGCCGGCCGGCCGCGAGGCGGGCGAGGCGAGACGGCGGGCGCCGTGCAGCCAACCGGTCGCCCAGCGCGCGGCGAACTCCAACTCGGCCTCGCGATCGGGATCGGCGGCGAGCTGGTCGATCGCCGGCAGCAGCAGCTCCTCGACCGTGCGCTCCAGCGGCCGCAACGCCAGGCTCTCCTCGATCGCGCGGTCGGCGGCACCCTCGTCGAAGCTCTCGAGCGCGGCGAGCATGTCGCCGCCGCTGGCCGGCGCCGACTGACGCTGACGGGCGAGCTCGATCGCCGAGGAGATGTTGCCGGTCTGAGCAAGGGCATCGCGCAGGGTCTGCAGCTCCATCAGCTCGTAGTTGCGGTGGTTGCCGACGGTGCGCTTGGGCACCGGGTAGCCATAGCGACGCTCCCAACTGCGAAGCGTGTTGGGGCTGACGCCGAGCACTTCGGCTGCTGCGTTGGTTCGGATTCCTGGCATCGGAGAGAGGGTGTTGATGCGCGACTGATTCGACGCGCGTACGGCAGTCTCCCACCGCCGCTGCGGGTTTACATCAGTTATGGACAAATTTCCGGAATCTGTCAGCGATCTTGCAAAGCGCCGACGCCGACCGGCTGCCCGACAGCACGGGCGCGCCACATAGCGGCATCGGCCTCGCGCAGGAGCGCTTCGACATCGGCGCCGTGGTCGGGACAGGCGACGACGCCGGCCGAAACCGCGATCCGCAGCCCCCCCGCCCGCTCCAGCTCGTCGAGCTGGCCGAGCAGGCGCTCCGCCATCTGCACCGCTTCGACGGTCTGCAGATTGGGGGCGAGGACGCAGATCGCGTCCTCCTCGAGGCGGAAGGCTTCGTCGACGATGCGGATGCTGTCGCGCAGGGCAGCGCCGACGATTGCCAGGGCCGTCTCCTGGCCGCCACCGGCGTCGCCGTTGCGCGTATCTGGCCCGGATGCGTCGAAGACGGCGAGCGCGAACGGGTGGCCGTAGCGGCGGTTGGTCTCGGCCATCTGGTCGAGGCGTCTGCGCATGTGGCCGGGCTGGTAGAGGCTGGTCAGCTCGCGGTACTCCGGGGCCAGGACCGCCGCCCCCCGCACTTCCGCCGGCGCCGGCGCCGGCTCGGAGGCCTTCGCTTCGTCAGCCGCGTCGACCGCGGTCGCGGTGACCGAGCCGAAGTCGACGGCCAGTTGCTCGGCGGCCTCGGCGAACTGCTCCGGCCTCTCCGCGCCCAGTTCCTCGCGCAGCTTGGCCAGCAGCGAGGCCTGCAGCGCGGAGACCTCGCGCGCGAGTCGGCCCGCCGACGAGGCGCTCCCGGAACCGTTGCCTGAGTTCGAGTGACCCCCCACGCCGTGACCTTGGCGAAAGCGACGGACGTAGGCGTCGGGAAAACCCGCTATTTGCGGACTGACGGTCGTCCAGGACGGATATCCAATTCGCGGGCTAATCGAGGCTGCGGCGACCGGCGAGAGCCTTGCCCAGCGTCACCTCGTCGGCGTGCTCGAGGTCGGCACCGACTGGCAGGCCGCTTGCCAGGCGGGTCACCGCGACCTGCCCGCGGAGGCCGTCGGCGATGTGAAGGGCAGTTGCCTCACCGGTCGTGGTCGGGTTGGTGGCGAGCACAACCTCGGTGACGCCGCCGCGCCCGACGCGCGCCAGCAGCTCGGCGATCTTCAGGTCTTCGGCGTCGACGCCGTCGATCGGCGAGAGGGCGCCGCCAAGTACGTGGTAGAGGCCGCGGTATTCGTGGGTGCGCTCGATCGGGATCACGTCGGCCGGCTCCTCGACCACGCAGATCAAGGCCCGGTCACGATTGGAGTCCGAGCAGATCCGGCAGAGCGGTCCCTCGGCGAGGTTGAAGCACTCCTCGCAGAGGCCCACCTTCTCCTTCACTTCGCGAATCGCGTCGCCGAGCGCAAAGGCCTCTTCGTCCGGCGCCCGCAGCAGGTGGAAGGCGAGCCGCTGGGCGGTCCGCTGCCCGATTCCAGGGAGTCGCGAGAGCTCGGCGACCAGGCGCGCGAGCGGGGCCGGGCCCTCCGTGCTCAACCCCCCAGGGCCCCCAGGCCGCCGCCGAGGCCGCCGGTGATCCCACCCATTTTCGAGCTGGCCAGCTCCTGCGCGGCGCGCAAGCCCTCGTTGACCGCGGCCTGGACCATCTCCGCCAGCATCTCGGCCTCCTCGGGATCGATCGCCTCCGGGTCGATCGCGATCTCGCGCAGGGTCAGGTCGCCGCCCATCTTCACCTTGACCATGCCGCCGCCGGCGCTGGCCTCGACCGTCTCGTCTTTTAGCTGCTCCTGCGCCTGCAGCATCTGATCCTGCATCTGCTGCGCCTGTTTCATCAGCGCGTTCACGTCGAACCCGCCTGGACCGCCGCCTCCTCGCGTCACCTAACTGACCTCCTCCGCATCGAACTCGCTCTTCAGCCGCTCCAGCAGCTCTTCCTCGTCAAGTCCCTCGTCCACCTTGGGCGCGGGCGCCTGCGTCTCCGCCGGCGCCTCACTCTCGCCGTCAATCAGGACGTAGGCGGGCTTCAGGCTCTGGCCGGTGACGGCCAAGAGCGCCTCGGCCACTCGCTCCCGCTGCTCAGGGACCTCGGCCTTGCGTTTGTTGAAGGTCGCGCTGGCGGGAAAGCTGACCTCGACGACATCGGCCTCAAAGCCGACCGGCCGCGCCTCCTCGAAGAATGCCGCCAGCGCCGGGGCGGTCTTCGCCAGTTGATCCAGAACTGCCGGCCAGACCCGCTTCAACTTCTCCAGGTCGAGATCACCCTGCCCGACAGCCTCTGCCGGCTGTGGGTCCTCCGGCTCGACGCTCTCCGGCGCACTCGGCTCTTCCGGCTCGGCATCCTCTTCGGCGACCGGCTCGGGAACCTCTTCCGGAGACGATTCTGCGGCGGGTGGCGGGGCCGTGGGGGATGCCGTCGCGACAGGGCCCACGGCCCGATCGCCGCCGCCCGCGAGCTGTCCCTCCAGCCGCTCGATCCTGCGCAGCAGTCCCTCCGTCGAGGGATCCAGATCCGGGCGCGCCGCTTTGAGCAACGCGATCTCCACCGCCATCCGCGCGTCATCCCCCTCGCGGACGGCGGTCAGGGCCGTCGCCAGCTCATCGATCGTGCGGATCAGCGATGCCGTGCCGATCGCCGCCGCCTGCGAGCGCAGCCGGGCGGAGTCGGTGGCGGTCACTACAAAGGAGGTGGGCACCTCGCCGGTCGTCTGGGTAACCAGGAGGAAGCGCAGGTGGGCCAGCAGGTCGCGGGCGAACTGGGAGGGGTCGCGGCCGGAGCGAGCCATCTTCTCGACCCCGAGCAGCACCGCCTTCGGATCTTCGGCGACAACCGCGTCGACGGCTTCGAAGAGCAGGTCGGCGTCGGCGGCACCGAGCATCTCCAGCACCTCGTCGAGGCCGACCTTGTTGCCGCCGAAGGCAACCAGCTGGTCGAGCGTGCCGAGCGCGTCGCGGAAGCTGCCGGAGGCGGAGCGGGCGATCATCGCCACGGCGCCCTCGTCGACCTCGATTGACTCGGTCGCCGCGACCCGGTTGAGGACCTCGGAGATCTGCTCCAACGAGGGCCGTTGGAAGTCGAAGCGCTGGCAGCGGTCGGCGATCGTCGCCATCACCTTGTGCGACTCGGTGGTGGCGAGCACGAAGACGGTTTTCGGCGGCGGCTCCTCGAGCGTCTTGAGAAAGGCGTTCCAGGCCTCTTTGGTCAGCATGTGCGCCTCGTCGAGGATGTAGACCTTCCAGTGGCCGCCGGCGGGGGCGTAGGCGACCCGCTCGCGCAGGTCGCGGACGTCGTCGACGGAGCGATTGGAGGCGGCGTCCATCTCGATCACGTCGATCGAGGTGCCGGCGGCGATCGTTACGCAGGACTCGCATTCGCCACAGGGCGTCACGGTCGGGCCGCCGCGCTCGCAGTTGAGCGAGCGGGCGAGGATCTTCGCCATCGAGGTCTTGCCGGTGCCGCGCGAGCCGACGAAGAGGTAGGCGTGGTGGACCTTGTCCTGCTCGACCGCGTTGCGCAGGGTGCGGACCACGTGCTGCTGGCCCACGACCTCGTCGAAGGAGCCCGGGCGGTGGCGGCGGTAGAGGGAGGTCGACTCGGTCATCGGGACTGAGGCCAGTGTATCCAGGGGGCCTCGGCTCCCTCGAGAGGGGCGTCTGACCCTGGGGCCCTTGTACGGCGAGTTGGTAGACATGCCTAACGGGGAGCCGCACCGATACCGTGCGCCGGTGCCATCGAGGCTCTCCAGCTGGCTGACGCCGGCCGCCTGGGTCGCCGCGGTGACGGCGGTGCTGCTGCTCGTCTTCCCGCTCGGCTTTCCCAACTACGACACGATCTACGCCCTCGTCTGGGGACGGGAACTGGCGCACGGGATGAGCCCGGACTACGGCTCCGCCCTACCCCCCACCCCACACCCGCTGACCGACCTGATCGGCTTGGTGGCGACCCCGCTCGGCGCCGGCGCGATCGCGGTGACGATGGTCATCGCCTACGCCTCGCTGGGGCTGATCGGCTACTTCGTCTACCGCCTCGGCAGCCTCTGGTTCGACCGCTGGATCGGCGCCGTCGCCGCCGCCATCGTCCTCACCCGGGCGCCCTTCCTCTCCAACGGCCTGCGCGCCTACATCGACCTCCCTTACATCGCCCTTTGCTTGGGCGCCCTCGTGGTCGAGGCGAGGCGCCCACGCGCCGGCTGGCCCGTGCTGGCGTTGCTGGTCCCGGCGGGCCTGCTGCGTCCGGAGGCCTGGCTTTTCGCCGGTGTCTACTGGCTCTATTTGGCGATATCGGTGAAAAAGGGCGAGGGCCTCCCTTACAAGGAAGGGGTCAGGGGCGGAGTTCTTGGCCGGCAACTCGCCTGGCGTCGGGAGCGCTCGACCGGCGAGCTGGTCAGGCTCGCCGCGCTGGCGGCGGCCGGGCCGGTCCTCTGGGTCCTCTTCGACGCGATCACCGCCGGCGACCCGCTCTACTCGCTGACCGGCACCCAGGAAACGGTCGAGACGCTGAAACGGCACACCGGCCCGGTCGATCTCATCCTTCACGGACCGCGGGTACTCGGGGAAGTGCTGCAGTGGCCGGGAATGGTCGGCGCGCTCGCTGGCGCCGTGCTCGGCTTCGCCTTCCTGCGCAGGCGTTCGGCCCTCGGCATCGCCGCCGTCCTGCTCGCCCTTGCCGCCTTCGCGCTGCTGGCCGCGGCGGGCCTGGCGATCATCGCCCGCTACACGATGCTGGCGGCAGCGATCCTGGCGATCTTCGTCGCCGTCGCCCTGCTCGGCTGGCGGCTGCTGGAGCCCGGCGCTCCCTGGCGCCGCCGTTGGCAGCTTTTCGCCGGCCTGGTCGCCCTGATGTTCCTCGCCTGGCTGCCCAACCAGTGGGACCTCGACTCCCGCGTCGACACCGACCTCACCAACCAGGCCCAGATCGAGAGCGACCTCACCGACCTGGTCGACGCCGGCGCCTTCGAGCCGCTCTGCGGCAAGGTCGCCGTGCCCAACCACCGTGCCATCCCCCGCCTCGCCTTCGGCCTCGACGTCAAGCCAACGCAGATCGTCAGCGCCAGCGAGGAAGGCATCCCCGGGCGCGGCTACTTCCTCGCCGCCGCCAGCCCCTTCGTGATCCACAACTTCATCCTCGACCCCAACGACCCGACCGACTTCGACCTCGCCGTGCCGGGCGGCTTTCGCGAGGTTGCCGCCAATGACTCCTGGCGCGTCTTCCGACGCTGTTAGCCGGGGTCAGTAAGGCAGCGGCGTCAGCTCGAAGCCGCGATGGAAGCGCAGGGCGCTGACGCCGTCGCAGCTCTCCAGCGCTTCGCCGGGAACAGATTCGGGCGTCGGCTCTTCGGGGACGATCACAGCGAAGTTGGCGACGTCGCGAAGGCCGAACTTGAGTTCGACGTGGACCTGACCGAGGCGCCCGTTGCCGCGCTCCTGCCAGTTGAGGATCAGTTTCCCGCTGTCGGGAATGCGCCGCCCCTGCGGCGCTTCGAGTCCGGCGCTGAAAAAACGCTGTTCGCTGATTGGCGAATCGGAGGCCTGGCAGGTGATCTGGATATTGAAGTTGAGGTTGCGAACCTTGCGGTCGCGGACGATGAAGACGACGTACTCGCCCCGCGGCCCCTGGACGCCGTAGGTGCCGTTGGGGATGACTGCGGTGGTGCGGCGGGCGCTCGCGCTTGGCGCCAGGGCGGCAGTGGCAACCAGCGCCACGAGCAACACAGCGATCGGAAGGGAGCGTCGCATCGCCGTCCTATCGGGCCTCTGCGCCCGAAACTTGAGCGCTGCACGCGATTTCCAAGGAGCGCGTCTATCTCGGCGTCCGCATAGCGGACACACAGGCAGACTCGTCAACCACCCTCGGCCCGTTCTATTGCCGCGTGAGTGGCGGCGGCGAGGTCGGGGTCCGCCAGCTCGATCCGCGGCGGCAGCTCGACGTGGAGGTCGTTGGCGGGGTCGAGCCGGGCCCGCAGACCCCCGGCAGTGCGCGAGTCGAGGACGTGGCCGCCGCGGCTGCGATCGTCGCTGATGAAGTGGAGGTGGTAGCCGCCGACCTCGATTCCCTCGGCGTAGGCGGGAAAGCGGAAGCCGAGCATCGTCCCAACCACGTCCTCCAGCTCGAAGACATGCTGGTCGGCGACGACCTCGGTCAGCGGCCGGTAGGGCGGGCTCTGGGCCGGAACCGAGCGGGCGCGGACCAGCTCGAAGCGGCCGTCGAGGCGGATCGCGCAGGAAGAGGCGCCGTCCGGAGTCAGCCCGTCGAGTCGTGCCAGCAGCTGCTCGTGGGAGAGCCCGCCCTCGATTTCCTCGTCGACCTCAGGCTCGAATCTGGTCACCACCGCGAAGGGCGTCTTCGTGCCGGGAACGATCGTGGTTATGGCCCCGTCGACGTCGGCGCGAAAGAACTCGCCGTCGAGGGCGATCATCTCGCCGTCGAGCCGGTTCAGCGTCCCCAGCCCGAGGTCGCCGTGCTCGGCCAGCTCGGCAAAGCTGAGGTCGCCGTCATAGGCCCCCTCGAGCAGGGCGCCGATCGTCGAGGCCTGGAAGAGGACGTGCGGGTCGCGCTCGGCGTGCAGGTCGGCGCGGCGCATCGACTCCACATGCAACGAACGCAGCCAGCGCTCATCGAGCACAGCGGCCACCTCTCAGCTGAGCGAGCCGCGCTGCATCCGCAGGTCGAGAAAACCGCTGCAGATCTCGAGATCGCCGCCGCGCCCCGGCACCGTCACCCCGACCGCGGCGAAGACGCCGCGGCTGCGGGTGAAGTCGATCTCGATCAATCCTTCGCCGTAGCGGCCGCCGCTTTCGGAGGTGTAGCGGCTTTCCCAGTGCCCGTTGAAGGCGATCCGGCCACCGCCGATGCCGCGGGCGTCGAAATCGCGCACGTAGTCTTCGTTGGTGTCGGTGTTGTGGCATTCCATGTGCATGTTGAAGAAGAAGTCGCTGACGACCCGGTTGCGGATCTTGAAGCCGATCAGCTCTTCGTTGCCGCGGCTGAGCCCGCCATAGCGGCCGTCCTGAGCCGGGGCCGGCCGCACGTAGCGAGCCGCGGCGATCGAGGCGCTACCGAGCATCAGGGCGATCAAGGCGAGCGGGACGAGCTTGAGGAGACGCGCGCGAGTGGGCATGCCGGCCTATCGACAGCCGCCGTGCTCGGCTTGAATGCCGGCGGATAGCCTGCCGCGGGTGTCTGGGGGATTCAAACGCTCGGGGCGGTTCGGCCTTGGCGGCGTCTTCGTCGTCGCCGCGCTGGCGATCGTGATCGCGACCACGATGGGGCAGGGCGAAGCGAACCCGAAGCTGGCGCTGGGGCTGACCTTCGGCGTCATCGCGATCTTCTGCGCCCCCCTCTTCGCCTTCCAGCGCTCCGACCTCGAGCGGGCCGCCGGCAGCGGTGCCGCCGCGACCGGCCGCGCCGCCGCCGAAGGGGGCAAGCAGGTCGAGAGCCCGACGACGATCGCCGAGCCCGAGCTCTGGGCGGCGCTGGCGATCGCGCCGATCGACGCCGACGCGATCCGCGCCCGCGACGAGGCCTGGGGCGTCAGCCGCCGCAGCCACGGGCTGGCGATGGTGGTGACGCTGCTGATCTTCCTCACGGTGCCGACGATCTACCTGACCGAAAGCTTCGTGCCACTGCTGATCGGCGGCCCGCTGATTGTCGTCGCCGCTCTCTACGGCGCCTTCCGCGCGATCTGCCCCGGCGGTGAGATCAGCCAGGGCTACGAGCGCACCGACCGGGCGATGAAGCCCCTCGGCCTGCAGGTCAGCGAGCGCCCGCAGGGCGGCTTCGAGATGCGGATGCCGACCACGCCCGGATTCGACTACCGACTGCGCGGCTGGACCGTGCTCAGCGGCGAGCGCCACGGCCGCCGGGTGGCGGTGCGGCTGGGCGGCCACGACGACGCCGGCGTAAGCGAGGTCTACGTCAGCGGGGCGATGCCCGAGTTCAGCGCGCGCTCCCGCGACGGCCGGGTGCGATCGCGGGACGGGGCGCCGGCGGCGATCGAGACTGCCCTGGCGGCAGTCTCCAGCTCGACCCGCTGGAAACGGCTCGAGGTCAGCGGCGGCGCCGAGGGGATCGTCGTCACCCGCAAGAGAGGGGAGCAGCAGGACTGGCTGTGCGATCTCTGGCTGGCCGAGCGCCTCGCTTCCGCCTAGCCGGCCCGAGGCCGAGTCCGCCGCCGTGAAAGCATCAGCCCCGATGGCGGCCATCGAACTCAGCGGCGTGGTCAAGCGCTTCGGCTCGATCACGGCGGTCGACGGGCTCGACCTCGACGTGCCCGAGGGCATCTGCCTCGGCCTGCTCGGGCCCAACGGCGCAGGCAAGTCGACGACGATGCGGCTGCTGACCGGCCAGGCGATCGCCGACGCCGGCGAGCTGCGGGTGCTGGGTCATGAGCTGCCGGGCGACTCCAAGGCCGCCCGGGCCGAGATGGGCGTCGTCCCCCAGCTCGACAACCTCGACGTCGACGTCACCGTCGAGGACAACCTGGCGGTCTACGCACGGCTCTACCGGGTCAAGGACGTCGGCGCCGCCGTCGACCGCTGCCTTGACCTGGCCCGCCTGCGCGATCGCCGCGGCGATGCCGTCGACGAGCTCTCCGGCGGCATGCGGCGGCGGCTGCTGCTGGCCCGCGGCCTCGTCCACGAACCGAGGCTGGTGCTGCTCGACGAGCCCACCGTCGGCCTCGACCCGCAGATCCGGACCGAGCTCTGGACCCTGATCGGCGAGCTCAAAGCCCGCGGCACGACGATCCTGATGTCGACCCACTACATCGAGGAGGCCGAGCGGCTCGCCGACGAGGTGGCGGTGATGCACCGGGGAAAAATCATCAGTCGCGGCCGCCCGGCCGAGCTGATCGCCGAGCACGCGGGCAGCCACACGGCCGAGATCTACGCGCCGCCGCAGCGGCTGACCGAACTGCGCGCCGAGGCCGAGGCGGCCGGCCTGCGGGTGCGGCCGGCCGGGCCGGCGATCGCGATCGTCGGCTCCGAGCGGGCCGAGGATGGCTTCATCGCCCCCGATGCGGTCATTCGCGCCGCCACGCTCGAGGACGTCTTCGTGCTGCTCACCGGCGAGGAGGCGGAGTGAGCGCCGAGACCCAAGCCACCCCGCGCAAGATGCGCCGCCTGGAACCGGCCGCGATCGCCGGCGTGATGAGCCGCGAGGTCGCCAACTTCCGCACCTACTGGAAGGGGACGACCTTTTCCAGCGTGCTGGAACCGATCGTCTACCTGCTCGCCTTCGGCCTCGGGCTGGGGGCGACCCTGGTCGACGAAGTCGAAGGCGTCCCCTACATCCAGTTCGTCGGCACCGGCATGGTCGCGACGGCGGTGATCTTCTCCAGCGCCCTGCCGTCGATGTTCGGCACCTTCGTCAAGCACCGCTTCCAGAACACCTACGAAGCGATCCTGGCGGCGCCGGTCGACGTCGAAGAGCTCGTCACCGCGGAGATGGTCTGGATCGCCGCCCGCTCGGCGGTCTACGGCTGCGTCCCCCTCCTCGTCACCTTCTTCTGGGGCCTCGACCCCGCCGTGGGGATGTTGCTGGTGCCGATCTTCTGCTTCTTCACCGCGCTCGGCTTCGCCGGCTTCGGTGTGGCGATGGCGGCGACCGTGGCCAAGATCGACCAGTTCAACTACGTCACGGCGCTGTTTGTCACCCCGCTCTTCCTCGTCGCCGGCACCTTCTTCCCGATCAGCGGCCTGCCCGAGGGAGTTCAGGTGGTCGCCCAGGTCAACCCGCTGCACCAGCTGGTCGAACTGGTCCGCGGCGGCGCCTTCGGCTTCGAGGCGGTCGACATCGCCCGCTTCGCCTTCCTCGTCGCCTTCGCGCTGCTGACCTGGCGCGTCGCGATCAGCCGCATGAGCAAGCGCCTGATCGACTAGGCGTGCTGTGGGCACTTCTCCCCTTGCTCCGGGAGAACTGCCCACAGCACGAATATGGACCGTGCACCGCCTTCGAAGCGTGGTCACCGGGCGTGTCCGTCGTTTTTGGCTCTTGCCGGGCTCGCCTGCGGCACCCGCGGCATCCGCTTAAGGCTGCTTCCTTCCGGACCTGACCTGATTCGCGTGCCCACGTCGCGCAGGACCCGGCCGTCAACGCCGCCGCGACGCACTGACCCCGACGGCCAGCTCCTCGGAACGGAATTCGGCCCCGCTAAAGCGGATTGCGGGTGACAAGGCACCGCTAACTCCCCGCCTAGCACGGTCCGCTGACGATCCTACCCTGCCGGCCGTAGGATCATCGCCTTGAGCGCTCTGCCCCAAGCCGCGATCGAGGTCGACACCGGCTCCTTCTTCGCGATCGTCGTCGTCGCGGCGGTCGCGGCGATCACCGTCGCGGTGGTGCCAAAACGGTTCGCGCCACCGGTCGTGGTGCTCGAGCTGATGCTGGGGATCGTGATCGGACCGGAACTCTTCGGCCTCGCCCATTCCGACGAGTTCATCGAATTCTTCTCCAACCTCGGCCTCGGAATGCTGTTCTTCTTCGCCGGTTACGAGATCGACTTCAAGCGGATCAAGGGCAAGCCGATGAAGCTCGGCGCCTGGGGCTGGCTGCTCTCGGTGGCACTGGCCTACGGCATCGGCGGCCTTCTCGCCGCGGCCGGAGTCGTGGTCTCGTTCCTCTACACCGGCTCGGCGATGGCTACGACGGCGATCGGAACGCTGATCCCGATCCTGCGCGACAACGGCGAGTTGAAGACCAGGTTCGGCACCTACCTGCTGGCCGCTGGCGGGGCCGGCGAGTTCGGCCCGATCCTGCTGGTGACGCTGGTCCTCTCGACCGCCAACCCCCTGCACGAGTCGGCGATCCTGCTCGCCTTCGTCGCCCTGGCTCTGGCCCTGGCGCTGCTCTCGGTGCGCTACGCCTGGCGCGGCTGGCCGGCGCTGGAACGCACCTTCGAGTCGAGCAGCCAGCTGGCGGTGCGGGTCACCGTGGTTCTCGTCTTCGGCCTGGTTCTGCTCGCCAACAAGCTCGGCCTCGACCTCCTGCTCGGTGGCTTCGTCGCTGGGATGATCGTGCGGTTGGCCCTGCAGGGCCAGGAGCTGCAGGTGTTCGAGTCGAAGCTGACCGCGGTCGGCTTCGGCTTCTTCGTGCCGTTCTTCTTCGTCACCAGCGGCATCGAGTTCGACCTCGCCGCGCTCGGCTCACTTGGAGCGCTGGCCAAGCTGGCGCTGTTCTTCGTCCTCTTTCTCGTCGTCCGCGGGACGCCGGCGCTGCTGCTCTACCGCGGCGTGCTCAACGCCCGCGACCGCGCCGCGCTCGCCTTCTATTCGGCGACCGAGCTCCCCCTCGTCGTCGCGATCACGACGATCGCGACCGAGACCGGCCACATGAGGACCTCGACCGCCGCGGGCCTGGTCGGCGCCGCGATGCTCTCGACGTTGGTCTTCCCCTTCGTCGGGCTCGCCCTGCGCAAGGGGGGCGAGGAAGAGGCGTCGGAGATCGGCCCGCCGGACGCGGGCCCCTCCCCGCTTGGGGAAGGGCCCGTCCGGACGAGCCCGGCCGCTTAGCGCTTGATCAACTTCAGGCGCTTGTAAACGGTCGCCTTCGCCTTGCCGGCGCGGACGGTCTCCTTGAAGAGGAGCCGCTTGCTCTGAGACACCTTCTTCAGCCCCTTGGGCTTGACCCGGAGGACGAACTTCCTCGTCTTTCCCTTCGCCACCTTGGCCTTGCGGCTCGAGGTCGCGGGCTTCTTGCGGCTGAGCATCCCCCGCAACGTGATCCGGCAGGCGACACCGACCTTTGCGGGGCACTTGGCCTTGACGGTGATCCTGTTGCCCTTCAGTACGGCTGGACCGATCAGGCTGCCGCCGATCAGGGATTGCAGCTGCTGGTCGGTGAGGCCACCGCCTCCGGAGCCGGCACCGCCGTTGCCACCCCCGCCGCCACTGCCGCCCGACGTTTCGACGCTGAGGGAGACGTTGTCGAAGCGGGTGCTGGTGGTGCCGCCCAGGAGGGCGGTGCCAGCGACCGTCGAGCTCGTTTCCGTGGCGATCGAGAGCGCGTAGGTGTGTCCTGCTTTTACCGTCGCCGCGTGGTCTTTGCCGATGAATTCAGACGCCGCCGGCATCGCCTCGGTAAGGACTTCCGATTTCGTCCCCGCCGTGCGGTCGATCAGGATGACGTCATAGGTCGTCTGTGGCGCCAGGTCCACCAGCGAGCCGGAAACGAACTGGCGGTCCAGGTGCAGCGTGGCGTCACCGGCATTGGCGACCGTGAAGTCCGGCGACTGCAGCGACACCGTCGATTTGAACAGCGTCAGCAGATTGAGGCCGATGGTCGTGTTCGCCGCCAGCGAGCCGGGCGGGTTGCCGTTGGCGCCGTCGTAGCCGCCAGAGACGGTGCAGAATGCCGGCACGTTGCAGCTGGCGTCCGTGACTTCCCAGCCCTGAGCGCCGCCCGTGAAGGTGCCGCCCCCGGCCGGGTAGACGTTGGTCGCCGCCGTCGCCGGCCCGGCGCCCAGACAGAAAGCCGCGAATGCCGCACAACAAGCGGCCGTCGCCACTCCCTGATGTCCTCTAGGGGAACGCATCGAAAAGCTCCTTTCAATTCCGCCCGCCGCAGCCCGACGAGGCTAGGCCGCCCTGGTACCCGCGGCGAAGCGGCGGAGACTGATCCTGGACGGATGCACGACCGCCCTCCAAGCGCTCAGTCATGGGCTGGGCAGGCCGGGGCCCGAGGGCGATCGCCCTCCACGGCGTCGTATCATCGGTTTCTCCCGGGCGCGTAGCTCAGTGGGAGAGCGCTCGCTTCACACGCGAGAGGTCGCTGGTTCGAAACCAGCCGTGCCCATACGCCGATGCGAGTCCTGGGTCGGGGTGGCGCTCAGAGACGGAAGACACCGTACGCCCGGCCCCGCGGGGCGCGTCCAGGCTTCATCGCGTAGATGCTCCCCTGCTCGGTCGAGCGTCGCACCCAGTCCTCGATCTGGGCAGCGGTTCCGAGCTGCATCCGAAACGAACCGGCCTCGGTGCGGCGGAACATCAGGGTCTGCCCTTCGTAGGTCGGGGGGCCATCCTGCCCGGGAATCGGCAGGTCGAGTTTGTCCATCGCGTTGTGACCGAAACGGAGGTTCCGGTCGACCGGCTCGCCGTTGCCGTAGCGCAGCATGACCGAGCCGAGCGGAGACATGAGCGGGACCGGCTCGATCGAGACCCCGAAGAAGGCGCGGCTGCCCTTGGCCAGATCGATCTGGTTACCGGCCTGACCCTCCCCCCGGTTCCTCTGGTCTTTTCGAAACTCCACCCAGAAGCAGTCGGCCGCGGCCATCCTCGCCGCCCTCGAGAGGGAGCCGGTCTCCTTCTCGATCTCCTTGACGGCGTCCGAGTCGTCCTCCGAGCGCGGCGGCGGGCGGTGTTTGACATAGCGGGCCCGGCATTGCCGGTACCGGTCGAGCAGCGGTCCGTCGATCGGGTCCGCTTCGTCCCAGAGGCGATCGAACCGAGCGGCCTCCGCGACCGCCACCTGCAGCTGCCCCGCCGCCCGTTGGCCCTGGGCCCCGACCCAAGCGCTGACGACCGCGTGCTCGTGAGCCCGCCGCAGGCCGCTGACCGTCAGGTTGGCGGACCCCACGATCACCGCCAGCGGTGGCTCGGCCACGCCCCCGTCCAGGATCAGCGTCTTCGGGTGAAAGCAGGCCCGGGGCTGCAACCGGCGCCCGAGCAGGTACTCGGAGTCGACCGTCCGCACTTCCGAGTTCGGCAGAACCGCCAGCAGCTCGAGCGCCTCCGGCTCGGTGTATCCAAAGTCGAGCGAGATCAGCCACCGCTTCCGTATGTCCGGGAAGCTCGGCTGGCTTTCCCGCAGCGCTTCGAGCAGGGTCAGTGCGCCTCCGGCGCTCGCAAACGCATAGGCGCCGCGGAGGTGGGCAAAGGTGGAGATTGCGGCGGCGCGACCGATCGCCGCAATGACCGCGTCGCGGTTGTCGGGGCCCTGCATGGCCAGCTCGTGAACGAACAGGGACTCCTCCTAGACCAGGGCGCAGATCTTCCTGACGAGCTCGTCGGCCTCTTCCAGCTCGCGACCGACCGGCTGCAGCTGTTTCTCGCGCTGGCGCTGCGGCGGCAGCTGCGAGAGGCGCTCGTGAGCGCTGCGCGACAGCTCCGCCAGGCGCTTGTGCACGTCGTCCTTGGCGTCGAACTCCGGTATCGCAACTCGTTCGAACGGGCGCCGGTGAATGTGCCTGGCTCCCCAGGCCCCCTGGGTCTGACCGGACTTGATCGCCTCGTTGACGAAGGTCGTGTTGAGCACGGCTGCCAGGTAATGGGCTTCGGCATCGGTCTTCACATCGACGGTGTAGGTGTTCATGTCGTAGATGAAGGCTTTCGGTTTCGGCGTCAGGCCCTTCATCGCCTCGGCGGGATCGACCACCACCGCGCGGACGTGGCTCCCATCCGCTCCATAGACGAGGCGGGTGCCGCCGACCCGTTGCCGGGTCAGGTTCTGGTGGTTGTCCAGGTACCGGTAGAGCGGCACGTTCTGGGCGGCCGAGCCCTTTTTCAGGGCACTCCATTTCTCTTCGGCCTTGCTCAGCCACGAGTAGAAGCCGGAGGCGGCGGTCTTTGCCAGCACCTCCGCGGGCGAGAGCAGGCGTGGGCTGCGAGCGCTGACGTCGATCGGCAGGGCACAGAGCTTGACCGGACCGAGCTGGAAGGCGTGAACGGCCAGCGCCGTGGCGAAGAGGAAATCGGGCTCGACCACGCCCTCTAGCGAGATGCCCGTCCAGGGCTTCTTTGCGCGCCGGGCGGCATCGACTTCCGTTTTCACCTGCGGTTTGCCACTGGCCTGGGCAGACTCGGCCTGGACGAAGAAGAACGGCCGCGGGGCGATGGTGGCGCCCTGAAACGCCCGTTTGAAATAGGGGCTGACGATTTCCGGCGCCACCGTCAGCTCGCTGGGCTCGTCGATCTCGATGCGCTCCTGCGCTTCGGCGTGGGACGCGTTGCGTCGCGGCAGCTCGCCCCGAGCCGCCCGTACCATCCAGCGCGGCTCCTTCGGCCGCGGCCCCTTTTCGGCGAACAGCGCCAGCGAAGGCACGTTGAACAGCGGCCCGACCTCTTTCAGGTCGAGGGCCCCGTCGGGTGAGAACTCCGGATCGACCCGCAGTGCCCGGAAGCGCTCGTGCTGCTTGGCCCCGAAGAGGACCGACCGCGGCAATACGAAGGCCAGCTTGCCACCGCTCCTGACGTAGTGCCTGAGCGCGAAACAGGTGAAGATCGTCGCCAGCTCGAGCGCCCCCGTCTGCCAGCCCCGGCGGCTCTCGAGCAGCCGGAAGTCCAGTGCCAGGCCGGTCAGCTGACCCTGGTACACCGGCTCGGCGACGTCGCGGAGAGGGAGCCAGGGCGGATTGCCGACGACCAGATCGACCGGGTTCTGGGCGATCAGCTGCGGCCGAATCGCGTTCGAGAGCACGAACGACCAGATCGTGTCCCGTTCTGTCGCGATCAGCCTGCGAAAGAGAAGAAGGTTCTGCCGCCAGGTGTCGGCGTACTGGCCGAGGCCGAGATCCTCGAGCACCGTGTCCAGGGCCGAGCAGGCGTCGGCGTCGGAGGCGTCGAGCCTGGCCAGCTCCGACACGCGGCCGACGACCTCGGCGAGGCTGCCCGGGACGACCTGCTCCATCTCGGTTGGCAGCGAGAAGGACTCGGCCGCGCCGCCACCCGGGGGCGGCGGTACCGGCACCTCGATCGGCAGGCCGAACCGCTGCTCGGCCTCGGCGAGCGAGTTCGCCATGAAGATCGGAACCGAGATGCCGCTCTGTGCCACCCGCAGGTCGTCGCGAAGGGCGAGAACGAAATTGGCCCGCGCCACCGTCACGGCCAGCGGATGAACGTCGAACCCGCAGAGGGTCCGTTCGGCCTCCTCGACCAGCTCTCTTCCGCTCAGGCCCTTCTCCCGCAGCAGCCGAATCGCCAGAAACAGGAAGGTCCCCGATCCGCAGGCGGGGTCGAGCACGCGCTTGCCGATCTCGAAGCCGGCCTCGCGGAGGACGACGTCGGCGAGCCAGTCCGGCGTGTAGAACTCGCCCAGGTCGTGCCTGTCGACCGGGTCCACGAGCGTCTCGTAGAGATGCTTGAGAAGGTCCTCGTCGATGAACTCGGTGGCGTACCTGCTGAGGTGCCTGGCGATTCCCTCGACCAGCTGCTCGGCATCGCCGGCGGCGCCCGTTTCGGTGATCCAGGAGAAGAAATCCTCCTCGACCAGGTTCTCGATCCCCAGCCGCTCGAAGGCCGCGCCGGAAACGACCTCCATCGCTTTCCTCGCTTTCGGCACCTCCTGCCCGATCGCGAGAAAGGCGAACATGCGGGCGACCAGCGCCAGGTAGGTGTGGCGCAGGAAGAGATCGTCGCCTCCCTTCTCGGTTCCGTAGACGATCCGCAACAGGCGCTCCCACTCCTCCCGTTTGACCTGCACAGAGGAGGTGGCCGAGACCGCATCCCACATCGTCTGCAGCTGTTCGTGGGCCGCCAGGAACACCGGGCTTTGGGGCCCGAACCGGCGCACGACGTCCTCCGCCGAAGGCGTGACCGCTTCCTGGGAGAACAGGTAGGAGTCGAGCCAGGCGACAGCGGCCTCGTCGTCGACCTCCTCGAGCACGAGGCGCCCGCAGCGATCGACCTCCTCCCCCCTCAGCCGATAGGCGTCGAAACGGGTGCCGTCGGTGGCGATCGCGAAGGAACGCCGTCGGTTCTCGGCCAGATAGAGGCCGAGCTCGCGCACGACCTCGTCATGCTCGCGATCGAGATCGCGCTTGACCTCGAAGACGAGATTGCCGAACAGGAGGTCGATGCGACCGCGGGCCTCGGCGACGCGGACGTTGCGCTCCAGCTCGATGTCGGGCGCTTCGACGTCGAAGCCTTCACGCAACAGGTCCTGGAGATCCGAACGGCGCTGATCGTGGTGCAGTTCGCGCTCGACCGCCTCGCGAGCGCGGAGGCGATAGCGAGCGAATGCCTCCTGCGCCGTCACCGCGCCGACCATACGTTCGTTCCCAGATGGAGACGGACGAGCTCTTCGCAATATGGGTCAATCCGCGCCTACCCCGCCCTAGCGTTCCTGCAGCACCGAGAGCGTGTTTCCCGCCGGGTCCTTGAACCAGGCGATGTAGGGGCCTCCCTCGCGCATTACCCCCTTCTCGTCCTGGGGCATCTCCTCGTTGCCGTAGCGCTCGAAGCCCACCCCCCGGGCCGTCAGCTCGTCGACCGCCCGGTCGATGTCGTCGACCGGAAAGTTGAGGATGGTGTAGCTGGCGGGGGTGAAGCCGGGGCTGAGGTAGATCAGGGTGTCGCGGCCGCCGGCGAGGTGGAGGGTGAGCAGGCCGTTCTCCTCGTCGAGCAGCTCGACGCTCAGCCCCAGAACCTCGCCGTAGAACTGCTGTGCCTGCTGCAGGTCGTCGACCGCGAAGCCGCTGAATGCCTTGGAGTTCGCGAACATGATTGGTCCTTTCGTTGGTGTCGAAGTGTCTCTACCCATAAGACCGGCCTGCCAGCGCGAACTCATCGCCCGCGCCTAGTCTCCTTCGCCACCGGGCCGGCGGCGCCCGCGCTTGCGTTCGCCGAGGCGGCGCTTCTGTTCGAGGCGGCGGTAGCGCGAGGCCTTGGTCGGCCTGGTCGGGCGGCGGCTGCGCGGCACCGCCAGCGCCGCCGCGATCTTCCGCGCCAGCCGCTGCAGGGCGAGCTCGCGGTTACGCGACTGGCCGCGGGCATCCTGGGCGACGGCGGTGACGGTGGCGCCGGCGCGCTCGAGTAGACGGTTGCGCTGAGCCTCGTCGAGCGCCGCCGAGGCGGCCACGTCGAAGACCGCTTCGACCCGCGAAGCGGTGACGTTGGCGTGCTGTCCGCCCGGCCCCGAGGAGCGGCTCGCCCGCAGCTCGATCTCCGCCAGCGGGATCGCCAGGCGGTCGTCGATGCGCAGCTCGTCGGCCACGGCTACCCGGCCAGCTCGGGAATGTGGCGCTCGACGTGTTCGGCCAGCGTCTGGCGCACCCAGCGCTGGGTCTCGGCGTCGGCCATGCGGTAGCGGCCGAGCAGCATCTTCTGCTCGGTCAGCGGCAGGCCGGCGATCTCCCAGCGCACGGCGAGACGCTCGAACAAGGCCTCCGAGCGGCGGCGCCAAGCGTCCTCCAGCGAGGCCGCATCGCCCACCGGCGGCTCGCCGATCTTGGCGATCGTGGCGGTGCTCAACGACTGCCGCAGGGTCAGCATGTTGCCGTCGGGGTCGACGTAATCGAAGGTTGGCGCCTTCTGCCGGTTGCGGCGCTGCTTCTTGCGCTTTGCCATGGCGCCGAGTTTGTCACCCCGCTGGGTGGGGTTGAAGTCGCCAGCGGTGAAGCCGTTCGCCATATCGGCGCTCAGTGCTTAAGCCAGGTCGTCGATCTTCCCCGCCAGCTCGAAGTCGGCCGCGGTCAGGCCGCCCGCGGAGTGGGTGGAGATCGTCACCTTGACCGTCGCCCAGGAGATCTCCAGGTCGGGGTGATGGTTCATCGCCTCCGCCGGCTCGACCAGGCTGGAGACGAACTTGACCGAGCCGACGAAGTCGCCGCGGTCGAACTCCTTCGCGATCGCCGCGCCGGCTCGCCGCCACCCGGGCAGGTCGGCGAGCTTGGCCTCGACCTCGGAATCGCTCAGCAATGCCATCGGCCCTATGCTGCCACGACCACTATGGGGGCGCAATGAGCGACGAAAAACCCACTCTGATTCAGCTCGATATCTCGCACTACAGCGAGAAGGTGCGTTGGGCGCTGGATTACAAGCAGGTCCCGCATGTCCGCCGCTCCCCGTTGCCCGGGACCCACATCCCGATTTCCTTCGCGCTGACCCGTGGCGAGAGCGTCTACCTGCCGCTGCTGCAGATTGACGGCCGCACGATCTCCGACTCGACCGCGATCCTCGCCGCGATCGAGCAGCGCTACCCGGACCCGCCCCTCTACCCGGCCGACCCCGAGCAGCGCCGCCGCGCGCTTGAGCTGGAGGACTTCTTCGACGAGGAGCTGGGACCGTCCGCGCGCCTGCTGCCCTTCCACGAGCTGACCAACGAGCCGGCGATGTTCGCCGAGGTCGCCGCGGCGGCGGTGCCGGGCCCGCTCGGCCAGGCCAAGGGCCTGGTCGGCCTCTACGCCCGCACCTACACGGGGCTGCGCTTCGGCGTTCGCGACAAGGCGGCGGCAGCGACGGCACGGCGGAAGATCGTCGCCGCGCTGGACCGGCTCGACGCCGAGCTGGCCGCGAGCGGCGGCGAGTTCCTGGTCGGCGAGAGCTTCAGCGTCGCCGACCTCACCGCGGCCTCGCTCTTCTACCCCGTGGTCGGGCCGGACGAGGGACCGCTTCCCTCCGACTCGCCCACCCCAGCGGCCTTCGAAGCCTTCCGCGAAGAGATCGACCAGCGCCCCGGTTACGTCTGGGTGGAAGAGATGTTCCGCCGCCACCGCCATCCGGCGAATGCTGGTGCGGCGCGCGCAAGCCTCTGATCGGGAGCCACCCCGTCAGATGGGGTCACCCCCCGATCGGCGCCCGCGGGTTTGCGCCCCAGAAGATCACCGTCCCCAGCATCCCGAGGATATGGACGATGACGATGTTGAAGACCATCGACTTCGCCGTAGCCGTGCCGACCCCAACCGGGCCGCCCGAGGCCGTGTAGCCGTAGTAACAGCCGACCAGCACGATCACGGTCGCCATCGCCATGCCCTTGATCAAGCTGAAGATCAGATCGGGAGGGTTCTGGAACATCCAGAAGATCAGCGAGTAGCCGCCCGAGGAGACATCGGCTACCTGCTCGACGACCGCCAGGTAGCTGGCGAAGTACATGATTCCGATTCCGGCGAGGTAGATGAACGGCAGGACCAACCAGGTGGCCAGCAGGCGGGTGGCGCAGAGAAAGGTGATCGGCGGCACCCCCATCACTTCCAGTGCGTCGATCTCGTCGGAGATCCGCATCGCGCCGATCTCGGCGACGATCCCGGTCCCGACCTTGGCCGAGAGGATGTAGCCGAAGGCGTAGGGCAGCGCCTCGCGCAGGTCGCACCAGGCCGAGAACAGGCCGGCATAGGAGGGAACGCCCTGGGCCCGGAAGAGGTAGGCACCCTGGATCCCGCACTGCAGTCCGAGGATGAAGACGAAGGCCCAGATGATCAGTGCCGATCCGAAGATCAGGATGCCGGCCTGGCGGATGCTCTCACCGAAGAAGCGCAGGACGCGGCCGGAGAAGACCTGGCCGCTGACCCGCGAGCCGAAGCGGGCAATTTCCCCGAGGGAGTCGAGCCAGCCACGCGGGGTATCGAGCCAGCCGATCACCGGATCGTCTGCAGGGCGGGATTGGTGGCGAGCAGGATCGCCGTGAACACGTAGTTGAAGGCAAAGACGGCAACGAGGGAGATGACGACCGCCTGATTGACGGCGCGACCGACCCCGGCAGCGCCGCCGGAGGCGGTCATCCCTTTGTAGGAGCAGACGATCGCGATGATCGCGCCGAACATCGTGCACATCAGGACCGAACCCCAGATGTCGGTGACCGAGGCGTTGGCGAAGAGGGTCGCGAAGAAGCCACCGAGCGACTGGTGGTAGACGAGCTCGGCGACGATGCCGGCGGTGAGGCCGAAGACGATCGCGAAGATGTCGAGCAGGGCAGTGATGATCATCAGGGCCAGGAAGCGCGGCACGACCAGGTTCTTGATCGGGTCGACGCCGAGCACCTGCAGGGCATCGAGCTCCTCGCGGATCTTGCGGGCACCGAGGTCGGCGGTGATCGCGGTGCCGGCGACGCCGCTGACGACCACCGCCGTCACCAACGGCCCGATCCAGCGGATCGCCGTCACCACGAAGAAGCCGCCGAGCCGGTCGAGGCCGCCGAACAGCGAGAGGATGCCGGCTGCCTGCAGGCCCGGAGCCCCGACGCAGAGCGCGAAGGTCGAGATCAGCAGCGGGAACCAGCAGAGCTTCAGCACGAAGGAGAACTGGTCGACGAGCTCCTCGCCGTAGGGATACGGCGGTCGCACCGCCGAGACCAGCGTCTTCACGGTGAGGATCACCATGGTCCCGGTCTCGACGAAGAGCTCGCCGAGCGGGCCGACTCTGCGGGCTAGGGCTTCGCCCGCCACCAGCTCATCGCCCTGCCGAGGGGACCGCGGGTCTGGGCTTCCAGCCGCACCCGTTGCTCGGCCGCCCGCTGCGCTTCGGAGAGCTGGGCGATCAGCGTGTCGCGGGTCTCCTCCAGCTCTTCGACGCCGGCCACGTGAGCAACCGCCCGGCGCGGCGCCGTCGGCAGCTCCTCGGCGCTGAGGTAGCGGGTGTAGCTCGCCAGCTCGGCCTCCAACCGGCCGATCTGGCGGCGCAGCTCCTGCCGCACCTCGATCGCCTCGCTCTCCTCGGCGAGATCGGGGAGGCCCGGCGGCAGTGGCACCGGCGCCTCCCCCTCGACATTGCCGGGGATGCTCGCGCAGGCCATCGCCACGATCGCCAGCTCGCGCGGGCCATGGCCCGCTTCGCCGGCACGGCGCAGGGCGTCGGCGGCGATCTCTTCCAACTCGGGAGCCGCCTCGATGCCGTCGGCGACGAAGGTCCCACGGCCCTGCCGACTGACCACCAGGCCGTCGGCCTCGAGACCCTCGTAGACCGCCCGCACCGTGTTGAGGTTGACCCCCGCCCACTCGGCCAGGCGGCGGAAGCTGGGCAGGCGCTCGCCGCTCGCCAGCTGGCCGGTGGAGATCAGTGCCCGCAACCGCCATGTCAGCTGCAGCCCAACCGGCAGCTCGTCGCTGGGATCAATCGCGAAGGGGTTGGGCGCGGCCCGCGCGGCGACGTCTTGCTGTGCCATCAGCAGGCACAGTACCTCTCACTACTGTTCTAGTCAACTAGCACAGTCAGGGAGGGACCCGGTCGCGTGGCCGCCTCCGGGCATACGGGCCGCCGCCCAGAGGCGGCGCGGCGAGACGACGCCGCACAGACCCCCCACCCAGCCCCGGCCATCGCCAAGCAGGAAGAGGCCATAGCTGTGACCGATCCCGCTCGGCAGTGCGCAGGCCGCGGAGCCGCGCGGGCTGGACACCCTCAGGATCGCCCCCGGCTCTATCGCCTCCCCGCCGCGGTAGACGTGCAGGACCTCGTAGCGATACTCGGCCCGCGAGGCACCGCGGGGCTCGACTGAGAGCAGCCGAGCGGAGAGGGCGGCGTCGGACCCGGCCAGCGATTCCGCCGGCGTCGAGGGCGCGCAGGAACAGGCAAGCGCGCTGCCGGCGCCAACCAGGCCGAGCAGCACGACGGAGACTGCTGCGATGACGACGCGCCCCCCGCGCACCGGCTCAGCGTAGAGAGAAACTGCTGTATTTACAAACGGCGGGCCTAGGGCGTGAGGACGATCTTCAGCGCTTCGCGGCGGTCGTAGATCGCGTAAGCGTCGCTGACTTCGTCGAGCGCCATGCGATGGGTTACCAGCGGCGCCGGGTCGAGCTTGCCGGCCTCGAGCAGGGCCAGCACCCGGTCGACGTGGGCGATCACGTTGGCAAGGCCGAGCCGCAGTTGCAGACCCTTGAGCCAGGCCAGGCCCAGCGGCACCTCGCCCTTGCCGGCGTAGGCGCCGATCCCGGAGACGGTGCCGGCGTCGCGGGCGAGGCTGATCGCCAGCGCCAACGGGCCCGGATCGCCGACCGCGTCGACGACGACATCGACGCCGAGCCCGTCGGTCGCGGCACGGATCGCTCGCTTCGGCTCCTGCTCGGTCAGGTGCAGCGGCGTCGCCCCGAAGGACGCGGCCATCTCGAGCCTTTCTTGCACCGTGTCGATCGCGAAGACCTCGACGGCGCCGCCGGCGAGCGCGGCCTGGACCGCGCAGAGCCCGACCGGGCCGAGGCCAAGCACGGCGACGGTGTCGCCGGACTTCATGCCGGCATGGGCGACAGCGTGGTAGCCGGTCCCCATCACGTCGCCGGCGAAGAGGGCGACGTCGGCCGACATCCCCTCCGGCACCTTGCGCAGGGTGAGGTTGGCGCGCGGCACCAGCAGCTGCTCCGCCTGGGCGCCCTGCAGGTCGCCGAGGTTGGCGCCATGGCCGAAGGTTTGGCCGTTGCGACAGCGGTGATAGTCGCCGCGCAGGCAGGAGGCGCAGGTCGCGCAGGCGGTGTGGAAGGTGCCGAGGACACGGTCGCCGACGGCCACTCGCTCGACCTCGTCGCCCACCGCCAGCACGGTGCCGACGAACTCGTGGCCGATCGTGAAGCCCGGCTCGACCGGGACGCGGCCGTGGTAGATGTGGAGATCGGAGCCGCAGATCCCGCTCGCCTCGACCCGGATCAGCGCGTCGTCGGCGACGATGATCTCGGGATCGGGCTTCTCCTCGATCCGAACCTGCTCCGGGGCCTGGAAGGTGACGGCGCGCATCCGGGCGAACCGTACAGCGGAGCGCTAGGCGCTGACGCCGGCGACCTGGAAGCGACTGGCCTCGCCATCGGGGCTGGCCGTCTCGGCGATCCGCGATTCCAGCGCCAGCTCCTTCTCGAAGTCGGCGGCCTCGCCGTGGGCGAAGGAGACGTCCTTGCCCTCGAGCAGCTCGATGAAGACCTCGACGAAGCGGGCGTCGAGCTGTTTGCCGGCGACCCGGCGCAGCTCGACGATCGCGTCGTGGCTCGACATCGGCGTGCGGTAGGAGTCGCGCGCCGTCATCACGTCGTAGGTGTCGGCGACGGAGATGATCCGCGAGAGCTCAGGTATGTCATCTCCGGCCAAGCCGCGCGGATAGCCTTTGCCGTCGATCCGCTCGTGGTGAGCGAGGATGATCTCGGCGACGGGGCCGTAGCCGTCCAGCGAGGAGACCACGCGGGCACCCTGCTGCGGGTGGCGGCGGATCAGCATCCAGTCCTCGTCGGTGAGCGGCACGTTGGCCTTGAGGATGCGGTCGGGCAGGATGAACTTGCCGATGTCGTGGAGCAGGGCAGCGATGTGGACGAGCTCCTCCTCGCGGCGCGAGTAGCCGGCCCGCTGGGCGATCGCCCGCGAGTAACGGGCGACGGCGGCGGAGTGCCGGGCGGTCATCTGGTCCCGCAGGTCGAGGGTGCGCAGCATCGCGCTCAACATCCCGACCTGGAAGCTGGCCAGCTGCTTGCTGCGCAGCTCCAGCTCGCTGGCCCGCTGTTGGGAGAGCAGCAGTTGCCCGAGCAGGTACTGGAAGGTGACGAGGACGACGCCGAAGAGGGCGATGGCGGAGATGCCGATTTTGGCGTAGATGTAGGCGACGGCGACGGCGAGCATCGCGCTGGCGAACTCCGACGGCAGCACCGGCGGCAGGACCCGCAGCTTGGTCGAGAAGGAAGAGCGCTCGACGTAACAGCCGTAGCTGGCGATCATCACGAAGTTGAGTGCCAGGGCCAGCTGGAAGAGGGCGAAGACGCAGATGTAGAAGGACGGATCCGACGCGGTCAGCCCGAGTGCGCCGACGCTCTCGTGAAAGGCGATGCCGCCGACCAACGGGAAGAGCGCGTAGGTGAGGACGTTGTCCAGCAGGTAGTGCCAGGCGTCTCGCCAGCGCAGCCAGCCGGTGAGGATCGTGGCGACACCGATCAGTGCCGCCGGCGTGCCACCGAGGAAGACCATCGCCACGACCAGAGCCAGGAAGCTGCCCGAGACCTTGACCTTGGACGCCGTCGAGACAGCCGTCAGGTCGCTGAAGATGGAGAAGGCAAGCAGGACCGCGAAGAAGCCAAGGTCCCAGTTGGAGCGAGGCGCCTCCCAGATTCCGACGGCCACGGTCAGCGCCAGAGCGCCGGCCATGACGGCAAGCGCTAGACGGGTGGGGCGGTGGCTCTCAAGCATCTGCTCTGGTTTCCAGTTCGGACTGGGGGGCGACTGGGGACTTGTTCAGGAGCGCATGACAATTCCCTGCGAGGGGGACGCACCATGCGGATAGCGCTATTTCCGTTTTTCAAAGCTAATGCCGAATTTCGCAATAGGCAAGGCCGTTGGCCGCATGGCCAAATTCGCCCAAAACGGGAAATCGGGGCAGGGGCGCAACGACGCAGGCCCAAGCGGCCGGGTCCCGAATGCACGAAGGGCGCCCCAGTGGGACGCCCTTCAGAGACTGGTGCGGTCCGCCGCTTTGGCGTCCGCGTTGAAAGATCTAGTGACGAAAGCCCATATTGAGTCCCCTTCCGTGGTGGTTGAAGCCCGCAACGTTGTGCGTTGCATCCAATGAACTTCCAAATTGCCTGGGAACTTTGTAGCACAACTTCGCCGAAACTTGTGCAACTGCAGGAAATCTTGTGCATAAATGCAGTAGTTCACCCACCCACCAATGCGTAAACGACGCCTGATCGACCCCCTTCGCCGGCCCCTCTTCAGGCGGCTCGCGATGACGTACACGGTCAACGAGCTCGGCGACTGGATGGGGATCATCGCCCTCTCGGTGCTCGTCTTCGACCGCACCGACAGCGCCCTGGCCACGGCCGGGCTCTTTCTCGGAACCCGCTTCCTCCCCGCCCTGCTGGCGCCGATCCTGGTCGCCCGGGCCGAGCGACCGCCACCGCGATTCGCACTGCCGGTCATCTACTGCGGCGAGGCGGCGGCCTTCGGTGCCCTGGCGCTGCTCGCCTCCAACTTCTCGCTGGCGGGGGTGATCGCGGTGGCGACGATCGACGGCGCCCTCGCCCTGACCGGGCGCTCGCTGACCCGGGCGGTGGTCGCCGCGCAGCTGGAGCCGACCGGCGAGCTGCGCGCCGGCAACGCTCTGCTCAACGTCGCCTTCACCGGCGGTGCCGCGATCGGCCCCGGCCTCGCCGGCCTCGTCGTCGCCGGCTTCGGCGTGCAGACGGCATTGCTGCTCGACGCGGTCTCCTTCTATGTCATCGCCTGGATCCTGCTGACGGCCGGGCCGATGCCGCGAGCCGACCCGGAAGAGGGCCGCATGCGCGACCGCGTCCGCGCCGGCCTCGCCTACATCCGCGAGAAGGCCGCCCTGCGCCGGCTGCTGATCGCCCAGGGCGCCGCCTTCGTCTTCTTCGCCGCGGTGATCCCGGTCGAGGTCGTCTACGCCAAGGAAACCCTGGGGACCAGCGACTCCGGCTACGGGTTGATGCTGGCCAGCTGGGGGGTCGGGATGGTCCTCGGCAGCCTCGTCTTCGCCGCGGTTCGACGGGCATCGCTGGCGGTGCTGCTCTTCGTCAGCACCCTCGCCGTCGGCGCCGGCTATCTCGGCCTCGCCGCGGCGCCCTCCCTGGCCTTCGCCTGTGCGGCTTCCGTCCTCGGCGGCACTGGCAACGGCGTGCAGTGGGTCTCGACGATCAGCGCCGTGCAGGAGATGACGGTGGCCGGGATGCAGGCGCGGGTGATGAGCGTGCTGGAGTCGATCGGCGCCGCGATGCCGGGGGTCGGATTCATCGTCGGCGGCGTCATCGCCGCCACCGCGAGCCCCCGCACGGCCTTCCTCATCGCGGGCTTCGGGGTCTTCGCGATCGTTGCCATAGTTACTCCCATTCTTGGAGCTAATTGGCCTGAACGCCTTGCAACGCCTGGTTCAAATGCGCTTGACGGCGATGACGCCGTTGTGCTGGAGTTGCTGCCAGGGAGAAGGTCCACCCAGTCCGACCGGGAGGTTTACGTTGAGGAAATTTAGTGTTTCTTTTTTGGTGCTCGGACTTGCAGCGGTAGCCACGATTGGACTGGCGGCATGCGGAAGTAGCGACAGCTCGAGCGGCAAAGAAGGTGGCACTCTCAACGGCACCTATGCCTCCTTCCCCGACTATCTGGACCCGGCGCTCTCCTATACGGCCGAAGGATGGACGGCGATGTACAACACCTACATCCCGCTGCTGACCTACGCCCATGAGAACGGCGACGCGGGCAGCGAGGTGATCCCCGGCCTGGCCAAAGACCTGCCGAAAATCACCGACGGCGAAAAGACCTACACGCTGTTCCTCCGTCCCGGCCTCAAATACTCCGACGGCACCCCGGTCAAAGCTTCGGACTTCACCTACGCGGTCGAACGTGCCTTCAAGACCAACTCCGGCGGCTCGCCCTTCTACACCGGCATCGTCGGCGCCGAAAAATTCGCCGAAACCAAGCAGGGCGGGATCCCCGGGATCGAAACCGACGACAAGAGCGGCAAGATCGTCATCCACCTGACCAAGCCGCGCGGAACCTTCACCAACGAGCTCGGGCTGATGTTCGTCGCCCCGGTGCCCCCGGACACGCCGAACACCAACCAGTCGACCAACCCGCCGCCGGCGACCGGGCCGTACATGATCACCAAGGCCGATCCGGGCCAGGGCTGGAGCTACGAGCGCAACCCCTACTGGGAGAAAGCCAACTCGAAAGCGATGCCCGACCTGCCCAGCGGCTACATGGACAAGATCGACATCACGATCATCCGCAACCCCTCGACCCAGGTCAACGACATCGAGCAGGGCAGGTTCGACTGGATGCAGTCGCAGCCGCCGCCCGACCGCTACCCGGAAATCAAAAGCAAATTCGAGGGCACCCAGTTCCGGGTCGAGAACACGATCAGCAACTACTACTTCTGGATGAACATGAACAGGCCCCCGTTCGACGACCTCAAGGTCCGCGAAGCCGTCAACTACGCGGTCGACCCGGCGGCGCTGGAACGGATCTACGTCGGCTCGCTGGTGGGCACCCAGCAGATCCTGCCGCCGGGGATGCCGGGCTACGAGAAATTCGAGCTCTTCCCGCACGACCTCGCGAAAGCGAAGGAAATGATCAAGGAAGCCAACCCCGCCGACATGGACATCACCGTCTGGGGCGACAACGAAGCCGAAAACGAAGCGGCGGCGACCTATTACAACGACGTGCTGGGGCAGATCGGCTTCAACACGACGCTGAAAATCATCAACGCCGACAATTACTTCACGGTGATCGGCAACCAGACCACGCCCGAGCTCGACACCGGCTGGTCGGACTGGTTCCAGGACTACCCGCATCCGAACGATTTCTTCCAGCCGCTGTTGTCGGGGGAAAGCATCCTTCCGACCAACAACACGAACATCGCCGAAATCGACGACCCCAAGCTCAACCAGAAGATCTCCGAACTTGGCGAAGTCCCGCTCGGTCCGGACGAGGAAGCCGAATACGCCAAGCTCGACAAGGAATACATGGAACAGGCCCCGTGGGCGCCCTACGGCAACCGCGCGGTCTCGACCTTCGTCTCCAGCGCGGTCGACCTCGACAAGGTGATCTTCAACCTGACCTTCGGCCAGGACCTGACCAGCTTCCAGTTCAAGTAAGCCGCCCGAGCGGCGGGGCACAATAGGAAGCGTGGCGCTCGAGGCCAAGCCGGATCCCGCCCTGCCGACGGGGGAGCCGGGCGGGGGATTCCCGCCCGCCCCGGCCGGGGTCGCGGCCGCGGGCCACAGCCCCTGGTACCTCGCCTACAGGCGGCTGCTTCGTAACCGCCTGGCACTTGCCTCGCTGGCGCTCTTCCTGCTGATCGTCGTCTTCGTCCTGGCCGCCCCGCTCTGGGCCAACCACGTCGCCGACACCGGCCCGAACGCGACCCACACGACGGAGAAGGTCAGCGTCGACGGCGAGAAGCGCGACGTCGTCAGCGTCGAAGGCAAGCCGATCGGGCCGCTCTGGTTCGACGCCGGCGGCAGGTTCTTCCTCGGCGCCGACAGCAACCTCGGCCGCGACGAGATGGTGCGACTGATGTACGGCGGCCGCACCTCGCTCTTCATCGGCCTCACCTCGGCTGTCATCACCACCCTGCTGGCGACGATCCTCGGCCTCCTCGCCGGCTACTTCGGCGGCCGCACCGACAGCGTGATCTCGCGCATCATGGACGTGATCTGGTCGTTCCCGGTGGTTTTGCTGGGCATCGCTCTGGGCACGGCGCTCGCCGTCGGCGGGCTCAAGATCGGGCCGCTGGAACTGGCCGGAAACTCGATCTGGATCACGATCCTGATCATCGGCATCGTCTACACGCCCTACATGGCGCGACCGATCCGCGGCGAGGTGCTGGCCCTGCGCGAGAAAGAGTTCGTCGAGGCGGCGGTCTCGCAGGGGGCCGGTTCGCTGCGACTGATGTTCGGTGAGCTGCTGCCCAACCTCTGGTCGACGGTGATCGTCTTCTTCACCCTCAACATCGCCAACAACATGCTGCTGGAGGCTTCGCTCTCGTTCCTTGGAGCCGGCGTGCAGCCGCCGAACTCCTCCTGGGGCAAGATGGTCTCGACCGGGGTCGAATCGATCTACACCTCACCGCTGCTGGCCTTCGCCCCGGGCGTGCTGATCCTGCTCACGGTGCTCTCGCTCAACGTCTTCGGCGACGGCTTGCGCGACGCCCTCGATCCGAAATCGAAGGTTCGGCTGGAGGCGCGCGCCGGCCTCGCCGAGCCCGAGGGGACGGCGGTCTGATGGCCCGCTTCGTGGTCAGGCGCCTGACCGGGATGGTGCTGGTGCTGTTCGCTGTCTCGCTGGTCACCTTCGCGATCTTCAACGTCATCCCCAACTCCGATCCGGCCCAGCGGCTGGCCGGCAAGAACGCGACCCCGGCTTTGGTCAAGAGCATCGAAGAAGACTGGGGCTTCGACGAATCGCTGCCGGTCCAGTACTTCGAGACGATGAAGAAGATCTTCACCGGTGAACTGATCTCCTACAGCGAATCGCTCAACGTCGACGAAAAAATCGTCGAAGGGATTCCGGCGACCTTCTCGCTCTGCATCGGCGCCGCCGTGATCTGGCTCTTCTTCGGCATCCTTTTCGGCTATCTCTCCGCGCTCAAGCCGGGAGGCTGGCTCGACCGCCTGCTGACCATCGTCTCGGTTGCCGGCATCTCGCTCCCCTCCTTCCTGCTGGCGGCGATCTTCCTCTACTTCCTCACCTACAAGATCGAGCTGTTCCCGGCCAGCAGCTACGTGCCGCTGGCCGAGAACCCGGTCCAGTGGGCCTACCACCTGATCCTCCCCTGGCTGACGCTGGCGATCCTCAACATCGGCTTCTACAGCCGCGTGCTGCGCTCCAACATGCTCGACGTGATGAAGGAGGATTACGTGCGGACCGCCCGCGCCAAGGGGCTGAACGAGCGCCAGGTGATGGTCCGCCACGTGCTGCGCAACTCGTTGATCCCGATCATCAGCCTCTTCGGGCTCGACTTCGCCGCGACGATCGGCGGCGGCGCGATCATCATCGAGTCCATCTTCAGCCTCAACGGGGTGGGCCAGTACGCGGCGGAATCGATCACCAACCTCGACCTGCCGCCGATCATGGCGATCACCATGTTCGGCGCCTTCTTCGTCGTCTTCTTCAGCGTCGTGATCGACATCTTCTATGCCTACCTGGATCCCCGGATCAGGCTCGGGACCTCGGCCCAATGAACCCACAACCACTTCTCTCCGTGAAGGACCTCCGGGTCGGCTTCGCCACCGAAGGCGGCCGGCTGCAGGCGGTCGACGGGGTCAGCTTCGACCTCGCCCCCGGCGAAGTGCTGGCGATCGTCGGCGAGTCCGGCTCCGGCAAGAGCGTCACCGCGCAGACGATCCTCGGGCTGACCCGCTCCCCCAACGCCACCATCGAGGGCTCCGTGGGCCTGGGTGGCAACGAGCTGCTGGATGCCAGCGAAGCTGAGCTGCGCAAGGTGCGCGGAGAGCGGATCGGGATGGTCTTCCAGGATCCGATGACCTCCTTCAACCCGGTCTACCGGATCGGCGCCCAGATCACCGAGGCGATCCGCGCCCACCGCGACGAGGTCTCGAAGGCCGCGGCACACGCCCAGGCGATCGAGCTGCTCGACTCGGTCGGGATCCCCGACGCCGCTCGCCGCGTCGACGACTACCCACACGAATTCTCCGGCGGCATGCGGCAACGGGCGATGATCGCGATGGCCCTGGCCCTGGAGCCCGAGGTGCTGATCGCCGACGAGCCGACCACCGCGCTCGACGTCACCATCCAGGCCCAGATCCTGCGCCTGCTCGAGGGCCTCAACCGCGAGCGCAACCTGGCGACGATCCTGATCACCCACGACCTCGGCGTCGTCGCCGAGGTCGCCGACCGGGTGATGGTGATGTACGCCGGGCGGGTGGTCGAGGAGGGAACCCTCGACGAGATCTTCTACGACCCTCAGCACCCCTACACCTGGGGCCTGCTCGGCTCGCTGAGCCGGATCGACCGGCCGCGACCGCAGCGGCTGCCGCAGATCAGCGGCGCCCCACCGTCGTTGATCTCGCTTCCCGAAGGCTGCGCCTTCCGAACGCGCTGCCCACATGAGTTCGCCAAATGCACCGAGCTGCCGCCGCTCGAGTCGAAACTGCCCGATGCCCCCTCCCACCGCGACCGCTGCTGGCTCAGCCCAGAGAAAAAGCGGGAGCTGCGCCAGGTCGCCGGGCAGATCGGACTGGAGGCACCGGCCTGATGGCAAGCGGCGACCCCCTGGTCGAGGTCACCGACCTCGTCAAGCACTTCCCGATCAAGGCGGGGCTGCTGGTCGATCGCGAGGTCGACCAGGTGCGGGCCGTCGACGGCATCAGCTTCAGCGCCGCCCGCGGCCAGACGCTGGGCCTGGTGGGAGAGTCCGGCAGCGGCAAGTCGACGGCCTGCCGGGCGATGCTGCAGCTGCTGGCGCCGACCTCGGGCTCGGTCCGCTTCGAGGGGGAGGAGATCGCCGGGCTCTCGCGGCGCGAGATGCGGCCCCTGCGACGCGAGATGCAGATGATCTTCCAGGACCCCTACGCCTCGCTGAACCCGCGCAAACGGGTCGGCCAGATCGTCGGCGACCCGCTGAAGCTGCAGGGGGTCGCCTCCGGCTCGGAGCTGCGCAGGCAGGTGCAGGAGCTGCTGGTGCGGGTCGGCCTCTCCTCCGAGCACTACGACCGCTACCCGCACGAGTTCTCCGGTGGCCAGCGGCAGCGGATCGGGATCGCCCGGGCGATCGCGCTGAAACCGAAGCTGATCGTCGCCGACGAGCCGGTCTCGGCCCTGGACGTCTCGATCCAGGCGCAGATCGTCAACCTGCTCGACGACCTCCAGGACGAGCTCGGCCTGACCTACGTCTTCGTCGCCCACGACATCGGCGTCGTTCGCCACATCTCCGATCGGATCGCGGTCATGCACGACGGCAAGATCGTCGAGGAGGGGACGGCGGACCAGGTCTGCGAGCACCCCCGCGACGACTACACGAAGAAACTGCTGGCGGCGGTGCCGATTCCCGATCCGCGTGAGAGCCGGGCCCGGCGCCAGCGCGCCGCGGCGAGCGCGTGAGCCTCCCCCTCTCGCCCCCGATCAAGCCGCAGCTGGCGCTGACCCGCAAACAGCTGCCGGTCGGCGAGGAGTGGGCATACGAGCCCAAGCTCGACGGCTTCCGGGCGATCGTCTTCGTCGACGGCGAGGAGACCTACATCCAGTCGCGCGGCGGCAAAGAACTGGCCCGCTACTTTCCGGAGCTGAAGTTCGCGCCGGGGCGCTGGGTGCTGGACGGTGAGCTGGTGATCCGCGACGCCGACGGCAACCTCGAATTCGACGCGCTGCAGGAACGGATCCACCCGGCCCAGTCGCGGATCGACCGGCTTTCGAAGGAGATCCCGGCCGGCTACATCGTCTTCGACCTGCTCGCCGAGGGCGACGAATCGCTGCTCGAGGCGCCGTTGGCCGAGCGGCGGGCGCGACTGGAGGCGATCGCCGCCACGGCCGGACTGGAGCTGACGCCGCTGACTCCCGACACCGCTCAGGCGGAGAGGTGGCTCGGCAGCATCGAGGGCGTGATGGCCAAGCAGCTCGACGCCCCCTACCTTCCGGGCAAGCGCAAAGGCTTCGCGAAGGTCAAGCGCGAGCGCACGATCGACTGCGTGGTGATGGGCTGGCGGCCGGGCAAAGAGGAGGGCACCGTCGGCTCGCTGATCCTCGGTCTCTACGACGGCGAGGAGCTGCGCTCGGTCGGCCACATCTCCGGCTTCTCGGCGGCGGCGAAACGGAGCATGCGGGCGATGCTGGCGCCTCTGGAGACGGGCGCGAGCGGGAGTGCGGAGCCGAGCCGGTGGACGGGTGGGCGCGATCTGGAGTGGGTCGAATTGCGGCCGGAGCTGGTGATCGAGGTCGGGTATGACCACGCGGCGTCGGGCAGGATCAGGCACGGGGCCAGGTTTCACAGCTTCAGGGACGACAAAGCGCCGAAGGAGTGCGTGTTCGAGCAGTTGGACGAAGGCGGCTAGAAGAGGGAGTCCTGGCCGGCGGGTCCTGTCGGGGTGGCATCCCCCGGAGGAGTGCCCTCTCTAGACGGAGAGGAGCGGTCGGCCAAGGCGCTGCGGAGGCGGTTGCGGCCCCAGCCGCGGACCGCCCGGGTCGTTTGCTTGCGCTGGGCCGGTTGCATGTAGCCGCGGCCTTTGTAGAGGGCCTCGTAGCGGGGGAGGAGGTCCGGGCGTTTGGCCTCTAACCATGCGAAGAAGACGTCCTTCACCTCGTCACGAAGGTGGAGGGCTACGCCGCCCAAGAAAGTCGCGTTTGCCTTTGTCGCCCGTTCGATAATCGGGCGGACCTGGTCGGGGGAGTCGTTGATGCCGGGCATCAGCGGGGCGATCAGGACGCCGGAGTCGATGCCGCGGCGGCGCAGCTCGGCGACGGCGTCGAGACGGGCGGCGGGGCTGGGGGTGTGTGGCTCGGTGGCTCGCCAGGCGTCCTCGTCGAGGGTCGGGACCGAGAGGTTGACCGAGACCGGCATCTTCTTCGCCATGCGCTCGAAGATCTTCACGTCGCGCATCGCCAGCGGCGACTTGGTCAGCACCGAGACCGGCGTCTGCGCCGCCTCCAGCGCCTCGAGGATCTCCGGCATCATCCGGTAGCGGCTCTCGACCCACTGATAGGGATCGGTGTTCGTCCCCAGCGCCACCAGATCTCGTTTCCAGCTCGGCCGCGCCAGCTCCGCCCGCAACAGCTCCGGCACGTTGACCTTGACGACGATCTCGCGCTCGAAGTCGCGACCGGCATCGAGGTCCAGGTAGGTGTGCGTCCTTCTGGCGAAGCAGTAAACGCAGGCATGACTGCAGCCTCGGAACGGGTTGATCGTCCAGTCGAACCCATAGCGCCCACCCGCGACGTGGTTGAGCGCCGAGCGCGCCCGGACCTCGTGGAAGTTGATCCCCATTGCCTCGGGAGCATCGAAGGTGCGGGTGACCGTGCCGTCGCCGACTCCCGGCAACCGCAGATCGTTCTCGACTCGCTGTTCGTCCCAACGCACGAACATACGTTCGCATATGCCCTGGACGGGTTAGATGCTGGAGCCGGTCTCGTCGCGCTTGAAGTCCTCGAGCTGACCGAGCGCCTGGGCGCGGGCTTTGGCGCGCAGGGGCGGCAGGAAGGCAACCAGGGTGCCCTTGGCGCCGAGGGCCTGCTTGGCCCAGCGGCGGAAGTCGAAGTCGTCGACGTGGTCGGCGATCCGGCCGTCGGCGGCGAAACGGAAGGTGGCCTGGATGTCGTTGACGACGGGGCGGCCGGTGGAGAAGGTGTAGCGGGCGATCCAGTGGGCCCGGCCGGTCTCCTCGTTGGCCTCGTGCTCGTGCAGCTCGATCCGCAGGTCGGTGGCACGGCCGGTCAGCATTCGCCACATGGCGCCGATGTCGTCGCCCTGGAGATCGCCGAAGGCCGGATCGTGAAAGTGGGCGCCCGGCGCGTAACAGGCGGTCATCGCGGCGCCATTGCACTCGCCGAACGCCGCGTAGAGGCGCTCGATCGTCGCTTTGTTGGCCTCGGCGGAGATCGCTCCACCTTATGCCCTAGCCGGGCAGCTCGCCATGGATCACGTAACGGAGGACGTCGACCACCTGTTCGGACTCGCGCGCCGTCGCCTGGGCGGCGCGGTCGACCTCCTTCAGGGCGTGGTCGAGCTCGGGATCGTGGACGCTGACGATCGGCTTGCCGAGCGCGGCGGCAAAGCCGGCGTCGAAGGCCGCGTTCCACTGTCGGTATTTGTCGCCGAAGCGGACGACGACGAGGTCAGCCGCGCGGATCAGGGTCTGGGTGCGGATCGCGTTGACGCCGGCGCCCTTGTGGTCGCGCCAGAACGAGTCCCGCTCCTCCCCCAAGGTGCCGACGCCCGCGTCGTCGGAGGCGGCGTGATCGGTGACCGGGGCCGAGAAGGAGACCGGCAGGCCAGCCTCCCGCGCCCCCGCTTCGATCCGCTCGCGCCAGTCGGAGTGGATCTCCCCCGAGAGATAGACGTTCCAGGTCCGTTCGGCCATCTCCCCAATCGTAAGGCGCGGGCCCGCAGTTGTGTCCTCTGTGCGGACGCCGGAGCGCGGCGCTAGCCGCGCGTTTTGAGAGGGGTCGCCTCCTCCCCCGCCCCCGCCGTCTGCTCCTCGAAGTGCTTGCTCAGCATCGTCACCTGGCCCTGGTAATTGGAGCCGAGGCCGGCGCCGTAAAGTCGCTCCGCCGGAGCGGCCATGCGCTCGAGGCCGAGCTTGCAGACCGGCTGGCGGTGCTCGACCATGAAGGAGACGTCGCGGGCCCGCACCTCCAGCGCCGCGCGGCTGCCGTGGCGCCCACCCTGCGGGTCGTAGCCAAAGCCGGGATCGAAGAAGCCGGCGTAGTGGGTGCGCAGCTCGCCGGCGGTCGGGTCGTAGGCCATCATCTCGGCGGCGATCTGCGGCGGGATGCAGACGCCCTCGGCGGAGAGCAGCAGGTAGAAGATCTCCGGCTCCAGCACCACCCTCCCCCCCGCCTCGGGGAAGACCGGGTCCCAGAAGTCGGTCCAGCGGTAGGCGCGGATCCGCGAGAGGTCGACCGGAAGGCTGTTCTTCTTCGCCCGGTAGCCGACCGTGCGGTCGCTGGGGCCGGAGAGGTCGAGGCTGAGGAAGAGTCCGTCGGATAGGGCCAGGTCGCGATCCGGCACCGCCTCACCCTCGACGTAGAGCAGCGGCGAGCCGACCTGCAGTTCGCGGATCTCGGGGTCGCCGAGGCGAACGTCGCCGCGAGCGATTCGCAGCTGGTTGAGCGAGAGCCCAGTCTTGACCTGGATCGCGAAGGAGCGCGGGACGACCTCTAGGTAGAGCTTGCCGCGGTAGCCGGCGCGAATGTCGTCGAAACGGTGATGGCGGTCGGTGATAACCCGGGTGAAGACGTCGAGGCGGCCGGTCGAGCTCTTCGGGTTGGCCTTGGCTCGCACGTCCTCGGGCAGCGCCAGCTCCTCGATCAGCGGCACCAGGTAGGGCCGGTCGCGCTCGAGCACGGCTCCGTCCCGCAGGTCGACTTTCTGAAAGGCAAGGCCCTCGGTCTTCTCCTCGACCGTGGAGTCGGCGTCCGGCAGGAAGGAGCAGCGCAGCGCCCAGGCGAAGTCGCCGAGCCGGAGATCGATGCTGGCCGGCTGCACCGCCTCGGGGCGAATCCGGTAATCGCCGGAACTGATCCATTCCGCCTCGATCGCCCGGTTCAGCTCCTGCGAGGGGAAGACGCCCGGGATCGACTCACTCATCCGGCAGAGATTATTCGCCTTGCCTCGGTGGCGCCCAGGTAAGGCGTCAATGCGAACTCGAGCACGTCGGGCAGGAGCTTGTCGATCTGCTCCGCCTCGCCTGCCAGCACCCGCCGGCCCAGCAATGAGGCGATGCCGCCGACGACGGCCTCGTCGGTTGCCGCCGGCACCGGGTCGCCATCCGGGGTCTGGGGCGCCCCCTGACGCAGGTAAGGGACGAAGCTCTCGACCGCCGCCTGGTAGCGGTCGTAGACACCGCGGCCCGCGCGCAGCCCCTCGACCAGGGAGATGCTGGCGAGAGCGGGGTCGCGGGCAAGGAAGACCAGCAGGGCCTCGATCCCGTCCCGTATCCGCGGCGACCACTCCGCCTTGTCGTGACTGGCGCAGGCGTCGACGACCTCCTTGCGGATTCGCTCTATCGCGGCTTCGTAGGCGGCGAAAAAGCAGTCGTCCTTACTTTCGAAGTGCTTGTAAAAGTCACTCTTCGAGACCGACGCGCGTTCGCCGATCAGGGAAACGGTGGTTTTCTGGTATCCCACCTCATAGAGGACTTCGGTCAGTCCAGCGATCAGCCTTTCACGCTGATTCTGTGCAACAAACTCGGGGGAAAGGCCATGGCGTCCGCGGGGAAGTCGCTCCATTAACTATTGGAGTCTGTCACCGTACTGTCACTTTCGCCTCCCGGTTGCGACCTGAGTTTGGCTACACCCTGGTACGGAGAAAGGATGAAGTCCAGCAGTTCGGGCATCAAGTCAAGCGCTCGCTCCGCTTCGCCGCGGCGGATTTTCTGGTGCAGGATCCACGCCACCCCTCCGACCAGAGTCTCCTCGATCGTGTCGGGAAGGCCGGTATCGGCGGGGGCGTTTTGGTGCAGCAGGTCGACGAATTGCTGCATCGCATCGTCGTAGCGGGCCGAGGCGGCGGGGGTTGCCGACATCGCCTCGATCAGACACATGCGGGCTGCTGCCGGGTTCTCGGCGACGTAGCCGAGAAAAGCGCGCAGGCCCGCGGCGACCCGCTCGACCCAGTCCTTGCCGACATCGGCGCAGGACTCCTCGATCCGGCGAGCCACCTCCTCGACAGTGCTGTCGAAGGCACCAAGGAAAACCTCTTCCTTGCCGTCGAAATTGTCGTAAAGCGTTTTGCGGGCTACCCCGGCACGCCGAACGATGTCGGCGATCTTGGTTGCCTCATAGCCCTGTTCCGCGGTCAACTCCGCCATCGCATCCATGATCCGGCGACGCTTACGCACTGCGATGAACTCTCTTGGAAGCACGGGCCGAGTCGGCTTCACCTGGGCTCCCCTGCTTGGGGGTGGGAGCATGGCGTGAACAATACTCGTGAGCGAAAAAAAGGACGGCATCGCAGCAACTCTTCTGGTACCTTGAGGAAACACCAGGCGTTCTTATTGGAAACGTAGGGGTTTTCCAGTGCCAATCGATCGAATCCAACTCAGCGAGGAGAAGCTGGTGGCCGCTATCGGCGATCACTGGCCACCGGCCGAGATCGACGCCGCCGTCGCACTGCTCAGCAGTAGCGATGGAAAATTCCCCTCCGGGGTCCGCAAGCTCCCCTCCGACCTCGTCAGCGCCGTTCAGCGCGAGCGCCTGCTGGCGGCAATGCTGCGAGCCGCTTCGGAACTTGGCTACCGCGAAACCAACGTCCAGGACGTGATCGAGCGGGCCGGCGTTTCTCGACCCACGTTCTACGAGCACTTCGCCAACAAAGAAGCCTGCTTCCTCGCCGCCTTCGACGCGACCGCCGCCCGTCTTCGCGACCGCGTTGGGGCCGCCGCTGACAAGGGAGACGACAGCCTGCGAGACCGCCTGCGCTTCGGGCTGGAAACCCTGCTGAACTTCGTCGCCACCGAGCCGGAGGCCGCGCGCACCCTGATCGTCGAGGCACGCGCGGCCAGCGTCGAGGCGGTGATGCGCCGCGACGACCTGCTCGACCACTTCTCCGCCTGCATCGACGCCCAGGTCCGCGAGCTGCTGCCCAACGCTCCCTCCTATTCGCCGGTCACCGCGGCTGGAATCGTCGGCGGTGTGGAAGCCCTGCTCTACTCCCGTCTCAACAAGGGCGAGCTCGACGATCTCGATTCCCTCCTGCCCTCGATGATGTATTTCCTGGTCCTCCCTTTCGAGGGCCAGGAGGCCGCCAGCGAGGAGCTGACGGTGGCGGTGCAGTAACTCTCAACGCAGTAACTGCCAGCGCCGGCTCATCGCCTGGCCTTCTTCGCCGCCTCCGCCACCCCACAACTCCGCCTCAACCCCGAGCTCAACACCCGCCCGTCGGCAAACCCGAACGAGGCCCGGGCAAAGGAGAAGCTCGCCCCCGGAAAGCCCTTGGGCGCCGGGCAGCCGGCGCTGAGGAAGCTGCGGGCCTTGCCCTGGTAGCGGTAGGTGCGGTTGAGGCTGAGGCTGATCGCCTTGACCGCGCCCCATTCGGCGGCGACCTTGGGCAGCTCCGCGCTCAGGGTCGTGCGGTAGGTGCCGGTGGTGCGCCCGAGCTCAAAGACCATCACGTTGGATTGCGGCAGCGGGTTGGTGCCGAAGATGTGGGCAAAGACGACGTGTCTGCCGTGCAGGGTGCCGTTGAAGGCGATCACCTTGCCGCTCGAGGGGAAGGGCGACTGTTCGGGCAACAGGACATTGGCCTCAAAGGCGCCTTTGCCGATCACCGAGTCCGGGCAGCTGGCGATCGCTTCGCTTGAGGTCGCCGGCTGGATCTGGTGGTAGCGACAGATCGGCAGGCCTTTGTAGTCGAGGCGCCCGTGCTTGTTGATCGCCAGCGAGATCCGCTGCAGCTGCGGTGGGTTCTGACCGTCGGTGGTGGCGATCTCCCCGGTCAGGGTGACCTTGATCGGGGCCATGCCCTGCCGAGGCAGGGCATGGGGGGCGATGCCACCGCCAAAGGCGACCCGCAGATTGCCTTCCTGGGTGACCTCGGCCCCGGCCAGGGAGGCGCTGGCGAGAAGCCCCGCGGTCGCGAGCGCCAAGATCAGCCTCTTCATCGCCTCAGCCCTTGCGCTTTGACTTCGAGTGCTTTGACTTCCCGCAGCCGGTATCGACGACCGGGCTTTCGTTGTGGCGGCGCCCGTTTTGGCCGATCATCTTGACTTCGGCCCGGATCGGTTCCAGGCAGAGGTTGCGGGAGTTGACCAGGAGGCTCTGTTTGCCGCCGTTTAGCTTGACCACGAACTTGCGCACCGGGGCGTCGGGGACGACTTCGAAGGTGTTTTTGATCCGCCCGCCTTTGTAGGCGCCGATTCTGCCGGCGAGCTCGATGTTGAACTGGCCATTCAGTTCGGCGACGATGTCGGGCAGGGCGTGGCTGGAGGAGCGCAGGTAGACCGGGCCTTGCAGCTTTTTGTCCAAGAGCGGGGTCTCCGCGCTTGCATAGCCGTAGATCGAGTCCTTGGGGCAGCGTTTGGCCGCGAACTGGACTCTGGTGCAGACGGTTTTGATGTGGCTTTGTTCCAAGAACTCGGCGTGCGGGAGGGTGACCGAGACCCCGGCCAGGTTGGAGTCCTGGGCTCTGGTTTTGAAGGTCACCGTGAAGCCCTGGAAGTCGCCGCGGTTGTTGCCGCCTGAGAGCTTGAAGCCCAAGCTCGGCTTGAAGCCCAGGGCGCCGCAGTCCCCGACCTTGGAGGGGACCGAGGGGTGGGCGAGGGCGCCGTTGACGGAAGTGATCGTCGTCGTCACCGCTCTTTGTTCGCAGGAGGTCGGGTTGACCGTGAAGTCTGGTTTCTGCACTTCGATGCGGACGTCGCGGTATTGGATCGGCACCCCTTCGAGAGTTTGGGGCAGGGGATCTGATTTGGCGATCACCCGGGTCGTCACCGGGTTGATGTCGATCGCGGTTCTGACCAGGATGTCGCCGAAGTCAAACGGGCCCGACTGGGCGGGGACCTTGGTCAGCAGCGAGTAGGGGGCGCCTTTGTAGGGGCCGGCGAGGTAGAGGGCGGTTGGGTCCTTGCCGGGCTGAGGCACAAACAGCGGGAAGGCGCCGGTTCCGATCGCCGTGGTCGAGATCCCGACCTGGGCGGCTTTGGCGCAGTTGCCGGTGGCGACCTGGGCCTCCGGGCAGACTTCCACCCCCTTCAGTTTCGCCAGCTCGCCCTCGGGCAGGACGAATTCAAGCCGCGAGAGGTCCTGTTCGCCGTCCTCGCGCCTCACCCGCAGGGTCAAGGGGGAGTTGGCCCCCGCCACTGGGTTGGCGACCCCGGCCTGCAGAACCGGGTTGAAGGCACCGCCACCGGCGCAGTTTTCATCGATGATCATCGGGTCGTCGAAGACGACCGGCGTCGGCGAGGCCCAGGAGGTGAACTCCGAGTGGGTCCTATAAGTCCCGCAGGCATCGGGCGTCGTCAGCGGCGCCGTTGGTCCACCGCGGAAGTCGAGGTTGACCTCTTCGAAGGGCAGCTGGGGCAGGTTGTCGAAGACCGTGGTCAGGCGGCCGGTCTGCCTGTCGACGTGCAGTTCGCCGGGGAACTTGAGGTAAAAGCCCGGGCCCTGGGCGAAGACGTAGATCGCGAAGATCGAGTTGAAGGGGTTGTCGTATTGGGAGGCGAGCACGACCTCGCCTTCCAGGGGATCTCCCAGCAGCTGGCTTTTGATCGTGACGTTGCCGATCTTCGAGTTGTCGGGGCAGCTCGGCACCGCGTTGGTGCCGAGGGAGATCTGGGCCGGTGAGCAGGCCGCCAGCCCGGCGACGGCGGAGGTAGAGACCGTGACCCCTTGCGGGAAGGTGGTCGTCACCTTGCGCACGTGGGCGGAGGCGAGGCCGTCGGGGCCTTCGTTCTGAGGGACCTTGAAGTTGATGTTGAGCCCGGCCGTGGAGTGGGCGCGGTGGGTTCCGGGCTGGGCCTCGATCGAGGGTTCGAAGCCGAGCCGATAACAGCCGGTGAAGACGAAGGGGACGCCATCGGCGTCAGCGCCGATTACTTTGGCCGAGCTGGCGGCCGGGTCCTGCCAGGAGTTGGCCTCGATACCGAACTGCGCCGGTCCCGTGCAGGAGGTTGGGGCGCTGAGGAAGGGCCGGCGCACCAGGGCGCCGGTGCCGTGGTCGGCCGGCACCCCCCAGAAGGTGATGTCAACCGATTCGAGCGCTTCGGCCTGGGAGGTCTGGGCGCTCAGCGCGGTGACGCGATAATCGCCGGGTCGAATCGTCGGTTCGATGAAGACCGGGGCGCCGTTGACGTTTAGCCCGAACAGGCCCGGGCTCTCCCTCGGGTGGGTCAGGTTGAAGACTGCCGAGACGTAGGTGTTGCCTTTGGCGATCACGGTCGCCGTCCCAATCTGGTCTTCGGCTGGACAATCGCTCAGCGTCACGTCGCCGACGTGGATCAGCTTTGCCACCGGGCAGCTCTTGATCTCACTCGGGTTGCCGACGAAGCCGACGGGCAGATCGACCCGGATGTCCTTGACGTTGCCTTCGACTTTGCCGCCGGGGTTGCGGTTGAAGTCGAAGAGGACCCTCAGGTTGGTGTGGTTGCCGGCCTGGCGATCGAACTCGCCGAAGCTGTTTTGAGTGGAGACGCCGAAGTCAGAGACCCCGAATGCCGCCTGGGCGGCCGGGGCCGACACGGCAACGATCGTCAGACAAGACAGCGCCGCAACCAAGGCTTTGGGGAGCAGTCCTCGGGTCGGGTTCATCGGGCCTGCCTCCGGTTGTCCTTGGCTCGCTGGTTCTTGCCTCGTTTGTGGTGGGACTTGACGCAGCGCGACTTGCCCCGGGCCTTAACCTTGTGTCGGCCCTTGGGGCAGTGCTTCTTAGCTTTGACGTTCTCGGAGTCGACCAGGCCTTCCGATCCTCCGAAGGGCAGCTCGGGGCCACGGTTTGGCGTCGCCTTGCAGTCGTCGCGCTGGCACTCCGTCCCCGGTACCGGGTTCTGGGAGTCCAGGCCGCCGTTTACACGGGCGTCATAGACGTCTTGGACTGAGTCTTTGTCCTGGCCGACCAGGGGGGCCGCGGTCGAGAAGAAGACGTCGCGGCCGTCTGGGGTGGCGGCGAGGAACTGGGCATCGACGGACTGGGTGCCACTGGTCAGCAGCGACACTTTGCCGTGGTTATAACGGTAGACGTCGCGGGCGCCGTTGACGTCGGCGGTCAACAGTGCCGCCGGAGTGTCGAAGAAGTAGGTGCCGTCGTCGAGGATTGCCTGCGGGCGGTGATGGGCGGCGCCGGCTTGCGTGCTCTGGCCCAGGTGGGCGCCGGGGAAGGCTTTGGCGCTGTTGGCCTCGGCGTCATAGAAGACGCCTTCGACCGCGGCGTATTTGCCGTTGGCGGCGACCTGGATCGCGCCCGGGCCACTTTGGGGCGCGCCGGCCTCGACGATCAGGTGCTGGGTGCCGGCGTGGGCGTAGGAGGTGGTGAAGCCGCTGGTGAAGTAGAGGTCTCCCGTCTGCGCATCGCCCCAGAGGGCGCCGCCACTTTCGGCCAGACCCGAGGCGAGGAAGGTCATCGTGTCGGTCTCGGCGTCATAGCGGTAGGCCTGGTTGGCAAAGGGGCTTGCCACGGCATCGGCGGTGAGATTCGCTTCGCCGCCGGTTTCGAAGATCACGTAGCGCCCGTCGGGGGAGGCCGAGACGAAGCTCGCCGGGACCGGCGTGCTCGGGGCGCCGTCGGCGCGGGAGATCAGCGTCGTTGTGGCGCCGTCGCGCAGGTAAAGGCCCACTTCGCCGGCTCCTTGGACGGTGAAGTAGATGCGGGAGCCGTCGGCGGAGACCTGGTGGGCGTCAACCAAGTCGGGGTCGGTGGTGGCGCTCGGTTCGGGGAAGGGAGCGCCGCCGGTTTTCAGCGCCACCGCTTCGGTGCCTGCCCCCTGGCGCAAGACCGTGTTGCCGATCACCACCGTGGAGAGATCGTCAGAGGCACCGATGAAGTCTTTGCCGGCGCTCTGGGCAGAGAGGTCGAATGGGGCGAGGAAGGCGTAGTTGTTGGTGGCGGTCTGACGCAGGTAAGTGCCGCCGGTGGACGGGGCGTCTGGGGTCAGCTTGGCGTTGGTGGTGACGAGGGCGCGACTGAGGTCCTCAGAGAGGGCGATCGTGGCGTAGTAGGCGAGGGCCGCAACGCCGGTGCTGTTCATCGGTGGGTCGATGCCCACCGTGGTCCAGCCCGAAGCACTGCGGCTGCTCATCGCCTTTGGCGAGAAGGGCGTCGACTCGGCACCGGGGTAGACGGCCTTTTCGGTCGAGTAGGCGATCGCGTTGCCGTCCTCGCTGAGGAAGGGCGGGTTGAAGAGCTGGTCGAGGCCGACGCCGTTCTTGGCCACCGGGGAGACCTGCTCATAGGCGCGGCATTCGGGCAGGAAGTCGACGCCTTGGGCAACTCGAATCGAGGTATTGGGGCAGGTCTGTGCGCTCGAGAGGCTGACCGTGGTGAAGGTCTGGTCAGCGCCGATGGCTTTGCCAACCGCGTTTTCGATCACGAGGCGGTAGTGGTAGCTCGTGCCCGGGGTGAGTTTGGTTATCGGCCGGCTAAGGTTGACGTCCGCGGTGTTGGGCGGAACCACTTTTGGAGCGGTGCTCTGGCCGTAAGCGCTGGAGGGGCCGTATTCGAAATAGTAGGTCGTGGCGCCGTTGCCGGGGTTAATCGTCGCGCTTAAAAGGACTTCGGTATAGGTCGGCTCTCCCACTTGGGAACGGATGAGGGGATTGCCGAGAACGTCGACGACCGTGTCTTCCCCCCTGCCCGAGCCGTCGCTGTTGGAGGCAGCGAGCCGGACGTGGTAGGTGCCGGCTTTGAGGCCGCTGAGCTCAGCATGAACCGCCACCGGGCTTGCCCCGGAGCCGATCTGCCCGGGAGTCTCGATGCAGGGCACGGAGCTGCCGTAAGTCGTGTCGGGCCCGTATTCGAATTTGCACCCCGTCAGCTGGGTGCCAACTGGGTTGACGGAGCCATGAAAAGTAATAGCTTCGTTGGCGAAGTCCGTTGCCTGGCCAACCGTGGCGTCGGGAACCGTGACCAGGGGGAAGAAATCGACTACTCCCGCTCCGGTGTCGGCGACGTAGACGTCGCCACTGGGGGTGGACGCGATGCTGTTGTCCGTAAATGCACCCTGGGGAGTGTCCCGGCCGTCGAATTCGGAGAGGAAGTTGCCGGCGGAATCGTAATGGGAAACGAAGTTGTAGCCATAGGAGACGTAGACATCGCCGTTGGGGCCAGGGGCGATTCCCCTTCCCCCTCCGGGCGCAAAAGTCAAGAGGTATTTGCCGGTGGAGTCAAATTTGAAGTTGTATCCCCTTTGAGGGCTGCCAACGTAGATATTGCCGGCAGCATCCACGGCGAGCGCTCCGGGGAGGAGACCCCCGCCGCTAACGTCAGGGCCTCCAATGGGCGTGTCGTTACCGGTGAACCGCGAGAGGTATTTGCCGGTGGAGTCAAATTTATCGACGGCGTGGTTTTCGGGATCCCCAACGAAGACGTTGCCCGCAAAGTCGGCTGCGATCGCTTCGGCATAGAGCGCCGCGCCGGGAACCGAGTTTCCATCCAGAGAGTAGGCGTATTTGCCAGAGGAATCGAATTTAGAAACAGTACCTCGATTTCTGTCGAGGACGTAGACATTGTCGCTGCCATCCACTGCCAGTTCGAAGGGGTAGAGGGAGCCGACCGGGGTTCCCCCGATATCGATCTGCGAGACGTATTTGCCGTCGGAGTCGAACTTGTCGATGACACTGTGGGCCCCATCGCCGACGTAGAGGCTTCCATCGGAAGCGAGCGCCAGGGCCGACGGGGAAAAGCTCCCGGCCGGAGTTTCACTACCGTCGATCTGAGAGGTGTAGAAGTTGACGACGGCCGCCGAGGCCGAGCCCGCGGAAAGCGCAAGCGCCAACATCGAGAGGGCGAGGGTCGCGAAAACCGACTTCTTGATCTTGGCAATCATCGGCTGGCCCTCCGGCTCTTGTTGGCTCTCTTGGACTTGCTCTTCTTCTTGGCCTTGGTCCCGCAGGAGCTCGGAACGACGACCGAGCGGGTGTTCGAGCGCTTGCCGTTTTGGCCGGCGAGCTTGACTTCGGCTCGAGCCGCCTTACCGGCGCAGAGGTTCTTGGAGTTTTCAAGCAGACCCTTCTTGGCCCCCTGCATCCGCAGGACGAACTTGGAGACCGGGGCATCGGGGACGAAGTCGAAGGTGTTGCGGATGCCGGCATTGTCGGAGTCGATCCTGCCCGCGAGCTCGACTTCGAACTGCCCGTTCAAGACAGCGACCAGGTCGGGCAGCGGGTTGGAGGAGGAGCGCAGGTAGACCGGGCCCGAGAGAGGCTTGTCGAGGAGCGGCGTGATCGCGGTGGCATTGCCGTAGATCGAGCCGGCCGGACAGGTCCTGGCGGCGAACTGCACGCGGGTGCAGATCGTCTTGATGTGGGACTGGGCCAGAAACTCCGAGTGCGGCAGGGTGACCGCGGCTCTGGCGATGTTGGCATCGCCCTTGCGGGTGGTCAGGGTCGCAGTCAGGGCCGGGTACTGACCGCGCCTGGTGCCGCCAGAGAGCTTGAAGGCGAGCCTGGGAGCAAAGCCCAGGGCCGAGCAGTCCCCGACCTTGAAGGGGACCGAGGGGTTAGCGCTCATGCCTTCGATCGAGGTGATCGTGGTCCTCACCCGGCGCTGCTCGCAGGAGGTCGGGTTGAGCGTGAAGTCGGGCTTTTGGACTTCGACCCGGACGTCGCGGTATTGGATCGGCACCCCTTCGATGATCTGGGGCAGCGGGTCTGACTTGACCGTGGCCTGAGCGGTGATCGGGTTGATGTCGATCGCCGAGCGCACGGTGATGATTCCGAAGTCAAAGGGACCGGTCTGCGCGGGGACCTTGGCTACCAGGGAATACGGGGCGCCTTTGTAGGGGCCGCCGAGGTAGAGGGCAGTCGGGTCCTTGCCCGCCTGGGGGACGAACAAGGGGAAGGCGCCGATGCCGATCGCGGCGGTGGCGATGCCGACCTGGCTGGAAGCCGGGCAGGCTCCGATAACGGCTTGGGCCTCTGAGCAGACGCCCAAGCCGGCCAGCTTTGCCAGCTCGCCTTCAGGCAGGGTGGCATCGATCCGGGAGATGTTCTGCTCGCCGTCGGTGCGGGTGACCCGCAGGGTGAAGGGCGAGTAGGCGCCGGCGACCGGGTTGGCGACCCCGGCCTGCAGGCCGGGGGTGAAGCTGGCGCCGCTGGTGCAGTCCTCATCGATCCTCATCGGCGTGTCGATCACGACCGCTTTGGCCGAGGCCCAGGAGGTGATCTCGGTGTGGGTGTTGTAGGTGCCGCAGGTCGATGGGGTCTGCAGCGGGGCGGTGGGGCCGCCGCGGAAGTCCAGGTGGGCTTCTTCGAAGGGCAGCTGCGGCAGGTCGTCGAAGATCGTCTGCAGCTGACCGCTCTGTTTGTCGACTTCGAGCCTGCCGGGGACCTTGATGTAGAAGCCGGGGCCCTTGGCGAGCAGGTAGATCGCGAAGGTCGAGTTGAAGGGATTTTCGTTTTGGCGGGCGAGGACGATTTCGCCTTCCAGCGGGTCATCCAGCAGCTGGCTGCGGACCGTCACGCCGCCGAGCTTGGCGGCATTGGGGCAGTTGGGTGGATCGTTGGAGCCGATCCCCACCTGTGCCAGCGAGCAGGCCTCGAGGCCCGCGACCGTTGAGGAGGAGAGGGTCAAGCCCTTGGGGAAGGTGGTAACGACTTTGCGCACGTGGGCCGTGGCCAGCCCGTCGGGGCCTTCGTTCTGGGGCACCGCGATGTCGACACCGAGGCCGCTCGGGGAGTGGGCGCGATGGGAGCCCGGCTGGATTTCGAGCGTAGGCTTGAAGCCGAGGCGCTCGCAGCCGCTGTATTCGAAGGGTTCGCCGTCGAAGTCTGAGAAGACCGTTTTGGCCGAGAGGCCTTCGGGTTCAAGCCAGGAGTTGGCTTCGATGTGGAAGGGGACCGGACCAACACAGGAGGTCGTGTTAGTCATGAACGGCCGCCGCTCCTGCACGCCGGTGCCGTGGTCATAGGGGACACCCCAGAGGGTGAAGTCCACCACTTCGATCGGTTCGGCCTGAGAAGTTCGAGCGCTGAGTGCCGAGATGCCGTAGTCGCCCGGGCGCACCGTTGGGCTGACGTAGACTCCGGCACTGAAGACGTTCATCGCGAAGAGGCCGGGACTCTCGCTCGAGTGCTGCATGTTGAAGACCGGCTGGTCAATGGTGAATTGGCCGAAACGGACAACCGACCTACCTATCTGAGTTTCGGGCGGGCATTCGGTTTCAGTCGGTTCGCTGGGCTTGAGCAATTTGCGAGTTGGGCACTTCGGCACCGCCGTCGGGTTGCCAACAGCGCCGAGAGGAATGTCGACATGGAGGTCCTTGACGTTGCCTTCGATATGCCCGGTCGCAGGATCGACGTTGAAGTCAAAGCCGGTGCGTAGATCGGCATGGGCGCCGGCCTGGCGCGAGGCTTCGCCGTTGATCGAGGTTGCCGCGCCAAAGCTGGCGATCCCGAAGGCGGCCTGAGCGGCCGAAGCCGTGACGGCGACGAGGGAGCAGCACGCGAGTGCCACGAGCAGTGCCTGGCAAAAGAGCGATCGAGTGCGGTTCATCGGGCCTGCCTCCGCTCGTTCTTGGCTCTCCCTTGATGCTTCCTGACGCAGCGCGACTTGCCGCGGGCCCTGACCTGGTGACGACCTTTCGCACAGCGCTTCCTGGCCTTTGGCTTGAAGTTTTCAGGCCCAGTCAGACCTTCCGAACCGCCGAAGGGAAGTTCGGGACCGACCCCAGGCGTTCCCTTGCAGTCATCGCGCAGACATTCCACCGGCGGGTCGGGGTTCTGGGAGGCGAGGCCGCCGTTGACCCTGGAGACATAGAGGTCTTCGTCGCGATCCTTGTCCTGGCCGACCAGAGGAGCGGTCGTATAGAAGAACACGCTGCTTCCATCCGGGCTGATGTTGACGAGCTCCGAATCGACGGATTGCCTGCCGGGGGTGAGCAGCGACACTTTTCCGTGGTTGTAGATGTAGACGTCGCGGGTGCCGTTGGAGTCGCTCGGCACCAACGGGTTGGGGGTGTCGAAGAAGACGGTTCCGTCGTTGAGGACCGGGGAGGGCTTGTGGCGCCCGATCACGCCTGGGTCCACCGGCGCCGCCGTATGAGGAGGGCCAAGTTCCGGTCCGCCGTCGGTCCGGCACGGTGGACAGGACACTGTGTCAGTTGCAGCGTCATAGAGAATGTTGCCGGAAAAGAAGTACCTGCCATCGGGACTCGCTACGCCGCCGTGGTTCGGGGGCTCATCTGGTCCCGGACCGCCAATATATTTCGACACTCCGTTTTGGGCGTAGTAGTTGGTACTGCCGTCGGTGTAGTAGATAATGCCCGCCTCCGCTCGCGCGAGAATGGCTCCCCCAGCTGGCCTCACGCCGCCCGTGATGAACTTCAGCGTGTCGGTCTCCGCGTCGTAGCGATAGCTGAACTCCCCCCCCGTACCCGGCGGAGTATCTGAGGAAAGGGGAACAGTAGTGACGAAAATCGCGTAACGACCATCCGCGGAAGCATCAACAAGATAGCCGTCTGCTTTGCTGCCGAAATTCTCAGGCCGGTCAGAACAGGACACGCAGGCCAATTTGTCGCCTTCGCTCAAATACATCGTACCGAGAGCCGTGCCACCGGAAGAGGACGTCTCGAAGTAGGCACGGGAGCCATCGCTCGAGACGGCTTCGACGTCGGCGCGGTTGTTTTGTGCCGCGGCTCCGCCTGGGACGACGGTCTCGAGCCCAGTGGCTTCGTGCCAAAGCAGACCTTCACGTAGCGCAACGGTTCGCAGATCATCAGAGGCGCCGACGAAGCCGAAGGGACCGAACGTTCCTGAGAGATCCAACGGGGCGACGAAGTGGTACTCGTCGGTCTCGAGGTCCCGAACGTAGAGGCCTCCACCTGCCGGAGCATCGGGGGTCAACTCGAGTCGTGACGTCACCAGGGCCCGGGTGAGGTCTTTGGACACCGTCACGGTGAAATAGAAGGAGTTGCCGGCGGGAACCGTCGAAATCGCCGGAGGATCGACACTGCGGGTGCTCCAGCCAGTCGCTGAACGCACACTGAGGTTCTTTGGTACCAGCGGAACAGAGGTCGAGCCGGGATAGTTCGCTCGTTCCATCGAATAGACGATGCGATTCCCGTCCTCGTTAACCCAGGAGCCCGAGAAAATTGAGCTGAGGGCGGCACCCCCCTTGGCTATCGGAGAGACCTGCTCGTAGGCACGGCATTCGGGACGGGCCATGGCCCGCTGGCGGTCCCGGATCGCATCGTTGGGACAGGCGGCAGCATCGATCGAAGTGGTGGTGAAAGTGTGATCGTCGCCGTGGGTAATTCCAAGAGCGTTCGTGGCGACCAGCCGGTAGTGGTAGAGAGAGCTTGGCGCCAGCCCGACTATCGATCCGGTCGCGGCTCGGGCAACGTTCCCGCTGCCGGCAACCTCTCCGAACCCAAGCGGGAAGCTCTGGCCGTAATCGGTGGTCTGCCCGTACTCGAAGTGATAAGTGGTCTGGGGTCCGTTGGGAACAACCGTGCCGTTCAGCGTCGCGCTGTTCGGGGCCAGGTTGGCAGCCGACTCGTCGGACACGTCGGGTGGGGCCTCCGACGTTTTGAAGGTGCCGACGACGGCGGCGGTGGTCGAAAGATAGGCGTTGGCGGCGCGAACGCGGACCGAGTACTCGGTGCTCGGGCGCAGCGTCAGATCGGCGTCGATCGCCTCTTCGCCGCTGCCGCCGATCGCCGTCTGATCTGGATCCGCAGTCCAGTCGGTGCCGTTGGAGGAGTATTCGAAGCGGACGGTGGTGGAAACGCCACCTGCCGCCGCCGTGGCGGTGACGTGCGCGGTCTTCGCTCCGACCGCAGAGACCTCGCCGAATTCGACGCCGGGAATCGGATCGGGAATCAGCGCCTGGACGCGAATCGTGCCGTATCCGAAGGTACGGTCACCCGAGGCATACACCCGGCCAGATGCCGCTGCCGCGAGGCCACTGACCTGGGCGGCATATGGCTCGGGGTCAGCGGCCAGTTTCGCGGTGAGGACCGGGGCGCCATCGGCCTCGAACCCATAGAGGCTGCGGGGATTGACCGGGTAAAAAGAGTCTCCGCCGACCAGGACTCGGCCGCTGCCTGGGTCGACTGCTACGGAGGTCGGAGAGGTGATCCCGGCGAGTTCGCCCGCAGCGGCGCCGGTGACGGTGAAGCGTCGCACGTGCGATTCCGCGCCTTCGACGACATTGCCTTCGGCGTCGACCACATAGACGGCCCCGGTCAGCCCGACCGCGATGTCCAGCGGCCCGGTCAGGGATCCGCTGGAGGAGACAGCGCCGTTAAAAGGCGGCACCTCAGCCCCTGCCGAGGTGAAGCGCTCCACCCGTTTGTTGGCGGTATCGGCGACCAGCAGGTCATGGGTGACCGGGTCAATGGCGATGGCACTGGAGAAGCTGCCCACCTCCCCGGCGTTCGCTCCTTCTGCGGGGCTGGCGAAGCTCGGGTCTTCGCTGTAGGTGGGAGGGTTGGTGGAGTTGTCGGCTTTGAACTTGACGATTTTGCCGGTACCGCCCCCAAGCGGGGGTGCGCTGGTGACGTAGATGACTCCCGTCATCTGGTCGATCGCGATCCCGAAGGGGGCGGTGAGGGCGCCTTGGCCAAAAGAAGTGAGGAAGTCTGCCGAGTCGCCGTTGGGGGCGAATACCTGGACGCGTCCGTTGCCGGAGTCGACAACGAAGATGTTGCCGGTGCCGGGCTCAACCGCCAGGCGGGTGGGGTGGGTGAACTTCCCGTTGCCGGTTCCGCTGCCGCCGAAGATCCCCGTTACCCCGTAGCTCGGCGTCGCTTCGACCGCCGCCATCGCGGCGGGCGCGAAGGCACCGAGAAGGAGAGACGTGGCGATCGCGAGGAGCGCTCCGGACCGCGCGATCGATGGCGCACCGGTCCCGTTGCTGCCAGTCGAGGCACCACGGGTCGCGAAAGCACGGCGGAAGAGGCCACGGCCCGCGCCGCTGCCTGCGATGGATCCCGCGGACGATGCCTTCGCGTCGCGTCTCACCTATTGGTCTCCTTGTCCCGTGAGCCCCCTGCTAGCCGCTTCCTTGGCGACCGCTCCCTGAGGCTTGTTTTCCCTGTGATGAAGCTTTCTTCGCCTCTATACGGGAACGTTCCCTGGACTGACAAAGCAGTTCCCAAAGCGACCCGGGAAGGTAAACATACTGGTTTGTAATTGTCAAGGTACGAGAATGGTATGAGGGGTAAAACCTGGCGATTAGCAGGGAGCTTTATGCTCCGCGGATGAGGTCGCCGACAAGTGCCCGGGCCGCGCTGGGCTTCCTCTTCGTCTCGGCGCTGGTGATCGGGCTGACCGCGGCGGTCCTGCCGCGGACCTTCTACGACGACTTCCCCTTCGTCGCCCACTGGGTCGAGCTGCTGCCCCCCTATAACGAGCATCTGGTGACCGACGTCGGCGGGCTCTATCTCGGCTTTGCCGTCCTCTTCGCCTGGGCGGCCTGGACCCTGGACCGAACCCTGGTCCGTGCGGTCTGCGTTGCCTGGCTGCTCACCGCGACCCTCCACCTGCTCTTCCACAGCGGCCACCTCGACGGCTTCGGCATGGCGGACACGATCGCCGAGATCGCGACCCTGGCGATGCTGTTGGCACCGCCCCCGATCGCGATCTGGGCAATCGCCCCGTCCGACAGCTAACTCGGCGCTATTCGTAGAATCTGGCTGCTGGGCCCTGGAGGGGTGCCGGAGCGGTTGAACGGGGCAGTCTCGAAAACTGTTGGCGTCGCAAGGCGCTCGTGGGTTCGAATCCCACCCCCTCCGTTTATAACCGCGAGGCGGCGGTCGCGCCGGCGGCGGCGACGCTCCCGGCAACGAATCAATAGCTAGGCTTTCCTAAGCACCCTGGAGAGGTGTCCGAGCGGCTTAAGGAGCGCGATTGGAAATCGCGTGGGCGGGGTTAACCCGCCTCGAGGGTTCGAATCCCTCCCTCTCCGTTCAAAGCTAGGCGGCGATGCTTATTGGAACCGCGGAACATTCGCCGAGCAGAAGTCCTCTAAGCGCCCTCGTCAAACGCGACATCTCGCGTTTGGACTGGATATCAGCGTAGAAAGCCGGGTCGGAGTTACTCGCTCAGCAATTTGTCATAGCGAGGCTCGCTCTCGGGAGTTGCATGATTGAAGAAATCAATCAGCGACATGCCGAGAGCATTCAGGTTCGGCAGCTGACCTCATTAAGCGCTCGTCGAGCAAGCGCGGCGTGCTCCAGCAGGGACATGCCCTCCCGCCAGTCCTCCACCCCATCCACATTCTCGGCCAGATAGCGATTGAGAACGTCAGATGCATTGCCGAGATCTCCACGCGTTACAGCCGTTGCGAACTGCCGTTCAAGCGCCGTATCCGGATCTGCTGCATCCGCCTCTGCCTGCCTCCGCGCTGCCGTTTCTTCTTGGCGCTTGCGCGTCGATGCCTCGACCTGGGCGATAGCGCTCGCTATCATTCTTAATCATCCTGCAGTTAGATTGCAGCAATTTAAAGCAGCTTGAAGGAGGATTGATGGAACTACAGGCAACGGATGAGATGGTGGGACAGATCATTCGGGCGATCGTTCGCCACGAGGTCGAGGCGGCGCTCGAGCGCCGCGGAGAGAAGAGCGCGGTGCGGGAAGCGGTCGGTGTCAACGGGGAGAGCCTGATGCCAGGCGTCGATCCCTACGCACTGGTCCCCTTCGCCGAACGCGTGCTGGGCGAAGCAGGTGGGGGGCCGCTGCATGTGAGGGTCATCGCGGAGCAGATGTACCGGCTCGGCTTCCGCCACCGCCGGCCCCCGAAGTACCGGGACCAGCTGGAGCGCTCGCTCAACTCTCTCGCCTCACCGAGTCAGCACCCGGACATCTTCGAACGGGTCGGACCGCGAACGCTGAGGCTGCGATAGGCGCCGCCGCGGGCACCGCTCTCTTCACTGGCCGGTGGGGCCTCGCCGGCTGGCGAAGAACTCGCGCAGGAGGGTCGCGCACTCCTCCTCACGGATGCCGGCGATCACCTCCGGCCGGTGATTCAGCGCCGGCTCGGCGAGCACGTCGAGGACACTGCCGGCGGCGCCCGCCTTCGGATCCGGCGTGCCGATGACGACGGTGGGGATGCGGGCGAGGACGATCGCGCCGGCGCACATCGCGCAGGGCTCGAGGGTGACGTAGAGGGTCGTGTTCGGCAGCCGCCAACCGCCGAGGGCCTCGGCGGCGGCACGGATGGCGAGGATCTCGGCGTGGGCGGTGGGGTCGCGGCGCAGCTCGCGCTCGTTGCCGGCGCCGGCGAGGGACTCGCCGTCGCGGAGGATCGCGGCGCCGATCGGGACGTCGCCGTGGGCCTCGGCCAAGCGCGCCTGCTCGATTGCCAGGCCCATCGCCTGCACGTGCGCTGCCAGCGGTTTGAGATCGCCCATCGATCCGGGAGTATGTCCCCCCTACAACTTCGCCGGCATGCAGGTGTTAGCTCTAGAGCTCGCCCGAACGCAGGGATTCCGGCGGGCGATCAATCAGATGAGACGACTGCTGCCGATACTCGCGACCGCGACCATGCTCGCCGGCTTCGCCGTGGGCCCCGCGAGCGCGGGCGCCGCTGCGACGATCTCCCCCGCCCACGGGTTCGCACCGCGGCAGCTGGTGATCAAGTTCGACGGCGAGCCGCGCGGGCGCACCCTGGCCCTGCCGGTGAGCGCCGGCGTCCGCCGGACCGCGGCCGCCCTGCGCCGCAACCCGCGGGTCGCCTACGCCGAGCCCGACTACGTCGCGACCGCCTCGGCCCTGGAACCGAGCCCCAGCTTCATCCTCCCCAATGACCCCGGCACTCTCGATGGCGCCTCCGAAGCCGCCGCCTCGGCCGGCGACTGGGCCTTCAAGCAGTGGAACTTCCTGCCCTGGGAGGGAGACCCGACGGGCCGGATCGGGATCTCCCCCGGCGGCATCGACGCAGCCGGTGCCTGGCGCAACCTCGCCGCAGTCGGGCGGCCCGGAGCCGAAGGCGTCACCGTCGCCGTGCTCGACACCGGCATCGCCTACCGCGACTCCGGCAGCAGGTTCGTGCGCAGCCCCGACTTCGCCTCCGGCCAGTTCGTCAAGGGCTATGACTTCATCGACGAGGACCGGGCGCCGCTCGACGAAAACGGCCACGGCACCCACGTCGCCGGGACGATCGGGGAGAAGACCGACAACGCCGTCGCGCTCACCGGCCTCGCCTACCGAGCGAAGCTGATGCCAGTGCGGGTGCTCGACAAACACGGCCGCGGCCAGGCCAGCGATATCGCCAAGGGGATCCGCTTCGCCGTCGCCCACCGCGTCCAGGTGATCAACATGAGCTTCAACTTCGGCTGCGGCAAGGAGGTCCCTGAGATCGACGAAGCGCTGCGCGAGGCCTACGCGCACGGCGTCGTCACCGTCGCCTCGGCGGGCAACGTCGGCTCGGAGACCTGCGTCTCGGAGCCGGCGACCGGGCCACGGGTGATCGGCGTCGGCGGCACCACCGAGGGCGGCTGCCTCGGCAACTACTCGCTGGCCGGCAAGGGGATCGACCTGCTGGCGCCGGGTGGCGGCACGCCGGTCGCGGGCTGTCCCTCGGTCTCGGCCCGGCCGATCTACCAGGTGACGTTGAAGGCGGACTCGACCGAGACCTTCGCCATCCCCTCCAACTACGTCGGCACCTCGATGTCCGCGGCTCACGTCAGCGGCGTTGCCGCGATGGTCCTCGCCGCCGACACCTACGCCGGCCCCCGCTTCTCGCCCGAAACCGGAACCGGCGCCAAACCCCGCGTCAACGGCGTCGCCAAACAACTGCGCCGCACCGCCCGCGACCTCGGCCTTCCCGCGAGCCAACAGGGCGCGGGCCTGATCGACGCCGCCCGCGCCACCGAACGATTCGGCCCCAAGCCATCCGAACCACCTGAGGGCGCCTGACCAAGCAGATCAAGGACGAGAGAGGGAGTGTGCTCTGCACATGACCGAACGAGGACGCCGATATGCGCAGGTCAGGTGTTCTCAGGTGGTTCGGACCACCATGACGCTGCATGGGGCGTGATGCGAGATGTTGTTGGGAACGCTGCCGAGCAGGAAGCGGCGGGCTCCGGTCATTCCCTTGTTGCCGACCACGATCAGGTCGGCCTTGGTCTCTTCGGCGACGCTGAGGATCGCCTCGGCGGGATCGCCCTCCACCGGGTGGGTCTGGACCTCGATTCCCTCCCCGCGGGCGTCCGCGGCAGCGGCATCGAGGACGAGGTTGACGTCCTCGCGCGGCCCGAGCTCGTACTGGACGTCGGCGGGAGCGTCGCGCTGTTGGTCTTTGACCTTGCGCTCGGGAACCGGCGCATAGGCGCTGACGACGCTGAGCGTGGCGCCGGACAGTTTGGCCAAGTCGACGGCCTGCCCGACTGCCTCACCGGCGGTCTCAGACCCGTCGGTACCAACCACGATGCGAGTGAACACGGCCCGTCTCCTCTGCTCGGTCGCTGAACGGCTCGATACTAACGCGCCTTCCGAGCCCCGTTCCATATGTGCGAAATAGGTGACTAAGGAACCACGCGATCGCCGGCCGGCCGCTCGGGGAGCCCGCGGAAGCCGTCGCCGAGGATCTCCGTCGGCGTCGTCGCCAGGCGCACGATCGCGATCGCCATCGAGGCGGCGAGACAAACGATCAGCACCACCATTCCCGCTTTCCAGATCCAAGGCACGCGCCGAACCCTAACCGGGGCTAGGCTGGGCGCATGGGGTTGGAGAAGGTCGTCGACGGGGTTTGGCTGCTGCGGGGGGACTTCCGCGGCGCGATGAACATCTACTTCCTCGAGGACGGCGATGGCGTCGTCCAGTTCGACGCCGGCACCAGGGGGATGCGCAAGCGGGCACGGGCTGCGGGCGAGCAGCTGGGCGGGGTCAAGCGGGTGGTGCTCGGGCATGCCCACGCCGACCACCGCGGCACCGCTCCTTATATTGGGGCACCGGTCTTCTGCCACCCCGACGAAGTCGCCGACGCCGAAAGCGATGCGGCTATCGCTCCCTACTTCGATCTCTCGCAGCTGCCGGTTGCCTGGGTACGCTGGATCTACCCGACCCTGCTGCGGCGCTGGGACGGCGGCGCCGTGAAGATCGCCGGCACGGTCGCCGAGGGCGACGAGGTCGCCGGCTTCCGGGTCATCCATTTTCCCGGCCACGCGCCGGGGCTGATCGGGCTCTGGCGCGAGCGCGACCGGGTGGCGCTGGTAAGCGACGTCGTCTACCTGGTCGACTCGGGGCGGTTGAAGCCGCTGCCCGAGGGCGAGGCCAGCGTCCCCCACCCGGCCTGGGCGTGGGACCACCAGCAGGCGAAGGACTCGGTGCGGAAGCTGGCCGCGCTCGACCCCGCGGTGCTCGGCACCGGGCACGAGCACCCGCTGCGCGGCGAGAGCCTGCGGGGGACGTTGGAGCGGGCCGCCGAGAAGCACTGACGGCTCGGCGCTCGGCCGCGAGGGGCATCGTGTGCCCTGCTGCCATAAGTTGCCACTCCTGATGATCGGGACCTACGCCTCGGCGGCGTTGATCTGCGCCGCTTCGCTGCTGGTCGGGCGCGCAATCCTTGCGCTGGCGGGCCGGCGCTCGTGGTCTTGGCTGGAGCCGGGAATCGGCCTCGCCGCCGTGCTGGCGGTAACCGGAGCGCTGGCAAGGGCGCCCGGGCACGGAACCAGTGTCAGCCTTGGCCTGGTTGCGCTGCTGCTCGTCGCGGGCCTGCTGGTCTGGCGGCTCCCCTACGAGGCGCCCGGCGCGCTGCGGACGGGGGTGCCGGTGGCGATCGTCCTGCTCGTGGTGCTGGCGATCCCGTTCGCGGTCAGCGGTCGCTGGGGCCTGCTCGGAGTCGGCTTCAACAACGACCTCGGGCTGCACCTGGCCTGGGCCGAGTGGCTGCGCAGCGGCTTCGGGCCGGCGCCGGACACCGGCTATCCGCTGGGCCCGCACGGACTGGCGGTGGCGACCGCGGCGTTGCCGGGAATCGGGTTGGGACAGGCCTTCGTCGGCGAGATCGTCGCGATCGGCGTACTCACCGGCCTGACCGCGCTGGGGGCGCTGCAGAGGCTGGCGCCGGGCCGGCGGTTGCTCGCCGCGGCGATGGTCGCCCTCCCCTACCTCGCCGCCTCCTACTACGCCCAAGCCGCCTTCAAGGAGACCGCCGAGGCCCTCTTCGTGCTCACCTTCGCGATCTTTCTCTGCCAGCCGGGGCGGCCCGACTCCAGCCGCTGGGCGCGACGGCGCTACGCGTTGCCGCTGCTGGCGTTGGCCGGCGGCATCTTCTTCTCCTACAGCTTCGCCGGAATCGCCTGGCCGATCGCGATCCTTGCCTTTTGGAGCCTGACCCAGCCGCCGGTGCGGCGGGCGCTGCGGCCGCGCGCCCTGCTGCGCTTCCTCTTGCGACCGGTGACCCTGCTGGGGATCCTCGTGCTCGGCGGCCTCGCGGTCGTCGCCACCGTGGTCGGGCCCTTCGGTTTCGCCAGCAGCTTCAACAAGGTCGCCGGCAGCAACACCTACGGACCGGTCTCACCCGTGGAGGCGCTGGGGATCTGGCCGGCCTCGAACTATCGCCTCGACGCAGCCGGTGGCGCTCCCCTGGCCGGCCTCGCCGGGACGATCGCGGTGCTGGCCCTGCTCGCCGGGGTCGCCTGGTGGGTGCGCCGCCGCGAGCTGACGATCCCGATCGCACTCGGCGCCTGTGCGGTCCTCTACCTCGTCTCGCTCCCCTTCAGTGGCGACTACTCGCAGGCGAAGGCGCTGATGATCGCCGCCCCTCTGGCGATGCTCGTGGCGATCCGCCCCCTGCTCTCCGAATTCGGCGGCAGGGGCCTGGCCCGGTCTGGGTGGACGCTGCTGGCGGTTGCCTTCGTGGGGGGAGCGATCTATTCGAGCTTCCTGGCGCTGCGAGACGCGCCGGTGGGACCGCCGGGGCACGGCAGCGAGCTGAAGGCCTTCCTGCCGATCGTCCACGGCAAGCCGGTGCTCTACGCGGGGCAGGATCGCTACGCCGCCTACGGGCTGCTCGGGGCCGACACGCATGTGCCCCTGGTCGAGTTCCCCGACACCGACGTTTCCCCCAACCCGGAGAAGCCGTTCGATACCGGCGACGCCTACAGCCCGATCGACTTCGACTCCTTCTCGCGAGGGACGCTGGACCGCTTCGAATACGTGATCGGCGGCCGCGCCGCCTGGAACAGCCAGGCGCCGGCCAACTTCAAACGGGTCGCCGCCACCCCCTCCTACGTGCTCTGGAAGCGGACCGGTCCGACGCCGGGGGACCGCCACGTCCTGCTCGAGGGGACCGAGGCGGGAGCGCGCGCCGGCTGCGCGGCGCCGGAGATCCGGATCCTGCTCGCCAATCCCGGCCGCGCCTCGCTCTTTCCCGGCGCCGCGATCGGCCCCAAAGCAGCCTGGGAGGGAGGCAGCATCCTCGGCACCGGCGAGCGCACCTCGCAGTCGCTGGAGCTGCCCGCGGGCGGCTGGAACCTCTCGATCCAGTACTTCTCTCCCTTCGATCTGACGCTTTCCGCGCCTGGCTTCGAGGAGCCGCTGAAGGCCGCCCTCGACGGCCAGCGACCGAACACGATCAGCCTCGGCAACAACGGCCAGTTCTGGCCGGCCGGCCGCTATGAGAGCGATGGCGGCAGGGCCAGGTTCACGCTCGCCACGGACCCGGCAAGCACCCTGCAGAGCCTCAGCGGCTACACCGGCAAGGCCTACGTCGGCGAGCTGATCGCGGTCCCCGCCAGGCGGCACAGCACCGTCCCCCTGGCTGCCGCCTGCGAAGATTGGATCGACTGGTACGAGTCGTCCGCCGCCCCCTGAATCCAAGGCTCGGGGCCTAAGCAAAAAAACCGGTGTTGTTCAAGCGCGCCCCGGCGGACCCATAGCAGCGCTTGCGCATCGGCGCCGAGATCGGTATACATGGCTCCACACAGGAAATAAACACCAAGTTTTTTCAGTTTCGGCCAGCGATTTCCTGTCTAGATGTGGGAGCAGTTCTTCAACCAGTGTTGTTCATAGACCGCAGGGGGTCAAAAGGTGAGGGAACCTTCGAAGGCGTCGGCGATTGCCGGGGCCGCCAGATGGCTGGAAATGATCGCCGATCCGATTCGGCTTGGAATATTGCGCTCGCTGAGCCAGGTGGAGGCGGCTACAGCCTCGGATCTGGCCACCTGGAGCCAGGCCAGCAGCCAGACTCTGCGCCGCCACCTGGAAGCGCTCGTCTGCCTCGGCGTAATCCACGAACATCCGGCGCGCAGCGACGGCGAAACCCCGGGTCGGCCAGCGGCACGGTTCAGCCTCTCGGCCGAGGTGCGAGAGAGCGTCCGTTCGGTCTTCGAGGCGCCGGCCTTCAGGCCTGATACGCAGGGGTCCGACGTTCAGGCCGTCGGCGCCCCGTCCTCGCCGGCGACTTTCGCTTCAACCAGCTCCATCGCGGCAGTTGGCCCGATGAACGGCGCCAGCGCCAGGTAGACGATCTCGGGAAGTGCCTCCAGGGTCCGTTCCGTCCGGCCTTCCATCACCTGCCAGCGCATCAGGCCGAGGATCGCGCCACCGACCGCCTCCGAGCTGAGCCGCGGCAGGCGCTCCGCGGCTGGGCTCTGGCGGTAGCCGTCCTCGAGGAACAGGTGGTAGGCAACCCGGTTGTCAAACGAGCGGCGAATCGCCGCCGCGCCCGCCGCGTAGCCCTCGATTACGTCGAGATAGACGAGATCCGGATGCATCCTGAAATAGCCGAGCAGCGCCTCGAGCCCGCCCCAAACCCGGGTCGACCAATCCGCGCCGGCGAAGAACCCGGCGGCGGCCACCGAGATACTGCTCTCCAGGCCAGCGATCTGAGCCGCCAGGAAGGCGTCTTCTTTGTTCCTGAACAGCTCGTAGAAAGCCTCGCGGGTGACCGCGGCGGTTTTGACCACGTCGGCCACGGTCATCGCCGTGTATCCCTTCGTCCGCGCCAGCTGCGCCACCGCGGCGAGAATCCGCTCGCGGTGCTCCCCCGCCACCGCCTCGGGAGTGGCCGCGCCCTTGCCCCGCGGCAGGCGCCGGGCGGGGGCGGCGGCACGCGGCTGCGATCGTGGCTCCACCACCAGGCTGGCCCCGAGCTGGCGCCATTCCGCGGAGCTGAGTCGGCGCCCATCCGCTGGTATGGCGTGGGAGTTGAGCCAGGCCAGGAGGTCGCCGCGGAGGTCGGCCAGCCCGGCGGCTTCGCCGCGAAAGACCCGCCTGCCGAGGATGCCGACGATGCCCTCCATGATCGCCCGCCCGGTGATCGCCAGCCGGAAGCCGTTCTCGTCGGAGAACTGCAGCCAGCGCTCGAGCATCGCCTCCACGGTCAGCATCAGACGTTCATGGGCGTCGCGGACCTCCGGGCCGCCGGCGAGGGCCTCGACCAGGAGGATCCGAGCCGCGGGGGGACCGTTGACCGTGTTGACCAGGAGGTCGTCGAGCAGCGCGGGGGCGCGCAGCGCCGGCGCGACCTCGGCGTCGATGCGCGCCAGGGCCAGCTCTATGCGTTCGGCTGCGCGCTCGAACGCGGCCATGAAACAGGCTTCCTTGTCGGCGAAGTGCTGGTAGAAGGTCGCCCGCGAGACGCCCGCCTGCTCGACCACCCGGGCGACGCTCGCCTCTCCGTATCCGTAGCGGGCCGCGGCCTGCGTCATGCCCTCGATCAACCGCTCTCGCTGCCCGGCCCCTGCCGCCAGGCGGCTACTCACATTGCTTGCCAAGACCTACTCCGAGCCGCTCGCCTTGGCCGCCATGCGCTCCGGGGAGACCCGCACCACATCCCAGACCAGGCCGAGCTTCTCGAGGCCATCGATAACCATGGCCGAAGGGTCCACCTGGAAGCGGCCGAGGCCGTGGGTGGCGGAGGTCGGGAAGGCATGGTGGTTGTTGTGCCAGGCCTCGCCGAAGGTCGGGATCGCGATCAGCGCCAGGTTGCGCGACTCGTCGCTGGTCTCGAAGTCGCGGTTGCCGAAGATGTGGCAGAGCGAGTTGATGCTGTAGGTGAAGTGGTGGAGGACGAAGACACGGACGAGCCCGCCCCAGAGCAGGCCGGTGAGGGCGGCGAAGAGGGTGCCGCCGATCAGCCAGCCGAGGAAGAACGGCAGCAGCAGGCCGCCGATCGCCCAATAGATGAAGGTGCGGTCGACCCAGCTGACGAGCGGGTCCTTGAGCAGGTCCGGCGTGAAGCGCTCCTTGTTGCCGCGCTGGGTATGGATGAAGAGCCAGCCCATGTGCGCGTGGTACATGCCGCGCAGGGCGCCGCTCCAGCCGTGGCCATGGTCGACGTGAGGGCTGTGCGGGTCCCCCAGTTCGTCGGAGAAAGCGTGGTGCTTGCGGTGATCGGCGACCCAGGAGATGACCGGGCCCTCGATCGCCGCCGAGCCGAGGATGGCCAACAGCGCGTGCAGCCACGGCTTCGCCTTGAAGGCGCGGTGGGTGAGGTGGCGATGGAAACCGACCGTAATTCCCAGCCCGGTGAGGACGTAGAGACCGAGAAAGAGGAAGACGTCGCTCCAGTGCAGAGCCTTCCCCCAGACCTGCCAGCCGGCAAGGCCGATCGCGACGAACGGGATCAGCGTCACCAGCCCGGTGATGATCCGGTCCCGCGTCTCGTTGGCGACCGGCTGGATGTCGGATGGGAGTGGTCCGGCAGTAGAAGGCACTGCGGCGATAATACGACTCGGGCCGGGTCCGCGTGGCGGTAAGTCACGGATCGATGTCGGGTTAATCTCGAGTGGCCGAAACGCGCCGCTCCCAGGCGTCGTTTAGACCCATCAGCCGGCAGTTGTAGGGTGCGCTGAGATGGCTTTTGCTGACACCGGACGGTTACGGCGGGAGATCGAGACGCGGGTCCCGGAACGGCCCTTCGTCGTCGAGTTCTGGGACGGGACGAGGCTCCCCTCGACCGCCGGCGGCGGCCCGACCTTCTCGGTCCGCTCCCCGCGCGCCGCCGCCCATGTCCTGCGAGCGCCAGGGCAGCTCGGGCTCGGCCGCGCTTACGTCAGCGGTGAGATCGAGGTCGACGACATCGAGGCGGTGATCGCGCTGCTCGACGACTGGCAACCGCCGGCGCTGGGCGCTGCCGACAAGCGGGCGCTGCTGCTGGGCGCCGTCCGTGCCGCCGGGCTGACCAAGCCGCCGCCGCGGCCCCAGTCCGAGCTGCGCCCCAGTGGCCGCCGCCACAGCAAGGAGCGCGACGCCCGCGCCGTGCGCCACCACTACGACGTCTCCAACGACTTCTTCGAGCTCTTTCTCGGCGAGACGATGGTCTACAGCTGCGCGATCTTCTCGCGCGGGGCGACGACCCTGAAGGAGGCCCAGGAGGAGAAGCTGGAGACGGTCGCCCGCAAGCTCGAGTTGAAGGAGGGCGAGCGCGTGCTCGACGTCGGCTGCGGCTGGGGCGGCTTCCCGCTCTGGGCGGCGACCAGGCATGGTGCCAGCGTCGTCGGCATCACCCTCTCCCCTCCCCAGGCCGAGAAGGCGCGCCAGCGGGCTGAGGAGGCCGGCGTTGCCGACAAGGTTGAGATCCGCGTCATGGACTACCGCGACCTCGCCGGCGAGCGCTTCGACGCGATCGCCAGCATCGGCATGGTCGAGCACGTCGGCGCCGCCCAGATCGACGTTTACGCGCAGGCGCTGGCGCGGATGCTGAAGCCGGGCGGGCGGCTGCTGAACCACGGCATCGCCCGCCTGCGCCACACCGACGCCGAGGCGGGGGCCTTCTCGGAGCGCTTCGTCTTTCCCGACGCCGCCCCGCTACACCTCTCGCGCAACCTGCTGGCGCTGGAACGGGCCGGCTTCGTCACCCACCACGTCGAGGACTTCGCCCCGGACTACGCGGAGACGCTGCGCCACTGGGCCAAGAATCTCGACGACAACCTCGAGCAGGCGATCCGCCTCGCCGGTCCCGAACGGGTCCGCGTCTGGCGGCTCTACCTGCGGGCCGCCCGCAACGGCTTTGAATCCGGCTTCACCTCGATCTACCAGGCCCGCTGCGAGCTGGCATAGCTCTTCCCTGAATGCCAGCGCTCCTCGCGATCAGCGACCTGCACGTCAACCATGCCGAGAATCGCGAGCTCGTCGAAGCGCTGGCGCCGCGCTCGGAGGGCGACTGGCTGATCGTCTGCGGCGACGTCGGCGACTCGATTGCCGACGTCGAGTGGGCGCTATCGCTGCTCACGGCCCGCTTCGCCAAGGTTCTCTGGGTCCCGGGCAATCACGAGCTGCTGACCCAGCGCGACGAGGACCATGAACCACGGGGAGAGCCACGCTACCGGCGCCTGGTCGAAGTCTGCCGCCGGGCCGGCGCTCTGACTCCGGAGGATCCCTACCCCCTCTGGGATGGAGCTGACGGCCCTGTTGTCGTGGCGCCGCTGTTCCTCCTCTACGACTACTCGTTCGGCAGCAACATCGCCGCGACCAAGGAGGAGTCGTTGCGGCTGGCCTACGAGGCAGGGGTGGTCTGCGTCGACGAGTTCCTGCTCCACCCCGACCCCTACCCGAGCCGGGAGGAGTGGTGCCGGGCCCGCGTGCGGGAGACCGAGCAGCGGTTGAGTACCTGTCCGCAGGGAGTCCCGACGGTGCTCGTCAACCACTTCCCCCTGATCGAGGCGCCGACGCGAATGCTCTGGCATCCGGAGTTCGCGCAGTGGTGCGGAACCAGCCGCACAGCCGACTGGCACCGTCGCTTCAACGCGGCCGTCGTCGTCTACGGCCATCTCCACATCCCGCGCACGAGCCGGCACGATGGCACCAGGTTCGAGGAGGTCTCGCTCGGCTACCCGCGCGAGTGGAAGCGCCGCCTGCGCAAGCCGCCCGGGCCGCGGGCAATCCTGGCAGGGCGGGAGTAGTCGTGATCGAGGCGATCTTGCCGAAAGCGGTTGCCGTCGCCGAGGCGTTCGCCGACGAGACCGGGGCTTCGCTCTTCCCGGAGGAGGAGCAGATCGTCGGCCGGGCGGTGGAGAAACGGCGTCGCGAGTTCGCGACGGGTCGCGCCTGCGCCCACCGCGCGCTGGAGCGGCTCGGGGTCGCAGCGGGGCCAATCGCCAGCGGCGAGCGCGGCGAGCCCCGCTGGCCCGAGGGCGTCGTCGGCAGCATCACCCACTGCGACGGCTACCGCGCCTGCGCGGTGGCCAGCTCAGCCGAGCTGCTGACGATCGGGATCGACGCCGAGCCGCACGAGCCACTGCCAGCGGGGCTGATCGGCGATATCGCCAGGCCGGAGGAGCGAACCTGGCTGGGGGAGCTCACGCGCACCGCCCCGACCGTGCATTGGGACCGGCTTCTCTTCAGCGCCAAGGAGAGCGTCTACAAGGCCTGGTTCCCGCTGGCCCAGCGCTGGCTCGGCTTCGAGGACGCGACGCTCATGGTCGATCCCGAGCGTCGCGAGTTCACGGCCAAGTTGCTGGTGCCGGGGCCGGTGGTTGCGGCTGGAGAGGTGAGCGGCTTCGCCGGGCGCTGGCTGATCGCCGACGGCTTGGTCGTGACGGCTATCGCGCCGCTCCCTCGGGCCGTCTGAAAGCGCGGCGACGGCTCAGGCAGGCGCCGCCGGGGTGCCCGTCTTGGCGAGGAAAGCGTCGATCGCCGCCATCGTCTCGGTCGGCGAATCCCAAAGGACGTTGTGCCCGTTGGGGACCGCGGCCATGGTCAGCAGCGGGCCGAGCTCGGTCCGGTAGCGGCTGTCCTGACCACGGCTGTGAACCCCCGAGCTCACTGGCCGGACCAGCAGCGTCGGCCGCTGCGCCACCGGCGGCGGCGGCAGGGTCACCTCGCTCCAGGCGACGACCGCGGCGCTGGGCGAGTGACGGAAGCGCAGGCGTCCGTCCGTCCCGCGGCGGAGGTCGTCTGCCACATAGGCGGCGACGACCTCCTTCGGGGCGGCGACCACGGAGTCGGAGCTGAGCAGCGCGTTGACCGCACCGTCGACCGTGGCGAAGCTCCAGTCGAGGCGCTCGGTTTCGGCCGATTTGAGCGCGTGCGCGGGCGAGACATCGAGCCCCGGGTCGAGCAGGACCAGTCGTTCGACACGCTCGGGAAAGCGCGCGGCGAGGGCGGCAGAAACGCGGCCGCCGAAGCTGTGGCCAATCCAGGTAGCCGTCTCGATCTCCAGGGCGGCAACGGTCTCCAGCAGGTCGGCAACATGGGTTTCGGTGTCCCAGGGCGGCTCGCGGCCGGAGTCTCCGTGTCCGCGCAGGTCGACGGCGACGACCCGCAAGCCGCTGGCAACCAGCCGCTCGGCGAGGGTCGTGAAGACGCCGCCATGCTGGCCGATCCCATGCACGCAGACGACCGCCTTCGCTCCCGGGGAGCCCCAGCTCCTGGCCTGCAGCCGCATCGCGCCTGAATCGATTGAGGACATGTCCTCAGGCCCGGGACTCGTCGGCGGAGACGGGTTGGAGTGAAAGTCGCGAGGTGAGCCATGAATCGATCGCATCGGCACTCTCGGCGGCGTGGTCGGCGATCATGCCGAGGTGGTCACTGGCCACCTCGGCGACGCTCTCGGGGAGTTGCCAGGGAGGTAGCTCCTCCTCTCCGACAGTCGGCAGGACGTGATCGTCGGTCGCGCGCAGCATCAGTGCGGGGGCCGCAATTGCCGCTGGCTCCCAGCCTCCGTAGAGGCGTATGTAGGCGCCCATCGCGATCAGGTGATCGTCGTCGATGGCGATCGCGGCATTGTCCATCTCCAGCAACTGCGCCATCACGCCGGCGAACGTGTCCGCCGCGGCGGCACCGGCGGGGAGGTAGGAATCGATCAGCACCAATGCCTCCGGCGGAACACCATCGTCCTCGAGTCGTTCGGCCAGAGAATGGGCCAGCGCGCCGCCGCTGGAGAAGCCGGCAAGCGCGAACGGCTCCGAGCCGACCGCCTGCAGAACCGAAGCGGCGAGCGCCTCCACGGCCGCCTCCCAGCTCGCCGGTAGCCGCTCTCCGTTGCGGAAGCCAGGGAGCGACAGTGCCGTTACCGCTCGGCGCCCGTCGAGGGTCCGCGCGATGCGGGCGAACTGATGCGGGCCGGAGCCCACGATGAAGGAGGGAACACAGACGAGGCGCGGCGATGCCCCCTCGCGCGTGATCGAGACTGAGTAAGGCGGCTCTTCGAGCTCCGCCGCCGCCGCAAAGGAGGGGTAGAACTTCGACATCTCGATCAGTACCGGCGCGATCTCAGCCATTCGTTCTTGCGAATGCGCGTTGTCCATCAAAGCCCGCAAGGTGACACCGCGGCTGCTACCGGCCGGTGCCCCCGCGCTCTCTTCCTCGAAGCGGGCCAGCAGATATGTGGCCAGGGCAGCCGCGGTCGGATGCTCGAATGCCACGGTGGCGAGTATCTGCGTCCCCGCGACGGTCGAGAGTCGGTTGCGCAATTCGACCGCGGCAAGCGAATCGAAGCCGAGCTCCAGCAGGTTCCGCTCCGGGTCCACATCCTCGCCTTTCTCGTAGCCAAGGGTGGCAGCGATCTGCTCGCGCACCACCGTCAAGACAACCGCCTCGCGCTGCTCGCTCGCGACACCGGCAAGCCGCCGCGCGAGGGTGCCGGCGGCGGCCTGCGAGCGACGGGCCGGCAGGCGCACCAGGTTCGAAAGCAACGGTGGCAGAAGCCCGGCGCGGGCGGCGGTGCGCAGAACACCGGGGTCGAAAGGAGCCGCTATCGCGTAGGGGGTTGTTAGGGAACGGCATTGCGCGAGAAGTTCGAAGCCGCGTTCAGCGGTGATCGGGATCAGGCCCGCACGCGAAATGCGCGCGAGGTCAGCCTCGTTCAGCCCCGCGGTAATCCCGCCCTCCTGACCCCACATCCCCCAGGCAACCGCAGTGGCCGCAAGCCCTTCGGCCCGACGACGGTAGGCGAGGGCGTCGAGGAAGGAGTTGGCGGCGGCGTAGTTGCCCTGGCCGGGGGAGCCGAAGCTGGCGGCGGCCGAGGAGTAGAGGACGAAGTCGCTCAGCTCCATGTCCCGGGTCGCCTCGTGCAGGTGCCAGGCACCGTCGGCCTTGGGGGCGAGGACGCGGTCAAGGCGCTCGGGATCGAGCGAGTCGATGACGCCGTCGTCGAGGACGACGGCGGAGTGGTAGACGGCGCCGAGCGGGTGCGCGGCGGGGATCTGGGCCAGGAGCTCTTTGACCTGCTCGCGATCGGAGACGTCGCAGGCAACCGCCTTTGCCTCGCAGCCGAGCGCGGCCAGCTCGGCGATCAGCTCGTCCGCCCCCGGGGCCTCGGGGCCGCGGCGGCTGCTGAGCAGCAGCTGCTTGGCGCCATGCTCGCTGACCAGGTGGCGGGCGGTGAGGGCACCGAGGCCCGAGAGGCCGCCGGTGATGAGGACGGTGGCATCGGGGTCGAGCTCGGGGGCTTTCAGGTCTGCCTGCGGCGCGGCCTTTGCCAACCGCGGCGCCCTGGCCAGGCCCTCGCGCAGGGCCAGCTGGGGCTCCTCGGTGATCGCCAGCGCCGCCACCAGCGCTTGCTTGGAGGCCGCGCTGGCATCGGTGTCGATCACGGTGAAGCGCCCGGGGTGCTCGGACTGGGCGGAGCGGATCAGGCCCCAGGCCGCGGCGGCGGCGGGGTCGGGGGCCTCGCTGGGCTCGAGTGCCATCGCACCCTTGGTGAGGAAGGCCAGGCGCGCGTCCTGCTCGGGGGCGGCGAGATGGGCCTGCAGGCGCTCGAGCACCTCGGCGCAGAGGGCGTGGGTTGCCGCGATCGGATCGGCGCCTGGATCTGAGCGGCACTCGAAGAGCTCGACCCCGGGCTCAGCGGCGGCGTCGGGGAGCCCGCTCTCGCTCTCGCCGGCGGCGCTCTGCTCGGGGAGCTCGGTCTCGCTCGCCGCGCTGGCGGCCTCCGGCAACTCCAGCGCCGCCCACTCGATCCCAAAGAGAGCGTCGGACTTCACCGCGGCGCTCCCCAGCTGCGCGGGATCGACCTCGCGCAGGCTCAGCGCCTCGATCGTGGCGACCGCGACACCGTCCTGGTCGGTGGCATCGAGGCGGATCCTCTCGCCCGCGGCGCCCAGGCGCACCCGCAGGGCCGAGGCCCCGCGGCCCTCATGCAGGTGAACGCCGGCGAAGCTGAAGGGCAGGCGCATGCCCTTGACCTCGCTGGGGTCGATCGCCAAAAAGCCCGGGTGCAGGGCCGCGTCCAGCAATGCCGGGTGGATCCCGAAGCGCTCGGCTTCACCGACCTGCTCCTGGGCGAGGGAGATCTCCGCGTAGATCTCCTCGCCCCGGCGCCAGGCCGCCTCCAGGCCCTGGAAGGCGGGGCCGTAGTCGAGGCCGATCGCGCCGACGCGCTCATAGAAGGACTCGCTCTCCAAGGGCTCGGCTCCCGCTGGGGGCCACTCGCTGGCCTCAAAGGCCTGGGCGGTGGGCTCTTGGCTGCTCAGGGTGGCGCTGGCATGGCGGGTCCAGGGCGCCTCCTCTTCCTGGCCGTCCTCCTCCTGGCCGCCGGCCTGGGGGCGCGAGTGGATCGAGAGCTCGAAGTCCTCGGAGCCCTCGGTGGCTTTGATCGCGACCTGCAGTTGCACCGCACCGCTTTGGGGCAAAAGCAGCGGTGCCTCCAAGATCAGCTCTGCCAGGTGATTGGCCCCGACCTCCTGGCCGGCGCGCAGGGCCAACTCGAGGAAGCCGGTGCCCGGCATCAGGGCGGTGCCGGCGACGGCGTGATCGATCAGCCAGGGGTGGCTTTGGGCACAGATGCGGCCGGTGAGCAGATCGTCTCGCCCTCGCGGGCGAGTGAGAGCGTGGCGCCCAGCAGCGGGTGCTCGGCCGAGCTCTGCCCGGCAGCGCTCAGGTCCCCGGCCCCGGCGGCCCCCTGCAGCCAGTAGCGCTGGCGCTGGAAGGGGTAGGTGGGCAGGGAGACGGTGGTGGCACCGCTCTCTTTGAAGAGCGGTGCCCACTCGACGGCGATGCCGTGGGCGTGGGCCTGGGCGAGGGAGCCGAGCAGGCGCCGCATCCCGCCTTCTCGCGGCGCAGGGTGTGCAGGATCGCGGTCTCGGGCTTGTCCTCGGCCTCGGCGGCTCTCTTGCAGGCCAGTCGCCAAGACCGGGTGGGGGCTGATCTCGATGAAGGCGCCGAAGCCGTCTTTTAGGAGCCTTTGGCTGGCCTGGTGGAAGGCAACCGGCTCGCGCAGGTTGCGGTACCAGTACTCGGCGTCGAGGGTGGTGGTGTCGATCGGCTCGCCGCTGAGGGTGGAGTAGAAGGGGATCTGGGCCGGTTGGGGGTCGAGGTCGGCGAGCGCTCTCGGACCTCCTCGGCATCGGCTCCACGTGGTGGGAGTGAGAGGGGATCGTCGCCGCCGACCTCGCGGGCGCGGATGCCCTCGCTCGCAAAGGCGCTCAGCGCTTCGAGGCCCCGGCTCGTCGCAGGAGACGGTGACGCGGTGGGGCAGTTGACGGCGGCGAGGCTCACCTCCGCGCCGTAGGGGGCGAGGCTGGCTCTTTGGCGTCGCTCGGTGAGAGCGCGCAGCGAGGCCATCGCCCCCTTGCCGGTGCAGCGGGCATCAGCGGCACTGCGGCGGGCCGCCAGCTTGGCCCCTTCGGCCAGGGTGAGGGCGCCGGCGATGACGGCGGCGGCGATCTCCCCCTGGGAGTGGCCGATCACCGCCGCGGCCCCGACCCCGTGGGAGCGCCAGAGCTCGGCCAGGGAGACCATCACCGCAAAGAGCGCTGGCTGCACGACCTCGATCCGCTCGATCGAGGGAGCGCCGGGGGCGGCGCGCAAGACGTCGCCGATCGCGAAGTCCAGGTGGGGCTCCAGGGCCGCCTCGCACTTGGCGATCCACTCGGCAAAGAGCGGCGAGTCGGCCAAGAGCTCTTGGGCCATGCCCAGCCACTGGGAGCCCTGGCCGGGGAAGAAGAAGGCGAGCTTGGGTGCGGCAGCGGCGCGGGCCCCAACTAGGTTCGGCGCCCCCTTGCCCCGGGCGAGGGCATCGAGGCCGGCCAGGAGCTCGGCCTGGTCGGCGCCGATCACGACCGCGCGCTGGGCCAGCTGGGCGCGGGCGCCGAGCAGGGTGTGGGCGACGTCGAGGGGGTCGGGGCCTTGGCGCTCGACGTGGGCGGCCAGGCGCCCGGCCGCCTGGGCCAGGGCCTCGGGGCTTTTGGCCGAGAGCGCCCAGGGCAGGAGCGGTGGGCGCTTGCTCTCGTCCTTGAGGGGCGCCGGCTGGGCGGGGGCCTCCTCCAAGATCAGGTGGGCGTTGGTGCCGGAGATGCCAAAGGAAGAGACCCCGGCTCTTCTCGGGCGCTCTCCCCTTGACCACCGGCGCTGCTCGGTCAAGAGCTCGATCTCCCCCGCGCTCCAGTCCACGTGGGGGGTTGGCTCGGCCACGTGCAGGGTCTTTGGCAGCGCTTCTTCTCTCAGTGCCATCACCATCTTGATCACGCCGCCGACGCCGGCGGCGGCCTGGGTGTGGCCGATGTTCGACTTCAGCGAGCCCAGGGCGAGGGGGCCGTTGTCGCGCTCCTGGCCATAGGTGGCGAGCAGGGCCTGGGCCTCGATCGGGTCGCCGAGGGTGGTGCCGGTGCCGTGGGCCTCGACCGCGTCCACCTCTGAGGGCTTCAGGCCGGCGTTGGCCAGGGCCTGGCGGATCACCCGCTCCTGGGAGGGGCCGTTGGGGGCGGTGAGGCCGTTGGAGGCACCGTCCTGGTTGGTCGCCGAGCCCTTGATCACGGCGAGGATGCGGCGGTTGTTGCGCTTGGCGTCGGAGAGGCGCTCGAGCAGGAGCAGGCCCGAGCCCTCGGAGAAGCCTGGCGCCGTCGGCGCTGGAGGAGAAGGACTTGGAGCGCCCGTCGGGGGCGAGGCCACGCTGGCGGCTCATCCCGACCAGCACCGCCGGGGTGCCCATCACGGTCACCCCGCCGGCCAGGGCCAGCTCGCACTCCCCACCCCGCAGCGCCTGGGCCGCCAGGTGCATCGCCACCAGCGAGGAGGAGCAGGCGGTGTCGATCGTCACCGCCGGGCCCTCGAGGCCGAGGGTGTAGGCGATGCGGCCCGAAGCGACGCTGGCGGAAAGCCCCGTGACCGCGAATCCCCCCATGTCCTTCATAGCCGCGCCAACTCCGTAGTCGCATGCCATCATCCCCGCGAAGACACCGGTCGTTGGTCCCGCGCAGCGACCGCCGGGTCGATGCCGGCGTCTTCCAGCGCCTCCCAGGCGCCTTCCAGCAGCAGCCGCTGCTGGGGGTCCATCGCCAGCGCCTCGCGCGGGGAGATGCCGAAGAAGGCGGGGTCGAACTCGGCGGCCTCGTGCAGGAAGCCGCCCTCGCGGGTATAGGTCTTGCCGGCCTGCTCGGGGTCGGGGTCATAGATGCCCTCGGTGTCCCAGCCGCGGTCGCTCGGGAAACTCGGTGATCGCGTCCTCGCCCTCGGCGAGCAGCCGCCAGAGCCGCTGCGGCGAGGCGACTCCTCCGGGATAGCGGCAGCTCGATGCCGACGATCGCGATCGGCTCATCGCTGCCGCGGGCGGCGTGGACGACGACGCCCTGGCCGACCTTGCCCTCGACCTGCTCGAGCAGGTACCCGGCGACCGCCTCAGGCGTCGGGTAGTCGAAGACCAGGGTGGCCTCCAGCTGCACGCCGCTCACCTGGGCGAGGCGGTTGCGCAGCTCGACCGCGCCGAGGGAGTCGAAGCCGAGGTCTTTGAAGTGGCGATCGGGGTCGATCGCGTCGGCTGAGGAGTGGCCGAGGACCGTCGGCGGCGTGCTCGCGGACCAGCTCCAAGACGACCGCCTCGCGCTCGGCCTCGGGCACGCTGGCGAGGCGGCGGGCAAGCGAGCCGCTTGGCCGCCCGGGCGCGGCGGCGGTTGACCTTGACCAGGCCCGAGAACAGCGGCGGCAAGAGCCCGGCCGCGGCGGCGGTGCGCAGCGGCGCCATCGCCAGCGGCAGCGCCAGCGCCAGCGGCGCTGGCCGAGAGCGGAGCGCGGTCGAGCAACTCCAGCCCCTCCTCGTTGCCCAGCGCCGCCATGCCCGCTGCGAGCCAGGCGCGCCAGCTCCTCCTCTCCCAGGTGCCCGGTCGCCTCGCGTTGCCTCGGCCCAAAGGCCCCAGGCGATCGCAGGTCGCTGGGAGCCCTTCGGCCCGGCGCTTTTGGGCGAGGGCGTCGAGGAAGGAGTTGGCGGCGGCGTAGTTGCCCTGGCCGGGGGAGCCGAAGCTGGCGGCGGCCGAGGAGTAGAGGACGAAGTCGCTCAGCTCCATGTCCCGGGTCGCCTCGTGCAGGTGCCAGGCACCGTCGGCCTTGGGGGCGAGGACGCGGTCAAGGCGCTCGGGATCGAGCGAGTCGATGACGCCGTCGTCGAGGACGACGGCGGAGTGGTAGACGGCGCCGAGCGGGTGCTCGGCGGGGATCTGGGCCAGGAGCTCTTTGACCTGCTGCGCGATCGGAGACGTCGCAGGCAACCGCCTTTGCCTCGCAGCCGAGCTCGGCCAGCTCGGCGATCAGCTCGCCGGCTCCCGGGGCCTCGGGGCCGCGGCGGCTGCTGAGCAGCAGCTGCTTGGCGCCGTGCTCGCTGACCAGGTGGCGGGCGGTGAGGGCGCCGAGGCCCGAGAGGCCGCCGGTGATGAGGACGGTGGCCTCGGGGTCGAGCTCGGGGGCTTTCAGGTCTGCCTGCGGCGCGGCCTTTGCCAACCGCGGTGCCCTGGCCAGGCCCTCGCGCAGGGCCAGCTGGGGCTCCTCGGTGATCGCCAGCGCCGCCGCCAGCGCTTGCTTGGAGGCCGCGCTGGCATCGGTGTCGATCACGGTGAAGCGCCCGGGGTGCTCGGACTGGGCGGAGCGGATCAGGCCCCAGGCCGCGGCGGCGGCGGGGTCGGGGGCCTCGCTGGGCTCGAGCGCCATCGCACCCTTGGTGAGGAAGGCCAGGCGCGCGTCGGCCGTGCTCGGGGCGGCGAGATGGGCCTGCAGGCGCTCGAGCACTTCGGCGCAGAGGGCGTGGGTTGCCGCGATCGGATCGGCGCCTGGATCTGAGCGGCACTCGAAGACCTCGACCCCGGGCTCAGCGGCGGCGTCGGGGAGCCCGCTCTCAGCCCCGCTGGCAGCGCTCTGCTCGCCAGTGGCGTCGGGGGGCTCGACCTCGCCGGCGGCGCTCTGCTCGGGGAGCTCGGCTCGCTCGCCGCGCTGGCGGCCTCCGGCAACTCGAGCGCCGCCCACTCGATGCCAAAGAGAGCGTCGGGCTTCACCGCGGCGCGCCCCAGCTGCGCGGGATCGACCTCGCGCAGGCTCGAGCGCCTCGATCGTGGCGACCGCGACACCGTCCTGGTCGGCGGCATCGAGGCGGATCCTCTCGCCCTCGGCGCCCAGGCGCACCCGCAGGGCCGAGGCCCCGCGGCCCTCGTGCAGGTGAACGCCGGCGAAGCTGAAGGGCAGGCGCATGCCCTTGACCTCGCTGGGGTCGATCGCCAAAAAGCCCGGGTGCAGGGCCGCGTCCAGCAGTGCCGGGTGGATCCCGAAGCGCTCGGCTTCACCGACCTGCTCCTGGGCGAGGGAGATCTCCGCGTAGATCTCCTCGCCCCGGCGCCAGGCCGCCTCCAGGCCCTGGAAGGCGGGGCCGTAGTCGAGGCCGATCGCGCCGACGCGCTCATAGAAGGACTCGCTCTCCAAGGGCTCGGCTCCCGCTGGGGGCCACTCGCTGGCCTCAAAGGCCGGGGCGGTGGGCTCTTGGCTGCTCAGGGTGGCGCTGGCGTGGCGGGTCCAGGGCGCCTCCTCTTCCTGGCCGCCCTCCTCCTGGCCGGCCTGGGGGCGCGAGTGGATCGAGAGCTCGAAGTCCTCGGAGTCCTCGGTGGCTTTGATCGCGACCTGCAGTTGCACCGCACCGCTTTGGGGCAAAAGCAGCGGTGCCTCCAAGATCAGCTCTGCCAGGTGATTGGCCCCGACCTCCTGGCCGGCGCGCAGGGCCAACTCGAGGAAGCCGGTGCCCGGCATCAGGGCGGTGCCGGCGACGGCGTGATCGATCAGCCAGGGGTGGCTTTGGGCGCTGATGCGGCCGGTGAGCAGATGAGAGCCCTCGCCCGAGAGGGCGATCGCGGCGCCCAGCAGCGGGTGCTCGGCCGAGCTCTGCCCGGCAGCGCTCAGGTCCCCGGCCCCGGCGGCCCCCTGCAGCCAGTAGCGCTGGCGCTGGAAGGGGTAGGTGGGCAGGGAGACGGTGGTGGCACCGCTCTCTTTGAAGAGCGGGGCCCACTCGACGGCGATGCCGTGGGCGTGGGCCTGGGCGAGGGAGCCGAGCAGGCGCCGCATCCCGCCTTCATCGCGGCGCAGGGTGTGCAGGATCGCGGTCTCGGGCTTGTCCTCGGCCTCGGCGCTCTCTTGCAGTGCCATCGCCAAGACCGGGTGGGGGCTGATCTCGATGAAGGCGCCGAAGCCGTCTTTTAGGAGCCTTTGGCTGGCCTGGTGGAAGGCAACCGGCTCGCGCAGGTTGCGGTACCAGTACTCGGCGTCGAGGGTGGTGGTGTCGATCGGCTCGCCCGAGAGGGTCGAGTAGAAGGGGATCTGGGCCGGTTGGGGGTCGAGGTCGGCAAGGGCTCTGGACCTCCTCGCGCAAGGGCTCGACGTGGGGGAGTGGGAGGGGATCGTCGCCGCGACCTCGGCGGGCGCGGATGCCTTCGCTCTCAAAGGCGCTCAGCGCTTCGACGGGCCGCGGCCGCGCAGGAGAGGACGGTGGCGGTGGGGCTGTTTTGGGCGGCGACGAGGCTCACCTCCAGCCATAGGGGGCGATCGGCTGCTTTGATCTCACTCGCGCTGTGAGCGCCACCGAGGCCATCGCCCCCTTGCCGGTGAGCTTGGCAGATCAGCGCCTGGGCCGCAGGGCCGCCAGCCTGGCCCCTTCGGCCAGGGTGAGGGCGCCGCTATGCACGGCGGCGGCGATCTCCCCCTGGGAGTGGCCGATCACCGCCGCGGCCCCGACCCCGTGGGAGCGCCAGAGCTCGGCCAGGGAGACCATCACCGCGAAGAGCGCTGGCTGCACGACCTCGATCCGCTCGATCGAGGGAGCGCCCGGGGCCGCGCGCAAGACATCGCCGATCGCGAAGTCCAGGTGGGGCTCCAGGGCCGCCTCGCACTTGGCGATCCACTCGCCAAAGAGCGGCGAGTCGGCCAAGAGCTCTTGGGCCATGCCCAGCCACTGGGAGCCCTGGCCGGGGAAGCAGAAGGCGAGCTTGGGTGCGGCAGCGGCGCGGGCCCGAACTAGGTTGGGCGCCCCCTTGCCCCGGGCGAGGGCATCGAGGCCGGCCAGGAGCTCGGCCTGGTCGGCGCCGATCACGACCGCGCGCTGGGCCAGCTGGGCGCGGGCCCCGAGCAGGGTGTGGGCGACGTCGAGGGGGTCGGGGCCTTGGCGCTCGACGTGGGCGGCCAGGCGCCCGGCCGCCTGGGCCAGGGCCTCGGGGCTTTTGGCCGACAGCGCCCAGGGCAGGAGCGGTGGGCGCTTGCTCTCGTCCTTGAGGGGCGCCGGCTGGGCGGGGGCCTCCTCCAAGATCAGGTGGGCGTTGGTGCCGGAGATGCCAAAGGAAGAGACGCCGGCTCTTCTCGGGCGCTCTCCCCTTGACCACCGGCGCTGCTCGGTCAAGAGCTCGATCTCCCCCGCGCTCCAGTCCACGTGGGGGGTTGGCTCGGCCACGTGCAGGGTCTTTGGCAGCGCTTCTTCTCTCAGTGCCATCACCATCTTGATCACGCCGCCGACGCCGGCGGCGGCCTGGGTGTGGCCGATGTTCGACTTCAGCGAGCCCAGGGCGAGGGGGCCGTTGTCGCGCTCCTGGCCGTAGGTGGCGAGCAGGGCCTGGGCCTCGATCGGGTCGCCGAGGGTGGTGCCGGTGCCGTGGGCCTCGACCGCGTCCACCTCGGCGGGCTTCAGGCCGGCGTTGGCCAGGGCCTGGCGGATCACCCGCTCCTGGGAGGGGCCGTTGGGGGCGGTGAGGCCGTTGGAGGCACCGTCCTGGTTGGTCGCCGAGCCCTTGATCACGGCGAGGATGCGGCGGTTGTTGCGCTTGGCGTCGGAGAGGCGCTCGAGCAGGAGCAGGCCCGAGCCCTCGGAGAAGCCTGCCCCGTCGGCGCTGGAGGAGAAGGACTTGCAGCGCCCGTCGGGGGCGAGAGCCCGCTGGCGGATGAACTCGATGAACGTCATCGCCGAGTCGCCATCACCGTCACCCCGCCGGCCAGGGCCAGCTCGCACTCCCCACCGCGCAGCGCCTGCGCCGCCAGGTGCATCGCAACCAGCGAGGAGGAGCAGGCGGTGTCGATCGTCACCGCCGGGCCCTCCAGGCCGAGCGCATAGGCGATGCGGCCCGAAGCGACGCTGCCGGAGACGTCCGGTGCTGCAGGCACCTCTCGCCCAGGCGGTTTCTGCCGCGCCAGTCGCCACTGCCGTAGTCGTGAGTACATCATCCCGGCGAAGACGCCGGTCGTTGCTCCCGCGCAGCGACGGCCGGGTCGATGCCGGCGTCTTCCAGCGCCTCCCAGGCGCCTTCCAGGAGCAGCCGCTGCTGGGGATCCATCGCCAGCGCCTCGCGCGGGGAGATGCCGAAGAAGGCGGGGTCGAACTCGCCGGCGTCGTGCAGGAAGCCGCCCTCGCGGGTGTAGGTCTTGCCGGCCTGCTCGGGGTCGGGGTCATAGATGCCCTCGGTGTCCCAGCCACGGTCGTCGGGGAACTCGGTGATCGCCGTCGCCGGCGGCGGCGAGGAGCTCCCAGAGCCGCTCCGGCGACACGCTCCGCCGGGGTAGCGGCAGCTCATGCCGACGATCGCGATCGGCTCGCTCCCCTTCCCCAGCAGCTGCTTGTTCTGTTTGCGCAGCCGCTCGGTCTCCTTGAGAGACGTGCGAAGAGCCTGTGCGATTTGCTCGGATGAAACAGCCATCTGTTACCCCTCCGATATCCCTGTCTCGAGCGTCTGCCGCACGAGCGTGTCGATGTCCATGCTGTCGATGGAGCCCTGCTCCCCGTCCCCGTTCAAATCCTCCGATGACCCGTTCCCCTCAAGCGCTCGCAACATGTCCAGCACACCCGCTTCCCGTAGTCGGGTCGGGGAAATCGAGGCCAGCAACTGGCGGATCTCCTCCTCCACGGGATCCTGCGCCGCACTAGCCCCGGCGGTTGGGTCAATTCGCTCGAGCAGGTACCTGGCTACCGCCTCAGAGGTCGGATAGTCGAAGACCAAGGTGACC